>NZ_JADOUW010000001.1:0-1401973 GCF_015752175.1 Pedobacter sp. CAN_A7 | reverse complement strand
AAAAGCAACAACACTGTTGTTTGTTCTTCAATTACTAACTTCTTTCAATAATATGTCATCGTTATATTAGTGAAAAATAAATATCGAAAGATAGACGATCTAAATAACATTAAAAATATTTAGGTGCCTATATCGGTGGTGTCCACCTCTTCCCATTCCGAACAGAGAAGTTAAGCCCACCAGAGCCGATGGTACTGCGGTAACACGTGGGAGAGTAGGTCGGTGCCAAATCTTAAAGAAAGCCTGTAGGAAACTACAGGCTTTTCTTGTTTATAAGAAATTTTCTAACGTGTTATACTATAAATTATTAGTAAATGTTACATTAATCCCTGATCGGTTTTTCTGATTCTTCCGCTATGTTTACAAGTCTTTCGCTATAAGCTTTACCTATTGCTAAAAACTGGCCAAATAATTGCATATAACTGTATATACGCGCTAAACAAAATGATTTCCGTCATTTTTTATGGAAATTTTTTGGTTATCTTTGCGTTCAATTAAATACACAAACAATGAGTTATTTCGCAGAGAAAAGAAGGGAAGTTATGCTTCATGTGGAGGGCTATATGCTTGAAACGATGCATACTTACCTAAAACCGATTGATACGAATTGGCAACCGTCTGATTTTTTGCCAGACTCTTCGAGTGATACATTCTTTCAGGATATAAAATTATTACAGGAAAAAGCTAAAGACCTGTCATATGACTTAGTTGCTGTTCTAGTTGGTGATACCATTACCGAAGAAGCTTTACCTACCTACGAATCATGGTTAGCCATGGTGGAAGGTGTTGATAAAAGTGAACAAGGTGGCTGGATGAGGTGGAACCGTCATTGGACTGCCGAAGAAAATCGTCATGGTGACCTATTAAATAAATACCTTTATTTATCAGGTAGAGTGGATATGAAACAATTTGAAACCTCTACTCAATATTTGATCGCCGATGGTTTTGATATCGGTACTGGTCATGATCCATACCGTAACTTTATATACACCAGTTTTCAGGAACTGGCTACCAATATTTCGCACAGAAGGGTTGCCTCTTTAGCTAAAAAAGATGGGGATACTTTACTTTCAAAAATGTGTGGTGTTATTGCTTCTGATGAGGCAAGACATGCCAAAGCTTATAAAGATTTTATGAGCCAGATTTTTGCTGTGGATCCTAATGAAGCGATGGTTGCTTTTGAAGACATGATGCGCAAAAAGATTGTAATGCCTGCACATTTCTTAAGGGAAATGGGTTTGAAGATTGGTCAGACTTTTGGTCACTTTACAGATGCTGCACAACGTTTAGGTGTATATACCGCTATCGACTATGTTGAAATTATGCAACAACTAATTGATGAATGGAATTTAGCAGGTATGCGCGACCTGGATGCTACTGGTG
This sequence comes from Pedobacter sp. CAN_A7, assembly GCF_015752175.1. Classification (NCBI taxonomy): domain Bacteria; kingdom Pseudomonadati; phylum Bacteroidota; class Sphingobacteriia; order Sphingobacteriales; family Sphingobacteriaceae; genus Pedobacter; species Pedobacter sp. CAN_A7. Next base: position 1,400,590 of record NZ_JADOUW010000001.1, on the reverse strand, counting down.
AGAAAGCACGTGATTATATCATGGCTTTACCAGACCGTTTAATCCGCGTAGCAGACAGAATGAAAAACCCCACCATGGAATACAAGTTTAGCTGGATTAACGCTTAATACTTGTCTACCTATAGAAATAATACATTTATCTTAAATACGATATATACTAAGAAAGGCCTGAATAACTCAGGCCTTTCTTGGTATATATTGGTTTATTCAGCCTTGTCTGTTGTTTACATGTTTCTGCGGTACTGCCCACCTACTTCATATAGGGCATTCGAGATCTGTCCGAGTGAACAGGTCTTTGATACTTCCATTAACTCATCAAATATATTCTGACCAGCGATTGCCGCTAATTGTAAATTTGCTAAAGCAGCAGTTGTAATGGCAGCATTTCTATGCTGGAAAGCTTTAAGCGCATTGATCTGGAATTGTTTCTCCTCCTCCGTGGCACGGATGACTTCGCCTGGTACAATGGTTGGTGAACCATTTTTGTTCAAGAAAGTATTTACACCCACAATAGGGTAGGTACCATTGTGTTTCATGGTCTCATAATACAGACTTTCTTCCTGGATTTTTCCACGCTGGTACATGGTTTCCATAGCTCCTAATACGCCACCACGATCGTTAATACGTTTAAATTCTAATAATACTGCTTCCTCTACCAGGTCTGTCAGGTCTTCAATAATGAAAGCTCCCTGTAATGGGTTCTCATTTTTAGCTAAACCTAATTCCCGGTTAATGATCAACTGAATGGCCATTGCCCTCCTTACCGACTCTTCTGTAGGGGTTGTAATGGCTTCATCATAGGCATTGGTGTGTAAGGAATTGCAATTGTCGTAAATGGCATACAGGGCTTGTAAAGTCGTCCGGATATCATTGAAGTCGATCTCCTGTGCATGTAAGGACCGCCCTGAAGTTTGAATATGGTATTTCAGTTTTTGTGAACGGTCGTTTCCTTTATACTTGTTTTTAATGGCTTTTGCCCATATACGTCTGGCCACACGGCCGATCACCGAATATTCAGGATCGATGCCATTAGAGAAGAAGAAGGACAGGTTCGGTGCAAAATCGTCGATGTTCATGCCGCGACTTAAATAGTATTCTACAAAAGTAAAACCATTACTTAAGGTAAAGGCGAGTTGTGAAATCGGATTGGCCCCTGCTTCAGCGATGTGGTAACCTGAGATGGATACAGAGTAAAAGTTCCTTACTTTTTCATCGATAAAATACTTCTGGATATCGCCCATCATACGCAAGGCAAATTCAGTGGAGAAGATACAGGTGTTTTGCGCCTGGTCTTCCTTCAATATATCAGCTTGCACCGTACCACGTACACTGCTGATGGCATAAGCCTTGATTTTAGCGTATACCTCGGCAGGTAAAACCTGATCGCCGGTTACCCCCAGTAACATTAAGCCCAGTCCGCTGTTACCCACCGGCAATGCGCCATTGTATACAGGTCTGTTGGTTTCGTTGCCTGCGTAAATCTCTTTAATTTTTTCTTCTACCTCGGCTTGTAAACCCTGTTCGATAATGTACTTCTCACATTGCTGATCAATGGCGGCATTCATAAAAAAGCCTAAAAGCATAGGCGCAGGGCCGTTAATGGTCATGGAAACAGAGGTAGATGCCGCACATAGATCGAAACCGGAATACAATTTCTTGGCATCATCTAAAGTGGCAATACTCACCCCCGAATTACCAATTTTACCATAAATATCTGGTCGAATATGGGGATCTTCCCCATATAAGGTTACAGAATCAAAAGCTGTGGATAAACGGTGTGCTGGCTGGCCAAGCGATACGTAGTGGAAACGTTTATTGGTACGTTCCGGCCCACCTTCACCTGCAAACATGCGGGTTGGGTCTTCGCCTTCTCGCTTCAATGGGAATACGCCTGCAGCATAAGGGAATTCACCAGGTACATTTTCTGTTAATAACCAGCGTAAAACATCGCCCCAATCTTCATAACGAGGCAAAGAAACCTTTGGAATCTTTAATTTCGACAAAGATTCATAGAATAAAGGTTGTTTGATCTCTTTATCGCGCACTTTATACACAAAATATTCTTCCTTGTATTTGGCTTTTGTAGCTGGCCATTCGCGCAATAAACGTTTGCATGCACCATCCTGCTGTTCTTCCAGGTGGTTGTAAATATCTTGCAAAGAGGTAAGCAAGTTCACATCTTCCGTCAGTTTCATTACCCCCTGTAACTGGTACAATTTGGTAGCGAGGGCACTTTGTGTATTTACCCACTCCTGGTAAGCCTGACTTGATTCTGCAATCTCGGCCAGGTACCTGATCCGGTCTGGTGGGATGATGTATATTTTTTCCGACTGTGCAGCCGTCATTTTCATTTGTGCATTAAAATCAACTCCCGTTCTTTCTTTAATTTTTTCCATTAAAGCGGTGAACAGGTTATTCATGCCAGGGTCGTTAAACTGTGATGCCATGGTACCAAATACAGGAATGGTATCTTCTGCAGCATCAAAGAGGTTATGGTTTCTGCGGTATTGTTTACGCACATCGCGTAACGCATCTAAGGCACCGCGTTTATCAAACTTGTTAATCGCTACCAGATCGGCAAAGTCGAGCATATCGATTTTTTCCAGTTGTGTAGCTGCCCCGAATTCAGGTGTCATCACGTATAAGGAAACATCACAGTGTTCTGTAATTTCTGTATCTGATTGCCCAATACCTGAGGTTTCAACAATAATAAGATCGTAACCTGCAGCTTTACAAATATCAATGCTTTCCTGCACATTTTTAGATAAAGCCAGGTTCGCCTGTCTGGTGGCCAGGGAGCGCATATAGATTCGTGGATTATTAATAGCGTTCATCCGGATACGGTCGCCTAATAAAGCACCACCCGTTTTCCGCTTAGAAGGATCTACCGAGATGATGGCCATTGTTTTATCAGGAACTTCCATTAGAAACCTCCGTACCAGCTCATCAACCAATGATGATTTACCTGATCCACCGGTTCCTGTGATGCCTAATACCGGGGCCTGGTTCGAAGCGGTCAGTTTTTTGAGTTCAGCGACAAAACCTTGCGATCCTTCAGGGTCATTTTCTGCTACCGTAATAGCAGCAGCAATGCTTTTGATGTCACCATGTGGAATATTGGCTAATTCGCCATTGATGGAACTGTGCGTTACATAATCAGTTTGCTCCAGCATGTTGTTAATCATGCCTTGTAAACCCATGGTTCGACCGTCATCAGGGGAGTAAATCCTGCTGATGCCATAGTCCTGTAACTCTTTAATTTCTGCTGGCAGAATGACGCCGCCGCCGCCGGCAAAGATTTTAATGTGTGGTGCGCCGCGTTCCTGCAGCAAATCGTACATGTATTTGAAATATTCCATGTGCCCACCCTGGTAGGAGGTCATGGCTATGCCTTGCACATCTTCCTGGATAGCACAATTAACCACTTCTTCCACCGAGCGATTGTGACCTAAATGTATCACTTCCGCCCCAGAAGACTGCAGGATTCTGCGCATGATATTAATGGTGGCATCATGACCGTCGAATAAGGCTGCAGCCGTTACAAAGCGTATTTTATGTTGGGGTTTATAGCTAGTGTTATCTTGCATAAAGGGGTTATACTTGGTGTGTAAAGGTACAAAAATTAAAATGCCCCCAATAAGTGTCTAACTTTTTGGGGGCAGTCAATAGGTGGCTTTTTAATTTATTGATGGGTAAGCTCGGTAATGGGCTCCCCAATATTACCATTGGGCATCTGTATGCGTAACATGGCTGCCACCGTTGATGCAATATCACTCATGTAGTAGTTTTTGTTTGTTTTACCAGGCTTAACATTCCAGCCCATAAATACCAATGGGATATGTGAATCGTAAGCATACCAGGTACCATGTGAAGTACCAGTTTTTCCACCGTCAAACCAGTTTGGTTTCAATATGAAATACACATCACCACTGCGTTGTGCATTGTAACCATTAGCTATACGGTTTTTGATCTCTGCAGGTAAAGTAGTGTTGTTCAGGTTTGATAAATCAACGGCATCCATAATACCTTCCTGGTACCTTAGAAACTCCATGGTAGCTGCTTTAACAGCATTGTAATCGCCTTTTCCAGCTTTAATTGCCGCTTTGTCAAATACAACCTGGTTGTTCATGATCGACAATGCAGAGTTTTTAATGCCAAAGTCTTTTTCCATTAAAGTGTTCAGGTCTTTCAATAGCTGGCGGCTGTTGATGTTACCTGCAGGTATTTTATTTTCTACCAGGTAACCCGGCACTTGTATTGCCCCATGATCAGCGGTTAAAAAGAACAGGTAATTGCCTTTACCAACTGTTTTATCCAGGTAATTGAAAAAAGCTTCCAGGTCTCTGTCTAAACGTAAATACGTGTCTTCGGCTTCAATAGAGTTTGGTCCAAACTGGTGGCCCACGTAATCTGTAGAAGAACAGCTTACCGCAAGAAAATCTGTAATATCATCTTTACCCATTTCTTCTGCTTCTATAGCTACTTTGGCTAGATCAAGCGTCATGGTGTTACCAAATGGTGTGCTTCTGATCAAACCGAAGTTAGTGCCTACCGCATCTTTTAACACATGTGGAAATGAGCTGCTGGTAGCGCCTTTGAACCTGGCTTCATAAATGTTGTCGTCAGTAGAACTTTGTGTGTACGTTTCGATAGGATATAAGGTAGTCCAGTCTTTAGACATGAACTTATCTGACTCTTTTGAATTGTTATAGGTGTTAACCCATGCCGGAAGATCTTTTCTATAATAGGTGCTGGTAATCCAGTTTCCTGTAGCTCCGTCATACCAATAAGCCCCATCAGCAGAATGACCTGCTGGAAGTATTGCACCCCGGTCTTTCATCGAAATACCAATCACTTTACTTTTAAAATTGGTGGCTAATTTTAACTCATCAGTAATGCTGTTGGATAACATGTTCTTTGGAGACATCTCGCCCGCATCCGATGTAGATCCCACGGTTTGGACAGCTTTATCTTCTGTGCAATATACATCGCGACCAAGTTTAGGGTCAAACCAGTTGTTTCCAATGATACCATTTATCGCAGGTACCGATCCGGTGTAAACGCTGGCATGGCCACAGGCGGTATACGTTGGGGTATAAGAGATGTAGGTGTTTTCGGCAGAAAAACCATCATTAACCAGTCTTTTAAAACCACCATTGCTGTAACGGTCATAATAACGATAAAGGTAATCCCATTTCATCTGGTCTATCACTAATCCAACAACCAATTTAGGGCGGTCTACTGTAGTCGGGTAGTTACCGGCAGTAGTTGATTTACTGTTTTTCTTTTGTGCAAACAGTGGTGTACACAATAGCAGCAAGGCTGCAACAGGTATAAATGATTTCTTCATGCAATTTATTTATAGATAGCAAATGTATTAATACTAAAGGCAAATAGCGGTAAGTAATAGGAAAGTTATCATATCACTTCGGCTACCACAAAGGTACTGCCGCCAATAAAAATCAGGTCGCCAGCAAGGGCTTGTGCCCGGGCAGCCTGCCAGGCTAATGTAACTTCCGGATACACTTCGCCATGCAGCTCAAAATGCGCGGCTTGTTCAGCCAGTGTTTCTGCTGGCATGGCACGCTCCACATTGGGCTGGGTAAAATAATAGGTTGCATTTTTTGGTAATAGCGCTAATACGCCGGAAATATCTTTGTCTTTAAGCACCCCAAACACCATGTGAAGGTTTTGGTGAGGCGTGTGTGTTATGTTTTGCATCACTTCGGTAATGCCCGCCAGGTTGTGCCCAGTATCGCAAATGGTTAAAGGCGATTGCTGTAACGTGGACCAACGGCCCTGCAAACCGGTAAGGTTTTTCACATTTTTCAGTGCTTTATATACGGCTTTATCTGGCAGGTTGTACCCCAGTTTTCTTAACTCCAGAACAGACTGTATAACTGTTAGCACGTTTTTTAACTGGTAGCTTCCGGTTAAATCGAGTTTCAGGTTGTCTAATAATACCGACGCACCTTGTTGCACGCTTAGGCTAAGGTATTGCTCTTCCTTATTAAAAGAAGTAATGCGCAGTTCATCAGCGGCAAAAGTCAGTGGGCTATTGGTTTCTTTTGCCTTTTTAAGGAACACCTCATCTGTTTCTGCCTGTCTTTCGCCAATCACCGCAGGAATGCCAGGTTTAATAATGCCGGCCTTTTCAAGAGCAATCTCAGGCAGTGTATTGCCAAGAAGATTGGTGTGATCAAGACTGATGTTGGTGATAACAGACAAATCAGGGGTGATGATATTAGTAGAATCCAGTCGGCCCCCTAAGCCTACCTCGATGATCGCGATGTCTACCTTTTCTTCTGCAAAATAGGTGAATGCCATAGCAACCGTCACCTCGAAAAATGAGGGTTGGAGGGAATCAATCGTCCCTTTTTGTTGTTGTACAAACTGGCTCACAAATTTCTTGGGAACCATGGTACCATTAATTCTGATACGCTCCCTGAAATCTTTAAGGTGTGGAGAGGTGTAGAGTCCGGTTTTGTAACCTGCTTGCTGCAATATGGCCGCTAACATGTGAGAGGTGGAGCCTTTTCCATTGGTGCCACCTACATGGATGGTCTTAAACTGTGTTTGCGGATTATCAACAGCATCGCAAAGGGCAATGGTATTGTGTAAATCCTTTTTATAGGCGACTGCACCTATACGACTAAACATGGGTAGTTTAGTGTATAGGTAGTCGAGTGTCTCTAAATAGGTCATTAATTTGGTTTGATATAAACCCTTACTGTACTTTGAAGTTAAAAACCACTACACCTACCTGTAAATCAGGTGCATTGGGAGCTTGGTTTAAACGGGCACCCATCACAGCGTCTTTGCATTTCTGCCAAAGTACCCTGTCATTTAGGGTGGTGCCTTTAACACCAGGTACTGCGTTAACCACCAATCCTTCTTTGTTAATTGATATTCTTACGGCAATTTTACCAGTTTTTTGTCCATCGTCACTTGGGGTAACCAGGTTGGTAAAACGTCTTAAAGCAATGGGTGTTTCGCCGAAGCCAGAACCCCCTTCACCATAATTATTGGCTAAAGGATCACCATTTACACTACCCTGATTTCCAGGTGTAGTACCCGTTCCATCACCCTGACCTGTGCCTTTGTTGGCCTTACCCTTATACAAGGCATTTTGATTCACCGTTGGTGCTGCAGGTTTCTTTTCTACCGCTGCGCTTGGTGTTGCTGTGCTTGGTGTTTTCTTGGTACTTACGCTTACCGCTTCTTCCGTATTTTGGGTAACAATTTCTTTATCACTTGCCTGAGGAGTAGATTCCTGGATATTTGTTTGTTCAGGCACTACTTTATCAGGTGCATTCTGGTTGGCATTCGGGTCTGCAGAAGGTTCTTCGATGCTGGTATAATCAGTGCCCATACCGGTAACGGAAGTACCATAGTTCACCACCATGCCGCCCATACCTGCTTCTACAGGTTTAAAAGAGCCAATCACAATGAAATAGCTTATCGCAATAAGAATACCCATGATCACCGTGGCGATGATAAATGCCTTTGGGTAATTATTTTCTTCCTGATCGTATGTCATTATTTTTTAGGTTCTACAGCCAATACAACTTTAAGTTTTAACTGGTTTGCGACATCAAAAACCTGCATCGTGTTTTCTATAGATACACCTCGGGCCACATAAAGTACAATGGTCAGATCGGGTGAGTCCCTTTGGTAGGTTTCCACCACGCTTTGTAAATTATCGAGAGTAACTTGCTGTTTCTCAACGAAGTAATTTAGCTTGTCGTCTATGGATACTGTAACGGTTTTTTGTGCAGAAGATTGTTGTCCGGATTCAGATCTTGGTAGTAATAATTTTACTACCTGCGGGTTTACCACCGCAGAGGCAAGTAAGAAAAACAACATCAGCATGAACATAATATCATTCAATGCCGAGGTTTGTACTTCTACTGTTCCTTTATTTCTTTTTCGCAGATTCATTATTTACCTGGCTCATCTAATAAATCAATAAACTCAATAGCGTCAGTTTCCATTCTCAGGATAATTCTTTCCACCATCATATTCAGAATGTGGTATAATACATAAGCGATGATCCCGATAATTAAACCTGTAGCGGAAGTAATCATTTTTGTGTATAAACCACCTGAAATTGTTCCAATTTCAATAGCACCTTTAATGGATACATCATGGAAAATGGTAATTACACCAATGATTGTTCCAACGAAACCCAACATGGGAGCGATACCGGCAATAATACCCAGGATACCCAGGTTTTTCTCTAGTTTGGACACTTCCAGTTTACCTGTGTTTTCAATAGCAGCTTCGATATCTTTAATCGGGCGCCCAATACGTTTTAATCCTTTTTCTAACATTCTTCCTAATGGAGAATGGCTGCTGCGACAAAGTGCAATGGCATTTTCTAAACGTCCATCCTGTATGTACTGTTTGATCTGCAGCATTAGGTTGGTTTCGTTTTTAGACGCTTTACGGATGGTGATGTAACGTTCAATAAAGATCACTAATCCTAAAAAGGCAAGGATACCCAAGGGGATCATTACCCAACCGCCTTTAAATAATAAGTCAATAAAGTGAAGTTCTGGAGGTGCAGCGGTTACAGCTTGTTGCATCACGTTTGCTGTATCAATAATTTGGTTAGCCGTATCACTGGCACCCTGTAACAATGTAATCATATTAGTCTGGTTTGTTTGTGTTCGTGTAAATGTATAATCCTGGTATATTTAATTTTTCTTCTAATCTGGCGCGTTCCAAACGAGCCTTTTTCTCGTCTTTAAAACTAGCTACACTGATTTTAATCTTTTTTCCTGGTAGCTTGCTTACAATCTTTGCCTTGATTCCCCACTTCTGTTTCATAGAAGTAATAAATTGCTGCGCAGCTTTGTCGCCATACACCGATGAAGCAATGACCTCGTAACTTATTATCTTCGGCCTGGCAGGTATAACGGCTACTGGTTTTTCTGCTGCTGGTTTTTTAGCCACTGGGCTAACCTTAGCTTCGGTAGTGTCAACTTGAATCCTATCTTGTTTAAGGCTATCCGGCTCATTATCCAAAGTGTCTGGTAAAACTACAGTTGGCTTTTCTTCCAGAGGAACGGTGTTTGGCTCCGGCGCTGCAGTTTCGGTGTTTGTTTTTCTAAACCAGTCCGGATTTAGCATGTAAAATCCAAAGGCCAGGCATAGCAACAACAACACGCCAATAACTATCTTATAGTAACCTGGAGTTGTTTGTTTAGGCTGTTCTTCTATCTGGTAATTAACCGTTTCCTCAGGTACAATAGTAGCTCCTGTAACCAAAGGAATCACTGCTTCCGGCATTTTAATGGCTGTAGCAGGCTTTTCTTCAGCAGCAAATGGTGGTGCAACCATTGGCGATTCTACCACTGGTGGTGTTTCCACAAAAGGTGGTTCTTCAACTACCGGCTGGTCTTTTACTGTTGCTTCTTCAAAAACAGGGGGTACTTCTGCTAGAGGCGTTTCTTCAACTACCGGCTGGTCTTTTACCGTAGGTTCTTCGAAAACAGGGGGAACTTCTGCTAGTGGTGTTTCTTCCACTGGCGTTACTGCAGCAACAGAGGCTTCAGTTTCCTCATATTCTTCAACTACAGGTGGTGCTTCAACAACAGCTTGTTCTTCCAATTCCGGTTCATCAACTAATTCGGCTGGTTCTGCAAAATAAATGGGTTCCTCCGGCAATTGACCCGGGTTCTCCTCCTCTATGTTGTTTTCCATTACAATCGCTTCCAGTTTTTCCTGCTCTTCCGTTGGTGTTTCTTCCACAACAATGGGTTCTTCTATAGGTATAACTTCTTCCTCTGCTATAATAACAGGTTCTGATGTAGAAACAACCTCTTCTTCAACAGGTCTAACCTCTGCAATTGTTGGAGCCACAGCTTCAACCTGGGTTGCTTGCGCTTCAGTCACCGTTGGCAAACCAAAAAACTGATGACCAAGGCTTAACTCCTCATTTGGCAAAAATGTAATCAACCGGCCACTTAATAGCAATCTGCCAAGCGGATCAATGGCTGCTTCCAGCTGCTCTTCCAATTCTTGTTTTACTTTCGCAACAAATTGCTCAATATGGTAGTTTGCCGAAGCGTCGGATAAGTTATGTTGCTTGCTAACATATTCAGCCAATAAGCCTGTTTCCCGAACTTCCGGATCAAAAGCCAACTGATAACTCGGTGGGAGGAAGGCATGTAAGCCGGCATCGTAACGGCCTGGCGACTTCTTTTTAACGAAAGTCCCCAATCCGGGTACACCCACTTCATTATTCGTCTGAATAAGTGATGCTAAGTAAGATAATATATCCATTTTGGTAAAAATAAATTTTAATTCTCTATCAACCAATTATAATTTTAAACCGGCTAGAAAGAATAGGTTATGCCTCCAAAACCATTGAATCCAATAGCTTGATAGTATAAAAATCTTCCGTTGTTGTTATCCAGAATGTTATTTGCTTTTACGAAAGCAGAAAACTGCTTGTTAATTTTGTAACCTGCACCTAGACTGAAATCTACGAAACCTTTAACGTTCACCACTGATTCGATATCACGGTTTGGCACCAGGTATGGCGAAGCTGGTTGGGCAGTGTATAGTTTAGCTTTGCTGTCATCCTGTAATACTACAGCTGCATTAAAGCTTAATTTATCATTTACATTATATAATAGATTGGAGTTAATGCGTAACTGTGGTTTAAACCAGCTTTCCGTTTCTGATGCTGGCGTGTAATTCTCCATGTTCATGCGGCCTGTCCATTTCAAATTGTTGCTAATTTGCACAGAAATCTCTCCTTCAATACCCAATAATTTAGTAGTACCGAAATCATAGATCACGTCAAACTGACTAGGGTTATTAAAGTTGTTCACGAACAATGGCAACTGCTCCAGTTCCTTATGGTATACTTTTGCCTGGTAACCAAAACCTGGTCCGCCGGTACCTTTAATACCACCCGTAAAGCTAATTTTTTCTACAGTGTTTTGAATCTGGATATCAGATGTTAAAAATGGATTATCGTCCGTCAGTAGTTTTAAAGAATTACGGTTTACATCACCTTTCAATTCTCCAAATAATTGCAGGTAATCTGGAATTAAAGTCAGGTCTGCCGTTACCGCAGGAAAGATTCTTAATTCAGAGAAAGAACCAAACTCCTGTACCAGGTTAATACCTGCATTAATTTTAATGCCGTTGGTCTGTAACCTGATGTAAGGATTTACTTTGACTAAGTGGTTGTTTACACTTACATTAAGGTCTTTTGTATTCCCCATTTCTAAGGAAGAGGCCAGGCCTAAATTAAAACTACTAATTCTTTTATTCAGGTACCCATTTAATACCACCGAGTTTTCCTTTGCATTAAAGCGGTCGCTCCATACATAACCGTTAACTTTAGCGGCATAACTTAATGCACTTTCATCCGGCGTGTATTTACTGGCTATTTCGGCCTCTGCTTCAATAAAATTGAAAGCTTGTTTCTCCGGGTTTTCATTTACAAAAGAGTTATTAACATCTTGTCCGTAAAAATACAGGCCATTACGTTGGTAGTTAATACGGCCGCTTAAGGTAAAGTCGTCCATAATACTTCTGCCAAAAACACTTAACTGCTGCTGGTTAAACTTTTGGCCATTCAGTTTACCTTCCTGACCAAAATGTCTGAAAAAACCACCTGCCTGTAAGGCTTCATCGCGACCAATGTTAATATAGGCTTCAGCTAGTGTAGTTGCCGAAGTACCTAAACCACCTTTCAGGTAGTTGTTATACAAAGTGTCAGGGCGTTCCTGCGCAACTTGCTGTGCCTGTAACTTGTTAATATCTGAGTTTAATTCTAAACGTCTGTTCGTTAAACCATAATTAAACTTTGCTTTATAGGTTTGTACATCGTTCAAGTCCGGACTTCTCCTTAATTTAACGGCTTCGGCAAGTACAGGTTTATAAGGTCTAACCACCTCAATTTCCTCTGCAATAGTTTTATCGTCTTGTAGTTTTTCCGTTTCTTTTTTATCCTGAGCCTGTACACTTAAGGTACCTGCGCTAATAAAAAGAGCGGTGGTATATAATAATTTCTTAATGTTCATTTCCTGTGCTTATTTAATGTTTTCTAATTTCTCTTTAGCCGTTGCCACAATTTCATCCTTGCCTTCATAGTTATCAATCAAACTCAATAAAGTGCTTTTCGCTTGTAACTTATCATTTAGCGCCAGGTAGTTATCTGCCAGTAAAATGAATGATTTCGCTACCCAGTAATCATAAGATGGCATGTTGTTAATTAAGTCAAAACATGTTTTTTGCGACGTTTTATAGTCCTTATTCATGTATTGAATCTCGGCAAGGTTATACTTAGCTTCTGCAGCTGCTAAAGTTTTAGTGTTTTTAACCACTTCAGCAAAGGCTTGAGTAGCTTTTGTGGTGTCTGCTTTTAATAAATAAGCTTTACCTGCATATAAATCAGCACTGTGTTTCTCTTCTTCCGAAGTTTTGTCGGCTTCCTTGATCAGCGTCACATACCTAAGTACATCATCAGGCATGTTTAAGGCTGCATAAGCTTTCAACAGGTTGTTAATGGCATAAGTATAATGAACTTTATAATCTGCCGTAGTTTCCAGTCGCTTCAAATAAACAATGGCCTCGTTGTACTTCTTTTGTTTCAAGAACAACTCAGAAATACTCACTAAGGAACGTTCGGTATAATCACTGGTCCAGTCGTTCAAAATGTATTCGTAATCTGGAATTGCCTCATCAGCACGGTTCAGTTTAACCAGTGATTCTGCACGGATAAACTTAGCTTCCTTATCATGAATGGCTTTTGGGTATTTGTCAAAGTAACTGTTAATCGCTTCAAAGGCTCCTTGGAAATCACCTTTTAAATAGCGCGTATTGGCTGCCTGGAAAACAATATTATCCTGCTCTGCCACCGTGTAATTACCAATTGGGGTAGTATTTGCATAAGAGATAAATCCATTGGCATCACCCTTATCCAGGTAAATGTTTTTAATGGATTCCAATGATTGTTTAGCTTCCTCTGTACTTCCGTAATCTGCAATTACTTTTTTAAAGGTTTCAGCCGCTGCGTCATCCTGATCCTGGTTGTATTGAACCAATCCAATGGTCACCATGGCACGAGGAATATAACTGCTGTTTGGGTATTGTCTGATTAAGCTGGTCAGGTCGTTTTTACTTTGGTCCAGGTTACCTTTATTAAAATAGGTATAAGCCCTTTCAAATCCGGCATCATCCGCGTAGTTAGAACCAGGATATTGTTTTAACACACTTTCCATGGTGGCAATCTTCGCATCTTCCTGACCTTGAAGGCCCTGAATCATTCCGCGTTGAAACAAGGCGTAATCTTCGCCTTTCGCTCTTTGGTCAATAATTTTATTGTAGTTTACCAAGGCACTGCCGTAATTTTTACTCACAAAATAAGAATCCGCCAGTCTTATGGTAGCATCAATGATCGTGTTTTGTTCTTTATCGTTTCCTGCTAAAAAGCGTTCGAAGTAAGTCGCCGCTTTCGAGTAGTTTTCATCTTCGAAAGCTGCATAGGCCAATGCGTAATTTGCAAAGTTATAAACCTTGGTGTTTCTCGCCCCTGGCATTGATAAAAAGGTTTCAAAGGTTTTAACCGCTTCCCCAAATTTACGCAACTCATAAGAAGCTTCTCCTCTCCAGTACATGCTCAGGGCAGTAATTTCCTGGTCCTCAGCAAAATTAGCAGAACGTAAAAACATGGATAAAGCATTTGGGAAGGCCCGCTCATTGTAAAACTCTAATCCTCTGAAATAAGTAACTTTTTGATAAGCTTCACGTGCTTCCTGTGTTTTATTAGGAATAGGTTCTAAAATATCAATTGCAGCCTGGTAGTTTTTGCTGGTCAGTAAAATTTCACCCAATAAGGTTTTAGCCTCATTGATTTTACTCGATCTTGGAAACTGTTTCAAGAAACTCTGGGTGCTTTCTAAGGCTTGCTGGTTAAACTCCAGTTCGTAACTTAATTTGGCATAATTGATCCAGGCATCTTCTTGTGTCGGTTTATCAAATTCTAAACGCGAAGCCCTGAAAAAGGCACTTCTTGCTTTTTCTTTATTTTTAAGTTCAATAAAAGTACGGCCTAAAGTATACATCCCGCTTTGCAGGTATACATCATCGTTGTTCAGTTTTTCTAAAACTGTAACCGCCGGGGTATATTTCTTTTGATCAAATAACGAGTAGCCGTATTGGTACAGGAACAAGTTGTTTGGTGCAGTGTTCTGGTTTTTGGCGTAATAAGACTGGAAATACTTCTCCGCATTCACATAATCCTTTTTAGCAAAATACGATGCCGCTACCAGGCTTAACATGTCGGCCTCATATTCCTGTGGAATGGTATTTAACACCGGAATGGCATAGCTGATCACATCGTCATAACGCTCATCCAGGTAATACATAGAGGTTATGTAATAAGGATAACTCGCCGCATAGGTGGGTGAGCCTTCTAGTTTTTGGAAATTACTTAAAGCAGTTTTGTACTCCTTGTTTAAGTAATTAATATAGGCGAAGTAATAAGTCGCACTTTCCTGAAATTGAGAATCTTCTTTTTTAACCGCTTCAAATAATGGCTCTGCTTTTTCAATATCATCTTGTTTGAAATAAGCATAACCTTGTTTAAATTGGTATTCTACGCGTTGTTTTTGCGATAGGGTAGAAGGGTCTGTTTTTTCAAACCACTCCAACGCTTTTGCGTAGTTCTTATTGGCAAAATAGGCCTTACCTACATGGAAATAAGCCAGTTTTGTATTCGGGTTAAGGGGGTAATCAGCTATAAATTTCTGAAACAGGCTTTCTGCATCTGCGTTACCTAGTTCTAAGGCACATACAGCGGCATAAAATTTAGCATTTTCTTTTAGTAAAGATAGTTCTGCATTGCTTTCCTGCTGTGCAGCGGGCTTTAAACGGGATAATTCTACCAGTTTAAATTGTTGGGCAGCGGCAACATACTTCTCATTGTCCAGTAATTCTAATCCACTTTGATAGTTTTTATTAAGGTTAACTAAGGGGCTCAGCTGTGCATATCCAGCCGATAGGTTTCCTGCTAATAAAAGCGGTATAAAAAGGTATTTTTTTTGCATCTGTTTTTCAAATATGGTTGCCACTAAGATAGATATACTAAAGCGTTTTATTAACAATAGTAATTAACATGTGTTGATAACACAAGTTCTAACGTAAAGTTAGTCAAATTGGTATGGAAAAGACGGGAGAGGTTCTAATCACGCTGAGCTGCAAGCAGATAAAGAACGGCCATTCGAACAGCTACCCCATTTTCTACTTGTTCCAAAATGATAGATTGTTTACTGTCGGCCACATCGCTTGAGATTTCCACACCGCGGTTAATCGGACCAGGGTGCATCACAATGATTTCTTTGTCCAGGCTGTCCAGTATTGGTTTGGTTAAACCATACATCATCGCATATTCTCGTAAGGAAGGAAAATATTTAATGTCCTGACGTTCCAGTTGTATACGCAGCATATTGGCCACATCACACCAGTTTAAGGCTTTGATCAGGTCGTGTTCTACTTTTACACCCAGACTGCCAATAAACTTAGGAATCAGGGTGGTCGGTCCGCAAACCATCACTTTAGCACCTAAACGCTGCAAACATAAAATGTTAGAGATGGCCACGCGGGAGTGGAGGATATCACCTACAATAACCACTTTCTTTCCTGCTACATCACCCAGTTTCTCCCGGATAGAATAAGCGTCTAATAAAGCTTGCGTAGGATGTTCATGTGCGCCGTCGCCTGCATTCACAATTTGCGCATTGATGTGTTTACTTAGGAAGACACCGGCACCCGCATAAGGATGACGCATCACCACCATATCCACTTTCATGGCCAAAATGTTATTCACCGTGTCAATCAGGGTTTCGCCCTTACTTACTGAAGAAGAAGAAGCAGCAAAATTAACCACATCTGCTGATAAACGCTTTTCGGCAAGCTCAAAAGAGAGTTTGGTCCGGGTAGAGTTTTCAAAAAAGATGTTGGCAATGGTAATGTCTCTTAAAGAGGGTACCCTTTTAATCGGCCTGTTGATGACATCTTTAAAATTGTCGGCAGTTTCGAATATTAATTCAATATCATTCCGTGTAATATCTTTAATGCCTAAAAGATGTCGGGTTGATAGTTTGTCTGCTGCCATTTCTATTTAGTTCTTTCTGATAATAAAATTACATTGTCTTCACCTTCGGTCTCTTTCCAGCTTACTTTAACCAGCTGAGAGTCCAGACTGTCTACCTGTAACCCAATATAATCGGGTTCGATTGGTACATGTCTTGAAAATCTCCTGTCAATCAACACCATGAGCTCCACTTTAGCCGGACGGCCATAAGCCAGTAAAGCATCCAGCGCGGCACGTATGGTACGTCCGGTCCATAACACATCGTCAATTAATATCACATTTTTTCCCTCAATGATAAAGTTTATGGTATTGCTGCTTGCAGAAACTAAACCATCTTTACGACGGAAATCATCTCTGAAAAAAGTAATATCCAGGTTTCCTTTTTTAAGGGTCTGGGTGTTTAATATGACTGAAAGTTCTTGTTTTACGCGATCGGCAAAGTAACTGCCTCTTGGCTGTATTCCAATTAATACGGTTTTTGAGAAATCAGTATGACTCTCAATTAATTGGTGACAAAGTCGCTTAATTGTGATTTGGAATTTTTTTCCGTCTAGCAGGGTTCGTTTTTGCATTGACTAAAGGATTAAACAAATATAGATATATGATTGGAAACTACAAATAGCGTTTCGGATAATTAATGTCCAGGAGGTCGTATCGTTTGAACTGTGTTTTCAAACGGCGCTTAAAATCAGGGTAGTTACGTTTGTTTTTAGGGCTCCATAATATTTCACTCAGGGCATCTAAACGCGGAAATAACTGGTACTCTACTTTGGCCGGATTGGTAATGTATTCGGTCCACAGGTTACCTTGTGCACCCCAGATGTAGGTTTGGTCCTGGGCCATTAAGCCTGGAGAAATCGGCTCGTATTGGTAAACCACGTCCAGCGGCACATACCGCTGGGCTGTCAGCGAGTCTTCTTTTAAAAACTGCTTATGGTTAAAGTACATAAAATTCTCAGGGGCCATAATCACCTTGTGTTTTTGTTTGGCTGCCACGATGCCACCTTTTTCACCACGCCAGCTCATCACAATGGCATTTGGGGCTAAACCTCCATCCAGGATTTCGTCCCAGCCGATAATGGTTTTCCCTTTACTGTTCACAAATTCTTCAATACGGTGGATAAAATAACTTTGCACGCCATTTTCATCTTTTAAGCCTTTTTCCTTAATCAGTTGTTGGGTAAACGCACTTTGTTTCCACCAGATCTTAGCACATTCATCGCCACCAATGTGAATATAGGGCGAAGGAAATAACGCCATCACCTCTGTAAGCACGTCTTCTAAAAAAGCAAAGGTTTGCTCAGAAGGGAGTAGTACGTTGTTAAACTTATTGAAGATCCCCCAGGTTTGGGCCACTTTTTTAGGCAATTTAGGGGTGGTGCTCAATTCTGGATAAGCTGCTAATACAGCCATGCTGTGTCCCGGCATTTCTATTTCGGGGATAACCGTGATATAGCGGTCCTGCGCATACTTCACCACTTCTTTAATTTCTTCCTGGGTGTAAAATCCACCATGGGGGATACCATCATTACCAGTACCTGGATACAGCCCAATGATGGACCCATCTCGCCAGGCCCCAATTTCGGTAAGCAAAGGATGTTTTTTAATTTCTATGCGCCAGCCATGGTCGTCGGTCAGGTGCCAATGAAAAAAATTCATCTTGTGCATGGCCAGGTAATCGATGTAGCGTTTTACAAAAGCCACATCAAAGAAATGGCGACTCACATCAAGGTGCATGCCCCGGTAGCCAAAGCGTGGATAATCGTAAATATCTACAGCCGGAATTTGGAAACGATCTGCCTGCGTAGGTAAGGGTAGAAGCTGTAACAGGGTCTGCACGCCGTAAAATATGCCTGCATCGGTACTGGCTTGTATCGTTATATTTTGCTTAGTGACGGTGAGTTTATATTCGTCGGGTTGAGTACCAACACCAGCGGTTCTGACCAGCGAAATCACATTGGCCGAACGTTCGTTGGCCGCGTAATCCAGCTTACGCAAAGTCAGCTTGTAATGTTGTTGCAGGTAATCGTTGAGATAGCTTGCGGAAGGCGTGAGGGCACTGTCGCTCAGCAATACCATGGTTTCGCTATGCAGTGAAAACTGGTCGCCGGCCAAACCTGCCTTCATGTCAACGGGAATGGGAATAAGGTCTGGAAGCTGTGCCTGCAGTGTGTTAATAAAAAATAGCGTAAAGAATAAACTATAGATAACTTTCATGATCATGCTTTCGTGAAGGCCATAAAATAGCAAAAAAAAAGCATCCCGACTAGCGGGATGCTTTTAATATATCAGCTTTAAAGATTATTTAGCTTTGTTTTTGCTTTCTTCACCTTCCATCTGTTGCTTCAACTGTGCTAATACGCCTAAATCTCCTAGTGTTGATTTCTCAACTGAATCTTTAACTTTCTTAACAGCTGTGCTAGATGCTTTAGCTTCTTTTTTCTTAGTTGCTCTTTCTTCTGCTACAGCTTCAGCTTTAGCCTCTTCCCAGATACGGGCATGAGAAACAACGATACGCTTAGCATCTTTGTTAAACTCAATGATTTTGAAATCATTAGTTTCTTCAGCTTTAATTACTGAACCATCTTCTTTAGCCATATGTTTTGTAGGTACGAAACCTTCAACACCATAAGGTAAAGCAATAACAGCACCTTTATCAGTTACTTTAACAACAGTACCCTGGTGGATTGAATCCATCGTGAAGATAGTTTCAAAAGTATCCCATGGGTTTTCTTCTAATTGTTTGTGACCTAAGCTTAATTTGCGGCTTTCTACGTCTAATTCTAAAACAACTACGTCTAATGTTTCACCAACTTTAGTGAATTCGTTAGGGTGGTTAACTTTTTTAGACCATGAAAGATCAGAAATGTGGATTAATCCGTCAATTCCTTCTTCAATTTCAACAAATACACCGAAGTTAGTCATGTTTTTAACTACTGCAGTATGTTTGCTTCCGATTGGATATCTTTCAGCTACATTTTGCCAAGGATCTTGAGTTAATTGCTTAATACCTAAGCTCATTTTGCGTTCGTCTCTGTCTAAAGTTAATACTTCAGCTTCGATTTCATCGCTAACTTTCAAGAATTCTTGTGGGCTGCGTAGGTTTTGAGACCATGACATTTCTGACACGTGAATTAAACCTTCAACACCTGGAATGATTTCTAAGAAAGCACCGTAATCAGCTACAGTAACAATTTTACCTTTCACTCTTGAACCAACAGCTAAGTTAGTATCTAAAGATTCCCAAGGGTGTGGAGTTAATTGTTTTAAACCTAATGCAATACGTTTTTTCTCATCATCAAAGTCAAGAACTACAACGTTGATTTTCTCATCTAAGCTTAATACTTCTTTCGGATGCTCTATGCGGCCCCAAGAAATATCAGTGATGTGAAGTAAACCATCAACACCACCTAAATCGATAAATACACCGAAGTCAGTAATGTTTTTAACAGTTCCTTCTAATACCTGACCTTTTTCAAGTTTAGATACGATTTCAACTTTTTGGCTTTCTAAGTCGTCTTCAATTAAGATTTTATGAGATACAACTACGTTTTTAAATTCGTGATTGATCTTAACAACTTTGAATTCCATTGTTTTACCTACGTAGATATCGTAATCACGGATAGGTTTAATGTCAATTTGAGAACCAGGTAAGAAGGCTTCAACACCCATGATGTCAACAATTAAACCACCTTTAGTACGGCTTTTTACAAATCCGTTGATGATTCTGTCGTTCTCAAGAGCCTCATTAATAGACTCCCATGATCTTTGGGTTTTTGCTCTCTTACGAGATAAGATTAACTGGCCATTTGCATCTTCAGGTGCTTCCACGAAAACGTCAACGGTATCGCCAATTTTAAGATCCGGTGTATCACGGAATTCAGATGTAGATACTAATCCGTCAGATTTAAATCCTACGTTTAATACTACGTCTTTGTTGTTAATTGAAACAACAATACCGCTAATGATTTCACCTTGATTGATTTGATTAAAAGTATCGGTATACATGTCTTCGAACTTTTTACGGTCCTCGTCAGAGTATTTACCAAAAACTTTGTCGTCAGCATCCCAATCAAAATCTTGATCTGGAACGGCTAATGATGATTTGATCGCTTCGATCGACATTGAGTCAGCTTCTGATTCAATGGTTTCTCTCTCAGTCAGACGCGCGTCTGCACCTTGAAGTTCGGCTTTTTTTGCCTCTAGTTCTTTTTCTGCTAATTGTTTTTTTGCCATTAAAAATTTAATCTCCTTTTCCCGTTAGGGACTACAAAGATACAACATTTATTTTATTGAGTAAATTTTTTTGATAAATGTTGTTGATTTATAAGCGCTTGTATACAACTTACAGGCAGTTATGTGATAATTTTTACAAATTCCAGATTTGTTCCTTTATCTT
Source organism: Pedobacter sp. CAN_A7 (assembly GCF_015752175.1). Classification (NCBI taxonomy): domain Bacteria; kingdom Pseudomonadati; phylum Bacteroidota; class Sphingobacteriia; order Sphingobacteriales; family Sphingobacteriaceae; genus Pedobacter; species Pedobacter sp. CAN_A7. Next base: position 1,380,072 of record NZ_JADOUW010000001.1, on the reverse strand, counting down.
TAAACCAAATATAAAAGGTGTTGGTGTATATCCTGCTAGCTGTCTAAACGAGCATTTTGACATTTAATATATACTCATAGCGACCTTACATGAAAGAGATACTTAAAATCGGACTGGATTCCGCTGCGCCATTCCCTATGCATACGGATTTTCATTCCGACCTTTTCGAAGGTTTTGAAGTGGATTTAATGAAACATATTGCTGCTCACTTAGATTTGGAGCTGCAATATGAAACTTCCTTGTGGAAAAATATTCTTGAGCGACTGTATAAAGGGCAGCTCGACATGATCTGTTCTGCCGTCACTATGACCACCTCCCGCCAGCATATTCTCGAATTTAGTATCCCTTACCTGCAATTTCGCCTGTGCGCGGTAGTCAATCGTGAAAATTCATTTCACACCATGGGCAGTTTAGACCAAAAGGTTATTGGCATCCGTACAGCTACCGAAGCCGAAAAGTTTATCATGGAAAAATTCCCTAGTCACGAGGTGGTGCATGCCGACCGTAATGTGGACCTGTATAAACTCTTGCTTCATAAAAAAATTGATGTGCTCATTGATGATTCACCCATTGCTGGTGCTTTTATCAAAAAGTATCCCGCCCTGGAAATTGGGCTTTTCCTGCCCAATACCCATTCTCAATATGGTATTGCCATGAAAAAAGGCGATACGACATTGCGACACCGCATTAACGATACCTTGATGATGCTGAAAGAAAATGGGGTATACCACCAGTTATATAAAAAGTGGTTTAGTCAAATCGAACTCTAGTCCGCCGCCGGAGTTGCATGTTGTGCTTCCAGAATATCCTTTAATTGGACCAGCCTGTCGTAGAAACTCTGGTAAGCCCTAATGTGCCCATGGGCTTTTACAGTAATGATATGGCTTTTAATAAATTTCGGTAGGTCAACAATAATGGTTGCTTCATTCAGTTTCACCGATTCCGGCAAATCAATTCCCTCAAAATAGGCTTCTAATTCTTCAATGGTCATAATGGCAAAGATAATATAATCTGGCCTGAACTTTTAAACGGCCCAACTGTTCCTTCTTTTAAAATTTGACCTTATGCCAGAACTTCCAGATTTACAGCTCTTCAGTCGCAACCTGCACCAGAAACTCTCGGGTTTAAAGGTGAAAGAAATCGATGCTCCTGTACCAGCCAAGCTTAATGTGCCTCAGGCCACCTTAGCAAAAGCCATTGTTGGCCATACGTTAAAGACCGTTAAACGGGAAGGTAAAACTTTACATTTCGTTTTCGACAACGATCATGTGTTGCAGCTTCACCTCATGTTGAACGGAGAGCTGGTGTTGGGAACTGAGCCGACTAAACATACCATCCTTTCTGTAGCTTTTAGTGATGGCACGATGCTGTCGCTTACCGATTTCCGTAAAATGGCCAATGCCACCCTTGATCCTGAACCATCCGACGCCCCGGATGCCTTAGCCGTAGACACCAAGTTTTTTGAAGAACTATTGAGCTCAAAGAAAACTGCCATTAAAAATCTATTACTCGACCAACATATCATCAGGGGGATTGGTAATGCTTATGCGGATGAGATTCTATGGCATGCGCGGATATCACCATTTTCTAAAGCCGATCAAATTCCAAAGGATAAAATAAAAGACCTGAGTAAAGCGGTGAAAACCGTGCTCCAAGACGCTGAAAAGCAATTGATAAAATCACATCCTGATATCATTAGTGGAGAAATCCGTGATTTCCTGAAGATTCATGGGGCTAAGATTAAGGAAAGTCCCACAGGTGCGCCGGTGCTGATGGAAAAGACGGGTTCACGAAAAACCTATTATACCGATGAACAAGAGCTTTTTGAATAATTGCGTAACGTGGTTTGCAATTGAGCAGCAATTGTAATAAAACCAAACAAGGATTCTCAGGTACATGACCGGTAAGCGGGTGTTAAGTCGCCGTTAGAAGGGGGTTAGAAGGGCTGTAGCCGATGAAAGGCCCTTCAAAGGCCCTTCTAACCCCCTTCTAAGGCCCTTATACATAAAAATTAATGTGACCAAAATGTTTTATTCCTGAAATAAGTTTACACTAATATTAATCTGTACTTTCTGAGTTATATTTATGCTTTTACCCCAAGTTTTGTAACTTCAAATAAAAACATTATGAGCACCATCGGAAAAATACTTTGGCAAGACCTGACGGTTGAAAACGCGGAAGAAATTAAAGACTTTTATAGCGAAGTGGTGGGCTGGACCACCACACCGGTATCCCAGGGAAGCCACAACGATTATAATGTAGTGAGTAAAAACGGGGAGGTGGTAGCCGGAATTTGCCACAACATAGGAAGCCTGGCCGGTTTCCCGGCGCAGTGGCTGAATTATGTGATGGTGGAAGATGTAGAAGCCTGTAAAAATAAATGCCTCGAAAAAGGCGGCAAAGTGCTGGTAGGCCCGGCCATTATGGGGAAATCTAAATACATTGTGATTCAGGATCCCGCGGGTGCGGTATTGGCCTTAATGGAAGAATAACTATTTCCAGCCCCCGCCTAATGCCTGGTACAAGTTTACAATGGCCTGTAGCTTTTGTAACCTGTCGTTTACGCCACTTAATTGCGCTGCAAGTAAACTTTGTTCAGAAGTGAGTACGTCTGTGTAATTGGTGGCGGAGCTGTATCGCAGCAATTCTTCTGTAAATTCTACAGCCTTTTCTAAGGCAGCCACCTGTTTTACGCGCGAAGACTCCTTTTCTGTAGCCATCTGGTAAGCATATAAGGCATTGGATACTTCCTGACCAGCAGTTAACAGGCTTTGTTGGAAGTTATTTAAGGCCTGGATTTGTTGCGACTCTGCCCTGGTTAGGTTGGCGCGGTTAGTTCCCCTGGCGAAAATCGGTTGTGTCAATCCGCCCAGGAGGTTGTAAAAAATTGCATGATCAAAGAAGTTTTTCAGTTCCAGGTTTGAAAAACCACCGGTTGCACTTAGCGTCAGGCTGGGGTAAAACATTGCCCGGGCTACATTGGTGTTTTCAAAAGCACTCCTGAACGCAAGCTCAGCGGCCTGCACATCTGGCCGGTTAGCCAGTAATTGTGCAGGTATACCCAGTTGCAAATCAGTAACAGGTTGCTGATCGGTCAGTTTATTCCGGTTAATTGGTCCCGGGGGCCTTGCCAGCAATATACTCAAGGTATTTTCCATGATCCTGATGTCCTGTTTTAAGTCGGGAATAGATACCTCGGCCGCATAACGGTTGGCTTCGCTTTGCACCACTGCGGCCCCATTCACCACGGCACCTTCCTTCAGGGCTCGCAGGGTTTCCACATTCTCGATTCTTTTCTTTAAAGTCAGCTCGGTAATGGCCAGCTGCTGATCGTAAGCGATCAGGGTATAATAGCTGTTGGCAATATCAGCGATGAGGCGCGTTTGTATAGCTCTTTTGGCAGCGTCTGTTTGCAGGTAATCGGCTAAAGCTGCACGTTTTGAGCTGCTCAATTTACCCCAAATATCGGCTTCCCAGGTGGTATTTAGCTGTAGCTGAAAGCTGTTGGTCAGCGTATTGATGTTAATTCCTGGCGGAAAGTTGAGTCCTGCTTCCGATGTTTTGTTTCTGCCGGCATTGGCACTGGCGGTCAGGTCGGGCAAAAAAGCAAGTCGCGCCTGGCGCAGGGTGGCCTGTGCCTGCACAATATTTTGTATCGCATTTTTTAAATCGAGGTTCTGTTGCAGTCCTTCCTGGATCAGGTCTTTTAATAGTGGATCTGAAAAAAGTTCCTGCCAGGGTAAATTGGCCATAATTGTGGTATCAGCAGCACTATTTTCACGGTACAGGCTATCAGTTTTTATGGCAGGTGGTGTATATTTTTTGGTCACGCCACAAGCGCTGAGTGTAAGCACCAGGATGGAAAAGGCTATAAACTGCTTCATATGAGGGTATTTCATGTTTATGGGGCTAATGGTTCACTATTCCTCGTCATCATAGTCCTTTCTGGGTGGGCCGCTGATTTTTTCCTGCAGGTTCTGGAAAAAAATAAATAAAATGGGGATGACAAACACCCCGAGGATGGTACCGATTAACATACCACCTACGGCGCCCGAGCCTATGGATCGGTTACCCACTGCACCGGCACCTGAGGAAAACATTAAGGGCATAATACCGAAGATAAAAGCAAAGGAGGTCATCAGAATTGGCCGAAACCTGGCAATAGCCCCTTCAATGGCGGCCTGCACCACAGGCATGCCGTTTCTTCTTCTGTCTAATGCAAACTCAACAATTAAAATTCCGTTTTTAGCAAGGAGGCCGATCAGCATGATCAGCGAAATCTGTAAATATATATTGCTGTTTAAATTGAAAATAACGGAGAACAAGTAGGCGCCTGCCAAACCGAAAGGCAGGGAAAGAATAACGGCAAAAGGCAGGATATAACTTTCGTACTGCGCACTGAGTAGGAAGTAAACAAAAACAAGACACAATACAAAAATGAAGATGGTTTGGCTGCCAGAGGCCAGCTCCTCCCGTGTAAGGCCTGAGAAATCGTAACCGTAACCTGGCGGCAGGTGCGCTGCAGCTACATCCTGAATGGCCACAATAGCGTCGCCGGTGCTGTAGCCGGGGTTTGGCGCACCACTGACAGCAATGGAACTGAAGAGGTTAAAGCGGGAAATGGACTCCGGACCATATACGCGGGTTAAGGTTACGAAACTGGTTATCGGGGCCATAGTGCCATTGGCATTGCGGACAAATATTTTGCTCATGCCTTCCAGGTTGGCGCGGTATTGGGCATCTGCCTGTACCATAACCCGGTATTGCTTGCCGAATTTATTAAAATTGGAGGCATATAACCCACCATAATAGCCTTGTAATGTAGTGAGCACATCGTTAACCATTAAACCTGCTTCTTTTACCTTCTCGATGTTCACCTCTAAAAGGTATTGTGGGAAATTAGGATTAAAAGAGGTGGTGGCATATTGTATTTCAGGTCGTTTGGCTAGTTCTGCCAGGAAATTATTGTTCACCTGGTACAGCTGGTTCATGGTGTGGCCACCTTTATCCTGCAATTGGAATTCAAAACCTCCACTTTGCCCGAAACCCTGTAACGTGGGCGGTGCAATAAAGTACACACTTGCATCGCGGATGCCACTGGTTTTTTTAAAAAGTTCGCCGATCACATCGTTTACACTCCGGTCGCGTTCACTCCAGGTTTTTAGTTTAATGATGACAATACTATAAGAACTACCGGCGCCTGCCATAAAGTTTAAACCTACAATACGGAGGGTGTTTTGTACTTCGGGAATGGCATGTGCCAGGCTATCGACAAATGTAGTGAGCTCCATAGTACGCTCCATAGATGCCGAGGGGGGCAGATTGATGTTGGCGAAAATGGCACCCTGGTCTTCGGCCGGCACAAAAGTAGAAGGAGTGGTGCGCATGAGGTAGTACAGGCTGAAACTGGCCAGCAGTATGGCCAGACCGATCATCCATTGTCTGATGGAAAAAAACTGTACGGTACGTTTATACTTTTGGGTAACCCGCTCGAAGCCCACGTTAAATGCCGTATAAAAGCGTTGCACGAAGCCTTTGTGTTTTTCATCATCCTGATGGGGCTTTAGGAAAAGTGCGCATAATGCCGGACTTAAAGTTAAAGCGTTAACGGCGGATAAGATGATGGCTACGGCCAGGGTAATTCCAAATTGTTTGTAGAACACACCTGTAGAGCCGGTAATAAAAGTAACGGGAATAAATACGGCAGCCATGACCAGTGTAATGGAAATAATGGCACCCGATATTTCATTCATGGCATGGATGGTAGCTTTTCGGGCAGAAGTGTAACCACTATCCAGCTTGGCGTGCACAGCTTCGACCACCACAATGGCATCATCCACTACAATACCAATGGCTAACACCAGGGCGAATAGGGTAAGCAGGTTAATGGTAAAACCGAAGAGGTTGAGGAAAAAAAATGTTCCAACGATAGCCACGGGAACGGCGATGGCCGGGATAAGGGTTGACCGGAAATCTTGCAGGAATATAAATACCACAATAAATACCAAAACGAAGGCTTCAATCAGCGTGTGTATTACCTTTTCGATAGAAGCATCGAGGTTTTCATTCACGTCCACCAGCGTGGTATAGGAAATGCCTTTCGGGAAATCTTTTGCTGCAGCATTGATGATCTCTTTAGAATCATTGATGACATCACGCGCATTGGAACCCGGAGTCTGGCTGATGGCCATACCCACAGAGGGTTTTCCATTGGTTTCAGTAATGGAACTATAACTTAAGGCACCAAGTTCCACCCGTGCCACATCTTTAAGGCGCAACACCTGTCCGTTGCCTTGAGATTTGACAATGATGTCTTCAAATTCTGTAACCGTACTTAAACGTCCTTTATATTTGATGACGTACTGGAAACTCTGGTTACCATTTTCACCAAACTTACCAGGTGCGGCTTCTATGTTTTGTTCGCTCAGGGCAGTGGTAATGTCGTTTGGAATGAGGCCATATTGCGACATCACGTCGGGTTTAAGCCAGATGCGTAACGAGTAGTCACGTGAGCCGAATACCCGTGCTTCACCCACACCGGTTACCCTTTGTATTTGAGGCACCAGGTTAATCTTGGCGTAGTTCTGCAAAAAGGTTTGGTCGTATGCGGGGTTGTCGCTATAAAGAGAGAAGATCAATAAGTTACTGGACTGGCTTTTGGTTACCGTTACCCCGGCACGTGTAACCTCCTGAGGCAGCAGACTGGTGGCCCTAGATACACGGTTCTGCACGTTTACCGCGGCCAGATCGGGGTTAGTACCCACTTTAAAAAAGATACTGATGCTGGCCGTACCTTCATTGGTAGAGGAGGAGGTCATGTAGGTCATGTTTTCCACCCCGTTGATCTGTTCTTCCAGGGGCACCACCACACTTTTTAACACCACATCGGCATTGGCACCGGTGTAACTGGCGGATACCTGCACCGTAGGGGGTGCGATATCAGGATATTGGGCAATGGGTAGTGCGATTAGTCCTAAAATTCCCAGCAATACGATGATCACAGAGATGACTGTAGAAAGTATCGGGCGTTGAATAAATCTTTTAAACATGATGTTTATTTTAAATCTGCATATACGCTATTTGCATCTACACCCACAGGTTTAATGGTAGTGCCATCTTTGAGGGTTGCCACCCCTTCCAGCACCACTTTATCGCCTGCTTTGAGCCCTTTGTCGACCACAAAAAATAATCCTGCAGCGTTGGGCAATATGTTAATGGCGGTCGACTTCGCTTTATTGTCAGCACCCACGGTTACCGCAAAACGTTTATCCTGCACCTCATAAGTGGCACTTTGGGGAATCAGTATCGCAGACTTTACATCATTAGGGATTCTCACAATGGCGGAGCTTCCACTCCTGATCAGTCCGTTGGGGTTGGGGAAAGTGGCGCGGGCATTTGCCGATCCGGTTTCCGTGTTAATTAAACCGTTAACAGTTTCTATTTTTCCTTTTCTGTCGTAAAGGCTGCCATCAGATAATAAAAGCTGCACCGGGGGAAGGGAAGCTAGTTTTTGGGCAAAGTTTTTACCCGCCACTTCTTTGTTAAAGCTGAGCAGGATTTTCTCATTAATGGCGAAATAGGCGTATACATTGCCAATACTGGATACGGTAGTTAAGGGTTCAGTAGTGGTGCCACTTACCAGACTTCCCAAACGAAAGGGGATGGAGCCCACTACTCCGTTTACCGGACTAGTAACGGTGGTGTAACCAAGGTTGGTTCTGGCATTGGCTAGGGCTGCACGTGCCTGAGCCAGGCTGGCCAAGCTGGCCTGGTAAGTGAACTGTGCAGATTCAAGCTCATACTTACTCACAATATCTTTTTCGACTAATGGTTTTACTTTTTCCACCGCTAGCCTGGAGGCACTAACCTCGGCCTCTGCACTTTTTATACTTGCAGCAGCGGTACGTACTTCCTGTTCATACTGAGGGGCATTGATGCGAAACAAAAGCTGGCCTCTTTTTACAACGGTACCTTCATCCACATAGATCTTTTCGACATAACCGTCTACTCTGGGGCGGATCTCAATGTTTTGCTGCCCCTGAATGCTTGCCGGATAATCGGTATTCAAGGTCGCATCTCTAGGCTGTAAGGTTAAGACTTTATAAGTTTTTACGGCTCCGGCATCGCCGCCTGGTCCCATCTGGGTGTTCTTGTTGTCGCCGCCACAAGCATAAAGGAGGGTAGTGAAGACTATAAAAAATGCCGCTAATTTCGTTTTCATATGTTCTTGTGTATGTTTCAGACGATCAAGGGTATATGCAGGCTATTCACAAAGTTCTACTAACCATGAATTTAGGCATAAAGTTTCAATGATGGTGAAACCGCTAAAGAAAAAATGCTTGAAAACGAAAAAAGCAAATCTAGATTTGCTTTGGTGGTATTACTGCGGTAAAAAAGGCTGTACCTTTTGCATGGCGAAGTCGAGCTGCTCTTGTGGGGTGATGGCCGTATTATCGAGGATGATGGCATCATCGGCACGTACCAGCGGACTCTCCTTACGTGTCGTGTCTGCGTAATCGCGGTGGGCAAGGTTTTCAAAAACCTCTTCCAGCGTAGTTTCCGTATCGCCTTTACTTTGCATTTCGTTGAATCTTCTTTCAGCCCTGATCTTCGGATCGGCGGTCATGAACAATTTCACCTGTGCATCGGCGAAAACTGTGGTGCCAATATCTCGGCCGTCCATTACTATGTTTTTTGATTTGCCCATGCGCTGTTGCTGGCGCACCATTTCGTGGCGGACTAATTTATCGGCCGCTACTTCGCTTACATTCTCGGAAACAGGCATTTTTCTGATTTCTTCAGAAACTTCCTCCCCGTTTAGGGTAATGTGACTTTCATAATCTCTGGAATGAAAGTTAAGTTCTATATGTTGTAATGCATCTTTCACCGCTTCGGGCTCATTGATGTTTACCTGGTTTCTGATAAAAAAAAGCGTTACAGCGCGGTACATCGCTCCGCTATCTATATATATAAAACCTAATTTTTTGGCTAAGGCCTTGGCCAATGTACTTTTTCCGCATGATGAATAGCCATCAATTGCAATAACCAGGTTTTTTCTCATATGCCGGCAAAGTTAATATTTTCTATTTCAAATTCTTATTTTTAGCGCATGGTACCTGTAAAAGAAGACATCATGAAGATCGCACAATTTAAAACTTCCAGAAGTGGCGGCAGCGGGGGGCAGCACGTGAATAAGGTTTCCAGCAAGGTAGAGCTCATCATAAATATCAGGGAGGCTCCTTTTTTAAATGATGTAGAGAAAGCGCTGATTGAACAGCGGCTGGCTAATAGAATAGATCAGGAAGGGTCGCTGCATATTGTATCGCAGGAAGACCGGAGCCAGCTATTGAATAAGGAGCATTGTTTAGTTAAAGCGGTAGCCTTGTTAAAGTCGGCATTGCATGTAGCTAAGGTGAGGAAACCAACGAAAACGCCTAAGTCGGCAAAACGAAAAAGGCTAGCTGGCAAACAAAATCAGGCAGAAAAAAAAGAGAATAGAAAAAAGCCCCAATGGGAGCATTGAGGCTGATGATAATTTAGTTAAAGCGATAAAACAAGCTGATGGTGCCGTACTGGTGTGCTCTTGCAGCACTTTTTACTTCCTTAGTTTTGAACAATAATCCAAAGTCGGCCGTGAAACGACTGGAACTGTAATTAAAGCCTACTTGTTGCGCAAACACAACTGGTTTAGCATCAAAGGTAATAGGACTGTCGTTGTTAAACATACTTCCTTGTATGGTCGCGTCGTAGGCTACTACATTGATTTGTGGTTTAGCATAGAAGAACACTTCTTTGTCGACTAATTTTCTGGTGCTGGCATTATTCTCCATCGCCGCATGATAATAAGCAGTATTAAATAACTGGTTAATTTTTCCGGCCCTGAACAGCAAGCCTGCTCCGGCACCGCTAAAGGTAGTTCCGGCTCTTGCATACCCTTCAAAAGTAAAGTCTGTCCGTTGGTTAGCCGCACGTTGCAGTAACCTGGTATATTGTGCCGATACATTAACTGCAAGTTCATCTTTAATCTGGTATTCCCAGCCTTCAGGATCATAAAATCCTACAACACTGTGTAAAAGTTCCTGACCTTTTTGTCCCAAAGAGGAGGGCCCGACGGTACCCACCTGTATACCAGCTTTCCAGCTTTGCTCATCTTTGTGGAACCAGCTCATTACGCCTTCAGCAAAAAGATAACCTGCAAATGGCCGATCGTGGGTAAGGGGATTAGGTGCATAACCTGAACGCGGATTAAACATTTGTTGCCCTACTGAAATTCCGTAGGTTTTCTTTTCCAGTTTTTCGCTAAGCTGCTGCTGGTCCAGCGCATGCCTGAAATTGATAAACAAGCCGTTGCTATAATAACGGTCCTGGCCAACAAACAGGTAGGCATCATTGTCGCTGCTAAAACCAAATTCATTTTTAAATGTCTGGGCCTGCACAGTGGACAAGGCGAATATGAATAAAGAAAAGAGCGCGTATTTTATGGATTTCATCAAATGTATATTAAATAAAAAAGCCCCGAACAAATGATCAGGGCTTAAATATATTTATTTATTAAATCAATTTAGTTTAATGCAGGTTTTAATTTAACGGTTAAATCCTGGGGGTTTTTAACTTTGTCTTTCGTTAAAGCCGCATCAATTACTTCATTCATCTCTTTTACATAATGGAAATTAAGATCTTTAATATAACTTTCTTTAATCTCCAAGATGTCTTTTTTGTTGGATGCACATAAAATGATGTCCTTTATATTGGCTCTTTTTGCTGCCAGGATTTTTTCCTTAATGCCACCTACTGGTAACACTTTTCCACGTAAGGTAATCTCACCAGTCATGGCCAGGTTAGATTTCACTTTGCGTTGTGTAAAGGCAGAAGTTAAAGCAGTCAGCATGGTTATACCTGCCGAAGGACCATCTTTTGGCGTTGCACCTGCCGGTACATGGACATGGATATCCCATTGGTCAAATAGTTCATATTTGATGTCGAACAGGTGTGCATGTGCACGCAGGTAAGCAAGCGCAATAACAGCAGATTCTTTCATCACGTCACCTAAATTACCGGTCAAGGTTAACTTCCCTTTACCCGGACTCAAACTGGCTTCAATAAACAGAATGTCGCCACCTACGGATGTCCAGGCTAAACCTGTTACCACACCGGCTACTTCATTGCCCTCGTAAAGGTCTTTGTCGTAAATTGGTGCGCCAAGGATTTTTTCTACGTCAGCCAGGCTTAAATTAGGCTCATAAGCTTCCTCCATGGCAATTTTTGTGGCTACACCACGAACCAGGGAACCAATTTTCTTTTCTAAACCACGTACACCCGACTCCCGGGTATAGTCTTCAATTACCTTTTCAATCAGGTTAGCTTTCAGGCTAATGTCTTTGGTATTGATGCCGTGTTGCTCTTTTTGCTTTGGTAATAAGTATTTTTTTGCAATCTCAATCTTCTCTTCAATGGTGTAACCGTTGACCTCAATAATTTCCATACGGTCTAATAAGGCCGGTTGAATGGTGTTTAAAGAGTTGGCTGTTGCAATGAACAATACGTTCGATAAATCGTAATCGGTTTCAATATAATGGTCATTAAAAGCACTGTTTTGTTCCGGGTCTAATACTTCCAGCAAGGCTGATGAAGGATCGCCACGTTGGTCAGAACCTACTTTATCGATTTCATCTAATACGAATACCGGGTTCGCTGCACCAGCCTTTTTAATGGACTGGATAATACGACCGGGCATAGCACCGATATAAGTTTTACGGTGACCACGGATTTCGGCTTCATCTCTAATTCCGCCCAGGGCCATCCTTACATATTTACGGTTCAACGCTTTGGCAATTGATTTTCCAAGCGAAGTTTTACCTACTCCCGGAGGGCCTACCAGGCAAATAATTGGGGCCTTCATGTCACGTTTAAGTTTCAATACGGCCAGGTATTCAATAATACGCTGTTTTACTTTTTCTAAACCAAAGTGATCTTTATCCAATACTTTTTGTGCACGCTTAAGATCGAAGTTATCTTTAGTAAATTCGTTCCAGGGTAGGTCTAGCAACAATTCAAGGTAATTGATCTGGATAGAATAATCTGGCGCTGCCGGGTTCATTCTACCCATTTTCTCCAGTTCTTTGTTAAAATGATCTTTAACCTGTACAGACCATTTCTTTTTCTTGGCTCTGGCCTGCAAGGCCTCGTATTCTAAATCAGTAGAGTTACCACCCAATTCTTCCTGAATGGTTTTTAACTGTTGATTTAGAAAATAATCACGCTGCTGTTTATCTAAGTCTACACGTACTTTTGATTGGATTTGGTTTTTTAATTCCAGCATTTGCAGCTCAAGGGTCAGCAATTCCATCACCATTTCGGCACGTTCACGCAAACCTGTCATCTCTAACATCTTTTGCTTGTCAGTAACATCTGCATTCATATTAGAAGAGATGAAGTTGACTAAAAACGAAGTGCTTTCAATATTTTTCAAGGCAATACCAGCTTCACTCGGAATGTTCGGTGATAACTGGATAATCTGTGAAGACATTTCACGGATGGAGGCGATTAAGGCTTTAAACTCTTTATCAGGCTTTTCTTTAGTTTCTTCAAACTTTTCGATGGTCACCTTTATATAAGGTTCATTCTGCACTTCTTCTAATAAGCGAAAACGTTGTTTACCCTGTATAATAACGGTGGTATTACCATCAGGCATTTGTAGCATCTTGATAATGTGTGCTACAGTACCTACTTTATTTAATTCGTCGAAAGTAGGATCTTCAATGCTGGCATCACTTTGTGAAGCCACACCAATAATACGGTCGGCTTTATAGGCTTCTTTGATAAGTTTAATTGATTTATCACGCCCAACAGTAATTGGAATTACCACGCCAGGAAAAAGCACGGTATTCCTTAAAGGTAGAATGGCCAGTATATCTGGTGTTTCCTCCTTGTCCATTTCCTCTTCGTCCTGAGTAGTCATCAAAGGAAAAAATTCTGTGTCTTCGTTTATAATGGGTAGTGCATTTCCAAAATCTAGTTGATCTTTTATATTCATTAAAAATCTTTTTTATTATATGTGAATGCGACAAGTTGACAGTATATCGCTGTTTGGACAAAAAATATAGTTTCTACCACTTAAATTCAACTCTTGTGCCAAACCTTTTTTTAATGTTAAAAAGGCAGGTGGACAATATTTTTTTATCTAAAATCATAATTCCAATTATTAAGCGTTTTAGATTTAATTCTTAAATGGTACAATAGTTGCCTAAAGTCTATCTTTATTTATAACTTTATTTTTTTAATAAAAATTTTGATGAACTATTCCAAACAAGTGATTTTGCTTTTATTCATGTTTACGACTGTTACAGCGGTTTTTGCTCAAAGTGGATATGACAAATTAGGGATGCAAGCCATGATGAAAGGCGATTTCAAGTCTGCAGTTAAGCAACTGGAAAAAGCAGGGGTAAAAAGTCCTAACAACACAAACGTTTTAAAGATGTTAGGTTATTCTTACTACCAATGTGGAGACTACGACAATGCAATTTCTACCTACACTAAACTTATTTCGTTAAAACCTACTGACTATTCGGCTTATTACTATCGTGGTAAAGCCAGACAAAACATTGCAAATGATCCTAAAGAATCTTTAAATCAAATGCGCGACAATTTTTATTTGTCGGCCATTAAAGATTTTTCTAAAGCTATAGAGCTAAATGGTGAAGAAGATGCGCAGTTGTTGCAAAACAGGGGTATTGCTTACAAAGACTATGCAATTTTTAAGTCTTATAAGATCAAAAAGAAAGCAGAGAAAACCGCTTGCGTGACGTTATTTAACAGTGCGCTGAGTGATTTTCAAAAGATTTTAGTGATCCAGCCTCAACGTAAAGACATCATTTCGTTGATGGAATACGTGAAAGCACAAGTAACCAGCCTAAAATAATTTATGGTGCAGGGTTTGCAGAAAGGTAATTTATAAAAAAAGGGACATGTAACATGTCCCTTTTTTTATAGTTTAAGCTGTCGTTATATCGTCTAGAAGCCCTTTTTTAAGGGAAAAGCGTCATGATCGCAATGATTGAAATTTAATAATAGGCTGCTTCATTAAGCAGCCTATTAAGATTTAAAACTTTCCGCTGATGCGGTATTGTTTAGGGTTTAGCAATTTGATGTGTTGCTGTTTACGGATCTCATATAAGCTATCTGGATAATAGCGCAAGGTGTCGGCCGATTGGTAGAGGTAGTTCTTTGTGTTAAGCAGGATGGTGATCCCGGTAACTACCTTATTTTTTCGCTCTACCTGGAGTGACTTCACATATACTTTGTCGTCATTACTGCGGTAGGTTTCCAACGTATCGCTTTTCGATACGGCAAATAATCCCTGCCAGGCAGACTTGTTAATGTCGGCATCTAAAAACACCGTAAGTTCATCTGTCCAGTTTTCTACTTTTACCTGTTTACGCTCGGCCTGTTTATTTACCACAACGGTTTTATCCACTGTGGGTTTCAACTGGTTTAACCGCGTCACCTCTTTTTCGATATAACCTTTTAAATCAAAATAAGCTTCTGACGCCTCCCCATTTGGGGAGGAAGGACCACATGCCGCTAAAAGCAGGAGTATAAAGCATAAAACGACATTTCTATGCATTATACTAAACAATTACCAGTCATAATTGCAGGCTTCTCAATGCCCATCAACTTCAGGATGGTAGGGGCAACGTCGCCTAATTTACCATCAGCCAGGTGTGTATATTCGGTGCCTACTAAAATACATGGAACCAGGTTTGTGGTGTGTGCAGTATTTACAGAGCCATCATGGTTTAACATGTATTCAGAATTACCATGATCGGCCAGAATAATAAAAGCATAACCATTTTCCAGACCTTTGGTCACTACCGCTTCCGCACAGCGATCGGCAGTTTCTACGGCTGTTACTACCGCATCAAAAACTCCAGTATGGCCAACCATATCGGGGTTAGCAAAATTCAGGCAAATGAAATCTGGCCAACCGGTCTCCAGTTCTTCAGAAATGGCCGAAGTAATACCATAGGCACTCATTTCTGGCTGCAGGTCGTAAGTAGCCACTTTGGGCGAAGGGATCATGATGCGTTTTTCGTTTTCAAAAACTAATTCCCTGCCACCTGAGAAGAAGAACGTTACATGTGGGTATTTCTCGGTCTCGGCAATCCTGATTTGCGTTTTATGGTGTTTGGCTAACACCTCACCTAAAGTTTCTGTGAGGTCATCTTTAGTAAACATCACCTGCACATTTTCGAAATTATCATCGTATGCGGTCATGGTGAGGTAATGCAATGGCAATTTATGCAGTCCGAACTCCGGATAATCTTTCTGACATAATGCCGAAGTGATTTCCCGGCCACGATCTGTGCGGTAATTGAAACAGATCACTACATCATCTTCCTGTATGCGCGCAATGGCAGAACCATCGGCTTTGGTTAATACCAGCGGGTTAATGAATTCGTCGGTAATGCCTTCATTATACGATTTCTGCAATGCTTCAATGGCATTATTTACAAACTCTCCATTGCTTTTTGTAAGCAGGTCGTAAGCTTTTTTAACCCTTTCCCAGCGTGAATCACGATCCATGGCATAGTAACGACCAATTAATGTAGCCAGTTGTGCAGAAGATTGTTTTGCCTGGAGGTGTTGTTGAAGGTCATTTACATAGCCTATACCACCATTAGGGTCGGTATCGCGTCCATCCATAAATGCGTGAACAAAAACATCTTTGAGGCCTTGCTCATCAGCAGCATCGCAAAGGGCCTTTAAGTGACTAATATGTGCATGGACACCTCCATCGGAAAGAAGACCAATGAAATGTACAGCTTTATTGTTTGATTTGGCATAGTGAAAAGCAGCTAACAACGAAGGGTTGCTAAATAAGGAACGATCAGAAATGGCTTTATTAATACGGCCTAATTCCTGGTAAACCACTCTGCCTGCACCCAGGTTCATGTGTCCAACTTCAGAGTTTCCCATTTGTCCGGCAGGTAAACCAACAGCTTCTCCTGAAGCTTCCAGTCTGGAATTGGGGTATTTTTGAAGTAAACTATCGAAAAAAGGCGTATTAGCTGCATAAGCTGCATCTGACGCATCCTGATTGCCATATCCCCATCCATCCAGAATAAGGAGCATTACTTTTTTATTTTCCATCAAACGTATTTTAAATTTTGTGTAGTAATAGACAAATATAAGTGTATTAATGATATGTTCGTGGCATACTTTATGTAGTTAACATTCAAAATATTGTTAGTCATGTTCAGATTTTTATTTCCGTTGCTTGTTATCATATCCCCTTTTATTCACTCAGGATTCACCCAGGGTGATTTTATTGCGGAGATGTCGATATTCTTTAAGTCTGGGAATACCAAAGAAATAGCCAGAAATTTTAGTTCTACTGTAGAGTTAAGCATCATAAACAACGGTGATGTGTATTCCAAAGCGCAGGCAGAACAAATTCTTAGGGATTTTTTTGTAAAACATACAGCCACAAATTCGACTATTGTTCACCAAATTAACACAAATCCGAACCTCAGGTTTGGAATATTGAATCTAGATACCCGCCAGGGTAGATTTAGGGTTTCGTTAACCTCTAAAAAAGTAAACAACGTGTTTTTAATTACCGAACTTAGAATTGATGCCGAGAAATAATTAAACATAGCGGTAAAAATGCTATTTTTGGTTTAAAATTGAAGATTTGGACAAGCAACTTATAGACCTATTTATAAAAAATGCAATAGCGGAAGACCTTGGCGACGGAGATCATACTTCTTTATCTACCATACCCTCAGGTGCTCAGGGCAAAGCAAAACTTCTTATTAAGGAACAGGGAATACTGGCCGGGGTAACACTGGCGCAGGAAATATTCGATCATATAGATCCTACATTACAGACAGAAATATTATTAAAAGACGGTACCGCTGTAAATTATGGCGATATTGCATTTACGGTTACCGGCAGCAGTCATTCGATTCTGTTAGCTGAACGACTGGTATTAAACTGCATGCAGCGCATGAGTGGAATAGCCAGCACTACCCAGCGAATTGTTAAATTATTGGAGCCTTATAAAACCAAGGTTCTTGATACCCGCAAAACTACTCCAGGCTTACGGTACCTGGAAAAATGGGCCGTACGAATAGGTGGGGGGGTAAACCACAGATTTGGCTTGTACGATATGATTATGATCAAAGATAATCATGTAGACTATGCCGGTGGCATTACTGCCGCAATAACGGCCGCTAATACTTATTTAAAGGAAACAGAGAGAGATTTGAAAATTGAGATTGAAGTAAGGAATTTAGATGAACTGCAACAGGTATTAGCCACCGGAAATGTTAACCGCATTATGCTGGATAACTTTAATTTCAACGATTTGACGACGGCAGTAAACCTAATTGACAAGCAATATGAAACAGAAGCTTCTGGCGGTATTATAGAAGAAAATATTACGCAATATGCGGCATGTGGCGTGGATTTTATTTCTATGGGTGCGTTAACACATTCCGTAAAAAGTTTAGATATGAGTTTAAAAGCTTATTAGAATGATGTCTATTTATTCTATATCGGCGGTGCTTTTAGCTTATCTGTTTGGTTCCATCCCAACAGCGGTTTGGCTTGGACAAGCATTTTATGGTGTCGATGTGCGTGAATACGGTAGTGGAAATGCAGGTGCCACGAATACCTTTAGGGTATTGGGTAAAAAAGCAGGTATTGCCGTGATGACCATCGATATCTTAAAAGGATATACAGCAACAAAACTTGCCTATTTTATAGGTCTTTCCATTACAGGTCCCCAAAATTCTTCGCAGTTTATTAACTACCAGCTCGCCTTGGGCTTAACCGCTGTGGTAGGGCACTTATTCCCCGTTTTTGCCGGTTTTAGAGGTGGTAAAGGGGTAGCTACACTTTTTGGAATGATTTTAGCAGTCAACTTCCCGGCAGCGCTACTTTGTGTTCTTGTTTTTTTAGTGGTATTGCTAATTACGAAATATGTTTCGTTAAGCTCTATTTGTTCAGGCTTCGCTTTTCCTCTGGGGATTGTGTTCCTGTTTCAATCTACCATTAGGTCGGAGGTTTTATACAGCATGTGTGTTTGCGTGCTCGTATTGGTTACACACCAAAAGAATCTCGAACGGCTATTGAAAGGCAAGGAATCCAAGGTTTACCTGTTTAAAAGAAAAAAAGATTAATAAACTATCCATGAAAAAAATTCAACTGTTAGGTGTCGCCGTAGCTATGGTTACCCTGCATTCATGTTCTACCGTTCCTTTAACGGGGCGTAGACAATTAAGTATTGTTAGCGAAAGCGAAATGCAGACTGCTGCAGCTTCAAGTTATACCGCACTGCTTAAAGATCCTTCCACAAAAGTGATTAATAATGCAGAGGCAACGAGAGTAAAACAAGTTGGCCAGAAAATAGCAGCTGCTGTAACCAAATACATGAATGCAAATGGATACGGTAGCGATATCCAGGGTTTCAAGTGGGAGTTCAATTTAATTGAAAGTAAAGACATTAATGCCTGGTGTATGCCAGGAGGTAAAGTTGCTATCTATACGGGCATTTTACCAATAACGAAGGATGATGCTGGGTTAGCAACAGTGATGGGGCATGAAATTGCACATGCGGTTGCAAAGCACTCTTCTGAACGTGCATCCAGAGCGATGGCTGCACAGGGTGTAGGTGGTTTAATTGGCGCAGCCACTTCAGGACAATCTGCTGGTACACAACAAATGATTAATACCGCATATGGTTTAGGTGCACAAGCTGGTGCAATTTTACCTAATTCCAGAACGCAGGAATTAGAAGCCGATCACCTTGGGTTAATCTTCATGTCGATGGCTGGTTATGATCCTTCAAGCGCAGTAGGATTTTGGCAACGTATGGCTGCAGCAAGTTCAGGTAGTCAGAAACCACCAGAGTTTTTAAGTACTCACCCTGCTGATGCCACCAGGATTGCACAGATTCAAAAAGACCTTCCTGAAGCACAGAAATACTTCAAATCTACCACTGGAAAGCCGGTAAAATAATTCTGCTTTTTATTTGACTATATATTTAAAAGGGTTGCTTCGGCAGCCCTTTTAGCGTTTGTAGCAATGCCGATGCCTTGAGCTGGCATTCTTCGTACTCACTTTCTGCATTAGCGCCATAAGTGATGGCACCACCTACCTGAAAAGAAAGGTGGCCGTAGCTGGCCTGGTATAAAAGTGTTCTGATCAGTACATTAAAATCAAAGTCGCCCGTTGGGGTAATGTAACCCACAGATCCAGAATAGGCCCCTCTTTTGCGGTTTTCATAGTCCTCAATTAACTGCATGGCCCTTATTTTCGGTGCACCGGTCATTGAACCCATAGGGAAGGTGTTCTTTAAGGCATCTAAAAAGTGGAGGTCAGGGTGTAATTCACTTTGCACTGTAGAAATCATCTGGTGCACTTGTGGAAAACTGTAGATGCCAAATAGCTCTGTTACTTTCACACTACCTGGTTTAGAACTTTTAGTCAGGTCGTTGCGCACCAGGTCTACAATCATCACATTTTCTGTTTGTTCCTTAAGGTTTTCTTTAAGCTGCTTGCGCAGCTGTTCATCGAGCACAGGGTCAGCACTTCGACTGGTGGTTCCTTTAATGGGTTGAGAAATAAGTTGCTGTCCACGCTTGCGAAGAAAGCGTTCCGGACTGGCCGATAATATGTAATGGTCTTTGATTTTGAAATAACTCGAGAATGGAGCAGGGGAGATGTGGTTTAGTCGCCGGTAAGTACTTAGTGGATCAATTTTAACCGACGCGGCATGGTATTCCTGGCAAAATGTTACCTCGTAACAATCACCTTTTTGTATATGCTGCTGTAGTTTTTTCACCTGTCCCATGTAGGTTTCCTTGCTCATGCTTGCCTTCATTTCGATGTCTGGCTGCAGGCTCTCTGCTTTCAATACTATAGACGCTAGATCATGTAGTATAGTGTGGTCGCCAATTAACACCTCTATTATATCATTTTTAAAGGCGATCAGGTATTGGGGGCGGAAAAAATAGAGATCGGGAAAGTTTAATTCATCGGGGTTGTTGGATTGAAGGTCTTCTGTTTCGTTCTTTAGGTCGTAGCTTAATAAACCAAACATCCAGTCAGGTGCTACATCATAAAAGTCTTTGAGCGCGTTGAAGGCTTGTCCGCAGGAAGCCTGAACTTCGCTTTTCACACCTGCAGCGATCAGGAGATCGTAAGCCTGGAAGCCATTATTTTGGTATTGGTTATTATCTAAAACACAACATACCTCAAAGCCGTCTGCCCACTGCAGTGCTTTAGCCTTGATTATAGGATCGGTTATGTTCATGGAAACAAAAAAAGGCGGTGTTTAGCCGCCTTATATGATATGTTAAACAATAAGTTTGCTTAATTAAGTTCTAATGTCTGGGTACGATCAGGACCTACAGAAAGGTATTTCACTGGAACGTCCAATTCTTTCTCCAGGAATGCGATGTAAGCACTTAAGTTCGCAGGAATTTCTTCCACTTCCGTCACTTTGGTTACATCTGTTTTCCAGCCATCAATTGCTTTTAAAACCGGTGTTGGTTTTACAGAGATGATGTCATAAGGCATATAGTCAATGGTTTCACCATTATATTCATAATGCGTACAGGCATAAATAGTGTCGAAACTATCTAAAACGTCTGCTTTCATCATGATTAACTCGGTAACACCGTTAAGCATAATTGCATACTTAAGGGCAGGCAAGTCAATCCATCCGCAACGACGTGCTCTTCCTGTAGTGGCACCAAATTCATGGCCTATCTGGCGAAGGTTTTCTCCAACTTCATCATCAAGTTCTGTTGGGAAAGGCCCACCACCCACACGGGTGCAATACGCTTTAAAAATACCATAAACATGGCCAATTCTATTTGGAGCTACACCTAAACCTGTACAAGCGCCAGCAGTGGTGGTGTTGGAAGAGGTAACAAAAGGGTAGGAACCGAAGTCAATATCTAATAAGGTACCTTGAGCACCTTCTGCTAATACTTTTTTTCCTTCTTTTAAATAACCATTTACAAAGTGCTCGCTATCTACATGAGGGATTGATTTAATAAACTCAATCGCTTCGAAAAAAGCAGCTTCTTTTTCTGTCAGGTCAAACTCAAAGTTGAAATGAGAAAGCATTTCTTTATGTTTCTCCACAAGTTTGTTGTAACGTTCTTTAAAATCTGGCAAGGTGGTATCGCCAACACGCAGACCATTACGACCGGTTTTATCCATATAAGTCGGGCCTATACCTTTTAAGGTAGAACCGATTTTATCTTTACCCATTTTCAGCTCATTAGCAGCATCCAATAATTGGTGGGTAGGTAGAATCAAGTGCGCTTTGCGGGCAAGTACTAATTTTCCTTTAGCTACTGGATCATGACCTGCAGCTTTCAAATTGTCAAGCTCTCTTTTTAGGATGATTGGATCAATCACTACCCCATTTCCGATCAGATTCATGGTTTTTTCGTTGAAAATACCGGAAGGAATAGTATTTAAAACAAACTTTTTGCCATCAAATTCTAAAGTATGGCCGGCATTAGGTCCACCCTGGAAACGAGCGATCAAATCATATTGCGGACTTAGAACGTCAACAATTTTACCTTTGCCCTCGTCGCCCCATTGTAGGCCAAGAAGCACATCTACTTGCGTCATTATGTTATATTAAGAAAGATTATAATTGAATATTTTAACTTGCATGTTGTATTTCTGCATTTTGAATGGCCGTAGACTTCGCTTTGCAATCAAAGCAAACGCCATAAAGATTTAAGGAATGGTGTTTAATGTCGAATTTAAGCAATTCGCCCACCATACTTTGTATTTGGTGAATCCGTGGGTCACAGAACTCTACCACCTTACCGCAATCAATACAAATAATGTGGTCATGCTGGTGATAGCCATATGATTTCTCAAATTGTGCCATGTTTTTCCCAAACTGGTGTTTAGTGACCAGGTCACAGGATACCAGTAATTCAAGGGTATTATAAACCGTAGCCCTGCTTACGCGGTACTTCTGGTTTTTCATATGGATATAGAGGGTCTCTACATCAAAATGATCATCTCTTGAGTAGATTTCTTCCAGTATTGCAAAACGTTCGGGTGTTTTCCTAAGGGATTTGTTTTCCAGATAGGCCTCAAATATTTTTCTAACTAGTTCGCTGTTGTGATTTGTAGACATAGTTTTCAAACTCCTTTCAAAGGTACCATTTTTAAATTAACCTCGTGACAAAATGTAACATTTAGGCGTCAAATCGTGTCACTCCGGTTACACCACGTACTTCTAACAGGTTTTCAATCAGCTTATCCAAATGATCTTTATCATTCACATAGATCATTATCGATCCATCAAAAATCCCATTATCTGTATCTACAGTAATAGAACGCATGTTTACCTTAAAGTCATTAGATATAACTTTGGTAATGTTGTTGATTAAGCCCACATCGTCTATACCGATGATATGAAGGCCGGTTAAAAAAGTAACTTCTTTTTGACTGTTCCATTTTGCTTTAACAATGCGGTAACCGTAGTTAGCCATCAACTGTGCAGCATTCGGACAATTGGTGCGGTGAATTTTTATACCCTCACTCACGGTTACAAAGCCAAAAACATCATCACCAGGGATAGGGTTACAGCAAGCTGCCAAGGTATAGTCAATTTTCTGCAGGTCTTCACCGATAAGTAGCGTGTCTGATTCAGGACCTTTAACACGGCTTAACAGGTGGTCTATTTGCTGCTGTTCGCTTTTTTCGGTGCTGCTGCGGTTTTCGATTTCTTTTTCAGCAGCCAGGTAATCCTTCAGGTCTTTTAATTCAATCTTGCCATTAGCAATCCCAATAAAAAGTTCCTGTGTAGAAGGCAACTTAAAGAAATAGCTTAATTTATTAAGGTTATCAGTATTATAGGTGATTTTAAGCGACTTTAACTTACGCTCTAAGATCTCTTTTCCGTTCTCTGCAATTTTTCGTTTTTCTTCTTTTAACGACGACTTAATTTTAGATTTCGCTTTGGCCGTTACTACAATGTTTAACCAATCTTCTTTAGGCACCTGTTTACCTGAAGTGATGATTTCCACCTGGTCGCCATTTTGTAGCTTATGCGATAATGGCACTAGCTTATGGTTTACCTTAGCGCCGATGCAACGGGCACCAACATCAGTATGGATTTCGAAAGCAAAATCTAGTGCCGTGGCTCCCATTGGTAATTGTAATAATGCGCCCTTAGGGGTAAAGATGAAGATCTCGTCAGAAAAAAGGTTCATCTTAAAATCGTCCAGAAAGTCTAATGCATTGGCTTCAGGATTGTTAAGCATCTCACGCACTTTCATAATCCATTGATCTAGACCATTGTCATTGCTGGATTCCTTATATTTCCAATGTGCCGCAAAACCTTTCTCTGCAATTTCATTCATGCGTTGCGTACGAATCTGCACTTCTACCCATTGGCCTTTAGGGCCCATTACTGTTGTGTGTAACGACTCATACCCATTCCCTTTTGGCGAGGAAACCCAGTCGCGCAAACGGTCGGGGTTAGGCCGGTATAAATCGGTCACTATAGAATAAGCCTTCCAGCAATCTGCTTTTTCTTGTTCCGGGGGGCTATCCAATATAATCCTGATGGCAAAAAGATCATAAACCTCTTCAAAGGGAATATTTTTTTTCTTCATCTTGTTCCAAATGGAATGGATAGATTTTGGGCGTCCAAACAGCTGTGCAGTAAGACCCTGTTCTGCTAATATTTCATTTATCGGTTCTACAAACTGTTTTATAAAGAGGTTACGTTCTGTTTTTTTCTCGTTAAGCTGGGTAGCGATGTATTTATAAGTATCTGGTTCCAGGTATTTCATGGAAAGGTCTTCCAATTCAGACTTAATGACATACAAACCAAGGCGGTGAGCAAGAGGTGCATACAAGTAAATGGTTTCAGAAGCTATTTTAAGCTGCTTGTGTCTGGGCATGAAGTCCATAGTCCGCATGTTATGCAGTCGGTCGGCTAACTTAATCAGGATCACCCTTACATCATCGGCCAGGGTAAGCAACATTTTTCTGAAATTCTCTGCTTGTAAAGAGCTGTTGTAGTCGAATACACCTGAAATTTTAGTTAAACCATCTATAATTTTGGCGGTTTTCTTTCCAAATTCACGCTCAATATCTTCCAGGGTTAGGTCTGTATCTTCCACCACATCATGCAGTAAGGCACATACTATAGAAGTGGTACCCAGGCCAATCTCTTCGGCAGCAATTTGCGCCACAGCAATAGGGTGATAAATATAAGGTTCACCAGATTTACGCCTCATGTTTTTATGACTTTCTAAAGCCATGTCAAAAGCCTTTCTGATTTCCTTTTTATCTCCCTTTTGCATAGTTGGCTTGCATGCCCGCAAGAGCGCCCTATAACGCTTTAATATTTCCTGCTTCTCTGCTTCCAGATCAATGACCAATGTGTTCTTCATTTGTATTATTTTCGTAATATTATAACATGCTTTGCGTTAAAGCGCTATATTGAATTTTGTAGTGTTTTTATCTGATACTCTGATTACAAAATTAGAAGTTCGGATGGATCCGAATATATAAAAATGCTTTAACTTTGAGGCAGTATAAAAATATGAAATTTTATAGGTTACTTATTCTGCTTATTGTCATTATTGCGGGAGTTCATGTTGTTGCTCAGGAGAAGCCCTATAAATTGCCGGAGATGGGAAAGAATGACACGATACGTGTAGCTTCGACAAATATAGACGGGGAGCTAATTCCCTGGATTCCTTTGAATGAAGTAGTCATTTATGGGGCGCGCATCTTCAAATCCCCGCAAGAAAGGGCTGCTTTTAACCGTTTGCGCTATAATGTGCTTAAGGTAATGCCTTATGCGCTGTATGCTAAGCGGCGCTATGAACAATTGGAGCGGGATCTGGCCATTACTGAAAATAAAAGAGAACAGAAAAAACTGGTTAAACAATGCGATGCAGAGATTAAGCAGATGTTTAATAAAGAAATTAAGGAACTTACCATTACACAGGGTAGAATTTTAACCAAACTGGTAGACAGGGAGCTTGGAAGGACAACCTTTGACATTGTAAAGCAAAACAAAGGTGGCGTAAAGGCGTTTTTGTATCAATCTGTAGCTAGGGTTGTAGGCCATGACTTAAAAAGTACTTATAATCCCCGTGAAGAGCGGGATATAGAGTCTATTATTATTTCATCCGGGTATTACCAATATAACTAATGACAAAAAACCCTAAAAGTATCCATCAGTTTAAGGTGAAATTCCTTGACGGGTCTGAAAAGAACCTGTTCGAATACCAAAATAAAGTATTGCTCATCGTTAATATTGCCTCAGGTTGTGGTTTCGCACCGCAATTAAACGAGCTTCAGGTTCTTCGCGAAGAATTTAAGGAGCAGGGTTTTGAGGTTCTTGCTTTTCCGTCTAACGATTTCGGCCGCCAAGAACCGCTTGATGGCGCACAGATCAGTGAATTTTGCCAATTAAACTTCGGTGTCCAGTTTCCTGTTTCTGAAAAGATAATGGTCCGTGGTGATCTTGCGCATCCTCTTTACAAGTTCCTGGGTGATATTAAACTGAATGGGAACTTAAAGTCTACACCCAGGTGGAATTTCCATAAATATTTGATCAATAGAAGGGGAGAAGTTGTTGACTATTTCTTTCCCTTTACCAAGCCTTTATCTTCTAAAGTAAAAAAGAGTATACAGCGCTTATTATAACTACACCAATTCATGAAATTAGATTTACTTGTGTTTGCTGTACATCCTGATGATGCAGAATTAGGCTGTTCCGGCACTATATTAAAACATATTGCTGCCGGCAAAAAAGTCGGTATTGTCGATTTGACCAGGGGCGAACTGGGGACCAGAGGTACCGCAGAAACCAGAGATGAAGAAGCGATGGCATCGGCCAGAATACTAGGCTTACATGCCCGTGAAAACCTCCGCTTTAAAGATGGCTTTTTCAAGAATGATGAGGCACACCAAATGGAGGTGATTAAGATGATCCGTAAATACCAGCCGGAAATTGTATTAAGCAATGCTTTACATGACCGGCATCCCGACCATGGCCGGGCCGGTGATTTAATAAATGATGCCTGTTTTTTAGCTGGGTTGCCCAAAATAGTTACCCAATTAGCAGGTGTGGAACAAGTGGCTAGTCGCCCGAGATTAATATTTCAATACATTCAGGATCGTTACCTCAAACCAGATATCATCATCGACATCACCGACCATATGGATGCCAAACTGGAATCTATTAAAGCTTTTAGAACACAGTTCTACAACCCGGAAGTGAACGAACAGGAGACCTATATATCTTCTCCCGATTTTTTTGAAAGTGTCATTGGCAGAGCTAGGGAGTTTGGTAAATCGATAGGTGCTACTTATGGCGAAGGCTTTACTTCTCGCAAGTTACTTGGGGTAGACGATCTATTTCAGCTTCGTTAACCCGGTATTTGCGTTAAATACCTAACAAAAGGGGCATGTTTGCTGTTCTATAATAAATAGCAAGCCATGTCAAATTTGTTTTCCAATATCAAAAATGCCATTACACTCTTCAGGAGCATAGATTTCGAACAACTTGGTGCCCTTTCCAGGAAAATAGATTTACCTAAGGTAGTCGAATCTTTTGCTCATCTTGATGACACGCAGATTCAGGGTTTAATGAAGATGATTGATCATAAGCCTAAAAAGCGTGAACTACCGCCTGTTGAAGGCGATTTCTATCACCTAGGCGATGAAGCACTAAAAGATGAAGACCGCGCCTTACAATTAAAGGTGCGTGCTTTTTTAGAAAAGGAAGTTAAACCGATCGTTAACCAATACTGGCTCAAAGCAGAATTCCCGTTTGAGCTGATTCCCAGAATTGCAGAACTTAATATTTGCGGCCTCACCTATAATGGTTATGGCTGCCCTAATCGCTCCAATTTAATGGAGGGCATGCTCGCCATGGAAATGGCGAGGGTAGATACTTCTATTTCTACTTTTTTTGGCGTGCAAAGTGGTCTGGCCATGGGTTCCATCTATTTATTAGGTTCAGAAGCTCAAAAACAAGAATGGCTACCTTCCATGCAACAGTTTAAGACCATTGGTGCCTTCGGCCTGACCGAGCCGGAAGTGGGTTCTGCAGCTGCAGGGGGATTAACAACTACCGCAAAAAGAGTAGGAAGCAAGTGGATCCTAAACGGACAGAAAAAGTGGATTGGGAATGCCACCTTCTCAGATGTCACCATTATTTGGGCCCGGGATCTTGATGATAACCAGGTAAAAGGTTTTCTGGTACGTAAGGGTAATAAAGGCATCAGTGTAGAAAAAATGATGGATAAAATGGCGCTTCGGATTGTTCAGAACGGACTGATCACGCTAACCAACTGTGAAGTGGATGAGGAAGATCGCCTGCAAGGGGCTAATTCCTTTAAAGATACCGCCAAGGTATTACAAATGACACGCGCAGGTGTGGCCTGGCAAGCAGTGGGTTGTGCACGTGGCGCATACGAAAGCGCACTCGCCTATACGCAAACCCGTAAACAATTTGGTAGACCAATCGCCTCTTTCCAGCTGATCCAAAATCACCTGGTAGAGATGTTATCAAACTTAACCGCCATGCAAACCTTGTGTTTCCGCTTATCTCAATTGCAAGACCAGGGCATGTTAACCGATGAGCATGCCTCTTTAGCTAAGGTGTTTTGTTCCATGAAAACCAGGGATGTGGTGAGTAGGGCCCGGGAAGTGATGGGTGGAAATGGTATATTACTGGAATACGATGTGGCCCGTTTCGTGGCTGATGCTGAGGCCATTTATTCCTACGAGGGTACCAAAGAAATAAACTCCTTAATTGTAGGCAGAGCCATTACTGGATTCTCTGCCTTCGTTTAAGGTTTTACAAAGGGTTGTTAACTAGGCTGGTGTTGCCCATTGCACTTTTTTCATAGAGGGCAATGCAGGCCTGGTTAAACGATGGATCAAAATTTACATCACCAGGCATCGCTTTATTCGGCACAGGGCCGCCCTGCT
Organism: Pedobacter sp. CAN_A7; assembly: GCF_015752175.1. Classification (NCBI taxonomy): domain Bacteria; kingdom Pseudomonadati; phylum Bacteroidota; class Sphingobacteriia; order Sphingobacteriales; family Sphingobacteriaceae; genus Pedobacter; species Pedobacter sp. CAN_A7. Next base: position 1,352,058 of record NZ_JADOUW010000001.1, on the reverse strand, counting down.
TAAAGTAATATACTTTAGTGCTGCCACCTTTATGGTGAGGCATGAAGTTTCCATATTTTTCCATTTCTGCTGTTGCCTCATCTTTTACAGTTACAATAAATACATATTGTACTGGCCCAGTATTATTTTCATTCCGGTAGCGGGTAACTTCTTTAAATTCTCCCTTTAAATCATCTATTCCTGGCTGAAAAAATGTTCCTTTTAACATCCAGCCCACTAAAAATAACACTCCTATACCCAGGATAACATTTGTTCTACTCATTTAATTGATTTTATCTCTCCTTTACAACGTTGGTAAAATCTCCTCCATAATGGCGAGACCTTCGTCAATATGCTTTTTTTCGATGCATAATGCCGGACGGAAGCGGATGGTTTGATTGCCGCAGCCTAAAAACATCACGTGTTTTTCCATGCCTTTTTGTAAGAGTGCATCCCTCATTTTCTTTTCCGGGAAGTCAAAAGCACACAACAAACCTTTGCCACGAACATTTTTGATGCTATCATATTTCTGTGCCAGCGCTTCCAGTTTTGTTTTTAGGTATGCTCCAACATTTGCAGCATTTTCACAAAGTTTGTCTTCTTCTATAATCTGTAAAATCTGTGTGGCGCGCACCATGTCTACCAGGTTGCCACCCCAGGTAGAATTGATTCTGGAAGGAACACGGAAAACATTGTTCTCTACCTGATCCACCTTATCACCTACCAAGATTCCACATACCTGCATTTTCTTGCCAAAAGCCACAATATCCGGTCGTGCTTTTTCACTAAAATGTTCGTGACACCAGAATTTACCTGTTAAACCTACACCTGTCTGCACTTCGTCGTAAATTAAAAAAGCTTCATTTTCGTCGGCAAGGGTTTTCAGCTGGATCAGGAATTCTTCCCTTAAATGATTATCACCACCCTCTGATTGTATGGGCTCCACAATAATGGCACAGATGTCGTCCTTATGGATGGCAAAAGCGGCTTTAATCTGCTCAATCGATTGGGCCTCGGTGTTTTCGGCCAGACTTAAATTATCGCCTTCCAAAGGAAACCTCACCGTTGGTACGGTTACACGGGGCCAGTCGAATTTGGCAAACCATTTTGTTTTATCAGGAAGGGTATTGGTTAAACTTAACGTGTAACCGGTACGACCATGAAATGCCCTTTCAAAGTGTAATACTTTAAAACCCTTCTCTTCTGTATATCCTTTCGCAAAGTTCTTTTGAACCTTCCAGTCCATGGCCACCTTAATCGCGTTTTCCACAGCTAATCCTCCACCGGCAATAAAAAATGCATGGGGTAAGTAGGAAGGAATACCGACTTTAGAAAAAGTATCTACAAACTGAGCGTACTGCTGGGTGTAAACATCGGAGTTCGAGGGGTTAGCCATGGCAGCCGCCAACAAGTTGTGCTTAAAAGCCTCATCATTGATCATTTTAGGGTGGTTATAGCCTAATGGAACCGATGCAAAACAAGTAAAAAAATCAAGCAACCTGCGATCATTTTTTGAATCGTAGATATATGCGCCCTGACTTTTGTCTATATCATAGGTAAGGTCATAGCCGTCTGCTAAAATGTGCTTGCTGAGTACCTTATTAACTTCTCCTGGTGGTATGTTTAGTTTATACATAGGTCTGTTTGGTTATAACCAAATGTACTAAAAACAGCTAAAGAATCAAACGCAATAGGGGTTTGCAGGTGTTTGGAGTGTCATTTTACTAAAAATCATCGTTTAAAATTGATAGGGGTATTTATCTGAGAATTTTAATTTGTACTAAGGTTAATTAATATGCCATCATGCAACGATATTAGCCTTGACTAACCCAATATTCCACTACCTGTTGTTTGCTGTTTAATTGGATAACCAAGAAATTAGGATCCATAGTAGACCAGCCCACCGGGTACCTCATGATCAAAACAGGTTTTCCATATAATTTATAAAACTTATTGATTGCAACCATCGCCTTATCTGCATTTTCTGGCTTAAAGTTTTCATCGTTTGCATAGGAAATGGAGTCTGGTAAAACAGTGTTTTTAGGCAGTCTCCGAACTGTACCTTCCCAGTAGGGTCTCCCTAATAAGTTTAACAATGACTTTTTTGGCATTCCAGGTTTTAAGTGGTTTTTGATTACATCCTGCACCATCTTTGCTCTATGATTATATTTATTTGCTACGTCAGGATTGTCAATCCATACCTCACGATCGAACGAAGTTGAAGTACTGCAGCCAGCTAAAAAACAGAGGAGAAGGAAAGTAATGAATTTCGAAAAATATAGATGTCTGGTAAAACTTAAATTAATTTGTCTGGCCATAGTATCGTTTATTAACCGGTATCCTTTAGGTAACAGGTACAAATTAGATCAATTTTTCGATAGCGAATGTTATTATATTATTATTATACAATACAACACTTATAGAAGTTGACAAGGCAACGAGAAATCAAAGCAATAGCAAATTAACAGCTGACAAAGCCGCAATACGATGTAAAGTTATGCCTTTGCTATTCTTAGCCCTTTAGGCAAAAAACCGTTGGGACTCGAACAATGGTGATCATTAAGGAGGTTCCTACAGAATCTCGGCTAATTTTTCCTTTTTCCCGAAAATACCGAGAAGCCCCCCAGTATGCAGGGCAACAATTTTTTCCTCTTTTTTAAAGTAATTTTTTCCAGCCAGGTCGTAAATAGCATAGAACATTTTTGCGGTATACACTGGATCAATCAGCATGCCCTCTCTGGCAATAAAAGCCTTCATGAAGGTGAGTAACTCCGGTTGTGTCTTTGCGTAACCGCCAAAATGGTAGTCGGTATGTAAGTGTAATTGCTCTACATCTTGTGTGTAGTGATAAATTTCATTGGCAATAAAGTCGCCACCCCGTAATACAGGAACAACATGCAGCTGCGTCTTTAATTTCCTTTGTTGTATCCCTTTAAGTAATCCCGCGGCAGTTGTACCAGTGCCGGCAGCACAAAACAGGTGATCCACATCTGCTGGTAACTCATCCAGTATCTCGGCGCAACCTTTCACTGCTTCTGCAGAAGCCCCACCTTCATCAATAAAAAATGCATCCGGATCATCCTTGAAAAAAGACTGGAAAAGTGCTGGTTTGTTTTTGTATTCTTCGCGGTTGGTGAAAATAAGTTTCATGCCATAAAGCTTGCAAAGCAATAACATCTCGTTATCAACAGGTTCTCCACGCACAAAAGCCGTTGCACGAAATCCTGATCGTGCCGCTGCCGCTGCGGTAGCTACAAGGTGATTGGAATAAGCACCTCCAAAGGTAACCAAGTGTAATTTGTTTAGGCGAACCGCCTTCTGAATCAGGTATTTTAGCTTGCGCCACTTATTTCCTGATATATAGGGGTCAATCAGGTCGTCTCGTTTAACCCATAGACGTAGGGGATCAGTATGACTTAATTGTTGAAGGGGACTATTCAAATTTGCGAACATTGATGCAAATATAGAATGGAAATTCGCTAATTAAGCTTTAAAGTAGATCTTCCTGATTAAATAAGGGAAGAAATTTAGAATAATGACAACGTTTTGTTTAAAGTTTTTCATCAGTATTTATTGTTTTCATGAGTGATGAAGCGCTCGCAAGTTAAACGATCGATTCATATTATTTCACGCGTATTTCGTAGTCAACAAATAGTAAGCCAATTTCTTTTTAAATATGTAATTGTTAAAGATTAGTTTTGTAGCATGGAAAATACCAATGCAGGACAGGAATTAGAGGAGCAGGATTTATATGAACATTTTAATATTGTTGTCGATAAAGGTCAATCTTTATTAAGGATTGACAAGTTTTTGATGCACCGTTTAGAGAATGCATCACGCAACCGGATACAAAATGCGATAGACGCTGGTAACGTATTAGTGAACCAGAAAGTAATAAAATCTAGCTATAAGGTTAAACCTGCAGATGAGATTTCCATTGTTTTCCCACACCCTCCACGTGACACCGAAGTTTACCCGGAGGACCTTCCGATTGATATTATTTATGAAGATAAAGACCTTTTGATCGTGAACAAGGTTGCCGGAATGGTGGTACACCCAGGTTTTAATAACTACACAGGGACACTGGTTAACGCCCTGGCTTTCCACTTTGAGCAATTACCCGAACTTCCAGGTAATGAAGGTCGCCCAGGTCTGGTACACCGTATCGATAAAGATACTTCTGGTTTGTTGCTAATTAGTAAAAACGAAATCACCATGACCAAACTGGCCAAACAGTTTTTTGACCATAGCATTACCCGTAAATACCTGGCTTTGGTATGGGGCGATGTGGAAAAGGATGGCACCGTAAGTGGTTATATTGGCCGCAGTGCCAAGAACCGCATCATCATGGATGTTTATGACGAAGAAGAAAAAGGTAAGTGGTCTGTAACACATTATACTGTGTTAGAACGTTTAGGTTATGTAACCTTAATTAGCTGCCAGCTGGAAACCGGCCGGACACATCAAATCAGAGCACATATGCAGCACATCGGACATCCATTATTTAGTGACGCCAATTACGGTGGTGATAAAATTTTAAAAGGAACTACCTTCACTAAATACAAACAATTTGTTCAAAACTGCTTCGATTTGATCCCCCGCCAGGCGCTGCATGCACAAACCTTAGGTTTTATACATCCAACTACACAAACGTACATGGAGTTTGAAGCGCCATTACCAAGTGATTTTGAAGCTGTGTTACACAAATGGAGAAATTACTTAGTACAGCCGCAATAACCCGACAGCCGAGAGATCAATGCAATTACAATACATATTACACAACGACGAATTTTTTACTGCTAATCATCCTGTACTCACAGCCAGTAACCGTAGTTTTCGCTATGGCGACGGACTGTTCGAAACCATCAGGATGAGCAATGGTAAATTGCAGTTTCCAGAATACCATGTAGACCGCCTTAAAGCGGGAATGAAGGCGCTAAAAATGGAGGGCAGTGTGTTGCTCGATGAATATTTTCTGAAGCAAAAAACCGCCGAACTTTGCAAAAAAAACAAATTAAAAGATAACGTAAAGTTCCGCCTTTCTGTTTACCGTGGTGGGGAAGGATTATACACCCCAGAAATTAATAAATACGGTTATGTGCTGGAAGCTACGCCCATGGACAACAGCCAGTATGAAATTAATAAAAAGGGGCTTATTGTTGATGTGTATAATGAGTTAACCAAACCGGTAAACATGTTATCCAACCATAAAACAAGCAGTTCCCTGCTTTATGTCATGGCCGGGCTCTTTAAAAAACAGCACAAGCTTGATGAATCCATTATCTTAAACCAGCATGGCTTTATCTGTGAAACCATTAGCTCCAATATCTTTGTGGTATACGACAAACAGATATACACCCCTGCCTTATCTGAAGGCTGTATAGCTGGTGTGATGCGCAAGGTGGTCATGCAACTGGCCAAAGCCAACAACATTAACATTATCGAAGCACAACTTAATCCAGAGGTTTTACGTCAGGCAGAAGAGGTTTTTGTGACCAATGCTGTGGGCGGTATCCGTTGGGTAATGGGTTATGGGCGCAAGCGTTATTTTAATGAAATTTCTAAAAATATGAGTGCGCTGCTGAACCAGTTATAAGCGAATTCCGCGAAGAAACTCTTCTACAGTCATCCTCTTTTTACCTTCATATTGCAAGTCGGTCAGTTTTAAAAAGCCATCTTTTGTGGCAAACTTTAAATAGGTTTTCCCATCGCTAAGGAAACCACCGGCGGCAATACCGGGTTCTTTATGCTCCACTGTTGCTTTAAATATCTTAAGATTTTTGTCGTTCAAAGTGGTAAAAGCGGTAGGGTACGGACTGAGTCCGCGAACCAGGTTATACACCGTTTCAGCCGACTGGTTCCAATCAATATTGCAGAAATCTTTAAAAATTTTGGGGGCATGTTTAATTTCAACGGCAGGATCCTGAGGAATTTCCTGGTAATCGCCAGCTTCGATGGCCTTCACCGTATCTACCAGCAGGTCGGCACCAACCACCATTAATTTATCGTGTAAATCACCAGCGGTATCATCGTCGGCAATACTTACTTTTCTGCTGTCAATTACATCACCTGTATCAATTTCCTGTTTCAACAAGAAGGTAGTCACACCGCTTTCCTTTTCTCCATTTATAATGGCATGGTTAATTGGTGCTGCCCCACGGTATTGTGGCAATAACGATCCGTGTAAGTTTATGGTACCCTTAGGTGGCATACTCCATACCATTTCAGGTAACATGCGAAAAGCAACCACCACATGCAAATCGGCATTAATGGCTTTCAGGGCCGCAATAAATTCAGGATCTTTTAGTTTTATGGGTTGCAGCACCGGAAGGCCTTGTTCAATTGCATACTTCTTTACGGCACTTTCACTCAATTTCTGTCCGCGACCAGCTGGCTTGTCGGCAGCCGTTACCACCGCAGCAACCTCAAAACCGGTATTAACCAAGGCAGCCAGTGAGGCTACAGCGAAATCGGGGGTACCCATAAAAACTATTCTCATTGTCCTGTGTTTAATTAGCAAAATAACTAAAAAATTAACGCATATCTTCATTTGACGCGCGAGTTTTTAAAGCCTGTATTGGTTTTATAAGCTTTTTTTCGGCCACATGAACCCGTATGACGCTGATGGTAAAATTCTTTCTATTCAATGGAGACAACCGAAGAAATTAAATTAAGTGGATTAATATACATGAGCGACAGTGCGCCGGGAATTTACAGAAAAGGTAAGCCTGGTGCATTTTATTATGTAGACAAGGATGGCAAGCGGATAAGTGATGATCATGATGTTGAACGTATTAAGGCCCTGGTGCTCCCACCTGCCTGGACTAACGTTTGGATTGCTCCTAAAAAGAATGCTTATCTCCAGGCTACCGGAATTGATGTTGCAGGCCGTAAACAATACCGTTACCACCATAAATGGACCACCAGGCGCTCAGAGAGTAAATATTTCCGGTTATTAGAATTTGGAAAAGTGTTACCTCAAGTGCGTAAGCGCATCGCCAAAGATTTGCGGAGGAAAGATTTTGACGAGCAAAAGGTATTGGCAATTTGTGTGCAGGTGATGTTAAAAACCTTAATCAGGGTGGGTAATGAATCTTACAAGCAATTGTATGGCAGTTACGGACTTAGTACGCTACGCGACAAACATGCAAAAATTAACGGTAATAATTTAACTCTTGATTTTATTGGTAAAAAAGGGGTACACCATGAAGTTACGCTTAATGATAAAACGCTTGCACAACTGGTTAAAAAGTGCAGGGATATTCCCGGTCAGGAATTATTTCAATATTATACGGCCGACAAGGAGCGTAGGGCGGTTGATTCGGGAAAAATTAATAACTACATCAGAGATATAACTGGAAGTGATTTTACAGCCAAAGATTTTAGAACCTGGGGTGGCACTTTAGAGGCTTTAAGGCAACTGGCGAAGTGTTTTGTAGATCCCGAGTCCCTTGATAAACCCAAAAAGAAGGTGATTGTAGAAGTATTGGACTGTGTAGCCTGTAAATTAGGCAATACCAGGGCGGTATGTAAAAGTTCTTATGTGTATCCGTTATTGCTTGAGGCATTCGAAAGCGATCGGCTTTCAAAATACCTCAAGCAGGTTAATACGGAGAAACCACATACGCAATTTGCTATGGAAAATGATGAACAAGTGCTCATGAAATTCCTCAAAAAGGCGCAAAAAGATTTAGTTTAACCTTTTGCAGGTGGTTTGTTAATGGGTTGAACAGGTTGTTCATCGTTCGTTTTGCGTTGAACCATATCGTCAAATTCAGGTTCTTCTGCCTCATAATTTTCATCTTCAGGTTGTTTTACCGCTTTCTCTCCGGCAGGAACTTTGCCTTTTGGTACTTCTTCCTCAAAGTTACTGCTGGGGCTTTCATTTGTCTTTTTTGGTTCTGAATTCATGGTCTGATGGTTAAGGATACAGCAAGTATTTTTTGCGCATCGTTTTATATTGTGTTAATCCTGGTTCCCAGCTGGCGCGAATCTCTTTTTCTGTTTTTCCTGCAATAATTTGCTGTTTTAACGTAGAAACACCAGCCAGCTTATCAAAATTTCCCATTTGCTTACTTAGTTTAAAGTTGAAGAAATCAGCTTTATTTGGGTAGGCCTGGTACAATTCAATTAACCAGTTTAAGTTTAACACTTTATCCCTTCTAATGTTTTCTACATCGTAGTTTCTAAGGTCCAAGCCATAACAAGCCTGATCCTGATGTAATGGCGTTTCGGCCATGCCTTTGATGCTTTTTGGCGTAAAGTTATAGGCATATTTACCTTTTAAAGCCGGAGCACCAAGCACAGTAAATGGATGTTGCGTACCGCGACCCTGGCTTAAATAAGTGCCTTCAAACAGGCAAAGTGTTGGGTATAATAAAATGCTTTGATCGGTGTTCAAGTTAGGTGAAGGTTTAACCGGTAAAGCATATGGCATATCATGGTTATAATTGGTCATGGTAATCACATTGATTTTACACTTCACCTTGCCTTTTAACCAGCCTTCACCATTCAGCATCTGTGCATATTCGCCAATGGTTAATCCGTGAACAATAGGGATGGGTTGTAAGCCAATACCAGATACCAATTTCGCATCCAGAATCGGCCCGTCTATATAAAAACCATTAGGATTCGGGCGATCTAAAATAACCAGTTCTTTATTATTAGCTGCACAGGCTTCCATCACATGCTGCAAGGTGTTGATATACGTGTAAAAACGTACGCCTACATCCTGTATGTCGAAAACCATGATATCCACATCTGCTAAATCAGTTGCGGTAGGCGTAGAATGTTTACCATATAAGGAAACCGCTTTGATACCTGTTTTAGTGTCCACATCATCTGATACATGGATACCTGCACTGGCATCACCCCTGAAACCATGCTCTGGTCCAAATATTTTCACAATGTTCACCCCTAAACTCAACAGGCTGTCTACAGCAGTTTCTTTACCAATGATAGAAGTTGGATTAACCACCATACCTACACGTTTTCCTTTTAATAGGGGCAGGTATTTGTCGGTTTGCTCAGCGCCAGTCAGCATTTTTTGTTGTTTAGGCTGGTCTGGGTTTTCTGCGGTAACAGTTTGGTTAGTCTTTACAGTAGTCGCTAAGGTGGGCGATTTCGTTGTTCCGCAAGCCTGTAAAGTGACAACACCTAACCCAAGGTGCAATAAAAGGGAATAAGTTGATTTCATTGTGTTTCTTTTTAAATATATATGCTTAATCCAATACAAAATAGCATTTTTGCTAAGGTACAATTTATCGCAAAACATTTGAATATAGAATATTTTATCGCCAAAAGGATCTCTGTAAAGTCAGAAAGGACGTTCTCCAAGCTTATTGTGCGCATCGCCATTGCAGGTGTTATGCTTAGCCTGGCGGTGATGATGCTTTCTGTAGCCATCATTAAAGGGTTTAAAACAGAGATACAAGATAAGGTGAGGGGTTTTGTTGGCGATGTAAGGGTGTTTAAACTCGACGTAAATAATTCCTTTGAACTGGCGCCTTTTGAGCCGAGTGCCAAAACACTGGCTTCCCTGCGCGACAACCCCAATATTGCCTATTTTTCACCTTACTCTACCAAACCCGCGATTATTTCAGCTAACGATGAAGTGGAAGGTATCAATTTTAAAGGCATTGATGAAACCTACAACTGGGATTATATAAACCAGTACTTGATTAGTGGACGGACCATCGATTTTACTGATAGCACGAAAGCCACTCAGCAGGTGATGATTTCTAATTTCACCGCAAAACGATTAAAACTCAAAATAGGCGATGATTTTATCATGCATTTTGTGCAGGATCCGCCACGTAAAAGGAAATTCGAGATTGTAGGCATTTATGATGTTGGTGTAGAAGAGATCGACAAGAGTTTTGTCATTGGACATATTAACATCATTCGGCGTTTAAATAACTGGAAGCCAACAGAAATTGGCGGTATTGAAGTACGCCTTAAAGATTTTACACAACTGGATCGGGTAGCTAACCAGATGTACGACAAATTAGACCATAACCTTCGCTCAGAGTCGGTAAGGGCATACTTTCCAAACATCTTTACCTGGCTTTCCCTTTTAGATGTTAATACCAGGGTGCTTTTAATACTCATGTTAATTGTTGGGGTTATTAACATGATTACTGCTTTGTTAATTATGATTCTTGAACGCACCAACATGATTGGCATGTTGAAGGCATTTGGCATGAGCGATTATAGCATCATCAAAATCTTTCTTTACAATGCAGCTTATTTAGTGGGCATAGGCTTGTTTCTAGGTAATGTTTTAGGTTTAGGGCTGGGCTTTCTTCAATATTACACGCATATCTTTCATTTAGATCAAGGTTCGTATTACCTCAATTATGTACCCATCGAATTACACTTTATGGACGTTTTCTTGTTAAACGTCGCTACGCTTACCATCTGTTTGATTGTATTAGTCATCCCATCCCTGCTGGTGAGTAAAATCTCCCCCCTAAAAGCCATACGGTTTAAATAGGGTAAATTGCAGCCCTTAGGGCAGTGTAAAAAATGACGGTTCTACTGAAAATCAAACCCTCTTAAAATAACAGTGCCCGGGGGTTATTAATCCATATTTTCTGCAATAAAGGCGTTGATTGATTTTTTTGGTTTTTCCAGCAAATAAATCACGGTACCATACTCCTTTGCATTTACATTTTCAACTTTTCCTTTAAAGCTTACCTGCTCAAACAACGAATGTTCTTCTTCATTGTTTGGATCTTCGTTATGAGCCGTTTTTACAGTAATTACGGTAGTAATTTCCTTTGTTAAATCGAACCAGTATTTATAATCTGCATTAAATGATACTGCCGCCATGTTTTTGTGTTTGCTGTAATAATTGATCGCTCCCGCCTGGCCGTAGTTATCACAGATCACCAAAATATGAGCTTTTTCTGGTATAGTAGCATATGCCCGGTCTACTTTTTCGGCAAGCTCTTTCCAGCCCAGCATATCAGCAAAGTCTTGCGGTAAGTGGTGGTCTTTGCCGTCTTCCCAGCGCAACATCCCATATTTTTTATACAGGGCCTGGTTGTTAACAATGGTTTCCGGTGTATTGATCGGATAAACGATCCTGATGGTCAGAAAAAAAAATAAAGGAGGCAGGAGTAAAACCAGCCCTTTAACATAAACCGTCCAGGGCCGCTGGAGCAATCGGTCCAGGTAAATGGCACCAAAGGCCATAAACACCGGGTATAAACCGATGGCATAATAACTTTTTGCCCGGAAGAAAGTAAACAGCATTAAAGTAAATACTGTAGAATAGAAGATAAAACGGTAGGCAGAAAATGCTTTATGGATGACCAGCGCAATCATGCCTGCAAGTAGCACATATAGCGCAGGGAAAAAGAAGAACAGCTGATCTTTCAGAAAATCAAGGCGGTTAACATTGACCAGTTGGGTACGTTTTAACTCTTCCATGTGGGTAATCACAGGAAATCCATGTTGGTATTGCCAATAAAGGTTAGGTGATATGATAAGGAGGGCTAGAAGTGCAGCCAGCAGGAATTGTTTTTTCACCAGCAGATTCCGGTGTTCGGTTAGCAGGATGGCAGGTAACATGGCTACAGCCAGAAAGGCAATGCTGTATTTATTCAAAAAACCAAGAGCGAATACAACAGCTAATGCATAAAGCCAGGACTGTCGACCGCTATTAATGTATTTGATCAAGGTGTAAAAAAGCAAGGTCCAGCAGAGGAAATCTAATGAATTAGGCTGGTATAAGGTGTTAATTCTGAAAATGACGGAAAAGGTTACCGCTGTAGCGGCCAGGATATGAGCAAATAAACTGCCCTTTAGTTCAGTTGTAATTTTCCATACGGTAAGCATGGTGAAGGCGCCAAATAAGGCAGGGAAAAACTTTATCCAAAACAAACCGTTGCCCAATAAGCCAATGACATAAGAGACCCAGGCGGTTACCGGGGGAACAGAGGTATATCCCCAGGCCAGGTGTTTGCCAAGGTCGAGGTGTAAATACTCATCGCGGTGTAAATCATAAACCGGATGGATCAAAAAGTATTGAATGGTAAATTTTAGTACGATAAAGACCCACAGCCATAACGCATTGTTAGTGATGAAATTTCTTGTTTCAATCATGGTTATAGGAGTGGGTCTTTATTAAAATGTTACATCAGCTTATTTAGCTTTTTTAACATAGGTATCCAACCAGGCATTCATTTCCCACAACATGTGTAAAATGTTTTCTTTTCCTTTATAGCTGTGCGCTTCGTAAGGTAAAAATACAAAGCGGGTAGTGCCACCAAAACCTTTAACGGCGTTAAACAAACGTTCGCTGTTCATCGGGAAAGTTCCAGGATTATCATCAGAATCACCGTGAATTAATAACAGTGGTGTTTTAATTTTATTGGCATAACTGAAAGGGCTCATTTCAAAATACAATTGAGGCGCATCCCAATAGGTACGGTCTTCATTTTGGAAACCGAAAGGGGTTAAGGTACGGTTATAGGCACCACTGCGGGCAAGCCCTGCTTTAAATAAATTGGTATGTGCCAATAGGTTGGCCGTCATAAACGCGCCATAACTATGTCCTCCGACAGCAATACGGTTTTTGTCGGCAATACCTTGTCCGGCCAGGTTGTTAATGGCGGCTTCGGCATTCATTTTTAACTGGTCTACAAAGGTGTCATTTGGCTTTTTGCCGTTTGCGGCTACAATAGGCATTTCGGCATTGTCTAAAACAGCATATCCCTGGGTAACCCAGTAAATAGGCGAAGCCCAGCTGATGGTGGTGAAACGGTGTTTTGATCCCCTGATCTGTGCGGCATCGGCTGCCGAGTTAAACTCCCTTGGGTAAGCCCAGATCAACAAAGGCAAGGCACCATCTTTTGCTTTATCGTAACCTTTAGGTAAATACAGATCGCCGGTAAGGTCGATGCCATCTGCACGTTTATACGATATTTTTTCTTTGATTACACCAACCATTGCAGGGTAGGGGTTTTCAAAACTGGTCAATTGCTGGTCGGCAATACGAAGCATTAAATTCTTGATAAAATAGTTAGGTACGTCCTGCTGCGTTTCTTTGCGGGTTAACAGCACCAATTTGTCGGCATCCAGCACATCGGCAACAAATTCATAAGTACCTTCTGCACTGCGCCAAATGATATCATTCTTCTTTGTTTTCAGGTCGAACTTTGCCAGGAAAGGCAAATCTCCTTTTGCGGAAGAGCCTGTGGTGTTGTTCATCAACAGTTTTTTGCCATTGTCTACTGTTTTAACCACGTAACGACCATACTTATTTTTGGCCATCACCGGATATCCCGGGTTGTTATAGGCATCGGTCTGGTTACCTTCATATAGGGTTTCCATTTTGCCGTTAGCCGGATTAAAGCGACTCAGTTTGGTGCTTTGTTTGCTTCGCAGGCCTTCCTGTACCAAGGCTATGTTTTCATCGCCCCATAAGATGTTTCGGAAACGGGTTTTGGTTTTTAAAAGCGTGTTTGGTTTACCGGTAAATGGTGCAGCCAGGGAATATACAGCATCGTGAAATTCTACGTCTTTTTTAATAAGTCCACTGTCTAAAGGCTGTGCCCAGATTACAGTTGCAGCAACATCATCGCGCCAGTCGAAACTGCGGGCAATGTTCTGCAGGTTATCGTTTCCTGAAGGTCTGCCTTCAGCTGAAGGCAATTGTGCCAAAACTTTCAGTGATTTGCCGTTCAGGTTAATAATTTCCACTGTAGATGGAAATCCATAAGCAGAAACCAGGTAAGAAAATGGCTTTTTCAATTTACGTTGCAAGAGGAAGTTTTTATCGGGCGATACAGTCACATTCAGGTAGATGTCAGGTTTCCCAATAGGCGTTTCTACTCCATTGCTGTTTTTTACCAATTGAGAAGTGGCAAAAAATTCAAACAACAACTCATCGTAAGGCGATTTAATTAAATCCTGATACGTGGCACTTGGTGCGGTTTTACCCAAATTCTGTTGTGTAGTTGGACCTTTTGGCATTAATGGTTTTTTAGGCGCTGCCGAAGCCGGTTGCACAGCCACCTGGTAAAGTAAGGTCTGGTCGTCTAACCAGCTGATGCCATCACCCAATACTACGTTTAAAGGCTGTTTATTGATTTTTGTGACTTGCGCACTGGCAATATCGATGGAATAAAGGTCTACACTGGTTGCGGTGGTGTTGGTAAAGGCTATTTTAGTTCCTGCAGGGTTCCATTGTACATTTCCGGCAAAAAGCGGGCTGGGCAGGCCGTTCAGGGCTACTGCCTTATTGGTTTTAACCTGGATTAAGGTAAAGCCGTTGATGTAAGTCTGGCGGCTGGGACTGTAATTTTCAGGATTCAAACGAAGACCGGCGATGCGGTATTCAGGCATGGCAATTTCTTCTACAGAAGGATAAGGGTTTCTGTCAGTTAGCAGCATCCAGGCCGCTTTGCTGCCAATGTTTACTCCTGGGGTAGGCTTTGCTAATAGTAAATCTGCCATTTCCTGAGGAGGCAATTGGTAGCTGGCAGCATCCTGTGCAATAACACCTGTTGTGCAAGTTAATAGGAAAAGATGAAGGAAAAGTTTTTTCATGTGATTGGGTTTATTCCAGGGTAAAAATAGTCATTAGCATAGGTCACAGGTGCATATGCTCTATCAAATTATTGATACAATCAAGTACTTCTGGGTTAAGATCAAGTATAAATACCCCAAACATTTAAACCACAGGCGGGGTTAATAAAATTAATAATTTGAACTAAAACGCAATTGTATGTTAGCAATGAATTACCGGGGCCCTTTTAGGGTCCGTGCATCTCAAAAACCACAGCCGGAGATTCTTCATCCTCAGGATGCGATTATCCGTGTTACCCGCGCCTGTATCTGTGGCTCTGACCTACACATCTACCATGGCCTGGTGCCAGACACCCGTGTAGGTATGACATTCGGACATGAATTTATTGGTGTGGTAGAAGATATTGGTCCGGGTGTAGAAAACCTGAAAGTAGGCGACCATGTATTAGTGCCCTTTAATATTGCTTGTGGCAAATGTGCTTTTTGTAAACAAGGGCTATTTGGAAATTGCCATGAATCAAATCCATCAGCTACGGCCGTTGGCGGAATATATGGGTATTCGCATACTGCCGGAGGTTATGATGGCGGACAAGCAGAATATGTACGCGTACCTTATGCTGATGTTGGCCCAATGGTGATTCCGCCTGATATTCATCATGATGATGCCGTATTACTTACTGATGTGGTGCCTACAGGGT
Source organism: Pedobacter sp. CAN_A7 (assembly GCF_015752175.1). Classification (NCBI taxonomy): domain Bacteria; kingdom Pseudomonadati; phylum Bacteroidota; class Sphingobacteriia; order Sphingobacteriales; family Sphingobacteriaceae; genus Pedobacter; species Pedobacter sp. CAN_A7. The sequence goes on along the minus strand of NZ_JADOUW010000001.1, from coordinate 1,336,843 downwards.
ATCAGGCAGCTGAAATGGCTGGTATTAAAAAAGGGGATACGGTTGTGGTGTTTGGTGCAGGGCCGATTGGAATCATGGCCGCTAAATGCGCATGGCTTTTTGGTGCAGGAAGGGTGATCGTGATTGATCATTTGGAGTACAGGCTAGATTTTGTACGGAAATATGCGCAATGCGAGGCTTATAACTTCAAATCGCTTGAAGATCCGGTTTTGTTTATTAAAAAAACAACCGATTGGTTTGGTGCCGATGTTTGCATTGATGCTGTAGGTGGCGATGCGTCGGGCAATGCCATGCAAACCATTACGGGCAAAAAACTATTGCTGCAGGCAGGTTCGGCAACAGCCTTGCACTGGGCAATTAATGCAGTGAAAAAAGGAGGAATTGTATCCATTGTGGGGGTCTATGGCCCTACAGATAACCTGGTGCCCATTGGAAATGTGGTCAATAAAGGCATTACCATCCGCGCCAACCAAGCCTCGGTGAAAAGATTGTTGCCAAGGCTCATTGAACATATCCGCGCTGGACACCTGGATCCGAAAGCAATGATTACACACCGGATTCCTTTAGAAGAGGTGGCTGATGCTTATCATATGTTTTCGGCCAAGCTAGACGATTGTATCAAACCTATATTAATACCACCATCTGCAAGAATGTAAAACGAAGAACCATGGAAAACAAAATTAAGGATTACTCACAAATAAAAGGCTGGGGAGTGGATGCTGACCCGGAAAACGAGCCTACTTACCCAATGAAGAATTATACCGGCGATGACCATCAACGTAGTAATTGGGAACGACCACCTTTACAAGCCGATATTGGCGACATCTTAAAATCTAATGAAAGACCTACGCTGTCGGCCGTATATGGCACATCGGTTCCGTTATCTGGTTTGAGTGGTGCCATCCGTCGTTATGCGTTTAAGTATAGCGAATCCAGTTATGGTCATTGGCTTCCATTATTGCTTGCCGATCGGGTAAATGTAGTGGAGGGGATTGTGGACGACCTCAAGCATGGACATATCCCTAATATTTTTGCTGAGAAAGGTTGGAAGGCAGAATTTAAGCATAACCCAAAAGGGCTGGCGACTAAAATACTGGTTACTGCTGCTGTGGCTACCGTAGCCTATACTTTATTTTTCCGTACCGGGAAATCGCGGCGCTGATAATTGCGTAGATCGCTGCAAATATTTGTGGTTTATCTGTATAAAACCCGTATTTAATGAGAGAACGAGTTGGCTACCTTGTTGTTTTTAACATAGCTAACTGTTAAATTCCTATGGAGATTATTAAGACCCGGGTGATGAGGGGTCCCAACTACTGGTCGATACACAGACATCGACTTATTGTATTGACGATTCAGCTTACAGCAGAAGAAAAAGCCTTAGGCGCAGCAGATCTTGATGAGCTGGGCAAAAAGCTGGAAAAGCTTAAGCCTTCTTTATATCACCGGAAAGCTTATGCCTCCATATTGGACGTTGTAGCGCAGGTAGCAATTGAAATTCAATGTTTAGCGGGGATGGATTGTGCACATGCTGCTGTACAATCCACTACCCAACCGCTGGAGGTAAAAGTGATCTTTTCTTACACTATTGAACGTGCAGGGATTTATGCAGGTCGAATGGCTGTAGAATTAATCAATGCTTTAACATTAGAACAACCCTATTCATTAGCGACGGTGATTCAGCATTTGAAAAAGATGCATGACCGTGATCGCGTCAGCCCGGATGTACAGGTTATTATTGACGACGCCATCAAAAGAGGTATTCCCGTCACACAGTTAGACCGGGATACGTTATTGTTCGGTTTTGGTGCCAATCAACACCTATTTCGCCGGGGTGTAGATCATCATTTCCCCACAGATCCCTTACCAGGGAGGATTCCCCTGGTTGCCGTAACCGGTACCAATGGCAAAACTACTACTACACGCCTTATTGCACATTTTGCTTCTTATGCAAATTACCAGGTTGGTATGACCACTACAGATGGTATTTATATACAGAATAAACTGGTAGATGTGGGTGATTGTAGTGGCCCGCAGAGCGCCAGGACTGTGTTGAAAAACCCCGAAATTGATTTTGCGGTATTAGAATGTGCCCGTGGCGGTATCCTCCGTGCAGGTTTAGGATTTGATTGCTGTAATGTGAGTGTGGTGACCAATATCTCCCGCGATCACCTGGGCATGGATGATATCGAAAGTTTAGCAGATTTAGCCAGGGTGAAGGCTGTGGTGCCCAGAACTACCCTTGCCGCAGGTTGTGCCGTATTAAACGCTGATGACGATCTTGTTTACCAGATGAAGGACAATCTGCGCTGCCAGGTAGCTTTATTTAGTATGAATGCAAAGTTACCGCGTTTTCTGGACCATGTTCAAAGTGGTCAGCTTGGGGCGACAGTGGAAAACGGGAATTTTGTGTTATTTAATAAACGTTCTAAGATCACCGTGATTAACATCAAACAAGTGCCGCTCACTTTTGAAGGCAAATCTGCTTGTATGATACAAAATGTGTTACCAGCACTTTTAACAGCGTTTTTTCTGAATATGCCATTAGAGGATATACGTATTGCTTTAAAGAAATTTATCCCTTCACCCCGGTTTACACCTGGGCGAATGAATACTTTTAAGGTGAATGACCTGACGGTGATGGTAGATTATGCACATAATGAAGCGGGTTACCAGGAACTGAAAAAGTACGCTGACCAGTTAGATTTCTTGTTTAGAGTGGGGATTATTGCTGCGGTGGAGGATCGGGTTGATGCAGATCTGGTGAACCTGGGCAGGCTTGCAGCATGGATTTTCGACGAGATTATAATTCGTCACGACAGTGATATGGATGAACAAACGAAAGATAGAATGACGGCCCTGTTGCTGGAGGGCATCAGACAGGCAGATGAAAATCTGCCTGTACAAGTGATTTCTAATGAGTTTGATGCCATTAAACAGGCCATGGCCCAAGCCAAAAAGGGAAGCTGGATTTTTGTGAATTCAGAGCATGTTTACGACACGATTGCTTTTCTTACTGATTATTCCAAAACAGCTGTACAGCGCGATGCGGCTCCCTATTTGCAACGTGGAAGCGTGTTTTGAGCTGGCATTAAGAAATTACTGTAATATGCCGTTTAATATAGAGAATTTGATCAGGGATGCCGTGTTTCGGCATCCGGTTTTTTCAATCAGACTTTGGCGATGACCTTCGATGGTTCTTTTGCTTAGAAACAGCTTTTCTGAGATTTCATTATTCGTTAAACCTTCGGCAATCAGGATTAATATTTCTTTTTCCCGTGAGGTGAGGTCAATTTGTAATTCAACGGTATTGTTTTCAGCATAGGTCGTTTCCATGGAGCGTTCCAAAAGCTTAAGGGTCAGTGTGGAGCAGAGGTACCTTTGGCCCAGGTTAACTTTTTTGATGGCGAAAATAAGTTCATCGGGACTCACCGTTTTAAGCAGGTAACCCGAAGCACCAGCATTAAAGGCCTGTTCTATAGATTTATTGGTGTCAACCATAGAAAGAATAATCACCTTTATATGCGCCTGTATGGCCTTTAATGGTTTAATTAAAGCAATGCCATCTATATCTGGCATGTTAATATCAGTAAGCACAATATCTGCCGCAATGCCTTTATTGATTAATTCTAAAACCTCCTGGCCATTAGCGGCCATGCCAACTACTTGAAAAGCTTTATCTGACACCAGTACCATTTCTAACCCCTCGCGCACAAGGGTGTCATCGTCAGCCAAAATTACATTTAGCATTTGAATTGAATTTTAAACATCCTTATAAATTAACTACATGATTTGTGGTTAATTAACAATGGCTGTACCTAATGGTTTTAAGCTTTTTGAAACTGTGTAAAGTTAAGATTCGTCGGTTTCTTTGGCTGGAGGTTCCTGTTCGATGTGGTTGTTTTCTTCCCGATCTTGTTTTGGGGTTACTGCCTGAAACCAATGCATATCAGTAGGCGTTAACAAGGGTTCAGGCACTAAAGGCAGGCTGCTATCCTCGTTATTTACCATCTGCTGTAGTACTTTCTTTTTCTCTGTCCGTATGCCCATGACCTAAAGTTACGAAAACTATAACTGATTTATGTGTAGAGTGCCTGGTAATTTGCGTAAATTTGCCACAATATTTAAATTGAAAAACTGTGTCTTTAGATAAATTAAAACTAAGCAAGTCGTTGGTAAGTGCCATGACTGATGCCGGATATATTTCAGCAAAAGAAATTCAGGCTAAAACCATGTCCCGTATTTTAGGGGGACAAGATATCATTGCCGTGGCGCCAGAGGGAAGTGGTAAAACAACAAACTACGTGCTTGCGGTTTTAATGCGTTTAAAATATGGCTCGGATGAGGCACCTAAATTCCTCATTCTTGTTCCAGATCAGGAGCGTGTAGAAGCAGTGATTGCTGAATTTATGTTATTGAGTAAAAATCGCAACCTGCGTATTATGGGCCTCTACGGCAACGGGGGTACAGATCAGGTGATTAACGACCTGCTTGATGGTGTCGACATTGTGGTGGCAACGCCAACACGGGCAAGGGCCATTTACTTAAAGCTTGGCTTAAACCTGAGTAAACTACAAATGTTTATTGTTGACGACGCAGAGGAAATTGTTAAACAGGGTATGCAGTTGCCTGTTAACGAGCTGGCAAGAAGTGCCGGAAAATGCCAGCATTTAGTATTTACCACCGTGTACCATGAAAAATTGCAGGTGATGACTGATCGTTTCCTGAATTTTCCAACCCTGATGGAAGTAGAAGAGTTAGGCGATGCCAAAGCGGCCACACATGAATTGTTGTTGTACCAGGTTCAGAATTTCAAAACCAAGATCAATTTATTAAATCACCTGTTGCGTGATGATGAAGTGTTTGACAAGGTCATTGTGTTTGTTAACACTCGTTTAACAGCTCAAAAATTAGGGAAAAGCTTAACCTCCCGCAGGGCAGGTGATGTGACGGTTTTAAATCCGCTGTTCTTTGATGATGAGGATGGTTTTGATCACATTGATGATTTTAAGGCCATTCCAGAAGCACGCGTTCTTATTGTAGCCAATGAAGGTTCCGCTAACCTGGATCTTTCTGGTATTCCGTTTATTTTCCACATGGAAGTGCCTGAGCAAAAAGAAACTTTCTTAAGCAAGATTGTTAAAACTTCGAATGAAGAAGTGGTGGCAATAACCTTTGCAACCGATGCTGAACTGGTTGATATCCGTAAAATCGAACAGGCTATTGGTGCCAAGATTCCGGTGATGGACTTGCCTGAAGAAGTACTTGTAGAAAAGGTGGTAAAGAAAAAGCCCGCTATTGATAAAAGCAGAATTGTTAAAGAAACAACTGACCTACCCAAAGGTGGTGGTGCCTACCATGATAAAAAGGAAGGCAACACCAAAGATTATAATTATGGGATAGGGCAGAAGGCAAAAATGACGATGAAGAAAAAACACGGTTAATTACCTGGTTTTAGCTTCATTCCAATAAACATCCATTTCGGCAAGTGTCATATCCTGTAGGGCCTTGCCGTTTTCTTTTGCTTTTTCTTCCAGGTATTGGAAGCGTTTAATGAACTTTTTATTCGTTTTTTCCAGTGCATTTTCAGGGTTGATGTTGATAAAACGGGCGTAGTTGATTAAAGAGAAGAGCAGGTCGCCAAATTCGCTTTCTGCCTTGTCATGATCTATAGCGGTATGATCCACTACATTAAATTCGTTTTTAAACTCCTGTAATTCTTCTTCTACTTTTTCCCACACCTGGGTTTTATCTTCCCAGTCGAAACCAACACCACGGGCTTTTTCCTGTATGCGACTTGCTTTTACTAAAGAAGGAAGGCCTGCAGGAACACCGCCCAGCACAGATTTATTTCCTTCTTTCAGTTTTATCTTTTCCCAGTTGCGTTTTACTTCGGCTTCATCTTCTGCCACCACATCGCCATAAATATGCGGATGGCGGTGGATCAATTTGTCGCATACCCCATTTAACACATCTACGATGTCAAATTCCTTGTTTTCAGCCGCAATGCGGGCATAGAAGACCAGGTGCATCATCACATCGCCCAATTCCTTTTTAATTTCCTGCTGGTCGCCTTCCAGTATGGCGTCCGATAGTTCGTAAGTCTCCTCGATGGTCAGGTGCCTTAAGGTTTCCATGGTCTGTTTTTTATCCCATGGGCATTGTGTACGTAAGGTATCGAGAACGGTTAGCAACCTTAAAAAAGCAGAGGCTGGATCAGGTGCGGTGGCTGGGGAAATGTTATTGGGCATTATATGGTGGTTTTGTAAGTTGTGTATTTTTATAGGTTACTGGCTTCATCAAGCATGGCAATGTCTTCGGTTTGAAGGCTGATCGATGCTGCTTTATTGAAATCCTTTAATTGTTCAAGACTGGTAACACTGGCAATAGGAGCTGTTACAGAAGGGCGTGCAATTAACCAGGCCAGCGCAATACTGGCAGGTGTAGCGTTGTATTGCTCGGCTACCTGGTCTAAAGCCTGAAGTATACGGAAACCTCGATCATTCAGGTAATTTTTCATACCTCCGCCACGCTGACTCTTTGTTGAATCTGCATCTGAACGGTATTTTCCGGTAAGGAAACCACTGGCTAAAGCGTAATAATTAGTTACCCCCAGTTGATGTTCTACACAAAGTTGTTCGTATTGTGTTTCATACTGTTCGCGGTTATACAGGTTATACTCTGGCTGGAAAACCTGGTATTTGGCCAAACTATGTTGTTTGCTGGTTTCCAATGCGGCTAATAAAGCTGCTGCAGAATAATTGGAAGCGCCAATCCAGCGCACTTTACCTGCACGGATCAGGCTGTCATATGCTTCTAAAGTTTCCAGTATTGGTGTTTCCGGGTCTTCGTAATGCGAAAAATATAAATCTATATAATCTGTTTTCAGACGTTTTAACGAATCCTCAACGGCTTGTGTAATGTAAGATTTTGATAGGCCTTTTTTGCCATCGCCCATGTCGGAGCCTACTTTAGTAGCGATGATGACCTGCTGGCGGTTGTTACGCGATGCCATCCAGTTGCCAATAATGGATTCTGATTCTCCACCTTGATTTCCGGGTTTCCATCTGGAATAAACATCAGCGGTATCAATAAAATTGAACCCTGCTTCAACAAAGCCATCCAATATTTCAAATGATTGGGCTTCATCTATGGTCCATCCGAAAACATTTCCTCCAAAGGTGATTGGCGATACGAATAAGTCTGAATTTCCTAATTTTCTTTTTACCATGTTTAATCTTTTAAGAGGTTGGTATAACAAATGTAGGCCTGCAGGGTTTTTATTCTGTCGTTTCCAGGTCAATTAAAGCTTTGTTGCGCGCAGCATTTCTCGTTTTCCGGGTGCCCCAGGAAGTTTTTCTATGGTCAATCCTGCTTTTTTCAAGGCTCGTTTTAAATTACCGGTAATGGCATAGGTGACAAAAATGCCTCCGGATTTAAGAAAGCTACACGTATGGGCAATCACCTCATCTGTCCACATCTCTGGTTGGTGCTGCACGGAAAAGGCGTCGTAATAAATCAGGTCAAATGCTGTACTGCTGTTAAAGTCGGCTAACGTGGTATGTGCAATGTTTAATTGCTGATTTTCAAATAAAGTCACCTGGTGTCCGATAGCTGGTTCATAATGCTGAATCAAAGCTTCCCATATGGAAGCAGGGACATATTGCCCGTACTCGGTGCTTTTCAACTCGCTCAAGCTTATCGGGAAAGCCTCTATACCGGTGTAATTGATAGACTGCTGCGTTTCTACGCCATGGGTTAAGCTGAGTAAATAATTAAGTCCGGTGCCAAAGCCTACTTCCAACACAGATAGCGGCTGCCCTTCGGCGTTCTCCATCGCTTTTTTTAACCCTGCGGTTACAAAAACATGGAGGCTTTCCTGCAGGGCACCATGTTTTGAATGGTAGTTTTCGCCAATGGTTTCATTAAATAAAGTGTTGGAACCGTCGGCAGTCTGGATAATTTTATTCATTTCTTCAAATTTAACAGAAACTGGCTTAACTTTAAGAAATAAAACGTCGTATATGGATATTGAAAAGTTTCGGGAATACTGCCTCAACTTACCGGGAACCACCGAAGGCATGAAATGGGGGGAGAACCTCTGTTTTATGATCGAAGAGAAAATATATGCCATTGCTTCGCTTGACGACGGGCTATTGTCCTTTAAAATTGACCCAGAAAATTTTGAAGAACTTGCTGCCCGTGACGGTATTGCCCAAGCTGCCCACTTCGCAAAGAAACAATGGGTCACCCTCGAATCATTGGATGTGCTTTCTGACCAGGAATTACGTGAACATATTACGGCCTCCAGGGCATTGGTAATTAGTAAGTTGCCTAAGAAAACACAGGCTTTATACGCATAAGGGGGTGAATTAGTAAGTTGTCTAAGAAAATACAGGCTTCATACGCTTAAGAGAATTATTGCCGGTTACCAGGATTGCTGCGGAAGAAAAAGCAGGGTTCTAAGGGAGGAATAAAAATACAGCTACAAAAAATGGGTTGTACCTTATCGATACAACCCATTTTTTATAGTAGTGGTGATTACCACATTCTGATTCTGTCTTCTGGTTTTTTGTATAATTTATCACCAGGTTTAACATCAAACGCTTCATACCAGGCATCCATGTTAACCGGCGCACCGATAGTTCTGTATGGACCTGGAGAGTGAGGGTCAGTTTTAATTAACTGTGCAGCACTTTCATCCAGGATGTTACCTCGCCACACCTGAGCCCAGGATAGGAAGAAACGTTGATCTGGTGTAAATCCGTCAATTTTCTCGTTAGACTGACCTTGTTTGGTTAATTTAAAGGCTGTATATGCGGCGTTTAACCCACCTAAGTCGCCAATGTTTTCTCCCATGGTCAACTTTCCATTCACATGAACGGTATCTAATACTGTATAGGCATCAAACTGTTCGCCCAAAGCTTTGGTTTTTTCTTCAAACTTGGCTTTGTCTTCTGCTGTCCACCAGTTGCGCAGGTTACCATCTTTATCATACTGGCTTCCGCTATCATCAAAACCATGTGACATTTCGTGACCAATAACAGCGCCAATACCACCATAGTTGATGGCATCATCAGCTTCAGGTGCAAAGAACGGGAATTGTAGAATTCCGGCAGGGAACACAATTTCATTCATTGTTGGACTGTAATAAGCGTTTACTGTTGGTGGCGTCATGCCAAAACGAGTGCGGTCAACTGGTTTACCTAGCTGGCTTACCATGTCGTTATATCTCCACACATCCGAATTACGTAAGTTCTGGAAATAGGTAGTTGGCGTGATTTCCAAACCATCATAAGTTTTCCACTGATCAGGATAGCCTATTTTTGGCGTAAAGGCATGTAATTTAGCCAATGCTTTTTCCTTTGTTGCTGCACTCATCCAATCTAAACCTTTGATTCTGGTTTCGAAAGCTGTACGCAGGTTTTTGATTAATTCTGTCATACGTGCTTTAGCTTCTGGTTTGAAGTACTTAGCTACGTATAACTGCCCCAATAGCTCACCTACATTCTGATCTGTAGCTGAAGCCATGCGCTGCCACCTTGGTGTTTGCACACGTTGGCCGGTTTGTACCTGGTTAAAGGCAAATGCAGCGTTAACAAAAGGTGAGCTTAAGTTAGCCGCACTATTTTTTAATACATTCCACTCCAAGTAAGTTTTCCAGTCAGCTACCGGAACACTTTTCAACATGCCATCAAGACTGCTGAAAAACTTCGGACTAGATACCAAAATAGTATCCTGGCCGGTAACTTTTAACTGCGTTAAAATGTTCTTCCAGTTTAACTGTGGTGTTGTTTTGCTGAAATCAGCAACCGTAAATTTATTGTAAGTTTTATAAGGGTCGCGCATTTCCAGTCTGCTCATCTGTGCAGCAGCCAGTTGTTTTTCGATCGCCATTACCGTAGCAGCTTTTTTAGTTGCTTCCGCTGCAGAACTTCCCGTTAAGGAGAAGAGTGTGGTCATGTAGGTGGTATAGGCTTCCCTGATTTTTACGGAGCGGCTATCATCTTTTAAATAATAGTCACGGTCTGGTAGAGTTGTTCCGCCTTGACTAAACGAAGGCAGATATTTATTTACATTCTTTCTATCTTGAGCAACATAAAAACCATACATCGGTCCGGCTACACCTGAAGTACGCATGCTGCTTACTTCAGTTAATACACCACTAAGGTCTTTGATTTTTTGAACACGAGCTAAATCTGCTTTAATAGGGGTATAGCCTAATTTTTCGATGGTCAGGCTATCCATGGCAGCAGTGTAGAAGTCGCCTACACGTCTGGTTGGCGTACCAGCAGTTGCATTTTTATCGGCAGCGGCATCATGAACCAGGCCTTTAACAGCAATGATGTTAAAATCGCGCAATACGTTAAAGCTTCCCCAACGGGTTTCTTTTGCAGGAACAGGGTTGTTTTTAATCCACGATCCGCTGGCGTACTGGTAAAAATCATCACCTGGTTTTACGCTCAGGTCCATGTTTGCAGGGTCGATAAGTTTGGATGGTGCTTGTTGCGCAGTAGCCGAATAACTGGCTGCAACAATTCCCAGGACAGCGAAATAGCCTTTGAGTTCTTGTAGTTTCATTTGAATAATTCTTTCTATTGGAGGATTGGGCATGGCGCGAATAATGCGCTACCGTTACAGCAATCCAGTTTTTAAGTTAGTTATTGCAATGTTTGCAATTAAAAACTCAATTTAGGGAATAGAATTAAACAAATCGCTCTCTAATGAAAATTTTACTTATTAAACCAATAGTAAAGCTTCGTCAGGCTAATTTTTTTGAGGATATCCCCAGTAATGTAAAAAACTTTAAGTGACTTCATAACACTCGATTTTATACACTATTAACATATTTTAACATAAATTATTGTGTTAGTCTGCTTAATTTTAATATGGCGACTAGCATAATTGTAATTTATTATAACCTTTATTAAAGTTTATTGACCTGAATGATTATATTTAAAATTCAACAAATCATTAAATTAAACGAACAAAACGCTCACTCCAAGAAAATATCTTTTTTTATTTATGTTTTTTATAGGCACATTCATGTATTCTTGTAAAAAGGATAAGGTAATCAATGAAGATTCTGCCACCATTTCACAAGTAGAAACTTGGTTTAATGAACAAACATCAAGCCGACCGATAACTACATCCCTCTTTAGTCAAAATAGTGGTACACACAAATTATCCTCATTAAAGTCATCAGTTGGCGTTCAAGTGAACTCAAGCATCAGACATCATGCACTTAGTGTAAACTGGAAAAACGCAAAAACCTATACAACATCAGATAGCACAATCATCGAAATTCCAATATCGAGTGGTGGTATTTTTAAATTTGACACAAAGGTTCATATGCCTGGAGATACAATTCGCGTAAATAAATGTATCACTAGGCTTTTATTTATAAAAACGGCGACAAAGATGGAAGGCTATTTTATGACAATAATTAATGATGACCGATATCTGGCAAATACATATTCAAATCCTGATAAAAACACATTCTTAAAAAAAGAATTAAATTTTAGTGGTACAATTATGTATCATGATTTACAAGGAAATATGACAAATGTTGTATTAACTAAAAAAAAAATACAGTTGAATAAAACAGCATCAACATCTCGTTTTTCTAGTAAGGGTAAAATAAGTGCCGCATACCTGGATCACTGTACTGAAACAGCAATTTATGAAGTTATAGGTGTAAATTGTTATGACATAGGATCGTATTATACTTTTTGTCAGAGTATATATAGTATATATGTTGGTCATACAATTTGTGGCAACGGGGGTGGGTCTGGGCCAGGGGCAACGGCTCTGGAGGTAGTGGTGGTTCAGGTAGTGGCCCAGCTCCAAGCACGCCTAGTAGTAGGAGAATTACAAATAATGTTAACAACTTGTGCCTCTCTGCAGGTGTAAATATGGCAACTAATGCCAATACGAAAATAAAGAACATGCTGAATCTGACCTTTAATAGTAATCAATACACCGATCATGATGTTGATTTTTATGATGTAACAAATCTTCCAGACAACACTGATGGAACTACAAGGGGAGAAAACGAAACGACCTTTAGAATAGAGTTGAATGCAAACACATTGCCTCATAAATCCAAGGAATATATTTTAGCTACAGTATATCATGAAATTCTTCATGCATATTTGTACTCACAATATACCAGAGATGGACTTGGAAAATTTATAATGCCTGATCATCACAGTACAATGGCCGATAGTTATATTTCTTTAATGACCACGGCACTTAAAACTGCGTTTCCAAATATTAGTAACCCAGAAGCCTGGGCGCTCTCTTGGGGAGGTTTAGAAGAAACCCCTTTCTATACTACTGAACTTACTTCAGACCAGCGACTAGAAATTGAATCAATTAATAAAAAACATAAAAAGTCAGAGGAAGGTACTGTCCGCTTAGGAACCTATTGTAATTAATTATGAAAACCATTGCTTTTTTACTATTTATTTTGACGTTTAACATTAATTTCGTTAAAAGTCAAATTACTGAGGCTCCAACCCAGAACATTGATTTTAGAATTCCAATAATGAAAATTGTTGGAAGGCATATGAATATTGACCGCCTTTTTGAAAGTCCAAAGAATCATGCATATGTGTTTTCTATAAGTCTTTCGTTTAATTCGGAAGGAGAAATTGACACGGTTTATTTTAGTAATAAAATGTCAAACAATTTAAAGGAAATTATTAAACCGAGTGAAAGTCTATCCGATTCATTAAGAACTATAGACTTCAAGAATCAGTTTACCGGTAAAATACTTTTATTGCCTATAATTATTAAAAGATTAGAAGATCGAGAAATTGACAATGCGCCTGATTTCTTAACTGAGTTTACAGCATTCTGGCCTAATTTTAAAATAGAAGACAAATCAAAGCAGGTAGTTTTTCTTGAACCATTCATCAATCGTTACTTTAAAAGTCATTAGCACTACTAACCAAGTAGATATGCCTTAAAGATCCCTTTTTATACTATTAATCTTACCACTGAAGGGCGAGCACAAATACAATCGTTTTTTGAAGCTTTATTTCTTGAAGATCTCTTTCACTAGGCTGAGGCTTACCATTTATCACTTCAAGTTGCAATTTGGCTTTATGTTTATTATAGGAAGAGCAACGGAAGCATATCGGTTAAGTACCCGATGTTTTTTCATGATCTTTATGTGCTTCCGAGGATTGCTATGAATTTTGGTCTGGGTTTAGTTCCCTCATGTGATTCTGATGTCCTGATCAGCCAATTGCGCATTGGTGCTGAATATTTCAGGATTTTTATTAGCGCTAAACTCGGCTAATTGATTTTTCATTATATAGGCCAGAAACATTAAATTTGCACATATCCTATACCCACAATTCAATCTAATATTTTCGAAATCTATATCAATGAGCATTTCCACTAAATACGATCCTGCATCAACAGAAGATAAATGGTACAGTTACTGGCTTTCTAAGAAGTTTTTTCATTCTGAGCCAGATGAACGTGAGCCTTATACCATTGTTATTCCTCCACCAAACGTGACGGGTGTTTTACACATGGGCCACATGCTCAACAATACGATACAGGATGTATTAATTCGTAAGGCCCGGATGCAGGGTAAAAATGCGTGCTGGGTTCCTGGTACCGATCATGCCTCTATTGCTACAGAAGCCAAAGTAGTGGCTATGCTTAAAGAAAGAGGAATTAGCAAGGCCGATTTGACCCGAGAGGAGTTTATGGCTTATGCCTGGGAGTGGAAAGAAAAATACGGAGGCATTATCCTCGAGCAATTGAAAAAGCTTGGTGCCAGTTGCGATTGGGACCGTACACGTTTTACCATGGAAGAAGATCTTTCGGATTCGGTGATCGACAGCTTTATCCATTTGTATAAAAAAGGATGGATTTACCGCGGTATCCGCATGGTAAACTGGGATCCAGCAGGTAAAACGGCTGTTTCTGACGAGGAAGTGATCCGTAAAGAAGTTAATCAGAAATTATATTACATCAAATATACCATCGCCGGCACGGAAGACAGCTTAACTATAGCGACCACCCGTCCGGAAACCATCATGGCTGATGCAGCCATTTGCATTAACCCTAATGATGAGCGCTATACCCACCTGAAGGGTAAAAAGGTATATGTGCCTCTAATTAACCGTGAAATTCCAATTATTGAGGATGACTATGTAACGATGGATTTTGGTACAGGTTGTTTAAAAGTAACACCAGCGCATGACCTGAATGATTATGAACTGGGTGTTAAACATAAACTTCCGGTAATTGACATTCTGAATGATGATGGTACCTTAAATGAACTAGCAGTTATTTTAGTGGGTGAAGATCGTTTCGCCGCCCGCAAAAAGATCGCTATCCTGCTACAGGAAGCCGGACATTTAGATAAAATAGAAGATTATAAGTCGCAAGTAGGTTTCTCTGAACGTACCGACGCTGCCATAGAGCCAAAATTATCTATGCAATGGTTTTGCAAGATGGAAGAAATGGCGAAACCGGCTTTAGACGATGTGCTAAATGGTGAAGTGAAGCTTATTCCGGAGAAGTTTGTGAATACCTACCGCCACTGGATGGAGAATGTGCGCGACTGGAACATTAGTCGCCAATTATGGTGGGGACAACAGATTCCTGCCTGGTACGACCATGAAGGTAACTGGGTAGTTGCAAAAACTAAGGAAGAAGCATTAGATGAGTTTTTAAAGTTAAAAGATATAGACAATGTGTTTACGGAAGCGGAAGCAGCAGGCTTTAAAAGCCAGCTAGCCCCTTTTGTAAAACAGGATGAGGATGTGATGGATACCTGGTTCTCCTCGTGGTTATGGCCAATATCGGTTTTCGATGGTTTTAAAAACCCGGGTAACAAGGAAATCAGCTATTACTACCCAACTAATGATTTAGTGACTGCCCCAGAGATCTTGTTTTTCTGGGTAGCCAGGATGATCATGGCTGGCCATGAGTTTATGGGTAAAAAGCCTTTTACTAATGTGTACTTAACAGGGATCGTGCGTGATAAACTGGGTAGGAAGATGTCTAAGTCTTTAGGCAACTCCCCTGATCCTATCGGCCTGATTGAGAAGTATGGTGCTGATGGTGTTCGTGTAGGTATGTTGCTTTGTTCGCCAGCGGGTAACGACCTGATGTTTGATGAGAGCTACTGCGAACAGGGAAGGAATTTTGCCAATAAAATATGGAACGCTTTCCGCCTGGTAAAAGGTTGGGAAGTGGATGAGAATCTGGAGAATCCTAATACACAGGCCATCGCCTGGTTCGATAACCGATTTAATGAGGCTTTAGCCGAGATTGAGGATAACTTTAAGCAGTACCGTTTGTCGGAAGCCCTGATGACGACCTATAAATTGGTATGGGATGATTTCTGTGCCTGGTACCTGGAAATGGTGAAACCTGTTTATCAGCATCCTATTGATGCGGAGTCGCTGAAAGCGACCATCGGTTTCTTTGAACGTATCCTGACCTTACTTCACCCATTTATGCCTTTCCTGACAGAAGAGTTATGGCATGATGAGCTTTTCGGTGAAAAGGGTGAAATGGACTGTATCATCGTGGCCAGCTACCCAACTTTCGCTGCTGCGGATGCTCAGATTTTAAAGGATGTTGAAATTATTAAACAGGTGGTTGCTGAGGTGAGAAATGTGCGTAATACCAAGCAGATTTCTCCTAAAGAGGCCTTGCCTTTGAGTATAAAGATTAACTCTTCGCTTGATTATGAGAAATGGTTAAACATCGTGTTTAAACTGGCTAATATCAGTGAGGTAGAAATTGTGAATGATAAAATAGCTGGTGCAGTTAGTTTCATGGTAGGTAACGATGAGTTCTTCATTGTTTTAAATGAGGATATCGATGTGGAAGCTGAAATTGAACGCCTAAAGGCTGAGCTTACTTACCTGAATGGTTTCCTGAAATCTGTAGATGCCAAGTTAAGCAATGAGCGTTTTGTGCAAAATGCGAAGCCCGAAGTGGTAGAGAATGAAAGGAATAAAAAAGCGGATGCGGAGGGGAAGATTGCTATCATACAAGAGAGTTTGAGTGCTTTAAAAGCTTAAAAAAATCGCTATGATCTGTTCTAAGTCTGAAAACTTTTACCTGAAGGGGTAAAAGCCTTCTAGGCCTTTTCACAGACATAGCGATTTTTTTGTGCGTGTGAAAGACGGGGGGTGATCCGGTATGGAGGTGAGAAGGGGCTGTTAAAAAATCGTTATGATCTATTCGAAGTCTGAAAACTTTTACCGGAAGGGGTAAAAGTTTTCTAGGCCTTCTCTTAGACATAGCGATTTTTTGTGCATGTGAAAGGGGGGTGATCCGGCAAAGCGGTTAGAGAGGCTAGCTTAAAAAAATCGTTATGATCTATTCGAAGTCTGAAAACTTTTACCGGAAGGGGTAAAAGCCTTCTAGGCCTTCTCACAGACATAGCGATTTTTTTTGTGCGTGTGAAAGGGGAGGGTGGTCTGGCAGAGAGGGATATAAGCGTACTGTGCAAAAGGCCGGAGTGGAATGTGTACAAGGTTGTTAACAACTAGCGGGATAGTAGATGTTAATAACTTAAAATTCCACTTTGACTAGTATAATATTGGCAAGAAATCTATTTATTGATTTATATACCGTTTTTTAATGTGTATTGGTATGTTAATCAATGTGTTAATTCTTTAATTCCACATGCTTAATTAAGATATTTCAGGTAGGTGTTAAGGGAAATACTGCCAAATAACTGTGTGTTAATAACTATGTTAAGAGTTAGTTGAATATACGTATGACAAGGTTTTATTTTCCTTATTTAATTAATCGGTGATTCTTAAACAATAGTTGTAATTGGAATCACGATCAAACAATTTGATGAGGAAATCATCAAAATAGATTATGTTTACTGTAAGCATATGTAGCTGACTGCCTCGTCAATTTGATCTATAACTATTTGTATACTTTAGCGTATTTATCCTTCTGGATGACCCAACGCAGTAGTTACCTATCCTAGGAGTAATGTGTTAGTACACGGAATGACTCTTTTAGAGCTGGGAGGCTATTGGTGGTGGTCGGCTACTAACTGTTAATCGAATTTTCCTGTTGTGTGTATACGTTAAGTTGTTTAATTTCTTGTTGTAGTATAACCATGTTGCCCAATTTGATGGTACACCTGTGTTTGTCCTGTGCTTATTGGTTTGTGCTTACTGTGGTCTAACTGCCGCTACAAATCTGCACTGTTCTTATTTTTATGCGGAAAAATTTTGCTTGCTAAGAAAAGGCCTAGAAGGCTTTTACCCCTTCCGGTAAAAGTTTTCAGACTTTGATAGCAAGCAAAATTTTACTTGACAAGCAAGCAAAATTTAATGCTACAACTCATCAAATACCGGAAGCGCCTCCACAAACGCAAACCGCTCCTCCTGGTGGTCAATTGTCGCATAACAATGAAACAACCCATTGGTAACAACCAGCCACTTGACTTTATGCACCGTGTTATAACGCGCCGCCTGATCAAACACCGCCTGTGTAACCTTCACAGAGGGCGCTTTACACTCTATGATCATTATCCTTTCGCCAAAGCGATTATAAACAACCACATCTGTGCGCTTCTGCAAACTATTCAAGGTCAGTCCCCCCTCTATTTGGATGAGCGATTTGGGGAACTTTTTTTCCAGGATCAGATATTGGATGAAATGCTGCCTTACCCATTCTTCGGGGGTTAACACCAGGTGTTTCCGGCGGATTTCATCGAAGATATAATGCTGCTCCTCTTTTTTAGTTAACTTAAAAGGGTAGCCCGGAAGGTTAAGCGCAACAGGGGTAAATGCCATTTGTGCAAAATTAACCTTTAATATTTAGTTTTTAGCGGTTACATTTGGTAAATTATATGACTGCTGCAGAAATTATTAAAGACCTTAAAGCGAGAAAACTTAAGCCCGTTTATCTATTACATGGCGAAGAACCTTTTTATATCGACCAGGTGGTTGATTATTTAGAGGCTAACCTGCTAACCGATATGGAAAAAGGCTTTAACCAAACCGTTCTATATGGTAAGGATGCAGACATGGCCACCATCCTAAACGCTGCAAAACGGTATCCCATGATGTCTGATTACCAGTTGATCATTGTAAAGGAAGCGCAGGACTTAAAATGGGCCAAGGAAACTGAAGGTGCCAGTAAGGAAGCCGGATTTGTGCAGCATTATTTCGAAAACCCCTTGCCATCTACTATCCTTGTCCTGGCTTATAAATATGCCAACTTCGATAAGCGTAAAAAAATATACAAGGCCATTACAAAATCTGGCTTAATCTTTCAGTCTGATCCCATTAGAGATTATCAATTAGCCCCATGGATTGAAGATTTTGTTCGAGAGAAAGGTTACAAAATTGCCCCTCAGGCTGCAGCACTGATGGCCGAGTACCTGGGTGCCGACTTGTCAAAAATAGCCAATGAGGTGGAGAAGCTATTGTTGAACATCAGTAAGGAAGTGACCATAGACATTGCCTTGGTACAGAAAAACATTGGCATCAGTAAAGAATACAATGTTTTCGAACTGCAGAAAGCCATCGTCATGCGCGATCCTTTCAAATGCAACCAGATCGTCAACTATTTTGCTAATAACCCAAAAGCGAACCCCATGATCATGGTGATGGCCAGTTTAAACGGATACTTCTCCAAAGTATTAAAATACCATTACCTGGTTAACAAACACGATGCCGCCAAAGTACTGGGTGTAAATCCGTATTTTATAAAGGATTATGAGATGGCCTCCCGTAATTATAACCTCAATAAAGTTTTTCAGGTGGTTAGCCTATTAAGAGAGTATGACCTGAAAAGTAAAGGCGTAGAGAGCACCGGAAACGTAACTGATGGCGAATTGCTTAAAGAATTGGTGTTCAAAATTATTCACTAAGCAATAACATCTACCTGTAACCCCATCACTTGCTCAAATTGTTAACAATAACATCTACCTGTAACCTCGCCACCAGCTCAAATTGTTAACAATAACGTCTACCTGTAACCTCTCCACCAGCTCAAATTATTAACAATAACATCTACCTGTAACCTCGCCACCTGCTGAAATTGTTAACAATAACGTCTACTTGTAACCTCGCCACCTGCTCAAATTGTAAACAATAACATCTACCTGTAACCCCACCACTTGCTCTAATTGTTAATAATAACGTCTACCTGTAACATCGCCACCTGCTGAAATTGTTAACAATAACGTCTACTTGTAACATCGACACTTCCCTCAGAACGCCCATATCCCGCTCTACCGGATCCCCCCTTTATAACGCAGAAAAAAAATCGTTATGTCTGTGAAAAGGCCTAGAAGGCTTTTACCTCTTCCGGTAAAAGTTTTCAGACTTTGAATAGATCATATCGATTTTTTTAGCAGTAAAAAACCCCTCTTTGTAACTGTAAAGTTATATCCCAAACCATACACACATCAACTCCCACGTTATATTTGTGTATCCTAACATAACTTACATGAAGAAAACTTTACTCATTTCTGCATTGGCGATGGCAAGTCTGTCTTATGCCAACGCACAAACCAGTCCACGGCCAGTAGCTTCTGCTACAGACAGCGTAAAAAAGACCGCTGGGCCATTAGCCGCCATGGGCACAAAAGCCGCACCTAAACCTTATACCACTGTCATTACCGCGAAAGCGGAAACGAAAAAGGGGATGATTACCACACACAGGCTGGAAGATAAGTTTTACTTTGAAATTGCCGATTCCATTTTAAACAGAGAGATCCTTGTCGTAAACCGGATTTCTAAAGCAGGGGCTGAAGTAAGAGCTGCTGCGGGTTATGCTGGCGACCAGATTGGAAGCAGTGTAATTAAGTTTGAAAAAGGGCCAAACAACAAAATCTTCATGCGTAAACTATCTTACCGCACTTATGGTCCAGATAGTACCACAGCTATGTACCAGTCGCTACAGAACTCCAATATCCAGGCCATTGCTGCTGCGTTTAACATTGCAGCTTATTCGCCAGATAAAAAAGGTAGTGTAATTGATATGACTGACTACATCAGTAGCGATAACGATATTTTTTACTTTGGTTCACCTCAAACTAAATCTCGTTTCCGCCTGGGTTCACAATTATCCGACAGAAGTTACATTGTCGGTATCCGTAGTTTTCCTAAAAACGTAGAAATTGGTACGGTTAAAACCTATACTTTAACTGCAGCACCAAACCCTTTCGGAGGAAGTAGTGCATCGGCTATGGCAGGTGGGGCAAGTGGTTCGTCTACCGTAGAGCTCAATACTTCACTGGTTATTTTGCCTAAAGTACCCATGAAACCGCGTTATTTTGATCCACGTGTAGGTTACTTCACGGTGGGATACACAGATTTCGACCTGAATCCACAGGGAGTGCGCGAAGTGCAGCTCGTTAAACGCTGGAGACTGGAGCCTAAAGCTGCAGATATGGAGCGTTACAAACGTGGCGAACTTGTAGAACCGGCTAAACCCATTGTTTTTTACATTGACCCTGCGACCCCTAAAAAATGGGTACCTTATTTAATAGCAGGTATTAACGATTGGCAGAAAGCTTTTGAAAAAGCAGGCTTTAAAAATGCCATCCAGGGTAAAGCAGCGCCTACAAAAGCGGAAAATCCATATTGGAGTCTTGACGATGCCACCCACTCGGCCATTGTTTACAAACCATCAGAAATTTCAAATGCCAGCGGACCGAGTATTGCTGATCCAAGAAGCGGTGAAATTATGGAAAGCCACATTAACTGGTACCACAATGTGATGAAATTAGTTCGCGATTGGTACATGATTCAAACTGCAGCTGTAGATCCGCGCGCAAGAAAAATGGAATTTAGTGATGAACTAATGGGCGACCTTATTCGTTTTGTCTCTTCACATGAAGTAGGACATACTTTGGGATTACGCCATAACTATGGTTCAAGCTCAACGGTTCCGGTAGAAAAACTACGTAATAAAGCGTTCCTTGAAGCCAATGGCCACACGCCATCCATTATGGATTATGCTCGTTTCAACTACGTAGCACAACCTGAAGATAAAATTTCGACCGTGGGTTTGTACCCAAGAATTGGGGATTATGATTTATGGGCCATTGAATGGGGTTACCGTTTACTACCAGAAGCTAAAACGCCACTTGCCGAAGTTCCCTTGTTAAACAAAGTTACTGTACAGAAGTTAAAGAATAATCGTTTATGGTTTGGAACAGAGACCAATCCGAATGACCCACGTTCACAAAATGAAGACCTTGGGGACAATGCCATGCTGGCCAGTGAATATGGTATTAAAAACCTGAAAGTCATTTTAAATAAGTTAAATGACTGGACAGCGGCTGATAACGAAGGGTATGAAAACCTTGATAACATGTACACACAACTGACTACACAATTTGGTCGTTATGTTGGCCATGTAGCTAAAAATATTGGTGGTATCGAAGAAACACCAAAAACAATAGAGCAAAAGGGAGTTATTTACCAACGTACACCTGCAGCAACTCAAAAAGAAGCGATGGATTTTCTGGATAAAAACCTATTTAGTACACCAACCTGGTTATTAAACCAGGAAGTGCTTGATAACACGGGTACCAATGCCTTGGATGTGGTGTACAAAGTTCAAAACCCGGTATTGATCAGGCTGATCAGCAGTTTTACCTTGAGTAAATTGATTGCAGCAGAAGCAGTTGATGGACAAAAAGCTTATAAAATTACCGATATGTTTACTGATTTGCAGGGTAGTGTTTTTAGCGAAGTAAAAGAGGAGAAAGAGATTGATGTTTACAAACGTAACCTGCAAAAGAACTATGTAGAAAAGATGGTTAATTTATTGTACCCTTCGCCTGTTACCTCAACAGCAACAGCAGCGGTTGGTCGAGGTTTGCCTCAAAGCATGGTCAGTGTTTCGCAAAGCGATGTGACCTCTGTGGTAAAAGCGCAGTTGAAAGGCTTAAATGTGATGATTAAAGATGCCATTCCTTCTGTTAGTGGCTTAAGCAAATACCATTTAGAAGATCTTTCAGATCGCATTGATGCAGCATTAGATCCAAAGAAATAAGCAAGCTTAATTTAAATAGCAAAAGCTAACCTCAGTTTAAAGGTTAAAAAGGGCGTTCCATATCGGGGCGCCCTTTTTGGTTTAAAAAATTTCCGATAAGCCACAAGCTAGGCGATTTATCATGCCGATGCTGAGTTAATTAAACCTGTCGGACAACTAAATTCTGGGCAATAGATGTTCGCTTAAGGAAAAAAATAAAATCTGCACAATAATTTACAGGTATAAGGGCCTTAGAAGGGTGTTAGAAGGGCCTTTGAAGGGCCTTATAACGGCTACAGCCCTTTTAACGCCGACTAAACGCCCTGCTAATACCCATCTACCGCTCATTTATTTGTAGGGCGTTGTTAAATTTTATTAATTATTATTTATTACATTGGATAGATGAATTAATCACTTAGAAAACACTTATCATGGCACTATTACCAGGAGGAATCTTAGGAGGGCCCAACGGAACAGTTGGCGCAGTTGTTACCTATCAGTTAAATGGACAAAATGTAATGCGCGGAAAACCCCGTCGCTCAACTAAGCCACCCACTTTACCACAATTGCAAAGTAGAATGGAAATGGGCGTGCTCACTTTATTTATAGATAAGGTAAAAGGATTCGTTAAAACAGGATTTAGTCCTTTAGCCATGGGTACCACCAGGAATTACCATAATCTGGCCATTGGTTATAACAGATCGCAGGGCACGACGGGAAATTACCCCGACATCCAGATAGACTTCGAACACTTGATGTTGAGCAAAGGAGATCTGGATATGGCGGCGAATCCTATGGTACAGCGTGTGGAAAACGGTTTGAAGTTTACATGGGATTATCCGGGGAGCCCTGTAGAGGGATATGGCAAAGACCAGGTGATGATGCTGGCTTATTCTCCACGGCTAAACAAGAGTACATTTATAGACAGTGGCGCCAGGCGTGAAAAGAAAGAAGATGTATTAATTCTCCTTCCTGCAATGCTGCAAGAGCAATTGGAGGTGTACATCTCTTTCGTATCGAATGACAGGCTAAATGCTGCGGATAGCTTATATCTTGGTACAGTAGGCCCTGAAGAGGAGATGGGATAGTTATTCTACCCCTTTTACCTTAGTTGGAATGGTGTATACTGAATTTGTGGAAGTGATGAACAGGTCTGACCTGTTCTTGCCTCCAAAACATACATTAGCTGTCCAGCCTTCTATGGGAATGTGAGCGATCTGCCTACCTTCGGGATTGTAAACCGTTACCCCATCCCCGGTGATGTAGATGTTGCCCTGGTTGTCCAGCGTCATGCCATCAGAACCTTTTTCAAACATCAGCTTCCGGTCGGTAAGTTTTCCAGCAGAGGCGATGGTATAGCGGTAGGTTTTCTGAGCGCCAATGTCAGCAACGTATAAATATTTGCCATCAGGTGTGCCGACAATTCCATTGGGCTGCTTAAGATCATCTAAAGCCAAGTGTATCTTCTTTTCTTTGCCCGCAGGGATGTAGTATACATTTTGCTTCTCCATATCCGGTTTTTTTCTGGTCCAGTAGTCTCGCTGGTAATAAGGGTCAGTGAAATAGATCCCTCCTTTGTTGTCAAGCCACAAGTCATTTGGGCCATTAAGCTTTTTCCCATCCAGATCAGTGATCAGTACCGTGACATTCTTGTTTTTATCAATAGACCAAAGCTCATTCTTTTCATCAGCGCAGGCGAGCAGATTGCCATTTTGATCAAAATACAATCCGTTGGAGCGGCCTGTCTTGTCCATAAATAAGGTAAGCTGGCCATTGGTGTCATATTTCCAGATCTTGTCATTGGGCTGATCGGTAAAATAGATATCCCCATTTTTATTGACCGCAGGTCCTTCGGTAAAGGAGAACTGACTGCTTACAAGCTTAAGGTCTGCAGGATTAAAAATTTGTGCTGTACCCGGAGTGGCTGCCAGGCCCAGCGCCAGTAATAAAAGACAGGGGATAGATTTGATACTTGGTTTCATAGTTACAATTTAGTACAATTTTCTAAAATTGTAGCCGGCGGTTTAAAACTGTTAATTTCGAGTGGAAAAATTGCGGGCATCACGGCTCAGCGATAAAGAACCGGTTAGCGCAAATTGTAAACATATTTTTTACTTTTGCTGCATGAACTACTTTTTAGTAAAATCTGAACCTTTTAAATACAGTTGGGACAAATTTAATCAGGATGGACGCACCTTTTGGGATGGCGTAAGAAATTACCAGGCACGTAATAACATGAAGGAGATGAAGGAGGGGGACCATGTGTTATTTTACCATAGCAATGAAGGTAAAGAAGTGGTGGGTATAGCCAAAGTGGTAAAAGAGTTTTACCAGGACCCGACAACAGATAACGCCAATTGGGTAGTAGTAGATCTTGTACCGGTAGCCACGCTACAACATCCGGTGACCCTGGCGCAAATTAAAGCGGAAGAAAGTTTGAAGGATATTTCATTAGTTAAACAAGGTCGTTTGTCGGTGATGCAGCTTAAAGTCGAAGAATTTGACAAAATACTGGAGATGGGAAGTTAGTTATTACTTTTTTCTGACAATTTTCAAACAAATGAGTATATATGGCGTTAAATACGTAGATTGTAAAAAATATCATCTATGTCAAAACACATCTTTACCCTGGTTTTATGCTTCTTCGTTGCGGGCAAAATGGATGCCTCCGCGCAGATTAAGCCTTTTATAGCCACTATTCATACAGGGAATGATGTTTTTAAAGGCATTTTATATGAGGTAACCAACGACAGCATAGGCGTAAAAAAAGACGCTTTGGTGGTTTATTTTTGTCCGGATGAAATAAAAACGATCAAATTAAGAGAAATAAAAAGAGGTATCCGCTATAAAAAGTACCTGAATACAGATTCCTATTCAGAGAAAAGTTTCCAAAAGGTAAGTAAGAAAATGGTTCCCGTTAGAAAATGGGGAGAGAAAGATCCAACCATTGAGGAAGAACTCAGTGGCCGGATCATCACCAGTTTTTATAGTACTGCCATTAATGGCGTCATTGCCTCTATAGGTTTAATGAACGGAAGTACCAATACAGTAAACGTTAATTATAGCAAGGAAAACTATCTGGCAGGTGCCAAATCATTAGCTTTTCATTCTGTGCTTTACCAAAGAAGTCCTGCTGCACATGCAGAGGTCAAAGCACAAATCAATAAAGGAAACTAAGTTTTTCCCCTTAATCCTTGTAAAAAATTGCCCTTAATTCATTAGCATCTTTAGCTTGCATTTTACCGCCTAATACCAAACGAAGCTGTCTGCGTCGCAAAGCGCCATCATATAATTCCTGCTCCTCAGCGGTTTCCGGAACGATCTCGGGTATAGGGACAGTTTTTCCGTTTTCATCTAAGGCAACAAAAGTATAAAAAGCTTCATTAGATTTATGGCGCGTTCCTGATGGGATATTCTCTGCCCATACATCCAGTCGCACTTCCATAGACGTGTTAAAAGCACGGGTCACCAGGGCTTCGATCGTAATCACATCGCCTAATTTAATAGCTTGTTTAAAGGATACATTATCAACAGAAGCGGTTACTACAATCCTGTTGCTGTGTTTTTGTGCAGATATGGCGGCAGCAATGTCCATCCAATGCAGTAGTCTTCCACCCATCAAATTATTCAACGTATTCGTATCATTGGGAAGCACCAGCTCATTCATCACCGTGAACGATTGTTTTGGATGTTTAGTTGTTTTTTCCATATGGCGACAAAATTAAACAAATTGTGCAATTTTTGGTTATGTATACAGTTTTAGCAAAAAATGTGACCACCAACTATATGAACAACCAACTACTGATCCAGTTCTTTCACTGGTATTATAATGATAATCAACCACTTTGGGAAAAAGCAGCTCAGGAAGCTAAACATCTGGCCACATTAGGCATCACCCGAGTATGGTTACCGCCTGCCTATAAAGGTACCGAAGGTGTAGACTCTGTAGGATACGACAGTTACGATATGTACGATCTTGGTGAATTTGACCAGAAGAACAGTGTGGTAACGAAATATGGCAGCAAGAAAGAATACCTGAATGCCATAGCCGCATTGCATGAAAATGGGGTGGAAGTAATTGCCGACGTGGTTTTCAACCACAAAGCTGGCGCTGATGAACTAGAAAAAGTTGGCGTGCGCACTGTAAATAACGACAACCGTAGCGAGTTCACTTCTGAGCTAATGGAAATTGATGCCTGGACAAAGTTTACATTTCCCGGTAGAAAAGGTAAATACAGTGATTTTGTATGGGATCAACACTGTTTTAGTGGAGTTGACCACGCTGAAAACCTCCACCAGGATGCCATTTATTCTATACAGAATAACTATGGCGAAATGTGGGAAGATGTACCCTCCGGAGAGATGGGTAATTTTGATTACCTGATGTATAACGATATTGAAACCAGAAATCCTGCTGTAAGGGAAGAACTGAAACGCTGGGGCGAATGGTATTACAATACTTGTAAGATGGATGGGTTCAGGCTGGATGCGGTAAAACATATTGCACACGACTTTCTGAATGAGTGGATTGACCACATGAAACATACTTTTAAAAGGGATTTCTTCTTTGTTGCCGAAAACTGGATTGTTGATAATTTAAAGGAGTTGGAAGACTATGTTGCAATGACCGAGGGTAGAACTCAACTTTTTGATTCCCTTTTACACCACAACCTCTATCAGGCCAGCTTACAAGGCAATGAATACAACCTGAGCACCATATTTCAGGGTACCCTTGTGCAAACCCATCCAGAGCTATCTATTACTTTTGTTGATAACCACGATACACAACCCTTACAGTCACTTACAGCCTACGTTGACTATTGGTTCAGGCCATTGGCTTACGCACTGATTTTATTACGTGAGCAAGGAATCCCTTGTGTGTTTTACCCTGATCTGTATGGCGGTAAATACCGGGATGAAAATGAAGAAGGGGTGGAGGTAGACGTGGAACTGGTGCCGCTTGCAGAATTACCTGATTTATGTATAATCCGAAGGGATAAAAGTTATGGTATACAGCGCGATTATATTGATCATCCGAATTGTATAGGCTGGACGCGCGAGGGTGAGGATGATAAGCCTGATTCTGGACTGGCAGTCGTAATGAGTAACAGTGCAGAAGGACATAAACATATGGAAATGGGCCAGAAGCATGCCGGCAAAACTTTTGTAGATGCCATGGGTAAACGTAAAGAAGAAATTACGGTAAATGAAGAGGGCTGGGCAGAATTCTACTGTTTAGGCGGTAGTGTATCGGTTTGGGTACTTAAATAACCTACCAGCTCGTCCCAGCGGCCATCTGGTTTACGGAAGTATACAAACACCTGGTAAGCATTATTCGTTTCAAAGAAACTACCTTCCAGTAATTTGTAGTCTACTAAACCGGTTGCCCTGTTTTTATAGATATATAGGTAATCATACAAACCTTGTTTAAGGTATAAATTTCCTTCATAGCCTTTTAGCTGCGGGTTGTATTGGAGTTTGCTTTTTTCGTCAGGTTTGTACTGGTTAAAACGACCAATGATGTACACATCGCCGTTTTGAAGTGTGGCCGGGGCATTTAAGAGTAGTGCGACTTTAAAGTAGTCGCTTTCCGTTGCTGCAGGCCGATCTTCCAGGTTTCTGATGTAAAAATTGCCATTTTCATCAAACTGCGTTGTGTATTTCTGTTCATTCCTTGATTTGTCATCAACGTTGATTTCCGGTGCACGTAAGTTGCGGAGATCGATTTTCCTGAATTCATTTATACCTTCAAAAATATTGCTTTTGATATCGTTGTATTGGATCAGGTTGGGTTTCACGAATGAAGCTTTGCTGTTGTACGTGGCTGTATAAGGATTGCCATTTTGCATGACCACCGTTTTAAGGTCGGTATATGGATTCTGGATGCGCAAACGATTGGTGCTTACACTAAAGTTAACTTTCTGGTGGGTTTCACGTTGGGTAACATCAGGGGCAGGGGCCACATCGATTTGTATACCTGCGAGGTTTTCTACCACATAGAAACGTTGAGAAACAACCGGTGTTTTCTCTCGCCCTTCTATAAAAACCTTTATTATATAATTACCAGAAATTTTAAACTGTACCTGTTCATTAGGTAAACTGAGGCGGTAGTGTGTATAATTTTGTCGCGTGCCGGCAGCATATTCATAATCCTGCAGGCGGTCGCCAGCAAAAGAAACTACATAATCTAAGGTAGAAAGGCCTGAAGGTTTCCAGTCGGCCGTACAATGCTCCACCACATAGGCATAACTTTTACTGCCACCATCGAGGTCGTCGAAAGTAAACAATAACTGTTCATTAGATTGTAGGGTAATAACAGGTAGAGACTGCTCTTTTTGGGTGTTGTAGGCTTGTACCGTTTTGATATAAGGTTGATAAACCTGGTTATCATTAACGAAGGCGCTTTGCTGTGCAAAGGCCGGTGCCATACAAAACACCATTAAAATGAGCAATCTCCACTGTATAGGCATGTGTTAGCCTTCTATTTCCATGATTTCAGCAGCAAGTTCTTCCCAGGTCTGTTGTACTGTGTCGAGTGTTTGTTTTGCTGCTTTGTATTTCTGATTGACTTCGGCCAGTTTAGTCTGATCGCTATAAATTTTATCGTCTGCGAGTTCCACTTCAATCGCTTTCACGATCGCTTCCTGTTCAGAGATTTGTGCTTCGGCTTTCTGTAGCTGATCGTTCAGTTTTTTTAACTGCTGCTGCGCATTTGGCACTGCTTTTTTCTCTTCTACCTTAGGCTTTGTTTCTTTTTCCGCTTTGAATGGAATACTGGTTGCTGGAGCAGGCGGTCTCTTGCTATTCCACTCTTCGTATTCGGCGTATGTACCCGGGTACTGTTTGATTTTTTTATCTTCAATAAACCAGATCTTGTTGGCTACATTATCCAGGAAGTATCTATCGTGTGATACGGCAATGAAAGTACCTTCGTATTGTTTTAAGGCCTGGATCAGGATATTTACCGACTGGATGTCCAGGTGATTGGTAGGCTCATCGAGAATCAGGAAATTGGAATCGGTGGTTAATGATTTTGCTAAAGCCACACGTGATTTTTCACCTCCAGATAATACACGGATTTTCTTAAACACATCGTCACCGGTAAACAGGAAGCAACCCAGGATTGAGCGGATTTCTGTATCGGTATGTTTTGGTGCAAAAGCCTGCATCTCTTCCAGGATACTGTTACCCAGGTGTAAAGACTCCAGCTGGTGCTGTGCAAAGAAAGTGGTGGTTACGTTATGTCCTGTTTCGCAAGTGCCATCAAAAGTTTCTACACCTGCAACAATCCGCAATAAGGTTGATTTACCTTTACCGTTGGCACCGATTAAAGCGATTTTGTCGCCTTTTTCGATCACCGCCTCGGCATTTTGCAGGATCTCTACATTAGGATAGCTTTTATTGGCATTTTCAATGCGCACCACATGGCGGCCTGAAGGTTTGGTAAACTTAAAGCTAAAGTTAACGGTTGGATTATCATCGTCCACATCTTCTACACGCTCCATTTTATCCAGGGCTTTCATGCGCGACTGTGCCATTTTAGCCTTACTGGCTTTTGCACGGAAACGTTCAATCAGGCGTTCTTCCTGTTTGATTTTTGCCTGCTGGTTTTTAAACTCTCCTTTTTGGATTTCACCACGTAAGCCTTTCTCTTCTACGTAAAAAGTATAATTACCAGCATAAGCAGTAAGTTTTCCTTTTCTGGATTCTACAATACGGTTAACCACTTTATCAAGGAAATACCTATCGTGAGATACGATGACAATGGCACCTTCAAAACTCATCAGGTAAGTTTCTAACCATTTAATGGAAGGTAAATCCATGTGGTTGGTTGGCTCATCCAGTAAAAGGATATCTGGTGTTTGCAATAGAATTTTAGCCAGCATCACCCGCATTCTCCAACCTCCGGAGAAGGTGTTTAAGGGGCGTTTCTGATCTGCAGTGCTGAAACCAAGACCAGCAAGGATCTCGTTAGCACGGTATTCGATGTTGTAACCATCTAAAGATTCAAACTCTTGTTGTTTGTCGCTTAATTTATAAAGTACATCTTCAGAATAGTCAGTTTCTATTTTCTTTAGTAACTCTTCTATTTCATCGTGTAATTGATTCTGACGTTCAAAAGCTTCCATGGCCACATGTAAAATGGGGTGGTGGGAGTCGTAAGAAAGAAGATCCTGGTTTAAGTAACCAATTTTAAGATCTTTTGACATGGAGATGGAGCCTGAAGATGGCGCATATTCTCCGACAATTATTTTTAACAGGGTGGATTTTCCAGTTCCATTAGCCCCGATAAGGCCAACTCTGTCACCAGGTTTAATATGCCAGTTTGCTTCGTCATATAAAGCTCTGGAGCCTATAAGGAAAGTTAAGTCGTTTATTGAAATCATGTGGCTGCAAAAATACGCTTTTTAGCTGCATTTTATTGTTGTACATGCGTAAGAAAAACAGTATTTATCTTGAAAGTTTCTTTATGTACTTTGTGATCGGGTAAATCGTTCCTATCTTCGCCAAATGTATCGCTTTATTAAACCAATTTTTTTCCAGTTTGATCCAGAGAACGTGCATCATTTTGTGGTGCAGCGATTGAAATGGTTTAACGACTTTTTTCCTTTCGGAAAAACCATATTAAGAAGCAGTTTTGGAGTTCACATTAAAGGATTGGAACGTGAGGTTTTCGGCATCAAGTTTAAAAACCCGGTGGGTCTGGCCGCAGGATTTGATAAGAATGGCGAATACATAGAAGCCTTAAGTAACCTGGGTTTCGGTTTTATTGAAGTGGGTACGGTTACGCCGTTGCCACAACCAGGTAACGATAAACCACGAATGTTTCGTTTGCAGGACGATAAAGCGCTGATTAACCGGATGGGTTTTAACAATAAAGGTGTAGATACGCTGGCTGAACGCTTGCGTTTGTTAAAACAGAAAGACCCTGCATTAGTGGTGGGCGGAAATATTGGTAAAAATAAAAATACGCCAAACGAAGAAGCCGTTAACGATTACATCAAATGTTTTGACCGCCTGTTTGACGTGGTTGATTATTTTGTGGTGAATGTGAGTTCGCCAAATACACCAGGTTTACGTGAGCTGCAGGAAAAGGAACCTTTAACCTTGTTGTTAAAAACGTTACAAGACCGTAATGCTAAAAATGGGGTGAGCAGACCTATCCTGTTAAAAATTGCACCTGATTTAACCAATGATCAGCTGAATGACATTGTAGATATTGTACAAACGACCGGCATTGCGGGTATTATTGCAACCAATACCACGATTGATCGTGATGGTTTATATACACCAGAAAAGATAAGTCATGAAACCGGGGGTTTAAGTGGCAAACCTTTAAGCAAACGTTCTACAGAAGTGATCAAGTATTTATCTGAACGCTCAAAAGGGTCTTTTCCGATTATTGGTGTAGGCGGAATTCATTCTGCAGAAGATGCCAAGGAGAAATTAGCTGCAGGCGCTTCTTTAGTTCAAATCTATACAGGCTTCATTTATGAAGGACCTGGTATTATTAAAACTATTTGTAAGGGATTGTTGAAATAACAGTCTGATTTTAATTAGCCACAGCTGAATTAAGTTATGGGTATAAAAGGATATACTTTAACCTAAAAAAGGGATGCTTCATTTGAAGCATCCCTTTTTAATTAGTAGCCCTCGTTTTGAACGAGGCTTTTATTAGCATCTGTTTCCCTTTGTGGTATGGGGAAAACCAGATTGGGTGCATTCCAGGCTACGTTACCGATGTTGGTTTGCGTTCTTTTTGCATCATGTAAGGCAAAACCTTCAAAAGCCAGTTCGAGTTTGCGCTCTTGCAGAATATCGGCCAGGGTAGCGCTTGTGGTCGTTAATCCAGCCCTGCTTCTCACCGTTTGTAAATCTGCTAAAGGCGTAACACCACCTATGGGTGCTGAAGGTGCTAAGCGGACATTGCTTTCTGCCCTGATCAAGTACATTTCTGCAAGCCTGATGATGGAAACATTACCGTATTGGTTAGCAAATTTACTGGTAAACAGGTCTCCGTCATCATAAAAGTTTTGTCTACGCTGATCATTGGCGGAGTAATTGGCATTGATCCATGTTTGCGAAATGGCGGCATCACCACGTCCACCGTAAGTAGAAGAGCCATAGAACTCATTAAAACTGTTAAAGCCGGTTAAATTGGTTACCTGTATGGCAAAAACATCTTCATCGGTATTGCCACCT
This sequence comes from Pedobacter sp. CAN_A7, assembly GCF_015752175.1. Classification (NCBI taxonomy): domain Bacteria; kingdom Pseudomonadati; phylum Bacteroidota; class Sphingobacteriia; order Sphingobacteriales; family Sphingobacteriaceae; genus Pedobacter; species Pedobacter sp. CAN_A7. The sequence continues at coordinate 1,304,632 of NZ_JADOUW010000001.1, read as the reverse complement.
GGTTGAGCCGGACTACCCGGAGCGGGTACGGTAGGGAAGGCCTGCTGGTAGCTGGCCGCCAGGTTGTACTGTCCGGAACTGATCACCCTGTCGGCAGCATTTGCCGCTTCCACATAGTTGCCCATTTGCAGGTATAGTCTGGCCAACATGCCGGCAGCGGCATATTTAGTCGCAAAAAAACCATTGGTTTCCGGTAGCTCGGCTTCCGCTTCTGTCAGGTCTGTGATCGCTTGTTGGTACACTTGCTGCACTGTAGCACGGCTGATGTAATTGGCTTCCGTTACTGAAGTGGTAGGTGTTAATACAATGGGTACACCCAGGTTCACCGCTGGATCGCCATCGTTGTAAGCCTTACCATATAACCTCACCAGGTCGAAATAAACGGCACCTCTGATGAATTTTGCCTCACCCTGGATGCGGCTGCGTTTAGCTTCATCAACCTTATCTATTGCACTGAGTACATTATTGACATCATTGATGGTACTGTAACCATCTCTCCAGGTATTGCTTACGAAAACGTTCGTTTTCAGGATTGATTTATTAATGGTCTGGGTGAGCTCTTCGTAGGTTCCAGTCCACTCAATGGCATTGGTATTTGCCAGGAAATCGGCCATTAAGAAAGGCCGTCCACCATATAAATCGGTACTGCCGAGGTCAGAATAAGCACCGATCAGCGCAACTTCTACATCCTTGGAGGTAATCAGCGCCTCGCCCTGTTCAATAGTGTCAGCCGGATCAATGTCAAGCGGCTTTTTGCAGGCAGCCAGCGTGAGGAGGAACATGGATAATATGAGGATAGCATATATATTTTTCATCTTGTTTTTTTTAGGGTTAAAGGCCAATGTTTACACCAAAAGAGATTACACGTGCTTGCGGTGCGGAATAAAAATCTACACCCTGGTTAATGTTGGTGCTTTGATAATCTGCATTTACTTCAGGATCCCAACCATCGTAACCTGTAATGGTCAGCAAGTTTTGGCCTGTAGCAAAGATTCGCAATTTGCTTAATTTCAATTTGTTTAATACCGATGTTGGTAGGTTGTATCCTAAAGTCAGTGTCTTTAAACGAATATAAGATCCGTCAGATAAATACCTGGTAGAGGTACCTACACCGTTGCCATAACCCAACCGGGGTTCAGGTACATCGGTAATTTGGCCAGGTCTATCCCAATAATTGATCTGATCGGCAGTCTGGTTATCATAGCCGTTTGATCCGTTGGCACTCATATAGGTACCGCCGCTATTAAAAATCTTGTTACCTTCTACACCCTGGAAGAAAATACCCAGGTCAAAGTTTTTGAAAGTAAGGTTATTGTTGAACCCAAATATGTATTTAGGATTAGGGTTTCCTGCAAAGATCCTCTCTGCCTCATTGATGTTGTTCGTGGTGCCCCGGTTTGCCGTGCCGTCAGCTTGTGGTGTATTTAAATAATACAATGCATCGCCATTGGCCGGATCAACTCCTGCATATTCCGGCATGTAAAAGACGCCGATCGGCTGCCCTTCAATAGCAGCATTAATCTCGTTGCTATTTAATACCTGGCCGCCTAAATCAGTGATTTTATTTTTGTTTATTGCTCCGGTAAAGGTGGTGGTCCATTTTAATGCACCGGTAAGGTTTTCTGTGGTAATACCCAACTCAAAACCAGTATTGGTCAATTCACCCAGGTTCTGGGTAATGATGGAGAAACCTGTGGTATGCGGCACCGGTGTGTCTAACAACAAGTCGGTGGTGTTTTTCTTGTAATAATCAAAGGAACCAGATATTCGGTTACCGAGTATGCCAAAGTCCAGCCCAAGATCAAGCTGTGTTGTTTTTTCCCAGGTCAACTCTGGATTGGCAATTTGCGATGGCAGTTGTCCGGGAAGACCGCCATAAGCACCCGTTCCGCTAAACAGTCCGCGAGCAGAATAATTTCCAATCTCCGCGTTTCCGGTTAAACCATAACTAGCCCTAAGCTTTAAGAGGCTTACTGTTTCGCTGCCTTTCAAAAAGTTTTCTTCTGATAAGATCCAGCCAATAGATCCTGCAGGAAAGATTCCATATCGGTGGTTACTGCCAAAACGGGAGGAGCCATCGGCCCTGGCGCTAAAGCTTAACAGGTAGCGTTCATTGTATCTGTAATTGGCACGAAAGAAATAGGATAGAAAGCTATAGGCATTTTCGTTGCTGGTCGCCACCACTTTAGTTGCTGCACTACCCAGTTTTTTATAGGCGTCGCTGGGAAAGTCAGACCCTTCTATGGTGCTGTATTTGGTGGTTACCTTTTGATAACTTGTTCCTAATACGGCATCGAATATGCTTTTTTCACCGAAAGTGGTATTGTAGCTCAGGAAGTTGTTGGTGTTGGCATTGATGACAAAGGTGGAAATATTTTCGCCATAGCCATTAGCTGTTCCGGTGTTCCTGAAGGTTAAGGAGCCATAATAACTTTCTTCATTTTGGTTTAAGTTGTCAATGGACAGGTCGCTGGTAAACTTGAGGTTTTTAGCCAGGTTTACATTGGCAAATACCTTTCCAATGGTTCTATACACGGTTGCTTTATAGAAGGCATTGTCGATACCCAGAAAAGGATTGTAATAAATGGGGAAGTTAGCGCCTTCGCCGGGTAAACTACCGCTGATGAGGCCTGTGCGAGGATCGATGAAAGGTGTAATCGGAGAGATGGCCACAGCCTGTAAAGGGTTAGAGAAAGCATTATCGTTAGACAAACGGTTGTTAATGCTGTTCGAAAAATTAAGGTTCATACCTACTTCAATAAAAGAAGTGGCCTGATGAGTAAGGTTTAACCTGCCACTATAACGTTGATAGCTGTTGCCTACTAAAATACCATCCTGGTCTAATACCTGACCGCCCATGTAAAACTTTGTTTTCTCGCTTCCACCGGTTAAATTGAGGTCATACTGTTGGGTGAGTGGATTGTCTTGATAAGCTGCGGCTTCCCAGTTGGAATTTACTTTATAGGTTTGGTAATCATCGTTTCCTGCCGAATACCTTCTTAACCGGTTATTAACAATGGTGCTGTAATCGTCAAGGGCTTCTTCCAGGGTTTCATAATCGCCAAATAAAAAGTCTTGATTGGCAGCGCCCTCACCTGCACGGCGCATGAGTTGCACATATTGTTCAGCGTTTAAAAACTCGCGGTGATTTGTTGGCGAGTTTATGCCTGCTAATACATTAAAATTGATGGTTGTTTTTCCGGACTTTCCTTGTTTGGTGGTGATTAATACCACACCATTTGACGCCCTGGCACCATAAATGGCAGAGGCCGATGCATCTTTTAAGACCTCTATGGATTCGATATCATTGGTGTTGATGTCTGCCAAAGGGCTGGTGGGAGCGGAAGTGCTGGATAAACTATTGGACACAATGGGAATTCCATCCACCACATATAAAGGTTCACTGCCGGCAGTTACCGAAGCAGCACCCCTCACCCGAACAGTAATTCCCTGTCCGAGTTTTCCACTTTGTGAGGCAATCATCACTCCGGTAGCTTTTCCCTGCAGGGCCGATTCAAAACTGGTCACCGGCAAATTTTCCAGGTCTTTTGATTTTACCTGAGCAACGGCTCCGGTTACATTTCTTCGCACCTGTGTTCCGTAACCGACTACAACTACTTCAGATAAATCCTGGTTGTCTTCTTCCATAACGATGTTTATGGTGGAGGAACTTGCTGCTATTTCTTGTGTTTTAAAAGAAATGTAGCTAAAAATTAAGGTTTGGGCATTATTAGGAAGCGTTATTTGGTAATTTCCGCCTGCATTGGTTTGTGTGCCGGTAGAATTTACTCCTTTTATCGTGACGCTCACCCCAGAAATGGGATTTCCGTCAGATGAAGTAACTTTTCCACTAATTACCTTGGTCTGCCCGTAGGCAAATGTCATTATACCCAAAGATACAATGAAAAGAATGAGTAGTTTTTTCATCAAATAGTCTAATTAAGTAATTGGTTTGGTTGAATTTAGATGAATCTAATCAAAAAACTCGATATTTTTGATTTGTGTCGTGAAATTTTAATTGTTGTGTTGGGAAAAGGTATAGTTGTGAAGAAATCACAGGTCAATTAGCAAAAAGTGTTTGCTTGAAGAGAAAAAAAATGAGGTAAATAAAAAAAGGCCATTCCTTTTTAGGAATAGCCTTTTAAAATGTTTTTAACCTGTGCTTATGCCTGAGCAGAAAGCTTAGCTAAAATAGCGTTGTTGATAGCTAATTGATCTGTAGTAGATTGTCTTGAACGGCTTCCCAATTCAAGGTTTGTAGCTAATTTCAACGTTTTAACTTCTTGACGTGAAGTGTTTTTATTTTTTCTGTCTTTTCTTTTTAATCTGGTAACTGCCATGGTCTTAACCTTTGTTTTTTTAATTTATAATAAATCTGGAGGTCGAGAGCGGATTCGAACCGCTGTACGAGGTTTTGCAGACCTCTGCCTAGCCACTCGGCCACTCGACCCTATTGGATTCAGGACTGCAAAAATAGCAATTATAAGTTATTATGCAATTTATTATATAATATTTCTGCTCATCTCTGAACAAAAGATGCCTGCAGATATGGCAACATTCAGAGACTCAGCCTTTCCAATTCGCGGAATGGTTACCGGATGCTCGATAAAATTGATCACTTCGGCACTAATTCCCTGCCCCTCGTTACCTAATATTAATAAGCCTTCGCTGCCAAATGACGTTTTATAAATACTTTCTCCTTCTAATAGGGCTCCATATACAGGCACGCTTATTTGGGGTAATATAAGCGCTAAATCTTCATAATACATATTTACACGGGGCAGGGAGCCCATGGTGGCTTGTATAGTTTTTGGATTATATACATCTGCTGTATTTAAAGAGCAAATGATGTTTTTAAAGCCAAACCAATCAGCCGTTCTAATAATGGTGCCGAGGTTTCCAGGGTCTTGAACACCATCAAGCAAAAGGGAGAAGCAATTTTGAAGCACTTCGGGCTTTAAGGGAATCGGTTTTGGTTGGTTTACCAAGGCAAGAATTCCCTGTGGGGCTTGTAAAGTACTAATCTTATCTAATTCGGCGTTGTTTACTTCAAATAACTTTATATTTGAAGGTAAAGTTGGTAGTAAAGATTTATATTCAGCCAAATAGTAAATGCTATGTAGCTGGTAGTTAGATGGAATAAACTCCACGAGAGATTTAATCCCTTCGATTATAAAAATCCCATTTTCTTTACGGTACTTTTTTTGATGTAATGATTTTATAAAACTTATCTGTGATTTTGAAAGCATACCCTGATTATAAAAAGAAGACCCTTTTTCCTGCAATATTACTATTTATTATTCTTTTTGTTGCTTCCTGTTCATCCACCAAGTATATAGAAGACTACCAATCCATCGTGAAAAAGGTAGAAATAGACAGTGTTCCAGATAAATTTAAAGAAGAGGTGCTCAATTATGTGCAGAAAGATATCCGCCCTGCACCTAAACTGGGGATAAACGTTGGATTATACAACCTATTTTATGGTCTGTTTAAAACGAAGTCCATTGGAAATCCGGCTCCGGTATTAGACAGTACCTTGGTAGACATATCCAGAGTGCAAATCGAAAAGTTCCTGCACAGTAAAGGTTATTTTAATGCCAAAGTTAATTCGAGCATTGCTGTTGAAAACCAGCGGGCCTCGATAGTATTCAATGCCACACCTGGCCCTGCATTTTATGTAAATACACTAACTTTTGATGTAAAGGACTCTGTTTTAAAAGAAATTTACTTAAAAACGAAGCCAACTTACACCCATGTTCGCGAAGGCATGCAATATGACGACGATTCTTTAGCATATGAACGTGATAAAATTTATGAAATAGCCAAACAACATGGTTACTTTGATTTTGCCAGACCTTATATTAAGTACTCCGTTGATTCAAACCTGAATGCCAGTAAAACAAATATTGTACTGACGGTAGATAATCCACAGGATAAACCTTTACACCCTCGTTATATTATAGGAGAGACCAATATCATCATTGCGCCAAATTCTGATGGTTTTCCTGATTCCATCACTTTAAACCCTCGCGTATTCAGACAAATCAGGTACACCGATTTGGCTAAACGTTTCCGGAGGAACCCCATTGTGCGTTACGACTTCATAAAAGCAGGTGAACTCTATAACAGTACTATGGAGGATATCACCTATAACCGTCTGTATGAGCTGAACGTATTCAAAAACGTAAAAATTGATTACCAGAAAGCTAAAGACAGTTCTTTAGTAGTAGAACCTATCATCAGGCTGATCCCTCAGAAAAAAATGAGCAATCGGGTAGAAGGTGAAATTCCTTTTAATGCTGGTACTGTTGGCTTCACTTTAAGTAATACCTATACGAATAATAACCTGTTTAGGGGCGCAGAACGTTTTGAGTTCCAGATAAAAGGTGGTTTGCAATCCAGGCTCGGGCAAGGGGGCTCGCTGTTTAGCGATGTGTATCAACGCGATTTCTCCGTAAGTGCTAACCTGGCTGTGCCACGGTTGATGTTGCCTTTTGATATTCCGATGATGGGTAAAAATGGGATGCCTTTTACTACATTCTCTACAAGTTATGTGTATGCATTGCAAAAGGACTTTTTTGTGCGCCGGGTGTTTTTAAACTCGGTTACTTACGACTGGTTTGAAACCCGTTCGAAACTGCATTCCTTTACGCCATTAAACTTTGAATATAGGTTTGGAGGCTTACTGTTGGTCACTGATGGGCCAGATGAAGCGCAAAATGAAATTAATAGAGAGCTGATCAGGAATAATGAGTATAATATCAAACTTCTTGGTCGTCAAGACATTACGCTGGGTATAAAATATACCTATACGCTTAATCAGAATAAATTGTTAACCCCGGGCAGCTTTTTCTATTTCAGAGGGAACATGGATATGGCAGGTAACTTACTTGACGGTATTAGCCGTTTGGCGGGCGGGCATAATAATATAGCGGAAGGAGATTTTGCAACCGTATTGGGTTTACCTTATAATCAATACATCAGACCAGAGATCGATTTACGGTGGTATAAAACTTTGGGTCTGGATAAACAGTTTGTGGCCAGGCTAAATGCAGGTGTTGGTTTTGCCTATGGAAATTCTGACACCATGCCCTTTGAGAAGCTGTTTTTTGCAGGCGGATCCAGTGGCGTAAGGGCATGGCAAGCGAGAACCCTTGGTCCGGGTAATTATAACCGCGGTGAACGTCTTGCTACAGAAGAAACAAGAAGAACATTGTACGGATTAGATCAGCTAGGTCAGATGCACATTGAAACCAACTTCGAATACCGTTATAAATTGCTCAATAATTTCTTTGGTGCTAAACTTAAAGGCGCAGTCTTTTTAGACGCCGGTAACGTATGGAACGTGTCGCCGGGAAACCCGCAACCAGAAACCTATTTCGACTTTAAAAAGGTGTTTAACCAAATTGGTATTGGTACGGGGTTAGGCCTGCGTTATGATGTAGAGTATTTTGTTTTCCGCTTTGATATCGGCTTGAAACTAAAAGATCCACAGTTTGAAGGGTCCAACCAATGGGTGATTGGGAAATATATCAATGGAGCTGATCAGTTCAAAGCGGACTATAAGGTTACTCATAGTCCGGATGAATATCGTTTTGTGCAATACAATTTTGGGATTGGCCTGCCTTTCTAAAAAATCATTTTAATGGAATCGAACAGGGTTTCTAACAGCGTGCTCAAGTCTAATCCGTTACTGTGGTTAAAGTAGACAAACACAACCAGGATAATAATAGCAATGATGAGCAGTTTGCGGAACATAAAGGCGATGACAATCACGATTAATGGAAATAAAATCATTCCAAAGGCACTGATCACATAAGGTGTGAGGGTGCCTTCTTTTTTATGAACAAAAACCAGTTTGCTATGTGTACCCTGATCGTTTATGTGTTTGATGTATACAAATGTTGATCTTTCCAATTGCAACGGTAATATGGCCACACCCTCATTAAACTTCAAAGCTTGTTTAAAACCACTCACACTAAAAGTGTAATTTCCATTAATTTGTTCTAATGGGTTTTCAACAGAATCAGCGGCGATAATAGCTAGTTTGCTGTTTTTTAATAAACTTTCTTTAATGATGAAATTGTTGATGTCGGACTGTTGTGCATAGCTTGCACCAGTGATCAGTAGCAGGAAACAGATTATGCTTAAAAGCCTCATTCGATAGATCGTTTATTGTAAATTAGATAGCCCAAATGTAGCAAAATGCCGTTTCTTTTTATGGGATCGTCGTATAAATTATAACTCAGGCTTATTGGGCCCAATGGCGTATGGTAAACCAGCCCTGCAGTAGCTGCATAACGCCATTGTTGAAAAGCCTTGGTTTCTTGCGCTTGTTGAAAGCCTTGCTGGCTAATTTCTTTGTAGGGTAAAAAAGAATAGGCTTCTAACCTGAGGTCTAAATTTTGTCGCAGACTATATACGTTTTTCACACCGGCGGCCAGGTAACTTGCTGCGCGAAAGTTCTCCAGGTATAGTGAACGGCTATCTTGCATGGGGTAAAATGCTGGGGCTACCAGCAACGTAGAGTAGTAGTTGGAGAACATAGGCAGGTTAGATATGACGGCTTCTGCCAGATATCCAAGTGTGTACCGACCTTTATGGAAAAAGTAATTTTCGTCTGCAATTTTTAAATTTACCCAGTCGCGATCCAGGTTGGCCTCACCAATCTCATTCTCACTAATCGGGCTATTTCGTGAGATATTTCCTGGCTGATAGTGCTCTCTTCCCTTGAAATAGTTAAAACTAAAGTGGAAGTTTCTTCCGCGGTTAGCATATTGCTTGCGATTTAGCGTATATTTTTCCACGGCTAATGTACTGCGTAAACCTTTGAAGATGGTGCGATCAAGCACATCGCCAGCAGTAAAAGTGTTGGTCGGACTGTAATAGTCGGAATTGAATAAATACGCTGCGCCCCCGGTAACTTTAAGGCCCCCATCTAAGGGGATACCCAACTTGATGTCTATTTTACGGTCTATCGTTTCGATATAGGTGGGGTGCAGGTTTTCGATATAGATGGAGCTTGTACTGTAATAATTGAAATGGTTAATGGTCATTTCTGTAGCCAGAAAAAGTGGGAGACGGGTAGGAAAATCTATTCTTGCTGCCAATGTAGCCGCTTCATAAAACCTGCCGGAATAGAATTTAAGGCCAAGTGTGTAGGCGTTTTTATTCAGGTGGCTGTATTGTAAACCCAGATATACGTTGCTAATAGGCCGCGTGGAAATGTTACCGCCGAAATCTAGCTTAATGCTTTTTTTAGGCCTGGCAATAATTTCAAACAGGTAGTTATCGTCTTTAGCATTATAGGCTATTTTTGGGTAAATGGTTTCGAAAGTTTCATCGGCCACCAGCTTATAGTATCCTTGTTTAATATCTCTTAAATCAAACAAATCTTTATCTTTTTTAAACAGGCGCTCAATGTATTTTTTTTGTGCAGAATTTACGCCTGAAACGGAGACTGACTTAAAGAGCAGGTCTGGTTTTTTATTATTGAACTCATTTCTCCTTAAGCGCAATTCGGTGGCGGAGATGCGTTTACGCACATCACTTTTAATCTTATCCATATTGGCCATGGCCGCATCGTAACCCTGTTTGATCAGCATTTCGACAGGTGTGAAATTGGCAGAACTAAAATCTTTAAGGTCGGGTCTGATGTAAACGCCATCATCTCCAATTAGGGTAGAATCAGAACGTGATAAAAACATCTGCAGGATGAACCGGTTCATTTTGCGATCGTCGTTTTCGTCGGGAAAGATATCAGATGTTTTGGAAGATACATTAACGCCAATAATGTAGTCGGGATTAAATTCCTGCTTCATTACATCTACAGGAAAATTGTTATATAAGCCACCATCAAATACATATTTATCATCCAGTTTAATCGGGCGGTACACAAAAGGTACGGTTAGGGTGCCACGCACGGCCTCGGCCAGACTTCCTTTTTTTACGGTGATGGCGCTTTGATCGAGTACGTCAGACACCATACAACGATAGGGCACAAACAGCTTGTTAAAGTCGTCTTTAGCTATAGCCGATGCCTGGGAGAATAGTTGCATCAGGGCAAAATTTAAGGGTACGTCGTTCACCAGGCTCGAGCGGAAGTTTAACCTTAGGCTGGTATCTGCGGTAAGTTTGGCGCTCAGCATGGAAGCATTGACCCCATTTTTCTGGAAGAAAAAGCTGTAATCGCTGGTGTAGCGGCCCCTTACCCAGGACTGGAATTCATTGCTTTTCGCTATTTCTTCCATTTGTGCCGGTGAGTAACCTGCGGCATACATGGCACCGATGACCCCACCCATGGAAGTGCCAGTAATGTAGTCGATCGGGATGTTGTTTTCTTCGAGTGCTTTCAGTGTTCCAATATGTGCAAGCCCTTTTGCACCACCACCACTCAATACCAATCCCACCCGCTGTGAATACCCGGGTAAAGCGCTGGAAAAGAGTAGTAATAACAGCAAATATTTATAGGACATCACATCCTAAAAATAGTGCTTTTTTAATTAATTAGGATAGGTGTTTAGTTTAAATTGTAGATACTATACGTTAATAGTGTAGCAAAACTTACCCATAAAATATAAGGAATAAACAGCAGTCCGGCGGTTTTGTCGATTTTGTAAAATACGCGTGCATTGATGATCACAGCCACCAGTAAGGCGACGATTTCGAATACGGAAGCACCAATTTTATGTGCGTAAAAGAACAGGAATGACCAAAGTAAATTGAGCACCAGCTGGATGAAGTAAATGGCTGCAGTGCGGGGTACATGTGCAATCTGGTTCCTTTTTTTCCAGACCAGGTAGGCCGAGATGCCGATCATGATGTAAATGGCGGACCACACGGGCCCGAATACCCAACTTGGTGGATTAAAGCTTGGTTTAGCGAGGGTAAGGTACCAGGTAGAAACGGATTGTCGGGTAAAGAGACTTCCGATGACACCAATGAGTAAAGGGATAGCGAGGTTGATGATAAAGGGGAAAAATTGGAACTTGCTTCTTTCTGTCGTCATATGGTGTTTGGGATGGTGGTTTTGGACTCCAATAATCATGCCTTGGGTTAAACAAATGTACCTTCTATAAAACACTTTGACCATTATTCCTGTTTTATATTTTCATTAAACGAATCATTATGGCAGACAACAAAAATATTCAAGATGAAAGAGATCGAAGTAAGATAGATGGTAATGAGGACTATGAGTTATCTTATCTTCAAGAAAAATTAGGGGTTAGCAGGGAACAAGTAAGGGACGCTATTAAAGCTGTTGGCAACAGTAGGGATAAAGTGGAAGAGTACCTACAGAAACACAAATAGATCAATGCCATTCAGAAAAGATCAACTCCATTTTAGGTACGGTCAGGTTTCAATATCGTAACTAATTCAAAAAAAAGGCCCTTCACCATGTGATGAGCCTTTTTTTTTGTTCCGTATAACTTATTCATCATCCAGTAAGGTGACACACTCTTTGCTTAAAGATGCCAAACGATCGGGAAGTGTTGCTAATGCAGTAGTATTTTTAGTGCTATTATAAAGGCCTTTTAAAATATTCATCGTTCTTTCGTCGGGATCGCAAGCCTGTGATTTTTCAAAATATGGAATTGTTTTATCAACCTGAAGTTTATAAGCTTTATAAGTTTTTTCATTTAGCGTAACGTCTTTCGCTTTAGCTGATGCGGTTACTGCTTGTCCTAGGGTGTCACATTTTTTAAGGTGAAGGAAACCTAATGCGTTATGGGTAACAAAATAATCTGGTACTAATTTGAGAGAAGCTTCATAATGGGTGATGGCTTTTTCCGGAGCGCCCGTTGAGGCATAAATTCTACCAAGGTGGAAATTTACATTAGCGATCTGTTTATCGTTTAATTCTGAAGCTCGATTTAATAATGCCGCAGCTGATCTAATTGTCTCATTATTTTGACTTTCGACCATTCTGGTGGTCATGTAGTCGAAATATAAATCTTTTATATCCTGGGCATTGACCATCGTGGTGCCGAAAAATAGGAGTGAGCAAAGGAGAAACGTTTTTTTCATAATTCTTTTTTGAGTGCATATCATATGGTCATTAGCTTTTAAAAAACATATATAAGCAGCTGACCGTATGTTAGCGTTTGATAAATAGTTTAAGTTATTAAATTGTATATAACATTGTCTTTATAAAAGTAAACATATTAATTAATTGGAAGTTATGCAGCGGTAATTAAAAGACATAAAAAAAGCCCCATTTAAGGAGCTTCTTTGTAAGAACATAGGTGTTTAAGTATGTAGTTTAGCAAAAACCGCCTCTAAACATCATTAAATACAATTGTTTGTGTTCCCGAAGGGATTCGAACCCCCATCATTAGAACCGGAATCTAACATTCTATCCATTGAACTACGGGAACAAGGCCGCAAATATATATAAATCATTGGTGATCTCTAGAGGTTTTTAAATTAAATCATTGTTATAAAGACTATATTGAATAAAGGTCAAAGATATCATCTCCTAAACCCCCGTACAGCACGAACACCGTCCGCCTCTTTTATCAATAACACCTTTAACGAAAAGCTTGTTGCCGCTAAAAACCTTGCGCGCATTCCCCTGATTTTCTCATAACTATTAGTAAACAACATAGAATAATAAGACTTTTTTATGTAAACTAATTTCAAGCTAAGTCGCAATCAAATTAACTTATCCTCTACAACCATATTCTAAAAATAAAACCCCACTTTTGCAATCCTGAACAAGAAGCATAAACATGTAAAAAAAGAGTCGTATTTTATGGAAGAATTGATTGTTGAAGAAGTGGTTGAACTGGTTGAAAAGGGTGACAATGCACAATTAAAAGTCTATTTAGATGACCTGAACATCTCAGATGTTGAACACCTGATCAACGAACTTCCCCAATATGCCGTAAAATTTTTAGATACCCTGGCCATAAAACGCGCCGTTAATGTGTTTAGAATTCTTGACTTTCCAACCCAGGAAAGGATTATCAAAAAACTATCAGGCCCAAAACTAGCCGAATTAATCAACTTACTTCCTCCCGACGACCGTACCTCACTTTTCAGTGAACTAAAAGGTGATGCTGTTGCCAAATTGATTCAGTTATTGCCGGCTACAGATCGGGTAGAGGCCTTGTCGCTTCTGGGTTATGAAGAGGACAGTGTGGGCCGTTTGATGACACCAGATTACGTGGCTGTTAAAAAAGACTGGACCGTTAGTCGGGTTTTGGAGCACATCAGACGTTATGGTAAAAACTCTGAAACCATCGATGTCATTTATGTAATCGGTGATAATGGGGTGTTGTTAGATGACATTAGAATCAGAGAGATTTTATTGGCCAGTCCGGAAGTTATGATTGGCGACCTCGCCGATAACCGCACCATTGCATTAAAAGCAAACGACCCGCAGGAAGAAGCCATTAATGTATTCCGGATGAACAACCGGGTGGCACTTCCGGTAGTGGATGATCATGATATTTTATTAGGCATTGTTACTGTCGATGATATCCTCTGGATCGCCAACGAGGAGTACACAGAGGACATGCATAAAATTGGGGGCACCCAGGCTTTAGACGAGCCATACCTCGATATGCCTTTATTTGGTTTAGTGAAAAAGAGGGTAGGCTGGCTGGTGATCTTATTTCTAGGGGAAATGTTAACCGCCACCGCCATGGGTTATTTCGAAGCAGATATCGCTAAGGCGGTTATTCTGGCCATGTTTGTTCCTTTAATTATCTCCAGCGGGGGTAATAGTGGTTCACAAGCATCCACACTAATTATACAGGCCATGGCTTTAGGAGAAATTACGATTGGAGATTGGTGGAAAGTGATGAAACGTGAAATCCTTTCTGGTTTAATTCTAGGTATTGTATTAGGAACAATTGGTTTTACCAGAATCTTTGTATGGACGCTGTTTAGCGATATGTATGGGCCGCATTGGATGCTTATTGGATTAACTGTAGGTGTGGCGCTGGTAGGTGTGGTCCTTTGGGGCTCCCTGGCTGGATCGATGTTACCCTTACTGCTTAAAAAGCTAGGTGCCGATCCTGCAACTTCTTCTGCACCTTTTGTTGCCACGCTGGTCGATGTAACCGGACTTATCATTTACTTCTCGGTCGCTGTGATGTTCCTCGAGGGCATATTGCTCTGACCTGGTTTTATAAACCTAAACATACAGTTACTTAGCCACTCGAACGTAGATTTTATAACCAGGTAAACGCGGTTGCTTAGCCACTTGAACATAGATTTTATAACCAGGTAAACGCAGTTGCTTACCCTGCTTAATAGGATAACTAAACGAGTTGAGCACGTCGCTATAAAACCATAAACCCAGACTCATCAAAATATAACTAACAAAAAATGCAGCTCTTTATGAAGCTGCATTTTTGCTGTTTATAACTCAGTTACAAACAAATATCAATCGATTATTCCTTAAACGTTAAATCGGAAGTGCATGATGTCGCCATCTTCCACTACATAAGTTTTACCTTCCACACCAAGTTTTCCAGCATCTTTACAAGCATTTTCTGAACCCAGGGTTATGAAATCGTTGTATTTTATCACCTCTGCACGAATAAAACCTTTCTCAAAGTCTGTATGAATTACACCAGCCGCTTGTGGCGCGGTAAATCCTTTCGTAATGGTCCATGATCTTACTTCTTGTACACCAGCAGTAAAATAAGTATATAAATCTAACAGACGGTATGCGGCAACGATCAATTTGTTAACTCCTGATTCGGTTAAACCTAAATCATTCAAAAACTCCTGACGTTCTTCATAACTTTCCAGTTCTGCAATTTCTGATTCTATCTTAGCCGAAATAACCAGTACTTCAGCACCTTCTCCTTTTACGGCTTCTTTTACCTGATCTACATAGGCGTTTCCATTGATGACAGAATTTTCATCAACATTACATACATACATCACTGGTTTTTGAGTCAATAAACCCAAATCTTCTATATAATCGAAATCATCAGCGTTTAATGCAGCAGAACGAACTGAGTTTCCACCTTCCAAATGCGTTTTGATGATGCTCAACAGGTCGAAAGTTCTTTTGGCTTCCTTATCGGTTTTAGCCATTTTCTCTACTTTCTGGATGCGTTTACTAACTGTATCTAAATCTTTTAGCTGTAATTCCGTGTCGATAATTTCTTTATCTCTAATAGGATCAACAGAGCCATCCACATGGATCACATTGCCATCATCAAAACAACGCAACACGTGAATGATGGCGTTGGTTGCACGAATGTTACCCAAAAATTGGTTACCTAAACCTTCACCTTTGGAGGCACCCTTAACCAATCCGGCGATATCAACGATCTCAATGGTATTTGGCACCACCCGGTTAGGTTTTACTAACTCAGCAAGCTTGGTCAGCCTTTCATCTGGAACAGTAATAACGCCAATATTAGGTTCGATGGTGCAAAAAGGGAAATTTGCTGCCTGCGCCTTAGCGTTCGATAAACAGTTAAACAAGGTAGATTTTCCAACATTTGGTAAACCCACTATACCACATTGTAATGCCATGAATAGATTTGTGTTAATTTGGCGCAAAGGTATCAAAAAAATTAAAACCCGAGCGTAATAAACTTGCAGAGCGTGTAAATATTCTTTATGTTTAAAAACACAAAATTAGATCAAACGTCACTACGAATGGACAATATCGAAGAAACAAAACAGGAGCTATCAGCAGAACTTCCTCAGCAACCTTTAATCATTACTGAAGACATCAGGAGTTACCTGTACGATACCGCCAAATGGACTAAATTCCTGTCTATCGTCGGCTTCGTCATCACTGCAATTGTAGCCATGATGGGCTTTGGCGCCGGGGCTTTTGTGTCTGTACTGGCCAAAATGAGTCCGGGCAATCCCCTTGCCGCAATGGGGTCGGGCTTTTTAACCGTCTATTTTTTAGTTATTGCGCTTTTATATTTTTACCCAAGTTTGTTGCTGTTTAAACATGCTAATGCAGCAAATAAGGCAATATTATATGGCGAGCAGGAAAGTCTGGCCGAGGCGATGAACAATTTAAAATCCTTCTTTAAATTTTGGGGCATCCTGATGATTGTACTAATTTCCTTTTACATTCTCACCCTAATTCTCGTTATTGTTGCCGGTCTGGGTACCGCTGTAGGCGCTGGATAAAAAATATCATTTACAAAAAAAGCCAGGATGAATGTCCTGGCTTATTCTATTATATAAGTATTTTACGAATTATACAAAAACCGGAGTTTTATGCTCAATGGTATATTTAAAATTCCTGATTTCTTTCTGCAGCAAGTGTTCAAAATAAGGGTTGATTAATTTAGATAAGCCTACACCAATGCCACCAATGATGGGGCGGTAAGACAACACAACCTTTAATAAAGTGCCACGTCCATCCAGTGTTTCTTCAAATTCAACCTTACCAACATGTTGTACCAGGGGTGCATTTATGGAACGCCAGCCTATTAAATGGCCAGGCTCATCCTTAACAATTTCTGCATCCCATTTCAGGGCTAAAAATTTACCCAGTGCCGCAGTTTTCCAGGTAGAGTGGTGCTCATCCACTACATCTACGTCCAATAAGTTATTTACTGTTCCTGGCAGATTTTTTAAGTTCCGCCAGTAAGCATACACTTCTGCCGGTGGCAGATCAATCTCAAATTCACCCCTGATGTTAACGGCTTGAGGCCTTTTCCCATCAATACCCAGGTAATCATAAAACATGCATTTACCCGTCATGCCTCGGTAGGCCAGGTAGGCCCCATAGAGGAATCGGCCTTTTAGCGGATTTTTTAAAGTAGAACCAATTAAAATGCCTCCCAATAGTAGGGATGCCATACGTTCATTAAGCCCCATATTTTCATAATGGTGCTTTTCGATCTCATAATTTCCCGACCGGGGCTTAAGCTTATTCTCAGTCTTCATACGTTTCCTTTTTTAGTACAGCGCCCAGCGCCTCCACCTGTTGGGGAGATAGCTTGCCCCAGATTTGTTCCCATTGCCCTTTTTCGTTTGTTCTCAGTTGGGTAACTGTTTTTCCTTCCTGCAAACAGCTGTAATAGGATACACCATCGCTGGTTTCTTCAGGTTTTACCTGGAAAGATTGCGAATGACCATCGAAGTCTACTTCGATAGTAAATTCTGGGTTTTGTGATTCAAATTCAGTCATCTTAAGGAGTTGTTTGAGATTAAAACAGTTAAAGGAGCGGAGTGTTTTAAGTCGCCTTAAAAAGATACTGCTTTACATGATGAGGGCAGCCTAACGCAAGTGTGTTAAAACATCAATTAATCAACACGTTATAAATATTTTAAACATCATACAAATACCAATAAAATTGGCGTATCTTTGCGCAAATTTTATGAAGAAAATAGTAGATTACAGAAAATTGTTAGGTGTACAAAAGGATGCCGAGCTTAAAGAATTAAAGACCATTTACAGGAATTTAATGAAAGACTGTCACCCTGATAAGTTCAACGATAATGAAGAAGCTAAAATAGAAGCTGAACATAAAAGTAAGGATATCATTGAGGCTTACCACTTTTTAGTGAGTATTGCTCCAGAGACCTTAGCCTTATCAAAAGAAGAATATGACCAAACTACAGGATCTTGCGGTATCGCAGATTTTACCTGGGAAAAAACAGTTTTAAAAGTTCATTTCCTTGATGGTAGCGGTTACGAATATTTTGAAGTACCACGTGCAGTTTATGTTAAATTAGTAAACGCAGATTCACCTGGTCGCTTTGCGCGCAGACACATTTTTAGCGTATTCCCTTACAGGAACATTGTTAAAATGGAAACCGCTTAAGCAACCGATACGATATATTTTTTTTTGCCTACTGTTGTTTATTTCTTTACTTCAGTAGGCTTTTTTGCGTTTTCTTGTATCGAATCATCTCCGGTTTCTATTTCTACTTCGCGGGTGGTTACAGCATATGCATTAGGGTGAATTTTAGTTCCATACTTAACTGCATAAGCTTTAGTGAACTCTGCTCCAAAATAAAGAATGATCGATGAGTAATAAGTCCACAGCAATAAAATAACTAAAGACCCCGCAGCACCATATGTACTACCTACATTACTGCTACTGATATAGAAAGATATACCAAATTTTCCAATCATAAACAACACCGCGGTGACCATGGATCCGAGAATTACATCACGCCATTTAATCTCCGCATCGGGTAATACCTTGAAAATAACACCGAAAATAGAAGATATCACCAGCAGTGTAACAATTTGATTGACAACATATACCAATACTACGGAGACGTCTTTGAAACTGGCTGCAAAACTATTGCTGAAGCCGTCAATGATGGCCGTGACGCCAAGGGAAACCAACAGCAGGAAACCTAAACTGATAATAACCGAGAACGACAATAACCTATTTTGTATCAATTTTAACCATCCTTTTTTTGGCTTTGGCTTTAAGCCCCAAATGGTGTTGATGGAATCCTGAATCTCAGCAAATACAGTCGTGGCACCTACCAACAAGGTAATACCACCTATAATAATGGCCATCAAACTCTTATCGCTTATAGCAGCCTTTTTAATCATGTCTTGTAGCTGAATCGCTGTGTCCGAACCTAAAAATCCTTCCAGTTGCTGATAAATTTGTCCCTCTATAGCTTCTCTGCCCAGAAAAAAACCACATATCGCAATAATGACGATCAGCAATGGTCCCATTGAGAAAACAGTATAATAAGCTAATGACGCACTCAGTTTAGTTACTTTATGATCAGAAAAGCCGCCAAAAGCATCTTTTAATACTTCCCAGGCACCTTTAAAAGTAATTTTTTTCATAATATAGGTTTTAATTTAGCGTATATTTAAGAGCAAAGCTTGAAGCAAACTAGTTGCCAAAGTATTTTTCTTAATTAAGGATTAATAAAAAATAATATATTTACGTCAGTCTCTTAACCATAAAAAAGGATGAAAAGAATATTTAATACAAATTATAACCACCAAAGTTTAGATTTTGGACTGTTAATTTTACGTGTAGGTTTTGCAGCAATCATGTTAACCCATGGTTGGGGTAAGTTGAATGTTGTATTAAGTGGTGGAGAAATACAATTTGGTGATCCTATTGGCCTTGGAATGGCAACGTCTTTTTACCTGGCTATTTTTGCGGAATTTTTCTGTGCCGTTCTGGTTATTTTGGGACTGTTTACACGCCTGGCGCTCATTCCACTTATTATAACCATGGTGGTGGCTTGTTTCGTTGTTCATGGTTCAGATCCCTTTTCTAAGCAGGAACCAAGCTTAATGTTCTTAGTTGCCTTTGTATTTCTATTGTTTTCTGGTCCGGGGAGATTTAGCATCGATAGTATTATTGCACATAAGACCAATAAACGCAGAACTTTTTAATAAACTTTATGTTCAGTTTATCTGGGGTTCATCCCGAAACTATAGTTTAGCACAAAAAAGTTATGATGGAGGAAGTTGATTTTAAAATTGTTATTGGTGTAGTTTTCGTACTGCTGGCCATTTGGCTCATCATCAGGCGTCAGAATCATAAGGATAAAGAAGATCTGGAAGACCACATTAAAAAAACAGACCTGAAGACTGATAAACATGATAACCCTCATGTATAGAATTTAATATTTCGTCGTTATAGCTGATATGAACAAACTTCTTTCGATTTGCCTGCTAGCGGTAACGCTATGGAGTTGCGGAATCAACAAACAAACACAACAGATCAAAGCGCTTGAAAAGTGTACTTATAAAATAGCTTCGGCAGATCAGATTACCATAGCAGGAACAGATGTTAAAAGCATACTCGAAAAAGAAAATATTAACCTGGGTAGTTTACCTGGCTTAGCTTTAGGTTTCTTAAGAAAAGATATCCCCATGCGGGCTAAATTGAACCTGGAGATTACTAATCCAACAGGTGACCTCGCTTCCATAAATGAGTTTGAATATAAAATTCTGATCAACCAGGCAGAGATTGCTACCGGATTTGTGAACCAGCAGGTTATGGTAAAACCCGGACAAACCACCATTGTACCCGTTGATATCAATGCCAATGTTTTTCCTTTTTTAAGCAATAGTAAGGTGATGGACGAAGTAGCCCGTTTCTTTAAAGCCAGCCAGGGCGGCGCTGAACAAAAAGGAATTGTTACGCTAAAAATCAAACCTAGTTTCATGGTTGGAAACAGCCTTGTTAAATATCCTGGTTTTATTACCATTGATAAAGAGGTGAGCAGCAAGATCCTCTTGTAAAATCTTTATAGCAGCTCTTGGCCCTGTCTGATTTTTAATTAAATTGGGAACATCAATTATATACGATGATTTTCAGGTTCTTCCAAGTTTTTTTACTTCTTTCAATTGCCTCCTTTCGCCTTGTTGCGCAAGAGGCTGTGTCCATGGACGCTGCATCAATCAAACAGGGCTTGGAAGCCCTAAATGTTAGCGGTAGTGTTTTGTACCTGGCGGCCCACCCTGATGATGAAAACACCCGCTTACTGGCCTACCTGGCTAAAGAAAAAAAAGTAAGAACAGGTTATCTATCATTAACCAGAGGTGATGGCGGACAAAATTTAATTGGTACTGAACAGGCTGATTTTTTAGGTCTTTTACGTACACAAGAGCTTCTAGCCGCCCGTAGCATTGACGGGGCCGAACAATTCTTTACCCGGGCTAATGACTTTGGTTTTTCTACCAACCCCGAAGAAAGTTTCAAGATCTGGGATAAACAAAAAATATTAAGTGACGTGGTCTGGGTGATCCGTAAATTCCAGCCCGATGTAATCATTACGCGTTTTCCGCCCGATTCCAGGGCCGGTCATGGGCACCATACGGCATCTGCCATGTTAGCACAGGAAGCTTTTAAAGCAGCTGCAGACCCACGTCAGTTTCCAGAACAGCTCAAGCTGGTTAAACCCTGGCAGGTAACACGTGTGGTTTGGAATACTTTTAATTTTGGCGGCAACAATACCACTTCCGAAGACCAATTAAAGATAGATGTGGGCGGCTACAATGTATTATTGGGTAAAAGTTATGGCGAACTTGCCGCTGCCAGTCGCTCAAAACATCGTAGTCAGGGTTTCGGTGCTGCGGCACAACGGGGTTCGGCCTTCGAATACTTTTATCCGCTAGCGGGTAAACCTGCACAATCCGACTTGTTTGAAGGCATAAACCTAAGCCTGAATCGCAATGCCGACATGGCAAAGGTGCAGCAACTGCTAAACCAGATCAACAAGGAATACCAGGTGGCCAATCCCGCGGCCTCCCTGCCAATGCTTCTTACCTTAAGGAAAACCACAAAATCACTCCCTTTCAAACATGAATTGTTAGATGAACTTATCCTGGCCTGTGCCGGTATTTGGATGGAAGCCAACGTGAGCGCACCTGAATATTCCGTAACGGCGTCTATCCCGATGCAAGTGCAAGCCATTAACCGAGCAACCATCATTATGCCCGTTCGCCTGCGTTTTAGCAGCGGTGGCACTAGTCAGGAGCTAAGTTTAAAGCACAATGAAATGCAGTCGATTAAGGTAAACCTTCCACCTTCCACACTGAAAACCTCACAGCCTTATTGGTTAATACAACCACATCCCCTTGGAAATTATATTGTCGATTCTTTGGCATTGCGCGGCCTACCAGAGAATCCTGATCCTGATGTATTCCAGGTGTCAGTACTTTTTGGCAAAGAGGAAATTAAGATTCAACGACCACTTATTTATAAATTTACAGACCCTGCCCGTGGCGAAATATACCAGCCACTGGTTGTTGCACCCCCTGTGACCGCAAACTTGTCGGAAGCAGCGGCTTTATTTACCGGAACAGAAGCTAAAACCTTCAGCGTTCGTTTACGCAGTTTTAAAGATAATGTTACGGGTGTGTTAAAGCCTGTAGTTCCTGCAGGATGGGCAGTTACGCCAGCTCAGGTTGACTTTAGTTTCGCTAAAAAAGGGGCAGAAAAAACCATAACACTTTCTGTTCAGCCTGCTGGTTCGCAACATACGGGTGTGATGTCGTTAAATGTGATGGTGGAGGGTGAAACTTATCACCAGGGTCTGGAAAGGATCAATTTTGAACATATTCCTTTACAAACGGTTTTTCCGGTAGCAGAGATGAAACTGGCACAAACCGATTTAAAGATCTTGCATAAACGTATCGGTTATGTAGCAGGCGCAGGCGATTTGTTGCCACAAGCCTTAACTCAGGTAGGCTATGAGGTAACCATGTTAAGCGATAATGAGGTTTTGTATAGTGATTTATCACGTTTTGATGCCATTGTTACTGGTGTGCGTCTTTACAATGTGAACAACCGGATAAGTGCCATGCAGCCTCGCCTCCTAAAATATGTAGAAATGGGCGGTACCCTACTTGTACAATACAATGTGAACAACCCACTAAAAATAGAAAATTTAGGTCCTTATCCTTTTGAGCTAAGCCGTAACCGGGTAACAAATGAGCAATCACCAGTTAGTTTTTTAGTGCCTGAACATCAGGTTTTAAATTATCCGAATAAAATTACCGCTAAGGATTTCGATGGTTGGGTGCAGGAGCGAGGTCTTTATTTTTCTGCGTCAACCGATACCAAGTATACCGCTATTTTAGCCATGAATGACCCTGGGCAGGCGCCACAACAGGGTTCGCTTATTGTTGCGCCTTATGGAAAAGGAAAATATGTCTATACCGGTTTGTCATTTTTTAGGGAGCTGCCAGCAGGGGTTCCCGGAGCTTTCCGCTTGTTTGTAAACCTGCTTGCTAAACGGGAAAACTAGATGGAAAAAGAAAGAAACTGGAATAGAATTTACTGGCTGCTCATCCTTTGGCTAGGCCTGATCATATTAATGTTGTACTTCTTTACCCGATATTTTTCATGAGTAATCTGGATTGGGCGGTATTAGTTTGTACACTATTATTCATCGTGGTTTACGGTATTTACCGGAGTCGCGGCACTGAAAATATTCAGGGTTATCTGTTAGGGAACCAGTCCATGCCCTGGTATAGTGTATGCCTGTCGGTGATGGCTACCCAAGCCAGTGCAATTACCTTTTTATCTGCCCCTGGATTAGGTTATTCTTCGGGAATGAGCTTCGTTCAATTTTACCTCGGTTTGCCACTGGCCATGATTGTCCTCTGCGTAACCTTTGTGCCTATTTTTCATCGCCTAAAGGTGTATACGGCCTATGAATACCTTGAACAGCGCTTTGATTTAAACACCCGGGCATTAACAGCCTTTCTATTTTTAATCCAACGGGGCTTATCCACGGGGATTACCATTTATGCGCCATCTATTATCTTATCCATCATCCTGAATATCAATCCTACGTTTACCACTATTTTTATAGGAAGTATTGTGGTGCTATATACTGTTTACGGGGGCACCAGGGCAGTTTCTTATACACAAATGCTGCAAATGGCAATTATTTTCTCCGGTCTATTTGCTGCTGGGGTTATTGTCGTGCAGCTGTTGCCTTCCAGTGTTGGGTTTGGTAAAGCCATAAGTATTGCGGGTAAAATGGGACGTACAGAGGCCATCAACTTCAATTTCGACTGGGACAACCCTTACACTTTATGGAGCGGTTTAATCGGTGGTTTTTTTCTTCAATTATCGTATTTCGGTACCGACCAGAGTCAGGTAGGGCGTTACCTTACCGGCTCGTCGGTAGGGCAGAGCCGTATGGGTTTATTGATGAATGGTATAGTTAAAATACCCATGCAATTTTTAATTCTGTTGATTGGCGTACTGGTTTTTACTTTTTACCAATACACTAAACCACCGGTCTTTTTTAACCGCTTTGAATTAAATAAACTAGAAAATAGTGCATATGCACCTCAGCTAAATTCTATTAAGGCGGAGCACCAACAAGCGTTCCAGGCCAAGCAGCAAGAGCTGGATAAGCTAGGACTGGCGATAGACCAGGGCGACGAGCAACGTATTGATGCCCAACGAACCCTGCTGCTTGCTGCGGATGTGAAAGAGAAGGAAGTGCGTAAAAAAACTACGGATCTCATGTTGAAGAATGATGCCAATGCAGACATTAACGACAACAATTACATCTTTCTGAGCTTCGTTACCGAATACCTGCCAAAAGGCCTGATTGGCTTGTTAATCGCCATTATCTTCCTGGCCTCTATGGGTTCTACCGCCAGCGCCTTAAATTCTCTCGCTTCAACGAGCGTCATAGATATCTATAAACGACTGATTAAAAAAGACGGTTCTGATAAGCAATACCTGAAAGCGTCGCGCTGGCTTACCTTTTTCTGGGGCTTTGTCTGTATCCTGATGGCGCTATATGCCAGTAAAATTGGCAACCTGATTGAAGCCGTCAATGTGTTGGGCTCTTATATCTACGGCACTATTCTAGGGGTGTTTTTAGTCGCCTTTTACTTAAAAAAGGTAAATGGACGGGCGGTGTTTATTGCGGCCATCATGGCCGAAATTACCGTCTGTATTTGTGGATACCTGCAGGTAGTAGCTTACCTCTGGCTCAATGTAATAGGTTGTTTATTAGTGATCTTCTTGTCGCTGCTGATGCAGGCCCTGTTAAAAAAGCCGGATCATCTTCCTGAAAAAAGCTTGTAAACTATTTCTGATCATCGCTGTTTTAACAGGGAGTTTAACCTGAAAAACAGAACCTATGAAAAAGATGAGTTTAGCTTTATTGACGTTCGCTTTGTGTGCTGCCCAGGCATGCCAGAGTCCGGAGAATAGATCGGCGGATGCCCATGAGTCGGATTCCATGAATGTAAACGCCAATGACAACGACAAAAAAGCAGGGACAGAGAACCATCCCGGTAACATTACCAATAAATCTAATGCCGACGATGATAGTGCAGCATTCATGAAAGATGCAGGGGCATCCGGTATGCTAGAAGTGGTTTTCGCTGAACTGGCCACTAAAAAAGCTAGTAGTACAAAAGTAAAGGCCTTCGCTGCACAAATGATAAAAGATCATAGTCAGGCCAATAAAGAGTTAGCTGCCATTGCAGAAAAAGCAGGAATATTACTGCCTACAGAATTGCTGCCAGAACAGAAAAAACAGTATGATCGCCTGGTCACTTTAACCGGGGCTGCATTTGATAAAGAATATATGCAAATGATGGTCGATGGACACCAAAAAACGGTTGAACTTTTTAAAAACGGTCAGGATTTAAATAAACAAGACGTGGTTAGCTTTGCTAAAAAAACAATGCCTGTAATTGTGCATCATCATACAGAGGCAAAAACTATACATGCTGGTTTATAACCAAATATTCATTAAACCAGTGCGGTAACTTCTCCTGGTAACAGGTTGTATGCGTACTGGTTTAACATATTTTTCAGACTTTATAAATGGGCAAGGAAAAATAAAAGCAGGAACCTTTATTTTCTTCGCTGTTTACCCAGATCCGGCCACCGCTACGTTCAATGATCTCCGCTGAAATGTACAATCCTAATCCCACACCGGGGAAAGTATGTTGCTTTTCAGCGCTTACGCGGTAAAACTGTTCAAACACTTTAAATTGATTTGATTTGGAAATGCCAACGCCGAAATCTTGTATACTTACCACAATTTCCTGATCAACCTGCTCACAACGAATGATGACCTGGTCTCCTTCAGGTGAGTATTTTATGGCGTTTGTAATCAGGTTGATTACCACCTGTTCAATCCTATCTTTGTCAGCAAATACAGTACCTGTAGCCTTATATACTTCGATCAGGTGGTGTTTACTGCTCGTTCGCTGTAGGTCTTCAACCAATTCTGTTAACATGGGCTGTATTTCAAATTCCTGACTATTATATTGCAATTTGCCCGAATTGATTTTTGTTACATCCAGCAGGTCGTTTATTAAACTGGTAAGGCGGTTCAGCTGTGCATCCATTTTGTGCATCATACTTACTTCTATATCCAGCCCTTTTTTATTGAGTACACGTGCTAATACTTGAGTATATCCTTTTAAACTGGTTACAGGCGTTTTTAACTCGTGACTGGCAATGCCGATGAAATTGTCTTTCTGGTTTTGTAAATCTTTATGTTCCGTAATATCTGTACAAGAGCCAATAAAACCTGTAAAAACACCATGTTCTCTGTATTGGGGGTCACCAATTGCCACGCACCACCGCAGTTTTCCATTGGCGTCTTGAATTCTAAATTCTACTTCAAATTTTATTCGCTCCCGGATAGAGGTGTCGAAGCGGGATTTAAACAGTTGTTGGTCTTGCTCATGGATGGGATCGATCCATCCATTGCACATGTTATCTTCGAAAGTATTGTCGCACCAGTCTGTCCACGTTTCATTAACATAAATGATGCGTCCTTCTTCATCCGACATCCATAAAGCGGTAGGAGAAGCAGAGGTAATATTTCTTAAAAGTTCTTCACTGTCGGCCAGTGCTTGTTTCGCCATCAATTCAGGCCTTAGATCCCGCATTACAATACCCACACCAATAGGTTTTGTCATAGAACCATCGTTAATGCGAATGCAAGTGGTAGATACGGGGAAAACTTCACCCGTGGCATTATGGATAACTTTCATATTCCCCGTCCACATGCCCCTGCGTAATACCGCAGGTAGCACCTCGCGTTGAATCAGCTCATAGTCTTCCCGACTGTAAAATTCAGAAATAGGCGTATTGATAGCTTGTGTTAAAGAAGAAAATCCTAACATTTTGATTCCTGCGGCATTAATATATGAATTTGAACCGTCCAAGTTTAGGATAGACATTAAGTCTACCCCATTTTCTACCAGGGTTATCAATTTCATTTGTTGTTCTTTATCACTTTTTTGGGCCGTAATGTCTAGTAAGGTTCCTAAAATACGGATGGGATTTTCCTTTTTATCGTAAATGACTTTTCCTTCCACACGAGCCCAATGTATAGATTTATCCTTCCAAAGTATCCTGGCTTCATAATTCATTCTGCCATTTTCGATAGCTGATTCATGTGCTTTTTTTCTGGTCATCACATCCTCAGGGTGGAGTACCTTGTTATACTCTTCACCGCTTACCGGTTCATCAAAACCAAAAATGTCTGCAAAACGCTGAGAGGTAATGAGCGCACCGCTTAGTATATTGAGGTCAAAAATACCCATGTCTACTACGTCGGCGGCAAGTCTTGCACGCTCTTCAGCTTCCTCCAGCTTATGCATAAACCTAACCTGCTCAGTAACTTCAGAGGCTACAGCAATTACGCCGGTAATAGCGTTATCCTCGTCATAAAAAGGGTGATAGGCAAAGTCTACGTAAACTTTCTCCAGTATTCCATTTCTGATCAATGGTAATTCGACGTTTTTGCCTTCATAACGCTCTCCCGTTTTACGTACACGGTCAAGCGCTTCTTCAAAGCCTATTCCTTTTGCTTGTGCTAACACATCAAAAATAGGTTTACCATGTAACTCCTCAGTCGTTTTTCCATAGATAGCACTGAGGACAGGGTTAACCATGTCTACAATAAAATCAGGCCCAATAAAGATGCCTATACCTACAGGCGCTTGCATAAATACCGAATACAATTGTTTTCTTTGTTTTTTTAAGGCATCTATACCTGCTCTAGCCTTTATTTCCAGATAATGGTGTGCGGTAACATCTTGTGGAGAATGAATAATATAGGCCACATTTCCTGCTTCGTCTAAAATCGGAGTATGTGTTGTTGTCCAATACCGCTCCTCAAATTCATTAGTGCCTGATATGGGAATATCATAGCGATATTTATATAAAGTGTGTGCTTTTTTAGTTTTGATCGCCTCTTCAAAAGAAAAAATTGTTCTCTCAATATTTTTAGAGATGTGATCAGTCGGGTTTTGTGGAAATACGGTGAAAACCGGCTGGCCAATCAAAGCTTCACGGGTGCTATTGGTAGACGCCAGGTAAGCATCGTTTACATCCATAATGGTGTAATGTGGAGCATTAGCGCATAAAATTAATTTTGCTACGTTGCTTTTGTAAAAAATGGCTTTGTATCCTTCTTCCGGAATATTCATTCTATCGTTTTGTATCATGCAAACTGCAGGTATTAAGCTAAAATAGCG
The DNA here is from genome assembly GCF_015752175.1 of Pedobacter sp. CAN_A7. Classification (NCBI taxonomy): domain Bacteria; kingdom Pseudomonadati; phylum Bacteroidota; class Sphingobacteriia; order Sphingobacteriales; family Sphingobacteriaceae; genus Pedobacter; species Pedobacter sp. CAN_A7. The sequence goes on along the minus strand of NZ_JADOUW010000001.1, from coordinate 1,276,707 downwards.
TTTTATTTACTTTTTCGCGTATTATTGCAATCTGAATTGACAAATTTTATGGAGCACCGGCACAATGGGAATTAACGTTATTGCAGCAACTTATAAAGAATCCTTTAGCGGCCTGAGCAGGGAAACCTGGTTGTTAAGTATCGTTATGCTCATCAACCGCAGCAGTTATATGGCGGTGCCCTTTATGAGCCTCTACGTTACCCAATTTTTACACCGGCCAGCATCTGATGCCGGATTAATCATTACTTTATTCGGATTGGGCTCCATTTTAGGTGCTACAGCTGGGGGTAAGTTTACGGACATGTTTGGTTTCCGGACCGTACAGATTTTTAGCACTTTAACAGGTGGTGCGCTCTTCATTTTTTTTTCTACCATCAGGCATTTTGAAACCCTGTGTTTCCTCACCCTGGTCATCAGCTTCTTCTCTGAGGCATTCAGGCCGGCCAACTTTGCGGCTATTGCCAGTTATGCCACACCAGGCACCGAAACCCGTTCCTATTCCCTTAACCGACTGGCCGTTAACCTGGGTTGGGCGGTAGGGAGCAGTATTGGCGGCATCATCGCCTCGTTTAACTATCAATTGTTATTTATTGTCGATGGTACGGTAAGTATACTGTCTGGGCTGGCTATTCTTTATTGGTTACCCGTGGTGAGAGGTTATAGAAAAGCGATAAAAGATAAATTAAAAGGTATCGTGGTACGCATGCCCTGGCAGGACGCGCTTTTTATCAGGTTTATCTTGTTAAATACCTTGTTCACCACATGTTTTTTTCTGATGTTCAGGGTAGTACCTTTGTTTTTTAAAGAGGTATGGCACCTGGACGAGTCTTTAATTGGTCTGGTGTTGGGACTCAACGGACTTATTATCGCAGCATTTGAAATGGTGATGATCAGTAAGATCGAAAACAAGCGGACACCGATGTACTATATTATAGTGGGGGTAATATTGGTTGCCTTGGCTTATTTATTATTGCTGATCCCTAAAACGGCACCTCTGCTTGTGGCCTTACTCTGCACAGTAATCTTCACGTTTGGCGAAATGTTCTCTCTGCCCTTTATTAATACTTTTGTTATTAGTCGCAGCAATGAATTTAACCGCGGTCAATACGCAGCAGGTTATACCTTAAGCTGGTCGGTAGCACAAGTAGTTGGTCCTACGGCAGGTTTCTATCTAGCAGAAAAAGCTGGTTATGAGGTGCTGTGGGTAGCTTTGGCAGCTTTATTGGTCTTATGTGCATTTGGGTTCAGCAGGTTGGTCATGCCAAAATCTTATGCCGAAGAGTAGGCAAGCCACATGAAAATGGGAATAGATTGGAAAAATGTAGATAAAGAAAACGGGGATATTCCGTCCGAAATACCCCCGCTTAAATTAACGCTCTCGGTAATATAAACGTGTCTATATTCACCTTATTGTATGGCTTTAAAAATTATTTTGGATCGTTTTTCTCTTTTCTTAAAAAGAAGTATTCCGACTGGTGGTCAAGATACTGCTGGAAGTCTGCAGTGGCTTGCAGGTCATCCGGTGTTTGCTTAAATTCCTCAGGAGTGATGAACGACCAGGTGACCTGGTTTTCATTTTCTACGCCATGGATCCGGATGGGGAAGTGCATCACATGCTGCTCTAAAAATTCCCTTTTGCTTGCCGCCCAAGCGTTGTTATCACCCAGGTTAACAGGCCAGGTATATAATCTATGAGCTTCCCTACTATTAACGCCATCATATAAGTAACACGACAATTTAGAAATCAGGTCTGATATTTTAAGGTTTTCTATAGTTCCGATGGCCTTGTTATCTTCTTCAGTAACCACCAAAGCCCTGGCGGTAAAGTAGGCAACATTTGTTTCCGTGTCGTTTTCCTGTTGCAGGCTTTCGGTAAAGACTAATTTTCCTTTTTTAAACAAAGTCATCTGTAATAAAATATAAATAAATTTAGGATGGTTAAATTAGGAAATTATGGTTTCCTTTTTCTTTTCTTCAATGGCAAGTTCTTCTTTTTTAGTGATGATCTTCTCTTTTTTTAAGTCGATGCGGATAATGTTATACAAACTCATGTAAATATTAGCAATCCATACTAAGGAGAAACCGGCAATCAGGTAACCCCGCCAGTCGGTCAGGTAGAGTTGGTAACCTGTAATAAACAGCATAAATAACGTTACATAATGGCTAAAACAATACTCACAGGTTAACAAGTAGAAAAATTTTCTTTTAAGCAGTTTCTTGTCTTCTTGAGAGCGCTTTACGCAATACTCTCGTGGCTCACGGAAAACTTCTTCATGAGTCACCGTCCACGACATACACGCGATGGGAATAGCGAGTATGAACAGCCAGTATATTGGTTCTTCTTGCATATAGTAATTACAACGTTTATTCGTATTTTGTTTTTTTTAATAACTGCTCTTATGGATGATCTTTTAGCCGCCAGGCTCCAGATGGCTTTTTCTCTTGGTTTTCACATTATTTTTGCCTGTATTGGTATGGTGATGCCATTTTTTATGATGGTCTCCCACTTGATCTGGTTAAAAACTAAAAAAGCTGTATATCTTGATGTCACTAAGGCCTGGAGTAGAGGTGTAGCTATCTTTTTTGCTACCGGGGCCGTTTCAGGTACCGTACTGTCATTTGAATTGGGATTGCTGTGGCCAAAATTTATGGAGCATGCTGGACCAATATTTGGGATGCCTTTTTCCCTGGAAGGTACAGCCTTTTTTATTGAGGCCATTGCGTTAGGCTTTTATTTGTATGGTTGGAACAGGCTTAAACCCTGGTTTCATTGGGCAACGGGTGTGGTTGTTGGCATCAGTGGCATCGCTTCTGGAATTCTTGTCATCGCTGCAAACGCCTGGATGAATAGTCCGGCTGGTTTTGATTATGTGAATGGCCAATACCTCAATATAGATCCCATGGCAGCCATGTTTAACGATGCCTGGTTTTCGCAAGCGTTACACATGTCTATTGCTGCCTTTGTATCAACCGGTTTTGCCGTTGCGGGTGTTCATTCCCTCATGATCCTGAAAGGTAAAAATGTGTTGTTTCACCAAAAGGCTTTTAAAATTGCAGCCATATTTGCCACCATTGCCGCTTGTTTACAACCCATTAGTGGCGATATTTCTGCAAAAGACGTTGCCCAACGTCAACCAGCTAAACTTGCTGCTATGGAAGCGCATTTCCATACCGAAAGCAATGCCCCCTTAATTATTGGAGGTATCCCTGATACGGCCAGCAAAACCGTAAACTACGCCATCAGGATTCCGGGTTTATTGAGTTTTATGGCCCATGGTGATGTGGATGCTGAAGTCATCGGACTGGATCGAATCCCTAAAGACGAGCAACCACCCATAGCTGTTACCCATTATGCTTTCCAGGTGATGGTAGGCCTGGGCATGCTCATGGTGGGCCTGGCCATATTATATTTTATAGCCTTATGGAAAAAGAAAAACTGGCTGCAGCAAAAATGGCTGCTCAAATTATTTGTTTTCAGCACGCCATTAGGCTTTATTGCGCTGGAAGCCGGTTGGACGGTCACTGAAGTGGGCCGGCAGCCCTGGATCATCCATGGCGTCATGCGTACCGCCGATGCGTTAACACCAATGCCAGGCATCCGCTATTCGTTTTACCTTTTCACCCTGGTCTACCTGTCGCTGTTTGTCATCGTTACTTTTCTCCTGTACCGCCAAATTACCATGGTGGGAACCTTGTACGATTCAGAAACTAAACCAAAACACTAATCATGATATACGTTGTTGTCATTTTTTTATGGATAGCCATTCTTTTGTACCTTTTGTTAGGTGGAGCAGATTTTGGTGCCGGTATTATCGAATTATTCTCCCGTAAATCGGAAAGAGCTACGACCAGAAAAACAATGTATGAGGCTATAGGGCCTATTTGGGAGGCTAACCACATGTGGCTCATCATTGCTGTGGTCATTCTTTTTGTCGGCTTTCCTGTTATCTATACCACGGTCTCTGTATACCTGCATATTCCGCTGGTGTGTATGCTCCTGGGTATTATCGCCCGTGGAACAGCATTTGTTTTTAGAAACTACGATGCCGTAAGAGATGATATGCAGAAACTGTACTCTTCTATTTTTGTTTATTCCAGTTTAATTACACCCTTTTTTTTAGGAATCATAGCGGCTAGTGCCGTATCAGGGGCTATAGACCGTGATGCCAATGATTTCTTGGTGGCCTATGTATACAGTTGGTTAAACTGGTTTTCCGTAAGTGTGGGTATTTTTACCGTTTGCATTTGTGCTTACCTTGCTGCGGTATTTATAATTGGCCAGACTAAGGATATGGCCGATAAAAACATATTTATCAGAAAAGCAAAAGCTGCCGCCCTTGCTGTGTTTTTTTCAGGGGCATTGGTATTTATAGCCGCTACGCTGGCCGGTATTCCTTTGTTATCCTGGATATTTGGCCATCCTGTAGGTATAGTCGCCATCGTGTCAGCCAGTATTTCCTTGTTGGTCATGCTGAACCGTTTGCGAACCGGTACCAAAGCATTGATCCGCTTGCTGGCAGGTTTCCAGGTCACCATGATTTTGTTTGCCGCTACCTATTCTCACTTTCCAAATATCCTGTTATTTAAAGATGGTGAGGCATTATCGCTACTGGAACACCAGGGGCAAACAAAAACGATCGACCTGTTAGGTTATGCGCTCTTAATAGGCAGTTTATTTATTCTGCCTGCATTAGTGTACCTGATTTATGTCTTTCAGGAAAAAAAAGCCGAGGTTCATCGCATTAACCGATAACAATATGGGTATTATTGGCTGTCGGATGTCCGGTGCAGATCAATACCCTTCCATTTTCAATTTCTTCATCGGTTAACACTTCATTATATTCCATCCTCACACCTCCTGAAGTACAGGTAGCTGTGCAGGTACTACACATTCCAGCTCTACAACTATAGGGCAGGTTAATATTTTGATCTAAGGCCACATCAAGTATTCTTTTATAATAAGGAACCTCCAGGTGATGGGTTTTGCCCTGGTAGTCGATCATTACCGTATAGGTGTTGGTATCTTTCGGGGCTTTTTCCGTCATGTCGTCCTCATCCACTTCGTCTTCCGGAATAAAGTAGGTTTCTCTTTTTATCTGTTCCTGAGGGAAACCAAGGGCACGCAAGGTAATTCTGCACAGCACCATATAATTAATGGGCCCACAGGTGTAAAACAAAGCGTCTTCTTTATTATACTCCAAAAATGTGTTTACGATATTTTCGATGCGAACATTGTTCAATCGTGCTTTAAGGAGGTTTTTAGTGTCGCTAAAAATGTAGATTACTTTCAGGCGTTCCGGATAATTTTGCTCCCAAACTTTTAACTCCTCATAAAACAGGGTGTCGTTTACCGTTTTATTGCTGTAAACCAATACCACTTTTGCAGCCTCATCTGCCAACAGGGCAGTTTTCAATATGGCATAGATGGGTGTAATGCCTATACCAGCAGCAAATAAAAACACCGTACGTTTTAACGAGGGCAGGGGTGTGTAAGTAAAAATGCCGCTGGGTTGTAGCGCCTGGAGCACATCACCTATCCCTATTTTATGGTGAAGAAACTTGGTGATCTCGCCATTTTCCACCAATTTAACGGCAATGGTAAGAGGCTCATCCATAAAGGGCGTGCTGCAGATAGAATACGACCTGCGAATTTCTTTACCGTTAATTATAAATGAAAAAACCAGGAACTGGCCAGGTTGATAGGTAATCTTTTGTCCGTCTACAGCTACAAATTTGATAACTACGTTGTCGCCGGGCATCAGCTGATGGTCTACAATTTTAAGTGCGGTTGTCTCTGTCATACTTTATTTCCCTTTACGCAATGAAGCTATCACGATTACATCATTCGCAAAGATCGTCATCTCCATCAAATATACGAAACCTTGTTCACGATAGCATACGCTTAACTTTGGGATTAAATGTGTTAAATTATGTTAAAATAATTTAAGTGCTTAAAATTTATATTAGTTTCGTTATAAGATATTCCAAGTATGAAAACGCTTCTCCTTCTGTTACTTGCCAGCTTTTGCTGCACCTCCATGTATGCTCAAAAAAACCATATCGTTAAAGGATATGTTGTTGATACAGCTTACACCACAAAACTTGTCAACGCCTCTGTATCGGTATTAAATGCCAAAGATTCTACCCTGGTTAACTTTTCGCGGGTCAGTAGCTCAGGTGCTTTTTATATTGGTAACTTACAGCCTGGTCCGTTTATTTTAATGGTTACTTACCCGTCATATGCCGATTATGTGGACCGTTTTCAAATAGATGCTGGCACTAACGAGAAAGATTTCGGCAAAATAAACCTTACACTGAAGGCAAAACTTCTGCAAGATGTGATCATCAGGGGTACTGCTGGTGCTATAAAGATCAAAGGCGATACCACCGAATTTAATGCCGCTGCTTTCACCATACAGCCTAATTCTAAAGTAGAAGACTTACTTAAACAGTTACCAGGTATACAGGTGGACAAGGATGGTAAAATTACTGCCCAGGGACAAACAGTGAGTAAAGTGTTAGTCGACGGTGAGGAATTCTTTGGCGATGACCCCACGCTGGTCACCAAGAATATTCGTGGCGATATGGTTGATAAAGTACAGTTGTTTGATAAAAAAAGCGATCAGGCTACCTTTACCGGTATCGATGATGGCGTTCAAAACAAAACATTGAACATTAAATTAAAGGAAGACAAAAAACAGGGGTACTTTGGAAAGGTGGATGTAGGGTTGGCCACCGATGAAATTTACACCGGACAGGCGATGTTCAACTACTTTAAAGGTAAAAAGAAGTTTTCCGGTTATGGTACGCTAGGCAATACAGGTGTGATGGGCCTGGGCTGGGAAGATGGCAATAAATATGGCGCTTCGTCAAATATGGAATTTAACGACGATGGCATGATCTATATCTCCAGCGGACAGGATGCACTGGAATCTTTCAATGGCCGGTACAATGGGGAGGGAATTCCCGTGGCCAGAACAGGGGGACTGCATTACGATGCTAAATGGAATGACGATAAAGAATCTATCAATACCAATTATAAAATAGGATCACTCGATGTAACTGGCGCAAAAAATACCAGGATTCAAAATAACCTGCCCAGCGGATTAATCATTAGTAATTCTGATCAGGTGTTCGACAACTTTGCTTTTCGGCAAAAACTCGACGGGATCTACGAGATAAAACTGGACTCTACCTCTTCCTTAAAAGTAAGTGTAGATGGAACCTTAAAAAATAATGAAGCCATCAGTAATTACCAGTCCACCAGCACCCGGGGTAATGATGTACTGCTGAATACGAGTGACCGCGAAGTGAGTAATGATACGGACGAGAAAATATTTAAAGCAACCGCTTTCTGGAACAAAAGGTTTAAGAAAAAGGGGCGGAGTGTTTCCGTAAATGTTAGCGGAAACATTAATGAATCAGATGCTAATGGCTTCCTGAAGTCAGAAAATGGGTTCTATAACCAAAACGGTTTGTTAGACAGCACCAGTATTATTGATCAGTACAAAGTGAATAAAATATCCACTAAAGTATTCACCTCAAACCTAACTTACTCAGAGCCTATTAGTACAAACTTTTCTGTGGTGTTAAACTATGGACTGGGTATTAATAATACAGATCAGGACAGGCGCTCTTACAATGCCAATGCGCCTGGTCAATATACCCTGCTGGATACCGCATTTAGCAACAACTATAAATTGGAGCAGCTTTCTAATCAGGTTGGTGCCGTTTTTAACTATAAAAGTGAAAAAACAATCATCAATTTCGGTACTAAAGTAAGCGCTGTTAATTTCGACCAGCTTGATGTATACACAGGTGAGCACATGGTGCGAAACTTCGTCAACTGGAACCCACAGGCCAGTTACCAATACAAGTTCTCGCAACAAAAATCTTTTCGTTTAAATTATTTAGGGAGAACAACCCAACCTACCATCGACCAAATCCAACCGGTGAGGGTAAATACAGATCCTCTGAACGTTTTCCTGGGCAATCCAAATCTTAAACCTTCCTTTAACAACCGCATAAGTGCCTCCTTTAATTCTTATAAGGTGTTAAGCCAGCGTAATTTGTGGTTAAGTGCTACCTATAGCCTAACCAGTAACCCTATCGTTAGTAATACGCTAACAGATTCAGCAGGTATCAACACCTATCAATCCATAAATTTAAGCGAAAAGCAAACTGCTAACCTGAGTTTATACATGGATTACGGCTTTAAAATTAAACCTCTGGATATGTTTCTTGGCTTTAATGGCAGTATTAATGGCAACACCTATTATAATTATGTGAACACGCAATTGAATGAAACCAAGACTTATAGTTACAATGGCGGGATATACATCAATAAGTATAAAGCCAAAAAATATAGCATGTACCTTCGCTGGAGTCCAAACTATCAGATGACGGAATCCTCTCTCCAAAATAGCCTGAATAATAATGGCTGGGGATACAATGCCAGCGGGCATTTCCAAGTGTTTTTGCCAGGAAAAGTGGAGATAAGCACAGATGGCGAATACCAGTATACCGCCGCAACAGCGTCTTTTGATGATGAATTTAAAAGATTCATCTGGAATGCTTCTTTGACCAAGAAGTTCTTGAAAACTGATAACCTGCGCTTATCCCTATCCGGGAAAGACCTGCTTAACCAGAACAAAGGATTTAGCCGTTTTGCTTATGAAAACAGGTTTACAGAAACAAATAACACCACCATCAAAAGATACTTTATGCTTTCGCTGGTTTGGGATTTTAACAAAATGGGCGGAGCGCCAACACAAAAATAATCATGATGAACTTTAGATATACCCTTAGCACTTTTTTGTTGATCATCGCGGTGAACACTGCTTTCTCGCAAAATGTTCGTTTTCCTACCGAAGGTGTCATTGAATACACTAAAACGGTAAACATGCATGCCCTGATTAAAAGGAATATTTCAAGCATGAATAATAGTTTTTATCAACAGGCATTTGAAGCTTATAAAAAGTCGCAGCCACAATTTAAGGCACTGAAAAGCACTATGAAGTTCGGTGCCGACAAAACGCTTTTTATGCCCTTGGCCACCAAGGAAACGGCATCTGGCGGATTTTTCGGCAATGAACCGGCTGCCAATCAGAATAACACCGTTTATACTGATCTATCCACAGGTCTAACCACCAGTCAGAAATTAGTGTACGAAGACACCTTCCTGGTTAAAGATTCGACAAGGAAAATTACCTGGAAAATCACCGATGAAATGCGCGAAATAGCAGGTTATAACTGCCGGAGGGCCAATGCCATCATGCTGGATTCCATTTATGTTGTCGCCTTTTACACTGATCAGATCCCTGTATCTGGTGGTCCTGAATCCTTTTCAGGGTTGCCAGGAATGATTCTTGGCGTAGCACTGCCGCATGAAAATATGACCTGGTTTGCAACAAAAGTTACAGATGCTGCGGTGCCAGCGAACACGCTTGTTGCACCTGCTAAAGGAAAAGCCATGGATTTGAAAGGTTTTAATACCTACCTTACCGATGCCTTGAAAAGCTGGGGTGATTACGCAAAACCGGCATTAAAAGCGTTTATGCTTTAACAGGCGACGGTTAAAAATGAAAATCATTAAGCTTATTATTTTTTAGTCTGTTCTGCCGATTGTCCAACGTATCGTTTGCCAACAATTTGAATCTTTGAAAGATCAGTGGTCAATTTTTTCAACTCGTTTTCATTGAATTCATAGTTTGCTGCCCACATATTTTCTTGTAAATGTGCTAACTTGGTCGTGCCGGGAATAGGAACTATAAAGGGTTTTTGCGCTAACAGCCAGGCCAGGGCTACTTGTGCTACGCTGAGGCCACGATGATCTCCGAACTCTTTTAAAATATCTATTAACGGCCAATTGGCGATGATTGCCCCTGGCTGATACCGTGGTAAAGTGCCTCTGTTATCATTATTTGCTTGGTATTTAGTGCGTTCATTGATGTATCCGGTAAGTAGGCCACGGCTCAATGGACTATAGGGAACAAAGCCAATGCCCAATTCTTCGCATACTTTAATGACATCGTTCTCCGGACCTCTGGTCATAAGCGAATATTCGCTCTGCAAAGCGGTTACCGGCTGCACTGCATGCGCCTTACGGATATGCTCAGCACTTGCTTCACTCATACCAAAATGCTTTACCTTCCCTTCTTTGATGAGGTCGCTTACAGTTCCCGCTACATCTTCTATAGGTATGTTTGGGTCAACCCGGTGTTGGTATAATAAATCAATATAATCTGTACGTAAACTCTTTAAGGAATGTTCAACCACCTTTCTTATCCTTTTCGGACTGCTGTCCAGGCCAAGGCTTGGTTTGCCTTCAATAAATCCGAACTTGGTCGCCACAATAATATCCTTTCTAAATGGTTCCAATGCTTCACCTACTAATTCTTCATTGAGGAGTGGCCCATAAGCTTCGGCAGTATCAAAAAAATTGACACCTAGATCAGGCGCTTTTCTAATCAATGCGATCATTGCTTTTTTGTCGGGAATAAAACTTCTGTGATAGCTCATTCCCATACAGCCCAGGCCAAGGGCAGACACTTCTAAACTGTGCGCTCCGGAGCCTAGTTTCCTGGTTTTAGCTATCGTTAATGAGTTCTTGCTTTCCGTATTTGGGGTACCGTTGCATCCCATAGCACTAAATGCTGAGGTAGTGAGCAAGGCAGAACCTAATACGGCTCCGCTTTTTAAGAAATCTCTTCTATTGTTCTTTTCCATGGTATTTATGATTAGGGGCAGATTAAAAATTACAGCTGGCCTGTTTGCCAACGAATTTCTGTCAACAAAAGTCCAAAATATGCAGTGATTTATACCTATACAGATTACGGTATTACCTACCTATATTACTGGTGGTGAATAAAGAATAGCCTATCGGAGGGTGCCTGCTTTTGCTGTCTTTCAGTTAAACAATATGCAAATTTAACATGGATATGGTTTTAGATTGAATTGTGTTGATTAAATTTGAATTAATATGTTAACAGTTAAAAACTTCAGCCCTAAACCGGTTTTAAAAAAAGGCGTTCCAGACGATAATTTTAAGATTCTACCCTTGCCAGCTCCAGTAGGGAACTATCCTTATCACCTGAACCTGCCTACGCCCAATGCCGACCAGAACAGCAATCGCCTGGTGTTTAATATGGTGGGCGATACCGGTGGCATCAAGTCGCCAGCATTCCAAAAGCAAATCGCCGAACAAATGGGTAAACAAGTGACCGAAGGCGACCCTGCAAGTCAGTTTTTGTACCACCTGGGCGATATTGTTTATCACTTTGGAGAAAAGGAACAGTATGAACTGCAATTTTTTGAGCCTTATAAAAGTTATCCTGCACCAATTTATGCTATTGCAGGTAACCATGATGCTGATATAAATCCCAATAACCCCATTCCTTATCAAAGCCTGGATGCTTTTACGTCCGTTTTTTGTGAAAAACGCGAAGGTGATCATTATTTTTCAGGGAACGTACAACGTAAAAACCAACACCAGCCTAACATCTACTGGACACTAAATACCGAATTGGCAACGATTATTGGCCTGTATAGTAATGTGCCAAAATTTGGTTACATCAGTACAGAACAAAGAGATTGGTTTATCAAAGAATTAATCCGTGCCGGAGAAATGAATGAAGAGAAAGCAGTGATTGTTTGTTTACACCATTCGCCTTACTCAGCCGATACTAACCATGGTTCCAGTGTAGCTATGATTACCTTTTTAGAAGGTGCTTTTGAAGAAGCAGGTGTTTGGCCAGATATTGTATTTAGCGGCCATGTACATAATTACCAGCATTTTTTAAAAACGTATCCCAACAATAGGAGCATTCCTTTCGTTGTGGCCGGGGCTGGTGGATTTGATGAGTTACATACCCTGGCTACTGTAGCCGATCGCAATTTTACAGCAGACCTACCGCTTTTTGATGGCGTAGAACTGCTGAACTACAGTTTGAGTCAGCATGGGTTTTTAAAAATTATCCTAGAGAAAACGGAACAATCATTTGTTTTGACCTGCGAATATTACACCATGGCGCATGCTGTAAAAGATGATCCAACAGTTACTTTGTACGAACAGTTCAGTGTTGATTTGCGGTCGGCGAATAGGTTAAGTCAGCAGCTGCAAGCCTAATTTATTCATTTCCTTGTTGATGAGCGTTGTGATGTCGGCTGTCACGTCATTGGCAATGTACCAGCGTAACTGGTTTTTCTCGTTATAGGTAATATAAATGACCACATCGTCATAAATAGGGTCTATATATTCCAAATGGCGCAGACTAAAATGCTGGAGCTCCGCGGCTTTTTCCAATAACTTCTGGTTGAGGATTTTAAAGATGAATTGGTTGTCGGCATTTTCTTTAAGCAAGGTGGTCTGTACAGTAATGATCAAGATTCGCGGTTTTTAATGCTCTTGTAAATATAGGTTAAGTTTACAAATGTTATCTTCGGCAAAAAAATATATGCTTGAAATTGTTTACCAGGACGAACATTTAATTGCTATCAATAAACCACACGGCTTATTGGTGCACCGCTCGGTAATCGCTAACGATGCAAAGGAGTTTGCTTTGCAGCTATTAAGGGATCAAATCAACCGTCGGGTAAGTCCGGTACATCGTTTAGATCGGAAAACAGGAGGTTTACTGCTGTTTGCTTTTGAAAAAGATGTAGAAATTGCCATGCACAAACAATTTCAGGAAGGCCTGGTACAGAAACGCTATAAGGCCGTGTTGAGGGGGTATGCGCCCGACAGCCTGGATATCGACTATCCTTTAACCAATGATAATGGGGTAGTGCAGGAATCATTTACCTCTTTTAAAACCCTTGCCCGCGCTGAGCTTAACGTGGCATTCGGTAAACATGAAACCAGCCGTTATTCTTTTGTAGAAGCTGCGCCAACTACAGGCCGTATGCACCAGTTGAGAAAACACTTTGCGCATATATTTTATCCTATTATAGGCGACCGCAAGCATGGCTGTAATAAACAAAACAGGTTTTTTAAAGAGCAATGGGAAATGACCACCATGTTGCTCCATGCATCGGAACTGGAGTTTCTGCACCCGGTAACTGGCGAGAAAATCCAGCTCCATGCTCCGCTTCAGGATGAATTTAAGCGGGTGATGGATTTAATGAGTTGGAGCGACCTTAGCGCGTAGCTAATTTGCTTAAGGCAAGTTCTGCTTGTGCCAGTTGTTGTTGTATTTCCTGTACCGCTTGTTGTGTTTGTAGCTTTAATTCCGGCACCAGGTTCTTATAATAGTTGATGCCTTCTTGTAATTGCTGACTAAACTTGTTAAAATATTTGGCTTTTTTGTCATTTAGGTTGTCCATATGTAAGGCCATGTCTTTTTTCAGATAGTCAAGATATAGGTGCAGTTCATTAATAAACAGGTTTGGCCTATTTACTTCGGCCAGCAGGTTTACGCGACCGTAAATGTGGTTAATCATTTCTGGTAACGTATATTTTCCGGAGAAATACGCAAGATTTGGCCCCGGGCAAATGCTTACCGCAGTACTTTCTTTCGGCTTAAGCATATGGTTCTTTAAATAGGTAGAAGCACATAAACCTTCGCATAAACACACTTTTTCTAATACGGCATCATATTGGCGCTGGTATTCCGCTTCTGCAAGATCCAGGGTCTTTAATTGCTCAGTTTTTAGGTGCTGGTATTTCCTGGAGGCGGTACAAATCGGCTCGCTGGTGAATTCAGTATTGCTCACCAAAAACTTCTTTTTACAAGGACTTCCTGGCCGGCCTTTAGCAATGCGCTCCAGGCGCAGGGTTTCGGCACTGCTCTTGGAGAAATTGTTGAATAATACGCCCAACGGTGAAGAGTTGCTTAGGTAAAAGTCTTTTTCTTCGGCCGTAATTAAGGCATCTAAAGTTTGTTCATCGACATTTGTGGCTTCAGGAACCAGTAAAAACGGACTTCCCCAGCCTGCAGCATCTAACTGGTAATGCTTAAGCAAAAAATCATGCTCTTCGGCTGTACCTATGCCGCCTTGCACAGTAATCTGTTGTATAGGGCGTGTAGCCGTTGTTAATCCTTTACTTTCTAATGCCTGCGTATAAATTGACCATAGCTCTTCGGCAAGCGCAGATCTTTTTTGTTTAAATTCTTCTAATATTGGACCCATCAGAAAACCATCGGTTGCAAAAGCATGCCCTCCGCAGTTTAAACCTGATTCTACCCTGAATTCAGCGATCCATAAACCTCGTTTTGCCAACATTTTTGCCTGAATATAAGCAGAGCGATAATCACTCACTTTTAATATAATCTTTTTTACAGGCACCCCATCTTGCGGGAAAAATGCCGGGCAGCGCTCCATATAAGCAAACAAACGAGGATTAAGCCCTGCAGATATGATGATGGAGGCCTCCAGGTTACTATCTGTAAAACCACGCATAGCGGCAAGCGCATCTGAATAGTCGTCACCTAAAGGTTCGTTTTGGCTGTTCACATTGTTCTTGTCAACTTTCGACATGATGTTCACATCGATGGAACCAGCAGTGACTTGGGTTTTTAGCACCTCAAGCAGGGCTTCACGTTCAGTATCTGGTAAAAGCAATGCCTCCTGATAACGTTTTTTCAATGCAGCCGTTTCTGGCAACAATTGAAAGTATTTTGTCAATTCGCTATCCGCCCTAAAGTCCTGCGCTTTGATGTCGGCAATTTGATTGTTCACTACTTGCTGTAATAAATTAAGGTAGGCAGTGATCCTTTTTGCACGACTGTCCTCTTCCTTTATAGAGATTGGGATGTAGGGGATATGATTTTGTTCTGCATGGAATTTCCGCATCCGTTCTGTTAGCTCGTCATCAACAATAGAAACGACAGAAGAAATGCCATATTTAGCAACCTTTAAAGGGGTGTCAATAGAATAACCTAAACCGAGAACGGGGATGTGAAAAGTATGTGTCATGTTGAAAATAATCATTAATGACCACAAAGTAGCATACAAAAATGACGTAAAAACATGACCAGCGTCACATCATTTTATGTCCTTCGCTACAGTGAGGCTAAGCGGTTTTGAGGCTAAACGCGGGTGTGTTACCGGTTTGAATCTGTTTATTATGTGAGGTTTAATTATAAAGAAATTTTATAGGGATTCGACAGTGGCTCTGAATAAATTTAGGTTGCTTATATGGTGAATCCGTATTCATTAGGGTTCAATATCGACTTTCTGTATGCATAATGTACCCCTAATGTGTCAGGGTGCCAAGTGAATTTTACGATTTTTGCATTAAAACCAAAGCCGTTGGATGAATTTAATTATTGTTTAGGTAAAATGCATTATATTCTTCTCTGAAGTTTGTAAGTCTACAGGTATCACTTTGCTAGTCTCATGCCTATTTCTGAAGGGGCATATTGAAAATGAGGATGTAGAAGCACTGTTGTCAACCGAAATTAAGCCCAATAAATACTTTATATTTGTAAAAATCGAAGTATGGAAAAAGGGAAGCTTTTAAAGGCAATTATCGATAATGCCATTGATGGGATACTTACGATTGATACCAGAGGTGTCATCGAAAGCATCAATCCTGCAGCTTTGAAGCTTTTTGGTTATGATGAGGAGGAGGTGATTGGCAGGAACATCAGTGTATTAATGCCTGAGCCCGATAAAAGTGCACATGATGGTTACCTGCATCGCTACCAGCACACAGGCGAAAAACGCATTATCGGTATTGGGCGTGAGGTGCGGGGCCTGAGAAAAAATGGTTCAACATTTCCTTTCCGGCTGGCGGTAAGCGAAGTTCAATACTTAGATCGAATTATCTATACCGGTTTTATTCACGATTTATCGAAAGAAAAAGAAGCAGAAGAGCGTTTACGCGAATATGCCGCTGAACTGGAAGAGTTGGTAGAAGAGCGTACCCGTTCGTTAAAGAAAACAGTGGTCGCCCTAAAAGAAGCAAAAGAAGAAGTAAGTTTGTCGCTGGTCAAAGAAAAAGAACTTAACCAAATGAAAAGCCGCTTCGTGTCTATGGCTTCACATGAATTTCGCACCCCCTTAAGTTCAGTGCAACTTTCTGCTTCGCTCATTGAAAAATATGCCCAACCCTTTCAAAACCCTAATATTACAAAACATGTTGGCAAGATAAAAAATGCAGTAGGAAACCTGACTACCATTTTAAATGATTTTTTATCCTTAGAACGCCTGGAAGCGGGCAATGTAGAACCTACCTTTGGCAATTTTGATGTGGTTACATTTTCGGAGGAAGTGACCGAAGAAATGCAAATGATTGCCAAGCAGGATCAAAATATTATTTACCAGCATACGGGCATTCAAAGCATCGTCAAGTTGGACCAGAACTTGTTGCGAAACTGCATGATTAACCTGATCAGCAATGCCATAAAATATTCGGGAGAAAACACATTTATAGAATTTAATACCGAAATTACCGACAGCCAGTATTTGATTACGGTTAAAGATAATGGTATCGGGATACCAGAAACGGAACAGGTTTATTTATTCGAGCCGTTTTTTAGGGCCAATAATACCGGTAATATTCCAGGTACGGGACTTGGATTAAACATTGTGCTGCGCTATGCTACCCTGATGAATGGAAAAGTTCATTTTGAAAGCACTATTAATAAAGGAACAACTTTTATACTTTCTTTTCAAATATAGATGAGTAAAATAAAAATACTGATTATAGAGGATAACAACGACATCAGAGAAAGTACGGCAGAAATTCTGATGCTGGCAGACTACGAAGTGATGGAAGCTAAAAATGGGAAGATAGGGGTAGAACTGGCTACTACCCATTTGCCTGATCTTATTCTCTGCGACATCATGATGCCCGAATTGGATGGCTACGGGGTGTTGTACCTACTTAATAAAAACCCGCAGACTTCATCGACACCTTTTATTTTCCTGACAGCCAAAGCCGAGCGTATTGATATGCGCAAAGGGATGGAAATGGGCGCAGATGATTACCTGACCAAACCATTCGATGATGTGGAATTGCTGAATGCCATAGAAAGCAGGTTGGTTAAAAAAGACAAACAAAAAGCTTTTTATAGTAAATCTTTGGAGCAATTGAGCGGACTGATTGGAAATACCACCGGTTTAAATGCCCTTCAAAAGTTAGTGGCCGAACGTAAGGTACGCCAGATTAAAAAGAAACAAGTTATATATTACGAAGGTGATCATGTGACGGGCATTTTTCTGGTGATCCAGGGAAAGGTAAAAACCGTGAAGCTCAATGAGGACGGGCGCCAATTAATGACTGGAATCTATGGCGAGGAAGAATATTTTGGAATTACCAGTTTATTGCTTCAGGAGCCCTATGCAGAAACGGCAGAGGCCTTGGAAGATACCACCATTTGTTTATTGCCTAAAGAGATGATGGAAGAACTGTTAAATCAGTATCCAGACCTGGGCCGTAAGTTTATTAAAATACTTTCCAACCACCTGCTCGATAAAGAGGAGCAATTGATGCAGCTGGCCTATCATTCGGTGAGGAAACGATTATCAGAAGTTTTAATTCGTTTGGCAAAACAAGAAAAATCAGGTGAACCAGTGGTCTTGAAGGTTTCGCGCGATAACCTGGCTGCCCTTGCAGGCATGGCTACAGAAACCGTGAGTCGCATATTGAGCGACTTTAAAGAGGAGAGTATCATTGAAAGAAAAGGAAGCCAGATTCAGATTATGGACTTTAAGCGGTTGCAGCAAATGAAAAACTGATCAGCATCATATTTCTTATTGATGTAACGCATTCCCTTTTTGAGGCGGTCTCTTTATTTTTGATCATTAAAAGATCAAGCATGAGAGTAGTAGCCTATAGTATAAAATCTTCTGAAAAAGAGCCACTGGCCATCGCCAACCGAAAAAAGCATGAAATCACTTTAATTTCTAATGCTTTGAGTGAGGCTACTGCTATTTATGCGCAGGGAAAAGAGGCCGTCATTGTTTACGATGGCGATGTGGTTAATGCCAGGGTGATTAACATGCTTGCTGACCTAGGTATTAAATACATTACTACCCGATCTACTTCTACCCATCATATTGATGAGCAGGCTGCCGAAAAAAGGCAGATCAAGCTGGCCTATGTGCCAGCGGCTTGTATAGACCAACTTTCTAACGAACCTTTGTTAACCGCATTAGCTGCAGAAACCATCAACAACCTGGATAAATGGCAGGGAAATCGTTGTTTAGGTTCGGCATGTATCTGTTCGGCAAGTTGTTGTGGACCATTAAATACAGATCATGAACACTAAATCATTAATACAGAAATATAATGTGGCGGCACCCCGCTACACCAGTTATCCAACAGTTCCATATTGGGATGAGGCAACATTTAATCGGGAAAACTGGGCAAATGCAGTGGTTAGCACTTTTAACCAGAGCAATGCCAGTGATGGCATTAGTGTATACATCCACCTTCCATTTTGTGAAAGCTTGTGTACCTATTGTGGCTGCAACACCAGAATTACCGTAAATCATAAAGTTGAAGAACCCTATATTGCTACTGTTTTAAAAGAATGGTCGCATTACGTTGCTTTGTTTAAAGACAGGCCACTCATTAAAGAATTGCACCTGGGCGGTGGTACGCCGACATTTTTTAGTGCAGATAACCTTAGGCTGTTAATCGACGGCATTTTTGCCCTGGCAGATCGCCATCCCGATGCCGAATTTAGTTTTGAAGGCCATCCTGGCAATACCCGTAAAGACCACCTGGATACTTTATATGATTTAGGTTTTAAACGACTGAGCCTGGGAATACAGGATTTTGACCCCAGGGTGCAGTTGATTATTAACCGCATTCAAAGTTATGGTGAAGTGGAAATTGCTACCCAGCTGGCCAGAGCCGCCGGTTATACTTCAGTAAACTACGACCTTATTTATGGTTTGCCCCTGCAAACCCTGGAAGGTCTGCAGGAAACCATCGCATCGGTCATACAACTGAAACCAGACCGTATTGCCTATTACAGTTATGCACATGTGCCCTGGGTTAAACCCGGACAAAGAAGGTATACCGAAAAAGACTTGCCGTCGGCAGCTTTAAAGCAACAGCTTTATGAAACAGGGCGGGAGCTATTGAAAGCTGGTGGTTACACCGAAGTAGGTATGGATCACTTTACGCTAACCAGCGATACCTTGTATACAGCTGCAGAAGAAGGGAGTTTACACCGTAACTTTATGGGTTATACCCACCAATATAGTCGCCTGATGATTGGTTTAGGCGTATCATCCATAAGTGATACCTGGACTGGTTTTGCGCAGAACGTTAAAAAGGTGGAGGAATACACTGCATTGGTGAATGCGGGAGAGATCCCTGTATTTAAAGGCCATATCTTAGATGAAACCGATTTAATATTACGTCAGCATATCCTGAACATCATGTGTAAAGGCGAAACATCATGGGAATTGCCAACCGAACAACATCCTGATTTTTATGAAGGACTAGAGCGAATGGAATTATTGGCGCTTGATGGATTAGTAGCGATAGAAGCAAGCAGTTTGAAGGTTACAGAAAAAGGAAAGCGTTTTTTAAGAAATATATGTATGACCCTGGATGCCCGTTTATGGCGCAACCAACCCACTACACCGTTATTTAGTATGGCCGATTAAATGTGGGTTATCCACATTCGGCCACACTAGTGGTTTGTTTAGCCGGACTTACATAAGGGATATCTAAATTCATACCCCGTAATAAAAACCAGCAACCCAGAAAGAGCATCATAAAGGGAATAACCTTATTGATGCGCTGACGAACCAGGGTTCCGGTAAATCCCATACCGATGGTAGCCAACAGCATAAGGGGTGCGGTACCTACGCCGAACCAAAACATATAACCTACCGCAAGTTGTACATTGCCTGTATTTAATGCGCCAGCCAGGGCCAGGTACACAAAGCCACAAGGCAAAAGTCCATTGATCATTCCAATAATTAAGTGATTGGCTTTATTTTTTAAGGCATACCCAAACAGTTTGTTAAATGGCTGAAGCAGGAAAGAGCCGCCACCGGAAACCGAAAACTTAAAAATTCTGGAACAAGCAGCAGCAATGATTAATACACCTGTGAAAATGCTAATCCCTTGTTGCAGGCCCGACATCCATATTTGGCGGCCTATTAAACCGATTATTACTCCTAAAACGCAATACGATATGATACGGCCAGCCTGGTACATCACTTTGTCTAGCACTACATGCCCAAGGCCAGGTTTTAAAGAAGGCACTGCAAAAGCCAGTGGGCCGCACATGCCAATACAATGTACACTTCCCAACAGGCCAATCATGAAAGCCAGGTATTGATCGCTCATTATAACATCACCTCCTTTTCGTATAAATAATTCTCACCTTCACTGATCCAATTAACCTGTAGTTTCCAAAGTCCAGGGGCTACCCCTTCTATAGGGATGCTAAATTGGTTCAGGCTATCTGTTTTCAGGACCATGGTTCTATCCAGGGTTTTATCTGCTGTTCTAATCAATCTGATGCTTCCTGTAGCCTGCTGACTGAAGGTAAGGGTGAGCTGCTGGTCTGCAATAACTACACTAGGTGTTGTTCCATCGCGTAACACAGCTGCTTTTTTCTGATACTCCACATTGTAATTGATGCCTTTTTCGTAATAGTCGGCATCAACCAGGTCGTCATTTTTACTGGTCATCATTAAATAGGCAAGTACCATGATAAAAGTCATGAATACGCCTAATCCCAATGCTATTTTATATCCCCAATTCATGTTTTTATTCGTTTGGTGGTGCAATAAAAGTGGTGCTGAAGCGGTCTATTACTTTGCCGCCCGACATCAGTTTAAAGCTGATCTCCGTTTTATATTTTTTGATATTTTGCTGTGGCATGATCACGAAAAAGGTAAGTTTCGCTTGTCCGCCATAACTAAGCTGATCTTCTTTCTGGATGTATTGGATTTTCGCAAGTTGATCATCCGGTACAATTTCAAATTTAAGGTCGCCACTGGTTTTGTTAATTAACTCTGCATTGTAGAGGTTGGTCACCGTTTTCTCTTTATCGCGTAGCTGATAAAGGGTTCCACTTGCCCGGAGCACCGTAGTTTTAACGTCGCTGCGGCTAAGCATCAAGTAGGTTAACACGGTCATGAGCACCAGCAAAACGGCACTGTAACCATAAATTCTGTTGCTTAATTTGAAAGGCTGGCTGTTTTTAATTTCGTCTTCAGATTTAAATCCGATTAAACGTAAAGGACGATTAATTTTTTCCATCACCATGTCGCAGGCATCAATACAGGCGGTACAGTTTACACATTCCATCTGGGTGCCGTTTCTGATGTCTATTCCGGTAGGGCAAACATGTACACATAACTTGCAGTCAATACAATCGCCTACCTTGTTTTCTTCGTCTTTTACCCTTTTGCCACGAGGCTCACCGCGCACATAATCATAAGCGACAATGATACTTTTGTTATCGAGCAAGACGCCTTGTAAGCGACCATATGGACAGGCAACAGTACACACCAGCTCGCGCATTCTGGAAAAGACCAGGTAAAAAAGGATGGTAAAAATACTGATGGAAATAAATCCCGACAGGTGCAGGCTAACCGGTTCGGTAATGATGGTGATTAAGGCTGCTGTACCTATAATATAGGCCAGAAAGATGTTAGCGATAAAAAAGGAGATGAAGAAAAATATAAAGTGTTTAAGTGTTTTTTTATACAGCTTATCCCAGGTGAGGGGAGATTCATCCAGTTTTTTCTGTTTCAGGTAATCGCCTTCGATCCAGTTTTCGATTTTACGGAATACCATTTCCAGGAATATGGTTTGCGGACAAGCCCATCCACAAAATACTCTTCCAAAGACGACGGTAAAGAGTACAATAAATACGATGAAAGTGAGCAAGCCCAATACAAAGAGGTAGAAATCCTGTGGCCAGAAGATAATTCCGAAGAACACAAATTTTCGCTCCAGTACGTTCAGTAAGATCAGCTGTTCGCCGTTTAATTTAAGGAATGGTGCTGCAAAAAGCAGCGCCAGAAAAAAGTAACTAACGGCAGAACGGTACTGGTAGAGTTTTCCTTTGATGATGCGCGGATAGATCCACGTTCTTCCTGATGAACTGCTTGGGCTTGCTGACATGTTTATGGTTGTTTATCGCCTTGTGGCGCTTTAGCACCTGGAGGGTTTGAACCTTTCAGGGACATCACAAAATTGGTGAGGTCGGAAAGCTGTGATGCACTCAGCGATTTTTCCCAGGCCACCATTCCTTTTTCTGGTACCCCATATTTAATAGTTTTGAACACATCGCTGATTTTTCCACCGTGAAGCCAGAACTCATCGGTTAAGTTAGGGCCTACGGAACCTTCGCCTTTTTCACCATGACAAGGAGTGCAACGGGTAGTGTATAATGCAAGGCCACTGTTAATCACTGCAGCATCTGTGCTTTGCACGATGTTGTTTTCATTAACGGCATTTTTTGAATTACCTGGTTTGGATAAAAAGGCAACTTTGTCTGTTTCTGCCTGTGCCAGTTCGGTAAGGTATTCCTCTTCCTGGTTAGGTCCATAACCAAAAACCTCATAGTTAAACATATAGATGACGGCGAAAATGATGGAGCCATAGAATAATACCATAAACCAACCTGGAGTAGGGTTATCTAACTCGGTAATACCATCAAATTTATGCTCCATTACCTGGTCTTTTTCTTCTGCCAATGGGCGGAGGCCCATCAATTTTTCAAGCAAGGTAGGGCCAGTTTTCTGTGTTGCTTTTGCAGCCTCAATGGCCTGCAACCTTAAAGCTCGTTCTGCTGGCGTAGCAAATGGGGTAGGGTTTGCGCTCTCCTTAACATAAAATTTAATTACTTTAAGCAGGAGAATCGACACCCCAAGGATCATAACGGCGGTGATGCCCAAGGCAATCACCAGAATTTCTGCGTAACTCATAGTCTAGTCTTCGTCGTTTAATGGCAGTTGGCTCATGTGATTTACTTCCTCTTTTTTCATCAGGAGGAGCATAACGCCCACCATGATGAAAAAGAAAAAGAATATGCCCAATGAGATCAGTAAATACACTTGTTTGTCGTCTACCTGGTTTAAAAATTGCCTAAACATAATTTTATATTTTAAAGGTTATTTTGCTTTAATATCTGTTCCTAATCGTTGCAGGTAAGCAATAAGAGCAATAATCTCTTTATCACTTTTTACCTTCACGTTGTTTTGCTTTAAATCAACAGCAATGGCTTTGGCCTGAATATCCAGGTCTTTATTAGCCTGATGTTCATAACCCTCTGCATAAGGAACTCCAAGGGTTCGCATGGCGTTGATTTTAGCAATGGTGGTCGTGGTGTCAAGTACCTGTGTAGTTAGCCATTCATAAGGGGGCATGATACTTCCCGGCGACATGGTTTGAGGATCCAGCATGTGGTTGAAATGCCATACGTTGGTATATTTCTGACCCACACGTTGTAAATCTGGTCCGGTACGTTTAGATCCCCATAAGTGCGGGTGGTCGTACACAAATTCGCCAGCTTTACTGTATTCGCCGTAACGTTCGGTTTCTGAACGGAAAGGGCGGATCATTTGCGAGTGGCAGTTTACACAGCCTTCTTTGATGTACACATCTCTACCATGTAACTCCAGCGGTGTGTAAGGTTTTACACTGGTAATGGTTGGAATGTTAGACTTAATGGTAAAGGTTGGCATCATTTCTACCATACCACCAATCAGAATCACGATAAGCGAAAGAACCAGGAATACCATTGGTTTACGTTCAATTACGCGGTGAAGCTTTTTATCAGAACCTACAGGCACATATGTAGCAGCCAGCGGAAGTGATTCTGCAGCTTCATCGGCAACTAATTTACCTGCAAGTGCTGTTTTGATCAGGTTGTAAGTCATCACGATGACACCTGTTAAGTATAAGGCACCACCAATAGCTCTCAACACATACATTGGGAGAATCTGAATGATGGTTTCTAAGAAGTTAGGGTATCTTAATACGCCTTCTTCAGTAAATTCTTTCCACATTAAACCTTGGGTAAAACCGGCAAAGTATAAGGGAACAGCATAAAATATAATACCTAGTGTGCCGATCCAGAAGTGGAAGGAGGCTAATTTTTTAGAGTATAAAGGAGTAGCATAGATTCTCGGAATTAACCAGTATAAAATACCGAAGGTTAAAAATCCGTTCCAGCCTAAAGCGCCAACGTGTACGTGTGCAACAATCCAATCGGTATAGTGTGCTATGGCATTAATCTGTTTGAAAGCCAACATGGGGCCTTCGAAAGTAGCCATACCGTAAGCCGTTAATGCAACGACCATAAACTTCAGTTTTGGATCTTCACGTACTTTATCCCAGGCACCACGCAATGTTAGTAAACCGTTGATCATACCGCCCCAGCTTGGTGCAATTAACATGATAGAGAAAGCAACACCTAAGGATTGCGCCCAGCCTGGTAGCGAGGTATACAATAAATGGTGAGGACCTGCCCAGATGTAAATAAAGATTAAGGACCAAAAGTGAAGAATACTTAGTTTGTAAGAATAAATTGGGCGCTGCGCCATTTTAGGAAGGAAATAATACATCATCCCTAAATAAGGTGTAGTTAAAAAGAATGCAACTGCATTGTGGCCATACCACCATTGTACGAGTGCATCTTGTACCCCTGCAAACAGGTAATAGCTTTTAAAAGCCGATATTGGTAATTGAAAAGAGTTAACAATGTGTAAAACAGCAACCGTAACAAAGGTAGCAATGTAAAACCAGATGGCTACGTACATGTGCTTTTCACGGCGTTTGAATATTGTTCCAAACATGTTGATTCCAAATACCACCCAGATTACCGTAATGGCAATATCTATAGGCCATTCCATTTCTGCATATTCATGCGAAGTGGTAAACCCTAAAGGTAGTGTAATGGCTGTGGCAACGATGACAAGCTGCCAACCCCAGAAATGTATTTTACTTAGGGTATCGCTGTACATTCTTGCTTTTAGCAAACGCTGAATGGAGTAATAAACGCCCATGAAGATGGCATTTCCTACAAAGGCAAAAATAACGGCATTGGTGTGTAGTGGCCTTACCCGGCCAAAAGTGGTGTATTGACTTCCCATGTTCAACGCAGGTTCAAATAGCTGCATGGCAATGAGGAGGCCAACTGACATGCCAACGATGCCCCAGACGATGGTCGCAATGGCAAAGTTTCTGACGATCTTGTTGTCGTAGTAGAATTTCTCAGTCATACTTAAATAGTGGATGGTTTTGATGTGGTAAAATTACAAGGCTATTGTTTTTGGGGGAATGATGGTTGTTAACGTGAAGTGTGATCCTCGTCACTTTTTTCACTGGGCTGTTCGGTCACCTCGTCGTCGAATAACATTCTGATGGCAGGTGTATAAGTGTCGTCGTTTTGGCCGGATTTTGAAGCCCAGAAGAAGGCGGCCAGGAAAATCAATGCCAGCAGGATGCTGATTCCGATTAACATATAGATCATGTTCATAATAAACGGTTTTTTCTGGCATATAACCTGGCGGCGATGCTGGTGAATAAAATGATGGTTACTGTGCTGATGGGCATGAGTATAGCAGCAAAAAGGGGTGACATGACGCCCTGTACAGCGAAGTATAGACCAATAAAGTTATAGGTAAGGGAGATGGCAAAGCTCATGTGGATCACTTTTACCCCATCTTTAGCCTGTTGGATGAATTGAGGAATTTTGTTGAAGTTTGCACCATCTAAAATAGCATCACAACCCGGTGTAAAGTTATTGATGTCGTCGGTAACGGCTACACCAAGGTCACTTTGTTTCAGCGCACCCGCATCATTCAAACCATCGCCAAACATCAATACTTTTCTGTTTTTTTGCTGCAGGTTTAGTACATAGTCAAGTTTGTTTTGTGGCGACTGCCGGAAGTGCATCTGCTGGAGACTAGGGAAAAAGGGACTAAGGTTAATGCGGTCATGGTCTTGGTCGCCCGACAATAAGTGCAGATCGGCACGTTTACCCAGGCTGGTAATTAAATCTTTAAAGCCGGTACGCCATTGCTGTCCGGAAAGGAAATACCCTTTATAAATAGTGTTAATCACCACATGAACATGGCTGCCCTGAGGTAAGTCTTGTAACGTAAGACCTAGGAAAGTTGCACTACCCAGTTTGATGTCCAGTCCGTTTACGGCGCCCATAACACCACGGCCTACCTTTTCCCGGTAATCTGATACCTGGTACTGCGTGGGTAAATCGATCCACTTTACCAATTCGCGACTTAAAGGATGTCCGGAGTTTCGTGCTAAATCACTGATGGCTTGTTTTTCTTCGGTATTTAAATCGCCTTTAAAGGTGAAACCTGAAGCCTTTGGGTTGGTGATGGTTCCTGTTTTATCAAAGATGAACGTATCAATTCTAGCCAGTTCTTCGATAACGGCGGTGTTTTTTAAATAGAACTTATTTTTATCGAATACACTTAATACAGCGGCTAAGGTAAAAGGAGAACTCAGGGCCAGGGCACAAGGGCAGGCGATAATGAGCACTGCCGTAAAGGAGGCCCAGGCTTTAGGAGGGTCTGAAAATAGCCAGAATACTGCAGCTGAAAAGGCTACCAAGACTAATACAATACTAAAATACTTACTGGCCGTTCCGCTAAAAGTTTTAATGCGGTCTTTATCGGCCGTAAAGGTTTCATTGTTCCAAAGGCGAGTGAGGTAACTTTGTGAAACAGGTTTGATCACTTCCAATTCAATGGCTCCACCTAACTGGCGGCCCCCGGCATACACCACTTCACCCAATACCTTTTCTACGGATTTAGATTCGCCCGTTACAAAGCTGAAATCAAGTTTAGCTGTGCCATGAAGTAAAATGGCATCTGCAGGAATAATTTCATTGCTGCGAATCAGGATGCGGTGACCCTTTTTTAAATCACCTAAAGGCAGGGGTTTATCTTTTCCGTTTTCAATTACAGTTACGGCAACGGGAAAGTAAGAACGGTAGTCTCTTTCGAAGGAAAGGTGGTGATAGGTATGCTGTTGCATCCATTTGCCAACCAGCAGGAAAAACACCAGCCCACATAGGGTGTCAATGAAACCTGCCCCGGTATAAGTGGCTATTTCAACAAGGGAACGGATAAACATGACGGCAATGCCCAGGGCAAGGGGGAAGTCGAGGTTAAGCACCCCGTTTTTTAAATTAATCCAGGCCGATTTGAAATAATCTGTTGCACTATAAAGCACTATCGGAAGGGCAAAAGCGATGTTAAGCCAGCCAAAAAAGTTTTTAAATGCTGTTTCCAGTTCAGATAAACCGAAATATTCGGGGAAGCTAAGTAACATGGTGTTGCCAAAGCAAAAACCAGCCACAGCGATTTTGGTGATCAGCGTTCGGTCGGAATCATGATTTTGTTGCTCCTTAACCACGTCCTGCAGGCTGATCAGGGGTTCATAGCCTATGTTAGTCAGGGTTTCTACCACGGCTTTCAAGGAAGACTTCTCGTTCCTGAAGGTAATGACGACTTGTTTTTTTAAGAAATCAATTCTCGACTGTGTAATTGCAGGATTGATTTTGTAAAGGTTTTCCAGTAGCCAGATACAAGAACTACAATGTATAGTGGGAATATAAAAAGTAACTACCGTTACCTGATCATCGCAATAATCAACAAGGTCAGCGGCAATGGTTGGTTCATCAAGGTAATCGAAATGCTGCTTAGGTTGCTGTTGTGTTTGCCCCGGGACATCATTATATGCATAGTAATTACATAAATTATGGCTCGATAAAATCTGGTAAACACCTTTGCATCCTAAACAACAAAATCGTCTGTCGTCTAAAGTGTAAGGGCTTGATGGTAAGTCTTCGCCGCAGTGATAACAATGCGTATCTACAGAGATGGTATTGGTGTTTGACATAGCTAAACGGTATGTTACAAAATTGTAACCTACCGGGCTATGTTAAAATGATAAGGCTTTTGCTAAAATGTGACAACGATCACTTGTTTATATAAAGCTGCTGGCAGTTGGTGCAGAAAAAAGTACGGCGGTTAGTTTTACCGAGGTACTCCTTGATCATGGGTAAGTTACACCTTAAGCAGGTTCGCTTGGTGTGGGCCAGCCAATGTTTTTTAAGGGTGTATTCTTTTTTCCAGCGCAGGAAGTCGAAACTGTAGATTCGAGCTTCCTTTACCATGTCTACTAATTGCTCAGGAGGCAGGGCACCTACCTGGCTGGCAGGATGTACCCGGATACGGTAGAGGACTTCATTTTTAATGATATTGCCTACGCCGGCAAAGACCTCCTGATCCAGCAGGGTATCGCACACTAATGTTTTAGGTTGTTTTTTTAGTTTAATGATGGCGGCATTTTCATCCCAGGTAGGTGATAATACGTCTGCAGACCAATCATACACCAAATCGGGGTTGCCCTCTATAAATTTTAGGGAGCAGCCATAAAGATTAAGTTCCGCGCTTTCAAAGGTCAAAGCCAGGCGTACGGGTGTTTCCTTTCGTTCATTAATCCGATAGGTACCAAACAGCAGAAAGTGCACACGAAGGCTAAAATCAGGGAAACAAATCAATAAATGCTTGCCCCAGCTTTTGATGGCCGTAACTGGCTGCCCATCCATACGTTCTTTTTCAATGGAAGTATTGCCCGTTGCCTGGATCACCTTTTGGCCTTCCAGCTTTAGAGGTTCCAGGAGTTCTTTTAAGATAACAATCGATGGTCCTTCGGGCATAAGATTAGGTTAACGTAGCCATGTCAATTACAAAACGGTAATGTACATCACCTGCCAGGGTACGCTCATAGGCTTCATTAACCTGATCGATGGAGATCATCTCCACATCGGAGGTAATGCCATGTTCGGCACAGTAGTCGAGCATCTCCTGTGTTTCTTTTATTCCACCAACCAGTGATCCTACCAGGCTGCGGCGACCGCCGATTAAATGAAAGGCTTGTACGGTGGAAGGTTCAGGAGGAACACCCACCACAATCATAACTCCATTGGTACGTAAAAGGGGCAAGTAATCATTGTAGTCATGTTTGGCAGAAACCGTATCGATAATAAAGTCAAAATTGTTGGCCAGTTTATGCATGGTGTCCTTGTCTGTCGTTATTTCAAAATGATGCGCACCTAATGATGTGGCATCTTTCTGTTTGGAATGGGAACGACTTAATACGGTAACTTCAGCACCCATGGATGATGCAAGTTTAACTGCCATATGTCCTAAGCCGCCTAAGCCTACTACGGCTAGTTTATCACCAGCTTTTACGTTCCAATATTTCAAAGGAGAGTAGGTGGTAATTCCCGCGCAAAGCAATGGCGCTACTTTTTCTAGCGGTAGTTTATCGGATATACTTAATACAAATTTCTCGGTGACCACAATATGACTGGAATAACCACCATAAGTGATGGTTTTTTTGTCCTGTAGCAGGGAATTATAAGTTTGTGAATGCCCGTTTTCACAATACTGTTCCTGATCATCCTTACAATTGTAACAATGGCCACAGGAGTCGACGAAACAGCCTACACCTACCGTATCGCCTACCTGGAAACGAGTAACCTTTTCGCCTACACGGGTAACAGTACCGACAATTTCATGGCCTGGAACGATGGGATACATGGTGCCACCCCATTCATTTCTTGCCGTGTGTATGTCTGAATGACAAACGCCGCAATATAATATTTTGATCTCTACATCATCAGCAAGTGGTTCCCGGCGGTCTAATTGATAGGGCGCCAGTGGTTTGTCTGCACTTTGAGCAGCATATGATTTAATAGCTTTCATGCGATAACTGTTTAAGTATTGTGTATTTTAGACTATCACAACAAAAACAGCTTAGCTTTGTTCGGCCGAAAATCTCACAAAACGAATACTGGACTTCTTTTTGTTAGTTAGCTGCCTGAAATAAAATGTACAAAATTATTCCTTTTTCCGTCATCTGTTGCTTTTTCCTGTTGTTAGCTGGAAATCTTTATGCACAGACACCAGTTAAGCCTGAGACTTCCAAAGATTCTGTGAAAGTTGAGAAAACTGATACCTCGATAAACACTTTTATAGATAAGGTGGAGTTTTATACAAACTCTTTCAATCAAATGAATGAGACTTTATCAAAAGGTTTTGATACGGCGGCAATTCATCAGGAACTGCCGAAAATTCAACGGATCATTGATTACATTAAAAAAGGTACGCCGATTACAGACCGGTCAAACACCTTGCGGGCTTTATACACCATCAGAGATATTTTAACCAGGCAGGAAGATAAACTGGACGAATGGCAAAAAACCCTTGGGAATTATAATGAAAGTCTGGTGCAGATACAAGACGGCCTATCGCAGGTCAAAAATGATGCGTCATTAAAATATGTGCCAGCTGATAGTGTATTAAAAAAAGAATACAGTGATCAGTTATTGGTGTTAAACTATAAATGGAACCAAGTTGATTCTGTTAATAAACAGGCCGCGCAACGCATAGGCTTAATGCAAAGTAGGGTTGTTGATAACTTCATTACTTTAACTGCTTATAAAGACAGCATAAACATGGAGTTGCGTAATTTCTTAACCCGTGCTTTTTCCAAGGAGTACCCTTACTTATGGCAGTCAAGTAAAAGTGATTACGTAAAGAACTTCAAATCGGCGACAGATAAAACCATTACTTTTAGTCGTCAGCTATTTAATTATTCTGTTACCTATAATTGGAATATACATCTTTTCGGACTGTTTTTATTTGGCTTGTTTTACACCTGGATTTTATACAACGCCGCAAAAGTGCGGCGTTTACGAACGGAGCCTGAAAAAATATGGGCACAAGTACATTATATTGTGAAGAAGCCCTGGCTGTCGTCGGTGATCATCATCTGTATTATTACCTTTTTTATATATGATCATCCTCCGGTGATTTTTATGGAGTTTGTGATGCTGATCTTAATGGTCGTTACCGGAATCATCGTACGAGATATCTGGCCAAAAATGCTCTTCAGGTATTGGTTATTTTTATTCTGTTTAGCCTTTTTGGCAGGCATCAGTAATTTATTTATCCAGGTATCGTATGCAGACCGTATTGCCGTATTTGTACTATGTATAGCCGGTGCCTATGGTGGATGGCGCTTTCTGAAGAATATCAAGAACGCCAAAGAATTCTATCCAGAAAAAACCCGTCTATTCCTGATCATTTTTATTGCGGTGCAGGTAATCGCAGTGATTTGCAATGTTATGGGGCGATTTAGTTTAGCTAAAATTCTTTTAGTTACCTCGGTATTCGGTATTTGGCAGGCCATGACGCTGGTTATTTTCGTCAGGATATTAATAGAAGCGCTGTTTCTTCAATTGGAAGCGAATAAAGAAAATACCGGAGTTCCAACTTATTTTGACTTTGAGCGTTTACAGCAAAGGTTTAAACATGCATTGAACATCATTGCCATCTTATTATGGTTTATATTATTTGCCGGTAATTTAAATATCCTGGATGCTTTTTACGAGAATGGACTCGAGTTATTAACAAAAACCCATAAGCTTGGCGGTATAGAGATCACATTTGGCAGTATCGTTGTTTTTATTCTGGTGGTGTGGGTAACCACGGCAATCAGCAAAGGGGTTACGTATTTCTTTGAATTTTCTGACTACCATGCAGCTTCCGCACGACGGAAAAATAAGTTAAGCTCTTCGATTTTGCTGATTAAACTGGCCATTTTTTCCATTGGCTTTCTATTTGCAATTTCCGCCTCGGGCATCCCCTTAGAAAAAATTACCATTATTCTGGGGGCGCTGAGTGTGGGTATTGGTTTTGGTTTGCAGACGATTGTGAATAATCTGGTTTCGGGAGTTATCCTGGCTGTAGAAAAACCCGTAGGGATAGGTGATACCATAGAAGTTGGTGGTAAAACGGGTGTGGTGAAAGAAATGGGGATTCGGGCCACGAAGATTGCCACTGGGCATGGCTCTGAAATCATTGTTCCTAATGGCGACTTACTTTCAGAGCATCTTACAAACTGGACCTTAAGTAATAAACACCGCCAGGTGGAATTGGTAATTGGCGTGGCCTATGGTAGTGACCTGGATGTGGTCATGGTTCTTCTCAAAAAAATTGTTACCGAAAAGGAGGACATCATGCAAACCCCGACTCCCTTAGTGTTGGTGCATAACCTGAGTCAAAGTTCTGTTGACTTCAAAATTACCTTTTGGGTGGATGATATTGACAATTGGACGACACTAAAGAGTAGTGTATTGTCTGCGGTTTATACGGTATTTTACAAGGAGGGTATATCCCTACCTTTCCCTCAGAGTGATGTACACGTACATTTTCCTAATAACAAGAATTTGTAAGCTGTATTTACCACATGTTGGCATATGAAATGGCTTAAGTCTTCGTTATATACTCGTTCATGGAGTACTTTCTTTAATTTAGTGCTCTTGTGAGGTATTTTTAAAAAAGGAGTCACCTTATCAAAAAAGATGAACGTTTTACTTAAAATAATATAAAATTACTTTTAAATGCCATCAAATATCTTAATTAAATGCGGTAAAGAACTATTGGATAATAACTTAACCGTAGTGTTTGCTGAAAGTGTCACTGCGGGTAGACTGTGCGCGGAATTTTCTTTGTTGGAGAATGCCGGTAAATTTTTAAAAGGCAGTTTAGTTACCTATGACGCAGGGTTGAAACAAGACAACCTAAATGTTAAAAGATCGATGATTGACGATTTTAGTCCGGAGTCTGCCGAGGTTACAGAAGCCATGACCTTGGGCTTAATGAACCTTGTTCCTGCGGATATATACTTATCTATTACAGGACTAAATAGTGAAGGAGGGAGTGAGAGTGAAGTGAAGCCGGTAGGTACTATTTTTATTCACGGGTTATATGGTGATATAGAAATCAAAGACCGCGTGGTTTTTGAAGGACCACCTACAAATATTGTGATGCAGGCAGTTGACCATGTTGCATTTTTAATTCATGAAACAATCCTATCGACAAAGCAATAAACACTGTAAAATAACGTCTTTATAATAGAGCGTTAATTAGATGGCGGGGACTCGGTTATTAATAGCTGTATCCCCGCTTTTTTTTGCGACTAGCCAAATATTCTATAGACATAAAGCATTGTTTTTAATTAGGAAACAATTCCCTAGCTTTAAAAAAATATATGAGTGACGATAGGAATAATGAAGAAGTATTACTCGGGGTAGTTTCTCATGTGCTGAGTTTTACAATTGGTGAACTATGTAAATATAGTTTCCTGCTTGCTTTTGAAAAAGAGCTTTCCGATTTAAAAGGTCTGGTGAAAGCGGACTCTATCTTTGAAAAAGATATGGAGTTGCTCGCTGATATCAAGGATCCTGCCGTTCAATTATTGCTGGGATCTGTTAATAAAGTGGTTGACCATATTCAAATACACTTAATTATTAATGGTTTGGATGAGTATGAAGTGATGGCAGACGAGGTTTGCCACCAGCATGCGTCAAACAACTTCCACTACTATATTGACGAAGGGGTAGGAGAAGATTACGAATCACTTCTATTAGAAGCCCTTGACCTTTACTTCTCCTTAATGCACCTGATTTTTCACACGGCTTTCCAGCTGAGGCTTAAAGATATCGATCTGCCTGATGATGTATTAGAGAATTTTTATTTTGACTTTCTGGATGTTTTAGATAACAACCTGCCTACGGAAGATAAAAATGCACAACTGCTGCATGGCCTGATCGTCACTTTAAATGAGGATGCATCGGCCCTGGCGCAATTGACGTAAAAAAAAGCCCCATCATGGAGCTTAAAGAATGTTAATGGCGATTAGAAAGAGAAATCATCGTTTGGTTTGTTAGCCTGAGGTTCTGAATGCTCTGCATATTCGTAACGTTTCTCTACCACATCCTGGTGGTTCTTGATGTAGTCAACAGATTCGTTTAAACCTTCAGTAAATTTTTCAAAATCTTCTTTGTATAAAAATATTTTATGCTTTACAAATTGTCCGTCTTCCAATCTTTTTTTACTCTCCGTTAAGGTTAAGTAATAGTCGCCTGACCGCGTTGCTTTTACATCGAAAAAATAAGTTCTTTTACCTGCCCTTACTTTTTTAGAAAACACCTCTTCTCTCTCTTTGTTGTCAAATTCTCCCATGGTTGGTATTGATCTTAGTTTTGGTTCGGGTAAATATAAAGCAATAATTTTCAAAGTTCAAAATAGAATTACACAGAATTGTTTTCCTCTTCCAGTAATTGATGTTGGTACATCTCTTTGTAGATTCCATTGTGTTCGAGTAACTCCTGGTGGGTTCCTTGTTCAGCAATTTTTCCATTTTCTAATACAATAATCACATCGGCATTTTTGATCGTAGAAATGCGGTGTGCTATGAGTATCGTAGTTTTACCGCTCCTGGTTTTACCCAAATTCCTCAGAATTTCTTCTTCCGTTTTGGTATCAACCGCAGAGAGGCAATCGTCAAAGATGAGCAGTTTCGGATCTTTAATCATGGCACGGGCTATGGATACCCTTTGTTTTTGGCCGCCAGACAAGGTGATGCCCCTTTCTCCTAGCATGGTTTCAAACTTCAGTTCAAAGTCCATGATGTTATGGTAAACCGCTGCATTTTTTGCTGCATTAGCCACTTCTTCGTCTATGGCCTGGTCTAAACCAAAGGCGATATTGTTTTTAATGCTGTCAGAAAAAAGGAAAACTTCTTGTGGAACAAAACCTAGCTGGTTACGGTAAACACTCAGGTCAAGATTTTTTAGGTTTTGTTGATCTACCAAAATCTCCCCTTTATCTACATCATACATGCGCATGATCAGGTTGGCTAAAGTTGATTTACCAGAACCTGTGCGGCCGATAATGGCAGCAAGTTGTCCTTTTTTGATTTCAAAACTTACGTTTTGTATGGCCTGTATGCCGGTATCAGGATAAGTAAAACTTACATTTTTAAAATTAATGTTTCCTTGCAGATCCGCTAGTTTAACCGTGCCCGTGGAGATATCTGTCTTGAGGTTCAGAAACTCATTAATTCTTTTTTGAGAAGCAGCGGCTCGCTGAATGAGCGTGGTTACCCAGCCTAACATGGTTACCGGGAAAGTTAGTTGGTTGACATAGACGATGAATTCGGCAATATTACCTGCGGTAATGGATCCGCTGATCACTTGTTTTCCACCAATAAAAACCGTCAGAATGGTACTCAATCCAATTAATAACAACATGGTAGGGTAGAAAAAGGCCTGCACTTTAACCAGGCTCATGGAGTTGAGTTTATAGGTTTCGCTTTCCTGTGCAAATATTTTCTTGGTATGCTCTTCCCGAACATAAGATTTGATGACCCTTATGCCTGAAAACCGTTCCTGTACAAAACTAGATAGGGTAGATAGCTGTTCCTGGATCCTTTCGCTTTTTTTATTAATAAGCGTATTGACAAAATAGATGATCACGACAAGGATAGGAAGAGGCAGCAGGCAAAACGTGGCCAATGTAGCATTGACCGAATACATGTAAGAGATGATTAGTAAAAAAAGCACTACGGTATTGATGGTATACATGATGGCCGGACCAACATACATTCGCACCCGGTTAACATCTTCTGTTGCACGGTTCATCAGGTCGCCGGTATTGTTTTTTCGGTAAAAGCCTAAGCTCAGGTCCTGGTAATGTGCATAAATCTCATTCTTCATGTCAAATTCAATATGCCTGGACATGAGAATAATAGTCTGGCGCATGAAAAACAGGAAGAGTCCGCGAATGAGGTACAGCAGAATGACCAATCCACCAAAATAGAACAAACTATAGCTAAAAATATCGTAAATAATGGCTTGTCTTTCAAATCCTGAAAATAGCCTGTAGATCTGTATGTTTTCCGTAATGAGGTTAAAGGCATGACCGATGACCTGCGCTGGGATAACGGCAAAGATATTAGAGATAATGACAAAGAAAATGCCTGGAATTATCCACCATTTGTATTTATAAAAGTATTTATTTAAAAAACGAAGGTGCTTCATGTGGAGGTAAAGTTATACAAATAGGCCTGATTATTTTATACACTTTAGTGTAAAGAAGTAAAATAACGTTTTTTTATGCTAGTTTTGCGACGTATCTGATAATTCTAATTCTATGTCTGGTAAGAGCCCTGTTGTAACTTCAATTTTAGATCAATTAACTGCGTTAGGTCATAAAAAAGTAGTCTTCTGTAATGACCCTGATACCGGCTTAAAGGCTATAATTGCGGTGCACGATACCACACTTGGTCCCGCTTTAGGAGGAACAAGAATGTGGAATTACAGCTCAGAAGCGGAAGCCCTTGAAGATGTTTTACGCTTATCCAGAACCATGACTTACAAAGCGGCCATCACTGGTTTAAACGTTGGTGGTGGTAAAGCAGTAATCATCGGCGATTCCCGCAAAGGAAAGTCAGAAGCCATGATGCGCAGTTATGGACGTTTTATTCAAAACCTGAACGGGGAATTCATTACCGCCGAAGATGTAGGTACAACAACCAGAGATATGGAGTTTATCCGTATGGAAACCAAACATGTTACCGGTGTTCCAGAATCTATTGGTGGGGCAGGCGACCCTTCTATATATACGGCTAAAGGTGTTTATTTAGGGATTAAAGCCTGCGTTAAAGAAGTGTTTGGTGCAGATATGCTTGCGGGTAAATCAGTGTTGGTACAGGGCATTGGAAGCGTAGGTGAACATTTGGTTGAACTCTTACGCCATGAAAATGTAGAAGTTTTTATCAGTGATATCGATGCAGAACGTTTGCAATATGTGGCTAGTAAATATAAAGCCAAACCGGTAGATGCAGATAAAATTTTTACCATCGATGCCGATATCTATGCGCCCTGCGCATTAGGAGCTACCGTAAATGACCGGACCATTCCTAACATGAAGTTTGCCATTATCGCAGGTTCGGCAAACAATCCATTGGCTGATGAACAGAGACATGGACAGATGCTGATGGAGAAAGGTATCTTATTCGCACCAGATTATTTAATTAATGCTGGCGGTGTCATTAACTGTTATTCTGAATTAACGGGTTATGGTAAAAAACGCACCATGCAACTTACTGAAAACATCTATGAGGCCACAAGGAATGTGATACAGTTGTCAAAGAAAGAAAATATCTCTACCATATTAGCCGCTAACCGCATTGCAGAACAAAGAATTGCGGATATAAAAAAAATTAAATCATCATATTAATAATCAATAAATAATCAGGTAAATTTACCACTCGTTCTTACATTCATGTTAAATAGAAGGCACTTAAGAATTAAAGCTTTGCAGAATATTTTTGCTTGGCAAATGACAGATAAAAAAGATCTGGAATCATCGAAAAAAGCTTTGATGAAAAGCATTGACGACGTATACGAAATGTATGCCCGCATGCTGGCACTCCTGTCAGAGATCACCGAATATACGGCTGTCGACACCATTGAAAGGGCGAATAAGCACTTTCCAACTGAAGAGGATCTTAATCCGAATGAAAAGCTGCTTCGCAACAAGTTTATTGTCTTGTTACAACAGAATCCAGCATTCCAGGCTGCTGTTAACAAATACCAGATCAATTGGCATGCAGATCCTGAATTCGTAAAAGCTATTTACAACAAGCTTAAAACTACCCCAGAGTATGCCGCTTATTTAGCAGCAGACAACAACGAGGGTTTGGAAGAATCTAAAGAGATCATCAAATTCATTTTCAGAAAAATTATCCTTAAAAATCAAAACGTTATCCAGGCATTTGAAGATAAATTCATTAACTGGTCGGTTGATAAGGAAGTGATGCAGGGGATGGTGGCTAAAACGATCAAAAACTTCACTTCTGAAGATCCCTTTGCTAATAAATTAACGCCTATTAGTCCGGATTGGGCAGAGGATAGTAAATTTGTACAGGATTTGTTTGTGCATACCTTAAAGAATAACAACAAATACCAGGAATTAATTGCTGAACGAACTAAAAACTGGGAATCTGAGCGTATCGCATTGATGGATACCATTTTAATGAAAATGGCGATTTGTGAATTGTTAAATTTCCCTTCTATTCCGGTTAAAGTAACGATCAATGAATACCTTGATCTTTCAAAAGATTACAGTACACCGAAAAGTAATTCTTTTATTAACGGTATATTGGATAAAATTTTAGGAGATTTAAAACGTACAGATAGTATTAAAAAGATCGGTAGAGGTTTAATTGAAGAATAACAACATGAAATATTATTTTATTTTAGGGTTGGCAGGGGTGCTTTTCACTTCGTGTCAGCAAAATACAGCAAAAGAAACTACAACAGTTGTTTCTACAGAGACGACGGCTTCGGTAACACCAGCTGCAGATGCTCCTGTGATGGTATTTGAAAAGGATAGTTATGATTTTGGTAAAATTAAACAAGGGGAGAGCATTCAATACGCCTTTAAGTTTAAGAATACAGGTAAAACACCATTAATCATTACGAATGCTACTGCTACTTGTGGCTGTACCGTTCCTGAGCCGCCAAAAGATCCAATCTTGCCAGGTGCAGAAGGAACCATCAATGTGGTTTTTAACAGTGATGGGAAAATTGGCGTGCAAGACAAGATCATTACCGTTACCTCAAATGGCAATCCCGCGATAAATGAAGTTCATTTATTAGGCGAAATAACTCAACCATAAATTAACTTTATAATAAACAGAACAAATGATGACATCAGTAGTAATTTTACAAGCAGGAGGAACCGGTGGTATGTTAGGAACCCTAGTTCCTATGGTATTAATCATGGTCGTGTTTTATTTTTTCATGATCAGACCTCAGGTAAAAAAAGCAAAAGATCATAAAAAATTAATCACTGAATTACAAAAAGGCGATAAAATTGTGACTACCGCAGGTATTCACGGTAGAATTGTTGATATGAACGAAACTACTTTCCTTATTGAAGTTGAAGGTGGAACGAAAATTAGATTTGATAAAACAGCCATTTCATTAGATGCTACAAAAGCTGCTGCACCTAAAGCATAATATGAGTCGATAGAATTGAGCCGCTCCAGTTACTGGGGCGGCTTTTTTTATTAAATTTGTTTACATTACATTATGCCGATTATCAAATTAACGAACATAGAGCGGAAACGTTTTCTTGCCTTAATTGTCTGCCTGCTGCTAGCTATTGGAGGGTGGCTCTTCCTTGCCCTAAACAATAAATACATTTACACGGCGAAAACAGTATTGGTTTATAAAAATTTCCCACAGAAAAAGGCATTCCATCCTTTGCAGTCGGACACGGTAGATTTACAGGTGGAAGGTTCCGGTTGGCAGTTGCTCTTTGCCCGGTTAAGAATCAAACCCCAGTCCATTGCCATTAGCCTCGAGAGACTCAATAACCGCAATTTTATCCTTTTTTCTGAACAGTTGTACAGTGTTAATGACCAATTAGAAACATCGCAAAAGATCATATCAGTAAGGCCAGATACGCTGTATTTTGACTTTTCACAGCGTACCGTTAAAAAGGTGCCTGTAGAATTTATATCCGATATTGAATATACCAAACAGTATGGCGTTTCTTCTACGATAGACATCAACCCCAGTCATGTTACCGTATCAGGACCTTTGCAGGAGCTGGAAAAAATTACCTCCTGGCAAACAGACACCCTCAAGCTGAAAAATATTCAGCATGCCGTAAAAACAAGGGTATCCATGGAACATAGTGACTTGAAAAACATCAACATCTTTCCAGCCAGTGTGGAGGTAAGAATCCCTGTTGATGAGTTTACCGAGAAAACGCTGGAAGTACCTTTAAAAATCATTAATAACAAAGCCTACCATAACGTGAAGCTCTACCCTAAGAAGGTGAAACTTACCTTTCTTGTGGCTTTATCCAGTTACAAACAAGTTAACGAAGATTTTATTGAAGCCGTGGTTGATTTGAACGAATGGAAACAACTCCATCACACCCAGCTGGTGGTTACCCTTACCCGGTTTCCGGAGTACTGCAAGCTGATCAAGATTGAGCCTTCGAAGGTTGACTTTATTATAGAGAAATAAACATGTTAAAAATAGGAATTACCGGTGGCATAGGAAGTGGCAAAACCACGGTTTGCCGGGTTTTTGAAACTTTGGGCATACCCGTTTTTTACGCTGATGTAGTGGCCAAAGATATTATGGTTAGCGATCCTCTACTCATCGCAGGGGTAAAACAAGCCTTTGGTGAAGCAAGTTACCTGGAACACCAGGTGTTAAATAAGGCACATATCGCACAAATTGTATTTAACAACGAAACTGAATTGGCCAAATTAAATGCATTGGTGCATCCGGCGGTATTCCGTGCTTTTGATCAATGGGTGGAGCAGGTTCCTGCAAACAGCCCCTATATTTTAAAAGAAGCTGCCTTGCTTTTTGAAAGTGATTCCTATAAAATGTGCGATAAAACCATCGTGGTGGTGGCACCCTTTTCTTTAAAGAAGTCGCGGGTGATGCTGCGCGACCAGGTGACCGAAGCACAGGTTCAGGCGCGGATGGACAAACAATTCAGCGATGAACACAAAATTAAAATGGCCGATTTTTTAATTCACAACGAGGAATCAGCCTCTATCATCTTGCAGGTACTCGCCCTGCATGAGCAGTTTATAAAATAGAATACATGATATTAGATGATTTTTTAGTGCAAACAAAAACAGGTTTGTACTGTGTGTATGGTGATTTCTATTTAGACCCCAAAGAACCCGTTAAAGAAGCTGTAATTTCTCATGCTCATGGCGATCATGCTTATCCGGGAAATGCAAATGTGTATTGCACACAATCCACTTCCCTGTTTATGAAACACCGCTACCGGGAAAATGCCGCACAGCATTTTTTAGTCAAAGATTACCAGCAGCATTTCCAGCTTAAAGAAGTGGAGCTTAGTTTTGTCCCTGCAGGCCATATTTTAGGCTCCGCACAGGTTTTAATGACCTATAAAGGCATCCGTTACTTGTATACCGGCGATTATAAGCTGCAGGCCGATCCGACCTGTGAGCCTTTTGTATTTGTTCCTGCTGATGTGTTGATTACCGAAACCACTTTCGCACATCCGGATACGCAGCATCCCAACCCGGAAACAGAAATGTTAAAATTGAACACCACCACCTCCAATATTATGCTTGGTGCCTATGTTCTTGGGAAAAGTCAGCGTTTAATACAGCTCATCAACAAATATTGTCTGGAAAAAAGGATTCTGGTGCACCACAGCCTTGTTCCTTTCCTGAGGATTTATGAACAACAAGGTATGGTTGTGGGTAAGTATGAGCTTTTCGACAAGCGGCTGCTTAAAAACAACAACAACCTTGTGTATGTTGTACCACCTATGGTTTACCATAGCAATATCAAAACATTTAACGTGGTTAAGGTCTTCGCCAGCGGCTGGAAAGACCTGCAGCGCAACAATCAAATTCAACTTTATGTGTCTGATCATGCCGATTGGAACGACATTATTCATACCATTGCTCAGGTACAACCAGCGCAGGTTTGGACCACTCATGGCAGCGGTTCACACTTAATTACACATTTTGGAGAAAGTTTGGTCGTGAAATTGCTTAACGGATGATAGAAGGAGTAGACTTTTATTTTAATGATGCCGGTTTAATGGTATTCACTGAAATTTACCACCTCAAACGTGGGAAATGCTGTAAGAACAAATGTTTGCATTGCCCATGGAACTACGGACGAAAACAAAAGGATAACCAGAAGAAGCGATAAGGTAAAGCCCTATGCAATTACAAGAAGATATGAACACTGTAAAATATGAAAATATTTTTCAGCAAGCCGCCATGAACATCACCACTACGCATCATTGGTATAATAACCTGATGCGCGATAAATTGTCGCCATTTGACCTTACTGTGCAACAATATCAAGTATTGCGCATTCTGCACCAACAGTACCCCAGACCGGCCACCATCAACCTGATTAAGATCAAGATGCTCGATAAAATGAGTGATGCTTCCAGAATTGTGGAAAGGCTGATACAAAAAGGGTTAGTATTAAAATCTAATAACCTGAGCGATCGCCGTGCTACAGATATTCACCTTAGTCCTGCCGGTCAGAAATTACTTTTACAGGTAGCAAAACTGCCGATTAATGAGCAGTTTCTTGCCCAAAGGCTGACTGAAACGGAGGCAGAACAATTGAACCTGCTGCTGGAAAAGCTGCGGTCTTAATGTCCGGGAGCGAAGAAACCTATTAAGGCAATCGCCGTTCCAAGCAATACCGCAATCATTTTCTTATTATTGATTTTATGGTCTACACTGGATTCAAATAAAATGGTTGTGGAGATGTGCAGGAATATCCCGATCACTACACCCATCATTTTATTAAAGTAAGCTTCTACACCACCTATGGTACCGTTGCTCAAACCTGTACTCACATAAAAGCCTAATGGGGCCATAATGGCGAAAACAGCAATGTAAAATAAGATACCGGCCGGTTTAAAATGGCTTTGCATTAAAATACTTGCCAGTGCAAAAGCTGCAGGAATATGGTGCAGCGCAATACCAAAAATTAATTCATTATGCTGGTCTTTAGCCAGGGGCATACCCTCCAAAAAGGCGTGTAAACATAAACTAATCATGATGCCGTAAGGAAAGGCGTGACTGTGGTCGTGTTTATGGATATGTCCATGTTCTACACCTTCCGAAAACTTTTCCAGAAACACTTGTAAAAGGAAACCGATGAGGATAAATATACCGATCTCATGGGCGTCTGATCCGCTATAGGCATCAGGGATTAAGTGTAAAACGGTGATGGCAAAAAGATAGGCACCGCTAAATGAAAGGATAAGTTTTAGTAATTCTGATTTGTCACTTTTCACCAGGAAGATCGCAGATCCGCCGAAAAAGGCACAAAAGAATAAAACAAGCAATTTCCAGATTTCCATTATAAGCGTTGTTGTGTTTTCTTGTAAAGGGTAGACGTAAATAAACCGATGGTCGTTCCCAGGGCTGTGCCGAACAACACATCAACAGGGTAATGAACACCAACATAGATCTGCGCAAAACTGATGATGAAGGCCCAGAAAATACCGATAGGCAGAATGGGTTTCCAGCGGTCGTAAAAAACAACAATCAGGAATACGGCTATGGCAAAGTGATTGGTTGCATGAGCAGAAGGAAAGCTATAGCCGCTACCACAACCCACACGGTGGATAATGTCTTCTGCCAGGCTCAGGTCATTACATGGCCTTATCCTACCTACATTTGGTTTAATTAACCGGGATGCCACCAGATCGCCGATGGCAAAAGTTAATAAGAGGAAACCGACCATATAAAGGCCTTGTTTTTTATACTCTCTGATACAAAAAATAATGATAAACAGGTATACGGGCGCCCAAAAAAAGCGGTTGCGTAACAAGGGCATGATCCAGTCAAAAAAGTTGTTGGCCAGCCCCCTGTGAATCGATAAAAACAGGTCCGTGTCGAATTCCAGTAAACTCGCTATCATGCTTTTTTACAAATGAGAATTAACCGGTCCGATTTGTTCTCGTCAAACGCATTTAAGGCATAGTCACCGAAACTTTCCACAAGTTTCAAACCACTAGAAGCAAGCATCCTTTCAAAATCTGCTAAGGTAAATGCTTTCACCCGTTCTTCGAAGGCAAAGTCCTTTCCCCGGTGTTCAAAATTGATGTGTTTAATGATTTTGCCATCAGATACAAACTTCTTGATCTGAAACTCAATGCCATCCACAGTTTTTATTTCCTGATGGGTCAGGTTTCTCAGTATTTTTAGGGTGTTGAAATAATCAATAACTACTGTACCGTCATCTTTAATACCTTTTCTAAAAGATTTTAAAGCATCAACATGATCTTTTTCGGTTTCGAAATACCCAAAACTGGTAAATAAGTTTAAGGCAAGATCAAAATAATTGATGTAAAGTAGTTTGCGCATGTCATGCACAAAAAAGCGCAAGTGTTTTTGCTCAAATTGTTGCGCGTATTTAATGCTTTGCTCAGAGAGGTCTATGCCGGTTACATCATATCCTTTTTTATTCAGGTAAATGGCGTGACGGCCCCTGCCGCAAGCAATATCCAGGATATTGGAACTGGCAGATGGTTTCAGGTATGCAGAAAGGTTGTCTATTAAAAATTCTGCTTCTTCATCATTACGTTGACTATAAAGGATATGATAATAAGGCGAATTAAACCAATATTGAAACCATTTTCGCTGCATTGCGCTTTGTATTTATATTTTAATAAAAAGCAAAGATAGTATTTTGAATAGCATGCAAAGGGATTAATTATGATGGCCTCTAAATTTTTGCTATTTTTGGAACGATCTTAAACATCTTACTTTGACACTCATAAAATCTATTTCCGGAATCCGGGGAACCATCGGCGGCATCGCCGGAAACGGCTTAACCCCAATTGATATTGTAAAATTTACTGCCGCTTACGGCTCCTGGGTATTGACCAAAACCAACATCAGGAAAATTGTTTTAGGTCGAGATGCCCGTATATCAGGCGAAATGGTCAATAACCTGGTCATAGGAACCTTACAGGGACTTGGGATAGAAGTGATTGATCTGGGCCTTTCTACCACCCCTACCGTTGAAATTGCCGTTCCGATGGAAAAAGCTGGCGGCGGAATTATTTTGACGGCCAGTCACAA
Organism: Pedobacter sp. CAN_A7; assembly: GCF_015752175.1. NCBI lineage: Bacteria > Pseudomonadati > Bacteroidota > Sphingobacteriia > Sphingobacteriales > Sphingobacteriaceae > Pedobacter > Pedobacter sp. CAN_A7. The sequence goes on along the minus strand of NZ_JADOUW010000001.1, from coordinate 1,232,237 downwards.
CCCAAAACAATGGAATGCATTAAAGTTATTGAACCATAAGGGCGAATTTATTAGTGATGCCGAAGGAAAGGAATTACTTGACCTGGCAGAAAGCGCTAGTTTCGCCTTTGCTGAAGTGAATAATTTGGGTAGGGTAGTTTTAAATGATACCTACCTTCAAAAACACATTGACGCTGTACTGGCCCTGCCTTTAGTGGATGTAGCAGCTATAAAAGCGGCTAACTTTAAAATTGTTATCGACTGTGTAAACTCAACAGGTGGAATTTTTGTCCCAGCGCTTTTAAAAGCTTTAGGTGTAGAAACCGTTCACGAATTGTATTGCACACCTGATGGTAACTTCCCACATAACCCAGAACCATTACCAGAAAACCTGACAGAAATTGCAAAAGTGGTGCAGCAGAAAAATGCCGACCTTGGTATTGTTGTAGATCCAGATGTAGATCGTTTGGCTTTTGTGTGTGAAGATGGAAGCATGTTTGGCGAAGAGTATACCCTGGTGGCTGTGGCCGACTATGTGATTAAAAACACCCCAGGAAATACGGTGTCTAATCTGTCATCCACCCGTGCGCTAAGAGACGTGACCGAAAAAGCTGGTGGTGAATACCATGCTGCTGCTGTGGGAGAGGTGAATGTAGTGAACAAAATGAAGGAAACCAATGCTATTATTGGCGGCGAAGGTAATGGTGGTATCATTTATCCGGAATCACATTATGGCAGGGATGCACTGGTAGGTATCGGTTTGTTTTTAACCCATTTGGCTAAATTTGGCAAATCGATCTCTTTATTACGCAGCAGTTACCCAAATTACCATATCTCTAAAAATAAGATTACACTGACGCCAGAAATGGACATTGATGCGTTATTGTTAAAGGTGCAGGAGAAATATAAAGCGCAGCCACACAGTACCATTGATGGGTTGAAAATAGAATTTGACAGCCAATGGGTACATTTGCGACGGTCAAATACCGAGCCGATCATCAGAATTTATAGTGAAGCAGAAAATGAAAATATTGCTGAGGCTTTAGCGACTAAAATCATCACGGACATCAAAGAAATATTAAAATTGAACTAATCATGAACAGAATCTATTTAGATAACGCGGCTACCACACCTCTTGACAAAGAAGTGCTTGCTGAAATGGTTAATGTGATGGAAAACTACTATGGTAATCCATCGTCAATTCATGCCCAGGGGCGCGAAGTGAGAACATTAATTGAGAAGGCGCGTAAAACGGTAGCCGGTTTATTAAATGCTGTTCCTGCAGAAATATTCTTTACCTCTGGTGGTACAGAGGCCGACAACACGGCCATTAGGTGCGGTATTGCCGCTTTTGGACTTAAACATGCCATTACCTCTAAATTGGAGCATCATGCGGTAGAACACACCTTAGATAGCTTGTTAAAGACAGGTGTGATCGATAAAATTAGTTATGTAAATACAGACACTAAGGGTAACATTTGCTATGACCACCTGGAGCAACTGTTAAAAGAAAACGATCGTTCATTTGTATCCCTGATGCATGCCAACAACGAGTTGGGAACCTTAACCGATATTGTGCGTGTAGGGGAGATCTGCGAATTGTATGATGCCATTTACCATTGTGATACCGTGCAAACCATGGGACATTATGTACATGATGTGAGAGCGCTTAAAGCACATTTTATTGTTTGTGCTGCACATAAATTACATGGCCCTAAAGGTGTAGGTTTCTTGTATGTGAACCACAACATTAAAATCAGTCCGATGATTTTTGGTGGTGCACAGGAAAGGAACATGCGCGGCGGAACGGAGAATGTTTATGGCATTGTAGGTTTAGCCAAAGCATTGGAGATGGCTTATGCTTCGATGGAAGAGCACCAGGTGCATATTCAAGGATTAAAAACCTACCTAAAAGAACAACTGACAGCAGAAGTACCTGGTATTTCTTTTAATGGGGAGAACGACCCTGAAACCAGCTTATATACGGTGTTGAACGTATCTTTCCCGGAGATGGATATGGGCGACATGCTGTTGTTTAACCTTGATATCAATGGCATTTCCGCTTCTGGTGGCAGTGCATGTTCATCTGGTTCTAATATTGGCTCCCATGTGTTAACGGCTATTGGTGCAGAACCAGGCAGGCCTTCGGTACGTTTTTCTTTCAGTAAATTAAATACCAAAGAAGAACTGGACTTTGTAGTTGGAAAAGTAAAACATATTGTTGAGCAAAACGTAAACGTTTAACTTGTACTTATACCTATTAAAAAGCTTTGGCAAATCGCCAGGGCTTTTTTTATACCTTTAAATATGCCACTAAATTACCGTCAGATTCAGCACCAGGACGATCCTGCGCTTGCTTTGATTAAGGAATTGTATGAAAGTGCTTTTCCTGAACAGGAGCGGCGCGACTGGGCATCCTTCAAAGCGCTGCTCACAGATCCCCGCATGCATGTTGATGCGGTACTTGATGCCGAACAGGTTCTTGGTTTCTTAATCTGGTGGAAGTTAAAGGATTGGTGCTTCATCGAGCACTTTGCCATCTCCAAGCGGGTAAGGGGCGCAGGTTACGGTTCGGAAGTCGTGAAGTATTATGTGGAAAAATCGCGCGGAAAAGTCCTGCTGGAAGTTGAACCCCCAGGAACGCATGACGCAGACCGAAGAATCACTTTTTATGAAAGGGCAGGGTTTACGCTAGTCAATGTTGAGTATAGGCAGCCTTCTTATGTCGAAAAAGGCCTTTCTTTCCCCATGTATCTCCTGCAAACCGGTGCAGAAAGTGAAGCGGACATAGCGAAGCTTATCCCGGAAATTCATTCAACAGTGTATTTTATATAAACAAAAAGACGCCATAAATGTTACTATAGTAATCAATTGTATTTTTTTACTAAAACCTATCCTTATGATTACTCCAGAAAACCATAACGAAGAAAACTATAACCAAGAAAACGAAGAAAAGAGAAAAACTATCTATAAAGAAACTCAGGATGATGGAGAGGAAAAAGATCAGGGTGACTCTTCTTCTGTAGCTGACATTGGTCGTACTGATTTTGTTCGTAAACCAGAACGTAAACACAATCCATTAGGCTCCGGTCACGAACCAGGAACGGTATAAATAAAAAAAAGCTTGCCGGAAGGCAAGCTTTTTTTTATGTCTATCTATTTAGTTATTCATCATCTTCAGGAACGTAGCCAGTTTCGCTTTCATCGCTCTTCTATCTACAATAAAATCCAAAAATCCATGCTCTAATACAAATTCAGAGGTTTGGAAACCTTTAGGTAAGTCTTTTTTGATGGTTTCTTTAATGACCCTCGGACCTGCGAACCCAATAAGCGCGCCTGGCTCAGCAATATTTAAGTCGCCTAACATGGCATAGGATGCCGTAACACCGCCAGTTGTAGGATCAGTTAACAAAGAGATGTAAGGTACCTTAGCCTGGCTTAAAAGCGCCAGTTTAGCCGATGTTTTAGCCATTTGCATTAAAGAAAATGCTGCTTCCATCATCCGGGCACCACCAGATTTAGAGATCATTAAAAATGGAATCTTGTGTTTTATGCTGTAATCAATGGAACGGGCAATTTTTTCACCAACTACCGAACCCATAGAACCCCCGATAAAGTTAAAATCCATACAGGCAATCACAATTTCTTCCCCTTCTATGGTGCCATGTGCCGCACGAATGGCATCATTTAAACCGGTTTTCTGCATGCTTTCTACCAATCTTTCTGAATATGGTTTGCTGTCAGTAAAATTTAAGGGATCTGTTGATTTTAAGCCTGCAAAAAGTTCTGTGAACTGGTTGTCGTCAAATAAAACCTGAAAATACTCTTTAGAACCTACCCTTAAGTGATAATCACAATAGTGGCATACATATTTATGTTCAATAAGGTCTGCGCTATGTAATGCCTTTTTACAATTAGGACATTTGTTCCATAAACCGTCAGGAGCTTCCTTCTTTTCTTCTGTACGTGTACTGATACCTTTATTTTCTCTCTTAAACCAAGCCATGTTATTTGTTGAAAAATGCGAGTACAAAGAAACAAAAAAAAATCTTAACAGCGTGCGCTAGTTTCAGGTTGATCCGTTATTGCCATTTTACCGGCAAATCTTTGAAAATAACCGCACGGTTATCCCTTTCTGTTCCTCTTGCATAGTGGCTCAGCTTAAATATCTTCAGTAGCGGTATTTCCTTGTCCACATTTTTAAATATCACCACTCCCTTTACCGGCACCTGCTCAAATAATTCGGCCATTAAGAATCTGGGGCCATAACCATAATTTGAAGCATTCAGGGTATTTCCTTCAGCATCTATTCCCGTACCTTCATCGATCTGAATTTTCTTTACCGCCACCGGTGATTCTGCCAGGAAATTGACAGTGATGGTTCTGCTGTTTTTATCGCCAGTCACCTGGGTTATGGTGTAGGTAACACCTTGCGCAACACCCTTCATGATTGGGGTGTTGATGCGAAATACCTTTTTGTAATATGCGTTTTCTTTGGTTAAACTGTTGTTCTGACTGGTTAAGGCAGCCACTTTAGATTGAAGGGTAGTTACTTCTTTTTTAAAGGCATCAGTTGTCTGGGCTTGCAACATGATCGAGCTGCTGCTGCCGAGTATCATCAGTGTCGTTAATACAGGTTTTATGATCATAGATGGTTTACTAATGTGATGAAGCAAAGTGTATCGGATGCACTAATATACATTAACATACTTGAAACGAAAAGAAGTAATCTGGATGATAATAAAAGTGCTTTTGTAGTAAGTGTAAGTTTGACACTAAAATAATATGGGCATAGATTTGCCCATACTTTTATTTTTCCTAACTTCGGCATATACAAAATTTAAGAAAAATGAGTTTAAAAGGCTACAAAGGCGTAATTTACGGAGATGCCGTTCAGGAATTGTTTGAGCAGGCTAAAAAACATCAGTTTGCACTACCTGCAGTAAACGTTACTGGTACCAATACCATTAATGCGGTAATGGAAACGGCTAAGGCTGTAAATTCGCCGGTGATGATACAATTATCAAATGGCGGTGCGCAGTTTTATGCTGGCAAAACACTAAATAATGATAACCTGCAGGCTTGTATTTTAGGTGCAGTTTCTGCAGCTAAACATGTTCACTTATTAGCTGAACATTATGGCGTTGCAGTGGTATTACACACGGATCATGCGGCTAAAAAATTACTTCCATGGATTGATGGTTTATTAGACCACGGTGAGCAATTCTTTGCAGAAACTGGAAAACCTTTGTTTTCTTCACACATGCTTGACCTTTCGGAAGAGTCGATTGAAGAGAACATGGAAATCTCTGCTAAATATTTAGCCCGTATGGCTAAAATGGGCATGACCATTGAAATCGAACTGGGTGTGACCGGTGGAGAGGAAGATGGTGTGGATAACACAGATGTAGACAGTTCAAAATTATACACTCAACCTTCGGAAGTTGCTTATGCTTATGAAATATTGAGTGCTGTAAGTGATAAATTTACTGTTGCTGCGGCTTTCGGAAACGTACATGGTGTTTACAAACCAGGTAACGTTAAATTACAACCAGTAATCTTGAAAAACTCTCAGGAGTTCTTGAAAGAGAAATTTGGTTTAACTGCAGAAAAACCAATTAACTTTGTTTTCCATGGTGGATCAGGTTCTTCACAAGAAGAAATCAGAGAAGCAATTTCATATGGTGCCATTAAGATGAACATTGATACCGACATGCAATGGGCATTCTGGGAAGGTATTCATGACTACTATGTAGCTAATGAGGCTTACTTACAAGCACAGATTGGTAATCCGGATGGCGATGACAAACCAAATAAAAAATACTACGATCCACGTGTTTGGTTGCGTAAAGGCGAAGAAACTTTTGTTAAACGTTTAACACAAGCTTTCGAAGACCTGAACTGCAGAAACGCAAGTGATAAATTATAATCATTAAATGTTGGGCGCCACAAGATAAACTTGTGGCGCTTTTTTATGGAAAAAATGATGGAAATCCTGGAAGTTAAAAAAGTAAGCCATGCCGATGAGCTGGCCAAAGTATTTGCGATTCGGAAAATTGTTTTTGTAGAAGAACAAAACTGTCCGCCGGAACTGGAATGGGAAAATGAAGAGGAGTCCACCCATTTTTTAGCCATGTTAGACAATGTACCTTGTGGTGCCTGCCGATGGCGTAAAACTGAATCAGGGTATAAATTAGAGCGTTTTGCGGTTTTAAAGGAGCACCGTGGAAAAGGAGTAGGCAAGGCCCTGGTGGCTAGTGTGCTGGAAAACTTACCACATGATGCCGATTATATTTACCTCAATGCACAACTAGATGCCATGTCTTTATATGCTAAATTTGGCTTTAAGTCCGAAGGCGAGCAATTTGAAGAAGCGGGTATTCAGCATTATAAAATGGTGAAATCCTGATTAGAAAAATACACTGTCTGAGAAAAGTATGGCTTCCTGCCATTTTTCTTTGTTCAGGTGTAAGTCAATACCTTTTTCCTCCAGGTAGCCAATCAGGTCTTCTGTAGCCAGGTTGCCCGTCAGGTCGTCGCTAGCCATGGGGCAGCCACCGTAGCCCTTAAGGGCACTATCAAAACGCCGGCATCCGCTTTCGTAAGCGGCTGCTATCTTCTCCAGTCGTGTGGAAGGACTGCTATGCAAGTGGACTCCAATTTCCGTAGCTGGGAAACGACTGATCAGTCCGGGTAGAATCTCTTTAATTTTTTGTGGCGTTGATATCCCTGTTGTATCAGCTATCGACAAAATTTTTACTCCACGTGTAATCAGCTGCTCGGCCCGCTGTTCTACAATCTCGATATTCCATTCATCGCCATAGGGATTTCCAAATCCCATGGACAGGTAAACTACTGCTGTTTTTCCGCTGCGGTCGCAATGTTCAAGCAATTGATCTATGGTGTGTAGCGATTGCTCAATTCCGGAATTGGTATTGCGCTGCTGGAAGGTCTCAGAGATGGAGAAGGGAAAGCCGAGGTAAGTGATCGCCTGATGAACAATGGCTTCTTCTACGCCTCTTAAATTGGCTACAATAGCCAGTAATTTAGTCCTCGTGCTCAAGTCGAGCTGTTCCAGCACCTCCCGCGTGTCGCGAAGTTGTGGAATGGCCCTTTCAGAAACAAAACTACCAAAATCCAGCGTGTCAAATCCTGTTTGTAACAACAGGTTCAGGTAGGCCGCTTTGGTTTTAGTGTCAATAAATTGATGGATGCCTTGCATGGCATCCCTTGGGCATTCGACCAGTTTAATTTTATTGTTCATTCCTGTAAAGATAAGGAATTTGCTTAGGATTTAGGATAGGCCGATTAGCGCCTGAACAGGGTTTAAGGGAACACGGATGTGCTTGCAAAAAGAAAATTAGCTATTCTGTTAATTTCCATAAACAAAAAAAGGTATCCGGACAAACCGGATACCTTTTGAAATGATTGTTGTAATTGCTTATTTGCTCTTACCTAAATCGACTACGATAGGCGTAGAGATACATAGGGAGGAGTAAGTACCGATAACACGGCCAATTAATAAAGCAAATATAAATCCTCTGATGCTGTCGCCGCCAAAGATGAAGATCACCAATAACACGAAGAACACCGTTAAAGAGGTTAGAATGGTACGACTTAAAGTACTGTTCAACGCGAAGTTGATCACACTGTTACGTTCTTCACCATGGATATCTGGTTTGTTTGTCTCCGCTAGTTTCTCACGGATACGGTCAAACACAACTACTGTTTCTGTCATGGTATACGACATTACCGTTAAAATAGCCGCGATAAAATCTTGTCCGATTTCTAATGAGAACGGAAGTACACCATCTAAGATCGTGTAGAATGATAATACCAGTAGCACATCATGGAACAAGGCAATTACAGCACCTAAACCATAGTTTACTTTCTTAAACCTTACAATGATGTAGATAAACATCAGTAAACAAGAGAACAAGATGGCACCATAAGCACTGTACACCAAATCGCTCGCGATAATAGGACCTACCTTCTGGTTACTTTCAATGGTATATTTAGTGTTGGTTTCATTTAAACCAGTTTTTAAAGCATCTTCTACTAATTTATCAGCATTGGCCAATTGATCAGTGATGTGGAAAGTAGTAGTGATTTTTAATTCTGTATCCTCACCAGCAGTTTTCACTTCCGGGGCTTCACCTTCAAAATGTGGCGCTAATTTAGCTTTCACATCTTCAGTGTCCATTGGTTTGTCGAAATGAACAATGTAAGAACGACCACCTTTAAAGTCAATACCTAACTTTAATCCATCGTTTTTAACATACATAATGGCACCTAAAGTAATAATTACTGCAGAGATGATGTAGTAAACTTTTCTATGTCCAACAAAGTCAAACGCAATGTCTTTAAAGGCATGCAAGGTGTATTTGTTGCCAAAAGTAATGTTGGCATTTTTAGCCAATAAACTATCGAAAACAATACGTGATATTAATACCGCACAGAATAGTGATGATAAGATACCGATACATAGCGTTGTTGCAAAGCCTTGAACCGGTCCGCTACCGAAAATGTAAAGGATTACCCCTAAAATTAATACCGTAACGTTGGAGTCAATGATAGAAGGCATGGCATGTTTGAAACCTTCTTTAACAGAAAGTGCGGTGCCTTTACCTAGCAATAATTCTTCTCTTACCCTTTCAAAGATCAGGATGTTGGCATCGACCGATAAACCAATAACCAAAATGATACCTGCAATACCTGGCAAGGTTAATACCGCGCCAAGGGATACCAGGATACCCATGATAAAGAATAAGTTGATGACAAGGGCTAAGTTAGCTACCCAGCCTGCTTTGTTGTAATATAAAGCCATGAAGACTAAAATCACGATGAAAGCTAAGACGAATGATAACAAACCATTGTTGATGGCCGTTTCACCTAATGATGGTCCAACAACAAACTCACCAACAATTTTTGCTGGTGCAGGTAATTTACCCGCTTTTAAAATGTTAGCTAAATCCTGTGTATCATTAACAGTAAAGCTACCGGTAATAGAAGAGATACCATTTGGAATTTCATTCTGTACGGTTGGTGCAGAATAAACCATGTTATCTAATACAATGGCAATTGCTTTTTTGTTATTTGCGTCTGAAGCAGCTTCAGCAGTAATTTTTTTCCATTTTGCTGCACCTTCACCTGTCATGTACATGGTTACTTCCGGGCGGCCTTGCTGATCGTAATCATGACGGGCATCGCTAATGGCTTCACCACCTAAATCTGGTTTCCCGTCAGGCGAGGTTACTTTAATAGCATATAATTCAAAAACTTTAGTGGCTTCCATCGGTTTAACACTCCACATAAATTTGAAGGTCTGTGGAATAATAGAAGCAATTTCTGGTCTTGCAAAGTAAGCATTTACTTTAGCGGTATCTTTTTGAGCTACCCAACCTACAACTGGTCCCGGACGTAAAGCTGGTTGTCCGTTTTCACCTTGATAAGTAGGAATATTTAATACCGAGAACAAAGGATTGGTTTTGGTAAGCTCTTGCTGCGCAGCCAAAGAATCTTTACCAGCAGCAGGTGTTTTTGCTAAGCCTGCTAATTTACTTTCTTGTTTGGTGGTATCTGCTGTTGCTACAGGAGCATCAGTATCTTTTAAGGTTGCTGCAAGGGTGGTATTAATGTTTTCCATCACAGAATAAACTTCTTCATTCTGGTATACTTGCCAGAACTGCAATTCTGCAGATCCCTGAAGTAATTTATGAACCCTTTCTTTATCCTGAACACCTGGCATCTCAATCAGGATACGGTTCGTACCTTCTTGTTTCTGCATGTTTGGACTTACCACACCAAAACCGTCAATACGACTTCTGATAATGGTAAAGGAACGGTCAATGGCGCTGGTTGCCTGTGCAGACAAATACGTTTTTACTTCATTATTGGTTGCGTTTGCTTTAAGGTCTTTCGCATTATCCTGATTGGCAAAGAAGTCTGCAAGTTTTCCATTTGGATTTAAACTTTCATATTCATTGACAAATAAGTTGATGAAATCCTTGCCACCTGCGTTTAACTTCGTTTGTGCATTTGAAAGTGCGGTATTGAAGTTCGCATCATCCGGGTTGCCCGCTAAAGATTTAACTAATTCACCTAACGATATTTCCATCGTTACGTTCATGCCACCTTTTAAGTCTAATCCAAGATTGATTTCTTTCGATTTGCAGAATTGATAGTCAAAGCCAAAGATCGGATAAACCGGTTCAGTTGCCATGGAATCCAAAAAAGCCTGCTCTTTTAGCGGGTCTCCTTTGGCATACGCTTTAGCGTTTTTTTCTACGTTCGATGTAACCAGGTTAAACGATAGAGAGTACGCACAGACGATACCTAATAGTATTGCCAGAAATTTAATAAAACCTTTACCTTGCATTTTTGTTCGTAATTATTTGTCTATATGCTATATATTTTTTTAACAAGTCGGCAAATCTAATTAATTTTTTAATTAATAGGCCGGCTTATCAAAGTTTTTATCAGAGTTGATACACTATTTGCGTTGTAGTATGGAAAAAGTGTAGGCAACCGGGTTTTTAGCCTCTGGCTGATGGTGTTCCACCTGAGTTTCCGTCCATATTTCAGGCTCAAGTTCGGGGAAAAATGTATCTGCCTCGTACGTTTCATGTATCCGTGTCAGGTAGATTTTGTTAGTGTATTTCAGGGCCTGCCTGTAGATTTCTGCGCCTCCAATTAAAAACACTTCTGCTTCGTTTCTGCAAGCTGCCAAAGCCTGTTCCAGGCCAAGGTAAGTTTCTACGCCATCCAGGTTCAGGTCGGCATTTCGCGAGACCACTATGTTTCTTCGGTTGGGAAGTGGTTTGCCAATGGAATCGTAAGTTTTACGGCCCATGACGATGGTATGGCCGGAGGTAATTTCCTTGAAGTGTTTGAGGTCGGCAGGAAGATGCCACAGTAATTTATTGTCTTTACCAATGGCATTGTTTTCACTGATGGCGACCACGATGGAAAGGATCATACGGCTACAGCTCCTTTAATGTGTGGGTGTGGATCATAGTTCTCTAATGTGAAATCATCAATGGAGAAATTGAAAATATCTTTCACATTCGGGTTTATTTTCATTAGCGGTAGTTGCTTTGGCGTTCTGCTTAATTGCAGTTTTGCCTGGTCTATGTGGTTGTTGTATAAATGTGCATCGCCAAGGGTGTGGATAAAATCGCCGGCTTGTAAATCACAGACCTGGGCCACCATCATGGTGAGCAGGGCATAAGACGCAATGTTAAAGGGCACTCCCAGAAAAATATCAGCACTGCGCTGGTACAGCTGACAGCTTAATTTGCCATCGGCTACATAAAACTGGAAAAAAGCGTGGCAGGGTGGTAGGGCCATGTTGTCGATCTCGGCAACATTCCAGGCCGATACAATAATGCGGCGTGAATCAGGGTTGGTTTTAAGGGTGTGGATAATTTTTGCAATCTGATCGATGTACCCGCCGTTTGGCGTAGGCCATGATCGCCATTGCGACCCGTACACCGGACCGAGGTCGCCGTTATCATCGGCCCATTCATCCCAGATCTTAACGTTGTTATCTTTTAAGTACTTGATGTTGGTGTCGCCGCTTAAAAACCAGATCAGTTCGTGAATGATAGATTTTAAGTGAAGTTTTTTAGTGGTCACCAATGGGAAACCCTCCTGCAGGTTAAAGCGCATCTGGTGGCCAAAAATGCTTACCGTGCCAGTACCGGTGCGGTCGTGCTTTTCAGCGCCCTGCTCCAGTACCAGTTGCATTAAATCTAAATATTGTTTCATGCTATTGTATGATCCCCCTGATAGAGATTTGTATTTTATTTTTGTAAACCTGGGCAATCTGCCTAGCTAACTACAAAACTATTATTTAAAATGGTGATCTACCTAATTCAATCAAAAAAAACCATATATGTTATGTTTTATGCAGAATGTGTATAGAAAGACAACATATGTTTTTTTAATATCCTGATTCGGAATAAAAATACCATATATATTGTATTATTATCAGAATCGGAATAAGTTTGTACAACACAGCAAAAATTAACACATGCTTGCATTTGCAAATGCCAAAATTAACATCGGTCTACATATTACTGAAAAACGGGAAGATGGATACCACAACCTAGAAACGATTTTTTATCCGGTAAAATTATATGATGTGGTTGAAATAATTGATGCCGCAACTACACATTGTGTGATCAAAGGGTTAACGGTGCCGGGTGCAGAAAAGGATAACCTGTGTTTAAAAGCGTACTACATGCTGGCAGAGGAGTTCGATTTGCCCCCTCAGCAGATTTGTTTGTTAAAGAATATTCCTATCGGTGCTGGTTTGGGTGGCGGTTCTGCTGATGGGGCTTTTACGTTGAAACTGTTAAATGATAAATTTGGCCTGGGATTAACGGTGGTGGATTTGCAACGTTATGCCAGCAGGCTGGGTGCAGACTGTGCTTTTTTTGTGGAGAATCAAGCAGCGCTTGCAATTGGTAAAGGCGATGAGCTGGCGCCCATAGCGCTGGACCTTTCGGCTTATTACAAAGTATTGGTAAAACCCCCTGTTTTTATTTCGACAGCAGCTGCCTATGCGCAGGTTAAACCCACTAAACCTGAAGTGGCTTTAAAGGATTTGATCCATTTGCCGGTAAGCGAATGGAGGAGCAGCGTGTTTAATGATTTTGAAGATTCAGTTGGCGAAGTATTTCCAGAGGTAGCGGAGTTGAAAAATTCGCTATATCTTGCGGGTGCAACTTTTGCGCTGATGAGTGGTAGTGGGTCAGTGGTGTATGCGCTGTTCGAAAAAGAACTGCGTTTGCCGGAATTAGAAAAAGACAATCAACTATATTATAACGTTTAATAGGAACATGGAAATCAACTTAATTCGTAAAAACGATAAATTCAATTTTGAAGCAACTAACCCGGCTGGGCAGTCGGTAGAACTGGATGCTAAACCTGAGATCGGTGGTACAGGCAGGGGTTTCCGCCCGATGGAAATGTTACTGGTGGGTTTAGGAGGCTGCAGTGGCATTGACATGGTTAATGTGCTGACCAAACAAAAGGAGCCCTTAGCCGACGTAAAGATCAACATTAAGGCTACCCGAAAAACAGAAAAGATGCCTCCGATTTTTGATGCCATTACGATTCACTTTGATCTTTATGGTGACCTGAACGAAAAAAAGGTAGAAAGGGCTTTGGCCTTAACCTTTGAAAAATATTGCTCCGTGTCAAACATCTTAGGTCGTTCTGCCACCATTACTTTTACCTATGCGTTACACCAGGCTGCTTCTTAGCTTTAGCTGATGTAATCACGGTCTTCATCACTTAGGGTGTTTTTATGGTCGGCAGGTGGCGCTACTTGCTGATCATCGTAACTGCTGATGACCGTTTTTGGTTTGGCTACCCAATAGCCTAAAATAAATCCTAGCAGGGTAAATACGCCTACAACGATTAACTTAGAAATGTCTGCTTTCACAAAGATGAGGTTGAACTCAACAGCATCGGTATTCATCATTAAAAAAATGGTGAGGAGCGCAGTGAAAATGATGATGAAAATGGTTTTGCTTCGCATAATTTAAAAGCTATAGTTAAATATAAGTTCTAAGATAGGGTTTTGGCGGTATAATTTATTCACAAACACCATTCTTCCCCCAAAGTCCACATTGACGTCGTAACGCAGCAGGTTCGTGTTGCTGCGCAGTTCGAAACCGTAAGTCTTCGGTTCATAAACATTGTTTTCTATCCCAAAGTTTTCATAATGACAGAATAACGTTGCCCGCAGGTCTTTGAGGTAGGCCAGCGGACCAAGTTCTGCATCGGGGAAAGCAATGGGAAAGCGGTAGTTAAACAGCAGTGTATTTTTTAATGCAGTTCTAGCCAAAATATTATTGTAACCGTACACCCGGTTGATGGCGGTAGAGAAACGATGCACACCGGTTACTTGCTGGTAATTGAAATTGACAAGGAAAGAATGGTTTTTAGCCACACCCGGTGTATAAAAGAAATTCTCGATCGAGAAAAGTTCTCCGGCTAATTTCTGGTCAAAGGGCTGGTTAAAATATTTTACCCTGAAAATTTGCGACCACTTTGGCGCCACATCTCTGGTGGCTTGTCTTTTTCCATGAGAAAAGGTAAAACGATACTCCATGGGGAAATTTAACGAACGCGTAAAATTTGCGGGCAGGTTTTCGGGCATATAGCGTTTGTTTAAACTGGTGCCTATGGTGAATGCAAAATTGTAAAAGTCGTCGCGCGATTGCAGGTTAAGTGGAACCTGTGCATTTAGCTTCACCTGGTTCTCACGCCAGTCGCCTTGTGTCCTCACTTTATTGCTGGTGTAAAAAGTTCTGACCGGCCGGTTCTCATAACTCAGGTTGATGATGGGATAAAAACTTTTAAGGCTGATGCCCGCCTGGTATTCGAAGCGGCTAAGGTCGCGGTGGTAATTGGCACCGGTGTAAATATCGACCGTATTCAACAGGTTATTCGATTTTAACTGGAGTCCGCCAACGTACTCATTTTCGATCACAGGTGATATGCTGTGAAACTGTAACAAGTTGCCGAATTTTTTGTAAGGCCTGGATACAAAGATGCTGTCGGGAACGGTGGCAAAAATATCAGGGTTGTTTTCCTGGGTAACGGCGGCTTCGCCGAAAAAGACAAAGTTGTTATCTGCAATTTTTTTAGGAAGGTAGGGCGTGCTTGCGATGGTATGGCCTTGAAGACCGTAATTGTTAAAAAGCAATTCATCTGAATTTTTAGAGAAAGAGGTGTTAAATGCGCCGTATTTTGCTTCGCTAAGGGCGCTTATCTCCCCCGAGGTGAGGTCTAAGTAGTAAATGTTATCAAGTCCGCTGTAATGGGCGTTAAATGCGATTCCATCGTGTGTAAATTGTGGCCTGTTGATTTGTTGCCTCGTTTCGGTTAAAACTTGGGTAGCTGGCAGATTTTTCGCGGCGGTCCAGATCGACTTCCCTTTTTCGCTCAAACCTATGTAGGTGATGCGATTTCCATCGGCGTGGAACGACGGACTTTGCAGCATCAGGTTTTGCGGATTGGGATAAGTGTGAATAATGTCGCCACTGGCTACATCAAGCTCTACCAGCGCTGCCTGGTTGCTAAGGTCGATTTGTACAGCAATCACTTTAGTTCCATCGGCAGATAGGGCAGGGGAGAAGAGGCGGCTACGCGGCTGGAGTTTGCGGCTCTTGCCAGTACGGAAATCGTAGACACAAATGACGCTGTAACTCCGCTGCCTGAAGCGCGGGTCGTACCGGATTTCATCCCATACTATTTTGCCGTTGGCGTAGCTGTACCAGGCCTGTTCCTGGTAGCCGATTCCAAATAATCTTTTCTCTTTTTGATTGCTGTCAATGGTAACGAAATGTGCGGTCTCTGCCATGCTTTGTTTCAACGCGAGAATGCTGCCATCGGGCAATCGCTGTGGCAAAAAATAATCGGTAGCATAGGTCGCAATTTTATGCAGCAATGGGTAGTCGGCCCATGGCGTTTCGTGCGCCTGTTGTTGCCATTGTGTTTTCAAATCTGCCTGAGTTTTTTCGAACCATTCTTTGGAAGTGTTGCCGGTCAATTTTTTCAGGCTACCGGAAAATGGGTAGAGGCGGAGTGGCCGCTTGCGGATGTCGGTGAGCAGGCTGTCGAACACAGCTGCGCCGAATGATTTTCGGATGTTGGCGGTCATCAGGTAGCCAAGTTGATAATAGCCAGGAGCGATGTCATTGTTGGAGCCGAAGTTGGATTTGCTATAGGAAGGATTTTTTCCTTCGAGCAGTAAGGTTCGATAAGGCATGATCCAGGAAGGCTGACGGCCGCGGCCACTTTTAGTGAGGGCCGTTTCGGTAGTAACGGCATCGCCTTCAAAAAACCAGAGCGGGATGCTGGCACCCATCCAGGCAAAGTAGATTTCTTCGACCAGGGGGATGGCGGTTTTGTTAGTGAGCTTGTCGTACTGTGCGGCATGCCGAAGTTCATGAACAGCGAGGTTGTTGAGCCAGTCCTGACTGTCGAAATTTTGTGGAGGGGTGGCATTGAACTCCGAGCGTTTTGGAGCAAGGGCAACGAAGCCGTTAGCGACAACACCCCGGTTCTGAAAGAGGATAGGTAGGGTAGTTTTTCGCAGGCCTAAACTGGCTGCTTCGATAGGGTAAATGTGACCGATAGTGTTGGCCATTCGTTGTGCTTCTTTTTCGAGTTCGGTAGGGTAAATGATTTGAAATCCACGGTGGTTGATTTGTCGCCAATCTACACGAAGGGGGTTCTGTTCACCCCCGAAGACCTGTGCAAATGTGTGATGTGAAATTGAGATTGAAATAGTTACAGTTAAAAGGCTGAAAAACAATGATTTGTGAGTTATTTTGATTGGCATATATTCGACATGCTAAATATTTTAGTTATTTTATTCTAAAGGATTTGATTTAACCTGATGTTTTATTTAAGATGATATTTATAACTTGTTGGTATTCTGTCTAATTTGTAATTTTAAAATTATCAGTTTTCAATGGAGTGTATGCGTTTTATAAAGCTGTTACTTCAATATTTACATGTGTAAGCTCATGAGGTAGCTTTGTAGTAGATTATTGAAAATGATACACTATTACTGTGAATTTGTGGTCAATAATTCTGATGTAATATAGGTAAAAAGTTAACATATTCTGGTGGTCTTTTTAGTCTTTAGCCAAGCCTTAAGTGATGAATAACAGCGGGTAACGTGTCACTAAAATTGCGTGCTTTGTATGTGAAAATTGTAGTTATACTACTCTATTGATTAACGAAATTTGCTTGTTCAGCGCTTAGTTTGGTGTTTTGATTTACGTGTTTTTTTGGTTTTACGCAGCATGAAATGGCCTGGAAATTGGCGGATTGCTTGGCTTTGACGCTACTCATTTGCCGTCGTATCTTGGCGCAATGCAGCATGAAATGGACAGGAAATGCAGCGGGTTATTTGGCTTCAGCGCTACTGATTGGTCTTGGGAATTTCGTTAGATGCAGCACGAAGCAGCTTTGAAATACGGCGAATTATTTGGTTTCGGTGCTGCTGATTGACCGTCGATTTCTCGATTGATGCGACATTAAATGACCTGAAAATGTATAGGAATATTCGAATATGGGCAATTGATTTGCGCTCCGTTTTAGCTAAATCTTACGCTTAATGACATCCGTTTTTGCTAGCTGCGCCGACGTTTTCAGGCAATTTACAGCTCGTCAAATGGCTTACGAAAGGCCCAAAATTAAGGGGAGTGTGCTTCAGTAGTGACACGTTATCGGCTACTTTAGCTAAGTATAATGGGTAGGTTTACGGAGGATCTGACGGTAGATTTTACTTCAATAGTAGGTGTGATTTTAGCTGATTTTAACCTACCCATCACTGTATAAAAGGAAAGATTAGCCGATGTTTTACCTTGCCAAGGGGTGGCTGTTTAGCTAAATTAAAGGACTCATGAGCTTGAATTAATAAGTAATACAGGTTGAATTTGTAAGCAATTACATGTTTATTTTCGTTCTCCAGCAGGCTGCTTTTTAGCTGACCTGCGCGGAAAATACTTAAGATTTTCTTTCAGAAATTAATGATTATTTTAGCTTGCTTCACTGTTGAATTAACACCAGTCTTTGGCAGGAATAGCATGTAAACTCTGGCTTCATTTATCTCAGTGCGCAGCTGTTAAACCGCGCCCAAAATCGAAGTATAAGGGAGAATTGTTGGTCTTTAAAGCTGTTTCAATTTACACTTTTTGTAGACCGGATATAAGAACACAGAACCTAAAATAAGGACTGCTCCCATGTAAAATCCAAAGGTCATGGCTTCTTGTTTTCCGAAGAAAAGGAAGGCCAGTATGATGCCATATACAGGCTCCAGGTTAGTGATTAATGCCACGCGAAATGCCGACAGGGTACGCATTACAGACACCCCGGCAACATAGGCTAAGGCCGTACAAACCGTACCTAGAATGATGAGGCATACCCAGTCCATCAGGCTTAAATTAAAGCGCTCTGTAGCCAACGACTGGTCGAATATACGGTATAAAGTCACCCAGAAAAATGCACCAGCCATCTCATAAAAGCCTATGATTATGGCCTCGCTTTTTTGAATAAAGGTCGAATTAATGATAGAAAATAAGCTGGATGCAAGGGCTGCAGAGAGGCCAAAAATGATGCCCAGGGTGTACTGACTTTCGAATTTAAAGATCAGGTATATGCCCAGAATGATCACCATTCCGATGAAAACATCGGCTTTCTCCACGGCTTGTTTCTTGATTAACGGCTCTAGTATGGCAGTAAAAAGTGTGAAAGAAGAGAGGCATACAAGGGTGACAGAAACGGTGGAAACCTTGATGGCATGGAAGAAAAGTACCCAGTGTAAGGCCACAATACTGCCGGTAAAAAAGTATTGCAGAAACTGTTTTCTAGTGACTTTTAAACTGGTTTTCGTGAATATAAAATAGAGAAATAAGGAAGCCGTAGCGATTAACACACGGTACCATACCATTTGCACAGCATCAATAGAAATAAGGGCACCAAGGATACCGGTAAAACCCCAGATCACTACGGTAGCATGCAGGATATAAAGGTTTTTGTTGGATGATTTAACAACAGATTGGGACATGATTATTTAGGTGCTTTTCGAAGTAAATAAAGGCCAAGCAAGCCGAAAAAGATGGTCGGTAACAGTACCGCTAACAGGGGTGGGATGCCGCCCTTGATGGAAAACATTTTGGCAAAACGGTCCACTACAATAAAGGCGAAGCTCAGAAATATACCGATACCAAGAGAAATACCAACACCTCCACGTACCTTTCTGGACGACAATGCCACACCAATTAAGGTGAGAACAAAGGCCGATAAAGGCTGTAAATAGCGCTTATACTGCTCAAATAGTAGGTCGTTCATGATACCTGAGCCACGGGTGGTCTCTTTTCTAATTTTTTCTGATAACTCTTTGTTGCTCAGGTTCTCGAAAATATTATCGTACACGGAGAAATCATCCGGACGCATGTCCAGAATAGTGTCCTTTTGTTTTGTACCACCACTAATAAAAGTCTCCTTAAGGCCGTCAATATGCCTGATGGTGTAATTAGTAAGCTTCCAGGAGCGCTTTAGCGAGTCCCATTTGATCTCATCAGCCACCAGTTTCTTGGTCATCACATCGCCTTTGAAATTATCCAGCATAAAGCGAAAACCAGATTTGGTTCGGTTATCAAAGCTTTCTATATAGATATAGGTATTGTCGTCTAGCTTCATGTGAATGTTCTGCTTGCTGGCAGAGTCCATTTTCTTCATGTATACGTTCTCAAAGTTGTTCTTGATTTGATTGGTATAGGGCAGGATATAGAGGTTACTGAACAGGTTAGCAGCAAAGATGATAAAGGCAGAAAAGAAGTAGGGGCGGAGGAAGCGGTTAAAGCTTACTCCACCACTTAATATAGGTACAATCTCCGTTTGATCGGCCATTTTTGCCGTAAAAAAGATCACGGCAATGAAGTTGATCAGGGGGGAGAGCATGTTTACATAAAATGGGATGGAACCTGCATAATACAAGGTGAAAACCTGCCACATGCTGAGGTTATTGCCCAGAAAATCATCTAGTTTTTCCGATAAATCAAAGATCACAATGATCACCACAAATATCGTAAGGGTATAGATAAACGTACCCAGATACTTACTCATAATGTACCAGTCAATGATCTTGAACCTGCTGCGGAAAAACTTCATTTATAATTTATTACCTAATATAGTGACCATTTTATTCTTCCATGCATAAAACTCACCTGCAATGATTTTCTCACGGGCTGTTTTAACCAGCCACAGGTAGAAGTGCAAATTATGCAGGGTAGCAATTTGCGCACCTAAAATCTCTTTAGAGTGCATTAAGTGCCTTAAATAAGCTTTAGAATAAACCTGATCTGCAAAAAGATCGCTGTCTGCCTCAATTGGCGAGAAATCATCTGCCCACTTTTTGTTGCCAATATTAATAATACCGTTTTTTGTAAATAGCATGCCATTACGGGCATTACGCGTAGGCATCACACAGTCAAACATGTCAATACCCAGGGCAATATTCTCTAAAACATTTATAGGTGTACCTACACCCATTAAATAACGTGGTTTTTCGTAAGGTAATATATCGCAGACCACTTCTGTCATGGCATACATCTCTTCTGCGGGCTCTCCAACAGATAAACCACCAATGGCATTACCTTCACGGTCCATGGAAGCGATAAATTCTGCCGATTTCTTTCTTAAGTCCTTGTATACTGAACCCTGAACAATAGGAAAAAGGGTTTGGTCGAAACCATATTTTGGTTCAGTAGTATCAAACCGGGTGCAGCAGCGTTTTAACCAACGGTGTGTCATGTTGATAGAGTTCGCTGCATATTTATAGTCGCATGGGTAAGGTGTGCATTCATCAAATGCCATAATAATGTCGGCCCCGATGGTGCGCTGAATGTCCATGGCATATTCCGGCGTAAACAAATGTTTTGAGCCATCAATATGTGAACGGAAGGTTACCCCTTCCTCCTTAATTTTACGAACTTTACTTAAAGAGTACACTTGATAGCCACCGCTATCAGTTAAAATAGGCCTGTCCCAGCCAATAAACTGGTGTAAGCCACCCGCTTTTTCAATCACGTCCAATCCTGGTCGCAGGTATAAATGGTAGGTATTTCCTAATATTATTTTGGCGTCAATATCATTTTTCAATTCTCGCTGGTGTACCGCTTTAACCGTTCCTGCAGTACCTACAGGCATAAATATTGGTGTTTGGATCTCACCGTGTGCGGTGGTAATGGTGCCGGCTCTTGCTTTGGAATGTGTATCTTTCGCCTCTAGGGTAAATTTCATATATCTGAATGCTCTTCACTAAAATCTGCCAAAAATAGGAAAAAACGGCCGATTAATAGGTTAATTATTTTATCAACATCACTAACATTACAGATTAAAAATCAGAAATTTGGCACCTTTTAGAAATATATTGTGGAATTGACGCTTATTGAGATCAGCCTGCTGGGCATTTTAGTTTTATGTTTACTTGTACAACTTAGTTTTACCCTCTTTGTCCATTTGAAATTAGGCCTGGTGAAGGTGGAAGACATCCCGGCGGATGCGACCGAACCTTTAAGCGTTATTATTTGTGCCCGCAATGAAGCCAGGAACCTGGAGCAGTTCCTTCCAGCAATCCTGGAGCAGGATTACCCTGAATTTGAGGTAATTGTAGTAAATGACCGCTCCTGGGATGACACCAAAGATGTGTTAAAAGTATTTACTGATAAATATACCCACCTGAAAGTGGTTACCGTGGCCGAAGGCACCAGGTTTTTTGCCGGAAAAAAGTTTGCCGTCACCATGGGCATCAAAGCGGCGGCTAACGAATGGCTGGTTTTTACGGATGCCGACTGCTTTCCAAGTTCTGACAAATGGTTGCTGGGCATGCAACCGCCCGCAAATGCAGCACAGGAAATTGTATTAGGTTACTCTCCATATCTTAAAAAGCGTGGTCTCTTAAACGCGCTGATCCGTTTTGAAACCTTTTTTACCGCGGTTAACTACCTTGCTTTTGCTTTAAAAGGCATGCCTTACATGGGTGTTGGCCGTAACATGGCCTATAGAAAATCGTTGTTTTTCAAGAATAAAGGTTTCGCTGCACACATGCATATCCCTTCAGGTGATGATGATTTGTTTGTGAATGCGCACGCCAATCGCCACAATACCAGCATTCGTATACATCCCGAAACCCACATATGGAGTGAACCAAAGACGAGTTTTGGCGATTACCTGAAGCAGAAAAAGCGTCACTTTGGTGCTGGAAAGTTTTATAAAGACACACATAAGTTTATTCTTTCTACCCAGATTATTGTGCAGTTTCTGTTTTATATGGCCCTGATTGCTGCTTGTTTTATCAAAGCACTGTGGTTTCCGGCGCTCGGTGTTTTCATCTTCAGCATCTTGGTGAGGTGTTTTGTTTACCCCAAATTATTAAAACGTTTAAATTATGCTGGTTTAGTCTGGTGGTTTCCGCTGCTGGACATACTATTATTCATTTTTCTAGTGTTTAACGGCATTCTGTCTATATTTGTTAAAAAAGTGCAGTGGAAATAAAATCAACAATCATACAAAAATACTTTAAGGACCTCTCTGAACAGCAGATCAACCAATTTGATCAGCTTTATAGCCTTTACAGCTTCTGGAACGCGCAGATCAATGTAATATCCAGAAAAGATATCGACGAGTTATATGAACGCCATATCCTGCATTCTTTGGGTATTGCTAAGTTTATCAGTTTCAAAAAAGGTGAAAAAGTGCTTGATGTAGGTACTGGAGGTGGTTTTCCGGGTATTCCATTGGCTATTTTATTTCCCGACACGCAGTTTCACCTGGTTGATTCTATTGGTAAAAAAATTAAAGTGGTCACCGAGGTAGCCGCTGCGCTTGGCCTGACCAATGTTAAAGCCAGTCATCTGCGTGCTGAACAGGTTACTGATAAGTATGATTTCGTTGTTTCCCGTGCAGTTACCCGTTTAATTGACTTCTATCCATGGGTTCAGGGCAAGTTTAATAAAACCTCCAACAATGCCATTCCTAATGGGATCCTTTATTTAAAAGGTGGCGAACTGGCCGAGGAGATTGAAGAATCTAGGTTGAAAGCAGAGCTTTATCCACTTAAAGATTACTTTGAAGAGGAATTCTTTGACACTAAATACGTGGTGTACATTCCTCAATAATTTCCTTTTTTTTAGCATTTGCATGGTGATATTTATAGGATATAATATTACGTTAGCTGATGAGTATTGTGCATCAAATCGGACTAACGTTAATTCCTGGTGTAGGCCAGGCCACCGCTAAACACCTTTTAACATATTTTGGCTCTGCCGAAGCAGTTTTTGAAGCCACTGTATCCGAATTACTAAACGTACAGGGGGTAGGCGTGGCCATTGCCAATCATATTGTCAGCGGCCAGGTTTTCCATCAGGCAGAAGCAGAAAGTCGTTACATCGAGAAACACGACATTAAGGTGCTGTTTTATACAGCGGCTAATTATCCTCAACGACTTAAAGAATGTGGTGATGCACCGGTTTTACTTTATTACAAAGGAAATGCCGACCTCAACCATACACGTATGCTAAGTGTGGTGGGTACCCGCATGGCTACTGCCTATGGTAAACAGCTGTGTATGGAGCTCGCAGAAACCCTTAAACCTTATGGCATACTGGTGGTGAGTGGCCTGGCTTACGGGATTGATATTGCTGCCCATCGCGAAAGTCTCCGGCAAAATATTCCAACTGTAGGCGTGCTTGGCCACGGCCTGGATCGCATATACCCTTACCACCACAAACAAATAGCCCAGGAGATGCTGGAAAAGGGAGGTCTGCTATCCGAATTCCCCATAAATACCATGCCCGACCGTGAGAATTTCCCTAAGCGTAACCGCATTATTGCGGGTTTAACGGATGCCACACTGGTGGTGGAAGCTACCATTAAAGGCGGTGCGCTGATTACGGCAGAGCTTGCCAATTCCTACCACCGCGATGTGTATGCCTTTCCTGGCAGGGTAAACGATCCTTATTCACAAGGTTGCAACTTCATGATTAAAACTAACCGGGCGGCATTGATCAACGCCCCAAAAGACCTGTTGTACTACATGGGGTGGGATGATGTAAAACCCCAACCGGAGGCGTTACAGCGGCAATTGCCTTTTGGTTTGTCGCCCGAAGAAGCGCGTGTCATGGACATCTTAAAGGCTGCACCACTGCTTATTGATGAGCTGGCGTTGAAGGCCGATATCCCCCAAGGTAAGCTGGCCATCCATTTATTAAACCTGGAAATGCAGGGTTTACTCCTTTCCATGCCCGGAAAACAATATAAACTCCATTAAAATATTTTGATATACCTATAAATATGAATGTAAATAACTCTATTGGTTAAGTAGATTAAAATATTATTTGTGCAATGTCATATAATACGAATTTAATTCTTAATTTCTTTTTGTAAATAGAATTCTAAAGGGCATTTCGTATTTTTGTAACATGTGGTATAATAATATTTTAGAAACAATCGGTAACACACCGCTGGTTAAATTGAATAGCGTTACAAAAGAAATCCAGGCAACGGTACTTGCTAAGATAGAGGCTACTAACCCCGGAAACTCCATCAAAGATCGCATGGCGGTTAAAATGATTGAAGATGCGGAAAAAAGCGGTAAACTTAAACCTGGTGGAACCATCATTGAAGGTACTTCTGGTAACACCGGAATGGGACTGGCCATGGCCGCCATTATCAAAGGATACAAGTGTATATTTACGACTACAGATAAACAATCGAAAGAAAAAGTAGATGCTTTACGTGCTTTTGGTGCGGAAGTGGTGGTATGTCCCACTAACGTTGATCCTGAAGATCCACGTTCTTACTATTCTGTGTCTTCCCGTTTAGAAAAGGAAACGCCTAATTCCTGGAAACCGAATCAATACGACAACTTATCGAATACCCAGGCGCATTACGAACAAACTGGCCCTGAGATTTGGGAACAGACAGAAGGTAAAATCACCCACTTAGTGGTTGGTGTAGGTACCGGTGGTACGGCATCAGGTATTGGTAAATACTTAAAAGAGAAAAATCCAAAAATCCAGGTGTGGGGTATTGATACTTATGGTTCTGTATTTAAGAAATATAAAGAAACTGGTATTTTAGATAAAGATGAGATCTATCCTTACATCACCGAAGGTATTGGAGAAGACTTTTTGCCTCAGAATGTTGATTTTGATGTGATTGACCTTTTTGAAAAAGTAACGGATAAAGATGCAGCTTTAATGACCAGGGATATTGCCCGTAAGGAAGGTATTTTTGCAGGTAATTCGTCAGGTTCTGTGATTGCAGGTTTGCTACAATTAAAAGATAAATTGAAACCTGAAGATGTTGTAGTGACTATTTTCCATGATCATGGTAGTCGTTACATGGGTAAAATGTTTAATGAAGACTGGTTACGTGAGCGTGGCTTTTTGCAGGATGAGAAATTGACTGCAGGTGGTATTCTTGCAAAAAAAGAACAACAGGAGATCATTACCATTGATTGCCAAAAGACGATTCTGGAAGCCATTAATAACATGAATACGTTGAATATTTCTCAAATCCCGGTAACACAGCAAGGCATGGTGGTTGGTAAATTAGCTGAAAGTGATATCTTAAGGGCTTTAATGGAAAATCCTTCTTTAAAATCTGCTCCGGTACAGGAAATTATGACCGCAACTTTTCCTTTTGTTGATATGAATACATCGATTGATAGAATATCGTCTTTGATTAACAAAGAAAATAGTGCGGTATTGGTAGAGTTTGAAGATGGTAAAATTGATATTATTACTCAATACGACATCATTAATGCAATTTCTGCTTAATAAGCAATAAAATTATAAGACATAAAAAAAGCCCTTTTAAGGGCTTTTTTTATGTCTTATATTCCATGTTAGTGACCTGGGCCTGTACCTTCAACCCGTCTGATTTGTGCACCTAAGGCACGTAAACGGATGTCAATATCCTGGTAACCACGTTCAATTTGCTCAATGTTATAAATAGTAGATGTTCCCTCTGCGGATAAAGCAGCGATCAATAGCGAAACACCTGCACGAATATCTGGCGAAGTCATGCTGATACCACGAAGTTTGTAAGCTTTATCGATACCATTTACCGTTGCACGGTGTGGATCACAAAGGATGATCTGTGCACCCATTTCGATTAACTTATCGACGAAAAACAGCCTGCTTTCAAACATTTTCTGATGGATCAACACATTTCCTTTAGCTTGCGTAGCAACAACAAGGATAATACTCAATAGGTCTGGTGTAAAACCTGGCCATGGTGAATCAGCCACAGTTAACATAGAGCCATCGATAAATGATTCAATCACATAATGTTTTTGAGAAGGAATATAGATATCATCACCCCTTAATTCGAATTTAATACCCAGCTTTCTAAAAACCTCTGGAATAATACCAAGTTCCTGATAACACACATTTTTGATGGTGATTTCTGATTCCGTCATGGCTGCAAGACCAATAAAAGAGCCAATTTCAATCATATCAGGTAACATGCGGTGTTCTGTTCCACCTAATTTGGTTACGCCTTCAATCGTTAATAAGTTAGAACCTATTCCAGAAATCTTAGCCCCCATGCGGTTAAGCATTTTACATAATTGCTGTAAATAAGGTTCGCAAGCTGCATTATAGATGGTGGTTGTTCCTTTTGCCAACACAGCAGTCATCACAATGTTTGCGGTGCCGGTTACAGAGGCTTCGTCCAATAATACGTAAGCACCTTTTAAGTTGGTGGCATCCACATTAAAGAATTCTTTTTTATTGTCGTAAACGAACTTTGCACCTAATTTCTCAAATCCCAGAAAGTGAGTATCCAGTCTTCTTCTTCCAATTTTATCACCACCTGGTTTAGGGATGGCTGCTTTACCGAAACGGCCTAACAGCGGACCTACAATCATAATTGATCCTCTTAATCCACCACCTTTGGCTTTAAAAGTATCCGAGGTGAAGTAATCAAGGTTAATGTTTTTAGCTTCAAAAGTGTAAGTGTCTTTTGATAAGCGCTCCACAGTTACCCCTAAATCGCCTAATAATTCAATCAGTTTATTGACGTCTTTAATATCAGGGATATTGCTGATGGTTATTTTCTCTTCTGTAAGTAAAACAGCGGCCAGGATTTGTAAGGCTTCGTTTTTAGCTCCCTGAGGGTGAATTTCTCCTTTTAATTTTTTACCACCTATTATTTCAAATGCATTCATGTTTCTTTTCTCTCTTTAGCTGGTAATTAGTGTCTTGGTTTTCCGTTGTTACTGCGTTGAGGGCGGTTATTGTTGTTTACGCGGCCTTTTCCGTTGTTGGTATTGCTGTTGTTGTTTCTGCCGCGGTTGTTATTATTGTTTGCCGGGCGGCTCACCATTGGCTTAAATTCTATCTTATTCAGGTTAATGTTTTCCTGGAGTTGTAACTCGCCACCCGATAGTTCGGCAAGATTTTTTAAGATGGTTTCATCAGCTACGTTGTCTTTGTTCCAGGTTACGTAAGCCATTTTCATGAAGTTAGCAATTCCCTGTACCATGGCTGCTCTACGTTCAGGTTCTTCAGTGTTTTTCGCTCTTTCAATCAGCGTTTCTACCGTTTTACCATAGTGTTTAAACCTGATTTTCTGTTGTGGATAACCGATATGTTTTGGTTTCACAGCAGCTTGCTCCGGTGTAGGTTTAGGATAAGGGCAGTCCACATCAATCTTATAACCTGAAATGATGTGCAAATGATCCCATAACTTATGTTTGAAATCAGCCACATCGCGCAGGTGTGGATTTAAAAAACCCATCAGGTCAATGACGGCCTGTGCATATCTATTGCGTTCCTGAAGATCCGGAAGTTCGCAGATGTATTTCACCATGTTTTGCACATTGCGACCATACTCGGCTAAAATCAACTGGTTACGAGTGGTATTATAATCAAAATTCATTTTTATTTTTCTAGAGGCATGATCGATGCTGATTGGAATCAACTGCCTGTGTATGTGTTATAATAAGGTATAATTTATTTAACAATTCGCAATTTAGCAAATTTTAGTAATAATTGTTTATTTCCTAAACCCTGGAAGAAAACGGTAGCTTTTACATCAGGTAAATTGCCTTCGAGGTTAATGATTTTTCCAAATCCAAATTTCTCATGTTCAACATCCATGCCCATTTGAAAAGCACTGGCAGCGTCGGGAGCAAATCCCGGAGTGGGCACATGCGCCTTTGGCAATATAGAGGTTGTTTTCGGCATTACACTCGTTGCAGTGGGTTTAGGCTTGCTGAAGGATTCCCTTTGTTGCGACCAGCTCCGGCGTTCATTGTCGAAACTATCATCTCCCAACGTACTCTTCGCTGGTTTTACAACCTCCAGTTCTAAGTATTTAGCACTGATTTCGTTGATAAAACGACTCGGCTCACAGCTGGTTAATGTGCCCCAGCGGTAACGCGAAGTGGCATAAGTAAGGGTAAGTTTTTTCTCTGCCCTGGTAATGGCCACATAAAATAAGCGACGTTCTTCTTCAAGGTCCGTACGTGAGTTCAACGACATTTGCGAAGGAAACAGATTTTCTTCCAGTCCTACCACAAATACATTTTTAAACTCTAAACCCTTTGCCGAGTGTATAGTCATCAACGAAACGGTATCTCTATCTTTATCGTCCTGCCTGTCGTCATTAGTCAATAAAGCAATATCCTGCATAAATATCGCCAGACTACGGTCTTCAATATCTTCACGTTCAGCGAACTCTTTAATACCATTAAGAAGCTCCTGAATGTTTTCATAACGGCTTCTGCCTTCAATGCTGTCGTCGGTATGCAGCTCTTTTAAAATACCAGAGTGTTGTGCAATAAATAAAGCGGTTTCGTAAGCATCCAGTTTTTTAGACTCCGCAGCGAAACTTTGTATCATCATGGCAAAGTCGTTCAGCTGGTTGGCAATTCTGCCCTCAATATATTGCTGAGGATTACAAATGACCTCAAACATGGTAATGTTATGTTTGTCGGCCGCTACAATAATCTTATCAACTGTGGTATCTCCCAAGCCTCTTTTAGGATAATTGATTACCCTCTTTATGGCTTCCTCATCACTAGGGTTAAAAGTGAGGCGGAAATAGGCGATTAAATCCTTAATTTCCTTACGTTGATAGAACGACAGGCCACCATAGATCTTGTAGGGTACGTTAAGTTTTCGTAACGCTTCCTCCATGGCTCTTGACTGCGCATTGGTACGGTACAAAATGGCAAAATCACTATGATTAAGGCCTTTTGAACTGCGATCCTGCACAATAGCCTCTGCTACCAGTTTTCCTTCTTCATTGTCGGTAAAAGCACGCTGTACCTTAATACGGTCGCCGGTTTCATTGGCAGAGAAAACATTTTTCTCCAGCTGGTTTTTATTATTAGCAATAATGCTGTTGGCTACTTCTACAATATTTTGTGTAGACCGGTAGTTTTGTTCCAGTTTATATACTTTAAGGTCCGGATAATCTTTTTCAAAGTTGAGGATGTTTTGAATATTAGCCCCCCTGAAACCATAAATACTTTGTGCATCATCACCCACTACACATAGGTTCTGGTAAGCTGCAGCTAGTTTTTTAACAATGGTATATTGCGAAAAGTTAGTATCCTGGTACTCATCTACCATCAGGAATTTAAATTTCTGCTGGTATTTGTTTAAAACGTCGGCATGGTTTTTCAATAACACATTTGTTTTAAACAGCAAGTCGTCAAAGTCCATGGCTCCGGCTTTGAAACACCGTTTGGTATAAGTTTCGTAGATAACGCCAATTAAGGGGCGTTTATTGCTCATATCTTCGGCCTGTATTTCCGCATTGTTCAGGTACTCCCCATGCGAAATCAGGTTGTTTTTGGCTGAAGAAATGCGGTTAAACACAAAGTTTGCGTTATAGAGCTTGTCGTCAAGCTGCATTTCCCTAAGGATGGCCCGCACTAAGCTTTTGCTATCATCAGTGTCATAGATGGTGAAGTTTGACGGATAGCCGATCTTTTCTGCTTCCACCCTTAATATTTTAGCAAATACAGAGTGGAAAGTACCCATCCATATATTTTTAGCTTCATTACCAACCACCTTCATGATACGCTCACGCATATCTTTTGAAGCCTTGTTCGTAAATGTGAGTACTAAAATGTTAAAAGGATCTACACCTTTCTCAATTAAATGCGCAACGCGGTAGGTAATTACCCTGGTTTTACCAGATCCGGCACCAGCCACAATCATGGCGGGTCCGTCGGTATTTTCTACTGCCGCACGTTGCTGTGGGTTTAATCCTGCTAAATAATCCAAAATGAGCTAAATATTTTAATTGCGAGGTATAATAATAACGCCGCTGTATAAATATAGGTTTGTGTGGTTGACTGTTCTTTTGTGGATGAACATCAAGCCCCTGATCTAATCAGCTCCAAATATACAAATAAGTAGTTTAATATGAAAAGTTTCAAAAACTCTATCTTTGTTCAAAATAGTTGACATGCAAGAGATCAAAAAATATGTTGAAGAAAACAAAGAACGCTTTTTAGAAGAGTTGTTTGAGTTATTACGTTTCCCCTCAGTAAGTGCTGATCCTAAGTATAAAGGTGATGTGTTAAAAACTGCTGCATTTGTAGCCGAAAAGTTAAAAGAAGCTGGTGCCGATCAAGTGGAGATTTGTGAAACAGCAGGTTATCCGATTGTTTACGGCGAGAAAATTATCGATCCTAGCTTACCGACGGTCTTGGTTTACGGTCATTATGATGTGCAGCCTGCTGATCCTTTGGAGCTGTGGAAAACACCTCCATTTGAACCTACAGTACGTGACGGAAAAATATATGCCCGTGGTGCCTGTGATGATAAAGGCCAGTTTTATATGCATGTGAAAGCATTTGAACTGATGATGAAAACCAACACCATGGCCTGCAACATGAAATTCATGATTGAAGGGGAAGAAGAAGTAGGTTCTGCAAACCTTGGTCTTTTTGTGAAAGCCAATACAGAACGCTTAAAAGCCGATGTGGTATTAATCTCTGATACTTCGATGATCAGCATGGAAAACCCTTCTATCGAAACGGGTTTACGTGGTTTAGCTTATATGGAAGTGGAAGTAGTAGGACCGAACCGTGATTTACACTCTGGTGTATACGGTGGTGCAGTTGCCAATCCTATTACCATCTTGTGTAAAATGATTGCTTCTTTGCATGACGAAAACAACCACATCACCATTCCTGCTTTTTATGATAAAGTGTTTGAATTGACCAATGAAGAGAAGAAAGCTTTAAATGAGGCACCTTTTGATTTGGAAGACTATAAAAAAGACCTGGATATTCAGTCAGAATGGGGAGAGGCAGGTTATTCTACTTTAGAACGTACCGGAACCCGCCCAACATTAGAAGTAAACGGCATTTGGGGTGGTTACATTGGCGAAGGCGCAAAAACAGTATTGCCGTCAAAAGCAAACGCCAAAATATCCATGCGTTTAGTGCCTCATCAAAGTTCTGAGGAGATTTCTGAAATCTTTGCCAAACATTTTGAAAGCATTGCCCCTAAGTATGTAAAGGTGAAGGTAACGGCACATCATGGTGGCGAACCAGTGGTTACGCCAACCGATAGTGTAGCTTACCGTGCCGCAGAGAAAGCTATTGTTGATTCCTTCGGTAAAAAACCTATCCCTACACGTGGTGGTGGAAGTATTCCCATCGTAGCCTTATTTGAAGAGGTATTGGGCATCAAATCGGTATTGTTTGGTTTTGGCTTAGACAGTGATGCCTTGCACTCGCCAAATGAGAAGTTCGATATCTTCAACTATTATAAAGGAATAGAAACACTGCCTTTATTTCATAAATATTATGCTGAATTAAGTAAATAAGCTGTGCCTCCTCTTCCCAAGAAAAAACCGATTACTTCGCTCGACAAAGCGTTAGCCAGGACTCAAGCTGCAACGGCCAAAAAGCCAGTAGCGCGTAAACCTGTGAAGAGGAGGTCTTCTAAAAAGAAGGCGAAAGGCATGGCCTTGCACTGGAAATTTATCATCGCTTTATTCCTGCTGGTGCTGCTATCGCCTTTATATTATGCCTATGTGTTAAAATTGTTTACCTCAACCATCAGTTGGGTTAAAGACATAGGTGAAGATCCAAATTACCGCACTTACCAAAGTTTTAACATTAAAATCCCCAAAAAACACAGCATCCATGGCATCGATGTTTCTTATTACCAGGGTAAAATAGACTGGCCGCAGGTTAAAGCCATGCAGGAAGACAGTGTTAGGGTACATTTTGCCATCATTAAAGCCACAGAAGGAGTGGCCCTGGTTGATCCCTATTTTCAAAGAAATTGGCGCGAAGCCGCTAAAACAGGCATCGCTTGTAGCGCTTATCATTTTTTCAGGCCCAAAAAGTCAGGCTTGTGGCAGGCTCGCTTTTTCTTGCAAACCGTTCAGTTTGAAAAAGGTGATTTGCCTCCCGTGATTGATATTGAAGAGTTAAATGGCGTATCGCCAGCAGACATGCGTAAAGAACTAAAAGCTTTCCTTTCTCATGTAGAGCGAAAAACAGGGGTAAAACCGATTATCTATTCAGGTTTGTCCTTTTATAACGATTACCTGGATGGCCATTTTGATGATTATAAATTGTGGATAGCCCATTATCATGAGGCACAGCTTAAAGTAAATCCCGATAAATGGATCTTCTGGCAACATTCTGATCGGGCACGCATCAATGGCATTAACCATGTGGTAGATTTTAATGCCTTTAATGGCGACAGTACCACGTTCGAAGCCTTAAAAATCAAATAATCAAGGTACTAAACCGTCCATTTTTCGCAGGTCTTCAAAAACTCCGGATCAGCATCTGCGCCAATTCCAATCGTTTCCGGAACATCAAGCATATACCCATTATAGGTTAAACCTCCCGTTACCGGGTCTGCCAGGTGTCCCAAAAGACAGGTGTCCAGGTCAAAAAACTCCACATTCGGACTCGCCAATGCAAAGTGCAGGTTGGCGCTTAATGCAATCCGGCTTTCCAGCATGCTGCCAATCATACATTTAACACCCGTTTTCAGCGCTTCTTCATGAATCTTTTGTGCTTCCAGAATACCACCTGATTTTGCAAATTTAATATTCAAGTATTCACAGGAATTACTGTTAATCAGTCGGCGGGCATCGTGGTGGTGGTATACGCTTTCATCGGCCATAATTTTAATGGGCGAATTTAAACTAAGCTCCGGAAGGCGGTCGTCAAACCAGGTACGCATAGGTTGCTCACAGAATTCAATGTTATATTGTGCCAGTTCGCCCAGGGCCAATAAAGCATCATCGAAAGTCCAGCCCTGGTTGGCATCAAGGCGGATGGCCATATCAGGGCCCACAGCCTCCCTCACAGCCGCTACTCTTTTAATATCTTCATGAACTCCCTTGCCCAGCTTAAGCTTTAATATCGTACAACCTTTTTGTTGGTAGTTTACTGCAGCAGTGGCCATCACTTCTGGTGTGCCAATACCAATGGTCATATCGGTTTCAATGGTTCTTTTGGTGCCGCCTAAAAATTTATATAATGGTAAATCGGCGTGTTTTGCAGCGAGGTCAAATAAGGCCATATCAAAGGCACTTTTAATGGTGCCATTATGATCTGCATAACCTAAAAGGTCATTCATCCGTTCTGGTATATCCAAAGGATCTTTTCCAATCCATATTTTAGCAAAATCTTTAGCCATGGCGATACAGGTTTCCTGAGTTTCGCCCACAATCATCGGGAATGCCGAACATTCACCCACGCCGTATATGCCACGATCTGTATGTATCCTGATGAACACATTTTGTGCGAAATGCATGGTGCCGGTCGCAATGACAAATGGTTCCATCGGTATACTAAAGCGGTAAATTTCGGTATGTGTGATTTTCATGATAGGTAGTTTATTCGTTGCCATTTAGGGTTGTATATGCCCATCATGGTTTAGTGGTGTAATGTTTGAGGAATAAAAGTACAACTTATCTTTTTACCTTTATCATATGAATTTGGAACCTAATGAACTAATTAAGGCCTCCTCGCCCTATTTATTGCAACATGCTTATAACCCTGTCCACTGGTATGAATGGGGAGAAACGGCCTTGCAAAAAGCGAAAAATGAAAATAAACTCATTTTGGTGAGTATAGGTTATAGCGCTTGTCATTGGTGCCATGTCATGGAACGTGAAAGTTTCGAAAACCATGAGGTGGCCGAAGTAATGAACGAGCATTTTGTGTGTATTAAAGTAGATCGGGAAGAGCGCCCGGATATCGATCAGGTGTATATGCTGGCGGTACAACTGATGACGGGCTGCGGGGGCTGGCCCTTAAACTGTATCTGTTTGCCAGACCAGCGGCCGGTTTACGGGGGAACCTATTTCCAGAAACCTGATTGGATTAATGTATTAACCAATGTAGCTGAACTATGGGCGCAGGAGCCTGAAAAAGCCCTACAATATGCAGATCGCTTAACGGATGGTATTATCAACGCGGAGAAAATTATTCCGAACGTTAAAACTGCCGACTATACAGCGGATGATTTAAAAGAAATCGTTGAACCCTGGAAATGCAGTTTCGACATGAGTGAAGGGGGATATAACCGTGCTCCTAAGTTTCCTTTGCCTAATAACTGGCTGTTTTTATTGCGTTATGGGCATTTGGCTGAAGACCAGTCGTCAAGCATCGCTACCTTATTCACGCTCGAAAAAATGGCTTTAGGGGGTATCTACGACCATATAGGGGGTGGTTTTGCCCGTTATTCGGTAGACGATCGCTGGCATGTTCCGCACTTCGAAAAGATGTTATATGACAACGGACAGCTGATTAGCTTATATACGGAGGCCTATGCATCCACCCGAATGCCTCTATATAAACAGGTGGCAGTAGAATGTATCGAGTGGCTGCAACGGGAAATGACTTCACCGGAGGGTTTATTTTACGCCGCATTAGATGCTGATAGCGAAGGGGTAGAAGGGAAGTTTTATGTATGGTCGGCCGATGAGTTCGAAGTTATCACGGAAGGCGACCATAACTTATTGGCCGAATATTTCCATGTGACCGAAGAAGGTAACTGGGAAGAAGAACATACCAATATTCTGTTAAGAAGTGTAACCGATGAAGAGTTTGCTGCCGCCAAAGGCATTGCGCTGGAAGATTTACAGTTAAAAGTAAGACTCGCAAAAGAAAAGTTACTGCAACATCGCAGTTTAAGGGTAAGACCAGGACTGGATGATAAATGCCTTACTGCATGGAATGCCATGGCGATTAAAGCATTGGCAGAAAGCGCCATCGTTTATAAAGACCCTATATATGAGGCGATGGCTAAAAAAGCAGCAGACTTTATCCTTTCCGCTATGAGAACGCCAGAAGGGGGTTTGTATCGAAATTATAAATCTGGTAAAGCCAGTATCCCAGGCTTTTTAGATGATTATGCTTTTTTCATCGAAGCTTTAATGGCTTTATATGCAGTTGATTTTGATGAAAAATGGCTACATGAAGCTAAAACGTTAACTGATTACGTGTTGAGGGACTTTGTTGATACAAATACACCTATGTTATTTTACACCAGCTCCAGTAATGAAACCTTGATTGCCCGTAAACATGAAATCATGGATAATGTAATTCCGGCATCTAACTCTGTAATGGCGCAAAACTTACAAACTTTGGGTTTATTATTTGACGAGGGAATATACCTTGAAAAGGCAAGTGCCATGCTGGCTGTGGTTAAACCTCAGCTTAAAACCTATGGTTCTGCTTATTCTAACTGGGCCATCCAGCTGTTAAATGAAGTGCATGGCCTCAATGAAATTGCCATTACCGGAGCAGACCATCAGGCCATGGTCGAAGCGATCAACGATAACTACATTCCTAACAAAATTACAATAGCAGGAACAAATTCTTCACTTCCTTTGTTAAAAGATAAGCAAAGCATTGAAACAAAAATCTATATTTGCCGGAATAAAGTATGTCAGCTGCCTGTGAGTTCAGTTGAGGAAGCAATAAAATTGATAAATTAAAAAAGATTCTAATGAGTATTAAACCTAATACAGTAGTTTCCCTAACGTATGAATTGCATACGACGAATGGAGAAGGACAACAAGTTTTTGTAGAAAAAGCTGATGAGCAAAATGCTTTGGTTTTTTTATATGGTGTAGGTATGATGTTGCCAAAATTTGAAGAGCATTTGCTTGGCTTAAATGTTGGTGATGAATATAGCTTTGAGCTATCTGCTGCTGATGGTTACGGTGAAATTGATCCGGGAGCATATGCTGATTTGCCTAAAGATATGTTTAAAGAAGTTGATTTACCAGCTGTAGGTGATGTTATTCCATTGCAAGACAACCAGGGGAATCATTTCAGAGCAGGTGTAACGTCTATTCAGGAAGAAACCATTTCTGTGGATTTAAACCACCCAATGGCTGGAAAAAACTTAATTTTTGCTGGTAAAATTCTTTCTGAGCGTGAAGCTACTGAAGAGGAATTGAGTCACGGTCATGCACACGGTGCTGACGGTCACGAAGCACACTAATTCATATTTAAATTTACTTACGGGGTTGTATCATTGATAAAATGATACAACCCCGTTGTTTTTAAAGACAACGCACCCCTGGCGATGTACTTAGTGCCTGTGATTTTCTAATTTAAGGAAGTGTTATTACAATAGCGAAATTTACATTTATTCTTAATTAATGACATGGTATGTGCTTCAGTCTGAACCGCATGGTTTTGGCCAATCACAAACTCGTCCTGAAAGCAAGATGAATACGACATGAATCCGACATGAATATATGTTTTTCTGGAAAAACACGTATTCATTATATATTGATTTCGTTTACAACCTATATTCATGCAGAATCACTGTCGAATTTCTTTAAACTAAAAAGAGGCTGATTATTTTTCCAATGATCAGCCTCTCCGTATGATAGTGTTTTTACTTATTTGTACATTTCTGCACGTAAAGCAGCAATTTCTTCGCTATTGATATAATCATCATAACTCATCATG
Source organism: Pedobacter sp. CAN_A7 (assembly GCF_015752175.1). Taxonomy (NCBI): domain Bacteria; kingdom Pseudomonadati; phylum Bacteroidota; class Sphingobacteriia; order Sphingobacteriales; family Sphingobacteriaceae; genus Pedobacter; species Pedobacter sp. CAN_A7. The sequence goes on along the minus strand of NZ_JADOUW010000001.1, from coordinate 1,195,723 downwards.
CGGTCAATGCTGCCTTTTGGGGTCAGTTCAATCACACGTGTCGCTACCGATTCTGTTAGTGCATGATCTCGTGATGTAAACAAAGCCGTTCCCTTAAAGTCTTTTAGACCATTATTCAGGGCGGTAATAGATTCTAAGTCCAGGTGATTCGTTGGTTCATCAAACATCAGCAGGTTGGGGTGTTTTAGCATCATCTGCGAGAACATACAGCGCATTTTCTCACCACCTGATAACACTTTACAGTTTTTTAATACTTCTTCACCTGAGAAAAGCATTCTGCCCAGGAAACTTCTTACAAACTGCTCATCTTTATCGGTATCGGAATATTCTCTTAACCAGTCTACCAGATTCATGTCCTTCCCATTGAAATAATCTGAGTTATCGTTTGGAATGTCAGCTACATTAATGGTTACACCATATTTAAAATCGCCGGTGTAGTCCGCATCACGGCCGGTCAATACCTGATAGAAAGCAGTTGTTGCCAAACTGTTCTGCGAAATAACGGCAATCTTATCGCCCTTATTGACCATGAAGTTTACATTTTTGAATAACACTTCGCCATGCGCACTTTTACTCAGGTTTTCTACCTGCAATATCTGATCTCCAGCTTCCCGACCTAAGTTATTGAATAAAATGGCTGGGTATTTACGGCTAGAAGGTTTGATCTCGGTAAGGTCAATTTTATCGAGCGCTTTTTTACGGGAGGTAGCTTGTTTTGATTTCGATGCGTTTGCACTAAAACGCTGAATAAACTCCTGCAGTTCTTTTACTTTATCTTCTAATTTCTTGTTTTGGTCACTACGTTGTTTTAAGGCCAGCTGACTTGACTCATACCAAAACGTATAGTTACCAGAGTAAATATTCATTTTGCTGAAGTCGATGTCGACAATATGTGTACATACTGCATCCAGAAAGTGCCTATCATGGGACACTACCAGTACAATACTTTGATAGTCGGCAAGGAAGTTTTCTAACCAGGCGATGGTATCAATATCCAAATCGTTGGTTGGCTCATCTAATAATAGAATATCGGGGTTACCAAATAAGGCCTGCGCCAAAAGTACGCGTACCTTTTGTTTACCGTCAATTTCTTTTAATGTTTTAAAATGCTGGTCTTCTTTAATGCCAAGATTGCTAAGCATGGTTGCAGCGTTGCTTTCCATGTTCCAGCCATCCATTTCCGCAAATCTATTTTCCAGTTCGCCTGCCCGTTCACCATCTTTATCGGTAAAGTCTTCTTTGGCATAAATGGCGTCCTTTTCCTTCATAATGTCAAAAAGCTCTTTATGGCCCATCATTACCGTTTCAATGACCGTATAATCATCAAACTCATGGTGATCTTGTTTTAAAACAGCCATTCTCTCGCCAGGTGTAAAAGATACATGACCTGAAGTCTGGTTCACTTCACCGGAAAGGATTTTTAGAAAAGTTGATTTACCCGCTCCGTTTGCGCCTATAACACCATAGCAATTGCCGTGAGTGAATTTTAGGTTAACATCTTCAAATAAGGTTCGCTTGCCGTAACGCAGAGATAAATTAGATACTGAAATCATAAATGCTTAAAAAATAAGTAGCAAAGGTAGGCATAATTTATAAAGGGTCGAAAAATGCACTTCGTAAATGATCAAAGTATCAGCTTTTTGTTCCGGAGTTGTAACTTATATTGCTGAAATTTAGTATACAATTATGAGAATATATTGTATACTAAGTTGTGTCTATTTTCTCTTTGAGAGATAGAATAATATATCTAATTTACATACATAATAATCAATTAATGAATTGCCTTTAACTATCAAATTCATATTATGATAAATTCGATATACAATAAAATTTGGGAATATTCCCCTGAAATTAATAACCCTGGCGCCTATTTACAGTTACAACATTTAACCAAAGAACTTATAGAATTATATAATTATGAAGGTCGATTAGAAGAAAATCCTTTCACACCAACGACCCGCAGGAAGCTCAGTTTACCACACAATGAAATTAAGCATTTGTTAAAAAATGAAACTTGTTTAGTAACTGGAGGATTGGGCTGCGTAGGTAGTTGTTTAGTAAATAAGCTCTTGGAATTAGAAGTAGGTCAGGTCATCATTATTGATAACCGTCCTTTTACTGGAACCACCAGCATTAACCAGAACAAAATTGTGTATATAGAAGCAGATGTTCGCGACCTGGCTACCTTAGAAGCGGTATTTGAAGCTTACCAACCTGCCTATGTATTCCATACTGCTGCACAGCGAAATCCTGGTTATGCAGAGCATAACGTAGTCGAAACCGTAACGACCAATGTTCTGGGTACTTTAAATGTGGTCAGGACCTGCGAAAAATCTCCTTCTGTTAAGCAATGCGTATTCTCTTCCACTGGAAAATCCAGTAGATATTATACGAATGAGGTTTACTCCGCAACCAAGAAAATATGTGAATATATCTTTGATACTTATGCTAAAAAAAGTAGCGTAATCTATTCGATGGTTAGATTTACCCATATTCTAGATAACAGCCTGATGGATATGGAATTGAGAAACTTATGGAACGCCAATTTTGTGGCTATCCATAGTCCTGGTAAATATGTTACTGCACAAAATGTGATGGAAGCAGCAGATCTTTTGTTGAATGCCCTGATCTATTCCGAAAAAAACAAATGTAATTTCCTCATTGTCAGAAACCTGGAATGGCCAGTGGAGAGCCTGGAAGTCGCCTTGTATTACATTAAACAAGCTGAGCGTGATATTCCGATCATTTTTAAAGGTAATCCTATCGGTTATACCGAAAAATTCTTTAGAGGGCAGTTAAACTGGGCACAACCGCAAGAACTTAATTTATTAATTAACGTTTACGAAAGCAGGGTTTTATCGCATAATGCGCATGGGGATATCATCATCTCGCATATATCGGCTACCGACACTGATGTGCTGGCCCAGGCGATTGTCCAATTGGAAAAAGTAGAAGGTGAGTTGCAAACTAAGGAATGTCTACTGTCTGCATTAAAAAATCTTGTACGTGCTTCATTAGTCCATGTAAATCGGGAGGATACGCTTAACATATTAAAATGGGGTCTTCAGCCAGAGTATCTCTTTAGTCAGGGAACTACCATGGTAGATTATGGTCCGACCGTTCCTTTGTTAATGGATAGCCTGAATAATTTAAACGTTTCTTATTGTGTTGCTTCAACCTTTTAATCCACGATGATAACAAATCTACTCATTGAACCTCAGCCATGGTCTATTATGAAAAAAAGTGTCATTCAGGCTTTTCCAGAAGAAAGTTGTGGCTTTTTTTTCGGTCAGTCAGACACTGATGGTACTATCGTGCAGGCTGCGTGGCAAGTTGAAAATGCGACGATCCTTAATAAAAAATACCATTTTAAGATTAATTCTAAAGATTACCTAGCTGCGGAGGCCTATGCTGATCAACATGAATTACAATTGTTGGGTGTGTATCATTCTCATCCAAACCAGCCTGCTATACCATCAAGTGTGGATACACGTGTGGCTTTGCCTGATTTCTCTTACCTTATTATTTCAGTAAACCCGGCAGGACAAACAGATAGCCGGAGCTGGCGATTGGATGATTTCAGAAAATTTCAAGAACAACCTATTAATCAGAATCATTAACTAATTTTAATCTAAATTTATGCCCATTGTATTAATACCAACCCCGTTAAGAAGATTTACCAAAAATTCATCGAAAGTTCTGGTGTCTGGAAGTATTGTATCTGAAGTAGTTGATAATCTAGTGCTTGATTATCCGGAAGTTCAAAATCATTTACTCGATTCCAGTGGTTGTGTACGCCAGTTTATTAATATTTTTGTAGACGAAGATGACATCAGAAATTTGCGTCAACTGGATACTATGGTGAACGCCAATTCAACCATCAGCATTGTTCCAGCCATTGCTGGCGGAAACCTTAAACATTAATACCATGAATCAAAATAGCTATTTTTCAAAAGAAGAACTTAAGCGCTATAACCGCCACATCATCATACCTGATTTTGGTATGGAGGCACAGGAGAAATTGAAAAAATCGAGTGTGCTGGTCGTGGGTGCAGGAGGTTTAGGTAGTCCGGCATTATTGTACCTGGCAGCAGCAGGAGTAGGGCATATCGGTATTGTTGATTGTGATGTGGTTGAAGATAGTAACCTGCAGCGCCAAGTCTTATTCAATGTCGATGAAATCGGGGTGCTAAAAACTGAAGCGGCTAAAAAACGCTTACAAGCTTTAAATCCATATATCAAAATTACGCTGCATCATACACAGTTTACTTCTCAAAATGCTTTAGAAATCGCTAAAGACTATGATGTGCTGGCCGATGGTACGGATAATTTTCCAACCCGTTATCTGGTTAATGATACCGCTGTCTTATTGGGTAAAGTGAATGTTTATGCATCAATCTTCCAATTTGAGGGACAAGTAACGGTATTTAATCAGCTTAATGCCCAGGGAGAAAGAGGTCCGAATTACCGGGATTTATTCCCTCAACCACCGGATCCGGGAGCAGTTCCAAATTGTTCGGAAGCTGGGGTATTAGGGGTATTGCCAGGTATTATTGGAAGTCTTCAGGCACTGGAAGTAATTAAAGTCATAACTGGCGTTGGAGAGACACTCAACGGCCGACTTTATTTGTTTGATGCACTCACTTTCCAATCACGGACATTTAATATTAAAAGGAATGCGGCGAACCCATTAAATGGAGAACATCCTACGCAGACAAAGCTTATCGACTATGAGCAGTTTTGTGGCGTAAAAGCCATGGAGCGTGTAGTTAAACAAGTAACACCAGCAGAATTTGTTAACTGGCAAAATCAGGGTGTTGACGTCCAGCTGATAGATGTAAGGGAACCCCATGAATATGAATTGGTAAATATTGGGAGCCAATTAATTCCACTGGGTATAATAGGTGAACATGCAAACAAGATAGACCAAAATAAGCGGGTAGTGATCATGTGTAAGTCTGGTGTGCGCAGTGCAAAAGCCATCAGGCTATTGGAAGATAAATATGGCATGGGAAACTTGTATAATATGGAAGGCGGAATACTAAATTATATTAATGAAATGGAACTAGATTTGCCTGTTTATTAAGGTTGTTTTCTCGCTATGCCGATGATTATTTTTCCAATAAATAGATTCCTGTTTTCCCCTTGTTGAAAGTCAGAAAGGTTTTGAACAATTTCTTAATCAGCCTGTTGTACAATTTTAACAAGGACTCTAATTATGGAATTATGAAAAAATTATCTTATTTTTTGTTAGCTGCATTGGTAAGCGCGGGGCTTTCCGCCGATGCACAAATGCAACGGGGGAATGTTTTAATTGGTGGTAACCTGGCAAATATTAATTTAGGTTTAGATGAGCCTAATGTATTTAGCGCCCAAATAACCCCTAAAGCAGCCTGGTTTGTTCAAGACAACATTGCCCTTGGTGGGTATGTAGAATTTGGTATACAGACTGCGAAAAACTCTACCACGACCACAAATTATGGAGTGGGCGCATTGGGACGGTATTATACTGGTGCTGATGTGGAAGTGCTAAGGCATGGACGGATCTTTGGTGAGGCAAATATTGGTTTTGGCGGTCAGAACGTGAGTGATGGCGGAGGTAATACCAATGGCATCAACTTTGGCCTGGGCCCCGGATTCGCATACTTTGTTACCCCCAATATTGGTTTGGAGGCCTTGCTGAAGTATAATGGTCTTGCTGGTTTTGGGAGTACCAATTACCAGAATAGCCTTAACTTATCATTTGGGCTGCAAATCTATCTTCCTGGTCGTGGAACAGCTAGTAAAGTTCGTGGCGACATCAGGTAACGTAATTACAGAAGGTAAAGGTGTTTAACTTTTACCTTCTTTTTTTTAATCGTGTGAATGAGTGATTCTCTATGACTAAACCTTTTGCAAGACATGTTGTTTAATAATTAAATAGTTTATATAACATGGCAAAACCCTTAAAATCCCACAGCTTTTTATATCGTAATAGTTTGTCGTTAGTGTTCTTATTTATTTTTCTAATCACTTTTATTGCACAAACAATTACTGGCTGGAAAACGCACAATCAAGAGTTACTGGACGAAAACGCTCAAGCCATTGCACTATCTGTTTACCTGCAAAGTGGTCACTTCATATCTGCTACTTTTGAGAACTTTGAAAGCGAATTCCTACAAATGGCTTTGTACGTCTTGCTCACCATTAAGCTGAGGCAAATCGGTTCTGCGGAGTCTAAATCTTTAGATGAAGAGGAAGAAGTAGATAGAGAACCTGTCCCGTCTCCAGATGCACCCTGGCCTGTTAGAAAGGGTGGGTGGATACTCATATTATACCGTAATTCTCTTGGCCTCACATTTTTTACGCTATTCTTTTTCAGCTGGGGTATGCATCTTTTTGGGAGTTGGCAGGATTATAATGTCTCTCAGATGCTTTCCAATAAACCAACGCTTACCATAGGCTCTTATCTAGGCGAGCCAAGGTTTTGGTTTGAAACCTTTCAAAATTGGCAAAGCGAATTTCTTTCCGTTTTATCAATTGTATTATTAACCATCTACCTTAGGCAAAAAGGTTCTCCAGAGTCTAAGCCCGTTGATGCACCCCATATGGAAACGGGTAAGTAACAATGCCTACCTTTTTTAATAAATCTCTGGGGTAATGATGAAAATATTTTATATTTTAGAATCTCTAAACCCTAATTATTCCATACCATGATAAAATCAACCAACCGTAGAAATTTTATTAAAGACCTTGGTTTATTAACTGCAGCTGCAGGATTAACCACCTTAATGCCATTTGATGTATTTGCTTTGGCAAAAAAAGATTTCTTCAAAATATCCCTCGCGGAATGGTCATTTCACAAAGCATTATTTGCAGGAAAAATGAATCATTTAGATTTTCCACTGAAAGCTAAAGCTGACTTTGGAATTGATATTGTAGAATATGTGAGTGTATTTTTTAAAAAGCAGGAAAGTGACCCTGCCTACATGAAAGAATTGTTGACGCGTACTAAAAATGAAGGCATTCAAAACCACCTGATCATGGTAGATGCAGAAGGGAATTTGGGGGATACGGACGATGCGGCTCGCTTAACTGCGGTTAAAAATCACTATAAATGGGTGGATGCAGCAAAATACCTGGGTTGTAAAACCATTAGGGTAAATGCGGCTGGAAAAGGAACTGCTGAGGAAGTAAAAACTGCTGCAGTAGATGGATTGGGTAAGCTTAGCGAATACGGGCAGCAACAAAAGATTAACATCATTGTGGAAAACCATGGCGGTTATTCTTCCGATGGGAAATGGTTATCTGATGTGATGAAACAAGTGAATAATCCTTTTTGTGGAACCTTACCTGATTTTGGCAACTTCAGAATTAGTAAAGACCAGGAATATGACCGATACCTGGGTGTTAAAGAACTGATGCCTTTTGCAAAAGGAGTGAGTGCAAAATCGCATGATTTTAATGAGCAGGGTGATGAAACGAACATTGATTACAAAAAGATGTTTGATATTGTTAAAGCAGCAAATTGGACAGGAATTGTGGGCATCGAATATGAAGGTTCTAAATTATCTGAAGAAGAAGGCGTCAGAAAAACAAAAGCTTTGTTGGATAGAATCTTAAAGCAATATTAAAGACGGTGGTCGCTTAATTCGGTAATGAAACTTACCTTTGTTATGGTACTTAAGTAAACCATGATGACAGAAGATTTCAAGATAATAAGCAATATCATCAAACGACGAAGAAGTGTTTTTCCTGTGAGTTATACCGAGGAGGAAGTCCCTGTAAATATAATTAACCATTTATTGGAAAGCGCTAATTATGCACCAACACATAAGCTAACAGAACCCTGGAGGTTTAGGGTGTATAGGCATGCTGGAAAAGACAAGCTAGGGGAGGCACTGGCGCAGATTTATACACAAACTACACCTGCAGCTAAATTCCTTCAAAAAAAGCATGATAGTTTAACTGAAAAGGTAAAACGCGCTAGTGTGGTCATTGCGATTAATGCGCGTTTACACCCTGATCAGGTGCCTGAATGGGAGGAAATTGCTGCCATAGGCTGTGCGGTGCAAAATATGGCATTGACAGCAGAAGCACTGCATCTTGGTGCGTACTGGAGTTCTCCTGGAATATTGCCTTTTTTAAATAACTTTTTAGAATTGGATGACCAGGAGAAATGTTATGGATTATTCTATGTAGGTTACCACAAAGAAAAGCCGCGTGAAGCGAACAGAACGCCCATTGAAGGCAAAGTGAAGTGGATAGAAGAATAAGCCAGTAGAAAATAAGAAATGGAAAATATTAAAGCCGAGTTATATAAACTTTGTCAGCAATTTATAGCACAAAGAATAGATACGGCAGAAACGGCATTAGAACAAGCCCGCGAAGCTAGTAATGATGACACCAAAAGCAGTGCGGGTGATAAGTTTGAGACCACACGCGAAATGATGCAACAGGATATTTCAAGAAACAAAAGATTGTTAATGGATGCACGGCAGAATTTACAGGTATTGGAATCAATCCAGGATTTTATCCCAACTACAACAGTTAAAAACGGGAGCCTTGTTCGCACCACCGAGGGTTCCTTTTACATTAGTATTAGCGCAGGGCATCTCATGGTTGATCAGAAACCGTATTTTGCCATATCTGCATTGTCGCCAATTGGCCAATTGTTATTAGGCAAACACGTAAAAGATTCGGTAAGTTTTAACCAGAAAGAATATGTAATCCTGGAAGTGTGTTAAACCTGGTTCAGTATACAACAATAAAAAGGGGTTTTTGCTAATGCAAGAACCCCTTTTTATTGTTTTTATTGGCGTTAAAAACTATTTTTAATGCTATTATTCAGGGTATTGGCACTCCAATAGCCACTGGCTATAATTCTCCTGATGGTGAACAAGGGATCGTTTTCATCTCTTTTGGTCGCCAGGATATAAGCCGACTTCATGCCTCTTTTCTTTAATTCTGGAATCGCCTCAGGGTTCCAAAGTCCAAATGGATAGGCAAAGTGGGTAATTTTTTTACCGGTTATTTCCTCTAATGTTTTAGTGGGCTTTTCAATTTGGAGTTCCCAATCTGCACCCTGGTATTTTTTAACATTGTGATGATCCCAGGTATGAGAGCCAATGAGGTGACCATCATCAGATAATTCTTTAATTTGCGCTTTAGTCATGTAATTTGGGCGGCCAATGGATACCGTCATGATAAAAAAGGCAGCCTTAAAACCATATTTCTTTAATTCAGGAGCTGCAATGCCATGTTGGTTTTTTTCAGTATCATCAAAAGTGATAATAATAGGCTTACCAGGCAGTGGCGTTCCATTGTTCAGGTAATCATAGTATTGATCAGGCAAAATGGTGTGATAACCACTATCAGCAAGTAATTTCATATGTGCTTTAAAGGTGGCTACAGGAATAATGTAATCTTTAGCCGCTTTAGAATCTGTTGCTTTCCAATCCCTGATCTGGTGGTAACAAAGTACAGGTACTTGTTTACGTCCTAAAATGGTTTTAGCATCAGCAACTTTAATGGTAGAAATGTCAATGGCTTTTGCGGTGTCGGCCCTAAGTGAATCAGTAGTTACAGTGGTTTCCGTGTTAGCGGTAGCCTGTTCGCTGGTCTGTGATTTTGTTTGGCAGCCCATGGAAAAGCAAAGAGCAGCAGCAGAGAAGGACAAAAATGTTTTTTTCATTGGTATTTGAGTTGTTTTTTTATTGTTAAAGCAATCAGGAGCAGGATACGTAGTGATGGTAAAGCTCCTGAAAGTTTATTGTTGTAGATTATGTGCAAAACTATAAAGATATCTTATTTATTACAATGCCACTGGTGCGTTGCAGTTTATATTTCAATATTTTAGGCCTTTGAAATAAAATATACACATGAAGAAACTCTACTTCCTGGCTTTGCTGGCTGCTGCATCTGGTTTTGATGTGCAGGCGCAAACCAAAACGTTAACGCTAACCGAAAATCAAATTGAAACGCCTAAGGCAAATTACCAGCTGGCTTCCAGGTTTTCTCCGGCAAAGATTAAAAAAATGGTCTATTCAACTACGGTTGATCCGCATTGGCTAAAACTCAGCAATCGCTTTTGGTATGAGTATGAAACGCCAGCTGGAAAACAATGGTATATCGTAGATCCGGCGAGCCGAAGCAAAAAGCCAATCTTTGATATGGCTAAACTTGCTGCCGATCTTACTCAGATAATCCGTGATCCATTTGATGCACAGCATTTACCCTTAGAAGAGTTTAAGTTTTCTAACGATGAAAAGAGCATTACCTTCGAAATGAAGAGTACTATTGACGAGGTGAAGAAAGATCGCAAAGACAAAAAAGCAGCAGATTCTTTGCAAAAAAAAGTATTCTTCTTTAACTACGATATTGCAAGCGCAAAACTTACAGAAGTCCCTGATTATTCCAAGCCAAAAGCAAAGCCCAATTGGGGAGCTGTAGCACCAGATTCTTCTGCTATTATCTTCTCCCGCGATTATAACTTGTTCTGGATGGATAAGGAAAACTACAAGAAAGCGGTGAAAAATGAAGAAGACAGCACTATTGTGGAACACCAGTTAACTAAAGACGGCGTTAAGTTTTATGCCTATGGTAGTGATGGTGATGGAGAGAATAATGAAGAACTGGAAAAAAACGACAAAAAACGTCGCCGTGCTTACGTGCTTTGGTCACCTAATTCTAAATATTTTGTGCTGAACAGAAGAGATTCCCGTAAGGTTAAAGACCTTTGGGTGATTGACAATACCGCCAAAGGCCGCCCTACCCTGCAAAGTTATAAATACCAGATGCCAGGAGAAAAAGAAGCACCCATTGATGAGATCTTACTTTTTAACTTTCAGGCTAAAACACATCGCAAATTAGATGTGGCGGCCTTTAAAGATCAATCGGTATCTTTTTGGTCGGCACCTTTACTTAATAAAGATAGAGACAATGAATTCAGGCCGTCCATTTGGTTAGGTAACGATAGCAAGATCTTTATTTCACGCACCAGCAGAGATTTAAAAAGAATTGATATCTGTGCAGTCGACATTAATACAGAGAAAGTGACCCCGCTAATTGAGGAGCGTTTTAATACCTATGTAGAAGTTAACCGCCCGGGATTAGTAAATGACGGTAAAGAAATTATCCACTGGTCTGAAAGAGATGGCTGGGCACATTTTTACCTTTTCGACGGACAAGGGAAATTGAAAAATCAAATTACCAAAGGTTCATTCCATTGCGAAAGTATTGTGAATATCGACCATAAGAACCGGGTGTTGTACTTTACGGCAAATGGACGTGAAGCTAAAGAAGATCCATATTACATGCACTTATACCGCATAAACTTTGACGGATCGGGTATGAAGCTTTTAAATCCTGGCGATTTCGACCATGATGCAAACATGAACGACGAGGCTAAATATGTAGTCAATAACTACTCCAGGGTTAATACGGTTCCGAAATCAGCCTTGCTTGATGCTAATGGTAATAAGCTAATGGATTTAGAAACTGCAGATTTATCGTTGTTAATGGCTGCAGGTTACCAGTTTCCAACGCCATTTAAGGTAAAGGCAGATAATGGGGTGACCGACATATACGGCGTGATGTACAAACCTTTCGACTTTAATCCGAAGAAAAAGTACCCGATTATTGAATACGTTTATCCTGGTCCGCAAACAGAAGCGGTGAATAAAGCATTCACTAAAAGCATGGATAACACCGATCGCCTGGCACAGTTAGGTTACATTGTTGTTTCCGTAGGTAACAGAGGAGGGCACCCGGCACGCTCCAAATGGTACCATACCTTCGGTTATGGAAACTTAAGAGATTATGGATTGGCAGATAAAAAAGCGGCTGTTGAGCAATTGGCTGCACGTCACGATTTTATCGATATTGATAGGGTAGGTATAACCGGCCATTCTGGTGGTGGTTTCATGTCTACTGCAGCCATGCTGGTTTATCCACATTTTTTCAAAGCTGCGGTATCTAAAGCAGGTAACCATGATAACAGCATTTACAACCGTTGGTGGAGTGAAAAACACCATGGGGTTAAAGAAATGGTTACGGCAAAAGGCGATACCACATTTAAATATGATATCGACAAAAATCCAGCGTTAGCGAAAAACCTTAAAGGTCATTTAATGATTATGACGGGTGATATTGATAATAACGTACACCCGGCAAATACCATCAGACTGGCTAATTCATTAATGGAAGCTGGTAAAAGGTTTGAGTTTGTGATTTTACCTGGCCAACGCCATAGCTTTGGTCCGCTCACAGAATATGCCTTCTGGCGCTTGGCCGACCACTTTAATAAATACCTGATTGGCGATTTTACCCAGCCTGATCAGGTTGATATTACCGAAATTGACAGAGAACTGGAAAAAAACGGTAAAAGATAACAATCACAAAAAAGCCCTGGTCAATTGGCCAGGGCTTTTTTGTTGCAATAATTTTCCCAAATCGCTGCTTGTTTATTTGTTATTTAGAAGTGGAACATCACACCTAATTTCGGTGTAAAAGTATCCGCATTAAATCCAAATGAATTAGATTCTACTTTATTTCCAGTTAATTCACTTTCAACTGCATAGTGGTTGTATCCAAAACCGTCAAGAGAGATTTCTATACCAACATTTTTAGTTGGGTAGAATGCTAAACCAGGAGCAAGGTTTACACCAATATTGGTTGTCGTAGCCAATTTATCACCAGCGTTACCTTGATCATCTACATATTTATTGTTACCAAAGGCCATAGGAACAGCTAACTGGCCGAAAAATTTAAATTGTTCGTTCAAATCAACGTAGTAACGGCCAAATGGTGATACTTCGAAAGCCTGGTTTAAATAATTATCGCTTACTTGTTTGTTATAGTTGTAACCTACACCTGTACCAATTGCAAAATTATCGCTTACGAAATAACCTACAGTTGGAACAATTTTAAAGTTCACATCAGCTTTATCAGCACCGCCTGCTTTTGAAGTGTTGAAACCAACATTTCCACCTAATAATACATTACCTTTTTCTGTTTGAGCCTGGGTTGTAAAAGCAAATGCAGCAACTGCAACCATGGATAATAATAACTTTTTCATCTTCTTCTGTGTTTTAATTTATAAATATACCCAGTGTTATAACTACTGACTATTGATGTCATATAGTCAATGGCTGTGCCAAAGGTTAATCATACGTCAATAACTAATAAGGCGCTTTTTGGTAAACGCTTCATTCTTAAAGTGATAATTGATTTCGACTTAATTATATATTATTTTGCTGTGACAAACCCGCATATATACACTGAATACTTGTAAATTGTTCAATCAGTCACTTTGACTATTATTGTTGTTTTGTCAGTTTAAGCCGTACATATTATGGCAGTTAATTTCAGGTTTATTTATAATTAATAGTAACAAACTCAGTTATATCAATATATTTTTATATTTTTCTTAAATCATATTGATCGTTTAAAACGTTGTAAAGCCATGAGACTAATAATAGAGCGTAAAGAGATTAAAGTTTACCCTGATCCAAAACGAGTGATCGCCAGGTATTTTTTTAACGGCGATGAACGCGCAAAACAAGTAATTAAAAATGTACTTAAACTATCCGAGCAAGAGGTATTCGGTTTAATCTCCCCATTGCTACAGGAATACTCAAAAAGACACCGGAACATTACCAAAATATTAACGCGTCATTGCAAGAAAGTTAAACCAATCATAGAACAGATAGGTATCGATTATGAAGGTCTTTCTGGTTACCGCAAATTACTAATGGGTTCTTATTTCACCCATGAATATTCTATTGAGTCAGCTGCCTTTTTTAACCCTTCCATTGTAGACGATCCAAATCAATCAGATCTGGTGGAAGGGGAAAAACGCGTTATCATCAGCTTTAGGGCAGTGGGTGAGGGGCATATTTCATCTGTAGTGTTTAGAAGGGCACTGTTGGATCGACAGGGCAATATTACTATTTCACCAGCGGGCAACTATGTTGACGAAGCAGAGGTGATCCGTAATGCTGTATACAACAAGAAATTGTTTTTAAAGAAAGCAGATGTCACCAATATTGATGCAACTATTTTAGGTGAATTAGACGCCAGGTTATCGGATAAGTTCGAATACGCGGAATTAAGAAGGGTGATCCTGGAGTCTAAAGCAATACAACCTGATGAGGTGCTTAAATTAGAATACGAAAAAGTATTATGGCTTTCTGATACCTACCAGGAAATGAGTTTCTCCAGGGATACGGATATTTCTGACCGGGTAATTTTTCCGATTTCAGAATTTGAACGTAAGGGTATTGAAGATGCCCGTTTTGTACGTTTTGTAAAAGATGATGGCACTATTAAATATTACGCAACTTATACCGCATTTGATGGGAGCATCATACTGCCAAAACTATTAGAAACCAGTGATTTTTATGATTTTAAGGTAAGTCCATTACATGGCGAAGGTGCACAGAATAAAAATCTGGCCTTGTTTCCACGTAAAATTAACGGTAGGTATGCCATGCTTTCCCGTATTGATGGTTGGAACAATTACCTGATGTATTCAGATAAACTGACGGTATGGGACGACCCGATTAAATTACAGACACCAGAATTCCCCTGGGAATTTGTACAGATTGGGAATTGTGGTTCACCAATTGAAACCGAAGATGGCTGGTTAGTTATTACCCATGGTGTTGGCCCAATGCGTAGGTACTGTTTGGGAGCTTCCCTATTAGATTTACAAGATCCGTCCATTGAAATAGGTCGCTTACATGAGCCGCTGGTTATCCCTAACAATGATGAGCGTGAGGGATATGTTCCCAATGTATTGTACTCATGTGGTTCCATTATACACAATGGCGAACTGATTATCCCATACGGTTTGTCTGATTATTGTTCTTCTTTTGCCTCAGTAAACCTGGAGCGTTTGTTAGAAAAACTGAAACAGTCGGTTAGTGAAACAAAAACATTAACTGTTTAATAGCTGATGGTAGAGGGTTAAATAACCTTCTACCATTTTTTCTGTTGTAAACTTGCTTAGTGCCCAATCCCTGCAATCCTCTCTATCAATGGTTGGGATTTTGGTTACTGCATCGACAGCTTCCTTTATATTATCGACAAGAAAACCTGTTGTGCCGTGGTTAATTAACTCTGGCATAGATCCTTTGTTAAAAGCAATCACAGGCGTGCCACATAACATGGCTTCAGCAACGCTTAGGCCAAATGGTTCAGCGAAACTGATTGGATGCAACAATGCATAAGCATGGCCAAGCAGTTCATTTCTTTGCGCTGGTCCGGCAGCACCTAAAAAAGTGATCTGTTCATTTAATAGCGGTTCTATAGCTGTTTTAAAATATTGTTCATCCTGAATTATGCCAGCAATTTTTAACTTCCTGTTACTCCTTGTCGCAATTTCTATAGCTTCTAACACCCCTTTGTCGGGATGTAGCCGACCAAAAAACAAAAGGTAGTCTTCAGCATCTTGCTTAAAGGTAAAATTCTTGCTATCCAGGCCATTATAAACCGTGGCCGCATAACTAAGGTCGGGATGCCGATTGGCATCACTGATGGATACATAATGACTGGTATCGTTGTACTTTTGATATACCCTTACAATCTTCTCCGACGAAAAACCATGTATAGTAGTTACCATTGGCGTGCTGATCAGCCTGGAATAGGTAAGGGGTAGAAAGTCGAAATGATTGTGGATGAGGTCAAATGAACCTGCCTTTTCCATCAGGTTACTAATATGAAGGCACTCGAGTACTTTAGCATCCTGATCTCGGTCTTCTTCATAGCCTTTATCGATAACATAATCCAGCTTCCCTGCGGTCAGCGAATCTCCGGTGGCAAATAAAGTGATTTCTACGCCTGCTTTGACCAATCCTTCACAAAGGTTTGATGCCATTTGTTCCCATGGGCCATAATGACGGGGCGGCGTACGCCAGGCCACAGGTGCTAGAACAGCTATTTTCATTGAGTTTATGTTTGTTTTATTGGAAATGAAGCGAGCATCAGCACTTGTAGCTTTGAACTGATCATCACTTCAAGGAGTATATATTTTTTATTGGAAATGAAGCAATATCAGCGCTTTGTTTGCTTAAAACTAATGATGGTTTCAAAATTCAATGAAACCATCATTAGTTTTTACTTGTTCTTATTATTAAGAAATCTTCTGAATATCCAGGCTTTCCCGTTCATGGTTAAACTCGTACTCATATTCCAGGGCTTTCAGCACCACAAGGTGTGATATCCAATAAGCCAGTGTGCTTTCTGCACCTTGATTCCGATTTACGCCATAAGTTTGCAAGCCATCCCCGCAACCTTTTGTTTCATGGTCGTATAACGGTAGCCTCAGGGTGTTTTCGCCCAGAAACCATTGGTAACACAGGTACATATCCTTTATATATTCCAAATTGTGTGTAATCTGGTAAGCTTTAAAATACATGAGCACCATGGCCATGGTTTCTATTGCCTGCTGATCAAAAATTGCCATGTCCTCATTTCTGTATAACCAGCCATCATTCCCTACCGGATTCAGGTAACCCTTATCTAGTGTGCGTGTGGTTAGGAAATTCATACTTTCCATTGCTATAGCTAAGGATTCCTGATCATGGCAGGATTCGTAATGAGAAAGCAGTGCCAGTGGCAAAATGCCGTTATCATAAGTCAGTTTTTCTTCATACCAATGCCAGTTATCTTCCTTGTGGGCCTTGTAAGCAGATTTTAAACTGGTAGCCAGTTGGTTCATTTCGCGGCCAACACCTTCATCACCAGGGTTAGCTTGTAGATAAAAATTTAAACCAATCATGGTGTTGGCAATGCCGCGCAGGTGTTCCAACTTGCTAAACTGGGGGATAGACTTAATAAACAATTCCGTAGCAAACTCGCGGTAGGAGTTGTTTGGTGCATTTTTAATCAGGTACCCTAAGGCCCAGATAGTTCTGCCGAAGGAATCTTCTGACCCTACTTCGTCTAAATATTCACGTTTGAAACTTAAAAAATTCCTGTAATTTCCGTCATCACACTGCATGTATTGTATATAACTTAAATACACAGGTAACAGCTGCAAAGCCACTTTACTCTTGTTTTGCTGGTAGGCTAAAATGACTGCTATCAATGCCCGGGCATTATCATCAAGACAGTAACCTTCTTTCAGGTTCGGAATTCCATATTTAGCATGTTGCACAATTCCGGTATCATCCGTTAACCGCTGTATATGTGCCAGACTAAAGGCAGGCATCAAATCAGGGTCAATGATGGGTTTATTTTCTTCCCTTGCCAGGGTAGCTTTAGAGATGGCGTCTTTAATGGTCTTAATAAAAACACTGCCTATTTCTGGCCAACGTAGGTGCCTGCCATACTCAAAAGCATTTCGCTTAAGCGTAGCGAGCATTTCAGGATTGTCGAAAAGCTCATTTACAATATTAGCTAAGGCATTATGATCTTTAAAATCGAAAAGTTTACCCCGGTTGTCGGCCAGTAACTCCTGTGCATGCCAGTAAGGCGTAGAAATTACAGCAGCCCCTGCACCAACGGCATATGACAATGTACCACTTGTTATCTGTGCTTCATTAAGGTAAGGGGTAATATAAAAATGACAGGCCGTTAAAAAGTCGTGTAATTCATGTTCCGATACAAATTTATTGATAAAGGTAATATGGTTTTCTACATGAAGTTTCCTGGCCAGTTTTTTTAGGCTATCGCGGTATTCTTCTCCTGAACTTTTTATCACTCCCGGATGTGTGGTACCTAAAATCACATACATCACGTCGGGGTTTTTCTCTACTATTTTTGGTAAAGCCGAAATCACAGTTTCTAAACCTTTGTTTCGGCCAATTAAACCGAAAGTAAAGAGCACCTTTTTGTTCTTAAATGCTGTAGAAAGTGTTACCGGATTATCTTCTTTAGGCTCCAGATCAGGTACGCCATGTTCAATCAACTGTATTTTATCCAATGGGATATCATAGATGCTAGTCAAAAAGCCCACGGCACGATGGCTCATAACCACAATTTTGGACGAATATTTTGCAATTTCCCTAATGATGGTCAGCTGCATAAAACTTGGGTCTTTCAAAATGGTATGTAGAATAGTGATTAACGGTTTTTGCAAACGTGCAATCAATGGTAACACATACACACCATCGTTACCACCATATATTCCGAATTCATGCTCTAGAATCACGGCATCAACTAAACTGGTGTTAATGTAATCAGCGCCACGGATGTAATCTTTTTGGTTTTCCTGACGAATGATGAACTCCACCTCTTTTGGATATTTATACTCCTTCAGTTGATCCGCATCGGTCATGGCAACCACAAAACTTTTGTCCGAAACAGACTTTTTGTCGTAGCCAATTGCTTGTAACAGATTGTGATTAAATGTGGCAATTCCACATTCACGGGGAGGATAAGTCGATATGTAGGCGATTTTCATTAGTTTGGGTGATTATAGCTTTAGTGATTTTATAGGGTTAACAATTTTACCGCAAAAAAGTTCGGTTTATACGTATAGAAATGGGAATATTGGGGTTTTATGACAAAAAAAAGCAGACACGGTGGTCTGCTTTTTTTAAAACAATTTAAAATAGTGATTTTAAACTTCTTTTTCCGCCTCTGTATTAAGAAACACAAAATTATGATCGAACATATCTAAGCGTATTTTACTCTCTTTATTAATTTTACCAGCAAGGATATCTTTAGAAAGTTCGTTAAGGATACGTTTTTGGATTACCCTTTTCAACGGGCGTGCACCAAATTGAGGGTCGTAACCTAGTTCACCAAGCCAGTCTAAAGCTTCAGCAGAGGCTTCAATTTCAACCCCCATTTCGCGAAGTGTTTGTTGTACATGTTTAAATTGCAGTTCTACAATCGCACGTATTTCCCTGCGGTCAAGTGGCGTAAACATAATCAACTCGTCAATCCTGTTTAAAAACTCAGGTCTGATGGTTTGTTTCAGCAATTCAAACAATTCATTTTTTGTCTTGGCAATCACTTCATCGCGGTTAAGCTCATCTAGTCCTTTAAAATTTTCCATGATCAGGTGCGACCCAATATTCGAGGTCATAATGATAATGGTATTTTTAAAGTTTACTAAGCGGCCTTTATTATCCGTTAAACGGCCATCATCCAATACTTGCAGCAAAATGTTAAACACATCAGGGTGCGCCTTTTCAATTTCATCCAGCAGGATGACTGAATAAGGTTTACGTCTCACCGCTTCCGTCAGCTGTCCGCCTTCATCATATCCCACATATCCCGGAGGGGCACCAATTAAGCGCGATACCGCATGGCGTTCCTGGTATTCACTCATGTCTATACGGGTTAGTGCGTTCTCGTCGTTAAACAAAAACTCCGCTAAGGCTTTCGCCAATTCAGTTTTACCTACTCCTGTAGTTCCCAGGAAGATAAAAGAGCCAATAGGTTTACGTTTATCCTGTAAGCCTGCACGGGAACGGCGGATGGCGTCAGATATCGCTTCAATGGCTTCTTCCTGACCAGCCACACGTTTGTGCAGCTCATCTTCAAGGTTCAACAGTTTCTCACGTTCGCTGGACACCAGTTTTGTGACCGGAATTCCTGTCCAGCGGGCTACAACGCCTGCAATGTCGTCGGCTGTTACCTCTTCTTTGAGCATACGACCTTCTATTTGCTGACTCTCCAGTTCTGTTTTCAGCTTGTCAACATGGTCTTGTGCCTCTTTTATTTTTCCGTACCGGATCTCCGCTACTTTGCCATAATCACCTGCACGTTCCGCTTGTTCGGCTTCCTGTTTATAATTTTCAATCTGTTCAAGGTAATTGTTTATTCCGTCAACCACATCTTTCTCACTTTGCCATTTGGCTTTCAGCTCATCACGTTCAGCCGCCAGGTTCGCAATCTCTTCGCCAAGGCTTTGCACTTTTTTCTCGTCATTCTCCCGCTTAATGGCCTCTCGCTCAATTTCCAGCTGCATAATACGTCGGTTCAGCTCGTCTACATGCTCAGGTACGCTATCCATTTCCATGCGCAGTTTCGAAGCTGATTCATCCATTAAGTCGATGGCCTTATCGGGAAGAAAACGATCAGAAATATAACGCTGAGACATCTCTACAGCGGCAATAATGGCTTCGTCTTTAATACGCACTTTATGGTGCGTTTCATACCGTTCTTTTAAACCCCTAAGGATAGAAATAGCATCCTGTGTATCAGGTTCATCTACCATCACTTTCTGGAAACGACGTTCCAACGCTTTATCTTTTTCCAGGTATTTCTGGTATTCATCTAAGGTCGTTGCGCCAATGGCTCTTAATTCACCGCGCGCTAAGGCTGGCTTCAATATATTCGCGGCATCCATAGCACCTTCACCACCACCGGCACCTACTAAAGTATGAATCTCATCGATGAATAAAATGATGTCTCCATCACTTTGTGTTACCTCTTTTACCACGGCTTTTAAACGTTCTTCAAACTCACCTTTATATTTGGCACCAGCAATCAGCGATCCCATATCAAGTGAATAAACGGTTTTAGACTTTAAGTTTTCTGGTACATCACCTTTAATGATCCTAAAGGCAATACCTTCGGCAATGGCGGTTTTACCCACACCAGGCTCACCAATTAAAATAGGGTTATTTTTTGTTCTTCGCGAAAGGATCTGAATGACCCGCCTAATCTCCTCATCACGACCAATAACCGGATCAAGCTTACCAGATTCAGCGTATTCGTTTAAATTTCGTGCATATTTATTCAAGGCATTGTAAGTAGTCTCCGCATTTTGATCCGTTACCCGGTTATCGCCACGCAAGGCAATTACCGCCTTTTTCATGTCTTTTTCGTTAACCCCCTGGTCTTTCAACATCTTGGATGTATCGTCATTTGCGGCTAAAACCCCCAATAACAAGTGTTCGACCGACACAAATTCATCCTTGAATTCTTTCAGGTAAGATTGAGCTTTTTGCAAAGCCAAATTGGTGGCTGTTGATAAGTATACGTTACTGCCGCTCACCTTTGGGAACCTGGAAATTTTCTCATCCAGGTGCTGATTAAGCAGGTTCAAATTAACATTTAGTTTTTTTAGTACATACGATACCACGTTTTCATCAACATGTAGCAAACCTTTAAGCAGGTGTGCGGTCTCAATAGCCTGTTGCTGGTTGCCTTGGGCTATTTCGGAAGCCTGTTGGACTGCTTCCTGGGCTTTGATTGTAAAGTTGTTGAAGTTCATGTTAAGGGCTGCACAAAAGAAATGCCATGCCGAAATTGTTCCAAAGAGCGGAAAAATTGTCTGTAAACATTTAACCTATACGACATTATGGCCGCTGGGTTTAATTTTATCTGAATTTTTTACAGGTTATCTGTTCTTCTAAAATAAAGAATGGGGCTTAAGTTCTTTTAGCTACTTAATCAGTATGATTGTACTTTAAATAAGAAAGATGGTGAAGAGAGTTTGGAGCTAAGCTGGGAATTGCTTAGCGGATGAATGTAATAAGCCGGATCAATATATTATCGGTCCGGCTTTTACTATTTTTTATGCTAAAACTTCTTTTAGTTTGCTGGTCTGATGGTCAGCTAATTTTTGCAGTGGGCCTGCAGCAATCATTTTCATCATCATATTTAAATCGGCAGAGATAATGTTTTTGGCAGTGGTTCCACCTTGTCCATTATCGGCAACTGTCCATTTTAATTCCAAATCAAATGGTGCTTTTTCCGTTGGCGTAGCAATCAACTCTTCATTTGGGATGCGGCTGGTAATGGCGATAGCTAATTTAGCCATATTCTGGATGGTGAAACTAGCCGTATCTTCTGTGGAAGACCAGTTATAAATATTCTCCGGCATCAATTGCTGGTGATTATTTAAATCGGCAAGAAAGGTGTATACTTTTTCTACAGGGAGATTGATCTCTGTGGTGCTTTCAATAACAGTCATTATGGTTAGTTTAGTTGTTCAAGTTCTTTCCCCCAGTTGGCAGGGTCTTTACGCCATTTTGCTAGAAGCTCCACATCGTTTTCACCGATAAAGCTATGCTCTGCAGCATATTCAATCAGGGTGGTGTAATTAGATAAACTGGAATGACGGCATTTTGCTTGTTTAAAGTTCTCATCTGCCAGATCGAAACCATAGGTGAAGATGGATACTAAACCAGCAACAGAAAGTCCTGCACCTCTTAAAGCTTCAATAGCCTGAATGCTGCTTTTACCGGTAGAAATTAAATCTTCTACCACTACTACACGTTGTCCTTCTACAATTTCACCTTCAATCAAACTACCGGTGCCATGTTCTTTTGCTTTAGCACGTACATAAGCGAAAGGCAAACCAAGCTCCTGGGCAACAAGAACACCTTGCGGTATACCTGCAGTTGCCACGCCAGCAATTAAATCTACGGAGCCAAATTCTTCCTGAACCAATTGCGTAAGCTTCTGTCTAATGTATGTTCTAACTGAAGGATGTGAGAGCGTGATTCTATTATCGCAATATATTGGAGATTTCCAACCAGAAGCCCAGGTAAAAGGATTCGTAGGTTGTAATTTTATTGCTTTAATTTGTAAAAGAAATTCAGCTACCTTTAATTCAATTTCACTTTTAATATACATGGTCCAAAAATACAGAAATTACAGAATATATATTAATGATAGTTCCTTGTTTATTGCAGATAGTTTTCCAGATGAAGATTTGGGTTTGCAATTGATTGATGTACAGTCTTTTGATTTTTCAACTTTTTATAAGAATTTAGAAAAGGGTGGCAGCATGCACTATTTGTTGCGATGTGAAGATCCAAAAGCAACCTTCAAATTGATAAAGGCACAATGTGTATTAATTAAGGCTGCCGGTGGATTGGTGCAAAGCGAAAAGGGCAACTACTTGTTTATTTTTAGAAATAAAAAGTGGGATTTACCCAAAGGTAAGGTCGAAAAAGGCGAGAAAATGAAACAGGCCGCCTTGCGGGAAGTGGAAGAGGAGTGTGGGGTGAAAATTTTAACCAACGATGAAAAGTTGTGTAAAACCTACCACATTTATGAACTGAGTGGGAAAGTAATGCTAAAGAAGACCAATTGGTACAGCATGACGGTTAAAGGGCAACCTAAGCTGGTACCTCAAAAGGAAGAAGGCATTACCAAGGCCGACTGGTATGGTAAAGATTCGCTGGAACCATTGTTAACAAATACCTACCAATTGATTACGGATGTGCTAAAAGCAGGGAAACTGCTGTAAGTAGTACTGCTCGTTTTAACCAGCAAAACTGTTTGTTGGCAGGTAAATATAATGTTGCTTTAGCCTATAAAAAGGCTAAGGCTTCTTGAGGCAGAAATTTACTAATGTCGCCCTTGTTGCGTAAAATATCACGCACAATGGTAGAACTGATGGCCGAGTATTCTGGCTTGCTCAAAATAAATATAGATTCCATTTCAGGCATCATCGTTTGATTAATTTGAGCGATGGCCCTTTCGTATTCAAAATCTGCAACCGACCTAATGCCTCTCACAATGTGCTGAGCATGTATTTCTTTGGCAAAATCAATGGTCAACCCCTCGTAAAGTCTCACCTCAATTTTTGGGATGTCAGCAAAAACAGCACGTACAATTTCTTCACGTTTTGCACCCGCCAGAAAACTCTGCTTCGAACTATTCAGGCCTATGCCCACTACAATTTTATCGAACAGGGGCAATGCACGTTTAACAATATCTACGTGGGCTATGGTTATCGGGTCAAACGAACCTGGGAATAATGCAATTTTCATGTTATGGCTGACTTGGTTTTTCAAAGAAGGTGAAGGACGAGTTGCCGTATTTACGCGTTTGTGTGTAACCCGGTTGCCCCTCTAATCGTAAATTGGTTGGATGTTCTACTATGAGTACACCGTTATCCGCTAACAGGTTGTTTTTTAACACCAATTCTGAAATCAAAGGAATGGTAGGTAAATCATAAGGTGGATCGGCAAAGATAATCTGGTAAGACTTTTTATGGGTTTCTAAAAATTTAAACACATCAGCTTTGTGAAGTTCAATACCTTGCAGGTCGTAATTTTTGATTACCGATTTGACCCAGTAGATACAGCCGGAGTGTTTGTCGACCGCCGTTATGTTACTCAAACCGCGCGAAGCGAACTCAATGCTAATGTTACCTGTGCCACAAAAGAGGTCCAGTACCGAACAATTGTCAAAATCATAAGCATTGTACAGGATGTTGAACAAAGCTTCCTTAGCCATGTCTGTAGTAGGTCGTACCGGCAAGCTTTCAGGTGCATTCAGTCGAATACCTTTTAAAGTTCCTCCAATTATACGCATAGGTCTATCGCTAATAAATTACTGTAATAATAGGCTGGCATATCTTCCAGTATGGTATAATCTAATTTGTCGTTTTGAGGCAGAGTAAACTGGATGTCTTTAAAGTATTTTTGAATAATCAGGTGTTTCTCATCATCACTGTTCACAATACCCATCAGGTAAACAGGCATATCTTTTATCGCCGGTTCCATTTGTTGTAATAACAGCAGCAAGTAGTAGTTAAATTCTTCGGCATTGATAATTTCGAAGGTGTTTTTAAAACAAAGTTTACCCTCCGTTACCTGCAACAGGCTAAATGACAAAGCAGTGAAATCGAATAACAATCCGTTTTGTATGCGTGCAGCCAGGCTTAATAGAGGTGCCTGGTGGTCCACTTTTTTAGCTGTTTCAAAATGAGTGTCGAGTTCATTTTCCATATTTTGCTGCAAATTAAATACCGACGTAAAGTCGAAATGATAATTCGGCTTGATGTGTAATTTGCTGGAATCGCTGTTAGAGAAAAAGTTTGTGTAGCTGTTTATGGAATCAGAAGAGAACAATTTGTTGGGTACCGTTACACAATTATCGGTGTTTACGGCAATTTTTACGTCTGCAAACGGGTAACTGAGGTAAGGATCATTTTTCAGCAAACGTTTTAAGGTTTGTAAAGTATTATGGCATTCCTGCTCGTCGAAAACAGCTTTAAGTGCTTTATCGTCCTGATTTATAATTGCATAGGAGAAGCTGTCTTTGGTAATTTTCAATAATAAATTACATTGCGGTGCCGTCTGCGGATCAAATTCAGGATCAAGGAGGAGCAAACTGTTCTTCGTATTCATCTTAACAAAATTAATTCTTTTTTCTATAACCACACCATTGCATATTTGTAAAATGGATAAAGCTAGGATGATCGCCCAAACCTATCCTTTTACACCAACAGCCGAACAGCTGGTGTTTTGCGGGGAAATGGCGAATTTTTTGCAGGATGAACTTGATGGAAAGTGCTTTATTTTAAGAGGTTATGCCGGAACTGGAAAAACCACATCTGTGGCTGCCCTGGTTAAAGCATTGCCAGCATTTAAATTACGCTCTTTATTGCTGGCCCCAACGGGTAGGGCGGCAAAAGTAATGAGCAGTTATTCGGGCCGTGGTGCCTTAACCATTCATAAAAAGATTTATCGTAAGCGCGTAGCGGTATCCATGGACATGTCTTTCCAGCTGGCACCTAACCTGGCCGAAAATACCTTATTTATTATTGATGAGGCTTCTATGATTGCCGATGAATGGAATACACAAAATGGCTCGTCATTTTTAAAAGACCTGATGGAGTTTGTGTACAACCAGAAAAACTGTGCTGTGCTATTTGTTGGAGATACGGCACAATTACCTCCGGTAGGGAGTTTAGATAGTCCTGCGTTAAATAAAAAATACCTGATCGATAACTTCCATTTGAAAGTAACTGAAGTAGAGCTGCGGGAAGTGGTTAGACAAGAGCAAAAATCAGGTATACTGGCAAATGCCACCATGCTGCGGCAGTTGATTAATGCGGAGGACGTTACCTTGCCACAGTTTATCACTAAAGGCTACCGGGATATTTTCAGGATGACTGGCCTGAAATTGGTGGAGGGACTGGAATATGCCTATAGTAAATTTGGTATAGAAAATTGCCTGGTGGTATGCCGATCCAATAAATCAGCAAATGTGTATAACCAGCAGATTCGTGCGCGTTTATTGTACCGTGAAGAAGAATTAACTGGAGGCGATCAGATTATGGTGGTCAGAAATAACTATTTCTGGTTGCCAGATAGTGAGGCCACTTCATTTATTGCCAATGGCGATATGGCCAAAATTATCCGGGTACGAAATGAAGAAGAACGTTACGGTTTCCGTTTTAGTGAAGTGCAGATGGAGTTCCTTGATTATCCGGAAGCGGGCTCCATTACCTGTAAAGTGATGCTGGACACGCTGCAGGCAGAAACACCTAATCTTTCTTATGAACAAAGTAAAAAGCTTTACGAAGGTTTATCAGAAGATTATGCCCACATCACCAATAAAAAGGAACGTTTGCTGGCCATTAAACAAGATCCTTTTTACAATGCACTGCAAATAAAGTTCGCTTATGCAGTAACTTGCCATAAAGCCCAGGGTGGCCAATGGGATGCTGTTTTTGTAGATCAGGGGTATTTAACTGACGAAATGGTAGACATGGATTTCCTCCGTTGGTTATATACTGGCGTTACCCGTGCGAAAAGAGAATTATTTTTAGTAAATTTTGCCCAGAACTTATTTACCACACCTGAGGAGGACTTATGAAATTTGGCTATTCTATTAAAAACAAAATGACCATTGCGGTAATGCTTTTTTGTATTATGGCCTGTACTATTCTGATTCGTGTACTGGAAGACAGAAGTATTAAGGAGATGAATAATGCCTTTGTGTCTATGTATAACGACCGACTGATTCCAGCAACAGATTTATTTCATATTTCGCAAAGTGTATATTCTAAGCGTTACCTGCTGGAAGAAGCGTTATATAATAATGACTCCGTATTGGTTGATCATAGCTACCTTAAAAAGCAATTGTTGGCGCATAATGATAACATCGATTCATTGGTGGCTAAATACGAACAGACTTTTCTGATCAAGTTAGAAAGGACACAACTGGATGAGTTAAAAGCTCAATTACGGGAAACTAAAGAAATAGAAAGCAAGGTCTTGCTGAATAGCGACCGCCATTCTATAGTTGCAGGAAGAGAACTTTTTGAAAGCCAGGGTAAAACGTCATTTACGGCAAGTATCCGTAAATTAACGGAGCTCACCAATATTCAGACTGTGGTAGGACAGGAGTTGATCAAAAACTCTGAATTTGCAGTCTCTGGTTCAAAATTGTACTCCAGCCTTCAGATTGCCCTGGCTATCATTATAGGAATTTTAATTGTAGCTATTGTGTTTGCCTCTAATGTGGTCAAACTCCCAACAGATAAATTTAATTTGAATTAGTGGTGATCTTCTTGTTTTCTGTTTGCTACAGCGGTGCGGTAGATGGCAACGATGGCAATAATTAAACTCATTACCCCTAATACTACTCCAATTTCAGTGTCAGTCATTAATGCGCAGATTGTATTCATGTCGTAAATTTTGGGATGAAGGTAAGCAAAATGACTGATCTTTAAAATTCAAGTCGATAATATGTACTAAAAAAGGGGCTGAACTTCCAGGAACGCCCCTTTTTATGAGTATCGACATCCACCGATTAAGAATAATATTCAAAATTACACTGAGGGGCTTAGCTAAAAAATGATTTGTATCACAATTTCGGCCTTTCGTTTCCATTATGGCAAGTATTGCAACTTACGGCAAGTAGGGCCTTGCCATTTTGCAGCTTATTGTCGTGAAAATATTTCTTGTTTATTTTAGCAGTCATGCGCATCATTTTCCTCGCCATCTCTTTTTCTGGTTTAGCATCACTCACAAAATCAAGGCGTTTAGGATTGTCGCTTTGTGGGGCATGGCAGTGATTACATTTCACCCCCAGGGCGGTTTTAAAACCATCCATCACCAAATCTAGTTCTTCCTTGCTCGTATTTTTAGGCAGTACTTTTAGGTTTTTGTACCGTTGTTCGTTCTGTGGGATAAAGGCGCCCATAACAATTATCGTAAGCATAAGGCCTATAAAGGTAATGGTCTTTTTACCTGGCTTTCTAGTCATAAAAGTGTTTGTTTATGCAGCAAGATAAAGATTTTCTTACGCCGCACCTAATTTACAAACGCCCCTCTTTTACTGAAAAGGTAGTTTTCCATTTCATTTGCTTGTGTAATGTTTGCCTGAAGTGTGCCAATCAGGTTATCGATTCCATTATCAGTTTCATTAATTTCTTCAACGTATAACTGTACTTCATCTGAAAATATATGATCATTGGTTAATTTGAAATGCAAGTATGCATTAGAATATACCTCATTAAGGTGCTTAATGAAACTTAAACACTCCAGCATCCCAATATTGATGTGGTAGGCGGTTGAATAAAGTTCTTTTAACTCAGTAATCTTATCGTAGTTCTTCATAACAAGTTTTGTTTAGTTAACATATCATGAGTCTAATATATAAAATTTATTTATTTTTTATTAAAAAGCGATAAATAAATAATTATTAAGTTTTTTCGACAAAATAAGTCCGGGCAAGCTTTTTAAAGCTTCTTACATTTGGCTTGATGGTTCATTTCCTGTTGTGATTTCAAGAGGTATTTCCTTCTGTTAGCTCAAAAAAAACGCGGCCTGCATATATGCAAGCCGCGTTTTTGTTAACTAAGTAAGTTTGATTAAAGTGCTAATCCAGCGAATTTTTTAAAGTCTGCTTGTTCAGCATAGGTCTTAAAATTCTGGATATCTTCCTGAATCATGTCTTCAAAAACACCATTAAATAAAGAGGCTAATCCGCGCCCAACACTACCCGCAGGTGGAAAATAATTTATCTCCACCAGAATTTCTGTTCCAGTACCGTTTAAAGTATCTTTAAATTCTACTTTTCCGGCATTGTCAATCATCGACCCAGGTAAAGATTGCCAGCCAATATAACTTCCTTCTTCTTCACGCGTAATTTCGGCATTCCAACTTAGGCTGATGATGTTGCCAGGGGTATTGGCTGCCCAGTGTGACTCATTATCACTAATGGTTTGTACAGATTTCAAATGACCCATAAATTTAGGCAGGTTACTTAGGTCTCTCCAAAAATCGTAAACGGCCGTTCGAGGTGCATTTACCACAATGGTTTCTGTAATATTGATCGCTTCGGGATCAGTTGTATCTTTCCCTAATTTTTTGTAGACCGGGCAAACACCCGTTGCTCCGCGATATAATAACATCCCAGCAGCTGCCGTTCCTAATAGACCCATGACTGGGTGTTTTGGAATGTTACCCAGACCCTTCAATAACAAATAAGTTCCGGCAAGCAGGGAGATGCCACGTTCGCCTGAATCAATGTTCGGGGCCTCATCGCCATTAAGGTTTAAATTCTTAATGGCGTTAAATATTTCATTTGTGATTGGCTTATTCATATTTCCAGTTTTGTTACTTAGGAACAACAATGTTGCTGGAAAGTTTTTTATGGTGTTGTAATTAATGGTTATTTATTTGGCTTCCAGTAGTTTATTTATCTTTTGCTCAAACTCATTGGTGTATTTAGTATAATATTCTCCAGTACCAGGGCCATAAAAATCACTGGTAATGGAACTTACTTTACCAGATTTATCCAGAATAATGGTGCTTGGGAACACTGATATCTCCGTAAGTTGTGGTAAAGTTTTTTCTGTTTTTTTTGGGTCAGATAAAGCAACCGGCGCTACCAGTATCGGGTACTTCACCTTAAATCTTTTCACTAACTTCCCTAAGCTGTAATTGGTACGTTCGGGGTCTGTAGTATATTCATATGCCAAACCAATGACCTCTACACCACGATCTTTGTTTTTATCATAATATTCAGTCAGGTAAGCAGTTTCGTCAATACAATTAGGGCACCATGAGCCTAAAATCTGTATAATCACCACTTTATTTTTATACTTTTCATCGAGTATGGATACTTGATTGCCGTTAAGGTCCTTAAAACTAAAATTAAGGGTGCCATCTTCACCGTCTTTAAGTCTTAAACTGGTGTTGGCCTGTAGCGTAGCATTTTCATCTTTTTTAGCCGACCAGCTTTGTACAGCCGAATTGCCGCTATATAATTTTCCGTTGGTCAGGCTATCCTTGCTTACTGTTGCATTAAATACCATGGCATATACACCATCAAACGTGGATATCCACAACTGATCGCCAGTCACAATACCAGATAAGAAACGATAATCGCCAGAAGGGGTTAATATGGAGCCACTAACCTTATTGCCTGTTTGTTTAAAGTTGCCAATAGCCGGACTCGTTTTACCTTCCCTTTGAAAATCTACTTTCCATTTTCCTTCCACCTGTGTTTGTGCATCGCCTTTTACAGGGGCAAAGCGATAGGGAACGCGTGATGATGCCGTAAAAGGCATTTCATTCGTTTTCAGACTGCCTTTTTTAATCCAGGTACCTGCAAGACTATCTTTAGAAATAATTTTTAATTTGAAAGATGATTCAAATAGAGGCATGTTAATAAACAACGAATCCTTTACCTGGCGCACATCATCAACCAGCATTTTTTCAGGCTCATTGACCACGTATAACCTGGTTTTTCCATTTTCTTTTTCGATGGCCAGGTTAAAAACAATTTTCTTTCCATCTTCACGGTGTAAGTTGGCATTCCAACTTCCGGTTTGCAATGACGATTGTGCATTTGCGGTTAAAGTAAACAGTGCGGCGGCTAAAAACAGCCCTATATTTTTGTACATATGATTCAGCTAAATAATGGATGTAAATATATAGACTTTTAGGTGTTTAAATGTCATCATGTGATCAAATCAAATGACAGTGGTTGCCCTTAGCCTAATGACTGGTGGTTTATTGGTTCAGTAAAGCGTAAAGGTTTAACATCGCCAGAGCCTTCCAGTTCAAATATATCAAGGTCAAAATAGCGCGCCGAAGCAAGCAGGTGATCAAAAATATCGGCCATAATGTGCTCGTACTCCACCCATTTAGTGGTGTTGGCAAAAGCATAAATCTCTAGTGGCAAACCATTAACGGTTGGTGCCAATTGCCTCACCATCATGGTCATTTTTTTATTGGTACCCGTATGGTTAGCCAGGTAACTATCAATGTATTTTCTGTATAAACCTGCATTGGTTAAGTTGCGTCCGTTAATTAATAAGCTTTTATCAGCGCCCATGCGATCGTTATTTTTATCAATATCTTTTTGGCGGTGGTCGATATAACTTTGTATAGACTGTATTTTTCTATATATCTCTAGTTCTTCTGGTGTTAAGAATTTGATATGCGATTGTTTAATATAGATGGCTCTTTTAATACGTCTTCCGCCAAATTGCTGCATACCACGCCAGTTTTGAAAAGAATCTGAAATTAGTGCATAGGTAGGTATGGTGGTAATGGTTTTGTCGAAGTTTTGTACCTTAACGGTAGTTAAGTTGATTTCGATCACATCGCCGTCGGCTCCGTATTTAGTCATGGTAATCCAATCGCCAATACGCACCATATCGTTCGCTGTAACCTGAATGCTGGCCACAAAGCCCATAATGGTATCTTTAAACATTAATAAAAGGATGGCCGAAATGGCACCCATGGCGGTAAAGAAGGTGATAGGCGATTTACCGGTAAGGATAGAAAATACCATGACCAATCCAATGATAAATAAGATGATCCGAACCACCTGGATATAGCTGTCGATTGGTTTGCTTTTAAAAACCGGACTTTCACGAAGGGTGTTAGCACATGCTTTGACTACCGCAACAATAATCCAGATAATGATAAGGATCATGTAGATGTCGGCCAGTTTATTGAAATTCCCGATTACATATGGGAAATCGGCCAGTACAATAGGTATAGCAGCCCTTACAATGACCAGTGGGGCGGAGAGGGCCAGGAAATGTGCGAAACGGTTTTCCAGTAGGTTACCAAAAAAGGCAATTTTAGTACGCTTAAAAATGTTGATTAATGCAATGCGTAATACCCGGCGAACTACGTAGTGCACTACGTAAACGAGTATAATGACAACAAAAAGTAGGGCTAACAGGTTAACATACTCTGCTAGTTCTTCAGAAACGCCCCATTTTATTAATTGTTCATAAGTAAAACGACTAATGCTATTTACAGTGTGTGCTCTGTTCATTAATGTGTATAGTATTTAAAGGTTAGCTAAGCTAAAAGGAACAGGATACTAAAAATATACGGGAATGTCAAACTGATGCCTATTTTCGATGAGATAACCTAATAAATTGAAATGACCAGTATGGGGGGGCATAATGCCCAGAGGTAAAAACTGGTTATATGTGGTCTATAACCATATGGTTAGCCTGTGGCTACCTTTACCCTGTTGTTCCTTGAATAAGTGCTGAGGGATAATTTCCCGAGGTAAAATTGGATTGCTGTTGCTTAAAAACACTATTTAGTTTTCCTGAAGCCGATGCTTTATAGGATAATGTGTTGAAATAGGTATGATAGCGGCAGCTAATCCAGTAAAAAGGTTTTAAACTACTTTAAAAATTGCATCGAAAGCTAACCTGCAATCTTTACCTATTTCTAATGGTAAACCATCTTTAAGGTGAAGTTGTGGAATGCCTGATGTGTTGTCAAAGAAACGGAAGTAGTTGTTAATGGTGTCTGTTTCACCAGTAAAAGGGTGTGTTCTTTCACCAAACCATCTATTGTATTTCAAATTGATGATCGCTAATTGTTCTTCAAATTGCTGTTTTTTGGTGATAATCTCTGATTGGGGTTGTTGAGTTGTATTAGTCATTACTGGCAATATACAACATAATACTACTAAATAAATGATTTACAGTTATTTGTGACTTGCGCATGTTGTAATTGGCTTTTAGCGATAAAAGATTTAATTTGCCGATAAGGCGCTCAATCTTTCTCCAGCATTTTTATTTTCAGGGTTTAAGCTTAACGATTTTTTGTAGTTGATTACTGCCTCTTTATTATTGCCCATGATCTCCTGCATTTCGCCCAGGCTGTCGTATGCATTTGCGCTTTGCGGATGTAGGGTTGTATTCAGTGTAAAAATAGCTAACGCCTCCTTATTTTTTTCCTGCTTTAACAATTGGTAGCCCCAATTATTGAGGTCATTTTCATGAAATTCGATAGTAGGGTCTGCCTTTTTTAGGTTTGCTATAACCTGTGATGTATTATTGAAACCCGCTTTTAACAGTCCGGCTCTTAATTTCTTTACCACAGGCGGTAACCCAAAGCCATTGGACTCCCGCATATCGGGAATGTAATAACCTGCAATTTCGTCAATGAATCTATCGGGATTGGCGCCCATTAAATTGCTGAGCACAACGATAGAAAGGTTATCTTTAGGATAGATGAAAAAAGCCGATCTGCCACCACCAACAGGTGCAACCGCCGGGTGTTCATCCCTGGTTACTGTTGGCCAGCCCAAAGCATAACCGTTAGTCAGCTGGTTGAAGCCTCCAATTTTTCCATTATTTAACTGTGCTGGCGTCCACAAAGTGCTGAGGCTGTTTTGATGTTTAAGCAATTTGCCTGACGTTAAGGCAATGATCCAGTTAGCCATATCTGTAGCGGTAGATTGTATACCTGCCGCTGTGCGGAAAAACTCCGGGAACTGCATGTAAGCCACGCCAGGGCTGCTGTTTCGTACGAAACTGTGGCCAACCTGTCTGGTCATGGTATATGCACCAGCATAATTTGGTATCACATCATAGGAATCACCAAACCGCGTTAATTTCATTTCGGCTACTTTAAATTGGCGATCTTCTATATATTTAGTAAAAAGCACGCCACTTAATTTGGTAATAATCTTCCCCAATAAGACATAGCCCGTTTGGTTGTAACCAAAACGATCCCCAGTTTTGAATTCCATGGGCATCTTTTTCACCTGATCCAGTGCTACTTGTTCAACACCATGTCCCATTACCTGTTCATCTGCATCGAGAATATCGGGTAAACCGGAAGTATGGCTAAGTACCTGCGCTAAAGTTACTTTTTGCCAGTCGGCAGGTAAGCTATCCAGGTGAAGCGACAGCGGGTCGGTCACCTTCAATTTACCATCTTCCGCTAACTGCATGATGGCTACACCCACAAAAGCTTTGGTGATGGAGTTGATGGAGAATATGGTTTCGGGTTTGGTTTTTATGGAATACTCCAGGTTTGCGGAGCCGTAATTTGCGTTTTTAATGATTTTACCATCGCGTACCACGGTGAGCTGCAAACCGGGGATTTGTCGCTGTTGCATTAATCGATTGACGAATACATCGATGCTATTGCTAGGTTGTTGTTGGCTTTGAGTTTGTTGAGCAATGCTTAATATGGGCAGTGCTAATACAGCGATGAAAGTGGCGAAATAGTGTTTCAGAATCATAAGGTTTGGTTGTTGCGATTTTGATAAGATCTGTATCGAAATGTTACGCCAGGCGGTGATTAAAATAGAGGAAATGTGGCAGGGTGTAAAGTTTGTGCGGGAATTATGATCAAAACTCGTTTATTGGAAAGCCAAAAGACTACGCTACCTGCAGCCAATCATGAACTCATCGTTGTGAAGGTGTCTCTAGGGGGTTGCGTCGCCCTCTCTTCGCCCTTGCGTCGCCCTCCATTCGGCTACAGACGTAGCAACCCCCTGGCAAGGGGGACGCGACACCAAAATGATGGTGATACACCAGTCAGCTTGTGTCACTTTAACTTCTAGTCTTTGTCCGGCTTAAAATCCAGTCATGCCTAACCACGCACCTAAATCAATCACACAAAAAAACCTGTGACAACAAGAGGTGACACAGGTTTATAACGGGCCTAAAGGTTGATTTTGTTTAAGGCAGGATTACCTACCGTAATTAAAGATTATACTTTTTTTGGAGGAAGGTCAAATGCAATAGCCTCATGCTCAAAATGACCATTGTGGGCACCATCGCAAAAAGGTTTGTTTTTAGAAAGACCGCAACGGCAGATGGAAAGCACTTCACGACCTTGTAATCCGTAATTGTTACCGTTTTTATCTACGATTTCGAAATCGCCTTCGATTCTTACCGAACCATTGTTATTTATTGTTAATTTCGTTTTTGACATGTGTTTAATTTTAGGCAAAAATAGAACAAAGCCTGGTAAGAAGAGATCTAGATAACAGTTTAGAAGGATTCCTTTTAAGGATTGTTGTAAGGCTGTTATCATGCCGCTGCCAGCCTGTTACCTGGCTTTTACCAAGTGTTTCGCATGTTAAAAACAGAAGAATTTTAGAACAAGGATGGTAACCTTTGTTTCTTTTGAAAAGGGAAGGTGGCATTTTTGTTGTGTAATGATAATCAGCTATTTTGGCTCACATAAAAGTAATTTTTAAGGCATGACCGAATACGAAAAAGAAGCTTTTTTGTTGCTACAATTCTGGCAGCTGAAGATGCAAAAGAAACCATCGCTGACCAACAGGCTTGCGAAGGGCATACAGAACCGGATCAATAATGTGATACCCGAAAAGGTACACCATGCCATTACGGTAACCATTGAGAAAATGGTGAAGGCTGTGCTTTTTGGTGCGAAATACACGACCACAGAGCGACTGGCCGAGGAGTCTTCGCTGTTGTTAAGGGAAAGTTACATCAAACAACAGGTAACCTTCTACCAGAAAACTGCCTCTGTGGAAGGGGCTATCATAGGTACCGGTGGTATTTTGCTTGGTTTGGCGGAACTTCCGATTCTTATCGGTATAAAAATGAAATTGCTTTTTAACATTGCCGCTTTATATGGTTTCGATGTGAAAAACTATAAGGAAAGGTTGTATATCCTGTATATTTTCCAGCTGACTTATTCCAGTCAGCAACGACGCAACGAAATCTATGAACTGCTACGCAATTGGGAAAGTTACAGTTTAATGTTACCTGAAAGTGCCGATGAGTTTGACTGGCGTACGTTTCAGCAGGAGTATCGTGATTATATTGACCTGGCCAAGCTGGCGCAATTGATTCCGGTTATTGGCGCTGCGGTAGGGGCAATTGCAAATTACCACCTGATTGCACAATTGGGCGAAACGGCCATGAATTGTTACCGGATGCGGATACTGACACCTAAAAAAATCGAAGGCACTGCACCGCTATGGTAAGGTATTGTCTCACTTGTAATAAAATCATCAAATGAAAAAGGGAGCGCATACACCTCGAAAATTCGAATCATTATCTGACTTTCATCGCGTATTTGGTTTACCCAAGCCTTTTCATCCGCTGGTTAGTTTTATCGATGTAAAAGAAGTTAAGGTCCTGCGGGAAGAGATAGGCAGCTCCTTTATATTAGACTTTTACAAAGTTGCCTACAAGCAGGATGTTTGTGGGAAAGCGAAATACGGGCAACATTTTTACGATTTTGGTGAAGGCGGTTTAATATTTTCTGCACCAAACCAAATATTTGAGACGCCCGGTGATCAGGTGAGTGCAGGATATATCGTATTGATCCACCCGGATTTTTTGCTGTCGTATCCCCTGGCAACAAAGATTAATCAATATGGATTTTTCTCGTATGCCGCTAACGAAGCCTTGCATTTGTCTGAACCGGAAAAAGAAACGATCTTTTCTCTCTTTAAAATCATTGACGAGGAGCTGAAAAGCAGGATTGACGACTTCAGTAATGACGTGATGATTTCGCAATTAGAGTTGTTGCTTAATTACAGTAACCGATTTTACAAAAGGCAGTTTATTACACGAAAAGCCGTAAATAACGACCTGCTGCAAAACATGGAAGGATATTTAAATAACTATTTCTACGATAGGAAATCGTTGCTGAAAGGGGTGCCTACCGTCCAATCGTTGGCAGAACATTTGTCGGTTTCGCCAAGTTATTTAAGCGATATGCTGCGATCGCTAACCGGACAAAATGCACAGCAGCATATACACCAGAAGCTCATCGAAAAAGCAAAGGAAAAATTATCGACCACTGAGCTTTCTGTTAGTGAAATTGCCTATGAATTAGGATTCGAACATTCGCAATCATTTAGTAAACTCTTTAAGTTGAAAACTAACTTAACCCCTTTGAAATTCAGAGCATCATTCCACTGATGTTTAATGTCTTTAAATAAAATATAGTGTAGCCATACCTTGAATAGTCGACCCTTATTTCAGCTACAAGAACAAGCGGTTTGGCTACACCTGCCTTTAACGCGTTGTCCATCTTTGGGTCAACAAAAAGCAGTGATATGAATATTATACTTACAGGTTCTTTAGGGAACATCGGGAAGCCACTCACTCAAGAGCTGGTTCAAAAAGGGCATGCCGTTACGGTGATTACTAGCAAGGACGAACGGCAAAAGGACATTGAAGCTTTAGGTGCAAAGGCAGCGATTGGCACCATGCAGGATGTAGCCTTTTTAACGGAGGTTTTTAAAACTGCGGATGTAGTTTATCTGATGGAAACATGGGAAGGTATAGGAAGTTTACTTGATCAAAGTGTAGACTTCGAAGCGGGTATGCGCCAAATTGGATATAATTATAAACAGGCTGTAGAGCAAACGGGTTTGAAACGTGTTATACATTTAAGCAGTGTGGGAGCGCATAGTAAATTAGGATACGGTACTTTATCTGTTCATCATGATGTAGAGCAGATTTTAAACCAGCTACCCAGCAATATTTCCATTAAATTCATGCGGCCGGTGGGTTTTTACACCAATATGCTCAGGTCTATGCAGCAGATAAAAACCAAGGGAGTCATCGTTTCAAATTATGGAGGTGATGAAAAAGAACCTTGGGTTTCGCCACTAGATATAGCACAGGCGATTGCTGAGGAAATGGAGAAGCCTTTTGAAGGTATAACAGTGCGCTACCTGGCAAGTGATGAGGTATCGCCCAATGAAATGGCTAAAATGCTGGGAGAGGCGATTGGAATACCTGATTTGCAATGGCAGGTTATTCCAGATGAAGTTTTATTGGAAGGCATGTTAGCGGCAGGCGTGAATGCTAAGATCGCTAAAGGATTAATGGAAATGCAAGCCA
The DNA here is from genome assembly GCF_015752175.1 of Pedobacter sp. CAN_A7. Classification (NCBI taxonomy): domain Bacteria; kingdom Pseudomonadati; phylum Bacteroidota; class Sphingobacteriia; order Sphingobacteriales; family Sphingobacteriaceae; genus Pedobacter; species Pedobacter sp. CAN_A7. Next base: position 1,157,964 of record NZ_JADOUW010000001.1, on the reverse strand, counting down.
GTCAGCGAGGCGGCTTGTTATTCGAAGATTTTTACCATCATAAACCGGTATTGGGTAAGGTGAAGTTCAAAGATTTTGCGCGGGACTTTGCGAAGGTTTATCATAACAGTTAAAGGGTAGGAGGCAGCAAGCCTGAATCTTTTTAGGCTTGCTGCTTTTTTAGGCTTCGAAACGTTATGGTGTTTGACTGACTAAGATTGTGCTAAGGCGGTCGAACATGCTGAACCAGCTTTGGTAAGCACCTGTTTTTCGTGCTTCGGTTTCTGCTACCGTTTGGTGTAAGGTGATTTTGGTTTGATCGCCAACAGGGCTGAAGGTCACTGTGGTGATAAGCGCCTCGGGCCAGTCTTCCGACTTTCCGGCATCATTGGCGCTTACAGCAATTCCCTGTTCATTGGAAAGTTCCATGGAGAACACTAGTTTCTCGTTTTTAGTCACTTCCTGGTAGGTACCTTTTATCCAGCAGTCGCCATGTACCGGGTCATGAATACAAGAGTGGAATTCTCCGCCTACTTTGACTTCAATCGCTTTAAATTCTATGCTGCATCCGTCTGGTGCATACCAGTGTTTTAATTGTTCAGGATCTGTCCAGGCGTTGAACACGAGCTCAATTGGCGCATCAAACAAATGGGTGATCAAAAGGTCTTTCTTGTTATTTTCCATCGCTTTTGGTTTTACTTCGTTTAAATACTGATTTATTTTTTCAAATCTGTTTAGCCAGAGCGTTTTGGATTGTGAAATCCAGGTGGCTACTTCGTCAAGTTGTTCTGCCTGTAATTCACAAAATCGTTCCCTTCCGCTTTGTTTAATGACAATTAATCCGCAGTCTTCCAGGATTTTCACATGCAGGGATACCGCCTGTCGGGTCATGTCAAATTTCTCTGCAATAGCGTTAACATTGTAGGGTTGAGTAACGATGAGGTTAATGATTTCTCTTCGAGTGGGATCGGCAATTGCTTGATATACGTCTCTTCTGGCCTTCATGATTCGCAGGTAAGTAACTATAAAGGTAAGTGCAAGTATTTACTTGCGCAAGAAATATTTTAATTTTTTCCTTTCTGATAGTCATTTAGGATGAAATTTTTTTGAGTACTTTCTGGACAAGGAACGTACGTAAGCAAAGACAGATTTGAAATGTTTGGTGGGGTTAAAATTTTCTTCTATGACAAAGACTTTGTAGAAGAACAATTCGAGATTTAGGTTTATTGGAGGTAACAGATGTGATAGAGAATTACCCTTTTTACCTGATAAAGTGTAGAAAGGATAAATGAAAAGACACTAATGAAATACGATGACTGTTAGTCATTTTCGATTAGTTCTTCGTCAAATAGTTCAAAAAACAGATTTTGTAATTTATGAATATGTTGTAAGCCCTTAAAATCACCTGTATCATCATTTGCTGATACTTGTTTATAACAATCGTAATAATCGTCTTCTTCCACATAAAATAAGAAGAAGTTAAAATCAGTGTGCTGAAAGTAGCCACCTCCATTGTCTTTAAAACCTAATTTGTTAACTAGCCAGTCTGAAGTGATGGGGATAGGTTTAATTTCATCATGACTGCATTCTATATTTTGAACGACATTATCATTTGCTTTATAAGCTACTCTATTATTTAGCAGAATTGCTGTTACTTGGCTAGGACTGGGATTGTCACTATCAGTTTCATGGTTTGGAAATACATAGTTTCCTATTCTTAACTCGTTTACGTTCATATCTTTTAGCCATTTATATACACCTTATTAAAAGTTAATAGGTCTGAGCCATTTATCCCAGATTAATTAGGGATCTTTTCTAAAATCATTTCCGTTGGCACAGAAAGATCTTTTCTATGGCCTATAAATCTTATACCTGGATCATCGTGTTGTGCTATTTTCCAGATTAATTTACCATCATTATTGAAAGCCAAATAACCCTTAGCGTTCGCACCTGTTGTTCCATCTTTAAAATAAATGGTTAACCTTTCATCGAGTACTTCAAGCCCTCCTGCAAGGTTACCGTGTTTTATTGGATTGTTGGTGTTCAAATAGACAACTTTTCCCTGCTTAGTATAGTCGTAAGTACCAATTAATAGCTCGAATGGATTATCTGAATCCTTTTTCATTGTATCCTTTTTCAAAATAAGCGTAAAATTGTCAGTCCCCTTCTTCCAGACATATTTTCCTTGAAATTTGTCCTTCTGTTCATTTTTTACAACCTCGCCTTTTTTGAATTCCTTTCCAAACATTGTTATTTGGGCGTAGAGACTCGTACTTATTGCTGTTAAAATAATGCTAATTAAAATTTTCATAGGTAGTGATGGTTTGGGTTGTTTGTCGTTTGTAACTATAAGGAGGCTAACAATTGGCAGTCTACTATTATCTAAAGTACAGATAATTTACTCATATGTCACACGCTTATTTATAAGTGATAAACACAATGTCACATGCAGAGATTTATCAGTTTGTTTTAAAACAGCCTTAAAACAAAAAGGAGGCATCACTTGACGTGATTGCCTCCTTTTGTTTCATTCTGTGGAGCCGAAGGGTTTCGAACCCTTGTCCAGTTGTGTGATAAATTATGCCTTCTACATGCTTATTTTCCAATCAATTGTCGGGATCAGACGGGCTGGAAACCGACCTTATCTTTCTCCTTAGGTGCTTTATCTCGCATCTGCATCACACCCTGCAGTTGCCAGCGTCGTTATTTCGATGCTCCGGATTCTGACCTAACAACGCAGCAGTCAGAGGAACAAAAGCTAGCTAATTCTAAATTAGGCAGCTAAGGCGTAGTTATTTTCGCCAATTATAGTGTGAACGTTCTCTTTAAAGTGCTCGCCGTACAACGCACTGCATGCTTACATACTTAGCTCCACCCTGTCAAATCCATACGGCCCCAAATACGGCTGACTACCCCCGGGTTAACTACTCCATGTTTCTTTAACCATTAAAGGTTTTGAAACGCGGTAAGCGTCAGCAATACAAAAGTACTAAAATTATGCCAATGTTTTACCTGGATACACTTTTAATGCTACTTCAAGGCAATCCATCGCTGCATTTAGATCATCAATATTTAATACGTAAGCCATCCTTACTTCTTTTTTACCTGATCCAGGTGTGGAGTAAAAACCTGTAGCAGGTGCCATCATCACAGTTTGCCCATCGTGCTCAAAACTCTCCAACATCCACTGACAGAAGTAATCTGCATCGTCAATTGGAAACTGCGCCACTACATAGAATGCGCCACCTGGGTTTGGGCAAAACACACCATCAATAGCGTTTAAGCGACTAACCAAGGTATCCCTTCTTAATGTATATTCACGGTTCACTTCTTCGAAGTAACTATCTGGCGTGTCAACAGCTGCAGTACCTGCAATTTGTTCCACCATACCAGGACTTAATCTCGCCTGTGCGAATTTTAATCCAGATTTAATCACTTCCTTATTTTTGGTAATCAGGCAGCCTAATCTTGCACCACAAGCACTATATCTTTTCGAAACGGTATCTAATACGACAACGTTTTCATCCAATCCTGCTAAGTGCATAGGGGAGATAAATTCCTTACCATCGTAGCAAAACTCGCGGTATGCTTCGTCAGAAAACAAGAATAGGTCATGTTTAACACATAAGGTTTTTAAAGCCTCTAGTTCTTCTCTGGAATATAAATAACCAGTTGGATTATTGGGATTGCAGATAATGATCGCCTTTGTTTTAGCTGTAATCAACTTTTCAAACTCAGCAATAGGAGGTAGGGCAAAACCATTCTCAATATAAGAAAGGATAGGTTTAACCACTATATTACTCATGCAGGCAAAACCGTTATAGTTGGCGTAAAATGGTTCAGGAATAATGATCTCATCACCTTCGTTTACGCAAGTCTGCATTGCAATGGTTATGGCTTCAGATCCACCAACCGTAACAAGAATATCTTCCGGAGTAATGTTATAACCTAATTTGTTGTAATATTCAGTCAGTTTTGTTCTGTAGCTTAAGGTGCCTTCAGAGGGTGTATAAGCCCAAACGTCAAAATCTATATTTTTGATGGCATTAAGCATGCCTTCTGGTGTAGCGATATCTGGCTGACCGATGTTCAGATGATAAACTTTTTTACCGTCTTTTTTAGCCTGGTCAGCAAATGGCGTTAGTTTTCTAATGGGCGATGCAGGCATCTGCAGTCCTTTTTCGGATATGTTTGGCATGGCGCAAAAATAAAAAAACCCCGTTTAATAACGAGGTTTTGATTAAATATCTTTAATAAACAGGTTATGTTATTATTTGACTGTTTCTCCCTTAATATACAAAACTTTGGTTGGTGTTTTGGCGTTAGAGGTAACAGTGATGCTTTTACTAAATGGAAGCGGAGCACCTGCAGCACTGTAGGTTACTTTGATGATCCCAGATTCGCCTTTTTTAATTGGTGTTTGTGTGTATTCTGGAACAGTACAGCCACAGGTAGTTTCAACTTTTGATAATATTAAAGGTGTATCACCTATATTTGTAAACGTAAACTCTACTGATGCAGGTTTGTTTGCCGGAATTTTACCGAAGTTATGGCTCTCTTTATCAAATTTAAATTCTGCTGGTTTGGTTTGTGCCTGAGTTGTAACTGCAATACCTAATACGAAGGAAAATAGTATAATTAGCTTTTTCATGTATGTATGTTTTAAACAAATCTAATGTTTAAAATAACATTTCAAAAAGTATACCACTATATAATTACATAGGTTTTTAACCCATGCTTTATAAAATGTTATCTTTGTCCAGTAATATAAATGCTTATGATGCCAAATAATAAACTTACCACGAACCCGATTGATGCTTCTGCGTTAAGCTTTGAAGACTTCAAAACCATCGTCATTAACGATTATAAAATCGCTTATGAAAGTCGTCAGGCTAGTTTATTAGGTCGTAAGGAAGTTTTAACGGGAAAGGCAAAATTCGGCATTTTTGGTGATGGTAAAGAACTACCGCAAATAGCCATGGCCAAGGCATTCAAAAATGGCGATTGGCGCTCTGGTTATTACAGGGATCAGACTTTTGCCTTCGCTACAGGTATATGTACCATCAAAGAGTTTTTTGCACAACTTTATGCAAATCCTGATTTGGAGGCCGATCCTGCATCTGCTGGAAGACAGATGAACTGCCACTTTGCAACTCGTTCCCTAAATGAAGATGGGAGCTGGAAGGATTTGACGGCCATGAAGAATTCATCTTCCGATATTGCACCAACAGGTGGACAAATGGCCCGCTTAGTCGGCCTGGCTTATGCTTCTAAATTATATAGAAAAAATCCTGAGCTTGCTTATTTAAAGAATTTTTCGGTTAATGGCAATGAGGTAGCTTTTGGTACCATTGGCAATGCATCAACATCTGAAGGGGTGTTTTTCGAAGCCATCAATGCTGCAGGTGTGTTACAGATTCCTATGGCCATGTCTGTTTGGGATGATGGCTACGGCATATCCGTACCGGCACGTTACCAAACGACTAAAGAAGATATTTCTGAAATCCTGAAAGGCTTTCAGCGTGATGAAAATAGCGCTGGCTACGAAATTTTTAAGGTACGAGGGTGGGATTATCCCGCTTTATGCGAAACTTACCAGCGTGCCATTGATGTTTGTCGTGAAGAACATGTACCGGTATTGATCCATGTAACCGAGGTTACACAACCTCAAGGTCATTCTACATCAGGGTCACACGAGCGTTACAAAGACAAACAACGCCTGGACTGGGAGAAAGAATATGACTGTATTCTACAGATGCGCAAGTGGATGGTCGAATCGGCTATTTGTACCGAAGAAATATTAGTTGAATTAGAGACTGAAGCCAAACAATTGGTACGTTTGGCTCAAAAGGAAGCCTGGAATGAGTTTCTGGGTAGTATAAAAATTGAAAAAGATCTTGCTGTTGGCATGCTGACGGCTATGGCTGATGGTGATGCACAAATACATAAATTAATTAGCCAGTTAACGGGAACACCAGATGCCTTACGCAAGGAAGTTTTATCTGCAGTACGTAAAGCACTCAGGATGACCATAAATAAATCATCTGCTGCACGTACTACCATGGTCAACTGGTTAAATGAGCAATTAGAAGCAAATAAGGAGCGTTATAACTCCAAGTTGTTTACCGATGGCAAAGAAAGTCCTTTGCTAGTGGAGGAAAATCCAGCCGTTTATACGGAACAAAGTAAAATGGTGGATGGCAGGGAAATCCTGAACGCTTGTTTCGACAGTAATTTCTCCCGCGACCCCCGTTTGGTTGCTTTTGGTGAAGACCTTGGGAATATTGGTGATGTTAACCAGGGTTTTGCTGGTTTACAGGCTAAGTTTGGAGAGTTAAGAATTACGGATACAGGCATTAGGGAGATGACTATTGTAGGGCAGGGCATTGGTTTGGCACTTCGTGGCTTAAGACCAATTGCCGAAATACAATACCTCGACTACCTGTTATTTGCCTTAAATATATTGAGTGATGACCTGGCTAGTTTATCATACCGCACCAAAGCGGGGCAGAAAGCTCCAGTCATTATCCGTACCCGTGGCCACCGCTTAGAAGGGGTGTGGCACTCCGGTTCGCCTATTTCCATGATCCTTGGATCTTTACGTGGTTTGCACATCTGTGTGCCGCGTAACATGACACAGGCTGCCGGTATGTACAATACCCTGTTCAGGTCTGATGAACCGGCCTTGGTGATTGAATGTTTAAATGGTTACCGCTTAAAGGAAAAATTACCTGAAAATATTGGTGAATATACCTTGCCATTGGGCAAAGCCGAAGTTATTAAACAAGGAACTGACTTAACTGTGGTGTCTTATGGGTCGACATTAAGAATTATTGAGGAGGCTGCTGAAGAATTACAGAAATTGGGTATTTCCATAGAAATTGTAGATCCACAGACTTTACTGCCTTTCGATACGGATAAAATATGTGCAACATCATTACAAAAGACCAGCAAGTTATTGGTGGTAGATGAGGATGTTCCGGGTGGGGGTTGTGCTTATATCATGCAACAGATTCTGGAAGATCAGGGTGGATATTTTATGTTGGATGCACAGCCTAAAACATTATCTGCTAAAGCGCATCGTCCGCCTTATGGTTCTGATGGTGATTATTTTACTAAACCATCTGTAGATGATGTAGTAGAAACCGTTTACCAAATGATGCACGAACATAACAAGGTTAAATATCCGGCGATCTTTTAAAGATATCGATAGGAGAAAGGTTTCGATTATTGTAAATTCAGTATTCAGCTAATCGAATAGCTCATAAAAAAAGCTCAGCATATCACATGCTGAGCTTTTTTTATAAAGTTTTTTGGGCTTAACTCACCCGGTTAGTTTTGCTTCGCAACAGCTGATCGGCTAATACCAGGGCAGCCATGGCTTCTACAATTACTACTGCTCGTGGTACTACACAAGGGTCATGACGGCCCTTGCCTTTAATTTCTGAAGCCTCACCAGCGGCATTAACCGTTTGCTGGTTATGCATAATGGTGGCAACAGGTTTAAATGCTACGGTAAAATTAATTTCCATGCCATTAGAAATACCTCCTTGAATACCTCCAGAAAAGTTGGTAATCGTTCTTGGGGCATCGCCATCATTGATAAAGATATCATTGTGTTCAGAACCTCTCATTTCACTTCCTGAAAAGCCTGAGCCATATTCGAAACCATGTACCGCATTAATACTTAACATCGCTTTCCCTAAATCTGCATGTAATTTATCAAATACGGGCTCTCCTAATCCTACTGGGCAGTTTTTAACCAGACAGCTGATTTTACCACCTATGGTATCACCATCTTTACGGATACCATCAATGCATTCAATCATTTGTTTTGCTGTAGCCGGATCAGCACATCGTACAATGTTATCCTCCCTTAATTCCAGCAATTCGGCAACGCTGAGGTCCTCCAGGTTAGGCGCATTGATTTTGCCTACAGAAGCAACATGTGCGAAGATTTCGATGCCCTGCTCTTTTAATAAAAGTTTAGCGATGGCACCAGCCGCTACCCTGGCTGCGGTTTCCCTGGCAGACGATCTGCCGCCACCACGGTGGTCGCGAAAGCCATATTTAGCATCGTAAGTGTAATCAGCATGAGAAGGTCGATATACATCCTTGTTGTGTTCATAGTCCTTAGAACGATGGTCTTCATTAGGAATGAGCAAACCAATGGGCGTTCCAGTGCTTTTACCTTCAAATATGCCAGAAAGTACCTGCACGGTATCGCTTTCTTTTCTTTGCGTGGTAATGCGCGACTGCCCCGGTTTTCTTTTATCGAGTTCTGATTGAATAAAGTCAAGATCGATGTTTAATTGCGCCGGACAGCCGTCAATAATAACGCCTATGGCTGGTCCGTGTGACTCTCCAAAAGTGGATATTTTAAACAATTGTCCGAATGTATTTCCAGCCATAATTTTTAGTTTAGGTATTAAACAATTCTTTAACGGTGAATCCTGCTTTTTCTAAATCTTTCCAGAAGTCAGGATATGATTTTTCTACTACGTGCAGGTCTTCAATCTCAACTTCCTTAATCAACAAGCTTAGTGGCGCAAAAGCCATGGCCATCCGGTGATCATCGTAGGTCTTAACGAAGATATGCTCCGGGAAATGCAATCCTTCACAAGCTAAAGTATAAACTTCGTTATCTTCCAGCAAAGCCACACCAATTTTAGCCAATTCATTTTGTAAGGCTTTAATGCGGTTGGTTTCTTTGATTTTTAAAGTTTCCAATCCCGTAAAAGCAAGGTTCAAGCCCTTAGCTGCTGCGGCTACAATAATGGTTTGTGCTAAATCCGGACAATCCTTCAGGTTAATTACCTCCTTGGATGCGTTAATTTCACCCGTTGATTCAAGTTTAATGCCATTTTCAGTTCTTGTAGTTTGCACGCCCAGTTGTTGCATAATCTCCTGGATCCTGCTGTCGCCCTGCAAGCTTTTCGCTTTCAGGTGAGGCAGCGTCAATGTTGCCTGGTCTGCTAAACAAGCAATGCTATACCAGTAGGAGCTTGCACTCCAGTCTGGCTCTACAGTGAGTTTACTCGCCTGATAAGGTTGTGGTGCAATGGTGATGGTACTGTCTTTCCATTCATGTTTAATGCCAGATTCTAGTAGCATGCTCAACGTCATGTCGATATAAGGCTTTGAAGTAGGGGACCCTATAATTTCAAGCGACAAGCCTTGAGGAAGCACCGGAGCGATAATGAGTAATGCAGATAAATACTGGCTACTCACATTTCCTTTAATACAAACTTTATTGGTGGTTTGTTCAAATCCACCGGCAATTAACAAAGGCGGGTACCCTGCTTCACCTTCGTAGCCAATAACGGCGCCCATGTTTTTTAAAGCATCAACCAATAACCTAATGGGCCTTTCCTTCATGCGTTTGGAACCTGTTAGCAAAAACGTGCCCTGCTGTGTGGCCAGGTAAGCGGTTAGAAAACGCATGGCTGTACCGGCATGCCCTACATCAACGTGTTGCAGCTGATGATCGCGATGTGCCAGACCGGTTAAAATGTGATTTAAAACCACCGTATCTTCAGCATCCGATAAGTTATCAACCTCCACAAGCCCCTTGCTCAGGGCGGCAATAACTAGCGCCCTGTTGCTTTCGCTTTTGGAACCTGTAAGGTTGATTTCAGCACGGATCTCTTTTTTATTCGGGAAAGAAACAATTGCGTTTGTTTTCATACCGTGTCTTGCTATTGGGCTGAAGCTTCTTCAATGCTTGAAGTTTCTTTACCTTCATTCATGATCTCCGTTTGTTTTCTGATGGATTCGTTGTGAACCAGTTCCAGGAATTTCTCGGTAAAGTTTGGATCTAGTTTCAATGCTTTTGCAAAAGCAGATCTTTTCTGGATAATTTCATCCCAACGGTTAACTTGTAGTATAGTTACATCGTTATCTCTTTTAAACTCACCGATTTTTTCAACAATTGACATTCTTTCACCTAATTTCTGGATCATCAAGTCGTCAATTTTATCGATTTGTTTTCTTAATTCAGCTAATTTATCTGTAAAAGCTTCATTTTTAGACTCTGGTTTACGTAAGCTGAAACGTTCTACCAGTTCTGCTAAGGCTGCTGGGGTTACTTGTTGTTTTGCATCTGTCCAGGCTACCGAAGGATCAATGTGTGATTCGATCATTAAACCTTGCATATCAAGATCTAAAGCTTTTTGCGAGATGTATGGAATAAGTTCTCTGTTACCGCAAATATGACTTGGATCATTAATGATTGGTAATTCCGGGCAAAGTGTTTTTAATTGTATCGCTAGTTCCCACATTGGTTCGTTACGGAACGAGCTTTTTTCGTATGAAGAGAAACCCCTGTGGATAGCACCTAATTTAGTGATACCTGCATTGTTAATACGCTCTAATGCACCAACCCATAAAGATAAGTCTGGATTAACCGGGTTTTTAACCAATACCGGAATGTCAACACCTCTTAAGGCATCAGCAATTTCTTGTACGGTAAATGGATTCGCGGTAGATCTTGCACCAATCCATAGGATATCAACACCAGCTGCTAGTGCTTCTTCTGCATGTTTAGCCGTTGCAACCTCTACAGCGGTAGGTAATCCTGTTTCTTCTTTTGCTCTTTTAAGCCATTCTAAACCAATACTACCAATGCCTTCAAACTCTCCCGGACGGGTACGTGGTTTCCAGATGCCTGCTCTTAATACAGAAACTTTTCCGGTTGCTGCTAGTAAGTGTGCAGTAGATAATAATTGGTCTTCTGTTTCTGCACTACATGGTCCAGAGATAATTAAAGGTTCATTTTTAAGGTTGATCCAGCTACTTAGGGGCTGGATGTTTAAATTTAATTTCATTGTGTAGGGGTTTTAATGTTAATATTTTGATTGATTAGACTTTATCGTTTTTAAGGTATTCGCCCATGATGTTAAAGTTCACGGTGTATTTTACGGCTCTTCGAACCACAGTATCATAACTTTCCATGTTCTTCCATTCAATATCTATGTAGAAATAATATTCATTCCTTTTGCCTAAAACTGGCATCGATTGAATTTTAGTAAGATTTACCTCATTCTCTGCAAAGATGTTTAGTACTTTAGAAAGGGCACCAACATGGTTACTCACCTGGAAGCAAATGGATGCTTTATTGATTGTTTTATCGTCGTCAGACTTGTCACGTTTCAGGATCAGGAAACGAGTATAGTTTTTCTTATTGGATTCGATTCTTCTTTCAATAATATTCAAGCCATATAGTTCAGCAGCAAGGGTGTTGGCAATAGCCACGGTATCTTTTAATTCTTCATCCCTTATTTTCTTTGCGCAAGCTGCGGTATCTGTACTTTCAACCACCTGTAAATGTGGGTATTCATCAAAAAAATCAATGCACTGGCGGATGGCGATGGGGTGGGAGGTAACATATTTGATGTCTTCAAATTTTACACCCGGTAAGGCCATCAGGTGCAATTGTATCGGCAGGTAAACCTCTCCGGCGATGGAGAAATTGTAATCTCTGATCAACGTATAATTAGGGAGCAGGCTACCTGCAATGGAATTTTCTATAGCCATGACCACAAAATCCGCATCTTTTTTCTCCAGAGCCTCACACGTATGTTTAAAAGAGTTGCACTCGATGGTGTCAATATCTTTTCCGAAAAATTTAAATGCAGCTTCCTCGTGGAATGATGCTTTAATACCTTGAATGGCTACCCTAATTGCTTTTTTCATTTTTTTTAAACAAAAAAAGTCCCGGCTTTAGGCCGGGACTTTTCATATACAGTTATCTTGTTATTTTAATTGCATATCAGTCCCGGCTCTTACTAAAATAGTAGAAGTAACCAAACCAATATGTAGTAATATTTCTCATCAGTATTTTATTGTCTTTTATGGTGATGTTGCTATCGTTACTTGTGCTTATTGCCTTTGGAAGCTATAAAACTTATGATAGTTTCATCTTGTTTTTTAGCAGGCTTTAACACCTGTTTGTTGTTTTATTATTTCAAATGTACAAACAAAATTTAATTTGTCAATAGTTAATTTAAAAAAATTAATTATTGTGTGTTAGTTCCTTTAGCTGTTGCTGCGAAATAATAGCCCTATGCAGGTTTATTAGTATAAAAGTTGTTGAAGTAATTCAAACTTTCTTTAATGTCCTGAGTAGTAACAATACAATTATATCCACAATGGCCAATATTTTCTAATAGGGAGAACATCACCTGGCCATGTTCGTTTTTTTTGTCACTTTGCATAAGGGCCAACAGGTCATCAAAGCTTTCCGGTACAATGGTGTAAGCAGGGTATAAGCTCAAGATGTAGGTGGTGATGTCTTCCAATTCCGCTGCTGTTAATGTGCTGTTTCGATGAGATAGGAAGGCTTCACATACCATGCCGATCGCTATAGCTTCCCCATGGGTTAGCGGCATAGGGTTGTTGCTTAACGCATAACTTTCTACAGCATGACCTATGGTGTGACCAAAGTTTAAAATTTTACGCAGGTTTTGTTCCTGAGGGTCTGTGGTGACTACTTCATTTTTTATTTCTACAGAGCGGAAAATTGCTTCTGCAGCTGGATTTTTATAGTCGCTGGTTTTTAATGCCTGGTAATAATCCTGATCGGCGATTAAACCGTGTTTGATCATTTCGGCAAAACCAGATAGTAATTCACGTTCAGGTAATGTTTTTAGAAATGCCGTTTCGATAAATACGGCCTGAGGTAAGGTGAAGGTACCCACCATGTTTTTAACGTTGTCGATATCAATGCCTGTTTTTCCACCCACCGAAGCATCAACCTGAGCGAGTAGGGTAGTAGGAATATTGATGAAATGAATACCCCTTTTATAAGTGGAGGCAATAAAGCCACCCATATCTGTAATCACACCACCACCTAGATTAATCATCAGACATTTGCGGTCCGCTTCAAAATCCAGTAAGGTTTTCCAGATACCAATGCAGAAGTCAATGTTTTTGTTTTCTTCTCCTGGGTCCGTTTCAATCAAGTCAAATTCACTGAAATCATCTAACATCTCCCGAAAAACCGGTAAACAAATTTCAGAGGTGTTGCCATCTGTAAAGACAAATACTTTGCTGTATTTACCTTGCTCAATGATGTTCATCAAGGGCGCAAGTTGTGTTTCAAAGTGGATGGTGCTACCTGCACTCTCTAATACTGCCATTAGCTTACTTTTATCGTTTTACCCATAAAATCGATCACATCGCCAACGCGAACTTTTAATCGTTTACGATAATCAACTGCACCGTTATATTTTACCAATCCGTCTTCTACTACAGTTTGTGCTTCGCCACCACTTTGAACAAGACCAGTTGCTTTTAAAAGCTGGATTAAGGGAATAAACTCACCTTCTAGTTTAAAATCTATCATTATGAGCGCAATTTACAACAAATACAAACTGTTTTACAAGGTAAATGTGATGGATTTTATATTTTTGCAGCATTACACACACATATCTCATCAATGGAAACAACCCCCAGAAGAAGATTGAATTTTGAAAACACAGAGATTGCGTTTAGAAATAAATCGAATGCTGACTTAAACAGTGCCTATTATTTATACAAAGTGATTAGCAGTAACTTTCTAGTCAAAATTGGCCCCCCGATTACCAATTTCTTTTTAAATGCGGGACTACCTCTTAAACCCCTCATCAGAGCTACTATTTTTAAGCAGTTTTGCGGTGGAGAAACCATCGCCGAATGCGAAAATACCATTAAACAACTTGCGCTAGGTAAGGTGGGTACTATTCTCGATTATTCTGTAGAAGGAGAAGAAAAAGAAGAGGTATTTGATTTTACCTGCGAGGAAATTATCAGAACCATCGAACGTGCGGCAGGTGATTCACGTGTGCCTATTACCGTTTTTAAAATTACTGGTATAGGTCGTTTTGCCCTGTTAGAAAAAATTGATGCCCAACAAAGCCTTACAGCCGCTGAGGAAGCAGAATTTGCAAAAGTACGCGCACGTTGTCAGAGAATTTGCCAAAGGGCTTACGACAAAAATGTACCCATCATGATTGATGCGGAAGAAAGTTGGATTCAGAAAACGATTGATGACCTTGCCTTAGACATGATGCGTTTATTTAACCGCGAGCGCTTACTGGTTTACAATACTTACCAAATGTACCGTCATGATAAACTGGCTGATATGAAAGCCGATCACCTGATTGCGCGTGAAACGGGTTTCGTTTTAGGCGTTAAGATGGTTCGTGGTGCTTATATGGAGAAAGAAAGAAAACGAGCGGAAGAAATGGGCTATCCATCACCAATTCAACGTGATAAAGCTGCAACCGATAAAGATTACGATGCTTCCTTACAATATTGCGTAGCGAACATTAAAGAAATTGGTTTTGTTGCTGGTACACATAATGAAGAAAGCTGCCAGACCCTTGCCCAGCTATTAGATGAGCATGAAATTCCGCACAACCATTCACATGTGTATTTCTCTCAATTATTAGGAATGAGCGACAACCTCAGCTTCAACTTATCTGATGCGGATTATAACGTAGCTAAATATGTGCCTTATGGCCCAATCAAAGCAGTAATGCCTTATCTGTTTAGAAGAGCGCAGGAAAATACTTCGGTTGCCGGACAAACGAGCAGGGAGCTTAACCTTATTGCTAAAGAGAAAGCACGCAGGAAGTTTTAATAATCTAGCTAGCTAAATATAGAAAAGGCCTGATGAAATAATATTCATCAGGCCTTTTCTATTTGAATTATAGGTTTAGTGTCTTGCAGGCATCGCCTGTTCAATATCAACACCAAGTCCTTTTGCAATAGCCATACCTAATTGCATATCTGCCCTAAAGAAGTGGCATAATTGAAGATTCACAATCTTTGCACGGTTAGGGCCATTGATACCAATCATGGAGCCTACAATATTTTCAATTAAGTTCATCCGGCCTTCATCGTTTAGCGCCTTTCGGTAAAGGTCGCCCGCTTGAGTATAGTGATCATTGTCGCCAGGGCCTTCATTTCTGTCGAACCAATCGGCAACATTGCTATCTAATTCCAACGAAGGTTCTTTATATTCCGGGTCAGGAACAATATCACCGTAACTATTTGGAAAGTAGTTTGGATGGTCGCTACCATTGTCGTCTACACGCATTTGTCCATCACGGTGGTAGTTATTTACCATAAATGGACACCTGTTAACAGGTATTTGCTCATGATTTACACCTAAACGGTAACGTTGTGCATCTGCGTAAGAAAAAATACGTCCTTGTAACATCCTATCGGGAGAAAAACCAATACCATCTATCAGGTTAGAAGGGGCAAAGGCCGCTTGTTCCACGTGAGCAAAATAATTGTTTGGAACCTGGTTCAGTTCCATTACACCTACTTCTATTAATGGGAATTCCGCATGTGGCCATACTTTGGTAACGTCAAAAGGATTCCAACGGAAGGTTTTTGCTTCCGCCTCGGTCATGACCTGGATTTTTAAGGTCCATCTTGGAAATTCACCATTATCAATGGCGTCAACCAGGTCACGTTGCGCATGGTCCATATCGGTATTACGCATTTGATTGGCTTCTTCGTTACTGAAGTTTTTAATGCCCTGCTGGGTTTTAAAATGAAACTTTACCCAAACTCTTTCATTGTCTGCATTAATTAAAGAGTAAGTATGGCTACCGAAACCATGCATATGGCGATAAGAGAAAGGAGTACCGCGGTCACTCATCAATACCAACACCTGGTGTAAAGTTTCTGGATTTAGCGAAAAGAAATCCCATACCATGTTTGCGCTTTTGAGGTTGGTGCGTGGATCACGTTTTTGCGTATGAATAAAGTCGCTGAATTTCTTAGCGTCTTTGACGAAAAATACGGGTGTGTTGTTACCAACCATATCCCAGTTACCATCTTCAGTATAAAATTTAACCGCAAATCCGCGAGGGTCTCTTTCTGAGTCGGCACTGCCTTTTTCACCACCTACGGTAGAGAAGCGGGCAAACATCCGGCAGCTGTTGCCAACTGCCGAAAATAACTTTGCCTTTGTATATTTTGTGATGTCATGAGTAACGGTAAAAGTGCCATAGGCACCCGTTCCCTTAGCGTGAACGATACGTTCAGGGATGCGCTCTCTGTTAAAGTGCGCCATTTTTTCGTGTAAAATAAAGTCCTGAAGTAATAAAGGACCCCGGCTTCCCACAGACATAGTGTTTTCATGTTCGTAATATGGTCTGCCAGATGCAGTAGTTAGTTTTCTATTCGATTTGTTTTGCTCGTCCATAAATAATAATTTTTATAAAAGTAGCGCTTCGATCGAATAAATAAAAACTGTTAATTTCTATTTAACTATAGATAAAAACTATTAATGTTAGTCCTCTACCCTGAATGGCTGTTGGCCCGATAGCAGATCCCAAAATAACATAAAGTCGCTTGCCAGACTAAACATCGGGTATTGAAAAGTAGCCGGTTTATTCTTTTCAAAAAATAAATGACCTACCCAGGCAAAGCCGTAACCCACAATAGGGATAGCCAGGAGAAACTGATAGTTGTGAAAAAGGATGGCGGTAATGAATAGCAGCACCACCAGGCCGGTACCAATGAAATGGAGAATGCGGCTTGTTAAATTCCGATGCTCAGAGAGGTAGAAAGGATAAAATTCCTTTAAGGTTTTAAATCTTTTATTCGTCATGCTTAGATGATGTTGTTCTTTTTTAGGAAAGCTTCCAGGTTTTTCGGGTTTTCCGTCATTAATAGGGTGTGTATACCGGCTTTTTTAGCACCTTCCAGGTGTTGCGGACTATCGTCAATAAATAACGTCTCTTCAGGTTTTAAGTTGTTTTCCTTAATCACCTGGTTGAAAATTTCTACATGCGGTTTACGCAGGTACATGTGTTGCGAGAAGTAAGCTTTCTCAAATAAAGTATCAATGGCTTCGAGTGCATGTTCTTTTTTGAGGTAGTCTACAATGTAGTCGTAATGGATCTCGTTGCTATTACTTAGTAAAAACGTCCGGTATTTTTCTTTTACTTTTAACAACACATCGTGGATAGTTGGTGCAACACCGATCAATAAACTATTCCATGCGGCATCAATTTCCTGGTTGGTAAGGTCATTATTTTTTGCTGCAAGCCTGATTCCTTCCCTAAATTGGTCGGGTGTGATGGTCGCTGTCTCGAAATCATCAAATAAACTATTGTGTCCTTTGTGGGCGAAAAAATTTTCTATATCTTGTATACCCAATTGCTGCAGAGCATCTTGGGCCTTTTTAAAGTCTATTTCGAAGATCACATTTCCGTAATCGAAAATAACATTTTTTATATTTTGCATTAAATATGTTTTAAAATTCGATGTAAATATGTAACATTGCACTCGCAAAATCAAACAAGATTTTTCGGGGCCTATAGCTCAGTTGGTTAGAGTAGAAGACTCATAATCTTTTGGTCGCTGGTTCGAGCCCAGCTGGGCCCACAAACCCTCTTTACAAATTGTAAAGAGGGTTTTGTTTTTTTAGACATTTTTTAGGCACTGATTTATGTGTGGTTTTTGTCGGAGTGCTTAAAAATATTTCATTATCATTGGCCAGCAATGAGTCACCTTAGTTAATCCTTATGAAAACCATCCTATTTTTATTTTCTTTTTTTATTTTTTCGGGTACTGTTTATTCACAAACAATTAAGCTTTACCTTTCTGGGAACGATAAAAAACAGGTTTTTATCGTGCAAAAGGAAGGTTTGAATGTACGATTAGATTCAAAAGGTAGGCTGCAAAATATAAATGTTTCCACTTTTGACAGCATGGGCGATAAACCATTGAAATATGACGTGAACGGCCGTTTGAGTGATATTGACGGTTTAGTAATTGATTATGATATCAATGACCGTGTTCGTCAAATCGGGGACAAACGAATAGACTATGATATTAATAACCGAGTTCGTCAAATAGGAGATGATCGAGTTGACTATGATATCAATGACCGAGTTCGTCAAATCGGAGATAAACGAATAGACTATGATATTAATAATCGTGTTCGCCAAATAGGAGATGATCGAGTTGATTATGATATCAATGACCGTGTTCGCCAAATTGGGGACAAACGAATAGATTATGATATTAATAATCGTGTTCGCCAAATTGGGGATAAACGAATAGATTATGATATTAATAACCGAGTTCGTCAAATAGGAGATGATCGAGTTGATTATGATATAAATGGCCGGATTCGCCAAATAGGAGATAAACGAATTGATTATGACATCAATGGTCAGATTCGCCAAATAGGAGATTTAGGTGATAACCTCCTACTCCTTTACAAAACAATTCAAAGTTTTAACATTAAAAATGCGCACTAGTTTTAATATTTTAGCACAGATTAACCATTATAATTTTAATCGATAGAAGTCTTTTTTTTATCCGTTTAAATCGCGATTATTTTCTCAGATCACTAATTAAACATAAAACAGGTAAGAAATGGTTCGAGAAGCACCCAGTTGGGTCCACTGTTTTTCTGACAGCAACTATATCCATCAGTTCTACCTTAATTCGCACCAGTCTGTCGCCCACCATATGTTTAGGTATTCAGCAGCTTCTTCCAGTGGTCGAATTGTATAATATTTATCGGTTACCGGATAAGCCTAACCACTGAATTCTCCGGCTTTTTCAAAACGCTTAAGACCATCAGCTTGAATATAAAAATTGTCTATAAACATTTAACATCCCACTGTGTTTAACTAGGAAACACTATATACATGGAATCATTCGAACTACAACTATTAGAAAAAAGACTTACAATAGAGCCACAAGACAACGGTACTTACCGCATCATGGACGGTTTAGATAAACTTGGGGTGATTTATCCAGAGCCCAGTGAAGAAGAGGTTGTTTGGAGTACCCAAGATGAATTAGATGCTGATTTTGTGCAGCAGGTTGGGAAAATGATTACTGACCATAACAATAACAGTTAATACTAAAAAAGCCGCTCTCTAAGAAAAGCGGCTTTATTATTTGCTTAGTTTGACCTCCCTATTTTCTAGGTGGGCGGAAGCTATCCTATCCAATTAACACTTCCATGCAAACCAACCTGGTTTGCACTGTGGTTCCTGGTAAGACCGGACCAGAGACGGGTCAGAAACGCCTTTCATACGACACTCGTACGGCGACTCCCGTACGAGTGTCGTACTAATCCCGTACTTGATGCGTTTCATCCCCGCTCTTGTATGAGCGCCTGGTCGAAGCCATTTGCGCCCATTTATCACCTCACATAGGCATTGTTGTAATTGCTTTCCTGTGCTTATACAAAACGCTCCAGTCCAATAGTCTTCACTATAGTTGTTGATTAGGTTGTCAGCAAATAACACCTATCCACATCCATTTGTTGATTTCAAACGCCTACCTGTTCTAAAGAGCATAGACGATCAATTTCAAACGCTGAGGTTGATTTCTCCACAGAAATTCCACAATTGTTACAGATTTTGAAACAATTTTTATAACCGAATCTCCGATAAATTTTCTACAATTGCTATAGTAAAACCTCCCAGGTTTTACGCATTGCTAACCAATATAAACCTAATCACGTCAATGAAAAAAAGCCAATCAGGTAAGCTTATGGGCTGTCTTTTAAAGCACAGGTCCGATCTAATTTCTATTCAGAAAAACCAAATGTAAATATTATGAAAAAAAGAAATTTACTCAGTTTATTTCATGTTCATCAGGTCAGTAACCTTAAAGGTATACTCGCTGTGCCATTATTGATGGTAGCAGCAATATCCCCGGGTTATGCTGTGGATATGCACCTCAAAACCTATGAAATTAAAGCTGAAAAACGCGATGTTGTGGTTACAGGAACGGTGCGGACAACTTCAGGCGAAGTCCTTGGAGGTGTTTCCGTAAACATTAAGGGCGGTGGTGGAGCGGTGGTAACAGATGGGAATGGAAAATTCAGCATCTCGGTTCCGGAGAATGCCACTTTAATATTCAATTACGTTGGCTTCAAATCCAAAGAAATTCTGGTTGGGGGTAATCCGGTAATTGATGTTACCTTAGAATCCTCCGAGACTGTATTGGAAGATGTAGTTGTCATTGGTTACCAAACTATTAAAAGAAGAGATTTAACCGGCGCTACAGGTACAGTAAGCACGGGCAATACCGAAAAATTAGTCTCGCGCTCCTTGCCAGAAGCTTTACAAGGCCAATCACCAGGTGTAGCCGTAAGAAATGGTGGCGCCCCTGGTCAGGAAGCCGTAGTAAATATTCGGGGTTTAGCCACTTTTGGTAATGCAAATCCTTTGTATGTAATAGACGGGATGATTGCTGATCCTAATACTACTGTTAGTCCGAATGACATTGAAGATATACAAATCCTTAAAGATGCCTCTGCTGCTGCGATCTATGGATCTAGAGCAGGAAATGGAGTGATTTTAATTACAACGAAGAAAGGTAAAGACGGACCTGCAAAAATATCAGTTACCACAAGATATAGTGTTTCTCAAGTGCCTAAAACATATGATATGATGAATTCGGCCGAATATGCGGCAACCAATACCCTTGCTTATCAGGCATCGGGAATGGCTATTCAGCCGGGTGTTGCTAATTATAATGGCATAACCAATACCGATTGGGTGGATGAGACACTTCGCACCGGATCAGTTCAGGATTATAACGCCAGTATTTCGGGCGGTGGCAACGGGTCGAAATACCTCATTTCAGGCGGCTATTTTAAAGATAAAGGCGCTTTAATTGCCAGAGAATTTGAGCGTGCATCGTTCAGGGTTAATACTGAAACCACAAAAGGACGATTTAAATTTGGAGAAAACCTGGCCTTTTCTTCTTCCACTTCAAAATCTCCATTCCAGGGAGGTGCTTTTGCAGGAAATCCCTGGTATGATATGTTCACCAGCATACCTTTAATTCCTGTTCAGGATGATGCTTTAATCAGTACGAACAATCCAGGTGGATGGGGTTATGGTTCGAATGCAAGTATTAATACTTTTTCCCGTAACCAAAGCGCTATCGCAAATATTACGTCAGTTAAATCAAATTTTGCAAAAGTTATTGGTAACGCTTATCTAGACTTTAAAATAATTGAGGGCTTAACTTATAGATTTAACGCAGGTATCGAAACCAGTTTTGATAAAAGCAAATCGATTAGAAAAGATGGTTCCTGGTATCAGAACCAGTCGCCTGATTTTAGTCAGCTAAGTGATAACCGCTCCCAGTTCCTGAGTTATTTATTGGAGCATACATTGAACTACAATTATGTGATAGGTAAACACAGCATCAACGGTGTAGTTGGTTACACGGAGCAAACTACACAAACGGATAATACTTTTGGTAGCGGAATCAGGCTAGCGCAATTTGGGGGCGGTTATTTAAATACTTTAACCTCTACGGCAGGCGACGGCCGTACTTCTTCCGGAACGATCTATAAAAGCTTATTAGATTCTTATTTAGGTAGGGTAAACTATACTTATAATGATAAATATCTGGCAACCTTTACCTTCCGTGCAGATAAAGATTCTCGTTTCTCTCCTCAGTTTAGAACAGGCTATTTCCCTTCCGGAGCTTTAAGCTGGAGAATTTCCAAAGAAGATTTTTTCAAAGTTGATTGGATTTCTGATTTAAAACTAAGGGGTTCATATGGTGTGCTGGGTGTTAATACTTTAAGTCCATATCAATATATTGGTTTCTTGAACCAGGCGCCTGATGTAGTGTTGGGTAGCGGGCAAACAACCAATGCTGGCGCTATTCAGGCTAGACTGGCATCCGGTGATTTGAAATGGGAAAGGAAAGAAACAACCAATTTGGGTTTTGATGCATCCCTCTTCGAAAATCAGCTAACCGTAAACTTTGATGTGTTCCGGTCAGTTTCGGAGGATGTTTTGCTCGCTCAGCCGTTACCAGGTTACTTAGGTAATTTACAGGGTGATCCTATTGTAAACATAGGCTCCATTCAAAATAAAGGCGTAGAGCTAAATTTAGCCTACCGCCCAAATCTGGATGGCGACTTTAAATGGGATATCGCGGGAAATATCAGCATCGTGAGAAATAAAGTATTATCCTTAGGTAATTTGGGTATCGACACGGAAACTGGTCAGCCGAAAGATTACATCCAATCTGGCAATACCCGTACGCAGGTTGGCCGTTCCATTGGTGAATATTATGTATTAAAAACAGATGGCATATTCCAAAGTCAGGCTGAAATAGATGCACATCGGGCTCAAAGTGCTTATGCTAAACCAGGCGATATCCGTTATGTAAATACCATTGACGGGGGTACCAATGATGATATAAACGATAAAGACCGCGTATTTGCGGGCTCTGCATTTCCAAAATTTACCACTGGTTTGCAGTTTAATTCCAGATACAAAGATTTTAGTCTTTCTGTTCAGTTTTACGGTGCATTCGGACAAAAATTATACAACGACGTGCTCAGAGAACTGGATAGTTACGGCAATTCTAATTATAGAACAGCAATTAGCCCCTGGACGCCAACCAATACGGATACCAATTTTCCGAGATTGGGTTATCAGTTTGCGGCAAATGATAGAGGGATTAACGAAAATGCGAGGGGCAACACCGATCGTTGGGTTGAGAATGGTTCATTCCTGAGGTTACGTAATGTAGAACTTGGCTACAACCTGCCTTCCAAACTGATCTCCAATGCAGGTATCGGCAGCGCCAGATTATATGTAAGTGGTCAAAACTTATTTACCATTACTAAATATAGCGGGCTGGATCCTGATGTAGTGGGGGCGAACGCAAACCTTGAGCCAGGAGTGGATAACGGAAATTACCCATCATCAAGAATAGTATCATTTGGTTTTAGTGTAGGATTCTAATAAAATAAATCATGAAAAAATATATATTCATTTTAACCGCATTGCTCATGGCCTTTACAGGCTGTAAAAGAGACTTTGATGCGATTAATCCAAATGCACCAACTATTGCCAGTTTCTGGAAAACAGGTGAGGACGCCACAAAAGGCATCAATGCGGTTTACAGTACGTTTTACCGTACCGCTAGTTTATATTCACGCTGGATGTTTTACCATGGCATTCTAAAATCTGATGAAGGTTATGGATCTGGCGGTGACGGTGGACTGAACAACTTAATGCGCTTTAACCAAACCGATTATAATGATGGGCTAACTTCTCAAACATGGTCTAACCTGTATGTTGGCGTGTTTAGGGCCAATCAGGTGATCGCAAATGTGCCTGCAATACCAATGGATGAGAACGATAAAAGAAGAATCATCGCAGAGGCTAAATTTTTAAGGGCGTTATTTTATTTCAACCTAACGATTTATTATGGTCGTCCGCCTTTAATGTTGACGCCATCACAGCCGAAAGATGTTCCGGCGAATGCCACTACAGAAGAGGCTTTTGCGCAGGTGGCTAAAGATTTAACGGAAGCTATAGTTGATTTACCAGTGAGTTATTCAGCAACGGATTTAGGCCGTGCAACGAAAGGTGCGGCTTATGCGCTTCTGGGTAAAACCTATCTTCAGCAGCTGAAGTATCAGGAAGCTGCCGATGCATTTGCTTACCTGGTTACCGGAGTTGGAAGCGCTATGTATAGCTTAATGCCCGATTACCGGGATAACTTTATCATCAGCAAAGAAAACAACAGCGAATCGATCTTTGAAATTCAATTTAGTGAAAATCAATCGGAAAGTACTGATGATGATGTGGATGAGACTAGAATCAACAATACCGGTACCTCTATCTCTCAATTTTTCGCGCCTCCGGGTGTAGGCTTTTCTGATGGGGGAGCCCGCAGATGGCTAGTGGATGAGTTTTTACAGGAAACTACCGTTAGCGGTGCACAGGATCCACGCTTGGCGGCATCTCTTATTTTCAATAACGCTAACCCAGCTGGTCCAACTGCAACAATAGTTTATGGGCAAACTTTTGCCAGCCGTTATGGCAATGGACCTGATGCAAACGGTGTATGGTTCCGTAAATTATTAAACGATCACTGGAAAAACGAAGAAGGTTTCCGCTCACCCAATAACTACCGTTTAATCCGCTATGCAGACGTGCTTTTAATGTATGCTGAAGCCTTAAATGGTTTAAGCAGAACTGCTGAAGCTTACCAATATGTGGACCGTGTGAGGCAAAGAGTGGGTTTGGCAACATTAACTGTTGCAAAGCCAGGACTGAACCAGTCACAGTTTTTAACGCAATTGAAACATGAACGTGTAACGGAACTGGCTGGCGAAGGATGGCGTTGGGCAGACTTATCCCGCTGGGGAGATTTGAATCCGACATTGGCCACGAGAGACGCTGATTTTACTGGTTTTATTGTAGGGAAACATGAGTTTTATCCTATCCCGCAGGCCGATATAGATTTAAATTCAAATTTAACGCAGAATCCTAAATATTAATAAAAGAGTCATCATTGCGCAGCCAATTAAACATCGGCTTCGCAATGACGATTTATGGAAGTCCTGTACATATTATCTAAATATATCCTATGATAAATAACCAAATGCTTAAAGGATTTAAGCTTCATACTGTTGGACTGGCCATCTTGATTTCTGTAAGTATTTCTTGCGGAAAGTCAAGTAACCCTGTTCCAGTTATACCCGTAAATCCACCAGCGGTAGTAAGCACCTTTTCCAACCCCTTGATGAGCGGTGCAGACCCATCGGTTTTTCAAAAAGACGGGGTGTATTATTATTTGCAAACCAACGGGAGTTCTATCAGTTTATGGGCCACTACTGCAATGTCTAAATTGAGTGCTGCCATTCCAAAAACAGTATTCATTCCGGCAGCAGGCGCAGCTAATTCGAGAAACGTCTGGGCACCAGAGTTATACTTCCTGGATGGCAAATGGTACATTTATTACACTGCAGGAAATGGTTCCGATAGCAGCCAGCGTACCTGGGTATTGGAAAACAGCAGTGCCGATCCAACCACAGGAACCTGGGTAGATAAAGGCCGGATTTTCAGCGCCGACACTGATTTCTGGGCAATTGATGGATCAATTTTGGAAATGAACGGTAGCCGCTATTTTATGTGGTGCGGAAGACCTGATGTGACCAATGTGAATTTAACACAAAATATCTACATCGCTAAAATGGCGAATCCTTATACGCTAACAGGATCATCCACAAAGTTGACAGAGCCAGAATTAGGATGGGAAAAAAACGGATTTGGTGTTAATGAAGGGCCACAGGCACTCGTATCACCGGATAATAAAGTTTTTTTAATTTATTCAGCAAGTTATTGTGGAACAGATGATTATGGTTTAGGGATGCTGAGTCTTAAAACCGGGGGAGATCCTTTGGTAAAAGCTGATTGGCTAAAGTCAGCACAGCCAGTGTTTAGCAAACAACCACAAAGCAATGCCTTTGGCCCGGGACACAATTCGTTTTTTAAATCGCCAGATGGCAAGGAGAACTGGATTGTTTACCACGCCAATGCTGAAACCAACCAGGGATGTGCCGACAGAAGAAACATCAGAATGCAGAAATTTACATTTAAAACCGATGGTAGCCCATATTTTGGTATGCCAGTAGCCACAGGATTGCAGATAAGCAAACCTTCCGGAGAACAATAATATGAAAAAATACATCAAGCGATACCGCATTATATTGAGTTTGTTGCTATTGTTCATCGTACAGGTGAGCGTTGCGCAAACTTTTAAAAACCCATTGCTTCCTTCAGGAGCTGACCCATGGAGCATTTATAAGGATGGTCATTATTACTATACCCAAACCATGCAAAACAAGCTGGTGATCTGGAAAACCAAAAACCTGGCAGATCTGAATACTGCCGACAACAAAACCATCTTTGTTCCACCTGCAGATATGGCCTATTCTAAAGAGCTCTGGGCACCGGAAATTCATTTTATTGCTGGGAAATGGTATGTTTATTTTGCTGCAGATGATGGCCAAAATAAGAACCACCGCATGTACGTAATGGAAAATTCATCTAAAGATCCTTTTCAGGGAGAATGGGAATTTAAAGGAAAAGTTGGCGATGCCACGAATAAATGGGCAATTGATGGTTCCGTGTTCACCTACCAGAACCAGCTTTATATGATATGGGCTGGATGGGAGGGAGACGTGAACCAGAAGCAGGAAATTTATATCGCTAAAATGAAAAACCCCTGGACTATTGATGGGGAAAGGTATAAAATATCTACTCCCCAGTTTGATTGGGAAAAACATGGTGACCTGAATGATCCTAACAACCCACCACATGTAGATGTAAACGAAGGTCCACAGGTACTTGTAAACAATGGGAAAGTTTTTCTGATCTATTCAGCTAGTGGCTGCTGGACAGATTTCTATGCTTTGGGCATGTTAACCTTAACAGCTGAAAATCTATTAGCCGCCTCCTCCTGGGTAAAAAGTCCGCAACCGGTGTTCAAACAATCGCCAGAAAATGGCGTGTATGCGCCTGGTCATAACTCCTTTTTTAAATCGCCTGATGGAAAAGAAGATTGGATTTTATACCATGCCAATGCTGGTCCGGGGCAAGGTTGCGGTGGACAACGTTCTCCGCGAGCACAGAAATTTACCTGGAATGCAGATGGATCTCCATTTTTTGGTATTCCGGTTAAAGCAGATCAGGAGCTAAATATTCCCTCTCAAAATAAATAAACCCGCTCGGCGTAGGCCGGACAACACCTAATTGATATGATGAAAAA
Source organism: Pedobacter sp. CAN_A7 (assembly GCF_015752175.1). Lineage (NCBI taxonomy): Bacteria > Pseudomonadati > Bacteroidota > Sphingobacteriia > Sphingobacteriales > Sphingobacteriaceae > Pedobacter > Pedobacter sp. CAN_A7. The sequence goes on along the minus strand of NZ_JADOUW010000001.1, from coordinate 1,131,408 downwards.
ACATTTTAAACTTTTATTACTGCTGCTGTTAAGCGTAGCATCAGTAGTGCAGGCACAGGAAGCTACACCAGTTGTTGGTAAGGTTTGGTCTATAGAAAAAGCTAATGCCTGGTACAAACAACACAAATGGATTAACGGGGCTAATTTTTTACCTAGTACAGCCATCAATCAGTTAGAAATGTGGCAGGCAGATACTTTTGATCCGGCTACGATTGATAAAGAACTAGGTTGGGCAGAAGGAATTGGTTTCAACACCATGCGGGTTTATCTGCATAGCCTGGCCTGGAAGCAAGATCCGGAGGGATTCAAAAAAAGAATGGACCAATACCTCGGCATTGCAAACAAACACAACATCAAAACCATTTTCGTGTTCTTTGACGATTGCTGGAACAAGCAGGGTAAAATTGGCAAACAGCCGGCACCGAAACCCGGCATCCACAACTCTGGATGGGTACAGGACCCGGGTGATCCCGATTCAAAAAATCCAGCTAATTTTCCTGCACTTGAAAAATATGTTAAGGATGTGATGACCCACTTCAAGACAGATAAGCGCATTTTACTGTGGGATTTATACAATGAACCTGGAAATTCAGGCAAGCTAACCACTTCTTATCCTTTGCTGAAAAGCGTATTTACATGGGCCAGGGCGGTTAACCCGGATCAACCCATCAGTGCCGGGCTTTGGGCTTGGGATTACAAAGAGCTGAATGCCTTTCAGGCTTTAAATTCTGATGTAATTACGTATCACGATTATGAAGAGCCTCAGTGGCATCAACGTGTAATTGGTATGCTACGTTCTCACGGAAGGCCAATGATCTGTACAGAATACATGGCCCGCACAAAGGGCAGCCGTTTTGAAAATGTGATGCCAATCCTGAAAAAAGAAAACATAGGTGCCATTAACTGGGGTCTGGTAGATGGAAAATCTAACACCAAACATGCTTGGGATACCCCACTGCCTAATGGAGAGGAACCAAAAGAATGGTTTCATGAGGTGTTTAGAAAAGATGGAACACCTTATAAAGAAGAAGAAGTTGAACTGATTAAAAAACTTAATGATATAAAAATTACCGCTGAAATGGGCAATTTCGCTATCTTGTAATACCAATCTAACCATTTATGATGATCAAAAAAAGCAGGGCTATCGCCCTGCTCCTTTTTTGTAGCTTTTTTATTTTACAGTCGGTCACCGCTCAGAAAATTTTCTTTCGGCACTACACCGTATCGGATGGTTTAAGTGCCAATACCATATGGGACATTGAGCAGGATGATCAGGGCTATATGTGGTTTGGTACCAAATATGGTCTGAGCAGATTTGATGGTTACGATTTCAAATCTTTTCAATACCAGAAAGGAATGCCGGGAAGTTTGGGGAATAACTTTATCCGAAAGATATTTAATTACGACGCGAAGACCTTCTGGATAGGTACCGATGAGGGGATCTATATCTTCAACCTGGAAACCGAAAAATTTACTTTATTTAAACCGCTTCAGCATTTCTTTATCAATGATATAATCAGGGCAAAAAATGGTGACATCTGGATCGCTACCAAAGCTGAAGGAGTTTTTGTTTATTCTCCTAAGCGTCATAAAATTAAACGTTTCAACACAACATCCGTTCCGGCAATAGCATCAAACGAGGTTTCTAAAATACTTCAGGATGATGCCGGTGAGATCTGGATTGGCACCTATGATAAGGGGATAGATGTGCTTAACCCGAAGACCAATCAAATCAGACAATACAATACCTCATCACCAACAGCCAGACTTTCGAGCAATGTGATTCTCGATTTATATAAAGATGCCAACGGCGATATCTGGATAGGGACCATGGCGGGCGGCCTAAATCTCTGGAATAAGCGCACAAACCGTTTTACCATCTACCGCAAATCATCAGGGAATTCTATTAGTGATAATATCGTACGGACAATTTATGAGCCCAAACCCGGCTATATTTTTTTAGGAACGGAGAAAGGTTTAAACATCTTCGACCGGAAAAATAATCGCTTTACTGTTTATCAGAAAAAGAACCATGATCCGTACAGCATTAATGACGATGCTGTTTACAAAGTTTTTAAAGACAAGGAAGGCGGCATCTGGGTAGGCACCTATTTTGGTGGCTTAAATTATTTCCATGAAGGGAGCTCTGGATTTGAATATTATTATCCTTCAGGTGCTAAAAATTCACTATCAGGGAATGCCATAAGTGCTTTTCTAGAAACAGGGGCTGGCCAGATGTGGATCGGAACAGAAGATGGTGGTTTAAACTATTTCAATGATAGAGATAAATCTTTCCGTAAATTTCCTTTTACTGCTACACAGGATAGCCTTTCTTACCACAACATCCATGCACTCTACCAAGATAAAAAGGGCAATATCTGGATCGGCATGTACACCGGTGGAATCAATATTCTGAACCCACGTACCGGGAAAATAAAGCGGTATAAAAGCGACCCCGCTAATCCGGCTTCGTTAAGTGATAATAGCGTGTATTCTATTGATGAAGACCGGGAGGGACGCATCTGGGTATCAACCATCTCGGGCTTAAATCTTTATGACCCGCAAAATGACCGGTTTATTCGCATTAAAGGGAAAAATCTGGATAAAAGTTGTATCTATCAGGTCTACCAGGATCAAGACAAAGTAATCTGGATTGCAACTTACGATAATGGATTGATCAGAATGGATCAAAATAATCACCTTACGCAATATGCTTATACGCGAAAACCGGGTTCCATCAGCTCCAACAAGGTGATTTGCATGCTCGACGATGATGAAGGGAACTTATGGCTAGGAACAGATGGCAGCGGGCTAAATGTCCTTCATAAAAAAACCGGGAAGTTTAAAGTTTTTGATGATGAAAACTGGGGTAATACTGTAATTTATGGAATAGTGAAAGATCGATCAGGAAAACTTTGGTTCTCTACTAATAGCGGCCTTTTTGAGTATGACCCTAGAACAAGAACTAAAAGGAGTTTTGGAAAATGGGACAATCTGCAAAGTCAGCAATACAATTACAAGGCATATTACAAAGATTCATCGGGTAAACTCTACTTTGGCGGCATCAACGGGTTTAATACCTTTCAGCCTGATAAGGTGAAAAGCAGTGCCGCTATACCAAAAGTAAGTTTTACTAATTTTCAGCTTTTTAACAAAGACCTGAAAGTGAATGATGAGCACAGTCCGTTAAAGCAATCCATCAACTACACCAGCGAAATCATTTTAAATCACAACCAGTCTGTATTGAGTGTTGAATATGCTTCCCTTAGTTTTATTGCGCCTAACAAACTGCAATATGCTTTTAAAATGGATGGCTTTGATAAGGGCTGGAATAATGTTGGCAGCCAGCGCAAAGCCACCTATACCAATCTACCGGCTGGAGAATACCGCTTTCAGGTGAAAGTAATTGACGATTTAGGCACCGGGATTGGCGAAGTTTCCAGCATAAAAATTACTATCCTGCCACCTTTTTATAAAACCATTACAGCTTATGTTTTTTACCTGATCGTGCTGGTTATAGGTGCCATTTGGTTACGCAGGTTGGTGTATAAAAAAGCGCGGAAAAGAAATGAAATTAAGTTGGAGCAACTTAAAAATAAAAATGAGCAGGACTTCTATAAACAAAAGATAGAGTTTTTTACCGCAATGGCACATGAAGTACGGACGCCATTGTCGCTCATTATTGCACCCTTAGAACAGCTCCTTGCCGGTAAGGAAAAAGATCCAGCACGTATGAATCAGTTGCTGATTATGGAGGAAAATTCAGATCGCCTACTCACTCTTGTGAACCAATTACTTGATTTCAGACGCATTGAAAGCGATATTTTTGAAATCCACCAAGAACCTGTAGAACTAATTTATTTAATCAACAGCATCAGGGATCGATTCTCTCCAATTGCAACAAAAAAAAGTTTGGAATTTGTGGTGGTCAGCGCATTCAAGAAACTGGATATTTATGCAGATCCGGAAGCTTTGATGAAGATCCTGAGTAATTTATTGATTAATGCTTTCAAATTTGCGAGGAAAAAATTGGAGATAAAAATTAATGATATGCATACCACTTCGAATGGAGAAGAAATGATATCCATTAGTGTGGAGGATGATGGCATCGGGATACCAAAAGCGCAGCTGGATTCGATTTTTGAGAAGTTTTTTAAGGTATCGACAGAAGAGCATCAGTATACCAACCTGGGTGGCACGGGCATCGGACTTGCACTTGCAAAATCTTTAAGTGAAAAACATGGGGGAAGGCTAGAAGTCCAAAGTGAAGAAGGGCTAAAAACCATTTTTACCGTGCTCATTCCATTTCGCCAATATGAACTTGCACCGGTCATAGATCTAATAGAAGTGAAAGAAGAACATGAAGGGAAGCCAACAGTTTTAGTGGTGGAAGATGATCCCTCGCTGTTGGATTTTCTTGCTAAAAGTTTTATGACTGAAGGCTACCATACCTTAAAGGCGAAAAATGGAAAAGAGGGATTGAAGCAACTAGATAACCATCAGGTTGATCTGGTGATTTCTGATGTTATGATGCCCGTAATGGATGGTATCGAGTTGTGTAAAATCATTAAACAGGATATCGACTACAGTCATCTGCCCGTTGTTTTACTCACCGCTAAAACAAATACGGAAACTGAAATACAGGGGTTGGAGAGTGGTGCCGATGCTTATATTTCGAAACCATTTAAATGGAAACAGCTATCGTTAATTATTAAAAACCTGCTTGAATTACAGTCAAATTTAAAACAGCGCTTTGCACAAAACCCGCTCGCGGGGCCGGAAATACTCAGTACCGGAAACCGGGAAGATAAGTTCCTGGAAAAAATAACACAAATTATCGAAGCGAGAATCGCAGATCCGCAACTTTCTGTAGAAGATCTGGGTAGGGAGGTTGGCCTCAGCCGATCGAGTTTATATAAAAAGATCAAAGCTAAAACGGGTCACGTACCAAATGAATTTGTCAGGTTGATTCGCTTGAAGATGGCTGCGAAATTATTGATTGAACAGGAATATTCCATTGCCGAAATTGGCTACATGGTGGGGTTCAATTCTCATTCGTATTTTAGTAAATGTTTTTATACCCAGTTTGAATTAACGCCAACTGAATTTTTGGAGAAACATCGGAATGGATTAGCAGTAGGAGATTGATGCCAAATTTATGAATTGCCGTTAAACGGTGCTCGCAATAGGCTAAGCGTCTTATTATCTTTCTGACCTTTGAAGAATTTTTGTAACACCTGCTCGAATATTGGATTTGCGCCCTGCACCTCCGCAAAAAGCGTCATAGAGGAATGCAATTTCAGGTCATCGGGACTTCCAAATACCTGGCGTGCACTTAAATCCAATTTGAGCAATTCTTCGCTGATCAGCACTAGTCTTGCACCCAAAATCTGGTGTTCCAGGTATTCCTTAGCTTGTTCAATATCTTTAATGGCATAAAATCTGGTGGTTTCCGAAAATCCGAGTCCTTGTAGTTGCGGGTAGATGTACCACATCCAATGCGACTGTTTACGTCCATTTTTTACCTCGCTAAGTGCAGCTTCGAATTCCTTTTGCTGCGCTTTTACAAAACGTTCCAAATGATTGTTTTCCATCATACTGATATTATATAAATCCTAACTGTTGCATTTGTGCATTTGTTTTGCCCTTCCATAAAATTGGGATCAGAAACATTTTATTGACTTTCGTGTTGAACAAGGAAATATTATAAATATGGAATCATTTGATATCCAAATATTAGTTTATTTATAACTTAATATTTATGATTGCTGGTTTTAGCCAGGGTGATGTAAATCGCACCGCAACCTGCTCGCCAGGTTTTCCATTGGCTTGTATATAGACAATCATTTTTCCATGGAATACACGTTGTTTGTTATCGGTATAATTACTCATATCGCTATTGTTTCCAGCTTCCATACCAAGCAACCTCGCATTGCCAACAATATCACAAGTGATCTCGTCATCAGCAAGCTGTACGGGAATACCATCTTCATCAACGAGCTGAAGCTCGATCTGAGCCAGGCTGCTCTTACCTTTTACCTGTAGCTCATTCCCTTGTAATACCTTAATGGCGTACTGGCGTTTGCTGGAATGTATTTGCACGCGGGTTATTTCTTTGCCTTTACTATCCAAGCCTATCACCTCCAGTTTACCAGCAGCATAAGGGATATCCCAGTAAATGATTCCACTTTTCTGATCGTAGGCTTTTAATTGGCCAACAACCTGTCCGTTTAACTCTAGCCGTGCATTTTCTGCATTGGTATAACAAACTACCCGAATTAATTGTCCATCCTGATAATTCCATATAGGCCAGGCATCCATTGATGGCGCTTCATCTTTCTTTTGCCCTTGTTCTGATTCCAAAGCCGACCATACATCAGTAGCAGCAGCGCCTTCCCTAAGCGGGTAGGTTCCCAAATAGGCCATGGGTTTATCTGCCCATAGGGATTGACGGAAATAGCCCCGTGGTTTAATAAACCCCGCAAAATCTAATAAACCTGAGTAGAAACCACGTGAGGGCCAGCGACCAGATTCACCAAGGTAATCTATTCCTGTCCAAAGAAACTGGCCGAAGATATGTTCATTGTCTCTCACCGCCTTCCAGGCATTAAGGTCATGGCGATTTTCACTTCCGAAAATTACGCGCTTCGGATAACGTTTATGATCTTCTTTGTAGCGGCTTTCTGTATAATTATAACCTGCGATATCTAGTGCGCCGGGATAAGCTGTTTCGTTAGACATAGCCACTCCGGCTAAGCCAGCAGTCACCGGGCGACTTGTATCATACTTTTTTACCACAGCAACCAGTTTTTTGGCGATATCGCCTAAACGCATCGCATCAGGCGCATCTTCTTTGTAGCCGCCAAAAATTGGCTGCGTAAAACCACCTTCTTTATTGCCAGCGAGTACAGGGTGGGAGTAAGGGTCGTTTGGGTAATCTACTTCATTACCAATGCTCCACGCAAATATCGAAAGATGATTACGATCCCTTTTTACCATATCGGCAAGGTCTCTTTCTCCCCATTCCTTAAAATAATCAAATGAACCTTGAAATCCGGGAACGCCAACATTCCAGCCCTGAAGCCACTTGCGCTTTGGAAACTCCCATTCGTCATAAGCTTCGTTCATCACCAGGAGTCCTATCTCATCACAAAGTGCATATAACGAAGAGGAATGTGGGTTGTGACTGGTCCTGATTGCATTTACACCTAATGCTTTCAAAGTCATCAGGCGGCGGCGCCACACTTCAGGATACACTTCTGCCCCTAATACACCTGAATCATGATGCAAGCACACCCCTTTTACTTTCATCTGTTCACCATTTAGCGCAAACCCCTTATTGGGGTCAAAAGTATAGGTGCGAAAGCCAGTGACTACCGTAGACTGGTCAATCACGTTGTTTTGGTGCATCACCGTGGTGCGTAATGTGTAAAGCGCAGGGCTAGCTAGACTCCATAACTTTGGATGATTTACTTCCAGTTGGATCTTTATTTCATTTTTACCGGCAGCATCAAGCGTAACTTTATTTGTTTTTTTCGCCACTACTAATCCTTGCGCATCCAAAAGTTCGCTGCGTACAGAGAGGTTAGCGCTTGTAGGCGAATCATTATTTAAACCGACTTGAACGTGCAGGGTTCCTTTTTTGCCTTTTACTTCAGGGTATGCATAAACGCCCCATTGATCTAGGTGAACTGCGTTTGCCCTTACCAACCACACATCACGGTATATTCCCGAGCCTGTGTACCAGCGGGAATCAGCATCATGGCTATGGTCAACCCGCACTGTAATTTCATTTTCCTGCCCATATTTAACATAAGGGCTAATGTCGTATCCGAAGGATATGTAACCGTTAGGTCGTTTCCCAACCGACTGTCCATTCACAAACACCTCGCTGCGGTTATACACACCCTCAAAATAGAGGTGTAACTTTTTACCCTGGTCTTCCTGAGGAATCGTCAGTTTTTTATAATACCAGCCAATTCCTCCCGGAAGGTATCCGGTAGCACTGGCCAATGTCGCACTGAGGGGTTGTTTAACACTCCAGTCATGTGGCAATTGCACAGTTCGCCACGACCGGCTGTTATGATCCACCGGTTTTTTTTCATCAAGGTCGCCCAGGTGAAAACGCCAGTCGGCAGTAATTTTTTCTGCCTCACCGAAGCCAGGTTGCGCAAAAACAGCGACAGTGGTCAATAAATGAATAATTAGCCCAAGAATGGAGTGTTTAATAAGTCTTGTCATGCTGTTAATTTTAATGTGTAGGCTTTACAGGTAAATATTTCTTTTTCGTCAACATACAATCGATCCATGCAGAAGTTAGCATAATTATCAATCCCTCTATTTCCCGACTACAATTGCACCCCCGTTAGCTAACAAGGTTAACTTTATCTGATTATTTTTCTGAAGACGAACTTTGTTTGCCTTAGGTTGTTTAGTCTGATCGTCTGTGTACAGCATCACCTCTTTGTCTGCTAACATTGGTAAAGAAACAGTTATTGTTTTTTCTCTTTGTTCTGCGTTAATGCCTGCAATGTACCAGGTATCGCCATGACGTCTGGCCAATACACAATATTTCCCCGGATAGCCATCTAGGAGCACTGTTTCATCCCAGGTGGTTGGCACCTTTTTCATAAAATCTATCACATGGTCAGGCATCTCGTTCAGGTTGTTTGGAGTGATGCCGAAATTTTGGACAGGTGTTTGAAATAGTATTGCCGTTGCCAATTGAAAGGTTTCTGTTGTCTTTCTGATCATACCCCCATTATTATCCTGGTTATGACGCTTGTTTAACAACACGGGGCCAAAATCCATGGCACCCACAGCATTACGTATAAAGGGATGCAAAGTTGCGTTAAAGGCCTCCTTATCGTTAGCATGTTGCGTAAAAATCAGGTTTTCAGAAGCCAATACGGCTTCACTTCCTACAAAGTTCGGATACATTCTTTCCCAACCGCGAGGCAATGTGCAGCCATGAAAAATAACGGTCAGCCCATAGGTATTTGCGTCCGATAGAATATCTTCATAAAGCTTCATGGTTTCCTGCTTATCGCCTCCAAAAAAATCAACTTTAATGCCTTTAATGCCTATGCTTTGCATCCAGGCCATTTCCTTCTTTCTGGCAATAGCCGTATTCATTTTATTTTTAGGTCCTTGTGGCGCATCGTTCCAAAAGCCATTAGAGTTATACCATAAACAAACGCTAACGCCTTTATCTTTGCTGTAGGCAGCTAATTGTTCAATTTTATCACGTCCTATCCTGGTATCCCACCAATTATCAACCAATACAAATTCATAACCCATGTTTGCAGAGAGATCGACAAACTTCTTTTGATCTTCAAAATTAATGCTGCCATCCTGCCATAGTAACCAACTCCAGGTTGAACGCCCAAAAGTATAGGTTTTAGATGCTTCATAGGCCGGTTCTACAACATCAAAAGGAATGGTGGTCTCTACAATAGGCTTCAGGGTATTCCCAACCGTAATGGTACGCCAAGGTGTGTGGCCAGGTAAAGCCAAAGTAGGGTTTGCGCGACCTATTCCGTTATTTTCACCAGCTTCAGGAAAAGCAAGTGTGTATAAGCCATCTTTTGTTCCTTCGCTAAGCTTTCCACCACTATAAGAGGCATTCACACCCGTTTCAGAAACTAAAACCCAGCCCTTGTTGCCAACATGAAATAACGCAGGAAAAGTGTAACCAACGCCATATTTCGAAGGTGTACCCATTTCCTGATCTACTGTATATTCTTCCTCATAACTCGGTTTGGTTTTCATCCAACCTATCATAGGGGGTGCCTGTGGTGTTAAAAAGGTGGTGGTAATGGCTGGGAAATTATAACCACTTAATTCTTCTTCAATAATCATATTCGCAGGTTCACCTATTTGTGGTACCTGATAGCGGAAAGCAATATCATTGTTACTTACCCGAAAAACGACCTCCAGTTTATTCTTTTTTCCATTTTCAAATTGCACAACTAGTTCATTAGCCTGGTACCGGACCTTACTCTTTTTAATTTTAGGCTCCGTATAGTTCTCATCAATCTGGCGTGACGTTTTTCCACTAAGTCGTAAGTTGGTCGACAGGTCTACCTGGCTTCCGCGAAGTCCTAAAGGAGACTTTTCCAGCATTTCTAAGTTACCAAGTAGCACGCTATAGAAAAGTTTACCCTGATCTAGTGATATTTTAACGGTCAGCTTTTCATCCGGACTGGAGATGCTTAGGTCTTGGGCATATGATTTTGAAACGCAGATTACGAGTAAGAATCCGATAAAAATATCCTTGTAGGGCATAGGAGCAATAATACTTTAGACTGTTAAGAAATTTGGTTAGTTTGACAGCCAAAAATTAGATATTATATTTTGAAGGAAAGAATTAGTTCTTCATTTTCCTGAGTTTTTCTACGTTTAAAACTGTAATGTTGATTCCTTCACGTTTAATTAATTTTTCGTCGCGGAAGTCTGAAAGTGTTCTGCTTACCGTTTCGATAGCCATACAAGCCATGGCGGCTAGATCTTCTCGTGAAATGCTGAAACACTACTCTACCATCATATAAGTGATGCTGCTCATTTATTAAGAGTGTTTATGTTATTACCTTTATCACTTCAACAAAGAAGCTATGATTTTTAACCTATCTTTAGAAAAACACATCTGCTTGCATGACTAATATCCTCCTCCATGAATAAAATAGTGTATTCCAACCTACAATGGTAATGAAAGAACCTGAATATATTATTGCCATCGGCGCCTCTGCAGGTGGCTTAGAGGAAATCAATACATTCTTTGATCATACCCCATTAGACGGGGTATCCTATGTTGTTGTTCAACATCTTTCCGCGACATTTAAAAGTAGAATGGTTGAATTATTGGCTAAACACAGTAAGCTTATTGTAGAAGAAGCTGTTGATGGGAAACGGATTGAATGTAACCAGGTTTACCTGATTCCCCATGATAAATACATGACTATTAAAGGGAATAGGTTGTATTTAAGTCATAAAGGAAAAGGCATTGCTTTACATCTAACCATCAATACATTTTTTAATTCTTTAGCTTCAAACTGTGGTAGAAAAGCAATAGCAATTGTGCTTTCTGGATTAGGCAACGATGGGTCTGAGGGAATAGTAACCATTAAAAATGCAGGTGGAATGGTGATGGTCAGAAACCCTTATACTTCGAGTTTTCCAAGTATGCCCACAAAAGCCATTGCCACTGGAAGGGTAGATTTTGTAATGGAACCAGCGGCAATGCCTGGTGGAATAGAGGATTACATCAATCGTGAAGGGAGCCAGCAAACTGAGGATACAAATGATCAGGTTAATCTCCAATCAATCGTAGAATTAATCAGGCAGAAATCACCCCTTGATTTTTCAGATTATAAATCTTCTACCATTTTACGACGCACCAAAAGAAGAGCAGCATACCATGATTTTAATAGCCTCGAAAAATACCTTGCTTTTTTAAAAACCTCGCCAGACGAAGTTGGAGCTTTATCAAAAGATTTTTTAATTAGCGTAACTTCATTTTTTAGAGATAAGGCGGCTTTTGACTATATAAGTCAAAATATCCTTCCAGTATTATTAAAAAAGCTTAATCCAAAAGAGGAACTGAAAATTTGGATTGCAGGTTGTGCTACCGGAGAGGAGGTTTATTCATTAGCTATTCTTATAGCCGAACAATTGACAGGACATCTGGAGCATACTGTGGTTAAAATTTTTGGTACTGATATCGATAGTGCAGCATTGGTGCATGCAGGTAAAGGATTGTACCGTCAGGATGTGGTGAAGAATATATCGCCGGAACGACTAAATGAATATTTTTTAAAAGAAGGGAACCAGTACAGGGTCAAGCCACGGTTGCGTAAAATGGCCATATTTGCACAGCACGACCTGGTTAAAAATCCACCATATTGTAATATGCATTTCATCAGTTGTCGTAATTTGCTGATCTATATGTCCCCATTATTGCAAAAAAAGGTGTTCAGTATGTTGCATTTCGGACTTAAAATGGAAGGTTATTTATTTCTGGGCTCAAGTGAGAACCCGATGCCCATCATCCACAATTTAGAAGTAGTTAATAAACAATATAAGTTATACAGAAATGTTAAGTCAAAAAGGATTGTGAGCTTCGACGCCTTCTCTATGCCGGATTTCTCTGAGGTGAGAAATAAGGCTGCCTATGGAAGTCATCAACAAGTGATTAATGAACCACAGCATTCGCTTGCAGAAACTATGCATACTCTACTAGCGGAGGAACAGGAATACCTGGTGATCTGTGTGGATGAGAATAAAGAAGTCGTCAAATCTTATGGCAATACAGCCAAATTTTTGCTGCCAAAACATTTCACATCAAACCTGGAAAGCTTATTACCCAAAAAATTAGCCATGGTGTTCAGTACGTTGAGCAACACTGTGTTAAAAACAAATGTAATGGGCCGTTTGAACGGCATAAAGATTAAAATGGGTGATTCTTTTGTTAACGTGAATATGGTGGTGAGTCCCCTGACAAGCAAAAAAAAGGAGAATAGGCTACTTATGGTCACCTTAACAGCAGATAAACAGATTAAAAATTCTAAAAATGAACACCAGGATTTCGATGAGGATATTTTCCTTGATCAATACACCCTCCAATTGGAACAGGAATTAAAAGATGTACAGGAAAAACTAAATTCTGCTTATGAGCAATTAGATGCTTCCAATGAAAATATGCAGTCTTTTAATGAAGAAATGATCTCTTCCAATGAAGAAATGCAAAGTACCAACGAAGAGATGCAATCTGTAAACGAGGAATTGGATACCATTAATTCGGAATACCAACTAAAAAATAAGGAATTGCTCGAAATAAATGATGACCTTAATAATTATTTCAGAAGTAATGTTAATGGACAGTTATTTATCAACAACGACCTGCTGTTGATGAAGTTTTCTCCTGGTACAGTGAAGCAAATTAATTTACTGGAGACTGATATAGGCAGGCCTTTGAGTAATATTACCACCAATATTAAGTTTGAAACCCTTATTGATGATATTCAGAAGGTATTGAATACCGGTAATGTGATCACCAAAGAGATTGAAACTAATAATGGAAAATGGTACCAGGTGATGACCATGCCATACGTCCGTCAGTCTAATCAAAAGAATAGTGGTGCCATCATTACCTTCAATGATATAACCGAATTAAAGAAAACCCAGCTGGATTTAGATATTAGTAGTAAAATGCTTGGAATGAGTATAGATTGTGCAGAATTAGGTACATTCTCTATTCAAGCTGCGACACGTTTATTTCAAACATCTGCGCAATTCAAAGAGATCTTTGGGGTGTATTCAGAGCAGGACTTAAGTTATGAATCTGTAATCGACAGGATTGAACCGGAACACCGGGATAAGTTTATTGCTGCCATAGAATCCAGTATGGAAGGTGGCGATAAATGTGAGTTGGAATTTCCATTACGTAACTTTCATGATAACCAATTGCATTGGGTTAGAATAACTGGCAATGTATCCTATAACATGGAAAAAAAGCCGGCCTACTTTACAGGTGTAATTAATGATATTACCATTCATAAGCAGGATGAACTTCGAAAAAATGATTTCATAGCCATGGTTAGCCATGATTTAAAATCGCCACTCACGGCTATTCAGGCATACATGCAATTGATTACCTCCAGGGTTAAAAATGAAGAAGATACATTTATCAATTCCTCACTTGCCAGGGTTAATGCTTCTATCAAAAAAATGAACCGTATGATTAACGGATTTCTTACCGTTTCCGGTTCTGAGGAGGGACAAATTTATTTGGAACTGGAAACTTTCTCCATGAATGGTTTATTAGAAGAAATTGTTGAGGAATCACGTTTTATCAATCCTGCAGTGGAAATTCTCTTTATCCCAGGTGCTGCATTAAATGTGAAAGCGGATCGGGATAAAATAGGTCAGGTGCTCAATAATTTTATCAATAATGCGATAAAATACTCCAATAAGTTAAAAGTTGTTGAAGTTTCTATGATGGCTTTAAATGGAAAGGCTCACGTATGTGTAAAAGATAAAGGTATTGGTATAAAAGTTCATGATATGGGTAAAATATTTGAACGTTACTACCGTGTTAAACGAATGGATACAAAGTCAACTCCAGGATTCGGCTTAGGACTTTATATGTCGGCAGAAATTATTAAAAGACATGGTGGAAAGGTAGGGGTCGAGAGTGAAATGAATAAAGGATCATCTTTTTTCTTTAGCCTTCCGATACTTGCAACTTAAGGATTGAAACTGCATAGTTATTTATTGCCTGGTTTTTTTAAGGCTTGTTTATATCTTTATACTTCAGTAGTCTTGATCAATAAACACTTATGTCCGAACTGATTCAACAATTGTGGCATTATAATAACTGGGCAAATCAATTACTTTTTGATGCCCTAAAGCTTCAGCGAGAAGCCATACCGCCTGTCTGCCTTCTTTTATTAAGTCACCTGACTAACGCACAAAACATCTGGGTAAGTAGAATAACAGGAATAACTCCTGCTGTAGGGGTGTGGGAAGACTTTACACTTGCTGATTGCGAAAAACATCATCATTTGTCTTCAAATGCATTAACCCAGGTTATTGCTGATTTTAAAGAAGAGGAACACATCAGTATTAATTACACCAATACACAAAATGAAAGTTACACCAACGCGCTTGGCGATATTCTATTGCATATTTTTAACCATGGCACCTATCATCGGGCACAAATTGCAGCAGAAATGCGAAAAAATGGACTTGTACCGCTCAATACGGACTACATCACATTTGCGCGGTTAAAAAATTAATTTGGTGACAATAAGTTTTAATGAATCTGCCTTAATTCTGCTTTTCAGCCACTTTTGCAAGCGGGTTCGCTCTGCGACAAAAACAATGGTGTCATAGCTAACTACGACTAATGTCATGGTATCTTTTAAGTTGGTTTCCAGCCGGTGAAAAGATATATTATGAATGCTAAAGCGCTATGGTTTACACATTATTCAACTTTTCTTCTGCTAATTCCAAATCATCTTCAGTTACCTCTGGTTGCTCCTGGAGTACTTCTGCCTGTGGGTCATATTGGAACTCAACAAACATCGGGAAGTGGTCAGAACCACAGCTTTTCATCCGTTTGATATGTGTTAACGTGAAATCTGTAGAACAAAAGATATGGTCGAGGGGGAAACGAAGAAAGACATATTTCGCATTGAAGCTGTTAAAAAATCCACGACCTCTACGTGGATCTAGCAGGCCGCTGATCTTGCCAAACAATTCTGTGGTATAACTCCAGGCTACATCATTTAAGTCGCCCGCAACCAGTACAGGCATTTTACTATCTTTTGCTTTTTTCGCAATCAGCAAAATTTCTTTGTCTCTTTCTGTAGATCGTGGGTTTTCTTGTGGTACAGGTGGCTGAGGATGTAAGCAATGCAGCTTCAACAATTGTCCGGATGCTAATTTAACATTAACCTCTATTGAAGGTATGTCAGCTTCCACCAGGAAGTTTACTGAGCCACCAACCAGTTCCAGTTTGGAATACAACATCATGCCATAGGTGTTTTCCAAGGGTGCCCTTAACTGATGCGGGTAGGATTCAGATATAGAATCCATTTGTTCTGCCCACCAGGTGTTGGTTTCCACCATTAAAATCACATCAGGATTACAGTTGTCAATTAACTGGTGGTAAGCAGCGCTTTGGCGGTTTTCCTGGTAAACATTCGCAATTAACAGCTTCAAATTGTTTTTTCCAGCCGGGTGACGGCTTTTCATCACTTGTTTACTGCTAAATGGCGTAAAAGGTAACACCAGGTAAAGCAGGTAAATTAGATTTAGGAACAATAGCGCCCCAATGAGTTGCCCGCTTAGATTTACTGGAAAGTAATAAATAGTTAAAACAAGTATAAGAGCATTAAGTGTTAGTTTTTGTAGCCTCGGGTATTCAAATACACGAAATATCCAATAGTCGTGTCGAACCAAGGGTATGGCAGTAACGGTGATCAAGAAGATGCCAGTATAGAAAAGGAAATCGTTTATAAACAATGTGTACGTATTTGAAAAACAAATATGAGAATTTTTATTTTACAATCCACTTGCATATCTCCAAGGCATATTTTAGGAATTAGCATCCATGGATGCTAATTTTGCAGGGTGAAAATAGAAGAAGAAATAAAACATGATTTTCTGAGTGCACAACAGCGTGCATTAACCAATATCATTTTTACCTCTAACTGGGTGTTGAATACACTAGCCCAGGCCTTAAAGCCAACGGGATTGTCTTTACAGCAATTTAATGCTTTGAGTATTTTATATGGGCAACCCAAACAAACTGCAACGGTTAATTTAATCGGTGATCGCCTGATTGACAGGATGCCTAACACTTCCAGGCTGCTCAATAAATTAATGGAAAAGGGTTTGATCGAGAAGGAGCGGAATGCTAGCGACCAGCGTGTGGTATATGTGAAACTGACACCCAGTGGTGCAAAATTAAAGGAACAGGCCCGGCAGATGGTAGATGAGTTAATCATAAATCTTAGTGAGCAACAAGCAAATCAATTAAATGAGTTGTTAGAAATGGTAAGGTTTAAAGAGTAGAAGGGTAATGCTAATATGTCATTTAAAACCTTTGATAAATTTTTTTTAAAAAACAATAAATACCTATGAAAAATAGCGCAATATTATTGAATAAAAGACCCGTTGGCAGACCAACGATGGAAGATTTCAAATTCGTAGAACAAGAAGTCCCTGCAATTAAGGATGGTGAATTTTTATTAAAAACATTATACGTATCGGTCGATCCTTATTTAAGGGGCCGCATGATTGACGCTAAATCTTACGTGCCTCCATTCCAACTAAATGAGCCGATGTCTTCTGGTGTGATTGCAGAAGTCATCGAATCTAAAAACCCGAAATTTAAAATTGGAACTTTCGTGTCCGGATACCTGGATTGGAAGGAGTATAACGTGTCTACAGGAGCCGGACTTACACCTGTAGATCCTAATGCGGCCAGTATTACTGCATATTTGGGCATTTTGGGGATGACTGGTTTAACCGCTTACCTGGGATTAAAGAATATTGGTAGTCCTAAACAAGGGGAAACACTAGTCGTTTCCGGGGCTGCTGGTGCAGTAGGAAGCGTAGTTGGACAGATTGGTAAAATTATGGGCTGTAAGGTGATCGGGATTGCTGGAACAGATGAGAAAGTGGCGCTCTTGAAGGATAAATTCGGTTTCGACGAAGGTATTAATTACAAAACTACGGACAATATGACTAAAGCCATCCAGGCTGCGGCACCAAACGGTGTTGATATCTATTTTGATAATGTGGGTGGAGACATTTCTGACGCCGTCATGTTTAACCTGAACCGCCTGGCCAGGGTAGTGGTATGCGGATCTATTTCCGGTTATAATGATACAGAACGTTCTGTTGGGCCACGCATGCAATGGAAATTAATTTCCACCAGTTCCCTGATGAAGGGCTTTACTATTGGCGATTATGCCAACGAATTTCCTCATGGTATGGAAACTTTAACAACATGGTTGGCTGAAGGAAAATTAGCTTATACAGAAACGATTGTAAAAGGTTTTGACCAGATTCCACAGGCATTTCTAGACCTGTTTGATGGCAAAAACGAAGGTAAAATGATAGTTAAAATTTAGAAGATATATTGATATGTTAAATTTCGAGTTTAAAAATCCAACCAAAATATTATTTGGAAAAGGTCAGATCGCCAACCTGGCGCAGGAAATTCCACAGGATGCTAAAGTGATGCTGTTATATGGTGGCGGTAGCATCAAGTCTAATGGTGTTTATGAGCAGGTGAAAAATGCTTTATCTGTATTTAATGTGGTAGAATTTGGCGGCATCCCTGCTAATCCAGAGTATGCAATATTAATGGAGGCTTTACACATCATTAAAAGTCAAGGTATTACCTATATGCTTGCTGTAGGCGGTGGTTCCGTCATTGATGGCGTGAAATTCCTTTCTGCTGCGGCACTTTATGAGGGTGATGAACCATGGGATATCCTTAAAAAGTCCATCAAAACAGAACAAGGTTTGCCTTTTGGTACGGTGTTAACTTTACCGGCTACAGGTTCGGAAATGAACTCTGGATCCGTAATTACCCGCAAGGAAACGCAGGAAAAACTAGCCATGGGTGGTCCTGGTTTGTTCCCTGTTTTTTCAGTATTGGATCCACAGGTAGTACAATCTATTCCGATGCGCCAGTTGGCTAATGGCATTACAGATGCCTTTACCCATGTGCTGGAACAATACATGACTTACCCGATCGGGGCCTTATTACAGGATCGTTTTGCGGAAAGTATTTTGCAAACCCTGGTGGATGTAGCACCTAAGATTATTAAAAATTCTGCCGATTACGAAGCTGCAGCTAACTTTATGTGGAGTTGCACCATGGCATTGAATGGCTTGATTCAAAAGGGGGTTCCTGGCGACTGGGCCATCCACGCTATGGGTCATGAGTTAACGGCCATGTTCGGTATCGATCATGCCAGAACGCTTGCAGTGATTCTTCCAGGTCACTACCAATATAATTTTGAAGCGAAGAAAGAAAAGTTAGCACAATACGGACAACGTGTATGGGGCATTAATTCTGGTACAACCGATGAAATGGCGAAACAAGCGATCGAAAAAACGGTTGAATTTTTTCATTCTTTAGAAATCGATACGAAACTATCAGATTATACAGCCGACTGTGAAGGAACCGCTGAGAAAATTTCGCAGCGTTTTACCGATAGGGGTTGGCTTGGATTAGGTGAGCATAAAAGCTTGTCGCCAGCCGACGTGCTGGAAATTGTAAAAATGAGTTATTAAAAACGATAGCGTTCCCCCTTGTTTAGGGAAGGTAAAGGGAGTCTGATCTGAAAGTCAGGCTCCCTTTTTTTTGTAATGTCAGGGGTGGATGTACATTTTAACTTTAAGTTTTCGCTTTTTAACGAAATCAGTCCATCCTTACCAATCTTCAATTCTCTTATACTACATTAGCAGGAGGCCTGGTCTTAAACCAGCCCACAAAGATTATCCAAAGATGAATTATATAAATAAGTTAGCCGCTATACGGCAGGAGATGAAAGAACGGCAATTGGCTGCTTATCTCATTGCATCCGCTGATCCGCACGGGAGTGAGGTATTGCCCGACCACTATAAGGCATTGGAATTTACTTGTGGGTTCACAGGCTCTGCAGGCACGCTAGTCATTACCGACAGCTTTGCTGGTTTGTGGACCGACTTCCGTTATTTTATCCAGGCAGAAGAGGAGCTTAAGGATTCAGGTTTTGAACTGGTGAAATTAAAGGTACAGCACACGCCTGAATATATTGCATACTTAGCTTCCGTGTTGGCTGAAGGTAGTGAGATTGGTTTTGACTACCAGTTGTTTTCCGTGCAGCTGGGTGGTGAATTATTGAGGGGGCTAAAAGCAAAAAACATCAACTGCGTTTCTGCAGACCTGATTTCCCCAATATGGCAAAACAGACCTCCTTTACCAAATGCCGCTGCAACTTTAATTCCAGCGGAAGATGCCGGTAGGTCGGTAGCAGAAAAAATAATAGAAGTTAGGGCAGCAATGACCAAACAGCCCGCTAGTCACCACCTGATCTCCTCACTCGATGATATTGCCTGGCTTTTTAACCTGAGGGGAGGGGATATAAACCATAACCCAGTGGTGTTAAGCCATGCCCTGATTGGACCAGATAGTGTAAAGTTGTTTATTGCAGAAGGGAAACTATCAGCTACACATATATGGCACCTTCAGCAGGAGGGGGTTACTGTAGAATCGTATCACAACCTACGTAGTAACTTACTAATGCTCCCGGCAGCCGCCTCCATACTTCTAGATCCCAAAAGATGTAACTTTAGTTTATATGATTTACTGCCCGCCGAAGTTGATGTACAATTAGCCGTCAACCCGAGTACGCACTTAAAAAGCATCAAAAATGAAATAGAGTTGGCGCAAGTCCGTAAGGTCATGGTCAAAGACGGTGTGGCTTTAACGCGCTTTTTCAAATGGCTTGAAGAACATGTTGGTAAGGAACCCATCACAGAAATATCGGCTGCAGATCAACTGGAAGCTTACCGTGCCCAACAAGAGAATTTTGCAGGCGTAAGTTTTGATACCATCGCAGGTTACCAGGCACATGCGGCCTTGCCTCATTATCATGCCACTCCTGCTAGCGATGTCCTTGTTTTACCTGAAGGTTTGTTCCTGGTCGACTCTGGCGGACAGTATCACTATGGTACCACAGATGTAACGCGCAGCATCCCCATGGGGCTTACCACCGCACAACAGCAGGAAGATTATACACTCGTGTTAAAAGCGTTAATTTGTGGTTCTAAAGCTGTTTTCCCAGAAGGGACCCGCGGATACCAAATCGATGCCATCTGCCGGCAGCCCCTTTGGCTTAAAGGCATTAATTATGGACATGGCACCGGCCACGGCATCGGTTTTTACCTCAATGTGCATGAAGGGCCACAAAATATTGGGCCAAGTAATGTGCCGGTAGCACTGCAACCAGGCATGATCACGTCTATAGAACCTGGTATTTACCGGCCGGGATCACATGGTGTGCGGACTGAAAACCTGGTGTTAACCATTATAAAAAGTGTAACGGAATTTGGTGTATTTCATGCCTTTGAAACACTCACCCTTGCGCACATAGATACACAATTGGTGAAAAAGGAATTACTGGAACAAGCAGAGGTGACTTGGTTGAACGACTACAACCAACAGGTATATGTGCAGTTATGTCCTTTTCTCCAACCTGAGGAGGCAAAGTGGCTGCAGCAGAAATGCCTGCCCATATAATTTGCAGATTACCTTAAATAAACCAATACTTGCCGGATTTTGTCCGGTTTGGGAGAATGCCCTTTGCGCTAACACAAAAAGTATATTTTTGATTAACTGAAACTACCAAAAGCAAAGGATTGAAAATCGAAATTCTAAATCTGATGATCGCTATATAGGTAATCATAAACCATTTGATGAAGCGTACAGCCTGCTGCAGTGACTACCACAACATAGAAAGAGCTTATGATAGTTTCAGTGACATAAAATAACCACTCCAAACTTCTAATAAAAACGATTATGCGCAACAAAATACCTTCCGCCTCTTACTTATGCTTCATGGTCTTATTTACTTTTACGGTCCCACGTCAGGTGTTAGCCCAAAAATATTGGGAAAAGTTGGCTCAACGCCGGGCTACCTTAGGACTGGAACAAGGTAGTTTGAACCTGGAAGCCGGAGATCTGCAACTTAAACTGGTTAAATCGTCGCAAACAGTAGCGGCATTGTCCCCTAAAACAGTTACTAACTTCGACTTTACACCTTCCGATCGTTTAAATGTTCGGCATAGCGATGGACTGTATCACCTGGGGGATATCAACCTGACGTTAAAAACCGAAGGAAAAGACTGGCAGAAATTTTCTTCTGCAACTAAACGTGCTCCTGTAAAAGTATTAAAAAGCAGTGGTAAAGTATTAGCGGCCGCAGATTTAGCGCCAACGCTTGCCGCAGACATCCCTTTGCAGGTGAAGCGTTTCTGGGAGATGAAAGATGGACAGCTGGTATTACGTTTCGAACTTAAAAATGCGAGTAAAGCCAATGTAGAAATTGGTGGTCTGGGCATCCCTATGATCTTTAACAATATTTTAGAAGGCAAATCGCTTGATGAAACGCATGCGCAAAATGTGTTTTATGATCCTTATATCGGTATGGATGCAGGTTACTTACAAGTAACCCGCCTGAGTGGTTTGGCACCATCGTTATTGGTAATTCCTGATGGCGACACCCCTTTCGAAGCCTATAATCCTTTGCTCGACGATCCGACACCACGCAGCATTGTGTTTGAAGGTTTCTATGAATGGATGGTCTACAGCAAGGCACCTGCAGAACAGGAATGGAAAGGTGCAGAACAATGGAACACGCCACAATCTGCAGTATTAAAACCTGGTGAAGTTCGCCAGATCGGACTCAAACTTGTAGTTGCAGGTCCTGTAAAATCCCTGGAAAGTAAATTGGTACAACAACGACGCCCGGTAGCAGTTTCCGTACCAGGTTATGTACTGCCACAGGATGTGGATGCCAAGTTGTTTCTAAAATACCCTAAAAAAGTTAAATCTATAGCAGTTTATCCGCAAGATGCCTTAACCATCAGCGCTGCTGAAAACACAAAGAATGACTGGAAAACCTATAAAGTAAAAGGCAATACCTGGGGCAGAGCAAGGCTCACGGTTACGTATGACGATGGTTTAGTGCAAACCGTGAGTTATAAAGTAATTAAACCAGAAAGCCAGGTCATAGCTGATTACGGTAACTTCTTAACCACTAAACAATGGTTCGATGAACCTGATCCCATATTTAAAAGAAGCCCTTCGGTGATCACTTACGACGATGAAAAAAAGGCGCAGGTGCGGCAGGATAACCGGGCCTGGATTGCCGGTCTGAGCGATGAAGGGGGTGCTGGTAGTTGGTTGGGTGCCATGATGAAACAACTGGTATTACCCAATGTGAACGAAGTGGCGAAGTTGAAACGTTTTGCCGACAGCACTATGTTTGGGCGCATCCAGTTGAGTGAGGGCCCAAATAAATATGGCGTTAAAAAGAGTTTGTTTTATTATGCTCCGGATTCCTTAGCAAAAGGCACCTACGACGAAAATATAAATTTTAAAACCTGGTCGGCATGGCCAACCAAGGAAGCAAATTCTTTAGGCCGTTCTTATAATTACCCGCATGTGGCGGCTGCCCATTGGGTGATGTACCGGTTAGCCAGAAATTACAAAGGACTGGTGGATACCAACAGCTGGAAAGCCTATTTAACCCATGCGGCAGAAACTTCCCTGGCCATGACGCGGCTGGCACCACATTATGCACAATACGGGCAAATGGAAGGTACCGTGTTTTTGCTGATTTTAAAAGACCTGCAGGCCGAAGGCATGACTGAACTGGCCGGCAAACTGGAAGCAGACATGAAAAAGCGTGCGCTGCACTGGCGCTCACTTGCCTATCCTTTTGGAAGTGAAATGCCCTGGGATTCAACAGGTCAAGAAGAAGTATACATCTGGTCGGCCTTTTTTGGCTTTGATGATAAAGCAGACGTCACCTTAAATGCAATCCTGGCCTATGTTCCTGTAGTGCCGCATTGGGCCTATAACGGAAACGCCAGGCGCTACTGGGATTTCCTTTACGGTGGTAAATTGCAACGCGTGGAAAGAATGATTCATCATTATGGTTCTGCCCTGAACGCGATACCTGTGTTGGAAGAATACCGCAAACATCCGGATGATTTTTACTTGCTGCGTGCGGGTTATGCCGGGTTAATGGGTTCTCTAGCCAATATCACCCAGGAGGGTTTTGCTCCGGCGGCTTTTCATGCTTTCCCGTCAACGCTACGTAACGATGGTATTTCTGGCGATTATGGTTCTGGTTTCTTTGGTTATGCTGTTAATACGGGAACCTATATCATTAATGTTAAAGAGTTTGGCTGGTTAAGTTTTGGTGGTAACCTGCAGCAAGAGGAACAGTTGATCAGGGTTAAACCGCTTACTGCTGCAAAAAATGCCGTGTTCCTTGCTGAAGCTGGTTTATGGATCAACCTCGATGCAGGAAGTATTGCCGAAATTTCTTATCACCGTCAAACGGGTGAAGTGCGTGTAAAACTGGCCCCTGCTAACGAATTTACCCTTGCTGCGGTAATAAAATATACACAAACAAGGGGTCACAGCCAACAAGCGTCCTATGAAATCGCTAACTTCGAGAAAACCACGCAAGGCAGTTACCATGTCCCGCTTCAGCAGGACGGAATAACAGAAGTGGTCTTTCAAAGAAAATAGATATCACATGTTTACTAAAGAAATTTACATCAACAGGCGCAAGCAATTGGCCTCCACATTAGGGTCAGGAATTTTATTGTTCATGGGCAATGAAGAAAGCCCGATGAACTTTAAAGATAATGCCTATCATTTCAGACAGGACAGTACTTTCCTGTATTATTTCGGTATTAATGAACCGCATTTAGCAGCCCTAATTGACCTGGATGAAGATAAAACAATAGTTTTTGGTGAGGAGATGAGCCTGGATGACATCGTATGGATGGGCAGACAGGAAACATTGAAAGAGAAATGTACCGCCAGTGGGGTGGAGTATATACAGGCTTCAACAGCTTTGGAAACCTACCTGGAGAATGCCCTGGCGCAAAATAGATTGGTGCACTTTCTGCCACCATACCGCGGCGAGAATAAAATACGCCTGGCAAAGGTGCTTCATTTGCCAGTAGCTGAGCTGGCTGAAGCTGCAAGTTTGGCCTTCACTAAAGCCGTAATAGCACAACGTTCTATTAAAGCAGCAGAAGAAATTCAGGAGCATCACCTGGCGGCATCAATTTCTGCCGACATTCATCTGATGGTCATGCAAATGGCCAAACCAGGGCAAACCGAACGGGATTTGGTTGCAGCTATCCAGCAGGCGGCAGTGGCCAGTGGCGGTCAGTTAGCCTATCCGGCCATTGTAACCACCAGGGGCGAGATTCTACATAACCATTATTACGGAAACACCTTAAAGGAAGGGCAATTGGTCCTCAATGATTCGGGTGTAGAAACGGCATTTGGCTATGCGGGCGACCTGACTCGTACCTTTCCGGTAAGCAAGAAATTTACTGCTGAGCAAAAAGATGCCTATGACATTGTGCTGGAGGCTTACCAGCAGGCAGTGAACCTGCTGAGTCCGGAGGTGCGTTACCTCGACGTGCACTTGAAGGCTTGCAAAACCCTGGCAACAGGTTTAAAAGACATGGGGTTAATGAAAGGAAATATTGATGATGCGGTTGAACAGGGTGCGCATGCGATGTTTTTTCAATGTGGCACCGGTCATATGATGGGGCTTGATGTTCACGACATGGAGGACTTGGGTGAGGCATATGTGGGTTATACTGATACGCTGACTAAAAACACATCACAGTTTGGCCTGAAGTCTTTGCGTTTGGGTAAACAGCTGCAACCTGGGTATGTGCTTACTGTAGAACCTGGTCTCTACTTTATTCCCGATTTAATGGATCAGTGGGGTGCATCGAATAAGTTTAGTGAATACATCAATTACGACAAGCTGCAAGGTTTCCGTGATTTCACGGGTATTAGGGTAGAAGACGACTTTTTAATCACCAGTACTGGTCATGAAATGTTAGGCAAACCACTCGCCATGACCACAGCAGAAATTGAAGCAATCAGGGCAGAAGCTTTTTAAAATGATACAGATGAATAAAACATTAAAACTGGGACTGCTTTGCATGTCCCTTTTTCCTTTAAGCTTATCTACACTTTCTGCACAGGAAGCGCTAAAACCTGCAAAAACTTTCAGCCGTGCTGATACCTTACGGGGTAGTCTCTTACCTGAACGCACCTGGTGGGATGTGCAGCGCTATGAAATAGGCTTAAAACCTGACTACAACAGCAAAACCATACAAGGTTCGAATAAAATTGTCTACAAGGTTGTGAAGCGTAATGATGGACAGACAAGGATGCAAATCGACATGATGGATCCACTGGTGATTGATAGTGTGATCTATGATGATGGGCAGGCTTTACAGTTTGCCAAAGAAGGAAAAGAAGGAAGTGTATGGTACGTTACAGTGCCTCCACAGGAATTAAAACAAGAACATAGTGTACATATCTATTACCATGGAAAGGTACATGAAGCCGTTCGCCCACCCTGGGATGGGGGTTTTATCTTTGCAAAAGATGCCGAGGGACGCCCCTGGATGACGGTAGCCTGCCAGGGTTTGGGGGCTTCGGTATGGTACCCCAATAAAGACCACCAGAGTGATGAGCCGGACAAAGGTGCCTCGCTTACAATGACCGTTCCCGACAGCCTCGTGGCAGTGGGTAATGGCCAATTAATATTTAAAAAGAATAACCAGGACGGAACTACCACTTACAAATATAATGTGGTCAATCCGATCAGCAATTACTGTATTATCCCATACATCGGTAAGTATGTGAATTTCAAAGAAAGTTATGCCGGCGAAAAAGGTCCACTGGATGTGAATTACTGGGTGTTAGATTATAATGAGGCGAAAGCCAAGACCTATATGCCAGACCAGGTGCATAAGATGTTTAAAGCATTAGAACATTGGTTTGGTCCCTATCCATTTTATGAAGATGGTTATCAATTAATTGATGCTTCCCATACTGGCATGGAACACCAGTCGGCAGTTTCCTATGGCAATCAATACAAATTTGGCTATATGGGCAGAGACCCTTCCGGTGCTGGATGGGGTTTAAAATGGGACTTTATTATCATCCATGAAAGCGGTCATGAGTGGTTTGGCAATAACCTGACCACCAATGACCTTGCCGATATGTGGGTGCATGAAGGTTTTACCAATTACAGTGAAACGCTTTTTACAGATTACCATTTCGGAGAACAGGCAGGTAATGAATATAATTATGGTATCCGAAAGGGCATACGTAATGATAAACCGATTATCGCCAACTATGGAGTTAATGCGATGGGAAGTGGAGATATGTATCCCAAAGGTGGTAATTTATTGCACAGTATCCGTCACAGCATGAACAACGACAACCTTTTTCGATCTATCCTGAGGGGTTTGAATAAGGCATTTTATCACCAGATCGTTACTTCGGCACAAGTAGAAGCTTATATTTCAAAAAAGGCCGGATATGACTATGCAAAAGTCTTTGATCAATACCTGCGTACCACCAATATTCCGACGTTGGAGTTTTATGTTAACAAGGGCAATTTGAATTACCGATGGGTTGGTGCCTTCGATGGTTTTAACCTGCCGCTGGTCTTAAAAAAAGAAGGAATAAGTAGTTTACGCCTGGTTCCAACCGCAAAATGGCAAGCGCTAAAATTAAAAAGCAAACAAGATGTATTGGTAACAACAGATGGTTTGGAGAAAATGTATTATATCAAGGTTGTTAAAACGAAATAATTTTAGGCTTAGGTTCTTTATGAAGCTGAGCGTAGCTTATCATTAGGTGTATTTACTGTTTATATTGGTTAATATCAGGTTATAGTTTGCTAGGCTACCGCTTTAACTTTGGCATAGCACAATCGACTAATAAAGGCGACATTATTTAAACAGATAAAAACTAAAAACAACATGAGTATCAATTGGACTGGTGTATTTCCTGCTGTAACAACCAAGTTTACGGCTAATGACGAACTTGACTTTAATGCGTTTAATCTTAACCTTGAAGCACAGCTGGAAGCTGGTGTGGATGGGATTATATTATGTGGTTCCCTTGGAGAGGCCAGTGTATTAACTGATGATGAGAAATTCAGTTTATTGTCGCACACCCTCAAAGAGGTCAATGGCCGGGTACCTGTATTGTTAAATATTGGTGAATCGACAACGAAGAAAGCGGTGGAAGCAGCGACTAAAGCACAGGCTTTAGGTGCTGATGGGTTAATGTTATTACCACCCCTGCGTTATTATGCAGATGTGGAAGAAACCTTGGCCTTTTTCGCTGCAGTAGCAGAAAGTACAGACCTACCGATTATGATTTATAATAACCCGGTTGATTATAAAATTGAAGTAACCCTGGAGATGTTCGATTACCTGGCTAAATACAGTAATATTCAGGCGGTAAAAGAGTCTACCCGCGACATCTCTAATATTACCAGAATGATCAACCGTTTTGGCGACCGCTTTAAAATCTTTACGGGTGTAGATCCTATTGCGATGGAATGCCTGGTCATGGGAGCAGACGGCTGGGTGGCTGGTTTAGTTGATGCTTTCCCTAAAGAAACCGTGGCTATTTTCAGGTTAGTGAAACAAAACAGAATTGCAGAAGCTTTAACTATATACCGTTGGTTCTTACCAGTATTAGAACTGGATATTATGCCTAAACTGGTGCAGTACATTAAACTGGCCGAAGTAGCCACTGGCATTGGCACAGAGGCCGTGCGTGCGCCACGTTTGGCTATCCATGGCGAAGAGCGTGAACGTGTAATGAAAATTCTAAACGATGCCCTGGCCAGCCGACCAGCCTTACCTGAAGGCAGTTGGGGTATATAAATAAAGATCATATGGCGTATAGAAACATAATTTGTTCGGCCTTTAGAGATCCTTCGGGTCCTGGCTTTCCGGCAATCAATCCAGCAACGGGAAAAGCCCTGGCTGGAGAATTTCATAGCGCTAGCCTGCAGGATGCAGACGATGCCATGAAGGGCGCTGAACAAGCCTTTCAAGAGTATAAAAATATTGATAAAGACATAAAGGCTGCCTTTTTAAGGGCAATAGCCGACGAAATCTCTTGGTTAGGGGATACATTGATCTGCAGGGCCGCCGAGGAGAGCGGCCTCCCTGTAGGTCGTTTGCAGGGCGAAATGGGCCGCACCACTGGTCAATTGCGTATGTTTGCTAACCTGGTGGAAGAAGGTTCCTGGGTAAATGCCATCATAGATGTAGCCTTGCCCGACCGCAAACCACTGCCAAGAGCTGATATCCGCCGGATGCTGGTCCCATTAGGACCAGTAGTCGTATTCGGGGCTAGTAATTTCCCATTGGCTTTTTCAGTTGCAGGTGGCGACACCGCTTCTGCATTTGCAGCAGGTTGTCCTGTGGTGGTAAAAGTACATCCTGCACATTTGGGTACCAGCGCCCTGGTAGGTGGCGCTATATTAAAAGCCATAGAAAAAACAGGCGTTCCTACAGGCTTATTTTCATTGTTGTACGATGAAGGTCACGACATTGGTGCCTACCTGGTTAAACACCCGAAAACAAAAGCTGTGGCTTTTACAGGGTCGTTTAAAGGAGGCAATGCCTTAATACAGCTGGCACAGCAACGCGTACATCCTATACCGGTATTTGTTGAAATGGGAAGCATAAATCCTATTGTATTATTGCCGGAAGCTTTAAACAACAGGGCGCAAGTCCTGGCATCGCAATGTGCAGCGTCTATTGCCTTGGGTGCCGGACAGTTTTGTACTAACCCTGGCCTCCTGCTGGCCATAAAGTCACCCGCTCTGGATACATTTAAGGAAGCTCTGGCTGCGGCGATCAAAGAAACGCCATCAGCAACCATGCTTACGCCTGGCATTTGTGAAAATTACGGGGCTTTGTCTAAAGCTGTGCTCAGCGCCAACGGTGTTACCTTAATTGCCGAATCACCTTTAGTTAATACAGAATTGAAAAGCCAGTCGGTAGCGCGCATGGCTTCCGTTAGCGCAACAGTATTCTTGAGTAATAAACAACTACATGAAGAGGTCTTTGGTCCTTATTCTTTATTAGTTGTGGCAGAAGATCATGCTGAATTAACGGCACTTGTTGCCGCCTTGGAAGGCCAGCTTACGGCAACGGTTATGGCTGAAAAAGGGGAGTTGCAAGCCTATCCGGAATTGATCAGTACGCTGACCGATAAAACGGGGCGCATCATTTTAAATGGTGTACCTACGGGGGTGGAGGTGAGTGCGGCCATGCAACATGGGGGACCATACCCAGCTACCAACGACAGTCGTTTTACTTCTGTTGGCTCTACGGCTGTTTACCGTTTTGTGAGGCCGGTTGCCTGGCAGGATTGGGATGATGACCTGCTTCCTGATGCGCTGAAAGCAAATAATCCTTTAGGTATTTTTAGACTTATAGACCTCAACTGGATCAAACAATGACCAAATCCTTCTTTTGCGTAGATGCACATACCTGCGGAAATCCAGTAAGACTGGTTGCAGGTGGGGGTCCTGTGCTTCATGGGGCCAATATGAGCGAGAAAAGACAACATTTTTTAAGAGAATACGACTGGATCCGCACCGGGCTAATGTTTGAACCACGCGGTCATGATATGATGTCGGGCAGTATCCTTTATCCGCCTCACGATCCAGAGAATGATGTAGCAGTTTTATTTATTGAGACCAGCGGCTGTTTGCCCATGTGTGGCCATGGTACCATCGGCACCATTACCATTGCTATTGAAGAAGGACTTATCATTCCTAAAACACCAGGCATCATCCGCATGGAAGCGCCAGCAGGTTTAGTAAAGATTGAATATCAGCAAACAGGGAATAAAGTTACCTCGGTAAAACTGCAGAATGTGCCGGCATACCTGGCTGCGGCAAACTTAGTCGTAGATTGCCCTGATTTAGGTACCTTAACTTTTGATGTAGCTTATGGTGGTAATTTTTATGCAATTATTGATCCTCAGGAGAATTTTCAGGGTATAGAAAATTTCACGGCTTCGCAATTAATTGCCTGGAGCCAGGTGATCCGTAAAAGAATTAATGAAGCCCATACTTTTGTACATCCGCTCGATCCGACCATCAACGGCTGTAGCCACATTTTATGGGCTGGCGCCACCCTTGATCCAACGTCTACGGCACGTAATGCTGTTTTTTATGGTGATAAAGCCATCGACCGATCGCCTTGCGGCACAGGTACTTCCGCCAGGATGGCGCAGTGGCATGCAAAGGGTAAATTGCAAAAAGGTGATGTTTTCATCCACGAAAGTATTATTGGGAGCAAGTTTACCGGCAAGGTGGAAGATGTAATCCAGTTGAATGGCCAGGAGGCAATCATTCCAAGTGTAGAAGGCTGGGCAAAAGTTTATGGGTATAACACGATAAAAATCGATGATGATGACCCTTATGCGCATGGTTTTCTTGTGATTTAATCCTGTCGCTCATCTCAATATAATTAATATGGCAAATATACTCATCATAGGCGGCGGCATCGTAGGACTAAGTTCTGCCTATTACCTTCATAAATCTGGGCATACGGTGACTGTTCTTGATAAAGGCGACATTACCGACAACTGTTCTTTCGGAAATGCCGGCATGATTGTTCCGAGTCATTTTATACCGCTTGCCGCACCGGGCATGGTGCAGCAAGGCGTCCGTTGGATGTTTAACCGGAAAAGTCCATTTTACGTGCGGCCATCCCTGCATCCGGAGTTGGTTAATTGGGGACTGAAATTTTTGAAACATGCCAATGCAGGTCATGTTTCCCGTTCTGCAATTCCATTAATGGAACTTAACCTGTTAAGCAAGCAACTTTATATCGACCTGGCCAAAGAACCTGGTTTTGATTTCGAATTGCAAAGTAATGGTATACTTTCTATGTTTAAAACCGAACGGGCTGCTGAAGAAGAAGCACATATCGTAAAACGTGCCCAAGAATTGGGAATGAATATGGCCATATTAACCTCGGAGGATTGTAAAAAACTGCAGCCAAACCTTAACCTGGATATTCTTGGTGCAGCACATTTCCGTGACGATGCACACATGAGTCCGCCTAAAGTGATGAATGCCTTATTACGTTTTCTGGAAAAAGCAGGTGTCACCATCGCCCGCCAACAGGAAGTCACGCAAATAGAAACCGCAGGATCAAAGATCACAAGAGTTTTTACCGGCAAAAAGGTGTGGGAAGCCGACCAGTATGTGCTCGCCACAGGCTCCTGGTCGCCAGCCATAGCAAAAATGATGAATATCAAAATCTGTCTGATGCCAGGAAAAGGTTATTCATTTATGGAACCGGAACCGCAGCAACGCATGACGATTCCGGCTTTACTTTGCGAAGCCCGGGTAGCCATTACGCCTATGGATGGGGGAATCAGGTATAGCGGTACCATGGAGCTTGATAAAATTAATACCCGGATTAACATGCAAAGGGTAAGGGGAATCGTAGAATCTGTACCGCGGTACTTACCCAATTTGCACCCTGCGCTACCGGCCGAAAAGGATATTTGGTATGGTTTCCGTCCTTCTTCTGCTGATGGCTTACCTTATATTGGAAGAAGTACAAAAAGAGATAACCTGGTGGTGGCTACCGGACATGGAATGATGGGCATGAGCCTTGGTCCTGCAACCGGATCATTAGTAAGTCAGCTCATTTCAGAACAAAAAACAACAATCGATATCTATCCATTTGCCCCTTCCAGATAATAGGGTAAAAACCGGGTAATACCTGATAATATACGAAAACTGAATTTGTGTTTTTGGTCATAACTTGTAGACTACTAGTCATTTGATTAGTTGAACCAAACAAGATGAACATGAAAACAAAAACCGAACCTTATCGTTACCTATGCAAAAGAACCTGGCTTCTCTTGCTGTTCTTTTTACCCTGTCAGCTCTTTGCTCAGGATGCCCTTTTGATCAAAGGAAATGTGGCCGATGCCAAAGATGGTACCACATTAATCGGGGTATCTGTTAAGGAAAAAGGAACAACAAATGCCGCTAGTACGGATCAGAATGGTAACTATACCCTGCGGGTTAATAATGCCAATGCACAGCTCATATTCAGCTATATTGGTTATGTTGCACAAGAGATAGCGTTGGGAGGAAGGACAAACGTAGACATGAAACTGGATGCCGAAAGTCGCGGTTTGAACGAAGTGGTGGTGGTAGGTTACGGTACCCAGAAAAGGGGTGAGGTAACCAGTGCCATTGCGACAGTAAAGGCCGAAGATTTTACCAAAGGCGCAGTGCGTGATGCGGCGCAACTGGTGCAGGGTAAGGTAGCGGGTTTAAGGATCACTACCCCATCAGGCGATCCTACCGCAAGTACGCAAATCAACCTTCGTGGCTTAAATTCCATCAGTGGAACCTCTGAACCTTTAATCCTGATCGACGGGGTTCCGGGAAGCCTGAATACGGTTTCACCTGAAGATATTGAGTCGATCGACGTGCTGAAAGATGGTTCTGCGGCCGCTATTTATGGTACCCGCGCCACCGGAGGGGTAATTTTAATTACTACTCGCCAAAACAGGTCTGATTCTAAAGCCACCATCGAATATGCCAACTATGTAAATGTACAGCAGATTGCCAGGAAGCCGAATATGTTAACGGCGGCCGATTACCGTCGCTTAATTGGTGAGGGTAAGCAGTATATCGACTATGGTGGCGACACCAACTGGCTGGATGAGATTCTGCAAAATCCGGTGAGTCAAAACCACAATGTAACGATCTTCGGAGGTAACAATACCACCAACTTTACGGGCTCAATTAACTATCGTGATTGGGAGGGTATTTTTATCCGTACAGGTCAGAAACGCCTGAACATACGGGCCTCCTTAAACCATGCGATGTTTAATGATAAGCTGAAAACTAATATTCAGGTAATTAACCGGACCACCACCGCTAAACAAGGTGGTGCTGATGGTTACGCTTACCGCCAGGCCATTATCAGAAATCCAACAGATAACATTTTCAATGAAGATGGTAAATGGCAGGAAAGAGAAGCTTATAATTACGACAATCCCTTATCAAGAATAAATGAGGCTACTAACGACAACACCTTTAAGGAAATGCGCGTTAATGGTAGCCTTGATTACAGGCCAATTAAAGACTTAAGCTTAAAATTAATGGCCTCTAATGTTCAAAACACTAATTTATATGGTAACAGCACTACTTTTAACCACGTTAATACCACTAAGGCTCAATTAAATGGAACGGCCTCCCGCTCTACCTACGCCAATGTAGAAAACCTGGTAGAATTTACCGGTAACTACAATAAAACTATTGGTAAACATAACTTCAGCGTTTTAGGTGGTTATAGCTGGCAAGATGCCGTTTATGAAAGCTTTAATGCTTATAATTTTGATTTTCCTACCGATGCCTATACCTGGAATAAATTAGAAGCCGGATCTGCGTTACAACGTGGGTTGGCAACAATGAGCAGTTATAAAAGTAAATGGCAACTGGCAGGTTTCTTCAGTCGCTTAACCTATAATTGGGATGAGAAATACTTGTTCATGGCCAGTATCAGAAGAGAGGGGTCTTCCAAATTTGGAGAGAACTACCAATGGGGTTCTTTCCCAGCGGCCTCTGTAGGATGGCGTGTAACTAAAGAAGATTTCATGCAGGATGTAACTTTGGTGTCTGACTTAAAAATCAGGGCTGGTTACGGCGTTACCGGTACCATTGCCAATGATCCTTATATGTCGCAAACCAGTTATAATTTCACCTATAACCAGGGTGCTTTTATCAATGGTAAATGGGTGCAGGGGTTTGTACCGGCCAGGAACTTCAATCCAGACTTGCGTTGGGAGAAGAAGAAAGAATATAACGTGGGTGTAGACTTTGGTTTATTAGGTAGCAGAATCACAGGATCATTAGATTATTACACCAGAACGGTAGAAGATTTGATTTATAACTTCCGTGTACCTGTACCACCATACTTAATTGAAAGCATGCTGATCAATGCAGGTACCATGGAAAATTCAGGTTTTGAAGCTTTGGTTAATTTCAAAGTTGTTGATAGCGAAGCTTTTAAATGGAATTCTAATGTGACCTATTCGACCAATAAGAATAAACTGGTTAACTTATCTAATGATAAATTTGACGTGACGGCCGATTTCTTTGATGCCGGTTATACAGGTGAGCCGATACAAACATCTACCCACCGGGTAAATGTGGGTGGACCGATTGGTCAGTACTTTGTTTTGAAAAGTGTTGGTGTAGACGAAAATGGCAAATGGCTGGTAGAAAATAAAGACGGAGAGGTCATCTCTATTTCTGATTCCTCACCAGACGACCGCCAATATTACGGCAATGGTATTCCTAAATACCTCCTTGGCTGGAACAACTCCTTTAATTTTAAAAACTTCGACTTATCTGTAAACGTGCGTGGTGCTTTTGGGCACGATGTGCTAAACATGCAGCGAATGTATTATGAAAACCCAGTAAATAAGGCCTACAATGCATTGGCTACAGCTTATGATCCTAAATATGGACAGGTATTAAATAACGACCTCGTGTATGTAAGTGATTACATTGAAAAAGGCGATTACGTTAAAATAGATAACATTACGTTGGGTTATACTTTTGGCGACAGGCTGATAAAAGGGGTTAAAAACCTGCGGATATATGTTTCTGGATTAAACCTGATTACTATTACCAAATACAAAGGCCTGGATCCGGAAGCGGTAAGTTACACAGGCGATTTCACCTTTGCACCGGGCATTGAAAACCGCGACGCTTATCCAACAACACGCACATTCACTGCCGGCCTTAATGTTTCATTTTAGTCTAAATTATAAATCATGAAAACGAATTTCGTAAAATATATACTTGTTGCAGCCATTAGTTGCGGAGGCGCCATAAGCTCCTGTACTAAGCTGGATGAAGAGGTTTATTCGGAGGTACTGCCTTCGCAATTTCAACCTACAGAGAAAGATTTGCCAGCCATCCTGGCGCCAGCTTATGCTTCCCTACGTACGGTGATGTGTGGCTGGCAAGGCTATTTCGACTTACAGGAAGAGGCCGCCGATGCCATCATTACGCCGGTGCGTCCAAATGGATGGGACGATGCCGGTACTTACCGACGTATGCACCAGCACGCCTGGACTACACAGGAATGGCAGCCTTATAATACCTGGCAAAATGCGTACTCTGCGATTACCAAAGTAAATACCGTATTGTCGCAATTAGAAGAAGGTACCTTGAAATTGGGTGACATTAATGATGCCGCCACCGCAGAGCTCAGGGCCATCAGGGCATTGGCTTATTACCTTTTGCTGGACAACCATGGCAATGTGCCCATTGTAGTGGACTTTAAGGATACCACCTTGCCCCAACAAAACACCCGGAAAGAGGTGTACGACTTTGTGTTGAAGGAACTCAATGAAGTTTTACCGATGTTGAGCGAAGACGCTTCCACCACTTACGGCAGGATGAATAAATGGGGTGCAAAGGCTTTGCTTGCCAAAATTTACCTGAACTCAGGTGTGTATGTAGGTACGCCTGAATATGCTAAATGTATCCAGGAAACCAATGATATCATTGCCAGTGGTAAGTACCGTTTAGACAATAATTATTTAGATGTGTTTACTTACACAAACCAAAGTTCTTCGGAGATCATCTTTGCGATACCTTATGATGAGATTTATGGTAAAGGTAACCAGATCCACCTAAAAACACTGGATCCATTAAGCCAGCCGGTATTCCGGATGACGGCCCAGCCCTGGGGTGGAAATTGTGCGGTACCGCAGTTCATTAATACCTATGACACAGCCGATAGTCGCTTGAAAGATACCTGGATTCAGGGTCCGCAAGTTAACCCGCAAACGGGTCAGGTGGCCATCAATTACGTTAATTTTGTGCCAGGAATGGGTGGTCTGGATGGTATTGTAGCCGCCGGAAACCATGGTTATCGCATCGGGAAGTTTGTGATTAAACCCAATGCAACTGGCGACCTGGATAATGACTTTCCATTTTTACGTTATGGTGATGTGCTCATGATGAAAGCTGAAGCTTTACTCAGAACTGGTGATGCCGATGGTGCCGCTGCCCTGGTAACCCAGGTGAGACAGCGTGCATTTAAAGGTAATCCCGCAAAAGCTACAGTTACTGGTGCCGACCTATTGAAAGGCAGTACCTATCAATATGGTTTGCAACGCCCTGATGGTACTATTGATGCCGTAAATGGTGGCGCAGATATTCAATTTGGACGTTTTCTTGATGAACTGGGATGGGAGTTTGCTGCCGAAGCACACCGCAGGCAAGATCTGATCCGTTTTGGCGTGTTTTCTACCAAAAAATGGTTCAATCATTCACCGCAGTCACCAACCCGTTCTTTATTCCCGATTCCACAGGATGAGATTGCCAAAAACCCTAATTTAAAGCAAAACCCAGGCTATTAATATGGTAAAAGTGTTTAGAAAATCAGGACTGGTTGTATTAAACGTCAAAGTGACGTATTTTAGCCAAGTATAACCGGATATTAACCGGTTGTATGCACCCTTTAATTATTGAGTGTTAATATTTGTATATTAACACTCAATAACCTAAACCAACCAACCATGAAAGTACTTCCATTTACCATGCTCGTACCGGATGATAAGAGTGTGATAACCGAACATGTAAACTTGCCTTTTTTCTACCAATACCTTCATCGCCATGATGAATGGCAGCTTACCTGGGTAAAAAAAGGCGAGGGTACCCTGATCGCTGGCAACAACATGCATTCTTTTCGGTCTGGCGACCTGTTTCTGATTGGCGCCAACCTTCCGCATTTATTTAAATCTAACCCTGAATACTTTACCGATGAGGATAAAAATATCGAGGCCTGCTCTTTGTATTTCAATCCTTCAGGCGTTTTGGGCGGATTATTTAACCTGCCGGAAATGAGCATGATCAGTGCCTTTCTGAAGAACAATAAACATGGATTCAAAATCCCTTCCGCCTATACCGACCAGGTCATTGCGAAGGTTATACAGGTGCATGAAGCTACAGGTACCGATGTGCTATTTAACCTGATTAACCTGTTAAATAGTTTGCATAGCATCAAAGATCAGGTGATACCACTTTGTTCACAACTGTATTCTTCTGATCTCTCAGAAACAGAAGGAATAAGGTTGAGTAACATCATTAACTACATCATGCGTAATTATAATAACCAGATTGCGCTGGAAGATATTGCTAATGCAGCTTACATGACACCACAGGCGTTCTGCAGGTATTTCAAAAAGCATACAGGCCATACCTTCGTATCTTTCCTTAATGAGGTGAGAATCAATGATGCTTGCAAAAGTCTGATTGCCGGTAAAAAAACAGATTGTATATCCGGGGTTGCTTATAAAGCAGGTTTCAATAGTATTACTAATTTTAACCGTGTGTTCAAAAACATTATTGGCCAGTCGCCAAGGGCTTATGTCGATGCCTATAACAATGTGAGTAAGGTAAACCGCCTGTCTGCCTAATTGTACTGACCTGTAAAACGACAGGTTTTCCTGTCTTAATTCTTGAAAAATGTATATAAAAAATGCGCTGAAAAGCAGCAGGGCTGTCATAGGTCTGCTCTGTTTTTCATACTTCCTGCTATGGCCTGTTTTTGTTAGTGCTCAACAAACAATTCCGGCAAGTTTATATGAACAAACCAGTGAAATGGGCACTACCATGGCTACTTACCAAAGCGACATCTCTGCCATTGAAGATTTTTATGCGCCATATGTCACCTACCCCGGGAGCATGTACCAACGCAATGCCCAGGTGTATCACTCACCAGAACAAAGGAAACGTTTGCTTGAAGTGAACGAAAGTTATTTAAAGCAACTCAGGTCTCTTGATTTTGATTCATTTAGTGTTTACGGTAAAACCGACTATCTGCTACTCCAGAAAGAAATTAATGCTAGTTTATTTGGTTTAAGGGAAGAGGAATCCCAGGAACCCACCATCAATAAACACCTTCCATTTGCAAAAGATATCTATCTTTTAGAAAAAAAGCGTCAACGTGGCGATCCTTTAAATGGGAGCGAGGTGGCAGCCCAAATGAACAGCCTGGCCAAAAGTGTTCAGGCAGCGCTTAAAAATACAGAGGCAGCTACCCTGAAGGAAAACGAGAAGCGGTTGCTGCAACAAGTCGTAGCGGGACTAAAAACCCGGATAAATAGCTTTTACGTGTTCTACAATGGCTATGATCCTGACTTTACCTGGTGGGTGCCCAAACCCTTTGAATCTTTAGACACTGCTTTAGCTCAATATGAAAAGCTATTATCACCAAAAGAAGATCCACAGGCCATTGGCGAAGCTAATAATTATGGCATCAAAGGTTTGCCGATAGGAAAGGCAGCGCTGGAACGACAGCTGCAGGCAGAATTTATCCCTTATAGTCCGGAAGAACTCATCAAAATTGCGGAAAAGGAGTTTGCTTTTTGTGATGCCGAATTGCTGAAAGCGTCAAAAGAAATGGGCTTTGGTGCCGACTGGAAACAAGCACAGGAAAAGGTAAAAAACGCTTATGTTCCATTGGGCGAACAACCTGCATTGATTGTCAAATTACAGGATGATGCCACCAATTTTATTAAAGCCAATAAATTGATGGACATTCCATCGCTGGCACAGGAAACCTGGGGCATGGTCATGATGTCGCCGGAACGCCAGCTGGTGAATCCATTTTTCACCGGGGGCAAGGAAATCAGCATTTCCTACCCTACAAATACCATGACAGCAGAAGATAAACTGATGAGCATGCGGGGCAATAACCCCTATTTCTCCAGGGGTACCGTCCAGCACGAGCTTCTGCCCGGCCACCACCTTCAATATTACATGAACAGTCGCTATAAAAGCTATCGCCGACCATTCACCACGCCTTTTAGCATTGAAGGCTGGCCACTTTATTGGGAACTTTTGTTGTATGAAAAAGGTTTTGCCAAAACTCCCGAAGAAAGAATTGGTATGTTGTTCTGGCGTATGCACCGCTGTGCACGCATCTTGTTTTCCCTGAATTACCATTTGGGCAAATGGACGCCAAAACAAAGTGTTGATTTCCTGGTCGACCGGGTAGGGCATGAACGCGCTAATGCCGAAGGTGAAGTTAGGCGTTCTTTCCAGGGTAACTACAGTCCCCTTTACCAGGTAGCTTACATGATTGGGGGTTTACAATTGGATGCCTTAAGAAAAGAACTGGTAGACAGTGGTCAAATGACTTTCCCACAATTCCATGATGCCGTGATGAAAGAAAACCTGATTCCGGTAGAACTGATCAGGGCTACGCTCACTAAACAATCCCTTTCAAGAGATTTTACTACCCAATGGAAATTCTACAACCTGTCTAGCCCTAAATAACTAATGAAAGCCGAAAACACGCAATTTAAACCTTCTTTAAAATTAATGGATGCCACCATGCTCGTGGCCGGCAGCATGATTGGCTCAGGGATATTTATCGTCTCTGCTGATATTACCCGCAATGTAGGCAGTTCGGGCTGGCTTATGGTGGTTTGGCTGCTCACCGGATTTATGACACTCACAGCTGCCCTGAGTTATGGCGAACTGAGTGCTATGTTTCCTAAAGCCGGCGGGCAATACATTTACTTAAAGGAGGCTTATAACCCCCTGGTTAGTTTTTTATATGGATGGAGCTTTTTTACCGTGATCCAAACGGCCACTATTGCTGCGGTAGGTGTGGCCTTTGCAAAATTTACGGCCTACCTTATTCCTGCTTTTAATGAAGACCTGGTGGCCATAGACCTGGGGTTTTTCCAGGTGTCGCCAGCACAATTACTGGCTATCGGCATCATTGTACTGCTTACTTATATCAATAGCCGGGGCGTTAACAGCGGCAAAATGATACAGACTACCTTTACGCTGACTAAATTGCTCAGCCTTTTTGGACTGGTGGTGTTTGGATTAATCTTCCTGGATACAGACGTTTGGGCAGCAAACTGGAAAAATGCCTGGCTGCTACAGCCGCTTACTACAGACGGTAGTGTGGGCAGCTATACCACCATGGCGGCCTTTGGTGCCATTGCAGCAGCCATGGTTGGCTCTATTTTCAGCAGCGACTCCTGGCATAACGTCACCTTCATTGCCGGTGAAATCCAAAACCCTAAACGCAACATTGGATTAAGTCTGGCCTTAGGTACCATTATGGTTACCGTGTTGTACCTGTTAACCAATATCATGTATACAGGTTTGTTATCATTGCATGATATGGCTTATGCCGATAAAGACCGGGTGGCAGTTGCAGCATCGCATGTGATCTTTGGAAGCTGGGGTACCGTCATCATCGCCCTGATGATTATGGTGTCTACCTTTGGCTGTAACAATGGTTTAATCATGGCAGGTGCCCGTGTTTATTATTCCATGGCTAAAGACGGTTTGTTTTTCAAAAAAGTAGGAACCCTCAACAAAAACTCCGTACCTGCTTTTGGCCTTTGGATACAATGTGTGTTCGCCTGCTTTTGGTGCTTAAGTGGCCATTATGGCGATCTACTCGATATGATTTCTTTTGTAGTGGTCATGTTTTACATGTTAACCATCACCGGCATCTTTATCCTCCGTAAAAAACGTCCTGACGCAAATCGCCCTTATAAAGCCTTTGGTTATCCTTTTCTTCCCCTGATTTACATTATCATGGGCATGGCTTTTTGTGTTTTACTCATTATTTATAAACCTAATTACACCTGGCCGGGCCTCATCATCACCCTGATGGGCATCCCTGTCTATTACCTGATCGAAAAATTCAATAAAAAAGTATGAAGCAATTTTCCTTTTTAAACCGCATCATCCTGATGGCCTCTGTTTTGGGTAGTCTTTCTGTACAAGCGCAACAAGCATTAACAGCCTACAAACCTGATGCCGCCCAAATGGCCATAGTCTATCGTGATGCCGATCAGCTGGATACTTTATTGCGTAAAGTAGAACTGAACAATCAGGTATTGCCGGTATGGCAAGCAGACAAACATTCGTTTTGGTATAAGCGAAACCTGGCTAATAAAACCTGGGAATATATTTATGTAAATGTGAAAGATGGTAGTCGCAAAAAGGCATTTGATGCCGCGCGATTAGCGGCTGCAATGCAGAAAGAAACGGGGAAACCTGTAGATCCCGGAAGACTAGCACTTACCAAGTTATTTTTTAATGAAGAAGCTGACCACTTAACTTTAAAAACTAAGGAGCAATGGTTTAAGGTAGACTTATCAAATTACACAACTACTGCTACCACAGATACCTTAACTGATGGCTACAATGCAAACCGGCCTCTTCAACGTAACCGTTCTCGCTGGCAAGGTATTCCTAAAGTATCGAAATCGCCAGATGGAAAGAAATTATTGCTGCTAAAAGGCGGCAATGTTTATGTGAAAAATCTGGATACAGG
The DNA here is from genome assembly GCF_015752175.1 of Pedobacter sp. CAN_A7. NCBI lineage: Bacteria > Pseudomonadati > Bacteroidota > Sphingobacteriia > Sphingobacteriales > Sphingobacteriaceae > Pedobacter > Pedobacter sp. CAN_A7. Next base: position 1,089,861 of record NZ_JADOUW010000001.1, on the reverse strand, counting down.
TAAAGAGCAACAGCTTTCTACTGATGGCAACAAGGAAACACCTTATGGTGAATTTAGCTGGTCGCCAGACAGCAAAACTTTGGTTGGCTACCGCATTGACCCTAAAAAAATCAAGGAAGTACATTATGTGCTGAGTGCTGAAGAAGGTACCACCCGTGGTGAGTTGAAGTCGCGTGAATATGCACAGCCTGGTGATGATTTCACCACTTACACCCCTTTTGCGTTTGATGTGGTTCAGCACAAACAAATTAAAGTGGATACAGAAGTAATCGACTTTTTCGGTCCCCAGGAATTAAACTGGCGCAAGGGAGATAACCGCTTTTACACTTACGAAATGGTAGACCGCGGTCACCAGCGTTTCCGCGTGATTGAGGTGGATGTGCAGACGGGCAAAACCAGAAACATCATTGATGAAAAAACCAAAACCTTTATTTATGAAAATCGCATTTACACACGATACCTGCCGGAAACAAATGAAATGATTTGGAGTAGCGAAAAGGATGGTTATAACCACTTATACCTGGTAAACACCATCACCGGCAAACAACAGCCTATTACTAAAGGCAACTGGGTGGTTCGCGGCGTGGATAGTATTGATGTGGTCAAACGTGAAGTTTGGTTTAGGGCCAGTGGCATCAACGCGGCCGAGGATCCTTATCATATTCATTATTACCGCACCGGTTTCGACGGCAAAAAACGTGTAGATTTAACGCCTGAACCTGGCAACCACCAGCTTTCTTTTTCTCCCGACCGCAAGTACTACCTCGATACCTATTCGCAGGTTAATGTGGCCCCGGTAACCCTGTTAAAATTGATAACTACCGGTAAAGCGGTAACGGTGCTGGAAGAAGGAAATACGAAAGCATTCCTCGAAACCGGCGTAAAACTGCCTGAAATATTTGTGTCTAAAGCTAGGGATGGTCAAACGGATATCTGGGGCGTGGTATGGCAACCTTCAAAAATGGATCCCAATAAAACTTACCCGGTTATCGAGTATATATATGCTGGTCCGCAAGACAGCTTTGTGCCAAAAAGCTTCCTGCCCTATAGTGAAATGCAAAGTATGGCCGAACTGGGTTTTATCGTGGTGCAAATTGACGGGATGGGAACAGCCAATCGCTCGAAAGCTTTTCATGACGTGTGCTGGCAAAACCTGGCTGATGCTGGTTTTCCCGACAGGATTTTATGGATGAAAGACCTTGCTAAAAAATACCCTCAGGCAGATATCAGTAGGGTAGGCGTTTATGGAACATCTGCGGGCGGACAAAATTCTACTGGTGCCTTGTTATTTCATCCGGAGTTTTATAAAGCGGCAGTTTCTGCATGTGGTTGCCATGATAACAGGATCGATAAACAATGGTGGAATGAACAGTGGATGGGGTATCCCGTGGGCCCTCATTATGGCGAACAATCCAACATTACCAATGCCGCCAAACTACAGGGTAACCTGTTATTGATTGTGGGGGAAGCTGATGAAAACGTACCGCCTGAGTCTACCTTCCGCCTGGCCGATGCCTTGATAAAAGCCAACAAGGATTTTGATTTTCTATGTGTTCCTGGTATGGGGCATAGTGATGGCGGCCCCTACGGCAGGCGTAAGAAAAGGGATTTTTTTGTAAAAACCTTATTAAACACAGAATCGCCAAAACGTAACCTGGAAAACCTGGTTACAAATTAGTTTGATCTTCAGCATTGAACAGGCCGTCAGGCACTTTAAGTTCGCCGGTGCCAAAGTCGATAATGCCATTGCGCTCCTCTTCAATATTGGTGGCCTGTGTATATACATCGCCGGCAAATGACCTGTCTCGTAGCTCTTTTTTGAACAACCTGATCTGACTGGCGCGTTCCTCATTGTCTTTTGGTCCGCCATAGTCGGCGAAGCCAAAACCGCCCCATTCTGAAACAAGTAATGGCGCCTGCTTGCGGTAAAAGAAAGGGTCACCAACTACAATAGGGAAGGCGGCCACGCCATCCATTTGTCCCTGCATCAGCTGATTTAATAGCTGCTTCCAGCGATCCAATTCCGGGGTATAGAGGTGTACAGTCAGCAGATCTGTTTTTAAACGACCACGGTAGGATAAATGATGCCATCCATCGTTATCCACCACCAAGAATTGCGGATGCGCCAGTTTCATATAGTGATACATGTCCATCATGTATTGCCTTGTTTTTAAATTAGAGGCAACATCCTGTGCGCCCCAATCTTCATTATACAAACTCCAGATCATGATGGAGGGGTGTGTGCCCATCAGGGCCAGCATCTTTAATAGTTCATTTTTGTGGTTTTTACGACTCTTTTCGGTAGACCGGTGCGGACTGGGTACCTCCACCCATAATAAAAGGCCAATTTTGTCGGCAAGGTTGTAAATCCTCGGGTCTACACCAGCAATGTGTATTCGCACCATATTGCAGCCCAGGCGTTTCATGGCATGCATATGCCTTTTTATTTCTTCATAATTGGCCACACCCGGTTGGTACAAAATACCATTGAGGTAGGTGCGTTCATTGTTGAGGTAAATGTGAGGGCCGCGGGCTTCGATTTTTCTGATGCCGAATTTAGCCTCAATTTCTGAAGCATTCCCATTTTCGTCGACCAGTTGTGCCACCAGGCGGTATAAATGTGGCGATGCTGGCGACCAGTTTTCAGCATTTGGAATTTCCATGACCAGTCGCTGTTCCCTTTGTCCCTTTTTAAGTTTCAAAGGGTATTCATCCGTAGCTATCGGCGTATGATGATCCTGCTTATGGTGGTAAACTTTCAGCCTGATCAAGTAATCGCCAGGGTCATGAATACGGGTCGTAAAATTAAACCGGACCAGGTTCTCTTCAATCATACTTACTACGCCAATCCGAGATCGGAGACGGTTTTTTTCAACTGTTTCCAGCCAGATGCTACGTACACCGCCACTGTAGGTTTGATACCAGATGCCCCCTCTTTTGTAAACCGAAGATTCTTGTTTCCCTCTGGCGGTGTCCGCATCCATAGTTGCCGCAATGCGTACGGTAAGCCGGTTGTTTTCCTGCAATACCTGCTCATCTAGTTCATAAGTAAACGAGGTGTTACTACCTACATGTACCCATTCGCCCTCAATTGTTTTTAAGGGAATGCCATTTAGCCATACCCTGGTTTTGTAGCCACAGGCACCAAAAGTTAACTGCAACTGCGAACGTGGACACTTCGCATCATCAGATAGTTTGGGTAACGGAAATTCCCTTTCATACCACACAACAATTTTGTCTTTCCAGTATTCACCATTCGGATTAGATTTCGAAAGGTGGGTTTCTACACTGCCTGGCCAGTTGGCCTCGTTTTTAAAATCGTGATTAATGTACCAAAGGTCTTTAATACCTAGGTTTTCCGGGTCAGGGCTGAAACGCCAGCTTCCGTCTAACAGTAAGAAAGAATTTGGACGGATAACAGCTCTGGGTAAAGGATTCACGTAAGTTTCTCCCTCGTCATTATCCAGAATGTGCTTGGTTAAACTGTAGTTCGGGTGGTTGATGTCTATATCCATGTGTGATAAGGTAATAGGCCAATGCATTTGCTTAAAAAACAATAGCTTTTACATATGGTTTTTGAAAAAGCCCGCTCTCTTTTTTTATGACAATTCTTCCTAAGATAATTTGACAATTCATATATGCCCATAATTACCATAATTTCTGACCTGCAGTTTACATGATTGCCTGTAATGGTTATATTTCAGGTTCTAAAACCGGGTATTTCTACTGAATTAAAATTGATGTTTATAACAGGGAAATCGGGTAATAGTACCCCGAACATATCGCCTCAGCAAGGGTTGATTAATAAAGTAATGTTATTAAAATTATTTATTCGCATCCTTATGAAAAATATTAAAATTTTAACAGCCATTTTGCTGCTATTTAGCACGGCTTTAACGGTCTCCTCCTGCAAGAAGGAAAGAGATAATGATTTTCGATTAAGCAATCAGGACTTTATCGATCGGGCATCGAGCAGCAATACCTTTGAAATTGCCGCTGGTAACCTGGCCATAATTAAAGGCGTAAGTGCAGATGTCAAGGCCTATGGGCAACACATGGTGAATGACCACACTACTGTGGGTGCCGAAATGGTGGCGCTGGCTAGTCATAAAGGCTGGTCTGTGCCAATCAACTTGCAGCCTAAAGAACTTGCTAACCTCGATAGCCTCAACAGTGCTACAGGCGCTGCATTTGACGCGTTATTTGCCAAAAAGATGGTGGTTTCACATCAGGAAGCGGTAGACCTTTTTGAAACGGCTTCAAAAGCGAACGGTGTGCCTGATCTTGAGCTTAGGGCTTTTGCTGCTGTGAAGTTGCCTGCTTTAAGGACGCACCTGCAGGAAGCTATTGCTTTAGACGCGCAAATGCCTTAATTAATTCCTAGTAACTTTTTGTAAAGCAAAGCCAGGAAATTTAATAGGTCCTTTTTAAGTAATGTAAACATCATTTAGGAACAAAAAAATCAATGTAAACAAGTAGTCGTAACAAACTTTTATGTAAACGTATTCTAGTATAGGACATAGATTTTAATTTTCAACAGCAGACCCTAGGTATAAGGGCCTTAGAAGGGGGTTGGAAGGGCCTTTGAAGGGCCTTAAGACGGCTACAGCCCTTTAAGCACCCTTCTAACCCCGATTTAACCCCTTATTGAGGGTCATATACCTGGCAGCTACAGTTTAATGGAACTTCTTTTGTCTAATCGATAAACCTAAAATGATTGTAAACGAAAAAGGGCCCTTGATCATCGTCATGATCAAGGGCCCTTTTAGATTTAAATTTTGACGCTTTCTACAGCTTTGCTGTTTTTTCGAAGCCGTACTGTTTAAGTACATCATCCGGCACACCACGCCATTGGTTGGGAGTGTTTCCCAGGTATTCCATATCTTTCACGCCTATTTCACTGGTAAAAAATCCGGAAGCAGTCAAGTCGCGCATTTTATTAAAAAAGGCAACGCCCTGTGCCATCCCAGGTTTTACTTTATTCGGGTAGGCGATATCATCAACCATATCGATACGTTGTTCTGCTGAAGCGTCTTTAAACGTCTTCCCGTAGCGCGATAAACATTGAATATCCAGCCATTTCAATCCGCCACGCATGGGGGTCTGGTGGCCAGGCATATCTTTCACAATAAACTCAATGAAATCGGGTACTTTGGCATCCGAAGCACTGCCGGATTTTCCATCTTTAGGAATAATGATATCCGCCAATATGGTGATGGTGGCCATTTCATGGTCATCAAAAAATTTAGCTGCGTTTAAGGCCTTATCACGTTCCACCTCAAAAGCCTCGCGTCCGGGTTGTTTGGAGTCCTTTGCGGCTATTTCTGATTGGTCTTTTGCAGCATCTGGTTTACAAGCCTGCAACAATACCCCTGTGCTTAAAGCGGTTAAGCCTAAGGCCTTTAGTGAGTCTCTTCTGTTCATGTCAAGTCGTTTATTATTAACTCAGGTTCAGTTTTTTCTTTTGCGCTAAAATATACTCAGCTGTACGCCAGGCTAAAGCCAATATGGTCCATGTGGCGTTTTTATCGCCCTGCTGTACAAAAGGAGCGGCATCAACCACAAACAGGTTGGCACAATCATGGGCCTGGCACCATTTGTTCAGGGCCGACGTCTTAGGGTTGTCGCCCATTCTAATGGTTCCTACTTCGTGGATAATCTTTCCCGGAGCTTCAAGGCCGTAGTTGTTTTCCGGACCATGAATAGTAGAGGTAACAATTCCACCCATCGCTTGGAAGATCTCCTGGAAGGTATCCTGCATATGTTTAGCTTGTTTTATTTCTTCATTTGCCCATTTGTAATGGAAACGCAACACTGGAATACCATATTTATCCACCACATTGGGATCAATTTCACAGTAGTTAGATTCTCTGGCAATGGCGGTACCACGACCAGCCATACCAATGTTACTGCCATAAAAGCGGCGGTAATCATCTTTTAAGCCTGCACCATAACCTCCGGCTTCTTTCATTTTGCCATCTCTGCCAGGAACCAGCCCATTTCTGTTTTGTATACCAGCACCGAACCCGTAACTCGGCATGCCCATTCCGCCACCATATTCAATATGGTAACCTCTTGGGAAGTCTAGTTTTTTATTATCAAGCCACCATGGAGAGTAGATATGCACAGAACCTACACCATCTTCATTATAACGCTTGCGGTCTAAAAGTTCCGGTAGAAAGCCACCTACACTGGCTCCAGTAGAGTCATGTAAATATTTACCAACTACATTGCTATTGTTGGCCAGTCCGTTAGGGTGTGCTGAAGATTTTGAGTTAAGTAACAAACGTGCAGATTCACAGGCGCTGGCGCCAAGAATTACAATCTTTCCCTTCACCTGGTGTTCTTCCATGGTGTTTTTATCCACATAAGATACACCGGTAGCCAGGCCTGCTTTATCAGTAAGCACTTCACGCACCATGGCGTTCGTGATTACGGTAAGGTTTCCTGTTTTTTCTGCCGGAATCACCAGGCAGGAAGAAGAGGAGAAATCGGCATAAACCTTACATGCACGGCCACATTGGCCACAATAAAAACAAGGTGCCCGGTCTTTATTATTAGGTAAAGCCTCTGTTAATACCGAACCACGGCCAGGGATTACGGTAACACCTGCTTTTCTGGCCGCTTTGGTAATAAACAGCTCGTTAAGGCGGGGTTTTGGCGGCGCCATAAATATGCCGTCGGGTTCGTTGGGTATGCCTTCTGCGGTTCCATAGATACCGATCAGGCGATCAACCTTATCATAAAATGGTTTAACATCGTCATAGGTGATTGGCCAGTCATCTGTCAATCCATCCTTACATTTAAAGTCATCAGGCCCCATCCTAAGCGATATTCTGCCCCAGTGGTTGGTTCGGCCGCCCAGCATGCGTGAGCGGAACCAGGCAAATTCAGTTTTGTCCTTTTGAGTGTAGGGTTCTCCATCCAGTTCCCAGCCGCCATAAGAGGCATCGAAATCACCGAATGGGCGCACCGTACCGGCACCACGCCGTGGTGATTCCCATGGCCATTTCAATTGTTGCGCATCCAAACGGGGATCAAAATAAGCACCTGCTTCAAGCATTAATACCTTTTGCCCTGCATGGGCCAGGACGTACCCGGCCATACCGCCTCCTGCACCTGATCCGACAATGATAGCATCATACTCGGTATCTGACTTTTTGATTTGGAATTCGTTCATGTGTAAAACGTTTTAGTTTGTGTTAGGAACCCGTAATTTAGCATTTTTAATGGCTGACTCAAGGTATTCAATCTAAAGATCTAAAAAAGTTACAACAAAAACGAGCAGTATTTTTATAGCGTACCTATTTGGTTTTTGATTAACGCTAGTTAGCGGAGTTGGTTGTGGGAACGAATGACTGCCGATGGCATCATGAGGAACCCTTTGACAGACCTTGCTAAACATGGAAGTCAGCAAGGTCCTGGGCTGTTTAACATAGGGGTATATTTTTATAATTATTTTTCAAGGGCTTCCAGCAGTTCGCGGGCGGCCTCTTCTGATGAACCTGGATTCTGGCCTGTAATTAAAAAGCCATCTTTGATCACATAAGAGCTCCAATCAGCTCCTTTGCTGTACAAACCACCGAGTTTTTTTAATTCATCTTCCAGTAAAAAAGGCACAACATCCGTAAGTTCTACCGCTGCCTCTTCACTGTTTGAAAATCCGGTAACCAGTTTACCCTGAACTAGGGGATCTCCATCTGCGGCTTTCACCTTAACCAGGGCCGCGGGGGCATGACAAACCAGTGCTACAGGTTTTTCCTGTTTAATAAAGTTTTCAATCAGCTGGATGGAATGGCTGTCGTTCGCTAAATCCCATAGCGGTCCATGACCACCCGGGTAAAATACAGCATCGAAATCTTCCGCTTTCAGGTCACTTAAAATCAGCGTTTGCGAAAGTTTATCTTTTAATTCCTGGTCCATATCAAATCGTTCCGTAGCAGGGGTCTGTGCATCAGGTGCTTCACTTTTAGGGTCAATTGGCGGCTGTCCACCTTTTGGAGATGCCAGCGTTATTGTTGCACCTGCATCAGCCAGGACATAATAAGGTGCAGCAAATTCTTCCACCCAGAAGCCGGTTTTTTCGCCGGTGTTGCCTAGTTCTGCATGTGAGGTTAATACAATTAATATGTTCATGTAATAAGGTTAGATTAATTTAAAGTAGCGCTGTTAATCGAACATTAAACAGTAATGCCCTGGAATGGTTTGCGCTATTTCGTTTTAAATCAAATGCCGTATCTTTGTTTTACAAAACAGGTAGCTGTTTTACGTTTGACGAATGAAGATGGACACGACAAAAGATTTAAAATTGGCTGTATTAATAGATGCAGACAATGTGCCTTATGCGAATGTAAAGGAGATGTTTGAGGAGATTGCCACTTACGGTACGCCGACTTTTAAAAGAATTTATGCCGACTGGACCAAACCTACCGTTTCCGGATGGAAGAAAGTGCTGTTAGAAAATGCCATTACCCCGATACAGCAGTACAGTTATTCGACCGGTAAAAATGCCACAGACAGTGCCTTGATCATCGATGCGATGGATATTTTATACACGGGCAAGGTAGACGGCTTTTGCATAGTGTCAAGCGACAGTGATTTTACGCGCCTGGCTACTCGTTTACGTGAAGCCGGAATGAAAGTGATTGGTATAGGCGAAAAGAAAACATTGCTCCCTTTTATTACGGCCTGTGATAAATTTATTTACATGGAGATCCTTAATCTGGAAGTGGAGAATGAGGAAGAAAGTGGTAACCAGAAGGCCTCTAAAAGCCGGGTAAAACAGGTTAAGAAGCCGCTGAATAAGATTGATCCGAAGATCATCAGGTTGTTTAGCGATAGCATTACCGACCTTGCTGATGAAAATGGCTGGGCATTTTTAGGTGAACTTGGCAACCTGATGTTAAAAAAGAAGCCCGATTTCGATCCGAGAAACTATGGTTTTTCAAAACTGCTCCCGCTTTTAAAAAGCATGAATAGGTTTGAAATCGACGAACGCGATACTGGAAAACCACATATTAAACATATCTACATCAAGAAAAAATAAGTTTAGTCGGCAAGGCTTTCGTCTTCGCCAGGATTATCGGAAAGTAAAATAGCCCTGATGCGGTCAATATGCACCTGGGAGTGATTTGCCCTTTCTGTAGCTACTTTGGCAGAAGTGCCGGTTTTATCTTTAGCCATGGTCACCAGTAAATTTCTTCTCTCTTCAAACATGCGCAGGGCAATCCACATGGTTTCTTCAATTTTACTGGTCTGCTCTGCCAGCAATACCTGGGCTGTGTAAGCATGGCCGGTATGGCATCGGTAGCGTAACATTGGTCCTTTCCCAATTTTCCATAATACACCTCCACAACCCGGGCAATTAAAAGGCACCTGGTCGCCAAGCGAATTGACAGAAGGAAGGTCACTAAGCACGCGTTCGGCAATTGTCGCCTCCCTGAAAATATCTTCCGGTACATTGGCTTCCTTAGGAAGTTTCCTGTTCATGAGTTGTGCCAGGATACTGCCCATTTCTATGATATTTAGGCAATAATCTACGTCTATCTGGTTAAGTGCATTTCTAGGCATATCAGGATAACTGGCCTCGTCAGGATTCTGTACGATGCAAATGCCGCCACAACGTTGAATAGCTAATAAACCAGCTGTGCCATCGTCGAGGTACCCGGTGAGCACAATGCCAATCACCCGGTTTCTGTAGGCCACCGCGGCAGAACGGAATAAAGGATCAATACCTGGACGTGAGCGATTTTCCTGGGCACCTTTGGTCACCAGGATTTCACCGTTTTTGCCAATCATCAAATGGTGATCAGACGGCGCAAGATAAACCTGTGCCGGACGCAATAATTCTTTGTCCTCCGCCATTTTACAGGAAAGCTGGCTGCTTTTCTGAATGACATCCATTATAAATTGCGCATTGGCATCAGCTGATAGATGCATGACCATTAAAATAGGAGCGGGGAAATCTGCAGGCAGCTGCTTAATGAGGGCAACGAGCGCTTCTTGGCCACCGGCAGATGTGCCTACAACTACTACTTGTTCAAAAGATTGTTTATTTGTTGTTTTGGTCATCGGGATTTTGCTATGCGTAGAATTTCGATTGCAGGTTTTTTAGAGATATAACTTTACGCAATAGAAACCATTTCAGTCTTGAATTGTTTAACTTTAAATAAAAAGATTATTATGAAAAAATTGTTTTCCTTATTGATGATCAGTCTGGTCAGTACCGGTCTGTATGCACAAACAAGCAGCTGGAAATCTGATCCGATGCACAGCCAGTTGAGTTTTAGCACCACCCATTTAGGTATCTCTGATGTAGATGGTTTGTTCAAGAAGTTTGATGCAACCGCTACAGGAAGCGCAGCAGATTTTAGTGATGCTGTTTTTGAGCTCACTGCAGATGTATCTTCCATCGATACCGAAGTGGAGATGCGCGACAAACATTTAAGAAGTGCAGATTTCTTTGATGTGGAGAAATTTCCAACCATGACTTATAAAAGTACGGGCATTGTTAAATCGGGGGATAACAAATATAAGTTAACAGGGAACCTTACCCTTCATGGGGTAACTAAACCGGTGAGCATGGATTTGTGGTACAGAGGGACGATTGTAAATCCACAATCTAAAACGCCGACTGCAGGTTTTCAATTAACTGGTACGATTAAAAGATCGGATTTTGGTATTGGAGAGAAGTTTGCCCCACCCATGTTAAGTGATGAGGTGAAGATTAAAGCTGATGGGGAATTTAAGAAATTATAGCATGACCTTAGACAATAAAGTGGCCCTAAGTTAAAATTAATCGATCATGAGAACGGTAAAATATAAACATCAGGCAGTAAATGCACCTATAGGCGACTTGATTACCTATAGGGCATTACCTAACCAGGTTATTAAACAGATTGACCCATTTTTGTTTTTAAACCATCATGGATTTCAGGTGTATCCAGAGAATAATCGGGGTTTACCTTTCGGACCACATCCGCATCGCGGATTTGAAACCGTGACCTTTATTCTTTCTGGTGATCTGGCGCATAAGGATAACAGTGGCGCTTCCAGTATCATTGAAGCCGGTGGTGTACAATGGATGACTGCCGGACGTGGTTTAATTCATGCCGAAGTATCTTCGGCTGATTTCATGAAACACGGAGGGCAACTGGAAATTCTTCAGCTGTGGGTTAATTTACCTGCAAAGTATAAAATGGTGGAGCCTGTTTACCAGGGTAAACAAAAAAACGAAATTCCAACCATAGACCTTGAAGAGGGTGAAGTTCAGCTAACCGCCGTTTCTGGGAATTGGAGTGGCACTGAAGGTGCTTTTAAGCCATTGGTGGATATCGCTTTAGCAACTGTATTTATTAAAAAAGGCGCTGTTTATAAAACGGCAATTGCGGCAGACCATAATATATTCTTTTATGTAGTAAAGGGAGCCGTGAAAGTTAATGGTCAAATGGCTTTGATGAGAGAATTGGTGGAGTTTGCATTAGAGGGTAAGTTATTGCAGGTGGAGGCTCAGGAAGATAGTTTGATTCTATTGGGGCATGCGAAACCCTTTGAGGAACCTATTTTAGCCCATGGCCCTTTTGTAATGAATACAATGGATGAAATTCACCAGGCCTATGATGATTACAACAGTGGCGCTTTTGGTACCTGGACAGTATAGTGTTGGAACAAAAAGACTATGATGCAGTAGTTGTAGGTTCCGGACCAAATGGTTTGGCGGCTGCCATTACCCTGCAACAGCAAGGTTTATCAGTATTATTGATAGAAGGAAAGGATCAGATTGGTGGTGGCTTACGGTCGGCAGAACTCACACATCCAGGTTTTTTACATGACATTTGTTCGGCCATTCACCCAATGGTGAATAGTTCCCCTTTTTTTAAATCTTTGAATTTAGCAGCATATGGACTAGAATTTGTTTATCCAGAGATCAATGCTGCTCACCCTTTGGATGATGGTTCTGCTGCACTACTCACTGGCACCGTAACACAAACGGCGGCTTTGTTGGGTCGCGATGAACAAGCTTACCTCCATTTAATGCAAACCCTGGTTAAGGATTGGCCAAAATTAGCAGCCGATGTACTCAGTCAGCAGTTAAAGATACCCTCACACCCGGTTTCCCTTGCTCGTTTCGGAATCAAAGGATTGAGCTCCGCGCTGTCTACGGCAAAGAAGTTTGATACCCCGGCAGCACGGGCTTTATGGGCCGGTATGGCCGCGCATTCGATGTTACCCTTATCGAACCTGATGACATCGGCCATCGGCATGGTACTTCTGGCCTGTGGTCATGTGGGTAACTGGCCCATTGCTAAAGGTGGTTCCCAACAAATCGCCAATGCTTTAGCGGCACATTTTACTGCCCTGGGCGGTAAAATTCAAACCGGATGTTTTATCACCTCCATCAAACAATTACCAAGTGCGCATGCTGTATTATTTGACTTAACACCAAGGCAATTATTGGCCCTGGAAGATACTGCCTTTTCAATTGCTTACCGCAGAAAACTGGAGAACTACCGTTATGGCATGGGTGTGTTTAAAATTGACTGGGCATTAACAGCCGCCATTCCTTTCACTGCTCAACAAGCAAGAAAGGCAGGTACGGTACATTTGGGTAACACATTGGAAGAAATTGCAGCAGGGGAGCAGGCCGCTGCAAGTGGGCGTGTTACCGAAAAACCCTTTGTGTTGCTGGCGCAACAAAGTCTGGCCGACCCGAGTCGTGCGCCAACAGGCAAACATACGGCGTGGGCTTATTGTCATGTGCCACATGGCCATACCCAGGATATGACTTCCCATATCGAGCAACAGGTAGAACGATTTGCGCCTGGTTTTAAAGATTGTATTCTTGCAAAACATACTTTTAATGCTGCCCAAATGGAAGCCTACAATCCTAACTACATTGGGGGAGATATTAATGGTGGCGTGCTTGACATCAGGCAATTGTTCTCCCGGCCGGTGCTGAGTATTTCTCCTTACCGTATGGATGGGAAAGGTATGTATTTGTGCTCCTCATCCACCCCCCCGGGAGGGGGCGTTCACGGAATGTGTGGCTACCATGCAGCCAAAGCGGCATTAAAGGATATTTTTAATTTAAAGGTAACACCACTGGTTTAGCCTATTAATTAAAATAATAATCCTTTATTTGTGGATGTCATCATCTAAAAATAACCTCATTTTACACGAGGACTGGGTAGTCGTCCTTCTTGGCGCTTTTATCATTCTACTTGCAGTCATTGGATTCATCATTCCTGTTCCCGGATTTAACTGGCGCCATATGGCCGACTTCAGTACGGAAATATTTACCCTAAGCAATCTGGGTGCCATTGGTTTACAGTTTATGCTGGTATTTGTGGTTGCTGGTTTAGCGGCCTTATTAACCGGCAAACCTTTAAAGTATTTTTTAGTTGTTTTTCCGGTGGTCTATACCATTACCCTGGTAGCTTTGATGATGGCAGGCAATGCCAACATTAAAAACCTGAATCTGGAAGCCGTTATATTTAGTTTGTCACTCGGCTTACTCCTAGGCAACCTGTTTAAATTGCCTGTTTGGTTCAGGGAAGCTTTAGCCACGGAGGTGTATGTTAAGATTGGACTGGTATTATTGGGTACCGGGATTATCTTTTCCGATATTCTGAAAGCTGGATCACTGGGTTTATTGCAAGCGCTGGTAGTGGTGCTTTCTGTATGGTATTTTGCTTTTTGGTTGTGCCGGAAATTCAAGATTGATGACGAATTAACGATGATGATTTCCAGTGCCGTCTCTATTTGCGGCGTGTCAGCTGCCATTGCTACCTCAGGCGCAATAAAAGGCGACCCAAAGAAACTATCGTCAGTGATTTCCATGGTGCTGATAACGGCAATTCCGATGATGATTATCATGCCCTATATCGCGCAATATTTTAATTTCCCACAGGAAGTAACTGGTGCCTGGCTGGGCGGCAGTATCGATACTACAGGTGCGGTGGTCGCTTCAGGAACGTTGGTCGGCGAAACAGCCCTGCAAGTGAGTACCATTGTTAAGTTCTCGCAAAATGTGCTTTTGGGGGTGGCTGCATTCGCCATTTCAGTTTACTGGACTTATACTAAAAATCCATTGGCTAAGGATGAGCAAAGCAAACCTACATTGCGCATTATCTGGGAGCGCTTTCCGAAGTTTGTTTTAGGGTTTGTAGGTGCATCCCTATTATTTTCATTTGTGTTATCTCCTCAGGTAACTGCCGATGTGAAAGGAAGCCTGAAAAGCTTACAGGGATTGTGGTTTGCCTTGGCGTTCACCAGCATCGGTTTAGAAACCCGATTTTCTGAATTATTTAATAAAGAAACGAAAAAGCCACTGTATGCCTTTTTGATTGCTCAGGGATTTAACATTGTAATTACGTTAATTGTAGCTTTTATATTATTTGGGTAACCCAGTAGATTTAATTGATTGTTAATATCATTGTGAATAAATATCTCAAAAACATATTTTGTAATATCTTAAATTTAAATAATTACATGTGACTGCTTTATACTATCTTTAAAGTATTGAAGCGCAATTTTGAAAACGTGTTTTATTTGTTTATGGATAACAGGGAAGCCGAAAACTGTATAGAGTAGGCTCATTTAACAGCTAAAAATATGGAAATTTCAGAAGTACAATTACGAGGTAGTTATTATCAGGTTTACGATGTTAAAGGCAAGAAAATTTCAGAGTTAGGTAAAGCCAACGGCGCTTTGCGGGGAATTGCATCTGGTTTTTTTGTAGTGGAGCGGGGAAATTATTATGTCACCTATGATGCAAAGAGTAGAAAGTTGGCAGAAATGGGTGCATCTCAAGGGCAATTTACAAACGCATGTGGCTCCACCTTTTGCTTAAAAAAAGGAGATTACATTATTACTTATGACCAGCGCTGTAAGAAGGTAGGAGAAAGATCTGCGTAAATTGCTGATGTGCTTTTGGCGTATAATGCAATGAACAAACCGTTACGTTGAGTAACGGTTTGCACCACGCCGCTTGAGAGAGCGCTTAATGAGGGTTTCTTGTCCATTCATTAAGTGTATTTTTAAATAAAAAAATTCTGCTTTTCTTTATAAAATTACCTAATAATTTCTTTAAAGTTGTGTTTTGTTTTTTGTACTTTGCCATTAAATGTCAAAGATGAAGCAGTTAGACAGGTTAAAGTACATTTATTTGTCGTTGAATACCGCCCCACAAACGATGGAATCTATACAGGCTAATCTAATGGAGCTTGGCGTTAAGATTAGTAGCAGGCAGATTTACAGGGATCTTGCCGATGTAAGTACCTACTTTTTAAGGGGAGAAGAGCGCCTGGAACAACGGAGTCTGGAATTCAACAGAAAAGTTTGGCTTATTAACAAACATATAGAGGCAGATCCCATAACCAATTATGACATTAATACATACTTAATAAGCCGGATCACCATGCCCATCGGTTTAACCAGGGGAAGAGAGGAGTCTCTCCAAAAGCTTCAAACCCTGATTTCCAATAACCTTAATAACAGTAAGTTAGAAAATAATGCCAGCTGGATTGGCAATAGCATCACCAGTTCTAATTTTAACGAATTTCCATACGCAGAAAATTTTCATGGAACATTGGACGAAATATTGTGGGCCACTTCAAATCGCCGTAGTATAGAGGTTATCAGTTACCTGGGCGATTCAGTTTCACTATACAAATCACTAAAATTTCCTTTTATTTTTAACCCGATTAAACTGATTTACCATCGGGGAAGCTTCTTCGTTGCAGGACTTATTGACGCCACCCAACAATGTGTGGTATTGGATTCCTATCAAATTGAACAATATAAATTAACCAATAATCTTTTTCCGGTTAAAAGTGCGTTGAAGGTTGTAGAAAATAACTTAAAGAATCGATTTGGTGTCACTCAAAATATTGATGAACAAGTGTACCAGGTGATTCTTGAAGTGGCATCAACTACAGCTAAATTCCTGCGGAATGTGTTTTGGCATCATTCTCAACAATTTGTAGAATTACCTCATGGCAACTGGCAGTTAACTTTAACTTGTGGCATAAACCGGGAACTGATTGGTTGGATCTTTCAATGGATGGGCAATGTGAAAATTATTCAACCTGAAATATTACGAACGTTCTTTAGTGCGCAATTACAGGTATTAGAGAATACACACCAGAAGCCTGAATTTAACTATTCCAATCCCCTGCAGCCGGAATAGCTAAAATTATTTGAGGCTGTTTTATCCAAATCATTCTGTTAGATTTGGGGTTCTTTTACCGATCCGATCCCGATGTTTAAAAAATACCTGCTGCTCTTATTCCTATTTTGCCATGTTTCCTGTTACGCACAATATATAACAGTCTGTTCCTGGAACCTCAAAGATTTTGGACGTTCCAAAAGCGAGGAAACCATAAAAGTTATGGCCACCACTTTGAAAACTTTTGATTTAATTGCACTGCAGGAGGTGGTACCGGGGCCGGCGGGGCCGCAGGCTGTTGCACGATTGGTTGACCAATTAAATCGTACAGGCCAGGCCTGGAGTTATACGGTAAGTATGCCTACTTCGGGTACGGCTTATTCTTCAGAACGTTATGCTTTTATCTGGAAAACCAAGAAGCTAAAAATCATTGGCGATGCCTGGTTAGATAAAAAGTATGCGGCTACCATTGACAGGGAACCCTTCCTGGCCAGGTTTAAAGTACAAAAATCTGTATTCACGCTGGTTAATTACCATGCCATCCCTAAAGCTAAACAACCTGAAACTGAGATCAAGTATTTGAAGTTTTTCCCTAATTTATATCCACAGGATAATCTTGTTTTTTGTGGTGATTTTAACTTACCTCAATCTCATTCTGTGTTCAACCCCTTAAAAAAGATGGGTTTCGAGTCTGCATTAGTGGCTCAAAAGACTTCTTTGCGTCAAGTGTGTATCGAAAATGACTGTTTAGCTTCTGAATTTGACAACTTTTACTTCAATTCTAAATATGTTAAGCTTCAAAGTGCGGGTATTTTGCATTTCTATAAAGCATTTGAAACTTTAAAGTTAGCGAGGAAGGTTTCTGATCACGTTCCTGTATATTTTAATTTTATTTTAGCGCCCAGACAGTAAAAATTAGACGTAATATTTATCTTGTTCCAAATTAAAGATGATGAGTCTAAGGAAAAGAATTTTTGCTGTTATGGTTTTTGGGTTGCTTGGCCTGCAAACCGTCTGTGCACAGTTGATGCCAAGTCCTAAAGAACACTTTGGATTTAACATTGGAGACGACTATAGTCTGGCTAATTATACGCAGGCAGAAGCGTATTTTAAAAAATTAGCCAAAGTTTCGGACCGTGTAGTGCTGCAGGACATCGGCAAGACAGAGGAGGGGCGTAATCAGTACATGATGATTATTTCATCGCCTGCCAACCTTAAAAAATTAGCACGTTATAAAGAAATTTCTCAAAAACTGGCCAGGGCAGAAGACCTGACCGACGCACAAGCTACTTCGCTTGCCCGCGAAGGGAAAGCTGTGGTGTGGATTGATGGTGGTTTGCATGCCAATGAAACTGTGGCCACCCAACAACTAATCGAATTGTATTACCGCTTGTTGAATAGTACTGATCAGGAAACTACCCGGATTTTAGATGATGTGATTATATTATTGTCGCAGGTGAATCCAGACGGACAAGAGTTAATGTCAGACTGGTACATGATGGAGAAAGATGTGAAAAAGCGTAACATGAACATTCCCAGCTTGTACCAGAAGTACATTGGTCATGATAATAACCGGGATTTCTACATGAACAACATGAAGGAAAGCACGAATATCTCTCGTCAGCAATACATCGAATGGATGCCACAGATTGTATATAACCATCACCAGACCGCACCAGCAGGCGCAGTAGTGGCAGGGCCGCCATACCGTGATCCTTTTAATTTTGTGTACGATCCATTGTTAATCACCGGAATAGATGGGGTGGCAGCATCAATGATTAATCGCTTAAACGCGGAAGGAAAGCCGGGTTACACCAGGTTAAGTGGTTCAGTATATTCTACCTGGTGGAACGGTGGTTTAAGGACCACACCTTATTTTCATAACATGATCGGTATTCTGACAGAGATTACCGGTCACCCAACACCGTCATCCATCCCCCTGGTGCCTCAAAGGCTCATTCCAAGTAATGCTACACCTTTTCCAGTCAAGCCACAGCCCTGGAACTTCAGGCAGTCAATTGATTATTCTATCTCCTTAAATTATGGTATCCTTGATTATGCCAGTCGCCAGGGAGACCAGTTGTTGTATCATATTTATGTGATGGGCAGAAATGCGATACAGAAAGGCAGTGCTGATCACTGGACTTCGATGCCTAAACATACGGCAGCCTTGCAAAAAGCTTATGAAAAAGATTCCCTTGCTTCCGGACCAATCCCTTTAACCTACTATGATCAGGTCTATCAAGATAAAAGCCTGCGCGATGCCAGAGGTTATGTGATCTCTGCCAATCAGACTGATTTTCCGACAGCGGTAAAGTTTATTAATGCATTAATCAAGTCTGGCATTTTAGTGCAGCAAGCTACAGCGCCCTTTGCAGTGGATGGAAAATCATATCCTTCAGGATCGTATGTGGTGAAAACTAACCAGGCGTTCCGGCCACATGTGATGGACATGTTTGAACCACAGGATCACCCCAATGACTTTCAATATCCGGGCGGGCCCCCGGTAAGGCCTTATGATGCTGCAGGCTGGACCTTAGCCTTTCAGATGGGCGTAAAGTTTGAGCGGGTGTTGGATGATTTCGACGGACCTTTTAAACGCATTGATTATGGACAGCTGCAGGAACCGCCTGTTCAAAAAGTGAGTGCCTCAGCCACAGGTTATGTTTTAGCTGCAGCGGTAAATAACGCTTTTATTGCGGTAAATGATTTGCTTAAAAACGGTGTGGAAGTGTTTCGCTTAACGAAGCCTCATGCTGATTTTAAGGCAGGCTCATTTTATGTCTCTGCTAAAGGGAGAACAATTCTGGAGAAAACTGGAGTAACTATTGGCACGCATGCCTATGAACTAAAGCAAGTTCCTTCAGCTATGGAGCGCGTCAAACCAATTAGAATTGCTTTGTTTGATAAGTATGGAGGTTCTATACCCTCAGGTTGGGTAAGGTGGATGATGGAACAGTACCATTTTTCTTATCAGCTGGTTTATCCGCAAGATATTGATAAAGGGAATCTTCGGTCGAAATATGATGTGATCCTGTTTATCAGTGATGGTATACCAGCTTTTGGAACTAAAGCAGGAGCAAGAAGAAATAGAGAGCCTGAGGTGGAGACGATACCTGCTGCATACCGCCATATGTTGGGGAGTTTAACGCCCGAACTTTCCATAGCCCACCTGAAGGAGTTTATGGAAAAGGGTGGCGACATCGTTACCGTGGGTAGTGCCACCAGTTTAGCTTACCATTTAAAACTTCCGGTCGAAAATGCACTTTCAGCAGTAAAAGCAGATCAGTTTTATATCCCCGGAAGCATTCTACGGATGTCGGTTGATACCCTTCAAAAAGCAAATTATGGTATGCCTGCACAGGTTGATGTGGTATTTAACAACAGCCCTGTATTCCGCTTAACCGAACACACAAAGGCTCAAATTACGCCACTAGCCTGGTTTGATGAGCAGGATGTGTTAAGAAGTGGTTGGGCTTGGGGGCAAAACCACCTTAAAGGTGGGGTGGCAGCCTTTGTAGCGCCTGTAGGAAAAGGAAAATTATATGCCTTCGGACCAGAAATTACATTCCGTGCGCAGGCACATGGAACCTTTAAACTATTATTTAATCAATTGTATTAATTATTAACCCCCATTGCATATAGTATAATGTTAACACCAAACTTGGTATTATCTTCTGCCAGAAAACGTTTGTTGCGGAAGTCGTAATCCCATTCACAGCCATAATCTTTATTGCTGTACAGCACCCCAATGCGGTTGTTAACCACAATGGCTTTAAGGTAATCATGCACTAAATCATCGCCCCAGCCATTTAATTCAAAGGACGTAGTAGGTGGTCCATTCTCAAATTTGAAGAACGAAGTGTAGATCTGGTGATTGTTGGGAATCTTCCGCAAAGCCTGTGGGCCGAATAAATTGTTCATCTGCGTTTCAAAGGATTTGGCAAAGAGGCCATCGATGTCATGGTTGCAATCGTCTACAAATACAAATCCACCATTATTCACATATTTCTTGAAGTTTGCGGCTTCCTGTGCATTGAATTGTACCAGTTTATGTCCGCTTAAGTAACAGAACGGATATTTAAATAAGTCTGCACTGCTTAACTCCACAATTTTTTCTTCATGGTTAATCGGAATCGTGGTGTATTCCAGTAAGGAGTTCAGCAGGTTAGCTGGCATTCGCTGATCCGTATCCCAGTTTCCCGAACTGTATTTTATCCTGGCAAAGGTGAATTTAGATCGTTGCATGGTGTAAATTAGCTTCATTTTTTAATAAAAGCCGTTTTTTCGACATCAAAACATGTAATTTTTTTGATAATATTTGCTTGACACCTTAAATTTCAATCCTATCTCCTATATTGAAGTCCTTTAGCTAAACCTTAACCTAAAATATGGCATTGGAAATTTCAGAAGCAAACTTAAAAACGCTGATTCATAAAATATCTTTGCTAAAGCAAGAAATTCAGAAGGTAATTGTTGGGCAG
Source organism: Pedobacter sp. CAN_A7 (assembly GCF_015752175.1). Taxonomy (NCBI): domain Bacteria; kingdom Pseudomonadati; phylum Bacteroidota; class Sphingobacteriia; order Sphingobacteriales; family Sphingobacteriaceae; genus Pedobacter; species Pedobacter sp. CAN_A7. The sequence goes on along the minus strand of NZ_JADOUW010000001.1, from coordinate 1,069,209 downwards.
GACGTCGTTATCGAAGAAATGTTGGTCGCATTAATGGCCGGCGGACATTGCCTCTTAGAAGGAGTGCCGGGCTTAGCAAAAACCCTCATGGTAAGAACGATGTCACAAGCCCTGGATCTTTCCTTTCGCCGGATACAGTTCACACCTGATTTAATGCCTACTGATATTATCGGTACGGAAATTCTGGAGGAGGACCACGTGACCGGAAAAAGATTCTTTAAGTTTAACAAAGGACCCATTTTCGCCCATATCATCCTGGCCGATGAAATCAACCGGACGCCACCAAAAACACAATCTGCTCTACTGGAAGCCATGCAGGAGTTTGAGGTCACTTATGCAGGCCAGACCTATCCGCTGGAACGTCCATTTTTTATTTTAGCTACCCAAAACCCCATTGAGCAAGCCGGAACCTATCCTTTGCCGGAAGCCCAGTTGGATCGTTTTTTATTATATGTAAAAATAGGCTATCCTAGTGCCGAGGAGGAAACCAGCATCTTATCGAGAACCACAGGAACCAAAGCAGAAAAAGTACAGCCGGTAATTGGAAAAGATGAAATTATACAGTTACAGGCCTTAACCAGGGAGGTCAGTATTAGCGACGACCTGGTGACTTACGTCAGTACGCTGATCAGGGCCACCCGGCCAGATACCACCACCAACGAATATGTTAAAGAATGGGTAAGGTGGGGGGCTGGACCACGCGCCGGTCAGGCTTTAATTTTAACCGCTAAAGCCAGGGCATTGTTTCATGGGCGTTATGCGGTGATCATGGAAGATTTACAAACGATGGCTTACCCCGTGCTGCGGCATCGGATACTCATGAATTTCAAAGCAGAAGCAGAACAGGTGACTGCGGATGATGTAACAACCGAGTTAATTAAGGTAGTTGCCCGGCCTAGCCTTCGTTTATAATGAGTACCCTCCTGGATCCAAAAGTACTGATGGCGATCAAAAGCCTGTCGCTGTCGGCAAAAATGACAGTGGATGGTTTCATGCGCGGTATCAATAAAAGTACAGTTAAAGGTCCGGGACTTGAATTTAGCCAGTACCGAAGTTATCAACCTGGCGACGACCTCCGGTCTTTAGACTGGAAAATGTTTGCCCGTTCAGATCGTTATTATATCAGGGAATCTGAAGTGGAAACAAATATTTCCGTACGCTTTTTGATTGACGGCAGTGCCTCCATGAACCATAAAGACGGCGATTTTACTAAATTAGATTATGCCAGGTACCTTGCAGCCTCTCTTGCCTACCTCTGCAATTTACAGGGCGATGCCATTGGTTTATATGTTTTTAAAGAATCAGGCATATTTTCCCTGGCAGCAAAGCAGGATTATCAACACCTGTCGCGTTTATTTTATCAATTAGAACAGTTGGAAGCCGGAGGTACATTTACCAATCCCATTCATTACAAAACTTTATATACCGGTACACAAAAACGGGAATTAGCCATATTCATCACTGATTTATATGAGGATAATGGCGAGCTATCAAAACTGCTCGATACGTTAAACACCAGGCATGAAGTCATCGTATTTCACCTGATGTCTCCCAATGAACTTGAACTCAATTATAAAGGCTATGATCATTTCGAAGACATGGAAACGGGGGCATCGATTGAGATTAATCAAGATCAGGCACGTGCCGATTACCAAAAGAACTTAAACGCCTATCTTGCTGCTACACGGATGAAGCTGTTGGACCGTCATATCTTTTACCGGATGTTAACGACCGATGTTCCCCTTGACCAGGCCTTAAGGGATTTCTTAAATCAACGAAACAAACTTAAAGTATAAACGTGGAATTACTTTATCCCATAGGTTTATTGGCTGCTGCAGGATTGCTGGTTCCGCTGTTGATTCACTTGTGGAAACTAAATCAGGGCAGGGTCTTGAAAATTGGAAACATCGCTTTGTTGGGGGTAAGTTCCAGGAAAAGTTCCAAAAGCTTTAAGCTGACCGACTGGCTGCTTTTCTTGCTGCGTTGTTTGCTGATCCTGTTGCTTGCTTTCCTGATCGCTAAGCCGGTGATGACCAAGGACTTTAAAAAAGGTGATCAAAAAGGCTGGATTTTATTGGATAAAACAGATCTTCCCCTGGTTTATAAAGAAAATAAACTGACCATCGACTCTTTATTGACTACCGGTTATGAACTTCATGATTTTAATGTTGGTTTCGAGCAGCTCAGTCTGAAAGATACATTAACACAAAACCCAGGTATTCCGGCTGTACATTTACATACCGCTTTGTTGAAACAGTTAAACAGTACCTTGCCAGCAAATTACCGGGTGTATTTGTATAGCGACCGCCGTTTGAATCAGCTGGGTGAGGAATTGCCTCAACGCTCCTATGACTTGCACCACCAGGTGATCAAGCGATCAGATACACTAAGCCAATGGACCACTAAAGCCTACGGCAAAACTTTCGAAGCACAATCTTCACCCGCATCAACACTGTATAAAGCCATTGCGTCAGATACCGGTAACATCACCATCCTGATTTACGAGTTGGGTTATCCTCAAGATAAAAAATACCTGAGCGCTGCCATTGAAGCCATCGCCGGTTTCACAGAACGCAAGATCCTGCTGAGGCCATGGAGTAAAACTAACTTTGAACAATTACAGCCTGATCTGGTATTTTGGTTAGCCGACCGTCCGCTGGATCCCTTATTAACAAGCGCCTGGAAAAAGGGTGCATCGTTATTTAGCTATGTACCCGGAAAAACACAACAGCTAGAAAGTTTTATAGCCTTTGATAACGAAGCTCTTGCTGTTGGTGGGGAAGCGATCACTTTACATAAAAGAATAAGAGCCAGTCAAAGCAAAGGGTTTCCCCTGTGGACGGACGGTTTTGGTGATCCTTTGTTATCGCTTCAACAATCAAAAGGCTTAAACCATTACCTCTTTTATTCACGTTTTAACCCACAATGGACAGATTTTGTTTGGAATGAGCAATTCGTGAAAAAGTTAATGCCATTGGTGACGGGGGCTACGGCACGCGAAACAGACTTTGGTTTCGAAAGCCATGCTGCCGATCAAAGGATGTTACCCCATGGCCAGACCATGACTTTACAGGTTAAACATAAGGGCACGGTGGACAGGGCAGACCCTAAGGAAACTATAAGTCCGATCATCTGGTTATTTGCCTGGCTGGTGTTTGTGCTGGAAAGAATATTGTCTATTCGAAATAAAAATAAATCTGCTGTATGAGGACTACAGAGGTCATTTCTTTAATCAATTTAAAGAGAAAGTGGGTTATCCTGAACTTCCTCCTGCTGTTGGGCGCTAGCCTGGCGTTGGCTCTCGTTTTACTGTACATCGCTGTCTATCAGTTTGCAGCTCCCTATTGGGTTTTGTTGCCGCTTTGGGTTGCCTGTTTTGCAGCATTGACGTACTGGCATCCCTATTGGAAAGTTTCCGAGCACACCGTTTCTCGTTACCTCGACCAGCGGTATCCAGAGCTGGAAGAAAGTACAGCGTTACTGTATAAAGATGAGCAATCACTTTCGATGCTGGAAAGGTTTCAGAAACAAAAAGTCAGGGCGAACCTTCCTGCATTGGACTTACCTGAAGTGTTAGCTAAAAAGTTGCTGTATACAGGTTTTGCCCTCGTGCTGATCCTGTTAGCTGGCTGGCTGTTAAACCTCCAGCCCCGAAAAAATAGTACTGGACTATCAACAGCAAACACCAGCATAGTGGATGCAGCTCCGGTAAAAGAAAATGTTCCGCCAAAGGTTACTGCAGTGCTGGTTAATATTACTCCACCAACTTATACTGGTCTGTCTCCAAGGATACAAACCTTGTTGAATATCAGGGCTGAAATGGAGGCGATTGTCGATTGGCAAATCACGACATCAGTACCGCTGGGGACTATGAAATTTATCTTTAATGAAAAGGAAACGGTGGTTGTTAGTCCGTTAGATAAATCCGGAACCGTGTTTAAATTACGCCGTAAACTTAGTCAGCCAGGGTTTTACCAATTAAATATTGGCGGTATAAAATCCGACTTATACCAATTAGACCTGATCCACGATTTACCAGTCCGCATTAAAATTAACAGTCCGAAACCACGGACCTTGATAGATTACGGACAGGCTCCACAGGTGAATTTAAAGGTTTCCTTGCAGGACGATTATGGTGTTAGCAATGCCTTTATTTCAGTAACCATGGCCAGTGGAAAAGGTGAGGGGGTGAGCTTCACTGAAAGGAAAATCCCTTTTAACAGTTCCTTTGCTAAGCAGCCAAATATGCAGCTAAACCAGGTGCTCAATTTGAGGTCTTTAGGACTAAAGCCAGGCGATGAACTGTATTTCTTTGTTCAGGCATTGGATACCCGCGGACAAAGCAGCCGCTCGGAAGTTTATTTTGTTTCCATGGTGGATACCGCAGAACTGATGAGTATGACGGGCATGGCGAATGGGGTAAACCTAGTGCCAGAGTATTTTAGAAGCCAGCGACAAATCATTATTGACACCGAGCAATTGCTAAAAGACAAAAGCAGCATGACCGAGCAGGTGTTTAAAAACCGAAGCAACAACCTGGGCATCGATCAAAAGCTATTGCGCCTCAGGTATGGTAAGTTTTTAGGGGAAGAATCGGAGGGAGAGATCGGGCCAGAAGAGGCCCATGAAGACGGTGATCATGAAGGTCATGACCATGGCGAGACGCCTAAGTTTGGCGATACCAAGGCCATTATGGAAAGCTATGCCCATAACCATGATGTGGCAGAAGATGCTACCTTTTTTGAGCCTGAATTAAAAGCACAACTAAAAGCGGTATTGACGGAGATGTGGAATTCAGAGCTGCGGTTACGCACTTTTAAACCGCAGGAAGCTTTGCCCTATGAATATAAAGCACTGCGCTTATTTAAAGACCTGCAACAAAAATCTAGGGCTTATGTTGCCAAAACATCGGTCAATATGCCGCCCTTAAAAGAAGAAAAACGCCTGACCGGTGAACTTGATAAGATCGGTGAGCCACTGCGCAAAAGCACTTATACAGAACCTTCGCAAAAGGCTAGCTTATTGAAGCAAACACTGGGTTTACTGGAAAAGCGTAAAGCCGGACAAGAATTTCAGGCGGCCGACTACCCCGTGCTACAGGCTGCTGAACAGGAGATGATTGTGGCTGCAGCAACGCATCCGGCTACTTTCCTGCCTGCCCTGAAACAATTAAGGAAAGTTAAGGCGGCCAAAACAATGGTATTAACTGATATTCAGGGCGTGCAAAAAGCCATCCTCAACATCATACCTGCCGCCCAGTCCAGGCCACAACAGCCTGTAGCGGCACCAGCATCAACGCTTTACCAAAGCTATTTTAATCACCTCCACCAAATGAAACCTTAATGACGGAACAACAGGTTGCCCTTTTTATGTGTATCGCTGTAGGTGTTTTTCTAATTATAAAGGAATACCTGCGGCCGAATAAATCGCGCATGCCCTGGCGTATAATCGCCAGTCTGCTGGCCGTTTTCAGTTTATACTTTCTCTTATATCCAATAAAATACCAGTCTTTAAAAAAGACCTCCCCACAGGAGATTGTTTTTTTAACCACCGGCGCAGCTGTTGACTCCATTCCTGCAAATCGCCAAGTTTACACCAGCGACAAATCAATACAGCAGGCTTTAAAAGGCAAGGCTGTATGGATTCCAGACCTGTATTTGTTCCTGCAAGAGCGCCCAGCGCTCACTAAAATCAAGCTGTATGGCTACGGACTGGAGGAAAGTCAGCTACAGCAGTTAAAGGATTATGAAATCAATTATCACCCTGCAGCTACCCCATCTGGTATAATTAATGCCAACTGGAAGCGGAAAATTAATCAAACGGAATCCCTGGTGTTGCAAGGGATTTATCACCACGCAGGTAAAGAGCCAATAAAACTAGTGTTAAAAGGGTTGGGTCTGCACCTGGATTCGGTAAAAATAAAGCCAGCAACAGATACCAGGTTTTCTTTCAAAACAAATCCTGCCTTAAGCGGTCGTGCAGTTTATCAATTGCTCGCCTTCAGCGGGAATGATACCTTAGTTAACGAGCCGGTACCTTTTGAAATGCAGGAAGAGAAACCCATGAGGATATTAATCCTCGCCTCCTTCCCTGACTTTGAATACAAATTCCTTAAAAACTGGCTATATGAACAGCAGTATCCTGTGGTTTTCAGAACACAGATTAGCAAGGGCAAATTCAGTATAGATTACCTGAATACTAAACAAACCTTAGGGAATACAATCCATAGTTCGGTTTTAAAAAATACCGACTTGCTGCTGACTGACGAAGATACCTGGGGCACTTTACCGGCTGCAGAAAAAGCGGCCATTAATAATGAAGGTAAAGCAGGACTAGGCATGATCATGAGGGCCAAAGTGGCAAAACCTACCCGTTTAAACGGTCGTGGTAAAGTAGTGGTTACCACTGTTCCCGATACCTATAACTTATTGCTGGAAGGGAAGAAGACCGCCTATGCCGACTTCTGGTCTGGATTAATAAAATCAGGGGGCAGAAAAAAGCAAGTGATCATGGATTGGCAGGTTTTACCGGAATACCCTGTTATAGGCGCTAAATCTAGAATGCTGGTGGCACAAGCAATGGGTAGCCAGATGCCAAGGGTGATCATGAACAATGATAAATTGGCAATGCGTCAGAATATGGAAAAACCATTTGAATGGGATGCCTATTTCTGGCCCCTTCAACCTGGCTGGACTTCCGCGGACCTTAATGGCCAACTAGCCTGGTTTTACGTATATGAAAACAGCCAATGGGCGAGCAGCAAGTGGCACCAAAAACTTCAGCGTACTGCAGCACATGTTTCGCAACAAAAAACTAAAGTAAAAACTATAGAAAGCACCAAAATGGACGTAAAAGAGAGTTCCATGTGGTGGTATTTTCTTGTTTTCCTGCTTTCCACAGGTTATTTGTGGTATGAAGCCCGGTTCTTTCGTAACAAAATTAATTGATAGGCGAAAAATAGGCTTCAAATATTAAAACATCATGGTAATTAACTAGATTGTATATTATTTAACTGAACCAAAATATTCATTTTGAAAAGAAAAGACTTTCTCTACTTATCTGGAATGGGCATGGGTGCCTTATTGCTTCCCAACCTCCCGGCATTCGGGAATTCCATTGACCCCTTGCAAGCCTTGGATGGGGTAGACGTAAAAATTAAAAAAGAACTGGCCGATGTGGCCTTAAATGCCGCAAGAGGCAAAGGCGCATCCTATGCCGATATTCGCATTGGCCGCTACCTGAACCAGTTTGTCGCTACACGCGAAAAACGCGTGCAGGGAATTTCCAATACAGAATCTTACGGTGTAGGCATCCGTGTATTGGCAAACGGTTGCTGGGGTTTTGCTGCCACCAATGACGTGACCAAAGATGGCATCGCCAAAGCCGCAGAACAAGCCGTAGCAGTAGCAAAAGCCAATGCTAAAATTCAGGGAGATCCTGTGCAGCTTGCCCCACAAAAAGGGTATGGTGAAGTGAGCTGGAAAACACCTTTGGAGATTAACTCCTTTGAGGTTCCGGTAAAGGAGAAAGTAGACCTATTAATGAAGGTTAACGATGTGGCCATGCAAAATGGCGCAAACTTCGTCAACTCCGTTATCTTTTCTGTAAACGAACAAAAATACTTCGCTTCTACCGACGGGTCTTACATCGATCAGGATGTACACCGCATTTACCCATCATTTAATGTGACCCGAATCGATCGTGCTTCAGGGAAATTTAAGACCAGAAACTCTTTAAGTTCCCCATCAGGTTTAGGTTATGAATACCTGAACGCAGCACCTGAACACAAGGTAGCAGGTATTGTTACCCGATACAAAGGACGTTATGATATGCTGGAAGATGTTAAATCTGCCGCTTTAAATGTAACGGAAAAAATAAAAGCCAAGTCGGTAGAGCCTGGTAAATATGATTTGATCTTAGATCCTTCCCATTTATGGTTAACCATTCATGAATCCGTAGGGCACCCTACAGAATTAGACAGGGTGTTAGGTTACGAGGCTAATTATGCCGGAACAAGTTTCCTTACCCTGGATAAATGGAAATCTAAAAACTTCAAATTCGGAAGTGATCAAGTGAACGTGGTGGCTGATAAAACACAAGTGGGATCACTTGGTGCAGTGGGTTATGACGACGAGGGTGTTAAATGCAAGAAATGGGACATCATTAAGGATGGTATCCTGGTAAACTACCAGGCCACCAGAGACCAGGCACATATTATTGGTTTAGACGAATCTCAGGGCTGCTGTTATGCACAAGGCTGGGATGATGTACAATTTCAGCGCATGCCAAACATTTCCCTGCAACCCGGAAAGGAAAAACTGAGTGTAGACAACATGATTAAAGATGTAGAAAAAGGGGTTTACATTATTGGTGATGGCAGTTTCTCTATTGACCAGCAGCGATACAACTTTCAGTTTGGTGGCCAGTTGTTTTATGAGATCAAAGAAGGAAAAATTGTGGGCATGCTCAACGATGTTTCTTACCAAAGCAATACACAGGAATTCTGGAACTCAGTTTCGGCGGTGTGCGACGAAAGCGATTACCGTTTAGGTGGTGCCTTTAACGATGGTAAAGGACAGCCTTCGCAAAGTAGTGCCGTTTCTCATGGAAGTTCAACGACACGTTTTAATGGAGTTAATGTTATTAATACAGCAAGAAAGATATAATTATGGCCATATTAAGTAAAGAAGAAGCCCAGGCAATATTAAAAAAAGTACTCAGCTTTTCTAAAGCAGAATCCTGCGAATTAAGTTTAAGCGGATCAGATGGTGGTAACATACGTTATGCAAGAAACGCCGTATCTACTGCCGGACAAATCAGCGTGATGAGTTTATCAGTAAGTTCTACTTACGGTAAAAAAACAGGCATGGCCAGCATCAATGAATTTGATGATGCCTCTCTGCAAAAAGTGGTGAAAAGATCTGAAGAACTGGCCATGCTGGCCCCGGAGAACCCGGAGTTTATGCCGCTATTAGGTCCGCAAACCTTTAAAGAATCACCAACTTTTAATGCAAAAACAGCAGCCATTACGCCCGACACCCGTGCCGACATGGTAGCCAAAAGCTTACAAGTGTCGAAAGCGGCGAAGCTGGAAGCTGCGGGCTTTCTGGAAAACGCTACCGAATTCAGGTCAGTCATGAATTCCAAAGGCCTTTTTGCTTATAATCAAAGTACAGATGTTTCTTTTTCTGTTACGGTAAGAAACCAGGAAGGAACAGGTTCAGGTTATATCGAACAAGGTTTTAACGACCTGGATAAAATGGATACGCTGACCTTAAGTAAAATCGCTGCTTCAAAAGCGGTGGGTTCTGCGGGGGCTAAAGCTATAGAGCCAGGAAAATATACCGTTATTCTGGAGCCTTTGGCGGCCAGTGATATGTTGGGCAATATGTTCAGGGGTTTTGATGCCCGCAGTGCCGATGAAGGCAGGAGTTTCATGAGTAAACCAGGTGGGGGCACCCGCCTTGGCGAACAGTTGTTTTCTGATAACGTAAGCATTTATTCCGATCCCATGCATCCTGATGTACCTTCAGCCACCTGGAGCGGTGATGGAATTGCGGTAAATAAAACGCAGTGGGTGGAAAAGGGTGTGGTTAAAAACCTAAGTTATTCCAGGTACTGGGCAGCTCAAAAAGGTGTGTCACCGATTCCATTTAACAGAAGTATTGTGATGGAAGGGGGCACCCAGTCTTTAGAAGATTTAATTAAAAGCACAGAGAAAGGCATCCTGGTTACCCGTTTCTGGTATATCCGTTCTGTAGATCCTCAGACCCTATTACTGACCGGCCTTACCCGCGATGGTACTTTCTATATTGAAAACGGGGAGATTAAGTTCCCTGTTAAAAACTTTAGGTTTAATGAGAGCCCGGTGATCATGTTAAATAACGTGGAAGCCTTAGGTAAACCCGTGAGAACAGGCAATGGAATGATCCCGCCGATGAAAATCAGGGACTTTACTTTTACTTCCCTTTCTGACGCCGTTTAACTACATCAGCGATGGCCTTGCCATCGCTTTTTTATGACCTAATCCTTAACGAAATTGAGAAGAAGAGATTTTTTATACATGACCGGGGTAGGCCTCGGGGCCTCCATGGTGCAAGGTGTTCCACTTTTTGGGAGGGATATCTCTGTAGAAGCTGCATTGACACCCGTTGATATCGCTTTAAAAAAGAAAATGGCAGATGTGGCCTTAAATGCCGCACGTTCCAAAGGCGCTACCTATGCCGACGTTCGCATCGGTAGGTATTTGAATCAGGTTATTGCCACACGCGAAAAACAGGTAGAGAATATCGCTAACCGCGAATCTTATGGCCTTGGGGTGCGGGTGATTGCCAATGGGAGCTGGGGTTTTGCCGCTACTGACAACCTCGATAATGATAGCATTGCCAGGGCTGCAGAAATGGCCGTCGCCATTGCAAAAGGAAATTCTAAATTACTCACAGAACCTGTGCAGCTGGCACCACAACAGGGTTTTGGCGAAGTAAGCTGGAAAACACCTTTAGAAATTAATGCTTTTGAAGTACCCATTAAGGATAAAATTGACCTCTTGCTGAAAGTAAACAGTGAAGCCATGCTGGCCGGTGCTAAATATGTGAATTCAAACATCTTTATGGTGAATGAACAGAAATATTTTGCCTCTACAGAAGGCTCTTACATTGATCAGGATGTTCATCGCATCTGGCCAACCTTTACTGTCACTAAAATTGATCCTGCAGGTGGAAAGTTTGAAACCCGCAATGCTTTTAGTGCCCCAATGGGCATGGGTTATGAATACCTGGTGCCTAAGGAAAGCGAAAAGATCAAAGGCGGACCGGTAACGATGTACAAAAAACGTTACGACATACTGGAAGATGTGAAGGAAGCTGCAGTTCACTTAACCGAAAAAGCGAAAGCAAAACCTCTGCAACCTGGTAAGTACGACCTGGTACTGGATCCTACACATTTGTTCTTAACCATTCACGAATCTGTAGGGCACCCTACGGAACTGGATCGTGTTTTAGGTTATGAAGCCAACTATGCAGGCACAAGCTTTTTAACGCTGGATAAGTGGGAAAGCAAGAAGTTTAACTTTGGAAGTAAATTAGTAAATGTCATTGCCGATAAAACTGAACAAGGTTCTCTGGGTGCGGTAGGTTATGATGATGAAGGGGTGAAATGCGGACAATGGGATATCATTAAAGACGGTATCCTGGTCAATTATCAAACCATCAGGGATCAGGCCCATATCCTCGGGTTGGAAGCTTCACAGGCGTGCTGTTATGCCGACAGCTGGGACAGCATTCCCTTTCAACGGATGCCCAATGTGTCTTTAGCGCCAGGAGATAGCGAACTCACTGCTGCGGAACTGGTTAAAGATGTAGAAAAAGGGATTTATATGTTTGGGCGTAATTCTTACTCCATTGACCAGCAACGTTATAACTTCCAGTTCAGTGCACAACTGGCTTATGAAATTAAAGACGGTAAAATTGTTGGCCTATTGAAAGATGCTGCTTACCAAAGTAATACCCAGGAATTCTGGAACTCCTGCAGCCGTTTGGCGGGTAAAAGTGATTACCGCCTGGGCGGAACATTTGCTGACGGGAAAGGCCAGCCAAGTCAGGTTAGTGCAGTTTCACATGGCTCTTCCACTACACGTTTTGATGGTGTCAATGTAATTAACACTGGTAGAAAAATATAAAGATTTGCTTATAAAGCCGCCTATCCTATAATTCGCTTGAGTTCAACCGGGTTAAGCGGCTTTTTAAGCAATTTTATTACATGCCTGTTGGCTTGCGCACGAATGGTGTCGCCATAGTCTAAGGTAGAAGATAACATGACCACAGCACATTTATCAATGATGATTGGCGGGAGTTTCGTGAACCTGTTTAAAAACTCAAAGCCATCCATCTCTGGCATTTGAATATCGAGTAAAATTAAGTCAGGAAGTTCATCAGGCAGATCCTTGAACTTTTTTAAATGCATCAAGGCTTCTGATCCAGTCAGGAAAGTGATAATATCCAGTCCTACGTAATGGAGTGATAAGATTTTGCTATGGATCTTTAAATCAATTGCACTATCATCAATCAACATTACCTGACGGAATTTGTTAGTCAAGTTGAGCATTTGGTATTTGGATTTTGAAAGTTGTTCCGTCGTTAATATTTGATTTTACGGTTATCTTACCATTGATCTTAGTGAGGGCTTCTTTTACGATAAACAAGCCTAAGCCACTACCATGATGATTTTTTGCCTTAAAAAACTGTGCAAATATCCTTTCCAGGTGTTCTTCTAAAATTCCAATTCCATTATCGTTCACACAAATTTCAGCCATTTCAGCTGATACCTGCACCGTAATCTCTACTTTTTTATTGGGTTCATTAACCTTTTGGTAATTGATGGCATTAGAGATCAGGTTACCCAGGATCACTTCAATCCGATAGGCATCGCCCGTAAATACCTCTTCCTGCTCAATGGAGACTGTAAATTGGGTATCTTTATCAGCATAACTATTCAATTGAATCAGGTCTTCCACCAGTTGTTTAAAGTTTATAGCCGACTGGTCAGATTCAATTTTATTGTTTTTATAGTATTCTAAGGTTTTTTGAATATAATAGTCAAGTTTAACAGAACAGGTGTCAACCAGCCCCCAGTATTCCCCGCTGGAATAATAGAGGTCTTCCATTTTAACCAGGTTAATAATACCAATTACAGATACTAATGGCGCGCGTAACTCATGCGAAATACTATAGATAAAACGGTTTAGTTCATCGTTGGTTTTTTCAAGTTCGGCAACTTTATCACGCAAATCGGTTTTTGCCTTGTAGGCATCATAAGCATTTTTAATGCTGTTGTGCAGCTCCAGGTCATTCCAGGGTTTAGTAATGTAGCGGTAAATATGCCCTTCGTTAATGGCATCAGCAAGCGCTTCGATATCGGTATATCCGGTAAGCAATATCCTTATCGGATCAGGATAGGTGTTTATTATGCTTTTGAAAAATTCCACGCCGGTGATGCCAGGCATACGCTGGTCGGCAATAATCACGTGTACATTCACGTTCTGGAGTATTTTCAGTCCTTCGGCTGCAGAAATTGCGGTGTATATTTCATACTGCCTTCTAAACCCAGCTTTAAAAGCATGTAAGTTGTTTTCTTCGTCATCTATATAAAGAATTTTAACCGAAGGTGCATTCATAACCGACTTATTTTTTAGTTACAGGCAATGTAATAATAAATTCTGTACCTTGATTAACATTTGTTACAACATCAATGTTACCTTGGTGACTTTCTATAATCCTGAAAACGATGGATAAGCCTAAGCCTGTGCCTTCTCCAACATCTTTAGTGGTAAAAAAAGGTTCAAATATTTTTTGTTTAATCTCTTCCGTCATCCCCATACCCGAGTCTTTGATGCTTACATAGACATAGTCTTCTTTCTGCCAGGTGCTTACCTCAAGAAATTCTTTCTCCTGAGGAACAGCTTTCGATTTAATGGCTTGTATGGCATTAGTAATCAGGTTCATAAATACCTGGTTTATTTTACCCGGCAAACATTCTACTAAGGCCAGTTCTCCATAATTTTTAATCACCACCAGGTTTGTCGGGAAAGTGCTTCTAATCAGCACCAGGGTAGAGTTTAATCCTTCATTCAGGTCAACGGGTTTGGTATCACTTTCATCCAGTCGGCTAAAGTTTTTTAAACTTCTAATGATCTCTGCTGTGCGTTGGGCACCCTCGCCAATTCCATTCAGCAGCGATTTGATTTCTTCCCTTACAAAGCTAATGTCAATACGTTTCTTAAAGGCCTCAACGGCGCTGAGCTGCTGGTCTAAATCACCATTTCGGTCAATCTTTTCGTACATATTGATTACGTCGTTAAGTTCATCAATATCTAAGGCAAGCGGTTTAATGTTTGACGTTACAAAGTTGATCGGATTATTGATCTCATGGGCAATACCAGCGGTAAGCTGACCAAGTCCGGCCATTTTTTCGGCATCAACCAATTGCGACTGCGCCTCTTTTAAATCTACTATTGCGGTATTGAGTGTGATATTTGCTTTTTCCAGGTCTTCCGTACGTTCTTTTACCTTTTGTTCCAAAAGCACATTTTGTTCCCTTACCAGCTTTTCATTCTCAGTCAGGATACGCAGGGCGTCAGCTTGTGAATATTCTTTTTCCTTTTTTAAAATATTAATCCGGTCTGCCAAAGCAAATGATAACAGTACGGCTTCCAGCCCTGATCCGATCAGGATGGCATTGTTAATCAAAAAGGTAGGAGGGAGCACACCCACATCTTTTAAGATGAAGATGATGACACCTGCCAGAAAGCATGACCAGGAAATGGTGAAAAACAAGGCTGGGCGGTAGTTTTTTCGATAGACCAGGATACCTGTGGTAATCACCGTTAACGACGCTGTTAACGTTAATGCTTGCAAAAAGATTTGCGCTTGTCGTGGATAACCAATTAAGCTGACCAGTAAAGCCTGTACATAACAAATGATGAGGATGTTTAAAAAACGGTTTAATTGTTTATAATATCGCTTAACGTGTAAAAACTCTTTGGTAAAAATTATGGAGGCAAGACCCACCAATACAATGGAACATACGGTGCCCTGGTTATTAAGCCATACATTGTCTTTCCAAAAAATCACCATGGAATACCCTTTGAGCGATAGTTGAGTGAAACCTACCGTGGCAATATAAATTACATAAAAGAGGTAACTCCGGTCGCGAACGGTAAAATAAATGAAGATGTTGTACACAAACATCGTCAGGATTAAGCCAATGTATAAGCTGAATACCACATCTTCCAGCCATACCGACTTGATGGTGGCTTGCAGGTTGCCAATGTAAACCGGAAGGGTAACCGGGTTTACCGATTCGATGCTAAGGTAAGAAGTAAGGGTATCCTGATTAACGGGCGACAACTGGAATATCACATTCTGGTGGTTGAAATCACGTTTCGATAGTGCTACTGCTTGTCCGGAAAATTTTTGTGTAAACTGGTTTGCTGCTACAGGGGTGAAGAGTGTTACCCTGTCGAATGTTGGGTTTTTTATTTCCAGGTAAGCATCCTCTGTTTTATCCGGATGGTAAGTCTGCAGTTTTATCCACACCCTGGCGGCTGTTAGGCCTACGTTAGCCACTTTCTCGCTATTGAGGGTAAACTTATTCGCTGCAATTACTTCTGTTAAGGAAAGCTTTCCAGTCGGATCTTCGAAAATGGAAACCTGGTTACTGATGTTGAGCTGTTTATTTTCGTGGTAGTCCTTTTTATTTTGGGCTACAGCAATAGTTGTCCAGCCAAATGAAATCAGGCAGACTGCAAACAGCAGGATGAATTTAATTAATTTCACTGGCTCACCAACTTAGGTACTTGAAGTTCATAGGTGATCTCGATATCGCCTTTCGGACTTTTCTCTTGCCTCACCTGTATAGGATTATTGATTAAATCAAAAACCAGGTCCCTGATCTCTGGCTCTGCTTTTTCCAGTGTTCTCAGGTTATCTATAATTACAGCTGTAGCAATAAGGTCCAGTTTAGGATAATAAAACTGGCCGTTGTTACCCAATTCTATATTGATATCAAAACCTGTTTTTTTACCTCCCCTCACAGTTGCCGGAGCGCATAGCGCAAACAAACTGGTTAAGTCTAACGAATAGGCCAGTGCTACAGCAGCCCTGATCAGGAAAATGCTTCCTACACCGAAACCGGCAATTTCTTTAGAGTTCCATAAACCGCATAGTTCACCGGTTAAAGGTTTGCGCTGGTCTAACTGTTTGTAAATATTTTCATCCAGTTTACCAATAGCCGTTTCGATCGGCAATGCCAAGTGCTCATCAGCAATCTGGATTCTTGCGCCGCCAAGCGCTCTGCCATCTTCCAATGACTCCACTAAAATAACATAAGTGTTATCATGATGTACCCATTCATGTTTAGCAGAAGTAATCATGGTGATGCCGAAAATCTCAAGTACTCTTCTGTGACCTTCAATAAATTTGAAGCAGGAGGCTTCGTCATCGGTAGCTTTAAATGCCCTGAATCGTACCATTTAGTTGTTTTTAGACTTAAATATTTGTGCTAGTGGTTTTCTTTGTGAAAGTGTAGTAGGGTTCTCTGCATAAAATAACCTGAACAGAAATACCGAAACTTCTTCAGGACCAACCTGATCAAATTGCTGGTAAAAAATATCATTTAACTGGCCGAACTTTTCTTTTAAAAACAAGTCGTCATTTAATGCAGTACCGTATTTCAACAAGTTGAAATGTAATATACTCGCTGTCATTGGGTGCATAGAGATATTGTTTTTATTGGCCGTAAGCCAAACGCGCTCTGCGGCTTTTCCACCATTAATAAAACTTTGTGCAGTATAAGCGGGCATGGTGATCAAACCGATGGCAGAAGCCCCTAATGCCGACTTCCGGGATAGCCGTTCCAGGCCTGCCCCGCCTTTCCATTCTTTTAATAAATCTAGCACCTTCGGATCTTTGGCAATGCGCATGCCTACCGCTTCACCAGGGGTTAATTCGAAAGACTCCAGGTCCAATCCGTCGCCGGTGGCTTCGCTATGTTCTTTGTTCCAGCGCAGTTCCAAATTGAATAATTCATGATGACCCGTAGGGGTAAAGAGGCGCAGTTTATCGGCCTGGCCCATCACACCGGCTAATTTCGCTATGGCTTCCTGATCCGAGCACAGGTATAATTTAGCACCTTCAATCTTTGATGTTTCCGCTTGCAGCTCCAAAAGATCTTGTTCTTTTATCGGCTTATTAACTTTAGGAATATTCCTGCTGGTATGTCGAATGGCCGTAAATGGCGCTAAAGGATCTTTTTGGATTTCCTGTAGGCTTGTAAATTGCAACACAGCAATTAACGTAGGAATAGATGGGTCTGGGAAGGTCTGCTCATCAACCGATAAGTTCATGCCTTGCGCTTTTAAGCGGATGCTTTCTAGGGTTAGGCCAAAACCTACGAACGCCACAATGTTATCCTGGTTTGCAAAAGAGAAGGAACGTTCTGTGTCATGAAACAAGAACAGCTTCCCTTTTTGGTAAAACCATTTCCAGGGTTGATTATTTCCTGCCGAACTTCCTCTTTGTGCAGTGGCAATGATGTCGTCGAGTTCGTGCTGACTTAAAACAAGGGCTTCCGGGTTATTGCGGTAAGTAGCCTGGCTAAGACTGGCTTCGATGTCGTCAAAGCTGATGCCTTTTTCGATTACCGGAGGTTTAACTTCTTTTTCCTGATCAATGGGGTCACAGATGATTTCTTCCATATCTACAAAAAATCTTCCTGAAACATGAAGTTGATCCAGTAATATCCTGCGTGACAAATCTGCCGTAATACCACCACCATAAGTTACCGCACTGGCCAATTGTGGCCAGGAAGTAATGGTTTGCTGAATTTCCAGCATGGAAGCTTTCATGCGGGTAGACAAAGTTTCTACGCCTGCAATAGGTAAAATATAGGGCACTTTATCCTCATTTGTTTTGAGGTATTTAACTTTAGAAAGATCCAGGTGTTCAATTTTGCCATGCAATATCGGACGTTCCGGCTCCAGGTCAAACCTTTCGATATCGATTGTGCCACGGTCACTAGCTTCCATCAGCACGGGAATCTCGTAGCTTTTTGCTTTCGTACGGCAAAGTATTTTAATATCAATGCCATCGCATTCATCAATCAGCAAATCCAGTTTACCGTTGCTGGTTAAAAATTCGTCTATATTGTTTTCAGTAATGCCATCATGGAAACAGGTTACCTTTAAAAAAGGGTCTATTTCTGCAATTTCCCGCGCAACAATGACTGTTTTTTTTATGTTAACATTATTAACGCCAGAACGAATGCGATTTAAGTTGGTTAGATCCAGTACATCGAAATCAGCAATGCGAAGTTCGCCGCAACCACGCTCCATGGCCAGCGTGAGTGAAACCGACTGGCCAACAGATAGGCCAATAACACCTATTTTTTTCTTAGAAAGCTCGTCTTGCTCTGCCTGTGTTATTTTATGTTTGTTTCTATTGGTACGTACTTCAATAAACTCCTGCTCATCTAATAGGTGAACGATCGTATCTATCCATGGGTAATATACCCAAACACCGTAGTCTGTACGTGCTACACCCTTTAAATGAATGTCTATGGCGGCTTCTAATGCAGCTGCTTCAAAGACCCTGGTGGGATGAAGTACTTTGATTAAATCTTGTAATTGATTGTTAATAGCATCAAACACCTTGGTATAAGGTTTTTCCTCCATTATTTTCAAAAATTCCACAGCATCTTCGGCTTTGTTTATCCGATAAAATAGAGGTGTATAGCTGTTGTGGTAAGTTTTTGTGTCAGTGGTAAATTTTTTAATATACTTATTTAAATCGTTGTTTAAATACATCTGTTCTATGGAATCAAATTGTGGTACACCCTACGTATTACTGCTAAAATTCCATAAAATTAGAATTTTTTAACGTGATATAAAATGGGAAAATTAATTATTTTATTCTTTATAGACGTTTAATCAACTTGTAAATTGACTATCAGTCTCTTTAGATAAGAAATAAATTTTCCTGAAGCGCTTAAATCAGTTAAAGATATAATTTTTTACTGTTAGGGGTGTATATAAAGGGGTAAAAGCAATATCTTTATAAAATATATCCCCCATTTTGACCATGAGCCCCGACGCACAAATAAATGTATTGTATGTAGATGATGAAGTTCACAATTTAAACTCTTTTAAAGCTGGATTTAGGCGATTATTTAATGTTTTTACCGCAGAATCTGCTGCAGAAGGTTTAAAAGTGATAGAGACTGAAGAAATTCATGTAATTATTACCGATCAGCGCATGCCTGTGATGACAGGAATTGAATTTCTGGAGTCTATTATTCCAAAGTATCCTGATCCGATCAGAATATTGCTTACTGGTTATGCCGACATCAATGCAGTAATTGATGCCATAAACAAAGGCCAGGTATACCGTTATATCCAGAAACCCTGGATGGACGAAGACCTAAGAATTAATATTGAGAAAGCATTTGAAATCTATATGCTGAGGAAAGAAAACCGCGAATTGACCGAAAAACTGCTTGTGGCCAATGAACAATTGGAATTCTTATTGAGGCAAAATCTATTATCATAGGACAGTAAAAAATAAAGGCGACTAACATTTCTGTTAATCGCCTTTTATCATCTTAACGCTTTTGAAAGCGCTTATAGTTCTTTTCTTAACCTGGCTACAGGAATATTCATCTGCTCGCGGTATTTAGCAACCGTTCTGCGGGCAATGTTATAACCTTGTTCTTTTAAAATTTCTGTTAGTTTTTCATCTGCCAGTGGTTTCCGCTTATCTTCGCGACCAATACAATCTTCGAGAATTTTTTTCACTTCTTTATTAGACACTTCTTCGCCGCTTTCGGTTTGAATGGCTTCGGAGAAGAAAGATTTCAATAAGAAAGTGCCAAATTCTGTTTGTACATATTTGGAGTTGGCTACCCTTGACACAGTCGAGATATCCATGTCTATTTTGTCGGCAATATCTTTCAAAATCATGGGGCGCATTTTACGCTCATCGCCAGTCAGCAAGTATTCATATTGATACTGCATAATGGCATTCATGGTTTTAAGTAAGGTTTGTTGCCTTTGTTTAATGGCATCGATAAACCACTTGGCAGAATCCAGTTTTTGCTTCACAAACTGAACAGCTTCTTTTAGTTTTTTATCCTTTAATGCAGCCTTGTCGTAATGTTCAAACATGTCGATGTAAGAACGACTTACCCTTAATTCAGGAGCATTTTTTGAATTTAAGGTTAAAATCAGTACCCCGTCATTGTTAGAAACATGGAAGTCTGGAATTACCTGAAGCTGTTTGGTGGTAACTTGATTAGAGTCGCCCGGCTTAGGGTTTAACCTTAAAATTTCGTTAATAATATCCCTTAATTCATTACTGCTCAGGTTAAGCGATTTCTCTAACTTGTCGTAATGTTTGCGGGTAAACTCATCCAGGTAGTTTTCTACTACCATGATGGCTTTGGTAATCAATGGCGTTTGATCTTTACGTTTTAACTGTAAAGTAAGGCATTCCTGTAAATCTCTGGCAGCAATGCCTGGAGGGTCAAAACTCTGGATAATCCTAAGCATATCCATGACTTCTTCTTCATCAACAATAACGTTTTGAGAGAAAGCAAGGTCATCAATCATGGAAGTGATAGGGCGACGTAAATAGCCATCATCATCTAAACTTCCAATAATCTGTTTTCCGATAATAAAATCCTGGTCTGACAAAGGAACCAGGTCAAGTTGTTCCTGTAAACTCTCGAAAAAGGTACTTTCGATGGCTATGGGAGTTTCTTTTTTATCTTCATCATCATCTCCATTATTGTAGGAGGTGCTGTAATCGTTTTGATTGTCATCTTGTAAATAATCATCCACATTAAACTCATCGGTATTCTCTTCTTTCGAAGAAGAATCGTAATCATCAGACGTATCGTTTAAATCGTCATATTCACTTTTAGGCTCCTCTGCGATCATTAAACTGGGATCTTCCAGTGCTGGATTCTCTTCTAGCTCTTCTTTGATGCGGGTATCTAATGACACAGTGGGCACCTGCAGCAATTTGATAAATTGAATTTGCTGAGGTGATAATTTCTGAAGTAATTTTTGTTGTAAATGTTGTTTTAGCATGTTAGAAATGGCATTAAACCCGTTTCAAAATTAAGCATTTGGTTTAGATAAAAGCTAATGACCTACAAGTATTATGGTAATATACTGATTTTTAATTCAAAAAAAAAGACCTATTCCTCCTGAAAAATTTCTAAGTTTAATGCAATTATTAACTAATAATAACTGGATTTATGAGTTTCGTTTCAGAGTTTAAAGAGTTTGCTGTCAAAGGTAATGTGATAGATTTGGCAGTGGGTGTAATTATTGGCAGCGCATTTGGAAAAATTGTAACCTCCATGGTTAACGATTTAATTATGCCCCCAATAAGTCTATTGATTGGTGACAAAGGGTTTACCAATTTTTACTTTCCTTTGAGCGAAAAGGTGCGAACTTTCCTGGATGCTAATCCTGGGGCATCATTGGAAGAAGCCAGAAAGGCAGGACCAGTATTTGCCTGGGGAAACTTTGCCACGGAGGTGATTAACTTCGTGATCCTTGCCTTCATTATATTTTTAATGGTAAAAGCTATTAACAGGATGAAAAGAAAACAAGAAGCAGCACCAGTTGCCCCAGTTGTGCCTGTTCCAACAAATGAAGAAGTATTGCTTATACAGATTAGAGATTTGCTGAAAGCGAAAGCATAAAAGACAGCTGTGTAAAGTTTATAACGAAAAGGCCGTTGCATTGTTAATGTAACGGCCTTTTGTGGTTTTCAACCTGTGGGGTAAGTTTTAAGTAGGAGAGCACAATTAAAAACAGTGTTTCATCTTATCGAATGTTTCAGACCAAAATTTTCTGATCCTGTAGTGGGCAGGAAATTGTTTTTTTATTAAAAGCTGAAATCTCAGATCTTTATTTTAATTATTCCCGTTTCGTTGACTATTTCGGTTACATACCCTTGCACAGCAACATCTTCTGCATGATAACTGGAACAGCAGCCGCTAGTGCCGAAGCCTACCTTAATTTGTATAGGGATGGAAAGGTTCTTTCCAATGGTAAGTGTTAATGTTTGCATACCTTCCTTGTCTTTGGCAATGATTGCAAGTGTGTTGCGGTTATCTTCGGCGTTAAACAAGGTATAAACATTTTGCCCAAGCTCATCTGTTACTTTGATGTTACTCGCTTTATATTTGCCCGTGGTAAAGAGATTCACCCCAGTAATAGCATCTACAAGTTCTAGTGTAAAGCTTGGGGGGGCTGTTGTACAAGCTATGCCTTCGCATTTATTACAGCTGTTTAGCAATACGATGATAAAAAGGCAGCTTATCTTTATGAAATTTTGCATACATTTTTTGGTGTTTGATAGAATGGTTTATGACCAATATAGATCAAAATATATTATTAAAACAGTGCTATGTTTTTGACACCCATTTCTTATTTTTCGTTTTTAGTTCAAAGGGGCCTACGTGATTTATATTGGTCATAAAACCTGCATTGATGATCATTGCCGGGCATAATTTCTTGTTGTTCAGTACTACATTTCCTGCAAAAGTGTGCTGAACATAGTTAAGTGATATTGCGACTACACTGAGCCATCCTTCTTGTAAGGGAGCTGTCCATTCCTGTGCAGGGTAAACGCCTTTTTTATTGTCGACGTTAATCGTACCTATCAATGCCTTCTTTTTTGTATCCTCCAATAAATTAAATTCCATCACGGAGAAGTTGATGGTGCAGCTAGTGGCTTTTAGCGGAAATTTAAATTCTTTCGGCACTTTGAATTCAGGTAAATGTAAAGTAAGCTGGTTATCTGATACCGTGATAAAGGGCTCTACCGATAAACTGCGGTTAAACGGGGAATTCCTGTTAAACTGAAATCCGTTGAGTTGGGTGAAACTGGAGGGACCAAAAGTAGGATTCATTGGTTTCCGGATCGCGTGCTTGTGTTAGGGTGTAAACAATTTCCTGTACTAAACGACCTGGCATGGTGCCATCGTAGTTAGGGGTAATCACATCCTTCAAGCTTTCTCTTATTAGGCATGCGAATGTACTTGCTTTGCCGAAGGTGTTAGCATTTTTCATTGTTCCTTCCGCAATGTAGTATTTACTGCGTGCTTTGCTGGAGATGATTTGCTTACCCCGGTAATTCCTATAAACGACGGGGCCGACAGCCCCTGTAATAAAATTTTCTTTTCTTATAGCCATGATTGCGTTTTCTTATATGATTTAAAGTTAAGTCATAATGCGTTTCTAGTGCGCGCTATATTAACTTTAAGATAAATATAGCTAGAATATATAATAATTACGTATTTTTTGCAGAAAAACATATATCAACACGGATTCATGTCGTATTCATCTTGGATTCATTAGGGACTGTTATCGAGTTTTTTAGTATAAATTTGTGGGTGTATTTTCGATTTATACTAATAATTTATTTTCTGTTATCGTTTAAAGAAATGTATAAAAAGTGTGGTTTGTTCAAAGAAATGTTATGATTTGGGTGTTATTCACAGATTGATTTCGACTAAAAAAGATAAGCGCCGAGAGCTGCCTCGTTAAATATTGTTAAATCCATCATGGATAATTTTGTAAGCATTATCATTGCCTAAATATAAAGGTACCGTCACGAAAAACTTATAAATAATATCTTATGGATAACTTTAAAACTTTGGTTTTAGCTGCTTTTATGGTTACACTCTTTTTGACAACAAAATCCAGAGGTCAGGACGATCCTTCTGGAATTGTAAAAAGTTTAAATGAGGTAATCGTTCCAATAACGACAATGAATCCTGACAGTAGTTTTTCAGACCTTGCTTTCCTTAAGAAAACGTTAGCAGAGCGGTCAATTGTTTCTTTAGGGGAGGCTACCCACGGTACAAAAGAATTTTTTGTTTACAAGGATAGGTTGATTCGGTTTATGGTGACTGAACTTGGTTTTAATGCAATTGCATTTGAGAGCGATTTTTCTACCGTTCAAAGATTGGATGATTATATTAACCATAAAGTTGATAAACTTAGCGGAAGCTATAGTGGTTTTCCACTCTTAAAGGAAACCAGATCCATGCTTTCCTGGCTCCGGCAATATAATCAAACACGCGCAACTCCTGATCGTGTACATTTATATGGAATAGAAGCGAGAGGTTTTAATACTATAAGTGCCAGTATTCTCGCTTCATTAAACAACCTTACTGCGGAAAGTAAAGCATTGTTAACGAGAATTAGGAACACCAGCTATAGTACATTAACTAAAAAAGATATTAAGGAAGTCCAATCAATCCTTCCACAGCTTTATCAGGAAGCTGAACTTCATGAAACTCCATTAACCAGGCATTATGTTACCTTATTGGACCAAGATGTAGGTCATTTTCTGGAACGTCAATTTGGTAAGCGAGATAAGTATATGGCAGCTAATGTTTCCTGGATACTTGAACAAAAAAATACCAATAAGATGATCATCTGGGCGCATAATGGGCATCTCTCCAAATCTTCTTTGTTTGGCAAGCCGTCTATGGGGACTTATTTATATGAAAAATATAAATCAAAATACTTTACTATCGCTACTGACTTTAGTGAGGGATTTGTGCACATTGCAGTACCTAAAAATGGTCAGGTAAGTTGGGAAAATAAATATATTCCAGCTGTTACTACAAAGAATAATTATGAATATTATTTCCAGCAGTGTAAAAGCCCAAATTTTATAATCGACATCAGTTCTTTAAAGGATCATCAGGTGTTAACGCCATTCTTTTCGGATAAAAGGGTGTTGAGAATGGTGGGAGCTACAGGTGGACTAATCAGAACCAGGCTATCGATTCTGGAGAATTTTGATCTGATTGTATTTATTAAGTCCACTCAAGCTATTTAAATTGTTTAGCTTATTAACATAAACTCCTTCCATTAATCAAATAGAATTTTCTGTTTCGATGATGAGTATTTGATTATGTTATTTTTTCATACTATTTATAAATTCTGTTGTTGTTTGACTTGTTTGAGTTTTAAAGAATCTCATCAGGTGGTTCGGTTCGGGAAATTTAAGTTCGTAGGCTATTTCATTAATTGTTTTATTCGAATGGAGTAGCGAGTTTTGAATTTCAAAAAGAAGACGTTGTTTTAGCAATTGAGTAGCTGTAGTGTTGAACTGAGCCTTGACCGCTTTATTCAATGAAACCCTGCTGATGCCCAACATTTCGGCATAATCGGCAATTCGCTGTTTCTCCCTAATATGGATTTCTATGAGATTTTTGAAAAGGAAAGCAAAATTATGCTGTGTATTTCTTAGCGTTAGTGCATGCTGTTGGGAATAACGGCGGTTTAGTGTTTGGAGCAGATAGTATAACAATGAGCGAATAATATGGACGCTATCTGTTTTACTATCCTCCAACTCCGTTTTTATTTCTGTTAACAGGTTGCAGTATTTTAGCATTTCATCCTTATAGATATTCATTTGTAAAGGATGAACCAGCTGATAAAAGTACAATAATCGGTAAGTGAACAACTTATCGGCAAAAAAATCGTTCAGGAAAGCTTCTTGAAAAATTAAAGTAGTAACCTGAAAATCAATTGATTCTAATTTCCAATTGCGATTTTGAAAGGGTGAAATAAAAATGACTGAACCATCCTTTAACTCGATTTCTTGCTGGTTTAAAATTAGTGTACCCTGTGCCTTTTTGAAGAATAAAACTTCAAAATAGTCAGTATTAAAAGTGCTTCTATCAGTATAATCAATATCTTTCTCTGTTAACACATTCAACAGAAAATCAACTCCGCATTCAGTCTTATGAAATTTTATCGTTTTCAGGATCTTTACTATTTAGTTTGCCAAAGTTACTGAAGATTATACATTTAATGCACATTGAAATTATCTTCTGCACTATCCGGTTATCAAAATGATAGTAATTAAGTAGCCATTGATAGGCTCAGCTAATTCAAAGTTCTGAACTTTGTTCAATCAAAAAAAATAAAAAGTTATGAGAAAAATAATTTTAGCAGTGGTGTTATCACTTTCAGCTACCATATCCTTTGCACAAATAAACTCTGGCAGCAAGCCAAGTGTTCAGTTGGTTAGAAACGCAACATTAATCATTGAGTATAATGGAAAAAAGATCTTAGTTGATCCAATGCTTTCTCCTAAGGGAGCAATTGAGTCCTGGGCTGGAATCCAAACAAACCCTACAGTTGACCTAAAAATGCCAGTCAATGATGTTATTAAAGGTGTTGACCTGGTTATGGTGACACATACACACGATGACCACTTTGACAAGGCCGCCAGTAAAATCCTGAATAAATCCATAGAACTTATTAATCAACCTGCAGATAAGGGTTTCTTTGAGAAGGAAGGCTTTGTAAACGCGACTGTTTTACAAGACAACAAGTTATGGAATGGTATCAACATTCATAGGATTGAAGCTGAACATGGTAGCGGGGAAGTATTGAAGCAGATGGGCAGGACCTCCGGTTTTGTGCTGAAGGCCAAAAACCAACCGACCATATATATTGTTGGAGACGCCATCTGGACAGATGATATCAAAAAGAACATTAAAAAGTTTAAACCCGACTATATTATCGTTAATTCCGGTGGAGCACTTATTAAGGGGTACGAGAATACGCCAATTATTATGAATGAAGAGCAGACAATGACATTGATCGGGGAGAGTGGCAAGGCGAAAGTGATAGCAGTACATATGGATGCGTTGGACCATTGCCGGACAACCAGGAGGTCTTTGAAACTGAAAGCTGCCGAATTCAATTTCGGAATAGATAAACTATTAATCCCTGAAGATGGGGAAGTGATTAAACTTTCTCTTTAATCTCCGTATTAATTGTCAAGACTGCCTTCAAATATAATTAGGTATTACAATTTAAAAAACTGATACACTTTAAAAAAGTCGTATCAGTTTTTTTTGCGTTATTAGTAAGTTGTTCTTTAAATTTAAAAGCTCAATATTACAAGCTACTTAACTTAACTGAAAAGCAGATTAAAGAAAATGTTATTGAATTTTCAATCGTAAATCGGGACTCTTCAGAACATGAATTTGTTCCATATCTTACATTTAAAAATAAGGAAAATGAAATCCGAATGGTAATTATTTCTTTGGAAATAAGTGTTATTTGATAAAGTATTTCATATCATCAAAATCGTTGGATTCGATTATTAATTCAGTTGATATAGAATTCAATAAAGTAGGAGAGAATAGGTGGAGGAGTAAGAATAATACTTTTGAAATATCCATAATCGATACTCTTGATCAAGTTGTTACAGTTTATAGTCGAGGGATTTCATGATAAAATAGATAACAGGCATGATAAAGGCTTTCCTATTCTCCCTCAACAAAAACATCGAATACTTAAATACACCGATCTGGCATTGAAATTCTAGGTTTTTTTAGAGCCAAAATTACATGACGATAGAATAAATTGTAAAAATCTAACCTTGTTGCATTTTAACTAATAATGTATAAACATGGTAAGAATACAGTTATTAATTTAATAGGCTCATTGGCTATACAATCTTAGAGCGATCTTATTTTTTCCTCCTCGATATTAATCAGTCTTATATGCTTACGAATTAAATCTTCATCAAAACGTTTATCAGCATCATTCTTTTGGATTAGCCAATTTCGCTGAATGTCCAATATATCCATGTAAATAGCCTTGCTATCTGTAGAAATAAAAATTTCATTATCATCAAGCGTTTTGCCTTCCCATAATTGCCATTTGCAGCAACATAGGCGAATCTTGCCATAAGCCGTTATATTTGGTTGTTAAGATGCTTCAAAGATTGCTCAGCCAGTGCCCTATGAATGTAGCTTTCCGCCTCCTTTTCTGATAGGTAATCCTGAAAATCCGGGAGCTTAATTTTTGCAAGTAAAACTGGTAAAGTCAATCCCTGAAGTAGCAGCGTACCCAGAATAGCAATGAAGGTTAATGAACAAAATCAGACTTCGATGAGGAAACGGTGTTCCATTCAAGCTTACAGGTATTGATAGCGCAGCAGCGAGGGAGACAACCCCACGCATTCCGGTCCAACCGAGTATTTGAGGAGTTTTTAATCCTGGGTTACGGGAGTCCGCTACCGTAATGAAGTTTCTTGCGATCAGTGTTTCAAAAACAGCTCCATAGGCAGATAAAATTCTTGTAATGATTAATACATCAATATTCAATTTGGACAAGAGAACCTGAAGAAAAGGTGCTTCCTGTTTGCCAGGAATTGGGCATTGGGTTTGTACCATGGGGCCCACTCGGAACCTGCTTACTTGCAGGTAACATTACAGCTGATACTAAGTTTGATACTGCTAATGACCTTCGTGCTAATTTCACTCGTTTTACCCTTGATGCCATCAAAGCGAATATGCCGCTTGTAGAAATGTTGCGTGAGATTGCCGCCAGAAAAAATGCGAGTCCAGTACAAATTGCCCTTGCATGGTTACTAGCTCAAAAATCATGGATCGTCCCTATCCCAAGTATGGATAAGGTTGAGTACATAGATGGTAACATTAAATTAGATTGTCAGACTATGTACGTATGGTTTATGAAACTGAGGAGCGGGATCTTAATTTAATAATAGATATAATTATAAACGCTACTATTGGCGTACTTAAAATGGACAGCAATACTGACCCCCAGTACCCAAGTGCTGTGTTTTTACCATAATTACCTATCGCGATAATTAGCAATAAGATAATTAATACGAAGAACATCTCCGTAATTCCGAGATTTAAGAATTTTAAAAGCATATTTCATTTAATAATAATACGATTTACGATAAATTTTTAAGTTATCAAAATAGGATATTACAGAAAGCTACGGCTAATTATTTCCCGTTAACTTATCTGTTGGATCCATAATAACCGTATGAATTTTTGCTTAATTACTATAACGAAATTTGGGAAAAATGCTCAACAACCGGGAACGGGTTATAGTGATGATGTAAAAGCCTTTTCCATTGCAGATACTCTGTTGACTGTCTAAAACCAACGGTGTGATCTTCCAATTTTTCCCACTCCACTATAAGAACATATTTGTTAGGTACCTCCATGCATTTATGCAAATTGTGTTTTATATATCCAGGGATAGCAATAATATACTTTCCAGCCTCTCTAAAGTCGCTTTCAAATTGTTCAATCTCGTTTTCTTTTACAAAAAGTACCGCAATTTCTGTTATCATATCAAAGCTTGAATTAAAACAAGTATAGTAATTTATTCCCGATCGGATGTATATATATGGTTTAGGGATTTGATAGAAGCTAATACTATTTTTATAGAATGAGTTATGACAAAAAGTACTTGTCATCTTTTCTGAGCAACGTGCTTAACTATTACCTAAGCATTATAATAATCGTATTTAACTAAGTGATATCCCTTTCAAATGGGATTGGATTTGTACTCTTCTCAGAATGGTTATGATTGCTATCTTTGCAAACATGAAAGTAATCGCCATTTTCATGACCATATTATTATTTCTTTCAGGATATGATGTCTTTAAGGATGATATTGTAATGAATGTCGATGATAAAGAAAAGTCAGGACCTGTAAAAACAGACACAAAGAGTGAGGATAATAATGACGCTTGCAGCCCTTATTGCCAATGTGTTCGTTGTCCTTTTGCAATCATGCTGCCGCAAAAGCAGTTTATGATTATAGCTTACCGGCCATTAGAAATTAAATTCTCGATCAGTATTGCAGGTAATCCGAGGAGGATTAGTTCTTCAGTATGTCAACCCCCAAAGGTTGGCTAACTTCCTTGCCAATAATAACATTATATTTCTTTTATCCAGCCTATAAGGCATTATAACCTTAGTTTAATTTCAATGAAAAGATACTTGATTCTTTTGGTTGTAATGGCATTGTCAATGACTGCCGTTGCACAAAATAAGATAACAATAATTTTAAAGGATGCTAAATCTCGAACTGTTCTACCAGGCTCTACTGTAACGATAACTGACCTAAAAAAAGCTTCAACTACCGATGTCAATGGACAGGTTACATTTTCTGATATCCCTGATGGTTTACATCTGATTGAATATCGTTTTGTAGGCTATACTTCAAAAATAGACAGCCTTAAATTTCCTCTGGTTAACAATAATCCTATTGTAGTTGTATTGGAACCAGCAGGCGGTGAGGATCTTGATGAGGTTATTGTCTCTTCCACCCGGAGCAGCCGAACAATAGCTAATATTCCAACTCGTATTGAGGTAATTGCAGGTGAAGAACTGGATGAAAAAGGAAACATGAAACCAGGTGATATTCGCATGGTGCTTAATGAAAGTACAGGAATTCAAACCCAACAAACTTCTGCAATAAGTGCAAATGCTTCTATACGAATTCAAGGACTTGATGGGCGTTATACTCAAATCTTGAAAGATGGATTTCCTTTATTCTCAGGGGCAGCAAATGGGCTCGGATTGCTGCAAACTCCTCCCTTGGATTTAAAGCAAGTAGAGGTGATCAAAGGATCGTCTTCTACACTATATGGTGGGGGAGCTATTGCGGGTCTAGTGAACCTGATTAGTAAAACGCCGAGGGAAGAAAGGGAACTGAACATTCACCTTAATGGAACTTCGGCAGGAGGATTGGATCTGAATGGTTTCTATGGGCAGAGATTTGGAAAAGCAGGTCTAACCGTATTTGCTTCAAAAAATAGTAATGAAGCATATGCACCAGGTGATGTAGAGTTCACAGCTATTCCAAAATTTACTCGCTATACTTTCAATCCCAAACTCTTTTTGTATATCAATGATAAGACAACTTTAAATTTTGGAATCAATAGCAGTTTTGAAAACCGAGCAGGTGGTGATTTGCAGTACATCAAAGGTGAAGGAGATGCTACCCATAGTTTTTTTGAACGGAATATCTCAGACAGGGTGTCAAGCCAGTTCTCCCTAAATCATAAAATAGGGGAAAATTCAGAAATTAACATTCGCAACAGCTTAAGTTATTTCAATCGAAAAATAACCGTTCCTAGCTATCTCTTTGATGGGAGTCAGCTTGGAACGTTCTCTGAAGCTAACTTTTCAACCGGTAATGCTAAGATAGAATGGGTTGCAGGACTAAATTTATGGACTGATCAGTTCAAGGAAAATGCACAAACAGCAGTTCCTTTAAGGAATTATAATCAAACTACTCTTGGAGCTTTTATTCAAAATAACTATCATGCCACCAAATGGCTTGAGCTGGAAACAGGATTAAGAGGGGACTATATTGTAGATTATGGCTTTGCCTTACTTCCAAGGGTTTCTGCGTTGTTTATAATAAATGATAAGGTAAATTCACGAATTGGTGGAGGACTAGGGTATAAAACGCCTACCATATTTACTGAAGAGAGTGAGCGTATCCAATATCAACTTGTCCTTCCAATTTCTAGCGAGGAAAACAAGTTAGAAAGAAGCTATGGGGCAAATTGGGACATCACTTACCGAACATCTTTATTTAATGATCAGATTGGTTTTAGCATTAACCACCTGTTTTTTTATACTTATCTAAATAATCCTTTAACAATGGTGCTGGAATCATCAAATCAATATCGATTTATTAATTCACCTGGTCACATGGATAGTAAAGGTATGGAGACCAATGTAAAATTGACTTATCAGGATTTTAAGCTTTTTATCGGATATAGCTTAACCGATGCAAAGATCCATGTAGGAGATATGCTTCGGCAAAATCCTTTAACAGCAAAACACCGGCTGAACAATGTGCTGATGTATGAAGTAGAGGATAAGTGGAAACTTGGAGCCGAAGCATACTATTACAGCAAGCAAAGCCTTAACGATGGTGCAGCCGGTAAGCCTTACTGGATTTTTGGATTTATGGCTGAAAAGCTATGGGAGCGATTTTCTTTATATATCAACTTTGAAAACTTCACTGATACCCGTCAAACCCGTTTTGATAAGATTTATACAGGTAGTATTTCAAATCCTGAATTCCGGGATATATATGCCCCTTTGGACGGCTTTGTAATTAATGGTGGTTTAAAAATAAGGCTTTGACATCAGAGATAGAGAGGGAACTACCCTGAACCTACTGCTTCTTTTTATTCGCCGCAAGATTGGTAATCCCCTAGTGCCTCTTTTATGTGTACTTCCATTTGAAAATTTCTGTATCAAAATAGTATACCTATTTCAGAAGAAGACACAGAACTACATTATAATTATCTTCAATCGGCTGCTGGTATAACGCTACCTGTTCTGGTTATCCCCGTAGCCATAGATGAAAGTGTTATTTTTTAATGGTTGAGGTTTACTGGTATAACATATTTTTTATAATAGATAAATAAATTAAATCCATACCTATTGTATAAGGTATTTTACATAATAAGAAAATCTGCTGTGAATGAGTTACAATATGGTCTACAACTTAGAAAGTATGATCAATGGGTTCCTTTTGGAATGTATATTTGTATTGTAATATTTAATCACACATTTATTATGGTTAATTTATATAAAATGAATTTAAATTATATTCAATTATTATTGATAATAATGATATTAAGTAGTTGTTCCCGACAAAGAAACCTTGTTTATTTCAGTGATTTGAGAGGAGCAAATGAAAACACATCCCAAGTTTTAAATGCTGGTGAGCCTACCATTCTTAAAAATGATGTGTTAGGAATTACAGTAAACACCACAAGTCCTGAGTCAAATATTTTGTTTGCTTCTGTCCCAAGTAATCCCACAATGAATGGGGTATACGAAAGAGAAGGATACAGGATAAATGAAGGCGGAAATATTAAGTTTCCTGTACTTGGCCAAGTTAAGCTGGAAGGGTTAACGCTTAGCCAGGCACAAGTGTTATTAGAAAACGACCTTGGTAAATATGTAAATGATGCGATAGTAAATATTAAGTTCCTGAATTTTAGAGTTACTGTTATCGGTGAAGTTAATCATCCTTCAACATTTTCGGTGACCAACGAAAAGATCAATCTATTAGAAGCTCTTGGTTTGGCAGGCGATATGACTGGATATGGGAAAAGAGAAAATGTTTTGGTGATCAGAGAAATTGATGGGGTTAGAAAGATGGCACGTGTAAATCTAAATAGCAAAGAGGTACTCAAATCTCCCTACTTCTATTTAAAGCAAAATGATGTAATCTATGTGGAGCCTGATAAAGCAAAATCTGTTGAGGTGAGTAATAATAATCGGTTGATGCCACTCATAGTTGCGACAATATCTGCTGTTGCTGTATTGGCCACAACATTTTTAAATAGGTAATGCAAAACTTTAAGACTTATTGTGATGGCTTATAATAGACAAACTCCGAAAAATAACCCGGACATAGTGGTGCAGCTCTTAAAATTTGCTAAGCATTGGCACTACTTTATACTTGCATTAATCGTAGGTCTCGGAAGTGCCTGGCTTTATCTTCAAATTACTGTAGTTAAATATAGAGTGACTAGCACCTTACTTGTTCAGGACGATTCAAAGGGTGATGGCTTGTTGAAAGGAACGGCTTTCAGTGATCTTAACATGTTTAGAACTTCTAAAAGTGTGGACGACGAAATGGAGGTCATGAGATCTAGAGACTTGATTTATAAAGTGTTAAAAGACCTTAAAATGAATGTCAAATACTTCCACGATCTCCCACTAAAAGAGAAGGAATTATATGGAAAATCTTTACCAATGGAAGTTCTTGTAAATGCAGTTACTGATCAAGCTTATAAATTGAAGCTGACTTTAAAGGCAAGAAATGACAATCAATTTGTATTAGGTGAAAAAGGAAAGGAAACGATCTATAGATTTGGTAGTACGATTAATAGGCCTCAATACAGTATTAAAGTGGTAAAGGGACCAGACTTTAAAGTTTCGGATAAAACTTTGCATATAGGCTTTGTAGATTTAAATAAATTAGCACAAACCTATAGTGCCAGTGGCATAGTGGTTTTGCCAGTTGTAAAGGGGGCGAATACTGTTGTGATGAGTGTTTTAGATGCAATACCTCAACGTGGTGTTGATTTGCTAAGCTCATTAATATACAAGTATAACATGGAGAATGTTAGCAATAAAAATTTAATGGCTCTTAATACAATAAAGTTTATAGATAGCAAATTGAAAAAACTTTCTACGAATTTGTCGGGTGTTGAGCATGATGTAGAGAATTATAAAAGAGATAATAAAATTACTGAACTGAGTGTGAATGCTCAGATGAACTTAGAATCTTCTGGAAATTATCAAGAGCAGCTTTCTACAAGTGAAGTGCAATTAAGTCTTATTCAGTCTATTATGTCTTACCTGAAAAATGCTGAAAGCGAATTTGAACTTGTGCCAAGCACACTTGGGTTAAAAGAGCCAACCTTGCTTAACCTAATAGAGCGATATAATAATTTACAGATCGAGAGACAAAGGTTATTGCGCAACAATAGCGTCAACAATCCTTTGGTTATAAATCTTACTGAGCAATTAAACGGTATGAAATCTAGCATCCTGGAGAACCTTAATATGATAAGAAGAGGGTTAATCCTTGAAAATAACACCTTAAAGAATAAAACTTCACAGTTTGCGGCGAAGTTGAATAGCGTTCCTATTATTGAACGGGAATTGATAGAAAGGAGCAGGGAGCAAAGTGTTAAGACAACACTTTATCAGTATCTGCTTCAAAAGAGAGAAGAAACAGAACTTTCATTGTCTGCAACAATACCTACTTCTCAAACC
Organism: Pedobacter sp. CAN_A7; assembly: GCF_015752175.1. NCBI lineage: Bacteria > Pseudomonadati > Bacteroidota > Sphingobacteriia > Sphingobacteriales > Sphingobacteriaceae > Pedobacter > Pedobacter sp. CAN_A7. The sequence continues at coordinate 1,035,009 of NZ_JADOUW010000001.1, read as the reverse complement.
ATAGATAAGCCTGCATATGATCCTAATCCGGCTAAACCAAAAGTTGCCTTGATTTATATGCTTGGTATGTTAGCGGGTATTTTTGCGCCTTTTTCTATAATTTATGTGAAGGATAAAATGAACGATAAAATCGAAAATATTTATGATATCGAATACATTGCAACAAATGGGAAAATTCTTGGAGAGCTTAGTCATAAGACAATAGGAGAGTCCATCGTAGTTCATAAGGGTAAAAGCACGACCATCTCTGAACTCTTTAGATATATACGCTCTAATCTGCAATTTATGAATACTAAAGGGAGCAATAAAGTTCTGCTGGTAACTTCTACAACGAAAGGAGAAGGCAAAACATTCTTCAGTATCAATTTGGGCATTACTTTGTCATTAATTGAACAAAAAGTGGCGATACTTGAATTCGACTTACGCAAGCCCGATTTGCTGAATAACATGAATTTAAAAGCAAATTTAGGGCTCTCTGAATATTTAAAATCAGAAAAAGTTCATATTGAAGATATTTTGATCAAAGCACCGCAGTCAGATAATTTGTATGTGATTGGTTGCGGAGGGATATCAGATAGTCCATCCGAGATTCTACAGAGCCCTAAACTGAGGGTCTTATTTCATGAGCTTAAAAAACGATTTGATTACATAATAGTAGATACCTCTCCGGTTGGTCATGTATCTGATGCATTTGAATTGTCTGAGTACGCAGATTCGAGCATATACTTGGTTAGGTATAATTATACCAATAAGGCAGACCTGGCAATATTTGAGGGGATTTGTGAAAGTAGAAGGTTGGTAAATCCTATGATTGTACTTAATGATGCTAAAAAAGGGAATGGAAGTTCCCATAGATATGGCGGCTACGCCTACCCATCGTAGGGTGAATTGTTGAATTTAGTAAGGAGAAGGTTATAGTGAGAAATCGGTAGATGACCGGTATATATTCAAAATATAGATTGTAAATAACAAATTTTTCTTTAATGCTACCAAATATCATGTAAGTGAGGTAGCGAAGCTATACCCGGCCATCAGCTTGTCAATTTTATCAAACAAATGATACAGAGATTTACCTAAAAGTAACATGTCTGGTAGACCTGATTTTTATAAAATGGGGGTGTTCCGTCCCCTATCAGAAATAAACCTTTGACCATGTCCTTAAGGAAAAAAACAATTTCTGGATTAACCTGGAATTTTGCGCAACAGTTTAGTGTACAACTAATTGGTTTTTGCGTTACAATTATACTAGCCCGAATTTTATTACCTGAAGAGTTTGGCCTTATTGCAATGCTAACTGTTTTTATTGCTATTGGCAATTCGCTATTAGAGAGTGGGTTAACTTCTTCTTTAATACGTTCTTCAGATTTGGGCGAGGATGACTATTCAACTGTATTCTTTTTTAATCTTGTTGGGAGTTTCGTTTTATATGGAATAGTTTACCTGTGTGCACCTTTAGTATCTTCATTTTATAATCAAGATATACTTACGCTGATTCTTAGAATCTATGCATTAGAATTTATCATTAATGCTTTTTTTGCCGTACAGAATGCACGATTGACTAAGGAAATGAATTTCAAAATTCAGATGAAGATTCAGATTCCTGCGGTATTAATTGGAGGATTGTTAGGTGTTTTTTTGGCACTAAATGGTTATGGAGTTTGGAGTTTAGTGTGGATGGGCTTATTTCAGTCCTTTTTGTCGACTGTAATGCATTGGATCTATTCTGGCTGGACACCTGAGTGGGTATTTAGCAAGACTTGCTTTAAAAGGCACTTCTCTTTTGGTTATAAAATGACCTTAACGGGGTTGCTGGAAATCGTTTACAGAAATATATATGTATTAATTATAGGTAAAAGCTACTCTGTTGCGCAACTCGGCTTTTATTCGAGAGCAGATTCAGCTAGTCAGCTCCCAATTGCAAATATCTCTGCAGTGATAAACAAAGTGACCTATCCAATGTTCGCTTCCATAGCTAATGATGATGTTAGGCTGAAAGCGGTGTATAAAAAATTAATGCAACAGGTTATTTTTTGGAATGCCCCAGTCTTGATTCTTTTGGCTGTTATAGCTGAACCATTATTTACGTTTCTACTAACCAGTAAATGGGTGCCGGCAGTTCCATACTTTCAGATCCTATGCATTGCAGGTGTTATGTACCCACTGCACGCTTATAATCTCAATATTTTGAAGGTAAAGGGAAGAAGCGATCTGATTCTGAAATTGGAGTTAATAAAAAAAATAATTTGTATTGTGGGTATTTTATGTGTGTTACCATTTGGGATATATGGACTATTATATTTCCAATTGATATTCAATTTTTTTGCTTATTACATAAACTCAATTTACAGTGGTAGACTGATCAATTATTCAATCCGGGAGCAAATTACTGACATTATCCCCATTATAGTGGCATCTGCATTTGCAGGACTAATGTGCTATTTGGCTAATATGTTCTACTTCAGCAGTCTTCAACTCCCTGACATTATTAGAATAGTGATAAACGGCTTTTTTTTCCTTGTGATTTATCTGGTTAGCAGTACATTTTTAAGACTCGCTCCAATTAATGATTTTAAACAATTAATCTTAACGAAATGATACCTGTAACCAAACCTTTTCTTCCAAAAATTCAAGAGTTTGAGGAATACATTCATAGCATTTGGGAACGTCAATGGCTCACTAATAACGGTCCATTGGTAAATGAGCTTGAATTGAGACTTAAAAATTATCTGGGTATTAAACACTTGCTTTTTGTTTCAAATGGCACACTGGCATTACAACTTGCCATTAAAGCACTAGGCTTAAAGGGAGAAATTATTACTACACCTTTCTCATTTGTAGCAACAACAAATAGCATTTTATGGGAGGGTTGCAAACCTGTTTTTGTGGATATAGATGAGGGAACTTTTAACATAGATCCTAAAAAAATTGAGGCTGCCATAACACCTCAAACAACAGCTATTCTAGCTACACATGTTTATGGGAATCCTTGTGATATTGATTCCATACAAGAAATAGCAGATAAGTATTCCTTGAAAGTAATTTATGACGCCGCACATTGTTTTGGTACTAAATATAAAAACAAATCTGTATTTGCATATGGGGATATAAGTACCACAAGTTTTCATGCTACTAAGGTATTTCATACCATTGAAGGTGGGGCCGTTTTTACTGATAGTCCTGAATTATTAAAAAAAATGGCTTTGATGAGGAACTTTGGTCACAATGGCCCTGATGAGTTTTCAGAATTAGGGATTAATGGTAAGAATTGCGAGTTTCACGCAGCTATGGGGTTATGTAACCTAAAGGAGGTGGATGATATTTTAGACAAGAGAAGGCTGTTATCATTTTATTATTGGAAAGCATTAAGTACCCTAGAAGCTAAGTATCCAAAATTAAACGAAAACCTGGATTATAATTATGCATACTTTCCTGTACTTTTTGACAGTCAAGATTTAATGTTAAAATGCTTAAAAGCCTTGGAGAATGAGAAGATTTATTGCCGAAGATATTTTTACCCATCATTATCAACGCTACCTTTTGTTACACAAACCCACATGCCAATATGTGATTCAATAGCTAAAAGGATCCTTTGTTTACCACTTTATCATACTTTAACCTGTAGCGACCTTGATCTAATTACCAGGATTATTTTGCGGGTTCAAAACTATGATCAACCTGCTCATACGGCAAATTTGAGTCACATAACTCCTGTAAGTAATTTACAAACTGTGTTTGCAGGTCTGCAGAATGATGCGCACTAATTTATTAAAAAATATTATGGCTATATCTGAACGCAATTTAATGGTATCTGTATGTTGTATTACGTATAATCATGAAAATTATATTGCTCAAGCTTTAGATGGTTTTTTAATGCAGGAAACCAATTTTAAGTTCGAAATTCTTATAGGTGAAGATGTTTCTACTGATCATACAAAAGCAATAATTCAAGATTACTGTGCCCGTTATCCTGGCATGATCACTTTGATTAGTCACGATACCAATGTTGGATCGATAAGAAATCACATCGAAGTTTTAACACGTGCAAAAGGAAAGTATGTTGCCATGTGCGATGGTGATGACTTTTGGACTGATTCTTCTAAACTGCAGAAGCAGGTAGATTTTTTAGAGGCAAACGAAGAATATGTGATCTGTTGTCATCATACTGAAGTAATTGATAGCCAAGGTAAAACTGTCTATGTGAAGGACTTTCCTGTAGAATTGGAGTTCGATTACAAAGATGTTTTACTTGGGAAAAGAGAGGAAACTAGAATGTCTTCCTTGGTGATGAGAAACATTAAGGAGGTAAGGGAGGTAACTGCACAGCGCTGGTATTTGGATACTTATGGTACAGATACTTTTTTAAAACTATATGCATTAGCAAATACAGGAAATAAAATATATGTGCTTCCAGATGTAATGGCTTCTTATCGCCACCATAATGGTGGAGTATGGAGTATGATTGATCCTAAAGTTAGAAAATCTAGAAGCATAAGTGATTTCAAATTGACGATTAAGAATTTTAAATACTCATCCTTTCAAAAAAGAGAATTATTGAATATCTATTTTAAGCAGTACTTTTTATTTGATATCCGCTACTTTAAATTCACTAGTGCCTTTCAAACAATCGCTAAATTATGGTAAAGACACATAAGCTGTTTTTTGCTATTAATAGTCTCCATGGAGGAGGAGCAGAACGCGTGATTTCAAATCTCGGAAACTATTTTTGTAAGAGAGGCTATGACGTTACTTTGGTCTGCTTAAATGATGCTAAACCTGCATATTTTCTAGAGGAGGGAATAAGAGTTATTTCCCTTATAGACACGGAAAGGAGTAAACATATACTTTATCGTATATGGTATGGCGGCGTTACTTTTTGTAAACTGCTTTATTTGCTAGGCAGCGAAAAGCCTAGTTGTGTAGTTTCATTTATGACATCAGCTAATTTATGGGTAGGGCTTACGTGTAATATCTTAAAGACACCATATTTGGTTTCAGAACGTGTTACCCCAGACTACACAGTAAATCGGTTAAACTACTTTTTGAGGCGGCTATCTGCTAGTATATATAGTAAATCAAAGGCTATAGTTGTCCCATCAAAAGGAATGGTTGATGGGTTTAGAAAGAATAAATCATTTAGGCGGCTAAGCAATTTTGAGGTTATAAATAATCCGGTTAGTAAGTTCATTCCCGCTAGTTTGGAAAGTGTATATCCGCGCAAATTTATCTTAAGTGTAGGCCGTTTAGACCATCAAAAAGGGTTCGATTTGTTGATAGACGCATTTGCGAAATTAACGATTAGTGATGTTGATCTTTTAATCTTAGGTGAGGGTAATGAACGTAAAAATTTGGAGAGCCAAATTAAAAGATTGAATCTTAACCATCGGGTTAAATTGATTGGATATCAGAATAATCTACAGGATTATTATAAACAAGCCGAATTGTTCGTGTTATCGTCACGAAATGAAGGTTATCCTAATGTACTCGTGGAAGCAATGAGTTTAGGTTGCGCTTGTGTGGCTAATGACTGTGAATATGGACCTTCTGATATCATAGAACATGAGAAAAATGGATTGCTGGTAAAAGTAAATAATACAAAACAACTTTCTGAAGCAATTAAAAGAGCGATCAGCGATCCAGTCCTTAAAATTAACATGTCTGTAAATGCGCAATTGATAAATCAGACTAATTCCCTGGAAAATACTTTCACTAAATGGGAAAATCTAATCCAAAACCATATTTGAACCCCTTCCACATTTCATATATCCTTTATAAGTTTTCTGAATATTAAATCTTAAAGATATGAATATACCTTTCTCTCCTCCGTTTATTGATCAGGCAGTGATTGATGAAGTACTTGATTGTCTTCGTGCTAACTGGATCACTTCAGGCCCAAAAGTTAAAGCTCTTGAATATGAATTGTTAAGCTTAACGGGGTCGAAAGCCACCGTTTGTGTGAATTCTTGGACATCGGGAGCAATTATGATGCTAAAATGGTTTGGCATTGGGGATGGAGATGAAGTTATTGTGCCGGCATATTCTTATTGCGCAACAGCTTTGTGTGTATTGCATTGTGGTGCTATACCAGTGATGGTGGACATCATGGATGATTTTACTATTGATCCTGTAATGGTGAAAAATAAAATCACCGCTAAAACGAAAGCCATAATAGGAGTAGATATTGCAGGGTTGCCTTGTAACTACAATGAGTTGCGAAAAATCGTAAATGATCCACAAGTAAAACGGATGTTTGCCCCGGCTACAGCTAAACAATCAGAGTTAGGGAGAATATTATTGATTTCTGATGCTGCACACTCTATTGGCGCCACCTATGAAGGACTTCCTGCAGCTCAAATGTGCGACGTTACAATCTTTTCATTTCATGCTGTTAAAAATATTACAACAGCTGAAGGTGGATGCATTTGTCTAAATCTACCAACTCCTTTTGACAATCAAGAAGAGTATAGTTTCTTAAAGCTATACTCATTAAACGGGCAAAACAAAGATGCCTTCGCTAAATCAAAAGGTGCGAACTGGAGATATGATATTCTATTTAAAGGTTTTAAAATGAATATGCCTGATATTTGTGCTGCAATTGGGTTGGCTCAAATAAGACAATACAGTAAAACATTGCTTCCACAACGGAAAAGTATATACCTAAAATATTGTGAGGCCTTCAAAGGTTATGATTGGTTTATTGAACCAACAATGAAAGATGAAACAAGGGAGGCTTCTTATCATTTATTTCCTTTGCGTATTAAAGGGATTACAGAAGTTCAAAGAGACCAGATTATAGAGGGGCTGGTCAATTGGGATATTAATGTAAACGTTCATTTTATACCTATGCCAATGCTAACTTATTTCAAAAGTATTGGATACGCTATAGAAGATTATCCAAATAGCTATAAACAATATGCTTGCGAGATATCCTTGCCAATTTATCCTCAGCTCTTGGATATTGAAATTGACTTTATTGTTGAATGTGTTATTGACTCTGTACAGCGAGTTAGAAAGGTTAATGATTTGGTTAAGGTGTTTCTGTAAGAATTGAATAACATGGATGCGAAAAGGATGTTTGATGTTGTGTGCGCAGCGGCGGGTTTATTGTTTTTACTGCCATTTTTTTTTGTAGTTATTATTCTTTTGAAATGCGACTCAAAAGGTAGCATTTTTTACAAGCAGATTCGAGTAGGCTTAAATCAGAAGAATTTTCAACTGATTAAGTTTCGAACAATGTATACTAATTCAGATAGGGGCGGCTTACTCACTATTGGTGATCATGATTCGCGCATTACCCGATTTGGATGCTGGTTACGCAAATACAAAGTTGACGAGCTTCCACAGCTTATTAATATTCTAAAAGGCGAAATGAGCTTCGTTGGCCCAAGGCCGGAGGTACTTAAGTATGTTATGTTGTATGATGCTTTTCAAAAAAAGGTGCTTACTGTAAAACCAGGTATTACGGATTGGGCTTCTATCCAGTATATTGATGAAAATCAACTGCTTGCTAATGCTGATGACCCTGAAAATTTTTATATTAATACTATAATTCCTTCAAAGATTACTCAGAACTTAAAATATATTGAACATCATAACCTTTGGGTTGATCTCAAAATTATTTCTTATACGCTTAAAAGAATCATTTGTAGATGAAAGTGTTAAAAATTTTGGATTGGCCATCTAAAAGATTTTATGGTGAGACACATCATTTTTATCGCTGGAGGAATGCTTTTCTTGAGCATGGGCTAAAAGTAGAAATCTATTATAATCATAAAGATAAAAGGCTTAAAGGAGCCGATTATTTGCTGATACATTCGCGGTATTTTGCAGAGGGCTGGCAAAATTTACTAACCAGATCATCTCAGAATGAGGATGAAATGATAGCTTACTTATTGGAAATGAAAAATATTACCGGCAGGTTAATTTGGTTTGATGCAGCGGATTCCACTGGCTCGAGTGATTTTCCGATTATATCACTAGTGGATGTTTTTATGAAAAAGCAAATGCTTAGGGATTTAAATTACTACACTTCTCACGATCAATATGACTTACGAATATGGCTAAATACTTTATCCGTAGATCAACGAACAACTTTTGTGCCGTGCCCAAAAGATCAACTTCATAAAATTAAACTAGGCTGGAATTTAGGGTTTAATGATTATAGGTACTTTGGATATAAAATGAGCAGATTAAGTAATTATTTGAGTTCCAGAATCTATCCAGTTCAATTAACTCCTTATGATAAAACAAGAAAATATGACCTGGCCTTTAGGGGAACAATCCACAAAGATAAAGGCCAGGAAAATGTGATCTCTTATCAGAGAAATCATGTGCTGGCACTGTTTCAAAAATTGAATCTTACTATTGCAAGTGGTAAAAATGTAAGTAAAGCCAGATATTGGAAAGAACTTAGAGATTCTAAACTTAGCATTAGTCCATTTGGTTGGGGGGAAATTTGCTATCGGGATTTTGAAACATTTATTGCAGGATCAGTTTTAATTAAACCGTTGATGAGTCATTTGGAAACATATCCGAACCTATTTGTCGAAAATGAAACGTATGTTCCTGTGAGTTGGAATTTACATGACCTCGAAGAGAAGTTGGAGCACATGGTTACACATTATGAAGTGTATAAACAAATCGCAAAGAATGCACAATTGCAATATTTTAATGCGGTGAATAACGCAGATAGCTTCATAAATACTTTCAAACAAAATATAGAATAGCTCGGCATATGAAAATACTTGCAGCAGTACTTGTTATCCTGTACCTATATACCCTGTCATTTGGAATTTTTATGACAGATATTTTTAGAATTCCGGCACCCTTAATTTTCTGCATTCCTCTTATTTTTTTATTTCGTGAAAAAGAGAAAATAGAGTTCTTGTACAGTAGTGAGCTTATTCTTTTTGGTTTAGCGATTTTGTTATATAATGTTATCGGTTTATCTGAGTTGATCGTATTTATCGCTTATATCATGTGTATTGGATTGTGTAGTTTTTATTTTAATTTCTTTGTTGGAACGAACAAAATGAGGTTTAACATCACGATTTATGTTTTTATAGCTTTACTAAGTATCTCTGCAGTTGTGATGGTCTTCAATCCATATTTCCTTTTAGAAATAAATAATATAAGATCAATTCTTATGGGAGAACCTGTAATGCAAAGTCCCTCTGGAATAGCAGTCTATCAGTTCAATTTTGGATACCAGTTAGCCGCCCTGGTTCCGTTCCTTCTAATTTATACTTTCGTATATAAAAAGCCTCTACTTTTTAAAGTATTCATCCTTTGTATTTGCTTGCTTTTTATTTATCTAGGTATGCAGCGTTCGGTATTTGTTGGTTTTATTTGTTCGGCCTTCTTATTCCTATTGATGTATTATAATTTTAAAGCGATTTTTATTACGGCACTTGCTATAGGCGCGGCATTTGTTTTTTATACTTATGTTTTGAAAGATAATCTTGATTCTTATAATAATATCATTACGAAGAATGAAAACAATATGCAAGAGTACAATCGTTCTACACTTGCTTTGGAAAATTTAAGAATCTATTCTGGCTATCCTTATGGACTTATTTTTTATGGGAAAAATTGGTCGGATGTCATCTACCGTAATGAAGTGTTTTCTTCCGGGATTACCTCGCATAATGCTTATCTAATGTTTCTTACTTATTTGGGCCCTTTTTTAGGCTTAGGAATATTAATTGGCTTGTACCATAGAATTTGGAAAATAATAATTGATGCCTTTCGAAATGTAAGGAAGAAAGAGTATGCCTTAATCATTTGTCTGTGTTGCTCATTTATTGCTGTTTCTATAAATTCCCTGTCACACAACTCATGGCTTGTTAGTGCAAATGGGCCAACAATCTTTCTCTATTTTGCAATTTTACACCTTAATTTTTTGCTCAAAAGAGAAACTGAACCAGAGGTAGAACTGAACATTACGCAAGATATTCGCACCCAACATTCCTAAAAGACATTCAATTTTTTTTTGAATCAGTTCTTAAATAAATAGATAATGGAGAAAGTCAGAATAATGCACCTTATCGGTGATTTAACCAAAGGTGGTGCAGAGCGTTTTGTCGTTGATTTATGTAATGAGCTTGCAAAAGTTGATAAATATGAAGTCTTTTTGATTTCTATATGTGCGAATGATGAAGAGAATACCTTTGTTAATGACATTCATGAAACAGTTAGGTATGTCTCTTTTAATAAAGAAAGAGGATTCAGCCTTGGTGTCCTTATAACTTTAACTAAGTGGTTAATTAAATCAAATCCCAATGTTTTGCATTCTCACTTGAATGGTTTTGAATACCTGGCTTTCTATCTTTTTCTTAATAAGGGGACATTATTTTTTCATACCATTCATAATATAGCTGTGGCTGAATGTCCAAATCTATTCATCAAGAATTTTAGGAAGATATGGTACAAATCAAATAAAGTGAAACCCGTTACAATCTCTTATGATGGAAGTAAAACATTCAGGGATTATTACAAATTGGAAAATGACATCCTCATTGAAAACGGACGGGAGGATTTGACAACTAGTGATGAGTTTCCTTTGTTAATTAAAAAATATAAGGAAGCTCATGACTATTATATTTTAGTACATGTTGGGCGTATTGCTATTGAAAAGAATCAAGAACTATTAATTAGAGCTGTCCAGAAATTCAATACGACGGAAAAAAAGAAATGCAAACTGATCATTATTGGAGAGGTTAGGGAAAAGCCTTTGTTCCAGCATTTGTTAAAAGTGGTTAATGACGATGCATACATAGCGTTTGTCGGGGGTAAAAACAATATTGCCGATTATTTAAGCATAGCAGATGCATTTTGCCTTTCGAGCATCTTTGAAGGCATGCCAATTTCTTTAATCGAAGCATTATCCTTAGGCTGTATTCCAGTTTGCACTCCAGTTGGTGGCATTAAGCAGATGGTTATGCATGGAAAAACAGGTTTTCTGAGTAAAGATATTAGTGTTGATAGGTATTGTGAAGTACTTATAGAGGCACTGAATCATCCCGACAAAATGATGATCAAGAGAAACGGAAGACTTTTTTTTGAATCTAACTACCATATTCAGGCATCTGCAAATGCACATGCTAAAAACTATTTACTATCCTCATGTGGGGTAGGGCAGCTTAATGGAAGGCTATCTAGTGATTACATTAAGATAAAATTAAACTAAGATGATAAAATTTACTAGTGACGAACTTAACGTGGTAAGGAAAATTGAAATTTTGAAGAGTGAAGCAGGGTCACACTCTCCTGGGTTCTTTACATTTAAACAGAAACTTCCTGAAGTTGATATTAAAGTAGATGCTTGCTTCTTATCGAACCCTTATGCCACAGATCTTTTTATAGAACATTTTAATAAGGAAATTTTGCATACCGGTAATATCAGAGCTTTATTGGAAAGCTACCCATCACAAAATAGGGTAATAGCCGAAATTCTTGCTGATTTCTTAAAAATAGATTCTCGAAATATCTTTATAGGTAATGGAGCTATTGAAATTATCCAGGCTGTTATTCATAACTTCACCAAGAAAAAAATCATAATCACTATACCTACATTTTCTTCATATTATGAATATGTTAAGGAGGGGGTTGAAGTTGTGTATTACAATTTATCAAAGGATAACAGTTATAGTCTTGATGTTGAAGAGTATATTGACTTTGTTAAACTACATAAGCCTGATACAATTGTATTGATTAATCCAAATAATCCTAATGGGGGATACACTAAGGCGGCAGATGTAAAACGAATTATTGAGGAACTCTCCTTTGTTGAAAATATCATTATCGATGAAAGTTTTATTCATTTTGCATATGAAAGCGAATCCTATCAGTTAGTCTCACTCTCAAACTTAGTCAAAAAACATCCTAATCTTATTGTTTTAAAAAGCATGTCAAAAGATTTTGGAATCGCTGGCGTGAGAGCTGGTTATGGCGTGATGAGAAAGGAATACGTCGATCTTTTATTAAAAAATGGCTATTTGTGGAACTCAAACGGGCTTGCTGAATATTTCTTCCGTCTATATACAAGAGATGATTTTGCACTGGAATATGATAAAGTAAGGGTGAGGTACATTGTGGAAACTTTAGATTTTATCCAAGAGTTAAAGCAAATACCCAATATTAAAGTATATCCTAGCATGGCTAATTTTGTCTTGATTGAATTGCAAGAAGGAATAAAATCAACAGAATTCGTTGCAAAACTGCTCATAAGTTATGGGATTTATGTTAGAACCTGTGATGATAAAATTGGATTAAAGGGCCAGTTCCTACGACTAGCGTCCAGATCAAAAGAAGAGAATGATTATGTGATTCAAAGTATTAAAGCTTGTATAGAAATGAATGAAGTTTTAAAATTAGTTAATGAAACAGCTAATTAAGGTAATTGTTTACCGCACTTTTGATTTGTTTTTTAGATATCGTTTTAACAGATGTATAAAAAATCTAAATAAAAAGGATAAGGTGTATTTAGTTGATATAGATAATACACTGGCTGATACTTGGCCATCGCTACAAAATTATGTTTATCGGAATGATAACCATCGATATGGATCTTTATCAATTTTCATAGGAATGCGAAATTTTATCCTTGAAAAAATACAGGATAAAGATAGAGTAGTGTTTATTTCGGCCAGAGGTTATTTGAATTACTTTTCAACACTTAAGTGGTTGTCTGGAAATGGATTAAATTCCATTAATCTGATTCTGGTAGACAGAGCTGAAGATAAATTAGCTTATATAACTGAGCTGTTAGAAAGAAAAATAGCTGTAGTTTATATTGACGATTTGAGTTACGGTCACGAGTACGGAGAGGTAAGATTGTATGAAAAAATGTTATTGAAATTGAATACTCTACCAGTCGAGTATTTAGGTGTTAAAGAAATAGAATTAATTAATTCAGCTTATGCGACCAGTAATAAAGGTATTAAAAAGGATATCCCGAATTGTCAGAATTATATTAGCAATAAAGTGGTTTAAATTACTGAGCCTTCATGATTCTAAAAGTGATATTTTAGTTTGGATTCCTTTTAGATCAATCAAATATTTTGGATCTGATGCGTTTATCTGGGATATGGCCACCATTGCAGGTTTGATAGCTGAGAATAAAAGGATAAACGTGGTATTTAGTTTAACAATAGGTAAACACCATAACAAAAAGATCTTTTTTTCCATTAGTAACCGGTACAACATTTATAAGTTCGATAACTATACCCATATTTTGTCGCATATAACTATGCAGCTTGAACAGCAGGGGAATTCAGTTTTCCCAAAGCATTGCGAGACCATGTTATGGGAAAATAAAACATATATGCATCAGGTTTTTTACAAGGTGGGTGTTAATGAGCCTAAGACGCGAATATTTGAATCATTTGATGACTTAATAGTTGCGAACGTCCATTATCCTTTTCTGATTAAGGCTGAACATTCTTCATCTTCTGAAGGCCTGTATAAAATTTCCTCGCTTGAGGATCTGGCTAATCTTGTGTCAAATAAAAAATTCGTGGCTGATAATAAGCATATTATTGTGCAGGAGCTAATTAATATGAGAAAGGATTTGAGAGTGATTTTAGTCAAAGGAGAAATAGTGCTTCATTATTGGAGGATAAATTTAAATAAAGAATGGAAACCTACGTCGACCAGTTACGGAAGCAAAGTAGATTTTGATTTTTTTCCCGAACAATGGAGAGAACATATTATAGAAACCTTTAAATCTCTAAATATCACTACGGGAGCTTTTGATGTTACTTGGCAGAATGATGATCTAAATACTAAACCTATTTATCTGGAGGTAAGTCCCTTTTATCAGCCAAACCCTAGAATGGAAATAAAAAATAAAGCGTATGCTTTTTATAAACAACATTTTAGCTTATTAAACTCATGGGATATTAAATACGTGGATGTAGTTTTTGATATAAAACACAAACAGGTAAAAGCTTATCTCGAAGATTCATTAGCTAATTAGAGCCAAGGATTAATTAATCTCAGATAAAAATTTATGTTAATGAATAAACGAGTGATTTTAATGACTCCTTCTATGAGTAAGGGTGGAGCGGAAACCCAATTGCTGAAACTTGCCTTGTATCTGAAATCAAATCATCATAACGCTCTTATAATTTCTTTAAAGCCTATCGATGAATTTAATGGAGACATCAGCAGATCTGGTTTAGAAATATTATTCTTGAAAAATTGGCTCCGTTATCCTTTTTATAATATATACACGCTCTATAGAACCACTAAACGGTTTAGACCTGATGTGGTTATTGCTTTTATGTTTATTGCAATCATATTTGCACGCCTTTTAAAATTGTGTGTCAAATTTAAGTTGATATCTACGATCAGAATTTCTGTAGTACCAAAAAAGTGGTATCTCGCCTTTAAACTTACTCAAAGGTTCGACGATGCGATAGTATATAATTCCGTTGCATCTAAGGTGAATTTTGAAAAGCAAAAGCTTGTAAGTTTAGGGGGAGTAGTGATTCACAATGGCATTGCTATACCTGAATGTAATAATCCTGTTGATGATGTTAAAAATGAATGTTTTAAATGGGTTTGTATTGGTCATTTTAGGTGGAACAAAGACTATTTAACGCTATTTAAAGCTATAGCGCTGTTAAAGCACAAAAATTTCACTGTTGACATTATTGGAAATTTAAATGGAGAATTGTGGCCACATACAGTTATTGAAAAATTTAAGATTCAAAATCACGTAAATATATTGGGTTTTAAACAGGAAGCACACCGCTATTTGGGGCAATCTGACGCTTTTGTGCTTTCCTCATTTTCGGAGGGGATGCCCAATGCAATTCTGGAAGCCATGGCGCATGCTAAGCCTACTGTTGTAACAGATATTGACGGAAATCGTGAGTTAGTTGTGAAAGCTCATTGTGGATTGTTGTGCGAGAAGCAAAATGAACAAGATATGGCCGCTAAAATGTTAATGATTATGGATATGTCAGCGGCCAATAGGCTAGTTCTTGGGAATAATGGGAAACTGCATATTAAAACGAGTTTCAGTGAAGAAAAGGTGATGGGGGAATGGATGCAATTAATTGACAAGTTAGCTTGTTGATGTTATTTAAAATTGATTTAATATGTGCGGAATATTTGGAACAATTAATTATAAAAAGCCTATAGATAAGTGCAAAATATTTAATGGATTAATACACCGGGGACCTGATGAACAGGGATTTTATAGCTCGCATAATGTAAATCTTTATCATACAAGGCTGGCAATACAGGATTTAAGCACAACTGGTCAACAACCAATGGAATATAATGGATTAGTCATTGTTTTTAATGGCGAAATATATAACCATATGGAGTTGAGAAAGAAGTATGGCCTCAATGCCTCATCTAATTCTGATACATTGACTATCCTTATGATGTTCGAGTTAATGGGTATGAATATGCTTGATGAATTTGATGGCATGTTTGCATTTGCGCTTTATGATACTGTCAATTTTACGATGTATTTGGCGCGTGACAGGGCTGGAAAAAAACCTTTATATGTTTATAATAAAGCAAAAGTATTTGTTTTTTCATCTGAACTAAACGTACTGTATAAAAAGTGCAGACCTGAGATAGACTACTCTGCATTAACTGACTATCTTTATGTTGGGCACCATTATCGTAAGGCTACACCATACATTTTTGTAAATGAACTTGAAAATGGACATTATTTAAAGATTAATACACATACAGGAATTTATGAAGATGTTTGCTGGTTTAAAATTGAGGATTTTTATAAGACAGAAAGGCAAGCTGATTATCATGATGCTGTAACGCAATTAGATTCTATATTGAAAAATGCAGTAAAACGCAGAATAGATAGCTCTGATTTAGATGTGGGATCATTCTTAAGTGGAGGAATTGATAGTGGTTTAATTACTGCAATGGCTGCTCAGCAAACCACAAAGCTTAAAACATTTACGGTTAAAATACCAGGGTCATTTGATGAATCGGCATTAGCAGAAAAGGTTGCCCAAAAATATGCTACTGATCATACAGTTGTGGAAATAGATTTTTCAGACTTAAAGAATGATATAGAGAAGATTATTGTAAATCATGGCGAACCTAATTCTGACAATTCTGCAATTCCAAGTTACTATGTTGCAAAAGAAGCAAAGAAACATATTACTGTAGTATTAAATGGTGATGGGGCAGATGAACTTTTTGGAGGATACAGAAGGTACGTACCTTTTAGGCATGTTGATTTTTTCAATCCTAGTCAATTCACAAGGATTAGTTCAAGAATTTTAACTCGCATCTTACCTATAGCAAATCAGAAGCAAAGTAACTACACCTATTTTTATAGACTGTTGAAATTTGCAAGTTATTCTGACTTGGTGAAAATTTATTGCTCTGCTTCTTCAGATCTTTTTGTCGGTTTTGAAGATGCTTTTATCGAAAAGCCAAAGATGAAATTGATTTCAAGTGATTTGGCAAGGATAAATGACTATTCAATATCACCATTAAAGAAGTTGTTGCTAATGGATTTTGATTCCATGCTATTTAGTAGACTGCTTACTAAAATGGATATTGCTACAATGGCGCACTCTTTGGAAGGGAGAAGCCCATTTCTTGCTAAGGAAGTATTAGAGTTTGCACCAGGGCTTCCAGACAGTTATAAAATTAAGAATTTTCAAACTAAGGACATTCTTAGAACTCTCGGTAAAAGATACTTACCCGAAGAACTGATTGACCAACCAAAAAGAGGTTTTGAAATACCTCTGCAAAATTGGGTAGACAATGAACTGAAGAATATTATACAAGCATATTTAATGGCTCCAGATAATTTGTATTCCAAAATCCTAAAAAAAGATTTCATAATCAATCTTATAGAAAGAAAGATTAAAATTTCTGATGAAAGAAGAGCCAAAATACTTTTTTGTGTATTCAGTCTGGAGGTATGGCATAAGCACCTTTAGAATTAAACTTATAAATCAAAATTTAAAGCAATCGTTATGAAAGTATTGGTTACCGGTACTGCCGGTTTTATTGGATATCATCTGGCAAAGTGTTTGTTGGAAAGAGGCGATGAGGTGGTAGGGATTGATAATATTAATGATTATTATGATGTGAATCTAAAATATGGCAGACTTTCAGAAACAGGAATTAATGGGGCTGAATTAGAATACGGTAAAACTGTAAGAAGCGTTAAATATTCAAACTATCAATTTGTTAAATTAGATCTTACAGATCATAGCAAGATGAAAGAGCTTTTTATAAATTCTCATTTTGATGCCGTATGTAATTTAGCTGCCCAAGCAGGAGTAAGGTATAGTATAACACATCCAAGGGCTTACATTGATTCAAATATTGTTGGTTTTCTTAATGTATTAGAGTGTTGTCGTACTCACCATATTAAACATTTTGTTTACGCAAGCTCCTCAAGTGTTTATGGCTTAAATAAAAGAATGCCATTTTCAGCATGTCACCAAGCTAATCATCCGGTCTCATTATACGCTGCTACTAAAAAGAGTAATGAATTGATGGCTCATACTTACAGTCATTTATTCAACCTCCCGACAACGGGATTGCGCTTTTTTACGGTTTATGGTCCGTGGGGAAGACCAGATATGGCGCCATTTCTTTTTACCAAAGCAATCTTGGAGCATAGGCATATAGACGTATTTAATAACGGCGCTATGAAACGTGATTTTACTTATATAGACGATATCGTTGATGGAATTGTTCGGGTAATCGATCATCCTGCGAAGGTAGATGCATTATGGGATGGTTCAGTCCCCGATCCGTCTTCCTCGAATGTCCCATATAGGGTTTTTAACATAGGAAGGGGAGAGTCGGTTGATTTACTACATTTCATTGCTGAGATTGAAAAAAATGTAGGAGAAATTGCTAAAAAAAATTACATGCCTATGCAGAATGGCGACGTTGAGGAAACATGGGCTGACATCTCTATAATGAAGAAATTGCTAGCCTATAATCCAAAAATTTCAGTCGCTGATGGTGTGAGAGATTTTGTGAGCTGGTATAAGGCTTTTTACATGATAACAAATAACAGACAAGGCTTCATTGAAACTGCTGTTTTGGGTTGAGAATCTGTATTAAAATAATACAAAAAATATTAATAATTATAAACGTTGTAGGTAAAATGTTACATGTTAGATGAAATTACCCTGTAATCTGACAAAAAAATTACAATATTATCATTTTTAAATATGTCTATTACTGCTTTAAGACTTATTTTCTACAAATAATGTACACATTTCTGAAATAAATTTAAAATTCACTACAAGAAAATATTTTAATCAATATTTATCATTATATATAATAAGTATGCTATGATTGGTATTTATGAAATTATTTTATACATGTGAATAAATATGTAATTTAAGAATTAAATTATTCAGATAAGCTAAAGTTGCCTTCTTATTAAATACAGGCTTCTTTACATAAAAAAATCACATTTCCATAATATTTTAAGTATATAGTATCGCATTTTTTCTGCGTTAGGTTTGTATACTTAAAAAACAATGGAAATAAAAAACAAAACAACAAATCGAGTGCCCATGAGCCTTTTATTACTCTTAGTGATTTTTACTTTTAGTAAGTGTAAAAAAGATCTAAATGAGGTAAATCCTGAAAGCCCAGTAAATAACACTGAAACGACCTCAGCCGCTGTAGATAGCAAAAATGGGATAAAAACACTAAACTTAAGTAATGCCTCTAGTGATGGTGGTTTTGCTTATAAAGCGTATGGTATATCTATTACCGGAGATTCGGAAAGCAATCCATCAATTTCAAAGCTGAAAGTGTTTGAGAATGGAAAAGAACTCAGTGCTGCACATTCCAAACATGATGACATCAGAAAAATAGGTAAAGGTCGCTTTAGTCATTGGTCAAACGCGCTTTATTTTTCAGCTTCTGATAACACTGACCCGAGAAAGAATGGTCGTACTTATACTTATTCTGTTGATGGAAGTACTAGCTCTGTTGTACCGCCAATTGTAACTAATCCAACAGCTCCGGGAGTAATAACCCCAGTGGAAAGTGGAGCTATTATTGGTTATGCATCAGTAAATGGCAAAACAACAGGTGGTTTAGGTGGTCAAACCGTAACTGTAACAAGTCTCGCTGCTTTAAAATCTGCTGTTTCATCGAATAACGCAAAAATAGTTAAGGTGTCAGGAAGGATTACAGGAGCAGGTTATATTAATGTGGGTTCCAATACAACAATACTCGGATTAAAGGGATCAAGCATGGAGGGTGTCGGCCTATTAATTTACGGTACGAATAATGTAATTATTCGAAACATGACGATCAAAAACGTAGTTACTTATTCTAATATTGTCATAAAAGAAGGTGCACATCATGTGTGGGTTGATCATTGTGATTTGTCATCCGATAGAAACCACGGATGGGATTACTACGATGGATTGTTAGATGTAGGAAATAGATCTGATTTTGTTACATTATCATGGAATAGATTGCACGATAGTCATATTCCTATGTTAATAGGTTTCGGAGATGGAAACACAAATGATATTGGTAAACTTAACGTAACTGTTTACAAAAACTATTTCTATAATGTGTCTGAAAGACAGCCAAGTACTAGATTTGGTTATATGCACGTTTTTAATAACTATTTGCAAAATGGTAGCGGATATGGAATTGGTGCTACAATGGGTGCAACCGTAAGAACTGATAACAACTTTTTCGAAAATCAGAGTGCACCTATCCGTACAACGTACAATGCTAAGCCGGGATTTGTAAGTGGCGCTAGTACTAATATTTATAAAAATAGTGGAGCAAATATAATATCAACATCTGCTTCAACGTGGGTTCCAACCTATGAATACAAATCGGAGCTAATTCCAGCTGATCAAGTTCCAGCAGTCGTAACAGCAAGTGCTGGTGCAACTTTGAATCTCTAAAGTGTCAATCTTAATGGTTGACTAAAAATCCTATTATTGGTATCTAAAAATTTTTAGGGTCGGTTTAACAAATATGTGTTAATCGACCCTAAAATGTATACCTATAAATTTAAGTCAACATGATAAAGGAAAGAAAGATAATTTTGATCTCATGCGATTCCCCGCGTTCATTACTGGATTTTAGAGGGAAATTGATAGAAGCGCTAATTGTAAAACATGAGGTCATAATTTTTACACCAAAAATTGAACAAGAGTGGATTAAAAATAAATTGACAGGGATGGCAATTAAAATATATGAAAATGGATTAAATCCGAGTAATGTATCTATAATTTCTGATCTGAAATATCTATTTGAATTAAGTAAAATAATTCGATTAACTAAGCCTGATGTATTTTTTCCTTACACTTTTAAACCAGTTATATATGGCGTATTTGTGGCCAGACTTTGCAAAGTAAATCATATAACACCTATGCTTACCGGACTTGGCTATAATTTTATTGATATAGGGTCCAGAAAAAGTTTGATTCAGAAAATTACAAGAATTCTGTTGAAATTAAGCCTTAGTGCTAGCAAGAGATTACATATTATTTTTCAAAACCAAGATGATTATAACACGCTTATTCGTGCAAATATTATTACAAAGAGAAATACAGCTCATGTAGTAAATGGCTCAGGCGTAGATTTATCATATTATCAATATTCTCCCCCAGACTTAAACAATATAAGTTTCTTAATGATCTCTAGATTAATAAATGCGAAAGGGATCAAAGAGTATTATTATGCAGCAAAGCAGATTAAAGAAAGTTTTCCAGAGATTGTTTTTAAACTAATTGGGCCATATGACGATAATATCGATGCCATTAGTGCAGAACTTTATTCAAAAATAAAAACGGATGGAACAATCCAATATATTGGATTGGTAGATGATGTAAGACCATACATAAGTCAGTGTTCTGTTGTAGTCTTACCTTCTTACTATGGAGAAGGAGTTCCAAGATGTCTGTTAGAAGGGATGGCAATGGGTAGAGCCGTTATTACTTGTAACTCGGTTGGGTGTAGGGAGACAATAAATCCAATTCTTCAAATGGAAAACGGCTTTTTAATCCCAATTAAAGACATTAAGCAATTGGCTTCTAAAATGGAATATTACATTAGACATACAGATGAAGTTACACGATTCGGTGTAAATGGAAGAAAATATGCGTTTGAGAAATTTGATGTGAATAAAGTTAACCAAGCTATGGTAAATATTCTTGAAGGGACTTAAATCTCATTGTTAAAATGACCTAGTGCTAAACTATTGTGCATATCTGTTGTCAGGGATATGCCTACAATTTAAAAAGGCCAACCATTTATCGATTAGCCTGGACAATGTCTTTAAGTTATGCAAGAGCAAAGCAAGGTGCATGCGTTCGGAGAACTTGCACTATGGCACAATGAAGTTGAATGGCAGTATTACTGCTTTCGGATTTAGGTTTACTTCATGACCCCCAACTTTTCTGCTTGATCCCGTCATGGAATCCAAATGTGTTGCCTTAAATACGGCTGGCACAAGACATGATCTCGGGGCGAGAAATAAATTGTTTATTGCTAATCTATTTCTAAAATGAAAAATAATTATTCAAGCAAAATGCCATCTATTGGAGGATATTTGGAATTACAATTACCCAAAGGGGAAGAGTTATACCCTACATTGTTAAAATTAAATACTGGTAGAAACGCGTTTGAATATATATTAAAGGTAAAACGTTATAAATTGGTTCACATACCTTATTATACCTGCGAGGTCATACTAGAACCACTTAAGAAATTAGGAATTCAATTTCAGTATTATACTATCAACGAACAGATGGATCCTGTTCTTGATTTTGTAATAGGATCAGAGGACTGTCTTCTATATACAAATTATTTTGGATTAAAACAGGAAACAGTTATTAGGTTAAGCAAACTTTTTGATAACCTGATAATAGATAATTCTCAAGCTTTTTTTTCGGAACCATTAGAAAACGTTGACACTTTTTATTCTTGCCGTAAATTTTTTGGTGTACCAGATGGGGCATACCTTCAATGTACAAGTGATATAAGATTGAAATTAGTAAAAGACGTATCAGTAGAAAGATTTTCTCATTTGATAAAAAGTATTGATTTGGGGATCGAAAATGGATACAAAGACTATATCGCCAACAATAGGAGTTTATCTAATATTCCTATAAAAAGGATGTCGGCGCTATCGCAAAGAATATTGTCTGGGATTGATTACAAGACATGTAAATACAGACGAAATTCTAATTTTATGTACCTCCATGACTTTCTTGAAGAGTATAATGATTATTCATTCGACGCATCATCTGTAAATGGCCCGATGGTTTATCCACTTTTACTTTCTTCTTCAGAAATCAAAAACAAGCTGTTAGATAAGCGTATATACATCGCCTCTTATTGGCCAAATGTTTTGGAATGGACAACAAATAAAATGTATGAACATTATTTAACAACACACCTTATTGCATTGCCAATCGACCATCGTTATACACATTCAGAAATGAAACGCATACTAAATGTATTAAAAACAATATTATGAACGAAAGTATCTATTTAAGGCCCTTGGTGTTAGATGACGCCACTACATCGTATAAATGGCGAAATAATCCAGACGTGTGGAAGTATTCATTGTTTAATCCAAAAGCACCAATTACAATGGAACAGGAGACAGCGTGGTTGGAGGAAATTCTGATGCGATCTGATCAAAAAAGGTTTGCTATTTGCTTAACTAAAAACGAAAAATACATAGGAAACATTCAATTGATTGATATTTCGGATCAGCAAGCTGAATTCCATCTTTTCATAGGTGATCCAGATTACTGGGGGAAAGGAATAGGTACAAAAGCGACAAAGCTTATTCTTGACTATGCATTTTTCACACTAAATCTTAATAACATCAGACTTGACGTAGATAGAAAGAATGAAGCAGCTATTAAAATCTATAGAAGGCATGGTTTTATTAGTATAGATAGTGCCGAGCGCCAAATGGTAATGAAAATAGCGAGAGAAGATTACCTTACTAATAAAAAATTATCTGGTTTGACGTACTTAATTACGATTGATCAAGAAGTTGAATGGAAAAATTTAGTAAAAAAAACTATTAATTATGATTTTTATCATTCATGGACCTATCATTCATTAGATAGTACTGGAATTCCTTTATTGTTTGTTTATGAAGAAGGCGACGATATCATTGGAATTCCACTAATAAAGAGAGAAATCCAAGACTCTGAGTACTATGACCTGAGTTCAGTATATGGATATAGCGGTCCTATTTCCAATAAAGCTCTTCACAGTTTATCATCTGATTTTGTGTGTAATTTTAAAAGGAATTTTCAAGAATTTTTAAAGGATGAAAAAATTGTAACTGTGTTTTCTCGATTACATCCTTTCTTTGGCCAATCTGATTTAATGAAAGAATTTGGAGGGGTTGTAGATAATGGTAAGGTAGTAGTCTTAGATCTTTTAATAACTCTTGAACAACAGAGAAAAGGTTACCGAGAAAACGTTTTAAGATCGGTTAAACAACTGAGGAAAAAAGGATATTATGTAAAAGAAACTTCTACAGAAGATGATATTAATAATTTCGCATTAATTTACAAATTAAACATGCTTCGTGTTGGAGCCTCCGCCACATACTATTTTGATTACGCCTACTATAAAGCTTTACTAGATTCAGACGAAATTGATGCCAGGCTTCTGTTCGTATATGATAAAAATGATTATCCCATATGTGGTACAATTGTAGTCATAACTAACGGAATTATACAGGCTCATTTAATAGGTACAAGGGAGGAGTACCTGGCAGTTTCCCCAGCTAGATTATTAACTGACGAAATCACGATTATTGGCAGACTGCTGGGTGCTAAGTTTTTTAATTTGGGTGGTGGCTTAGGCTTTAAGGAAGATTCCTTATTCACATGGAAGACGGGCTTTTCACATCTCACTTTAAATTATAGTAGTTGGCGTTATGTAGCAAATGAGAAAGTATACCAGTCTTTATTAATTAAGCAAGAAATTGAGATCGATACTGAAGTTGATTTCTTTCCCCTTTATCGGTTGCAAGCTATCAAAGCCTAATTATTTCTCTATAAAAAGTGTATTATCATGAAAAACACATTGTTCTGTGAAAAAATCTATTCAAGATGGCTCATTTTGCTTATTGATCAGCTCATTATAACATTTGCTCTTGGCCTCTCCTTAAGAATCCTAAAAAAGTCTGTTTTTTATGGTGTGATTGACAATAGTTTACTTCTTTTCCTTGTTGTCTACAACGTGATCGCTATGTCAGTTTTTGTGAGTATGAAAATACACACAGGAATTATTAGATATTCCAGTGTTGATGATATTTTTCGTGTATTTAAGGCAGTGTTGTTGGCTAGTTTGTTGTTTGAGGTGGTGAATTACTTGCTTTTATCACCGTATTTTGGCCTGAATAATAGGTGGTTTATTTCTATGCTTATTATAAACTTCTTTATTTCTGCATCAATGCTAATTGCATTAAGAATAGTAGTTAAACAATTGTTTCATTATTTAAAAGATTTAAAGGTGGTTTCCAAAGAGGTATTACTTATTTATGGTGCAGATAGATCATCTTTATTAATTAAGCAAGGGCTAGATTCATCATCAGAAAAAAATTTTGAAATATTAGGTTTTATTGATGATAACCAAGATAAAAGAAACAAATACATAGAGCAAAAGAAGGTGTTTAGTTTGCAGTCAATTCCCTTTCTAAAAAACAAATATGGGGTGGAGAAGATGATTGTTATGGAAGATTGCGTAGATATTGAAGGACGAAAGCTTGCTATAAACAAATGCATGGAGTGCGGGATAAGGGTTATTTCTGTGCCTGCCCTAAACTACTGGCTCAATGGAAAATTAAAATTAAGTCAACTTCCAGATTTAAAGATTGAAGATCTGTTACAACGCGACCCTATCCATATGGAAGGTGGAAATATAAAATGCGAGCTTAAAGATAAGAGAGTTTTGATTACTGGAGCAGCTGGATCTATAGGATCTGAGATTGTTCGACAAGTCTTGAAATGTAACCCTCAACTAATAATTTTATGTGATCAAGCAGAAACACCTCTTCATGAATTGCAGCTTGAAATTGAAGATAATTTTAAGGCTAATAATTGTGAATTGGTTGTTGTGAATATTCAAAATTATGGTCGACTTAGAATTTTGTTTGAAACATATAGACCAGAAATTGTTTTCCACGCAGCAGCCTTGAAACATGTACCAATGATGGAGCATAATCCTTCGGAAGCCGTACTGACTAATGTAATGGGCACGAAAAATCTTGCTGATTTGGCTATTGACTATGATGTTGATAAATTTATAATGATATCAACCGATAAGGCAGTTAGACCTACTAATGTGATGGGGGCCTCGAAAAGAATTGCTGAAATCTATATTCAGTCACTTCAAAATCACCAAACGGATATTGTTTATAGAACGCGATTTATAACTACAAGATTCGGAAATGTACTGGGGTCAAATGGCTCAGTTGTTCCACGGTTTAAGGGGCAAATTGAAATGGGAGGACCTGTCACAGTAACCGATCCAGCAATTACAAGATATTTTATGACGATTCCCGAAGCAGTGCAACTGGTGCTGGAAGCATCTGTAATGGGGAAAGGTGGAGAGATTTTTATTTTTGATATGGGGGAACCAATCAAACTTTTGGATTTGGCTATAAATATGATCAAGTTAGCTGGTTTCGTTCCCTATGCTGATATTAAAATATGCTTTACCGGGTTAAGGCCTGGAGAAAAGTTGTATGAAGAATTATTGAATGATACAGAGAAAGTTCTTCCTACGTATCATGAGAAAATTAAAATATCAAATGTAATATATCACCCATTCATTTATGTTAAACGTGAAATTGATGAGTTATTAGAGTTGAGCCGATTGAATGATGATCAAGCAATTGTTAGGAAGATGAAGGAAATAGTTCCTGAATATATTAGTGCAAATTCTATCTTTCAACATATGGATGTAGTAAATGAAGTAACCCCAATGACATGATTTTTTTGCATTACGGATTTGCTTAGAACTTCATCAGAGTAATATTTGGCTTCCAAAATTTTGTTCATAAAGGTAGTAATTTCCGGATTACTATAATCTGCTCCACCGACATGGTGAAAAGCAATGTTACCAGATTTATCTAAAATAACTTTAGTAGGCATATTCGGCAAACAATGCTCTAGGTAATTCACTTCGCGGTATATGAATAGCATGATCAAATTTTTTGCTATTCAAAAAGGCAGTTGATTCATTAATATTCCCATCCACTTTTACAATCCGAAATAATAATTTAGTATTGCTATAATATCTTGCATATAGCTCATTGTAGTTGGCAAGCGTCTGGAATATGGGCCAGACGTAGCTTCATGCGGCCTTTTATGATTATATTCCCACACAAATTCTTTGGCTAATTTTGTAAAATTTCCCCCTAACTAGCTACGATCAAACTAAAGATTGCCAATTGACCATCATCATACACATTCAGATATGAAACGCATACTTAATGTTTAAAAACAATATTATGAACGAAAGTATCTATTTAAGACCCTTGGTGTTAGATGACGTCACTGCATCATATAAATGGCGAAATAATCCAGAAGTGTGCAAGTATACTTTGTATAATTTAAATGAAGTAATTACAATGGAACAGGAGACAGCGTTGATAGAGGAAAGTCTGAAGCGGTCTAATCAGAAAAGTTTTGCTATTTGTTTAACTAAAAACGAAAAGCACATAGGAAACATTAATCTGATTGATATTGCGAATCAGCAGGCTGAAGTCCAACTTTTCATTGGGGATCAAGATTATTGGGGTAAAGGAATAAGTACAAAAGCGACCAAGCTTATTCTTGATTATGCATTTTTCACACTAAATCTTAATAACATCAGATTTGACGTAGATAAAAATAATGAAGCAGCTATTAAAATCTATACAAGACAAGGTTTTATTAGTTTAGATAGTGCGGAGAGTCTCATGATGATGAAAATAACGAGAGAGGATTATTTAACTAATAAAAAATTATCTGGTTTAAAATACTTAATAACTATTGATCAAGAATTAGAATGGAAAAATTTTGTAAAAAGAACTATTAATTATGATTTTTATCATTCATGGACATATCATTCATTAGATAGCACTGGAATTCCTTTATTGTTTGTTTATAAAGAAGGCGACAACTTCATTGGAATTCCACTCATTAAGAGAGAAATCCAAGACTCTGAATACTTTGACCTGATTTCTGTATATGGGTATAGCGGTCCTATTTCCAATAAAGATTTTCATAGTTTTTCACCTGATTTTGTGTGTAATTTTAGAAGTAATTTTCTAGATTTTTTAAAGGATGAAAAAATTGTAACTGTGTTTTCTCGGTTACATCCTTTCTTTAACCAAACTGATTTAATGGAAGAATTTGGAGGGGTTGTAGATAATGGTAAGGTAGTAGTCATGGATCTTTCAATATCTCTTGAAGAACAGAGAAATGCTTACCGGGAAAGCTTTTTAAGAAAGATAAAACAACTAAGAAAAAAAGGATTTTATGTTAAAGAAGTAAATGCAGAGGAAGATATAAAAATTTTCGCATCAATTTATAAATTGAATATGCTTCGTATAGATGCCTCCGCCACATACTATTTTGATTACGCATATTTTAAAACTTTACTATATTCGGACGAAGTTGATGCCAGGCTTCTGTTCGTATATGATACAAATGATTATCCTGTAAGCGGAATAATTGTAGTCATAACTAACGGGATTATACAGTTTCATTTACTAGGTACAAGAGAGGAGTACTTGGCAGATTCCCCAGCTAAATTATTAATAGAAGAAGTCACAATTATTGGCAGAGCGCTTGGTGTGAAGTTTTTTAATTTGGGTGGAGGCTTAGGCTTTAAGGAAGATTCCTTATTTAAATGGAAGACCGGCTTTTCCCATCTTACTTTCGACTATAGAAGTTGGCGTTTTGTAGCAAATGAGAAAGTATACAATTCTTTATTGACTAAGAAAGAAATTGAAATCGATACTGAAGTTGATTTCTTCCCTCTTTATCGGTTGCAAGATAATAAAGCCTAATTATTTCTTGTTTTAAAATCTATAAACATGAAAAAAAATGAGGTATTACTTATTAATGGTGCAGATAGATCGTCTTTGTTGATTAAGCAAGGGCTAAATTAATCATCAGAAAATTTTGAATATTATGTTTTGTTGATGATAACCAAGATAAAAAAATAAATAATCTACAAAAGGCTGCCCAAAGAGGTGGCCTTTTGCTTTCTATGCTTAAATGTGCATATTCGATGTTCGGATAAAATAGCCTCAATTATTTCATCTAATAAAATATTGTAGATCGGAAGTGCATTCTATTTTTTATTATAAAATATTTGGCTAAAGTATTATCAGGAGGCAATGAATAAGAATCATTTGCTGATTTCCAGCTATATGGTGCGAGGCAAGTCTTACAATAACCATATGAGCTTTTGGATCGATATAAATAGCTTGTCCGTGAATTTCTCGGCCACTACATGATAACCACCTTATTAACAGTTTGAAAATATTCATAATAGTTTGAGGACAATTATATCCATCTGGTGCAAAACGATATACCATTTGCATAAACTTTCATTAACGAATCTTGCCAGGTCATGATTTCCTTCTATCCAGCCCATTTTATTAATCATCTTGACTTTCATAGATAAGCTAACTAATATTCCACGAATTTAGATCAAAAAAGAAAATCGTTATTTCTTGCTTGCAATAATGATTCCGGTGGCCCAGCACTGCCTCGTCAATTTTAGATCAGGCCGCTCTGAAAGTGTATGAAGAAGCTTTAATGCTTTCTCTTGATGCCCTTCAGGCCAATTCGATTGTGGTAACATGTCATCTAAAATGTAAAGTCCACCAGGACTTAGCATTTCCAATATTTCTTCTAACATTAGATATTTGCCATACCAAGTGTCAGCAAAGATAAAATCAAACTTCAAAGCCTTGTTATTTTTAATCCACTCTCCTGCATCCTGATTAACCAGTTTTAATCGGCTGTCCTTCAAGTCTTTCTTTGCTATATCTAAAAAAAAAATATCATTATCAATTGAAGTTAACGAAGCTTTAGTGTCCATGCCTTCTAAAATCCAAGATGTAGACAGTCCAGTACCAGTGCCTAACTCTAATAAGTTACCGTTAGGTTTGCTGGCAGCTAAGGTCTTTAATAGAGAACATGTTTTAGGATCAGAAGCCATTTCAAAGCCAGATTGTTTGGTCGCTTCGTCAATGGCAAGATAATTAATGGGATAATCTTTAACTATTTCGTCGGTCATAATGGACTAATAAGTAGGTGATTTGACCATGGAAAATCCATTGACTAGTGGGGAAAATATTTCAATGTTCATTTCAGATCATTGATTGTATAGGCTTGAAAAAGGATTTAGAAAACCTAATGTTGGGGTGCTGATTTGACATGATCTAGATATATTTCAGCTAGTTAAGATAAGAAAATAAATGACATAAGGACGTATATTTAATCCATGAAATATGAGTTAATTCTAGACTGAAACTTATTGCCGTTCTTAATATATAAACAGCTATTATGCTCATATTAGTTGCAGGAACTTACAGAAGTGGCACCAATGATGACCCTGTTTTGATGCAACAAAATTTAGATCAGCTTGAAGCTGTAACATTACATTAATATAGAGAAAGATATGTTCCCGTGATTGGGTAATGGGTTGCTTTGCGGTTGATTCAACTTGTCGGCTCTTCCCAACCTGGTGATGCAGCTTGGGATGAAGTTCAGTATCCGGTGGCCCACCGCCTGCTGGAAAAGTGTAATGCCGTGCTTCGAATTCAGGGGGGGGCAAAAGGTGAGGATGAAGTTGTAAGGATAGCATAGAATTAGGATTGTTGGTCTTTAACAGTTTAGAAGAGGTACCAGATGCAGAATAACAGAGTTAAAATAGATTGAAAAATTATTATTCTGACCATGCGTTCCTATAACAATAGACTATTATGAATGGAGGTAGGGTAGGATAAATTATTTTTTTGATTATGGGAAATGAAAAAAAAGAAAATGTGTATAAAGTATATGATAAAATTGCAAGTTGGTTTTCTAAAAATAGGAATACGGCGCTTATAGAAAAAGAATATCTTGATGATCTTATTAAATTTATACCGGCAGAAGGAAATGTTCTCGATTTAGGTTGTGGCACTGGAAAACCAATTTTACAATACCTCATTAGTAAAAAAATAAATGTTACGGGACTCGATGCAAGCAAGGAAATGCTTTGTATTGCTGAAAAGAACTTTCCGGAAACCGAGTTTCTTTTGCAAGATATGCGCTTTCTAAATTTGAATAAGAAGTTTGACGCAATCATTGCATGGCATAGTTTTTTTTATCTACCTATTGTGGATCAGCCAATTATGTTTAAATGCTTTAAAAAATATCTGAATCCCAAGGGAATCATACTTTTTACTTCTGGAACTGAATTAGGAGAGAAATGGGGAGTAAATGGCGGTGAGAATTTGTTTCATGATTCACTAAGTACTGATATGTATGCAAAGCTTTTGAAAATACACAATTTTAAGGTATTAAGGCATGTTGAAAATGATCCAAATTGTGGTAATGCAACTATCTGGATGGCCAGATATACAATGAAATAAAATCCTAAAACTTCTTGACTAAAAAAACTGCGCTGACTTTACCGGTAAAAAGTCGCCGTTCACCGACCTTTTTCCTCCATTGAAGTTTGCTGTCTTTTTGTCTTCCTGCTTATGATTTACATTTGAATATAAAATTCACACAAATGGAAAATAAAGATAATGTTCAAGCTCCTGTTTCAAACAATAGAACATGGGGTGGTTTAATTATCCTAGTTATTGGGCTGGTTTTTTTATTAAGAAATTTTGGTATTTATATTCCAGGATGGATCTTCAGCTGGCATATGCTTTTGCTTGGCATCGGTTTATTTATTGGCTTTAAGCGCAATTTTAATGGGGGCGGATGGTTAGTGTTGGTGTTGATTGGTGGATATTTCACCATCAGTGACTTGGTAGACTATGACCTGGGGAAATATTACTTTGCTTTTGGTTTAATTGCCTTAGGTTTATTTCTTATTTTTAAACCTAAATACAGCGTAAAAAGGAAGAAGGGTATATTGTCGCAACTGCCGGTAACCGATCCTCTGCAGGATCCTTCAGTTAGTCAGGAACCTTTGAGTAGTCATGAGCCGATTACGGATAAAAGTGATGTGATCGATTCGGTAAGTGTATTCGGAGGTACCAGTCACAAGATTTTTTCTAAAGACTTGAAAGGAGGGGAGATCATTGCTGTTTTCGGTGGTTCTGAGATCAACCTAACCCAAGCCGATTTTCAAGGTAATATAATAATTGAGGTGGTGGCTATTTTTGGTGGTATTAAAATCATTTTGCCGCCCACTTGGGAGATCAAGTCGGAAGTGGTTGCCATTTTTGGCGGTATGGACGATAAACGTGCCATTATGCCCTTTGGCGATGGTCCGAGGAAAATAATTATTATAAAGGGGGTGGCGTTGTTTGGTGGGGTAGATATCAGAAATTACTAATCTTAAGGCTTGTGATCACCAGACCGCTATCCGTTCCGAAAATACAAAAAATTGCTGCCAGTTCTTTCCTGGCTTATACGGCCGTCTTTGTATTATTGTTTTATTACCTGCTAAATTTCAACTGGACCATCTCAGTTGCTGATAGCGGAATTACTAATGCATTACTGGCGCTTTGCTGCATCGTTTTCAGCACTTTATTAGGGTATTATCAGCCTAAGAGTGAACCAGTAATTTATGTGCTGGTGGTCACCTTGATTTTGGCTTCCTTTGTTACTTTCTCAAGTGTATTTATTTTAAATCAGGTCATTGAGGATGTAAAATATGATAGTTTTTTGCAGTTGACCAAGCCCTTCAGGTTTATTATTGTTTTTATATTTTTAGTATGGTGGGCCCTGGTTAACATGTTGTGGTATCGATTGGAGGAGCAATCGGAAATGAAAGAACGTTTGTTTACGGCACAGAACCTGGCTAAAGAAGCTGAACTCAATAAACTTCGTCATCAGTTACAACCTCACTTTTTATTTAACAGCCTCAACTCGGTGTACGCACTCACTATTGTTAATCCCAAAGAAGCAGGACCGATGATTATGAAACTCGCTTCGTTTTTAAGGGGGACCCTGAAAAGAGATGACGAGGTTTGGGTAAGTGTAGCCGAAGAAATGGAATATATACAGCTGTACCTGGATATTGAAAAGGTAAGGTTTAGTCACCGACTGAACTTGGATGTGCAAATTGATGAGGATACGTTAGGTAAATGTTTACCAGGAACTTTTTTGCAGCCAATTGTGGAAAATGCTATTAAATTTGGATTGTATAATACATCGGCAGCCATAACTATTGCCATTCGTGTAAGTATGGAACAGGAATTACTTAAAGTTACTGTGAGTAATCCTTTTGATCCGGACATGAAAGCAACGGGAGGAACTGGTTTTGGCCTCACCGCCATTAAACGCAGGCTATATTTATTATTTGCAGATCAAAACTTATTACAAACCTTTACCGCCGAACCTAATCTATTTGTTACACAGCTTAAAATACCCCAACACAATGATCAAAACCATACTAATTGACGATGAATCGCTTGCCAGAGACATTATCAAGTTTTATCTGCAGAGTTTTCCGGAGATCACTATAGTGACTGAGTGTGCAGATGGTTTTGAGGGCTTAAAAGCGATTTCACATTATAAGCCCGACTTTATTTTTCTGGATATACAAATGCCTAAAATTAGTGGTTTTGAAATGCTTGAGCTGGTAGACGAGCAGCCTGGTGTTATTTTTACTACTGCCTTTGATGAGTATGCAATTAAAGCGTTTGAAGTGAATGCGGTGGACTACCTGCTTAAACCTATTGAAAAGGAACGTTTTGACCAGGCCATTAAGCGATTGCTGACCAGGCTCCATACGGAACATAACCCGACAAAAGAATTGTTGGATACCGCATCATTAAGTCCAGCGCAAAACAACCGGGTAGTAGTGAAAAAGGATGGAGCCATAAAAATATTAAATGTAGCGGATATCCATTATTTTGAAGCAGACGACGATCAGGTGAAACTAAGTACCACTGAAGGGGTGTTTTATAAGAACAAAACGATGAGCTTTTTTGAGAAAACACTCGATTCTTCTCAATTTATTCGTATTCATCGTTCTTATATTATAAATTTGTCGCAGGTGACCAAAATAGAGCTCAAAGAAAAAGAAAGTTACGTTGTGCTTTTGAAATCTAATATCTGGCTTCCTGTAAGTAAAACAGGATATTTAAAGCTTAAAGCATTGTTAGGGATATAGTTGCTCATTTAAAAATACTATACATGAATAATGTATTTGCATTTGAGAAAAAATCACGCTATATTTGCACCTCTTATTTAAAAAATATATAGTTAAGATATAATACAGTTATGAAAAGAACATTCCAACCTTCGCAAAGAAAGAGAAGAAACAAACACGGCTTCCGCGAAAGAATGGCTACAGCAAACGGTAGAAGAGTATTAGCTTCACGTCGCGCAAAAGGAAGAAGAAAATTATCAGTTTCTGACGAACGTCGTCACAAAGCATAATTTTGATTGCAACACCCTAAGTGTTAGCAGATCAACATGTCTGCAAAATTGCAATCAAAAACATGAAAACATTCTCTAAAGAAGAACGGTTATGTAGCAGAAGGTCACTAGACCTGTTGTTCAAAAACGGTTCTTCTTTTTTATTGTATCCCTTCCGCGTTTCCTATCTTTATGTACCCGAACCTGTTGCAGCTCCTGTGCAGGTAGTAATCAATGTTTCCAAAAAACGTTACAAACGGGCCGTTGACCGCAATGTGATTAAACGGCGTAGCCGCGAGGCCTACCGCCTGCATAAACAAGATCATCTGTACAGCGTTTTAAAGCCATCTTCACAGCTTTTACTGCTTTCGATTCAATTTATTGGAAAGAAGAAGTATGAATTTGATTTTATGGAGAAAAAAATGATCAATGTTTTTAAAAAACTCAGCACCCAGCTAAAAGATCATGAAAGCGATTAAATCTATATTCAGCTGGATATTTCTGGCGATCATAAAACTATATCAATTGTTACTATCGCCATTATTAGGCTCAAGTTGCAGGTTTACACCCACTTGTTCTCAATATGGAGTAGAGGCGATAAAGAAATACGGTCCTTTTAAAGGGGGCTGGCTTACTTTAAAACGCATTGGCCGTTGCCACCCCTGGGGCAAACATGGGCCAGACCCTGTGCCGTAACCGAAAATCCTTTATATTTGCGGCAATGGCAAAAATACTTCAAATTGAAACCGCTACCCAAACCTGCTCAGTGGCTTTGGCTATAGCCGGTGAAACCATCGCGCTCAAAGAGGAAACTGCAAAAAACATTCATGCTGGAAGTTTAACGTTGTTTATTAAAGAAGTAATGCAACAGGCCGGCCTGCAATACCAGGATTTAGATGCCGTAGCCGTGAGTAAAGGTCCGGGATCTTATACCGGCTTAAGGATAGGTATATCGACCGTTAAAGGCCTTTGTTTTGCTTTGGATAAACCACTCATCGCCATTGATACATTGAAAATGATGGCAAATGGTTTTCTTTTGGAAAACACGGGTTATACAGGTTTGATTTGTCCGATGATTGACGCACGCCGTATGGAAGTATTTACCGCTTTATTTAATGAGGCACTGGAAATGGTAGCCCCGGTGACAGCGAAAATAATAGAGGCTGATTCCTATACCGCTGAGCTTACTGCTCATCAAATCACTTTCATAGGTGATGGTGCTTCAAAATGCAGTGAGGTGTTACACCACCCCAATGCAATCTTCTCGGCAGAGAACTTTAATTCGTCAGCCCATTTATCGAAGCTTGCTATAGCTGCATATGAACAACAGGAATTTGAAGATGTGGCTTACTTTGAACCTTATTACCTGAAAGATTTCGTTTTTACGGCTCCTAAAAAGAAGGTATAGAATCGGGTTCTGCTACTATTTCAGGAACCTTACTCAACAACATATTGGTTTGAAAATTCTTTTGATCGCCGGTTAATTGCAGGATTGTAGCATCAAACTCTCCCAGGTGATCAACAGATGAATACATGCGGTAATAGGGAAGGTACAGGTTCTGCAAAGCTATGCGTTCAGAATTGAGGTGATCTACATAGAAGATCACATTCGACTGTGTAGACAATTGATCAAAGGCTTCGCGATAGGCCTTTTTATTAATTAACTGTTTGTTATTTCTGTAGTTGTATAGAAAAGACTGTACGGTGCTGGCCCGGTTTGAAAAGACCAGGTAGTTATCAACAATTGTGTAATAGGGTCTTTTGAAATTCTCAAATGCTTCGCCAAAATAGCTGTAAAGGAGGTGATCTTCCTTGAAAATACTGATGTCATCACTGTGTACTGTACTTAGGTCAATTAATAATTGACGCAATTTATCACCATTACTCAGGTTAATGGCGCCAAGGGTTTCCCTGCTTTTCAAACGGAAAGTCACCATTTGATTTTTAAAATACTGAGGAAAAGTGAGGTTAGGGTCTAAACGGTAAACCGTATTGATGCGCTTTAGGGTATTGTCAACCTGTGTCGACTTGTTAGTCGTCTGAAACCATTTATTTAGTTTAGGCTTCCAATTTTTGTAGGCACCAGGCATGTAAATGGCATAACTTGCTGTACTTTCTGGTAGTATGGCATCGATGGTTACTTTCTCAGGCGTGCTTTCTGAAAATAGGTTTAGGTAATTGTGTTCTGTTTGTATGGTTGTATAACCATTAAATAATACCCGGTCTTTACTATATCGATAACTCAAGTTGGCAAAAGCTTGTTGTTGGTTTAACAAGCTAAATTCCTGCTTTAAGCGGTTCGGGGTCATTTGTTTTAATAAGCCTTCCAGCACATCAAAGTTAAGGTAAATTGTGGCCAGACTGTTTTTACTAAGCAGGCTGTTTGCCTTTATATAATCGATAAATGCCGTTTGTTGTGGTTTTTCGATAGACTTCAAGCTTTCGGAAATTACCTGGTAGGAAGGGGACAGTAAGATTAAGTTCTTTTTTTGTGCCAGGTAAAATACTGATGTATCGGCCAAAGTGAGTTTAGAAAAGGTTTCCTGGTTTTCTATCTTGATGCCTTTGGCCGTGAGCACTTCATATAACAGGTTTGGATCTAATTTCTCTGTAGTTTGCGTACTGATCAGGAAGTCAATTTCGCGTTGCTCACCTGGTAAAAAGCTCAAGTAAATGTTCTCATTTTTCACAAGTGCACTTAGTTCTGGTTTGGACAATAAGTATTTTTGTAAGGCTCTCAGGTTGTTTAACTCTCTTTTAGGAATCAGACGTTGCAGCAAATTCTGACTTGCGAGCAATTCCAGAATGCTTTTTTCGTTTTCGAAAACAAAGACTAATCCCGATTTAGCTGTTGCTGCGTATAAACTTGCTTCACCCTCGTTTGTGTCCCTATTTAGCTTAGAGAAATAAAGGTATGCCAGGGTAATCATGGCACCTAGTAATACAATGATGGTGATGTAAAATCTTTTCATGTGTTACAACAAATTTAATTTAATCTATTGGATTAATAGAAAATGCATACAAGTTTCTTACTTTTATCACTTATCCCATAAAAATAAATGAACAAGCGAATAATTTTAACTGCTGCTTTTTTTGGTGCCCTAGCTGTTGTTTTCGGTGCCTTTGGCGCCCATAGTTTGAAAGCCCTAATTGATACTTATGCGCTAACCATCTGGGCAAAAGGAGTCGAGTACCAGTTTTATCATGTGTTTGCTTTACTGTTCCTCTCCACGTTTGGTCGTTTTAGAAATAAACTGGTAGACTGGTCTTATTATTGTTTTACTGCAGGAATTGTCTTGTTTTCAGGTTCTTTATATTTATTGGCCACCAGGGAAATCCTACAGCTTTCTTTTGTTAATTTTATTGGACCCATTACCCCAATTGGTGGATTGTTCTTTATTGCGGGTTGGGTATTATTATTCCTGGCAGCGTTAAGACATAAATAATGGAATTGGAGCAGCTTGATTTCACAGAAAGAGAAACATACTTCATTGAAGTTATTCTACCCCTTTCTTTAGCTAAGAATTACCTGTATAGAATACCCCATCATTTAAACGATCAAATTGCGGTTGGCAAGCGCGTGATTGTGCAGTTTGGAAAAAGCAAGATATACACGGCCCTGATTAAAAGCATCATGACTACCGCACCAGCGGTATACGAGGCCAAATACATTATTGATGTAGTAGACCAGGCTCCTGTGGTTAATGCCATGCAATTGAAATTCTGGGACTGGATGGCAGATTATTATGTTTGCAATGAAGGTGAAGTGATGTCGGCTGCCTTGCCAGCAGGTTTGAAGTTGGCCAGTGAAACTATAATTGTACTGCAAGAGGATCAGGGTGAAGTACATGAAGACCTTACCGAAAAAGAAATACTGCTGGTTGGCGTGCTAAGAGTCAAACAGCGTTTATCAATAGACGACATTGTAAAGCTATTGGGGCAGAAGACTGTTTTTCCTATTATACGGTCGCTAATCGATAGAGAGGTGGTGTATATTGCAGAGGAGGTGATTGAAAAATACAAACCGCTGCTGAAGTCTTTCCTCAGCCTGAATCCCTTTTATAAGGAAGAAGGTAACTTAAAAGCTTTATTTGAAACATTGGAACGTGCGCCTAAACAATTGGACGCGTTGATGACTTATCTTCACTTAGCCAAACAAAATGCTGAAATAGCAAAGGTGGAATTACTTGAACATAGTAATGCCGGACAGGCGGCCATCAAGTCGCTCGTTGACAAGGAAATCTTTTTGCTGAAAAAGAAGGCTGTGAGCCGACTCCAGGATGAAACAGATGACTTTATACTCAACTTCAAGTTAAGTGATGCCCAGGCCACTGCTTTTGCCCAAATAAACGAAATTTTGTTGCAGAAGGAAGTGGTGTTGTTACATGGCATCACAGCATCTGGAAAAACACAATTATATATCAAATTAATTGAACAGGCGATTGAAAATGGCGGACAAGCCTTGTTCCTGTTGCCTGAGATTGCCCTAACCACACAAATTGTAGAACGGATTAAAAAATACTTTGGCGATGCCATTGGGGTTTACCACTCCAAGTTTAACGACTTTGAGCGGGTAGAAATCTGGAATAAAGTAATTAATGGCACTTACAAAATTGTGTTGGGTGCCCGTTCTGCGGTATTTTTGCCTTTTAATGACCTGAAGTTCATCATAGTAGATGAAGAACATGAATCTTCTTATAAACAACATGATCCCGCACCACGATACCAGGCACGTGACGCCGCTGTATATTTAGCCTACCAGCACAAGGCGAAAATTGTATTGGGATCTGCAACACCATCTATTGAAAGTTATTACAATGCTCTAAGCAATAAATACGGACTGGTTACTTTAAATGAACGTTTTGGAGGTGTGCAGCTTCCTGCACATGAAGTAATAAGTATTGCGGAGCAAACGAAAAGAAAGAAAATGGTGTCGTACTTTTCTAGTGTGTTAATTGACGACATCACAACATCGCTGGCCAACGACGAGCAAGTGATCCTGTTCCAAAACCGCCGGGGTTATGCTACTATCTTAATTTGTGCCACCTGTGGTTTTACACCCAAATGTGTAAACTGCGATGTGAGTTTAACATTTCATAAAAGCAGTGGGAAATTACATTGTCATTATTGTGGTTTCCATGAAAGCCCTCTGAATATTTGTCCGGCCTGCGGTTCTGTTCATATTGAGCAAAAAGGTTTTGGAACTGAAAGGGTCGAAGAAGAGCTTAGCCTGATTTTTCCGGAAGCAAAAATTGCCCGTTTGGATGTAGACAGCACCCGAACTAAAAATAGCCTTCAAAAAATTATTGGAGACTTTCAGGACAAAAAAACAAATATCCTTATTGGGACGCAAATGGTAGCCAAAGGGCTCGACTTTGGAAACGTAACCTTAATTGGGGTAATTAACGCAGATACACTGCTTAACTAT
Source organism: Pedobacter sp. CAN_A7 (assembly GCF_015752175.1). Lineage (NCBI taxonomy): Bacteria > Pseudomonadati > Bacteroidota > Sphingobacteriia > Sphingobacteriales > Sphingobacteriaceae > Pedobacter > Pedobacter sp. CAN_A7. Next base: position 996,000 of record NZ_JADOUW010000001.1, on the reverse strand, counting down.
CCTGACTTTAGGGCATTTGAACGAAGTTACCAATTGTTGGCGCAAGTGTCTGGAAGGGCAGGCAGGCGGGAGAAACAGGGGAAAGTATGTATACAGGCTTACGACGATAAACACCGTATTATAAAACAGGTAGTGGAAAATGATTATGTGCAGATGTATACTGATGAAATTGCTGAGCGCAGCCAGTTTAACTACCCCCCTTTTTCAAGGCTTATTTTTATCAGTCTACGGCATAAAGATGCAGATGTGATCAATGCAGCCTCACAACATTTTGCCAATGCATTAAAAGCACGATTAGGCAGCCGGGTGATGGGGCCGGAGCAACCGTTGGTATCCAGGATCAGGAATTACTACATCAGGCAGATTATCATTAAATCTGATAAACATACGGCCATTCAAAAAGTTAAAGCGCTGTTAAAAAGCGAAATTACCAACTTTAATGCGGAGAAAATCTTTAAGGGTGTATTGATACAATTAGATGTTGATCCCTATTAATTTAAGTGGTAAATTTATAAGGGTTGATCTTGTGAGGGTTAAGCAATAATCAATTTATTAATCGCTTAAATGACGCTGAATAGTTTATAAACTGTTATTTTTGATTGCAATGGCATACAAGTTTGTAGATAATTACAGGGAAAGAGGCGCTAGAAAAAAGTTAGTCGAACACTTAAAATCAAGAGGAATTACGGATACGAAAGTGCTTGCCGCAATTGGCAAGGTGCCGAGGCATTTCTTCTTTGATGAGACTTTCTGGAACCAGGCCTATAAGGATATTGCGTTCCCCATTGGGGATGGGCAAACCATATCTCAACCGTATACTGTAGCTTACCAAACAGAATTACTGCACATCAAAAAAGGCGATAAAGTATTGGAAATTGGTACTGGATCAGGTTACCAAACCTGTATATTAATGGAGCTGGGTGCACAGGTTTTTACCATTGAACGTCAGGAAAGTATTTATCAGCACACCATCAAAGTATTACCAGGAATGGGTTATCATGCTAATTTCTTTTATGGCGATGGTTCTATGGGTATTGCAGCACATGCGCCATATCATAAGATAATTGTAACCGCAGGTGCGCCTTTTGTTCCGGAGGTATTATTAAAACAATTAAAAATAGGGGGCATACTCGTGATCCCGGTGGGTGATGAGAATAGTCAGAAAATGGTAACGGTGATTAGGGTAAGCGAAACTGACTACGAAAAAATTGAACTGGATACCTTTAGGTTTGTACCCTTGGTAGGCGACCAGGCCTGGTAGTTAAACCTTCATGGCCCGGTCTAGCTCGCGTTTGGATTCTCGGTCTTTAATGCTATCTCTTTTATCGAATTCCTTTTTACCCTGCGCCAAGGCAATTTCTATTTTGGCAAATCCACGCTCATTAGTGTAAATTCTTAAAGGTACAATGGTATAACCTTTTTCTTCGCTTTTGGCCTTAAGCTTTTTAAGCTCCTTTTTATGTAAAAGCAACACCCTGTCTCTTTTGATATCATGATGATAAAAAGAGCTGTTGCTGTATTCGGAGATGTGAAGATTTCTTACGTAAAGGATGTTGCCAATAAACATGCAGAAGGCATCGGACATATTCGATTTTCCTTGCCTGATGGCTTTTATTTCTGTGCCTAATAAAGCAATACCGGCATTGAATTTCTCAACGATATGGTAATCAAAATAAGCTCTTTTATTTTTTATTTGAACGTCTTGTTTCATTAATTTTTATTGCTTTTCAAAAGTAGTGAAGCACCGTAAGCTTATATCATGTTTCAAAGCTTATGATGTTATCATAATAGAAAGTGGGCTAATATCCGAAAATTACCTGACAATCAGGACCGGTATCTTTACCTTATGCCTAACTGCATCAACGGTAGTGCCAAAAATTAAATCTTTGATGCCTTTATGTCCGTGGGCACCCATCACCAATAGCTGTAACTCATTTTGATCACTAATCTCGGCAATCGCTTTTGCTGTACCTCCATACCCTATTAATGGGGTAACCTGGTAACCTAATACCATCAGATTATCGCAATATTTTTGCAGGTTTAAAGTATCACTCTGTGTTTCGAAATCTAAAGTCTTATCGCCGTAGTAATTGGCAAGGGCTGTTTCTACCACATGGATCAGGAAGTAATCCGCATCTTTGCCGCCCTGTAATAAGGCATGCTGGATAGTGTTCCTGTCATTCTTAGAAAAATCAACTGTTATGCCGATCTTACTATACTTTATTTTACTGACCTCCTCTATATTTAGCGCGTCGCCATGAGGTACATTCGTTTTTAGCGCTTTTCTGGATGCTATAATAGGATGTATAAAAATATACAGTAATAATAAAGCAATGAGAATAGCTGCCGGAATAACCAGGAAATTAACATACCACGCATTAGCACCCTCGCTCCAGGAATTTATTTCTTCGATGACCAGTTTTACATTTAGCGACACGATGACCAAGGCACTGATCCAAGCTAAAATTTTCACCCATGGTTTTATGGCGAACCCTTTCATTTCCTTTTTATCGGAAGTAAAGTGGATTAAAGGAATCACTGCGAAGCCCAATTGTAAACTCAGTACCACCTGGCTCAGGATCAGCAAGCCACTTAAGGCATCGTCGCCAAAATATAGAATGGTACAGAAGGCAGGGACAATGGCTAGCATACGGGTAATTAAACGTCTTAACCAAGGGCGGATCCGAAGGTTAAGATGCCCTTCCATGATGATCTGACCTGCAAGGGTACCCGTAACTGTAGAACTTTGGCCCGCGGCAATCAAGGCAATGGCAAACAGTGAAGGTGCGACACCGCCAAATATGTTTTCCAGTAATTTATGAGCGTCCTGAATTTCGGCAACTTCGTGCAAACCGTTTTTATAAAAAGCTGCGGCGGCAAGAATTAAAATGGCGGCGTTGACAAAGAAAGCGAGGTTTAAGGCGACCGCCGTATCGATAAAGTTAAACTTAATGGCCTCTTTGATTCCTTTTACATCCCTTTCGAATTTTCTGGTTTGTACCAATGAGGAGTGTAGGTATAAATTATGTGGCATTACCGTAGCTCCAATAATACCGATGGCTATGTATAAAGCATCGCCTGAAAGTACGCTGGGCTCAAATCCTTTGACAATATCTTTTAAAGAGGGTTCTACAATAAACATTTCTACCAAAAAAGAAATACCAACAATAAATACCATTGACACAATAAAGGCTTCCATTTTACGCATGCCTTTGTTCATGAGGAATAAGAGTAGAAAAGTGTCGAGTATGGTGAGACTAATACCCCAGATAAGGGGTAAGCCAAATAGCAGCTGTAAACCAATGGCCATACCTATGATTTCGGCTAGGTCGCAGGCGATAATGGCGGTTTGCGCCAATAGGTATAAGGGAATGTTTGCCCATTTAGGATAGGTGCTTCTGGAAGCTTGTGCTAAATCAAGTCCCCTTACAATTCCCAGACGGGCGCTTAAAGACTGTAATAATAAAGCAATTAAATTTGACATCAACAATACCCAGATCAGTTGATAGCCAAATTGACTTCCACCCGCTAAATCTGTTGCCCAGTTTCCCGGATCCATATAGCCAACACTTACTAAATAAGCTGGACCGATGAAAGATAAAATCCGCTTCCATCCGGTGCGTTTATTGGTTTCTACGCTTTTATGTACTTCACTTAAAGACTCCGATTGCTTCATGTTATCGTATCACTGAATTTGTTTTTGTTAGTCAATTCAAAGCGGTGTGCCGCTTCCTCATTCTTTTATAATGCCGGTTTCATCAGCAGGTGCTTGGCAACCTCTCTGCTGATATTGATTTTTTTACCATCCAATATCAAGTCAACAGAGCCGTCAAATTCCGTGATCTCGATCAGTTGTAAGGAAGTGCCTAAAGTAAGTTTTGTTTTCTCCAGGTACTTTAAAAAAGCGGAAGAATGTTCACTCACTCCTACAATGATGCCCTTTTCGCTAGGTAGAAGTTTGTTCAATTTGATCACCGAAGCCTCTTCAATATTTCCTTCTTTATCAGGTATGGGGTCGCCATGCGGATCATGTTTCGGATAACCTAGAAAACGATCCAATCTTTCAACCAGCAGATTAGAATTGACATGTTCAAGCTCTTCGGCAATTTCATGAACCTCATCCCATTTAAAATTTAATGTATCCACTAAAAAAACTTCCCAAAGGCGATGTTTACGTACTATATTTACAGCTGTTACCTGTCCTTTTTCGGTTAGTGTTACGCCTTGGTATTTTACATAATTAACCAATTGCTTCTCTGCTAGCTTTTTTACCATATCAGATACCGATGCCGGTTTTGTTTGTGTCCGGTCTGCAATAGCATTAGTCTGCACAGGGCCAGCACTTAAGCGTGATAGGTGGTAAATGATCTTTAAATAGTTTTCTTCGGTTTGGCTCTCCATTTTTAATACTCTAAAAAAATGTTTAGACAAATCTAAATAAAATACTGAAGAATTAATTGTATAATTTTCAACCTTTCATAGAATTATATTTGGCAGATAATGGCTATTTGTTATATCTTTGTTCAAAAGAATAAAACATGGCCGCAGATATTGATAAAATAGATTTTAAAATACTTAAGTTATTACAGGAAAATGGTAGAATAACCAATTTGCTTTTATCACAAGAAATTGGATTATCTCCGGCGCCAACCTTAGAGCGGGTGAGAAAACTGGAATTAGCTGGTTTCATAAAGAGTTACCATGCCCTTGTTGACGAAGAGAAACTTGGGTTAGGGATTAAAACTTTTATACAGGTACAATTAGACTTCCATAAAAATAATACCATTCAAACCTTTCTTGACGAAGTAAATAACATTAAGGAAATTACCGAATGCCATCACGTAACTGGTCAGGCAGATTTCCTGTTAAAAGTTTACGTGAATGACATCAAAGCTTACGAGCGTTTAATTATGGACAAAATCAGCAAGATATCGGTGGTTAAAACATTTCAAACCATGATGATCATGTCCACTACTAAAAAAGAACCAATCGTTCCATTGGAATATTAGTCGCTTAAACGCCAATCTATCGGCGCTATACCTTGTTCCTGCAGCTTTTGATTGGTCATTGAAAAATGCTTGCAGCCCAGGAATCCCCGATGAGCAGAAAAAGGGGAGGGATGTGCGGCTTTCAACAAAGTATGCCGGGATGCATCGATTAATATAGATTTATCCTGGGCATATTTTCCCCATAACAAAAATACAATCCCCTTCTTTTGCCTGGACAACTCGGTAATTACCCGGTCAGTAAAAATTTCCCAGCCCTTACCTTGATGAGCACCTGGTTCTTGTGCCCGGACCGTTAAGGTAGCATTCAGCAGCAATACACCCTGACTTGCCCATTCGGTCAATTCACCATGTGCTGGGGGCTGAAATTCATCCAGGTCCGTGGCCAGTTCTTTATAAATGTTTTTTAAAGAAGGCGGTGGCTTTATACCTTTTTGTACAGAAAACGAAAGTCCATGTGCCTGATGAGGTCCATGGTAAGGGTCCTGTCCTAGTATCACCACTTTAACTTTATCGAAAGGGGTATGTTTAAAAGCGTTAAAAATATCAGCATTTTTAGGGTACACGATATGGCCATTTTGTTTTTCAGCCAGTAAAAACTTTTTTAAAGATTTCATATAATCCTGTTCAAATTCATTCTCCAACACTTGAAGCCAACTTTGTTCTAACATAGCGGTCATTTAATTATGGGTTTTTAAAAGATTCAACAAATCACGTTCAAGGGTTAGTCGCGGACTTTCAATAATCCGTCCCAATTCCTGACCGTTTTTAAAAATGATAAAAGTAGGTATGCTTATGATATTTAAGTGGTCAATCGTACTATTTTCTGCCTTTTTTTCTTCGTCAACTTCAATCAAAGTGAGATTGCTTTCAGCAAAACCGATGGCATCCAATACCTTATAAAATTGAGGGACATATAACTTGCAGTCGCCACACCAGGTACCGATAACGGCGGTGATGTCGATGTTATTGATGAGGGTGCTTAACCCGTTTAGCAATTCTCTATCTGGCTCATATGTGGCGTAATTTTGGTCGAAATTTTCTATGTTTATTGGCTTCATCATCTTTTATTAGGCTAAAGATAGTATTTGTTATTTTATGGGCATTATAATTTAAGTTTACGTATTTAAACACGATATTTGCTTAAATTTACATAAGAATATGCCAAACATCGTACGTCTAATTCTGGGTTTTGCCTTACTTGGAGCCGCCATCACATTAATGGTTTTTGGATTCTGGGGCTGGGGTATTTTAGCCTTGTTCATTAGTATTTTAGTTGTCGTTACGTTCTTCTTTAATGAGAACATGTTACTTGCTCAATGGTTTCTCCGTAAGGACAATATGCCAAAGGCAGAAATGTTTTTAAGAAGGATAACCAATTATGAAACACAGTTAATTCGTGCCCAGCACGGGTATTTCCAGTTGTTAATGGGATTAATTGAATCCAGGAAAACACCAATGCAATCAGAAAAATATTTCAAGAAAGCTCTTGCCTTAGGTATGCATATGGAACATAATGTTGCTCTTGCTAAATTAAGTCTTGCAGGTATTGCTATGGGAAAAAGAAATAAAAGAGAGGCACAAATGTATTTGACGGAAGCTAAAAAAGCCGATAAGAATAAACTGCTTGCTGATCAGATTAAACAAATGAAAGATCAATTAGGGATGCTGGATAAACAACAGCAGATCAGATACAGGTAGTTCAAGTTTATAACAGACACAAAAAGGGTGCATCATGTCAACATGTTGCACCCTTTTTGCGTTAGGTCTGGCTAATATAGATTAATTTATATTTCTTATTTATCGCATAAGCGATCAAAGTTTTCTTCCCATTGGGTATCTCTGCTTCGCAGGTCACCTTCATCGTTATATAACGATTTTTTAAAATAGCGCTGTTCTGCCTGTATGCGGTTGATGAGCTGACGGATGGTAGATAGGTCAAATGAAGCCCTGTCAAGTTTTATGCAGTATTCATTTTCGTTGATTTCCAAACTTGAGGTAGTCATAATTCATAGGTTTTAATACACCCTAAAATTAAAAAAGGCCTGAGGTATTTTATTACCACAGGCCTTAAGTTTATGTTATCTTTCTGTTAAGCGAACCAAGTGGTTACATCTTCTTTAGAAGGCATGACAAGTTCTAATTTCATTTTTTTACGCATACCTCCTAGGTCATTAAATACCTTGTTCGGATTGGCTGTTTTTAGGTCTTCCACAGTGTTAAAACCCATTTTCCTAATCACTTGTACCCAGTCGGCCGGAATACCCGCAGCAACGAAATCTTCGTCACTGGTTATTTTTGCTTTTTTCTCCGGACGCATCTGAGGGAAAAATAATACTTCCTGAATGGTCGATTGGTTGGTCATCAACATCACCAGTCGGTCGATACCAATACCCAATCCCGATGTTGGTGGCATACCGTATTCTAAAGCACGAACAAAATCATCGTCCATGGCCATGGCCTCGTGATCGCCCCTGGCTGCCAGCTTCAATTGATCTTCGAAACGCTCCTTTTGGTCAATAGGGTCGTTTAATTCAGAGTAAGCGTTGGCAATTTCTTTTCCGCATACAAATAATTCAAAACGTTCTACCAAACCTTCTTTGCTTCTGTGTTTCTTAGCCAATGGGGTCATTTCTAATGGGTAGTCAGTAATGTAAGTTGGCTGAATAAGGTTTGCTTCTACTTTTTCGCTAAACAACTCGTCAATCAGTTTACCGCGACCCATGGTCGCATCGATTTCAATGTTTAAGCTCTTGCAGGTATCCTGAAGTTGTGCTTCAGTCATTTCCGAAACATCGATACCGGTATATTTCTGGATCGACTCATACATCGTAAGTTTTTCGTAAGGTCCTGCGAAATTGATTTCCGCATCACCTACCTTAACCACAGGTGTACCGTGAATGGTAACAGCAATTTTTTCCAGGCATTCTTCCACCATGGCCATCATCCAGATATAATCTTTGTAAGCTACATAGATTTCCATGGCGGTATACTCCGGATTATGGGTACGGTCCATACCTTCGTTTCTAAACATTTTCCCAAACTCGTATACACCATCAAAGCCGGCTACGATCAGTCTTTTCAGGTAAAGCTCGTTAGCGATACGCAAAAATAGGGGCATATCAAGGGTATTGTGGTGTGTGTTAAACGGACGTGCCGCCGCACCACCATGTATAGACTGTAGAATCGGGGTTTCTACTTCCATCCAGCCTTGCTGATCAAAGTAATTACGCATGGTATTAATTACCCTGGAACGGTTAATAAAGATCTGTTTAAAACCCGGATTAACGGTTAAATCAACATAGCGCTGACGGTAACGTAATTCAGGATCAGTAAATCCGTCATAGATATTGCCATCATCATCACGTTTTACAACTGGCAATGGTTTTAATGATTTAGAGAGTAATTTGAATTCAGTAACGTGAACTGATATTTCTCCAGTTTGTGTAGTGAATACATAACCCTGGATACCAATATAGTCACCTAAATCCAATAACTTTTTGAACACCGTGTTGTATATGGTTTTATCTTCATCCGGACAAAGGTCATCTCTTTTTAAATAAATTTGTATCCTGCCAGTCGAGTCTTGTAACTCCACAAATGAAGCACTTCCCATAATCCTTCTTGACATGATACGGCCAGCCATACTTATTGTTTTGTAGGCCGTTTTATCTTTTTCGTAATTCGCCAGAATGTCTGCAGCGTGGGCAGTCACTTCAAACGATTCTGCCGGATAGGGGTTTATGCCTAGTTCACGTAACTGGGTTAGCGCACTTCTGCGCAATATTTCTTGTTCTGATAATCCTGTACTCATATATATATTTACCCGGTCATGTAGCCAGGTGATGTTTTTAAAACTGTAAAATTAACAATTGCTGGTCATTTATTCTGCTTCAACGGATTCTTTATACAGAAGATTGATGTATTCTGCATACTTTTTCTCCACAACCTTTCTTTTAACTTTCATGGTCGGGGTTATTTCCCCTTCTTCCATGCTAAAAGGATTACGTTTAACCAAAAAGTTTTTGATACGTTCAAATTTAGCCAGTTCATTCGATAATTTGCGTATATCCTGAGCTATCCAATCTATAATCTCCTTTTGCTGAATAAAAATATCCGGGTGTTGGAAAAATTCCGCTGTTAAATTGAATTGTTCGGTTAAGCTTTCAGGGTTGGGGATAATGATGGCAGTAAGGTATTCCCTTTTATCTCCTATTAAAAATACTTGTTCAATTTTCAAACTTTTGAGGTAAATATTTTCTACTGGTGATGGATATACGTTTTTACCATAAGCATTAACAATCATATTTTTTATCCGGTCGGTAATCTGTAGGTTTCCTTTATAGAAACGGCCGATATCACCGGTGTGGAACCAATTATTTTTGTCGATGGCTTCGGCAGTTTCTGCTGGTTTGTTGAAATAACCCTGCATCACACAATGACCACGAACAATGACTTCACCTTCATCACATATAAACTCCGGGTTAAAAGTATCGTGGGTTTGGATATTTATCATTTCTTTAGTGTCGGGATTCTGGATACCTACTTCGATACCGGGTATCACGCGACCAACCGTACCATATACCTGGCGATCGTATTCCGTAACCGACATCACAGGCGATGTTTCTGTTAAACCGAATCCTTCTAATATTTTAATGCCAAGGTTACCAAAAAACTCACCTACATTTTTAGGAAGTGCAGCACCACCCGAGATCATAAATTTGAGTCTGCCGCCAGTTTTCTCTTTGATCTTACTAAATACCAACTTCTCGGCCAGTGTTTTTTGGGCGTTAAGCAAAAGCCCACTACTTTTACCTGCTTCTTTAAGGCTTCTGTGTTTTTGCCCGGTTTCCAGGGCCCAAAGAAAAATCTTTGACTTTAAACCGCCTTCACTTGTACCACTTTTTATGGCTTTATCGTGAATCCTTTCTAATAATCTAGGCACACAGCTCATTACTGTAGGTTTAATTTCCATCATGTTTTTAGCCAATAGTTCAAGGCTTTGTGCATAGGCTATTTTACAGCCCTGTGAGCAGCAAACATGGTAAGTGGCAGTGCGTTCAAACACGTGAGATAAAGGCAGGAAGGATAAAAATACATCTGTTTTTTCGATGACGTAGATCTGTTGCAGGCAAACTTTTACGTTCTCTACAAAGTTTCCATGGGAAAGCATTACACCTTTTGGTGTGCCGGTTGTTCCAGAGGTATAAATGAGTGAAGAGATATCCGTTGGACGTAGTGTAGAACGAATGAGGTTTATTTCTGTCGTTTCTGCCGAATGTAGCGGTGTGGCTAATATATCCTCAAAGTAAATCACTTCTGATTTTAGATCTTCCGGTATCGCAACTTTTTTATATTCAGCAAAAGCGGGGATAATATACTGGAGGTTTTTGCAGTTTTCTGCAATTTTTAATATTTTCTTTAATAAAAAGGTGTTGCCAACAAGAATAGCCCTAATGCCTGAATCATTAATAATATATTCTACTTCCTGTTCGGATAAGGTGGGGTAAATGGAGACATTGATAGCGCCTATTTGCTGAATCCCTTGATCATAATAAACATATTCTGGAGAGTTTTCTATTATCAGGCCCATTCGATCACCCTTTCTTATTCCTTTATTAAGGAAATAAGCAGAAATGGTATCAGCACGTTCCAGGGTAGTACCGAAGGAAATTTCTTCCCATTCACCATTTTTTTTATGAATCAGGAAGGTTTCCTCAGGAGGATGGATATTCTCGACAACATTTCTTAATAGACTAGGAACGGTAGAGAACTCATTAAATGATACCATAATTTGCTCTTGTTGTTTTACTTGCTGGGCAAGATAATTTTACATTTAAAAAAGAAAAAGGGCACCTCAGTGCCCTTTACAAATATAACAAATGTATTTTAAACAGAGAAACTCTCTCCACAGCCGCAAGAGCGACTGGCGTTTGGATTATGGAAGTTAAAACCTTTTCCGTTCAAGCCATCCGAGAAATCAAGTTCTGTGCCGGCCAGGTATAAAAAGGATTTCATATCCAGGGCAATCTTAATGCCTCTGTCTTCAAAAAATTGATCGCCAACTTTTTCCTCATTATCAAAATCCAAGTTGTAAGATAAGCCAGAGCAGCCGCCTCCTTTTACAGAAACACGAAGAAAATAGTCAACACCAAGCTGCGAATCCTGCATCAAATGGTCTATTTTGCTTTTTGCTTTATCGGTAATTGTGATCATGTTTTTTAATTTTGTTACCTACTAAAACCTTCTGGTTATTAGTGGTGTGATTTTGCTAATTCAAATGGTGCTAAACCATTTTTCACCCTGTAATCATTAATAGCAGATTTGATAGCATCTTCCGCTAATACAGAACAGTGTATTTTAACTGGTGGCAAAGCTAATTCTTCTACAATATCCATATTGTCAATTGTTAAAGCCTCGTCAACTGTTTTACCTTTTAACCATTCTGTAGCTAAAGATGATGAAGCAATTGCTGATCCGCAACCGAATGTTTTGAATTTAGCGTCAGTAATAACGTTGTTTTCATCCACTTCGATTTGTAGGCGCATCACGTCACCACACTCTGGGGCACCAACTAGGCCGGTACCTACAGATTTACTATCTTTGTTTAAAGTACCAACGTTACGTGGGTTGGTATAATGTTCCATTACTTTTTCTGAATATGCCATTTTTTGTTTCCTCCAGGCTTTGTAGGCCTTTTTAATGTTTTAATTAATATTTAACAGGCTGCAACTAGTGCTCTGCCCATTCAATTTTGCTTAAGTCTATTCCTTCTTTAAACATTTCCCACAGTGGAGATAAATCTCTCAAATGATTTACTGCTTTTTTCGTGTTCTCAATAGCATAATCAATTTCTTCTTCTGTGGTGAAACGGCCTAAGCCGAAACGGATAGAAGAGTGAGCTAAATCGTCAGAAAGACCTAAACTTTTTAATACATAAGAAGGTTCCAGGGAAGCTGAAGTACAAGCTGAACCTGAAGAAACCGCTAAGTCTTTCATCGCCATCATTAAACCTTCACCTTCAACATATTTAAAAGAGATGTTTGCTACGTGTGGTAAGCGGTGTGCTGTGTTACCGTTAACATAACTTTCTTCTAATTGTGTTAAAGAACTTTCTAATTTGTCTCTCAAAGCAGATAAACGAGCTGCTTCTTGATCCATTTCAAGACGACACAATTCGCAAGCCTTTCCTAAACCCACAATACCGGGAACGTTTAAAGTTCCTGAACGCATACCACGTTCATGTCCACCACCATCAATTTGTGCAGTTACTTTAACCCTTGGGTTTTTACGACGAACGTATAAAACACCAACACCTTTAGGTCCGTACATTTTGTGTGCAGAAAATGCCATTAAATCAATGCCATCTTCATTAACGTTTACAGGAATCTTACCAACCGCCTGTGTAGCATCGGTCATAAATAAAGCACCATGTTTATGTGCAATTGCTGAGATCTCTTTAATCGGCTGTACAACACCAATTTCGTTGTTACCATACATGATGGTTACTAAAATAGTTTCTGGTGTCATTGCGGCTTCTAATTCCTGCAAATTAATTAGGCCATCACTTTGTACTTTTAAGTAAGTAACCTTTGCGCCTAATTTTTCAAGGTGTTTACAAGTATCCAATACCGCTTTATGTTCTGTAGTAGCAGTAATAATGTGGTTACCTTTTTCTTTATACATTTCAAAAACACCTTTTATACCCAGGTTATCTGCTTCTGTAGCGCCTGAGGTGAAAATGATTTCTTTCTCGGTGCAACCGATCAGCTTGCCAACTTGTTCACGGGCATAATCAACTGCTTCTTCAGCAACCCATCCAAAAGCGTGGTTACGGCTGGCAGCATTACCAAATTTGTTAGTGAAATAAGGCAGCATGGCCTCTAAAACCCTTGGGTCCAGGGGTGTCGTTGCGTTATTATCTAGGTAAATAGGAAGTTCCATGTTATGATTTATTATTCTTAATACACAAAGATACGAAAAAACATTGCCAACAGTTATCATTTATACCTATGAACCTATCGATAAAACCTGCATTTTTACATTTATCTAACTTTGATGAAATGAACAAAATAGAACATATCGGTATTGCAGTCAAAAATCTTCAGGAAGCATGCAGTATTTATGAAAGTTTATTGGGAATAAGTTGTTACAAAACGGAACATGTAGATAGCGAAGGTGTTAATACAGCTTTTTTTCAAACGGGTGCAAATAAAATCGAATTGCTCGAAGCGACCCATAACGATAGTCCCATAGCAAAGTTTTTGGAAAAGAGAGGGGAGGGGATTCATCATATAGCTTTCGATGTAGATGATATTGTGCAAGAAATGTCACGTTTGAAAGCGCAGGGATTTGTGCTGCTTAGCGAAGAACCTAAAATGGGCGCGGATCATAAATTAGTTTGTTTTGTACATCCCAAAGGAACCAAAGGCGTTTTAGTGGAACTCTGTCAGGAAATTAAGAATAGTTAAAAGATTTATAATGAGGGTTATAATATAGTCTGGTGTTGTGCAATTGGTATTTTTACACAAATTGGCCTGACTTACTTGTTATTCAAGAATAAATTATTGATATTTGCATCCTTTAAAATAAGAGACACGTAAGTAATAAATATAACCATAACATGAAAAAAGATCTGCATCCATCAAACTATAGATTTGTAGTATTTAAAGATATGTCTAACGAATATTCTTTTTTAACTAAATCCTGTGTAGATACTAAAGAAACTACCACTTGGGAAGATGGTAATGAATATCCACTTTACAAATTAGAGATTTCACACACTTCTCACCCTTTTTATACTGGTAAAATGAAACTGGTAGATACAGCTGGTCGTATCGATAAATTTAAAACTCGTTACGCAAAGAAGTAATTCTGCATTAAAAAGAAATTATTTTAAGTCCCGATGCAATAGCATCGGGACTTTTTTTATTTTTGTCGCTTATGATGATGAATTTGTTCGACGATGCGGCATGGCTATCCCTGCGCCCGCTAACTTTTACCCGTCCAGTAGCGGACCTGCGACTAGGGATTTTGACGATAGCCCAGAAATGGGAAAAATACCTGCAAGGGACGTCTGGCTACTCAACAATTGATTATCTGTCTGCAAAATATCCTTCTTTGCCCTCAGCAGCCCTGTTTATCAATGGCTCCGTATGTCCTGATGAGCAGCTGGCCGAAGCGATCATGCAGCTGCAGGAAGGGGAGGCGCTTGTAAAAGCGCAAGTGCTCCTTGCTTACCGAGTTGCACCGGGCACGCCACATCATGTTGCGCTCGCCAATAGCGTCACTCAAAAGAATTATTCCCTTGATGTCATCCGTATCGTTTATCCTGAGGATATATTCAGATTAAATGATATAGAATTAAAAAAAGACTTTGCCTTGCTAACCAAAGGGCGCACTTCCGCTGTGCTAAGCCATACCAATACCTTTATAGGCGAGAACATCTTCATCGAAGAAGGGGCAAGTGCTGAATGTTCAACTTTTAATAGTTTAAAAGGACCTATCTACCTGGGTAAAAATTCTGAAGTCTGGGAAGGCACACATATCAGGGGCTCCTTTGCACTTTGCGATAACTCGCAGGTAAAAATGGGAACTAAGATTTACGGACAAACTACGATTGGTCCGTATTGCCGTGTAGGGGGCGAAATTAATAATTCAGTCATCTGGGGTTATTCCTCTAAAGGCCATGAAGGTTATTTAGGGAATGCTGTAATGGGCCAATGGTGTAATATAGGTGCTGATTCAAATAACTCAAACCTTAAGAACAACTATGCCGAAGTAAAATTGTGGGATTATGAAACTTCACGATTCCGTAAAACTGGTTTGCAGTTTTGTGGTTTAATCATGGCTGATCATGCGAAGTGCGGCATCAACACCATGTTTAACACCGGAACAGTGGCCGGTGTAAGTGCAAATGTTTTCGGACCAGGTTTTCCTCGTAACTTTATCCCTGATTTTGCATGGGGCGGAGCACATGGATTTGAAACATATACCATCCAAAAGATGTTTGAAACGGCAGAAAAAGTATTTGAGCGAAGAAATATGTCTTTTGATCAGCAGGAAAAAGATATCTTGCAACACGTCTTCGACTCCACACAACAACATAGACGCTTTTAATTGTACATATAAATTAAATTAAGATGAGAAAAAAAATTGTAGCAGGTAACTGGAAAATGAATATGGACTATGCCGAAGGAATCTCTTTGTTTTCAGAGATTGTGAATATGGTTCGTGATGAGCAAAAAGGCGATCAGGTTGCTGTAATTTGTGCTCCTTACATCCATTTAAACAGTTTAGCCAAGTTGGGTGGTAACACCGTTAAAATTGGTGCTCAAAATTGTCACCAAAATGAAAGTGGCGCTTATACCGGTGAAATTTCAGCTAAAATGGTGAAATCTGTAGGTGCTGAATATGTAATTGTTGGCCACTCTGAACGCAGACAATATTATGCGGAAAGTGATGCCTTATTATTGGAAAAAACTAATATCGTTTTAAAGAATAACCTTATTCCAATTTTTTGCATCGGAGAAACTTTAGACGAGCGAAATAATGGCAGTTACTTCGATATTATTAAATCGCAGTTAACTAATGGTCTTTTCTCGCTTAGTGAAGATGACTTTTCTAAAGTTATTGTAGCTTACGAACCAGTTTGGGCAATTGGAACAGGCTTAACAGCAAGTTCGGCTCAGGCGCAGGAAGTTCATGCTTTTATTCGTCAGCAAATCCAAGCGCAGTATGGCGAAGCAGTTGCACAAAATACAAGTATATTGTATGGCGGAAGTTGTAATCCAAAAAATGCTGAAGAATTATTTTCACAACAGGATATAGACGGCGGACTGATCGGTGGTGCTTCGTTAAAATCCCGTGATTTCACAGACCTGGTAAAAACATTTAATTCTTAATGCAATACATCCAAGTAACTTTTACTTTCGAAAAAATCGAAGATTACCAAAAAGATCTTCTGATTAATGATTTGGCTGAAAGCGGTTTTAATACGTTTGAAGATACGGCCAGTGGTTTTTCTGCATTTACTGATTTTGAACTATATAGCCAGGTTAATTTAACCGCTGTGTTAAGCCAGTTCGATGGTGATTTTATTTACACGTACACTGTAGAGGAAATTGAAGGCCAGAACTGGAATGAAGAATGGGAAAAAAACTTTCAGCCGCTGATCATTGCAGATCAATGCTATGTTCGTGCAACCTTTCACCCGGCGCAGCCACAATACGCTTACGAGATTGTGATTGATCCAAAAATGGCTTTCGGTACGGGTCATCATCAAACCACAACAATGATGATGCAATATGTTTTACAAGCTGATTTAGCAGGTAAAACAGTATTAGATATGGGTTGTGGCACCGGCATCCTGGCCATTCTTGCCGCTAAAAGAGGTGCCTCTGCCTTGGTGGCCATTGATTATGATGAGGTATGTTACCAAAGTACCCTTGAAAATACAGCTTTGAATAAAATCAATACAATTGAAGCCATCTGTGGTGGAAAGGAAGTTATTCCTGCAACCTCATTTGATGTGATTTTAGCCAATATTAACCGGAATATCTTACTAGACCAGATTCCTTCCTATGCTAAGGTTTTAACCAGTGGTGGACATATTTTCTTTAGTGGTTTTTACGAAAGTCCTGATTTAGACATGATTAAAGAAGCCTGCAAGGAACATCACATTTTTTACCAGGATCATCAGAAAATAGGAGACTGGGTAGCAGCCCACTTTATAAAGAATTAAATCAATATGATGCGTATACATTTTATTGCAATTGGTGGCAGTGCCATGCACAACCTGGCTATTGCACTGCATAAAAAAGGTTATGTAGTTTCCGGGTCAGACGACGTGGTATTTGAACCATCCAGTAGCCGACTTGCAAGGTTTGGTTTACTTCCCGAAACCATGGGATGGAAGGAAGAAAATATCACACCAGATCTGGATGCGGTAATTCTCGGTATGCATGCTTTTGTTGATAATCCAGAGTTGTTGAAAGCCAAAAAATTAGGTCTGAAGATTTATTCCTATCCGGAATATATCTATGAGCAAACCAAGGATAAGTTGCGTGTAGTCATTGGTGGCAGTCATGGAAAAACGACCATCACCTCTATGATTTTGCATGTGTTAAACTTTTATCATCGCGACTTTGATTACCTGGTTGGCGCGCAGCTGGAGGGCTTTGATACCATGGTTAAAGTTACAGATGAAGCTCCGCTGATCATTATAGAAGGCGATGAGTACCTGGCTTCACCCATAGACAGACGCCCTAAGTTTCACTTGTATAAAGCAAATATTGCGGTAATGAGTGGTATTGCCTGGGATCATATCAATGTTTTTCCAACTTTTGAAAACTATATTCAACAGTTTGATGTTTTCATCAATACAATACAACCAGATGGAAAATTAATATATTGCGAAACAGATCCTGTTTTAGTTGAAGTGGTATCTAAATCGGATACAGAAATAAATAAGATACCTTATGCTATTCCTGCTCATAAAATTAAGGAAGGTGTAACTTATCTATTGCCAGAAGAAATCCAATTGAATATTTTTGGACATCATAATTTGATGAATCTTGCAGCAGCCAAATTGGTCTGTCTTGAATTAGGGATAACTGCTGCAGATTTCAATGTTGCCATTTCAACATTTAAAGGGGCTGCGAAGCGATTAGAATTGTTGTTAAGTGAAAAAAGCACGAATGTATACAAAGATTTTGCGCATTCACCGTCAAAGTTAAAAGCAACAATCGAAGCGGTTAAGTCCCAATTTGTAGGCAGAAAGCTTATTGCCTGTATAGAGTTGCATACATTTAGTAGCCTAAATAAAGATTTTCTCCTCCAGTATGAACATACCATGGACATGGCAGATGAGGCAATAATTTATATAAATGAAAAGACTTTCCAACAAAAGAAAATTAGCGCTTTTAGTGAACTAGAAGTTCAAACAGCATTTAAAAATGCTAAATTGCAATTTTTTAATGACGCTCTCCATTTTGAAAAATATTTGTTAAGCTTAAGTTTTAACAATACAAATTTATTACTCATGAGTTCAGGAAATTTCGGGGGCTTGGATCTCGTTAAACTGGCACAGGAGTTGAATAAGTAGTTTAATGCACAATAATTAATATCTAAAATCAAAACATGAACGTCATTGGTAAAAACATCAGGCAATTGCGGCAGAAGAACGGCTGGAGTCAGGGCGAGGTAGCGAAACGCCTTAATATATCAATACCAGCATTCTCTAAAATTGAAACAGGTATCACAGATATCAATATTTCAAGGTTAGCACAAATTGCAAATTTATTCGAAGTTTCCACGATGGATATCATCTCTAAAGAGGGAGAAAATCCACAGTCAGTAAACTTTGAAGAAATTAATACGCTAAAAACAAAACTATCTTCCAGAGAGGAAGAGATCATCAAACTTCAGAAAAAAGTCATTGAACTCTACGAAGAGATCAGACAGAAGTAAAAATCATTAAAAAATCTTACGCAGGGTGAGGTGTCGCTTTCCAAAGGTGGCACCTGTAGCCTGGTGTAAGGAAAGCATTTTATCATTAAAATCTCCTACCCACGATAACTCCAGTTCATCATACTGGTTTAAAGGAAGCACATATTCTTTCAATTTTATAAACAAGGCAGATTCCAGCCCGTGTTTTTGGTAAGCAGTCTTAGTTCCCATCACTATAGCACGCATCCGGTTAACACCTTTCCATCGTCTGTAAACAAACTTCGCTTTCTCCATCCATCCTAATTTCCCATTAAAACCTTTAATTAACTGGTTAGCATCAGGAATTATCACCACAAACGATGCGGGCTCGCCATTGATGTAAGCAAACCAAATGAGTTTTTCATCCATGATGGCTTCCATCTTTTTAAAACTTTCCTGTAGGGTTTCTTTTTTGATGGGCACAAAATTCTCAAAATCTATCCAGGCATCATTATAGATTTCCATCAGGTCGTTCACATATTTTTCTGAATTCTTCTTAGAAAAATATTCAAACGTATAACCTGGTTTGTTGGCAACCCAATTGGCAATTTTTGTGAATCTTTCCGGAAAAGGATTTCTTATCTGTAAATGATTAGTAATCTGCTCATATTCCTTGGTAAAGCCATATTCATCAAAAAACACCTTGTAGTATGGCTTATGATAGTTCATGCCGTAAGAAGGGGGTGTAAAGCCTTCTACAAGCAAACCCCAGTACGAATCGTTCTCCCCAAAATTGATTGGACCGTCCATCGCTTTCATGCCTTTTTCCAATAACCATTCTTTAGCGGTATCAAATAACATAAATGCTGCGGCCACGTTGTCTATACATTCAAAAAACCCCATACCGCCAGTAGGCTGATCATATTGATATGCTTTTTTCTCGTTAATAAAGGCAGCGACCCTTCCTATTAGTTTCCCTTCATCATCTTTTAAAATCCACCTGGTGCAGGACCCATGTTTAAAAAATGGATTGGTTTTCTGGTTAAAAACTGCGTTAATATCCATATCCAATGGGCAAATCCAGTTTTTATCATCCTGGTAAATATAACGGGCAAGTTGTAAAAATTCTTTTTTTGTTTTGGAATCACTAACGGGAAGGATCTGCATGTATATAGGCTTTCATAAAAAACATCCTGTTAAGGATGTTGGGGTGTACGGTGTTGAATTAGTAAGTGTCGTCGTCGTCTTCGTCAATATAGTCATTAAAGGCGTCCAGATCGTCCAATGGAAGATCGAATTCATCATCGTCATCATCTACAAATGATTTCTTGCTTTTTGTACCTCTAATAGCATTTTCGTTGAGAAAATCAAGGTCTTCAACTTCGTCTACCGGGCTTTTTTTGATGGATTTTTTCGGAGTTGTCATTACAAAAAAACTAAATTAATAAATGGATTGCTTGGTTTAAATTTACGAATTTATATTCACCAAAATTAAAACAAAAAGCGTTTGTGCAAGAAAGTATTTCAAAAAAAAACAAGCATTTAAAATCAATATGTAATGAAATATACACATAGCTATAAGTTCTTGTGCTACCGATTTTTTGGGCAAAAAAAAGTGGTAAAGGTACTAGCTTTACCACTTTTAACACACAAATGAAACCTGAATTGAGATAGTTTTTAGGTTAGGTTAAAATATCTTTATCAATTCTATAAGAACGTTTTTCAAACTAGGTTTGATTAAAATCTGATACAAGTATAATGCTATTAAATAAACGTAGCAACACAAATTAGTCTGTGGTATCTATGATTGAGTAAACGGTAATTATTCTGCTATTTTAATTAAAATCTTTACAGAAGTACCTGAAATGCCATTTTGTTTGACCTGTATTTGTATAGGATTTACCTCAATTTGGTTGATCAGGTTAATTCGTTCCTGAGTAAGGTTCATCCCCTTACTGGTATGTGTAAATTTTTTGTGTTTCAATGAATTGTCTATCCCTACACCATTATCAGAAATCTCGATCAACAGATCGTCTTGGTTTTGCAGGCTGATGGTGATGTGAAGGTCACCACCTTGCTCCAAAGGCATAATACCATGCCATATGGCATTCTCAATATAAGGCTGTAATAACATGGATGGAATAAAGGTTTCTTCCTTGTCAATGGTTGCGGCAATCCTGATGTCATAGTGGAGTTTATCGCCAAACCTTTTCTTTTCCAGACTAAGGTATAGTTCCAGGTACTCCAATTCCTCTTGTAGTGAAATATAACTTTTGGTACAAATCTCCAGGTTTTTTCTAATCAATTTTGCAAAACCGGTTAAAACTTTATTGGCAGAAGAAGTGTCTTTCGTATTGATGTAATGCTGGATAGAATTCATCACATTAAATACAAAGTGCGGGTTCATCATTGCCTGCAAGGCTCTTTGTTCCAGCATTAATATCTTATTTTTTAACAGCAGCTTTTGTTGTTCCTTGTTTTTTTGCTTTTTCGTCACCACTACGGCAATACCATATAAACCTAGTCCGGCCAGTGCAAACAGTATCAATTTAAACCAGGTGGTTTCCCACAATTTAGCTTTCAGGTCAAAACTTAGAAAAACAGGTTCTCCCCAGTCGCTATTAATAGTTTTTGCCTGGAGCTCAAATTTGTATTTTCCAGGTTCTAAAGCACTTACTTCGATCCTTTTTACCCTCGTTTCTGCCCATTCATCTTCAGGTTTCAGGCGGTACCTGTACCACATGTCTTGATTTTGAAAATCAATGGCTGTAAAATAAAATGCGATTTTATTATTTAAGGGGTTTAGTTTGATGTTTAGGTCGTTAATATTTCTTTTAATGCCATCTACCACAATCGAGGTCACCAGCGCTTTCGGTGGTTCCACCAATTGGTTGTGTTTTTTATTATGGAAATAAACCAGCCCGCTATTGGTGGCAAAGTAGGAGGTGTCTTCATCGATGTACACATCATTAACATCATTCTTCAGTAAAGCATTGGTGTACTGAAACGATTCCACTTTAGGCACGCTAGTGTCCATACAGATCCTGTTAATGCCTTTATTGGTAATCACCCAAATATCCTTGCCGCTAACAAACAGTTCACTACAAATGTTACTGGCTAAGCCATCAAGCTGGGTAATGTGGTGTAAAATATCTTGGCCGTCAGTTAATAGTAAACCATAACCATCAGTGGCCAGTACCAGTGTACCATCTGGCAGTTGTTTAATGTCATTGATTCTTTTAGTGAGGAGGGAGTTTTTATTAAAGGGCTTCAACTTACCCTTACTAAATTCATGCAGCCCCTTTGTATTGGAAAACCATAGTTTGCCCTGTTTATCGTAAAAAGTACTATAGGCACGATCTTCAAAAAAGTCGACACCCTCCATAAGGTTCAACATAGAAAATTCAAAGTTCTTGTTACTTTCCTTGAGGATGAATACACCCGAGGATAGTGCTACGGCAAGCGAATGATCACCGTTTAGGGCGAAGTCTTTCACTACAAATACAGACTGCTGTTGTTCTTGCAGGTAAGTCTTTTCAGGTTGGTCGCCATGGATGTTGCTGATCACACCCAGGCCTTCATCTGAGGCGAAAAAAATAGACTGCCCATCGGCATTAAGCATTAGTTTCTTTATGCCGGTATGGTAAGGCCGATTCCGCTTCACCTTAAAGACACTAATTTGATTGCTGGTATCGAGTTTGTTCAGGAATCCGCCTTCCAGGCCCAGCCAAATATTCTTTTTTCGGTCTTTTATAATACTTTTAACCACATTGCTGCTTAAACCGTGGGTTTTATTTAGGGTAAACATTCTGTTTTCCTCTCTAGGTAACATGTAAATGCCGTCACTGCTCGTAAACCACATGTTCTGTTGCATATCCTTTATCACTTGCACCGTAGGTATACCTTTCAGGTAATGCTGCGTGTGACCTATAGAATCAATGTGAAACACACCATCCTGGCTACTTAACCATAGATTATCGTGATCCACATGAAAATATCCCAATTCGAGCGCAGCAAATTTTTGGTTAATGGCTCGAACCAGTTTCTGGACTTTGCCCTGTTTAAAATTCAAGCCTTTTTTATCCAGGTACCACATCGTATTACTATTAGCACTCGCAATCATTTTGTATGATAGTGCCGAAGCTGTATGGCTATTTACTAAATCAAATTTTCCATGTTTAAATAAACGAACGCTGTTCTGGCTATAAACCCACATCCTGCCCTGCGCATCCTCATTGGCATAACTAAATATAAACTGGTTATTTTGATCTGTTGAGCTATACTTTGATAAGGTTTTTCCATCAAACATAAACAAGAGGTTCTTATTCGTGCCAAACCAGAGCCTGTCTTTGCTATCATGAAAAATAGAAATAATTACGGCGTTAAATTTTAATAGACGAAGGGTTTCATCATTGGTACTGTTGTAAATTTGACCGTTGTGGAAATAACTCATCTCGCCATTGAAAGCCAAAAACCAGATTCTGCCCTTACGATCTTCTTTTATCTGGAGCACCTGGTTATCTGGCAGGCCATCGTCAATGGTAAAGTTTTCAAAGCGCTGGCCATCAAAGCGACTTACGCCGGCGTCGGTTGCAATCCATAGAAACTGGTTGGCATCCTGAAAGATGGAATAACAATTATTACTTGGCAAACCCTCTTTAGTGGAGTAATGTTGTATAAATGTAGATTGGGCATCGCACAAAGCTGTGCTTCCGGTCAACAGTACCGTGAGCAATAGCAAATACCTGAAGAATCCAGCTTTATTTATCAATCCTTGAGTTGGTATAAGATTTAACTTTTTCAGCAAACTCACTTGCCCTTCGCCTGGAAACGGCAATTTTGACGCCATTTTTAAGGGTGAGTTCTAAACCATTTTTAGAATTATATTCCTGCAGGTAATCCAGGTTAATCATGCTCGATTTATGTACCCTCACAAACTTGCTGTCTGGCAAAATCTCTTCATATTCTTTCAATACTTTGGCTACGGTAATTTTGTCCTTACGGGTCAAGTAAAAGACAGAATAATTGCTATCGGCTTCAATGTTAATAATGTCATCAAAGTCCACAATAGTGTAACCTCCTTGTCCATTAGGTAAACTAAGCTTCCTGATTTCCGAACGGTTATCTAAGTAACCGGCCAGCAGGGTTAGCTGTTCACGGTTTTGTTGTTGTGCAAATTTATTTGTTTCCACCAGCCTGGTTGCTTTGGCTACAGTTTCCTGCAGTTCGTCAATATCAATAGGTTTTAGTAGGTAATCCAGTGCATTCGCCTTGATGGCACGTAAAGCATATTGATCAAAAGCGGTAGTAAACACCACATGAGCGTTATTATGTATGGCCGAGGGGATCAGTTCAAAGCCATTTTCCCCTGGCATGGCAATGTCCAGGAAAATAAGATCAACTTCATTTTCCTGTAATAAGATTTTAGCCTCTGCAACTGATTTTGCTATGCCAGCAATATGGATGTTTTCGCAATTCTCTTGAAGTAGAAAATACAATGAAGAACGTGCAAATTCTTCATCGTCAACAATAATTGCGTTCAATACTAGCATAGAGAGATCATTTTATGCCAATTTAGTAATTGATTACCTGTTCTTCTAAAAATTCTGGTAAATCTCTGTAATTATATTGCTGACCACGTAACTGTGCTTCGAAACCAGCTTCTTTTATGGCGTCTTGTATACCTTTCGCAGTAAAACGATGTGGTGCACCTGCTGCAGAAACCACATTTTCTTCAATCATGATGGAACCAAAATCATTAGCACCTGCATGAAGGCAAAGTTGGGCAACTGCTTTACCAACCGTTAACCATGAAGCCTGAATATTTTTAATGTTAGGAAGCATAATACGGCTAAGCGCCAGCATACGCACATATTCGTCGCCAGAAACATTGTTGCTAATGCCCCTTAATCTTTTTAATAAAGTACCATCATCCTGGAAAGGCCATGGAATAAAGGCCAGAAAACCTTTTGCATCAGCAGGTTTCTCACTTTGCACCTGTCTGATCCACACCAGGTGTTCAAAACGCTCTTCTATGGTTTCCACATGTCCAAACATCATGGTGGCCGAAGTGGTAATATCCAATTGGTGCGCAGCGCGCATCACATCAAGCCATTCCTGTCCGCCACATTTTCCTTTTGAAATTAACCTTCTCACGCGGTCATTGAGGATTTCAGCGCCTGCACCAGGCAATGAATCCATCCCTGCAGCTTTTAATGCGGCTAATACTTCTGTATGCGATTTCCCTTCCAGTTTAGCCACGTGTGCAATTTCCGGTGGACCTAAAGCATGGAGTTTTAAATCAGGATAAAGTTCTTTCAACGTGCGGAACAGGTTGGAATAAAATTCCAGACCTAAATCCGGATGGTGCCCACCCTGTAACAGAAGCTGGTCGCCACCTAAACGGAAAGTCTCTTCAATCTTTACTTTATAAGTTTCTATATCGGTAATGTAACTGTCTTCATGACCAGGTCTTCTAAAGAAATTACAGAATTTGCAATTGGCAATACAAACATTGGTGGTGTTCACATTTCTGTCAATCTGCCAGGTAACTTTCCCACTGGGCACTTGCTTTTTTCTCAGTTCATTGGCTACATATGCCAGTTCGGCGGTAGCAGCGTGATGGTATAGAAAAACGCCCTCTTCCTGGGTAAGAAAGTCGAATTGCAGGGCCCTGTGTAATAGATCAGCAGTGTTCATCGGACAAAGATAACCATAAGTTCTGTTCTTTTTAAATTCCTATCTTTGCCCCAATTATTTTTAAATATATGGTAGATTTCGACCGTTTTACACTAGCTAACGGATTGCGTGTTTTAGTACATGAAGATGATACAACGCCGATGGCGGTATTAAATATTTTATACGATGTGGGTGCAAGAGATGAAGAAGCAGGAAAAACCGGCTTTGCTCATCTATTTGAACACCTCATGTTTGGAGGCTCCGTCAATATTCCATCCTACGATGAGCCCCTGCAAAGAGTAGGAGGTGAGAACAATGCTTTCACCAGTAACGACATTACCAATTATTACATCACTTTACCGGCCGTAAATCTGGAAACCGCCTTTTGGTTAGAAAGCGACCGCATGTTGAGCCTTGCCTTTTCAGAGAAAAGTTTAGAAACGCAAAGAAATGTAGTTTGTGAAGAATTTAAACAACGTTACCTCAACCAGCCCTATGGCGACGTCTGGTTGAAACTGCGCCCATTAGCCTACCAGCATCATCCTTACCGCTGGGCAACCATCGGGCAAGACCTTCAGCAAATTGAAGATGCGAAGATGGAAGATGTAAAAGCATTCTTCATAAAACATTATAACCCGCAGAATGCCATAATGGTGGTTGGTGGAAACGTGAAAACATCCGATATCAAAGCCATGGCCAAAAAATGGTTCGGTTCTATCCCTGCAGGCGAAGCTTACGAAAGAAACCTCCCACAGGAGCCAGCGCAAACCGAAGCACGCCAGTTAACGGTAAAAGCCAATGTGCCTTTGAATGCCATTTATATGGCCTTTAAAATGCCCGACAGAAGGAGTGAAGCTTATCAGCGTTTCGACCTCTTGTCTGATGTGCTGTCACAGGGACAATCGTCACGTTTGTACAACACCCTGTTAAAAGAACAACAGTTGTTTAGTGATATACATGCTTACATTACCAGCAGCATGGACGATGGACTTTTTGTAGTAGAAGGAAAATTGGTAGAAGGGGTTACCATGGAAGCTGCTGAAGCAGCCATCTGGAAAGAACTGGAACGTATTAAACAAGAGCCGGTAACTGTTGATGAGTTAACCAAAGTAAAGAATAAATCTGAGTCTATTATGGTCTTTGCCGAAATGAGTTTATTGGATAAAGCCATGAATCTTGCCTATTACGAACTATTGGGCGATGCCGCCTTGTTGAATACGGAAATAGACCGTTACCTGTCGGTTACAGCTGCTCAAATACAGGAAGCTGCACACCAGACTTTTGTGAAGGAACAATGTTCAACCCTATATTATTTAATCGATAAAGATGCTAAATAGAACCCTCGTGCCTGATTCTATGCAGGTATCAGATATAAAATTTATTACGCCACAACAGCAAACGCTGGATAACGGCATCAACGTATATACCATTAATGCCGGTAAACAAGACCTGGTAAGGATCGAGTTTATCTTCGATAATGTTAACTACGATGCTTCAAAACCATTACAGGCCGTAGCCGTAAATCATTTGATCAATAACGGTACGGCATCTTTGTCGGCCAAAGACATCGCCGATAAAGTAGATTACTACGGTGCTTTTTTACAAACCGAATACGGTGCTGATCAAAGCAGCATCAAGCTCTATACCCTGAATAAACACCTGCCATCGGTATTACCCATTTTGAAGTCCATATTAGATGAAAGTGTATTTCCACAGCAGGAGCTGGATATCTTTATTCAAAACCAAAAGCAAAGTTTACAGGTAAGCTTAGAAAAGAACGATTTCCTGGCCCGAAAAAACTTTGCACATGCAGTGTTTGGCGATACCAGTTATGGATCGAACATCGGTTTTGCCGAGTACGATGCCTTGCAGCAAGCTGATTTGTTGGCTTACTACAAAGCGGCCTATAAACCGGCAAATTGCACTTTGTTTGTGGCCGGTAAGTTTGAACAAACAGAATTTGCCTTACTGAACAAGATTTTCGGACAAACCTGGAACAATAACCTGCCTTCGGTACAAAACAAGTTTGTGTTTCCAACTGCGCCAAAAGGGGAGATTCTGATTGAACGTCCGGGTGCTATACAATCTGCGATACGCATGGGAACTTTAGCCATTAACCGAACCCATCCTGATTTTGCAGGCTTCCAGGTATTAAATTGCTTGTTGGGTGGCTATTTTGGCTCACGCCTGATGGCCAATATTCGCGAGGATAAAGGGTATACCTATGGCATTGGTTCTGCTGTGGTTTCGATGAAAGATGCCGGTTACTTCTTCATTGCAACAGAAGTTGGTGCAGATGTCTGCGGTAATGCATTGATGGAGATTGAGAAAGAAATTGACATCCTGAAAACAGACCTGGTTGCTGATGCCGAACTCGACCTTGTTCGTAATTACATGTTAGGCTCCATGTTAGGTAGCCTGGAGAATGCATTCTCCCATGCAGATAAGTTTAAAAGTATCTTCTTCTCTGGATTAGAGTATGCTTATTACGACCGTTATATTGAAACCGTAAAAACAATAGAGGCCAGCGCGCTACGCACACTGGCCAATACCTATTTGAATACCAAAGATTTCACTAAAGTGATCGTCGGCAAAAAATAACACCTATTCCCTGTTGGTTAATTCGTTTTTTCCAACAGGGTTATTACACCATCCATCGTAGCAACCAGCACTTTATTACCATTAATTACATTTACGGTATTCACCATAGAATGGTCAATTTTATGTGCCCACACTTGTTTTCTTGCTATGGGATCAAAAGCATAAACCACACCGTTTTTAGTGCCAAAAAATACTTGTTTATCTTTTGCTACCAGCATGGAAGGAACATGTTCATAACCATATTTCAGGTTTAAACGCCAGGCCACACCTGGATCCGTTTTTTGCGTTTGGTAAGCTACCACCTCATCATTCATGGTTTTACCATAAATCATGGATTGATCTTCCGAGATACCAATGGATTCTCTAACTGTAGCCTCTTTATTGCGCCACAGTGTTGTTCCCTTATTGGCATCAATGGCTGTCAGTACACGGTCGGGAGCAGCAATATATACTACATTATCGTGTGCCACTGGGGTAACCATGGCTGGTGAATACATGCGGCTACCATGCCCATTGTTCCATTTCCATAATAAATCTCCATTTTTCTTATTTAAGGCATACAAGTGGCGGCCCCAGGAGCCGAAAATTACTTTGTTTTTATAGATTAGTGGTGTGCCTACAAGGGTACCCTCCACACCTGTGAATTCCCATAACACATTTCCATTTTTCACATTTAAAGCACGAAAGGTATTGTCGCTTGAACCAATATATACCTTCCCTTTTTGGACCACAGGCGATCCTAATACCGCTGCTTTGGCTTTATATTTCCAAATCAGTTTTCCTGAGTTTATATCCAGTGCATAAACTTGTCCATCGCCACTGCCTAAAATAGCCATGTCTTTAACGATTACAGGCGAAGAGTAAATGGCCCCTCCAGTTTTGTAAGTCCATTGTTTCTGACCATCGCTTAAATTAAAAGCTTCAATTTCTCCAATGGCATTACCCACTACAACAGTTTTGCTGTCTGTAGCGGGTGTAGAGATCACGTTGGCAGCCGAATGATACGACCAGGTTTTTTTTACCTCAGGATAAGCCTCATTCACTGCGTAAGATGGGCGCTCAAAAGGACCATCACTTTTCGGTTTAAAAGTACCTAAGGCAAATTTACGCCAGGGCTGTTGTATCTCCATGCCCGGTTTTTTGGTAGCGAAAAACACAGAATCTTTACGCATGGTTACTACATTGTAACCCCCAATACTGTCTTTGGCACGCAAGTTAGAGCGGCCCATGGTTCCTTCTATGCCTTCAAAATCATAAGCTTTGTTTTGATGCCCATGGCCACAGATGGCATATTGAATATTGTATTTTTTAATTCTGTCAATAGCTTCATACCAGTTATCGAGACTATTGTCAATCGGGTAGTGATTAATAAATACTACAGGCATGTCCTTTGGTGTGTTTTTCAAAATATTGTCCAGCCAAACCGTAGCATCGCGGGGGATGTGACCATCAGACATGCGCACATAGGGCCCCGATGCACAGGCAATAAAACGGAAGCCCTTATGGTCGAAAGTGAATTTATCATCCCCAAATTCGCGAATAAAATCAACACCGCCAGATTCAGACCAGCCGGTATCATGGTTTCCCGGGATCACATAAAAAGGCTTATGTAAACCGGATAGGATTTCTTTTGCTAATTTAATTTCCTTTTGCGTACCCATTTCGGTAATGTCGCCGGTAACCAATATAAAATCCAGGTCGGCTTGTTTATTTAAATCGGCAATGGTGTTTCGTAAATCGTCTTCGCCGGTGTTGGTGCCTACATGTGTATCAGTTACAAATCCGTATTTAAACGTCTGTGCTTGAGAGGGAAAATAAAAGAGTAATAATAGGGCTAATAAAAAAAAGTTTCTAAGCTTCATGTCAATTGGTTTCATGCGCTAAAACTAAACATTTTAATATTTTTGATTAACAAACTGATTATTTAATTATCATATTTGCATGTAACAATTCCCTCATCTTTATTCTTAAAAAACATATGCTATCGACCTTCCTGGATAATAAAGAACTTGTGTTTAAAACAAATCCCGACCTCAGTTCCATCGACTGGAATTACGTTTGTTTACTTTTTGACAAAGTAAACTGGCGAACGCGATTGCCGGAGGAGATTAAAAAAGCATTTCATCAAAGCACATGGACTTTATTCGTCTACCAGGAAAATCAGTTGGTGGCTTTCGGCCGCACCATTGATGATGGCCGTTATTATGCCATGCTTGGCGATATTGTGGTGGACCCTGATTTTCAAGGAAGGGGCCTGGGAAAGAAGCTCGTTAAAACCCTTAATGACAAGTTAGAGAATTACCACTTCGTCACGTTAACTGCTGCACCGGGTAAAGATGCTTTTTATAAAAGCCTGGGCTGGAAAAAACAGAGTACAGCGTTTATCTGGCCACAAGGTCCAAAACAGTTAAGGCAACATACGGAACCTGAAGAATAGGGCGCACATGACTGTTAGTTAGCCACATGATAGATGACGCCGTTGGTGTCATCTGATACCATGATCGAGCCATCAGGGTGTACAGCTACGCCCACCAATCTCGCAAAATGTGATTGGTTGCCGTTAATTAAAAAACCAGTCAGAAAATCTTCAAAACGAACCGGCTTACCATTTTCAAAATGCAGGCGTACAATTTTATATCCCGATGGAACACTGCGGTTCCAGGAACCACGCATAGCAATAAATGCATCATTTTTATAGTCTGCCGGGAAACGATCACCTGTATAAAACGCCATTTGCATCGGCGCTGCATGTGCCTGGTAAGTTAGCGTAGGGAAAGTGGTTAGTTGTGCATACTGACTGTAGGTGGTATCTCCTTGCGGAGGGTCACTTGGGTTATACTTGCCTTCTCCATAAATATACGGCCAGCCATAGTTCAAATTTTCCTTAATCAAGTTTACTTCCTCGCGTTGTTCCTCATCACCAAGCCAGTCAATACCATGGTCCATTCCCCACAGCTCCCCGGTTTCTGTATGCCAGCCGAAACCAATGGTGTTTCGGAGTCCTTTTGCAAACACCTTTTTATTGCTTCCATCTAAATTGCTTCGCACAATCGTAGCATTCATTTTATTTGGCTCCGGACAAGCATTGCAAGTACTGCCTACTGTAATGTAAAGCAAGCCATCCGGGCCGACAGCCAATGTGCGATTGGGATGTTGGCCACCATCAGGTAGATCGCTGATGATTATTCGGGGCGCGCTTAACGTTCCGTCAGCATTCATATCCGCCACATAAACTTCTTTTACAGCAGCAATGTACATTTTCGACTGATGTATTGCTAAACCATGTGCCTGTTTTATGGTGGCTACTGTCGATTTCGCATCAGCTACACCATCTGTATTCGTATCCTTTAATAACATGACAATACCTGCTTCCCGATCCGATGCATACACATTGCCCGTGTTGCTTATAGCCAGTATCCGGGGTTTTCCTAATCCATCGGCAAATTTTTTAACCGTAAACCCTGGAGGTACTTTTAATTGTTGAATGTTTGCATCCGTGGCTGGCGCTATAGCAGGCCTGAATACATACCCTTTGATCTGGCTTGATGTCGGTTGATCTTTTGTCTCTGGAATAATAGACTCCCAAAAGTCGTCATGTTTAGTACAGCTGTATGCCAGACCAGATAGTATGGCGACAATGGTCAAGGTTTTTATCCAAGGTTTCATAAGGGTCAGTAGTAAAGGTGCTTATGAAAAGGAACAATGAAGAATCTATATTTGTTCTTTGTTAGAAATACTTGTATTTGCAATCCATGATACGTATAAAGCTACGAATTTCCCGCAACGGAACCATTAAATTCCTTGTTCGATGAGCCGAATAATTAGGCTATTCGGCTCATCATGATGTTTATATTTGAGTCGAATTTCTTCTATGGTGAGGAACTTTAAGAATCCCATCCAGCAGACATTTACACAGATATAGGGATAACAATCGAATTTCATAACAGACCGAGACATCTTAAATCCCATCCCTGTGTAATCTTTAATAAAAAAATCCCAATTACTAAACCTCTATTGCAGTTTTCCTTAAAAAAATGTACTTTTGCCCGGCAAATAGTAACTCCTAAATTATTTGCTATGCAACTCGATCCCAACAAATTTATAGCCGAAGGACTAACATACGATGACGTATTATTAGTACCTGCATATTCTGAAGTTCTGCCGCGCGATGTGGATACCGGAACCTTCCTTACCAAGAAAATCCGTTTAAATGTCCCTGTAGTGTCTGCTGCCATGGATACCGTTACCGAAGCAAATCTGGCTATTGCCATTGCACAGGCAGGTGGTATTGGCATGTTGCACAAAAACATGAGCATTGAACGTCAGGCAGAAGAGGTAAGGAAAGTTAAACGCTCCGAAAGTGGCATGATTCAGGATCCGATTACCTTGCTGAAAGATGCAACCGTAGCTGATGCTTATAAAATTACACAAACCTATAAAATAGGGGGTATCCCTGTTATTGATGCAGATAATAAGTTAGTCGGCATCATCACTAACCGCGACTTACGTTTCCAGAAAAACATGAGTTTGGAAATTGGCGATGTGATGACCCGCGAAAACCTGATTACCGCACCAGAAGGCACAACTTTATTACAGGCAGAAGAAATTTTGCAGAACTATAAAATTGAAAAACTTCCAATCATTGATCAGGATGGTCGTTTAGCTGGTTTAATCACGTTTAAAGATATCCAGAAATATAAAAATTACCCTAAAGCATGTAAAGACGAAAGAGGCCGTTTACGCGTAGGTGCTGCGGTTGGCGTTGCGGCCGATAACATTGATCGTGTAGCTGCCTTGGTAGCTGCAGGGGTGGATGTGGTTACCGTTGATACGGCTCACGGACATTCGAAAGGTGTGATCGACATGGTGATTGCCATTAAACAACGTTTTCCTGATTTACAGGTTATCGCTGGTAACATCGCAACTGCCGATGCGGCAAGGGCTTTGGCTGCTGCAGGTGCCGATGCTGTGAAAGTGGGTATCGGACCAGGTTCCATCTGTACCACCAGAATCATTGCTGGTGTAGGTGTACCACAACTATATGCCGTTTTTGAATGTGCACAGGCGCTAATCGGTACCGGGATCCCTGTTATCGCCGATGGTGGTATCAAACAAACGGGTGATATTGTGAAAGCGATTGCTGCTGGTGCTAGTTGCATCATGGCAGGTTCGTTATTTGCCGGTGTAGAGGAGTCGCCAGGCGAAACCATCATTTATGAAGGACGTAAGTTCAAGTCTTACCGTGGTATGGGTTCTGTAGAGGCCATGCAGCAAGGTTCTAAAGACCGTTATTTCCAGGATGAAGAAGATGTGGTCACCAAATTGGTTCCTGAAGGTATTGTAGGTCGTGTAGCTTACAAAGGCACTTTAGCTGAGGTTATTTATCAATATGTAGGTGGCCTGAGGGCTGGAATGCACTACTGTGGTGCGGCGACGATTGATGATTTACAACAGGCAAAATTTGTGAGAATTACCGCTGCAGGCATGAGAGAAAGTCACCCGCACGATATTTCTATTACCAAAGAAGCGCCAAATTATTCTCGTTAATTCTTTTTAACAACATATCGATGATCAAGTCGCTTTGCGTGTATTGCGGTGCAAATTTTAACGGAGATCCTCTACTGCTTAAGGCAATAGAGGATCTTGCTGTTACTCTGGTTAGACAACACATCACACTGGTATACGGTGGTGGTAGCGTAGGGGTAATGGGTGTACTGGCCGATGAGGTGTTAAAACACGGCGGCAAAGTCATTGGCGTTATTCCTCAGTTTTTAATGGACAAGGAAGTGGGCCATAAAGGCATCACCGAAATGGTCATCACCAGTAACATGCACGAGCGCAAACAGCGTATGGCCGATCTTTCTGACGGCTTTGTGGTATTGCCAGGTGGTTTCGGTACGCTCGAGGAATTTTTCGAAGTGTTAACCTGGTTACAATTAGGGTTACATGGTAAACCCATCGGCGTACTTAACGTAGTCGGTTATTACGACCACCTGTTTCTGCAAATGGAAGTAATGGTGCAGCATCGTTTCCTAAAACAGAACAATAAAGATCTTGTTTTTAATGAAGCCAACCCCCAGGTACTCATTGAAAAAATGAGTAGTTTTTCGGCTACGCCCGATGAAGTCTGGTTTAAAGACCGTAACCTTACTTAGTTGGTGCCCATCTATATGTCTTAGCTTTTAATTCAAAGGGACCGGCCTGGTCAATATTGGTGATAAAGCCTGCCTGGACGATCATTGCCGGGCAGAAATCTTTGCTATTCAATATCACGTCTCCTGCAAAGGTTTGCTGCACATAATTTAGAGAAATCGCAATTACGGTGAACCATCCTTCCTGCAGTGGCGCAGTCCATTCCTCTGCAGCGTATATCCCTTTGTTATTATCGATCTTTTTAGTGCCGATCAACGTTCTCTTCTTTGTACCATCCAGCAAATTAAATTCCATGACCACAAAGTTGATGTTACAGCTTGTTGCATTTAGCGGAAATTTCAAGTCTTTCGGAACATGGATTTCAGGCTGGTGTAAAGTAAGCTGGTTATCTGTTACCGTGATGTAAGGATGTACCAACAAACTTTGTTTAAATGGCGACTTAATGTTAAATTGGAATCCGGTCAGTGCGTCGAAATCAGAAGGGCCGAAAAAGAAAGCGCTATTTTCTGGGTCTAGCGCTTTGTTAACAATGCGGGCCACGTCCTGGGTTAAACGAAAGTGCATAGTACCATCATGATTTTTAGTGACGATCGCGTTTAATCCCAGTCTAATTTGACAAGCAAACGTACTTGATTTACCAAATATATTTGCTGATTTTTTAGTTGCTTCACTGATTTTGACAGTTCCACGGGCTTTTCCTGTGATGACTTGCTGTCCCCGGTAGGTCTTATAAATTACTGCACCTGCAACTCCTATGATAAATTTTCCTTTCACTATGGCCATTTTTATTTTCTTTAAGTGTGAAGAGTTATTTTTAAGTGCAGTATATCTACGCCTCGTATTAACTCAAAGATAAATATAATAAAACTAAATGATAAGTCCGTGTATTTCTAGAAATACTTACTTTCAACTTGGACTGAACTTGGACTGAACTTGGATGGAGGGTTAGTTGATGTATAGTTAGTTAGCTGTTTTTGCTGTTAAAAAAATGAAATTGTCATCTTGGTTAAGATGTCTATTTCGTTTAAAGAAACTGAAAATCGATGTTTTTGTCGAACAAATGTTATGATTTATAGCAATTTTGGTCATTATGCTTTTTTCATTTTTTATTTATGAGTAGACTCCAGCAGCCCCCAGCATAAAGCGTAAATGCGTTGCGCCATTTACGGATAAATAAACTGCCGTTTTCAGAAATGATCAAGCTAAGTCTCGTGCATCTTTTGATTTAAAGTACAAATTTTTTGAGAGGATTAGCTATCAATTATCAGTGATATGGAAAAAAAGTAGTGTTCGAATAATAATTAAAGGATGATAAAATACGGGTTTATTCCTTGAAATGTGGTAAATAGAAATGATATCTTTACGGCGCAAAGATGCTTTTGGGAAAATGAAGAGTCAAGAATTATCGAATGAACGGTTGCTAATATCAATACTTTAACTATGGCAACTAATTTTCAGGAACTATATGGTGATATTGACATTTATTTGTTTGATCAACTGTTAAAAGGGACTTATTCGAACTGTCAATCTATTTTAGATGCCGGATGTGGAACTGGCAGGAATATTTTTTATTTTATGAAAAATGATTTCCATGTATATGGGGTTGACCAAAACCCGGATGCCATAAGTTACGTCCAGCAATTAGCGGATACCTTAGGTAAGGGGACGACCAGGGACAATTTTATCCTGGCACCAGTTGAGGAGTTACCATTTTCTAATGAAAAATTTGATCTGGTCATCAGCAGTGCGGTATTACATTTTGCAAAAAACCTGGAGCATTTTCATTCCATGCTGTATTCTATGTGGCGTGTATTGAAGAAAGATGGATTCTTGTTCTGCAGACTGGCCTCAGATATTGGTATGGAATCATCACTCAGGTTCGTTGGTAACGGAAGATACATTCTTCCAGATGAGTCAGAACGGTTTCTGGTTAATCAGGAAATGTTACTTAGGTTGACTAAAAAACTCAATGGGACATTGCATGAGCCTATAAAAACGACTAACGTTCAAAACCAGCGCTGTATGACTACCTGGTGTATACAAAAGACTGGCAACTCTGGGATACCATGGTAATTGCCAACAATAAATTACGAAATATAATATAGCACTTCCCTTTTTATGGCAAGACAAAAAAGATTAAGCCAAGATAAAATTATTGAAATTTTATGCCGGTCAAATGACCCGGTTGCAATTTATACGGGTGAGGAGCTACTGATAGAGATTGCAAATCCTGCCATGCAGGCGGCATGGGGAAGAGGTCCGGAAGTAATTGGTAAAACACTACCTGAAGCACTTCCGGAAATTGCTGAACAGCCTTTTGAGGGGATGTTGCAGGAAGTATGGAGAACAGGTATTGATAACATTGGTCATGCCATTCCTGCAGAACTGTTTGTGAATGGCAAATTGCAATTATATTATTTTGATTATGCATATCTCGCGGTAAAAGATGAATCTGGAGAGGTGTATGCCATTTTTCACACCGCTAGAGATGTTACTGAAAAGGTGAATAATCAGGAGGAATTAAAGGCAGCCCGGGAGAAAGAGGAAATTTTAAAACGTGAACAAGCTTTAAATGAAGCACTAGCAGCTTCGAACGAGGAGCTTCAAGCCATCAATGAAGAACTGAATGTTACTCAGGAAACTCTTCGGGAACTTAACCAAAAATTAGAGTCAAGGGTACGGGAGCGAACAGCAGAACTGTCAACATCTGAAAGTCGGCTTCGGTTCTTATTATCCGATGCACCAGTAGCCATTGCTGTTTTGGCTGGGAGTGCGCATGTTATTGAATCTGCAAATAAAAAAGTGCTTGAGGCTTGGGGTAAAACAGCCGATATTTTAGGCAAACCCCTTCATATTGCTATACCAGAACTTAACGGTCAGGAGTTTATAAGTATCCTCGACAATGTGTACGCTAATAGCCAACCCTACTATGGTTCAGAAGTAAAAGCAATTTTACGGCACAATGGAAAGTTAGAAGATGTCTACTTTAATTTTGTATATCAGCCGATAAAAGATGAAAACGGTGAAACCAATGGGATCATGGTTACCGCTAATAATGTTTCAGAACAGGTGGTTGGAAGAAAGCATCTTCAGCAACTTAATGAAGAACTCCTAGCGACTAATGAAGAGTTAAGTAAATCGCAAGAAAGATTGATGATCACAAATCTTGATTTGCAGGCTAGTGAAATCCGTTTAGATAAGATTCTTAGCGAAATACCAGTGCCTATAGTAGTACTTATGGGCGCCGATCAGGTTATTGCAACTACCAATGATGCATTGCTTAGGTTATGGGATAGAACAAAAGAAGAAGTAATGGGTAAGACGATGTTAGCGGTCTTCCCAGAACTTGCAGGCCAGCCTTTTCCTAAACTTTGGAAAAAGGTACTGGAGACAGGAGAGTCTATTGTAAACCAAGAACTCATCGTAACCTATAAAAACAAGGCCGATAATACAGACCGCACATTTTATATTGATTATTATTGTCAGGCCCTTGATGACCTGGCTGGAAATAGAATTGGTGTCATTTCCACGGTTCTTAATGTAACAGAAAAAGTGCGTGCCCGTAAACAGATTGAACAAGCTGAAGCCCAGCTTCGATTTGCTATTGAGTCGTCACAACTAGGCACCTGGCATATCGACGTTAACACTCGCGAATTCAGGCCATCCGTAAGACTGAAACAGATCTTTGGATTTTATGAACATGAGGATATGACTTATGACAAGGCGATAGAACAGATACTGGATGAATACAGACCGGCCGTTTTGGAGGCGATAGAGCAGGCCAGTGTTAATGGAGCCAGTTACGATATGGAGTATCCCATTAGGAGCGTCAGCTATGGCACTATCAAATGGGTGAGGGCAACTGGAAAATTATATGCTGAAGATGCTAACGGCCAGGCTTTTTTTTCAGGAACAGTTCAAGATATTACTGAACGCAAGCTCGAGGAACAACGAAAAGATGATTTCTTAAGCATTGCGAGTCATGAACTGAAAACGCCTATTACGACATTAAAAGGTGCGTTGCAATTACTTAATAGGTATAAAGATAATTTATCAAGTGGTGTCGTTCCACGGCTGATTGAACAGGCGAATGGCAGTGTAATGAAAATCACTAACCTGATTGATGATCTGCTTAACACAACCAGAACAAACGAGGGGCAATTGCACCTTAACATGGAAACTTTTACGATAGCAGAAATGCTGGAACAATGCTGCCACCATGTTCGAATTGTAGGAAAACATGAATTGATTCTTAAGGGAGATGTGGCGTTACAGATTCAGGCCGACCAGACAAGGATAGATCAGGTGGTGGTTAACTTTGTTAATAATGCCACTAAATATGCACCTGATAGCAGGGAAATATATTTATTAATAGAGGACCTTGGAACTGTAGCTAAAATTTCTGTAAAAGATTTCGGGCCTGGCATCCCGCAGGAGAAGATCCCGCATATTTTTGACCGTTACTACCGCGCGGATTATGGAGGTGTACAATACTCTGGGCTTGGCCTGGGGCTGTATATTAGCGCAGAGATTATTAGAAGACATGGTGGAGAGATTGGTGTGGATAGTAAATTGGGTGAGGGAAGTACCTTTTGGTTTACTTTGCCAAAATAACCGAATGGTGTCGAAGATTGTTACTATACATTAAATAATGTACTTTAGTGTATCACGTCTCAAAAAAGCTTTTATGAAAGATCTCCAATTAATAATGACTAATCCCTGTTCTGAAAACTGGGATGATATGCAGCAAATAGGCGCTGGGAAATATTGCGACCGTTGTGAAAAAAACATTGTAGATCTTACGGATAAATCAGATGCTGAACTGATCAAGTTTTTCAACAAAAAAGAAGATAATGTTTGTGGACGCTTACTTTCTACACAGCTTGATCGCAAGCTGGTACAGCCTCCCTCAAAGATAAACTGGCAATGGTTAATGTCTCTGGCCATAGGGGCAAGTGTGGTTAGCCCGGCCCTGGCACAAAAGCCAAGTCAAGACACTATACAGGGCGACAAATCATCTGCTTTACGTTCGCTATCATTCGAGTCGGCAGTTAAATCATCCATTCTAAGAGATAGAATTAGTGGAAAGGTCATAGATGAAGGAACTGGGAAAGCTTTAGCAGGTGTAAAAGTGAGGCAAAAAGGCTTTCAAAATGTAATTGCCATAACAGATCGTGCTGGTATGTTTCAGTTGGACCTATCAATAGAAGATAGCGCTATTCCGCTTATTTTGTCATCGCCTGGCTATGCAGAGAAAGAGACAACCTTCGAAGAAAATATGGGTATTAAAATGGCTGTTGCTGGGCCTAATACCATAAGGATCGGAGGAGTATCAAGGGTAAATTTGGATAAAGATAAAGAGCCTTTGATTGTTATTACTTCTGGTGATAAGAGTTGTACTATTGACACAGTTAAATTTAAGGAAATTTCGCATGATTGGATAGAGGCAATAGAAGTACTAAAAGACGCAAAAACAACAGCCATATACGGTGCTCAAGGAGCTAATGGCGTGATCATCCTCAAAGTTAAAGAAGCTTATGCAAATAAATTTGATTTCTCTAAGAAGAAGTAATTGCCACTTCATGAGTTCTTACAATTAAGCGTTTAACATTGAAAACATGGGTGATTGAATTGATCAAAAATGAATATTGATGACATCATTACGGGGCTATATCCTTTGCCTGAACATGCTAAGATCTTATTAAAATCTCAGTTTAAGGAGATAACTTATCCTAAAGGCCATATTTTGTTAAAGGAAGACTGTGTTGAAGAGCATATTTACTTCATTAAACGGGGAGTTGTTCGGGCGTATTCAAATGCCATTAATGGGCAAGTTACTTTTTGGTTTGGACTAGAAGGTGCACCTGTACTTTCCATGCACAGCTATATTTTTGGCAAGAAAAGTTATGAGCGCATTGAGTTACTTGAAGATTGCGACTTGTACAAGATTAATATTTTGGAACTAAGATCCCTGTATGAAAAAGATGTACACCTTGCCAATTGGGGAAGAAAATTGGCCGAACAGGAACTTGTGAAAACGGAAGAACGGCTTATTGCCATGCAGTTTAAAACGGCTCAGGAACGCTATATGGATTTAATGAATGACCAACCAGCTTTACTTTTGAGGGTTCAATTAGGCTACATCGCATCTTATTTAGGCATGTCGCAAGTTAGCCTCAGCAGAATACGCGCTGATAAAAAAAAATAGGTGTAATTTTTAACATTTGTAAAAAGCTAATTCAACTTTGTTTGAGACCTTTGTGGCCAACAAATAAAAATATGAATTGGATTATTTTAGTTATAGCAGGCTTATTTGAAGTGGCCTTTGCTTTCTGTTTAGGAAAAGCAAAAGAATCTACCGGAAACGAAATGTATTTCTGGTATACAGGTTTTTTAATGGCCTTGTGTATTAGTATGGGGCTGCTAATTAAAGCCACTCAAGTTTTGCCTATTGGAACTGCGTATGCCGTTTGGACAGGAATTGGCGCTGTAGGAACAGTATTATTAGGTATTTTGGTATTTAAAGAACCTGCCACTTTTTTGCGGTTACTTTTCCTGGCCACGTTAATAGGCTCGATCATCGGACTAAAGGCCGTGTCTCATTAAAATTAACATCACACGCATAGTTAATATTGGTAATATTACGTTTATAAGTTATGAATAGTATACAAATAACACCAGTTGGAATGGGTGACATTAATCTGTTACAACATATTGGCAGGTTAACTTTTTCGGAATCTTTTTCTTCGGCAAATAACCCTGAAGACATGACTAATTATTTAGAAGAAAGCTTTTCCATTGAAAAACTCAGGGCCGAACTTAGTGACCAGAATTCATACTTTTATTTTGCCACGTTAGCTGGAAAGGTCATTGCTTATTTGAAACTGAACATTGGCGCCTCACAAACAGAGTTAAAGGATGACAAAGCCCTTGAAATTGAACGGATTTATGTGTTGAAGGAATATCAGGGTAAAAAGGTAGGCCAATTGCTTTATCATCAGGCTATTCTTGTTGCAGAACAGAAACAAGCAGACTATATATGGTTAGGGGTATGGGAAGAGAACCTGAGTGCCATCAGTTTTTACAAAAAAAATGGATTTGTGGCGTTTGATAAACATATTTTCAGGTTAGGTAATGATGAGCAGAAAGATGTGATGATGAAAAAGGTGTTAAGTGGAGACAGGCTTTTAGCGTAGGTGTACACAGTTTTAGAAGAGTTTATAAAAAGTAGAGTTAGCATGGATAGCCATCAGCTTGAAGAGGTCTGCACTTACTTTAAATTCATAAAAACGCGTAAAAATCACATCCTTCTGGATTATAGTCAGGTTTCAAAGCATTATTATTTTATTAATAAAGGTTGCATCCGCGTGTTTACGCATACAAAAGAAGGTGCAGAAATTTCAAGATTCTTTGCTTTTGAAGGTAATTTTGCCACCGCATTACCAAGCTTCATTGATCAGTTACCAGCTCATGAGTATTTACAAACAATGGAAAGGTCAGAATTGCTTTGTATTTCAAGAACTGATTTTTATCACCTGGTAAATACGATACCGCAGTTTGCAAAAATATATACAGAAATATTGGAGCTTGGATTTATTGTAGCTCAAAAAAGAAACTATGGATTTCAAGGATTTGATGCTTTAAACAAAGTCAAGTGGCTCATAAAAAATCAGCCAAAAATATTAGTCAGGGTGTCTAATAAAATAGCGGCGTCTTATTTAGGCATTTCTCCATCTACCTTAAGCAGAATAAAGTCGAAGCTATAAAACGTTGACTTAAGACAAGGTTTTTCATTTGAGTTGCAATTAACTTTGCATAAAAATCTGCTATGAAAATAATGTCGATTGTT
Source organism: Pedobacter sp. CAN_A7 (assembly GCF_015752175.1). Taxonomy (NCBI): domain Bacteria; kingdom Pseudomonadati; phylum Bacteroidota; class Sphingobacteriia; order Sphingobacteriales; family Sphingobacteriaceae; genus Pedobacter; species Pedobacter sp. CAN_A7. Next base: position 954,285 of record NZ_JADOUW010000001.1, on the reverse strand, counting down.
CTGGTCATGATGTCTACCTATTGTTTCGGCCAGCAAACATCCAAACAAAAAACATCGGCTACTGGTGTTGGTCTCTATATAAGTTCATCATACAATTTAACCTTAACAGCAGCCATAGAACTGGCAGCGAGAGCCACTCTTAGGGCAGAATTGTTAGATAAAAAAGTTTCGATTGCAGTGTTAGATGCCTCAGGCACCATTCTTTTACTCATGCGTGGTGATGGCGTTGGACCGCATAATACCGAGGCTGCAAGAAGAAAAGCCTATACCGCTTTGTCTACAAAAACACTAACACTGTTGCTATTAAGAAATGCAGCTTCCAACCCTGATACTGAAAATTTAAATACCTTACCTGAATTAATATTATTAAGCGGGGGCGTACCGGTTTGGTACAAGGGTAACCTTATAGGAAGTATAGGAGTGGGCAGTGCTGAAAATGATGACCTCATCGCAAAATCTGCCACCTTAACTGAAATAGGATTGACCACAACAAAATAATTTAAATACACTTATGAAAAATTTATCATTAACACTCATTCTGGCAATGTTTACCCTGAGTACTTTCGCCCAAAAAACCAATTATCAGCTTTCCAGTCATATTTTAGATGTGTCAAAAGGAACACCAGCAACTGGAGTAACCATTAAATTGGAAAAATATAACGAACAGACAAAACACTGGTTGTTTATAGATGAAAAGGCAACGGATGAAAATGGCAGAATTTCTGATTTTTTAAATGCTGATCCATCAAACCTGGGTATATATAAACTGACGTATATGACTAGCGATTATTTTAAAAGAAATGATGTAGAAAGTTTCTATCCTTTTATTGAAGTGGTTTTTCAAATAAAAGATAAAAATCATTATCATGTTCCAATAACACTATCAGCGTTTGGCTATTCAACTTATAGGGGAAACTAGCCTATCTTTTTTTCTGCAATAAGCCAATTTCGTGCTTTAGGACGATGTAATTATCATTCAAATGAAATAGCAAATTAAAATAGTCGTAAACGACTGTGGTATAGTTAAATAAAGAGATAAAATTATTATTTTAGGCAGTACTTAGCATCCTAAGTAAACGTCCACTTTGAATCTTATCATTTTAAAATATAAAGGCTATGGCGCGTTCAAAAACTATAATACTTATTCATGGAAATTTTGTTAATAACAACACCTGGACTGATTGGAAACGATATTTTGAGCAAAAGGGTTTTAATGTTTATACACCGGCAAACCCTGGCCACGAAGGTAATCCTGCAGAATTAAGGGCCAGGCTTCATCCTGACCTGATTAAAACCGGCTTTAAAGATGTAGTGAATAATGTGGTTAGTTTAATTGATACCCTCCCAGAGAAGCCTTTAATTATTGGTCACTCTATGGCGGGTATGGCTGTATTAAAGCTGGTAGAAATGGGAAAAGTAGTGGCAGGTGTAAACATTGACGGCGCACCACCGAAAAATGTTTTCCCACCATTTCAAACACTAAAAACTGTGTTACCAGCCTTTGGCTTCTTTTCTTTCAAAAGCCATTTTATGGGAAGTCGTAAATGGTACGATTATTCATTTTTTAATACAATATCCATTGCAGAAAAAGAAAAAGCATTTGAAAAATTTGCTGTACCTGAAAGTTATAAGGTTAGTCGGCAACTTGTTTTAGATTCGTTTTCAAACATAGATTTCAAGAAGCCTCATGCACCATTATTATTTATTGGAGGTGGCAGTGACCATATATTTCCTTCCAGTCTTACCCGGAAAATAGCCAGCCGGTACAGTGACGCTAATAGCCGGGTAGATGTGAAAATTTTTGAAGGTAAAAGTCACTTTATTTGTGGAGAGCCAGGTTGGGAAAGTGTATCTGAGTATATTACTGAATGGTATGAAGGGGTCCAACCCATAAATTGATTATTAAGTTTGTTATTATATTAGTGTACACTCACTAAAACCCTTATGAAATTATCCCTACTGATGATTTACAATTAAAGTAGAGGTAATTTGTTTTCTTAAAATCATGAACACCATATTTAGAGCTGCAGAATTTTCGGACATTAAGCAGATGCAAGTAGTTAGGCACCTGGTTAAGGAGAATATGTTAAGTAGCCCTGATCTGGTGACGGACGAGGATGTTGCATTTTACCTTAATGAAAAAGGGAAGGGTTGGGTATGTGAAGTAAATGGCAATGTTGTAGGGTTCTCTATCATAGACCTTCGGGATAAAAGCGTTTGGGCTTTGTTTGTAAATCCGGAATTTGCAGAAAAAGGGATTGGAAAGGAATTACACAGACAAATGATTAACTGGTATTTTGAGCAGACTAAAAACAATGTGGTATTAGGTACCTCTAAAAATACCCGAGCAGAGCGGTTCTACCAACTTCAAGGCTGGACTTCAGTCGGTAGTTATCCCAATGGTGAAATTAAATTAGAGATGAGTTACCATAGTTGGAAACAACATAGTATGTAGGTGATTTACGATGAAAGGTTGTTGCCTTACACCCAGTTTTTTAAAAATTCAGTAAATCCAAGCTTATACTGTTCTGTCACGGGTATTGTAGTCTCTTGAATCTGGACAGAATTTTTTGTAACAGATTTAATGTGTTCAACGCCAACAATAAAAGACCGGTGTATTCTTAAAAATGTGTTAGTGGGAAGCTTATCTTCAAGACTTTTTAAGCTTGATAAGGTAAGCAGCGGCTTGTCTAGTCCTTTCAAAAATAGTTTAACATAATCTTTGAGTCCTTCGATGTAGAGAATATCGGCTGTATCAACTTTTTGGAGTTGAGAATCCACTTTCAGGTAGATGTATTTTTTTTCTTGTATCCTTGTGGATTCACTTGGTTTATCTGGAGTTAAACTAAAATGCAGCATGTTAAAATAATCATATGCTTTTGTTGCAGCACGGGTGAAGTCTACAAAATTAAATGGTTTTAAAAGATAATCCAGCGCATCAACTTTATAACCTTCCATAGCATATTGATCATAGGCTGTGGTAAAGATAATTCTTATGCTCTTTTTGCGACCTGATTGCTCAATAATCCTGGCTAGTTCTATTCCACTTAGGTCGGCCATCCTGATATCCAAAAAAATGAGTTGTATGGAAGGATATTCGTGTATAGCTTTCAAGCTTGCCACACCGTTTGAAAAGCCTGCTACTAAGTTTAGGAAAGGTGTTTTTTCAATATATGAACTGATCAAGGATAATGCAAAAGGCTCATCATCAACAGCAATACAATTAATTTTCATTGGAAATTCAGGATTAAGGTAATTGTATATTCTTTTAAATCAGTATTATTTTCAACATGTAGGCTGTGTTTATTAGGGTATAGTAGATCTAATCGCCGTTTAGTATTTGTCAATCCAATTCCATTGCTATCTTCAAGGTGTTCGCTGGCTTCAAATAGCGAATTTTTGATCATAATTTTCACCTGATCATTTAGCTGACTGATATCAATATAGACATAACTTTGATGAATGGTGCTTACGCCATGTTTGAATGCGTTTTCGATGAATGGTAACAGCAGCATAGGTGCTATTTCGTAATCTTTCATGCCTGCTTGCTTTTCGAAAATGACTTGAACATTTTCATTGAGCCTTAACCTCATCAATAGGATGTAATCTTCTATAAACTTAATTTCTTTCTCCAGGCTGGTCAGGTCATTCTTTGTATCATAAATCACATAGCGCATCATGTGAGACAAGGTGTAAATGGCATCTTTAGCCGTACCCGTATTGTTGTCGGCAAGCGCATATATGGTGTGAAGCGTATTGAAGAAAAAGTGTGGATTGATCTGTGATTTAAGTAAGGATAACTCTGAACTTATCTTTTCCTTTTCAGTCGCCTGGAAGGTGAGTTGATCATTTTGCATTTTTTTTGACAAGGCCACTACTGTACTTACGCCATAAATGATCATGGCCATAATAATGGTGATATAGGATCCAGAATGATCTTGTTTCTCTATGTGTTTGGGGCCTTCAGGTGCGAATATTTTGTCCATCGCCTGTGGTAATCCTAAGAAATCATCTAACCAATTATTTAGGAAAACAACAGCAATGATTGTTATCATAACCAACAGTACGAAACTACCTGTGCGGTGGTTGTATAAAAGCTTAGGGGTGAAAACAAAGTAATTTGCATAGAATAGTGAAGCCCATATCAAGTTGATCAATACCTGTTTTATCCAAAACTCGACAGGCAATTGCACTGGCCAGGTTAATGGAAAAAAAGTGAGCACCAGCAGTGCCGCAACAATGATATAGTGAACGGAAGGGAGCTTATTCCTGAAGCCTTTAATTGCTGAAGTCATGGTCCTCAAATATCTTATATTTATTTATACATCAAGCTATAGCGCTGTCGATCAAAATGTTGATTCTGTCGACTTTTAAGCGTCAACGGTCTATTCGCTAATTTATGATGCTTGCAATTGCGTTGATTTGTTTTAAAGATGGCAAATATGCAGACTCCCGCTGGTAACAAAATAGAAGGACGATTAATAAGTTTTATAAAAACAACGATGCTGTTAACGCTCTTGTTAGTGCTGGGTTGGACGGCAGTTCGCGCACAGACTCCTGGCCCAAACACAAGGCCAATGGCTGCAGGCGGAACGGTATCTGGGATAGTGATTGATTCGATAAGCAAGCAACCTATTGATTATGCGACAGTGAGTCTTTTTAAAAACGGATCAACGACCCCGGTGAGTGGTGATCTGACTGATGAAAAGGGGAGTTTTAGGGTAACGGACGTCCAGGCAGGAGAATATCGACTTCAGGTGAATTATATAGGATACAAGGTCAAAAACGTTCTCGCTATCGTTTTGACTGCTGGTCAATTGGATAGAAACCTAGGAAATGTTATCATTTCTCCAACGGCTAATTTGTTGGAAGCGGTGCAGATTACGGGGCAGCAGGCATTAATTGAAAACAAGATTGATAAACTGGTATTTAATGCAGAGAAAGATGTGACCAGTGCCGGTGGTAATGCGACCGATATTTTGCGCAAAGTTCCGATGGTTTCGGTTGATATGGACGGTAATGTTGCTTTACGAGGAAGTCAAAATGTTAGAATACTGATTAATGGTAAACCTTCTGGGGCACTAACCACAAATGCAGCTGATGTGCTCAAGTCTATGCCTTCAGATCAAATTAAAAATATTGAAGTCATTACTTCTCCATCGGCTAAATATGATGCAGAAGGTTCGGCGGGAATAATCAATATCATCACTAAAAAGAAAGAGGTTTCTGGAGTGAGTGGTTCAGTGAGTGCTGGAGTAGGTACAAGACAAAATAATGGAAATGCCAATATAAACTTCAATAAAAATAAGCTTAGCCTCACCGCTAATGTTGGTTATAATACAGGTTGGCCGCAAACGACTTACACATCTTTTGAAAGTTCAAATTCGGAGCTTGGCACCACTTCTTCGTCCAACGGGGAAAGCAATTCTAATCGCCATTTCCTTACTGCTGCGGCCTCACTGGGTTATGATTTCAATGACAACAACAGTTTCTCATCATCCTTTAGTAAGCGGGGCGGGGAATTCGAAAATAAAGGCACTACCACCAACAGTAATTTTTCACCTACCAATGGCTTAGTTAATTACACGGCTATAAATAATAATAAAAATAGCTTTTCCAACTTTGACTGGAACAACGACTTTACGCATAAATTTAAAAGAGAAGGCGAAGAAATAAGTATTGCCGCGCAGTGGACACATGGTACCGCTGATGTGGATTACCTGTCTGAATACTCTGCCTTTACGCAAAATCAACAGGCCACAAATCTGGGTACGAATAACGAATATACGATTCAGGGCGATTATGTATTGCCAATTAATAAAGTGTTTAAGGTGGAAGCCGGAGCAAAGACCATCATCCGCGAGATCAATAGTGATTATGATTTTTATAACCCAAATGAATCAGGACAATATGTATTTAACGCCACCACCTCAAATGAATATGACTATGGGCAAAATGTATATTCAGCTTATGGATTATTGACCACTAGCCTGAGTAATGGATTGACTGTGTTAGCAGGTGCACGTGTAGAAAACACGAAAATAGATGGAAGTTCTGGAAGTACAACGAGCGGCTTAATGCCTTTTAAGAATGACTATTTTAATTTTGTACCTAGCCTTGCCATAGCAAAAACACTAACGCCAACGCAAACCATTAAGTTGAGTTATAGCAAACGTATACAACGACCTAGCTTGCAGTATTTGAACCCTTTCCTGAACACAAGCAATCCATTGAATCAGAGCCAAGGGAATCCAGAGTTGTCTCCAGAAATAGGACAGACCATCGAGTTTAATTATTCCACTTTTGTCAAATCTTCTGTGATCAATGCTTCCGTGTATTACCGCAGGACAGACGACATTATTGAAAGTTTTGTGAGCACGGTACCTTTTACAACTGTTGATAATGAAGGCAATGAAGTTACCCGTGATGTATCTTTAACCAATTTCCTGAATGTAGGAAATAATAATTCTATTGGGTTTAGTTTTTTTGGATCGGTAAAACTGTTTAATATCCTTACTTTGAGAGGAAATCTGAATGCATTTACCTATAAACCTCAAATCGTAAGTAATTTACAGCAAGGTAAACAATCAACGTATATTCAATATAATGCTTTTGTAAGTGGGACTGTTAAGTTGAGCCCAACACTAAATGCAGAAACATTTATGATGCAAAACTCTGCCAGGAGAACTTTCCAGGGTACAAACCCTGCTTTCAATTTGTGGGTAATAGGTGTAAAACAAGATGTCCTGAAAAAGCGTGGAACACTTGGCCTGAATATTACGCAACCATTTAAGGACTATAAAGATTTTGAGAGCAAAATTAATAGCGGGCCACTTACACAAAGTAGTAGCTTTTCAGTTCCCTTCAGGTCTTTCGGACTTAGCTTTGCTTACAATTTTGGTAAAACGAACTTCGGTCCACAAGCACCTAAGAAAAAGCGGGGTGTGACTAATGATGACTTGAAGCAAGGCGAAGCTAATGGCCAGGCTGGAGGTCAAAATGGGTCGAATTAGTATCCGTCCCGTTATTTATCGTTCTGTCACATTTCTAAAAACGGAGAAACTAGAATACTTACCATTGCATAAATATTTATGACATGCAGGTAAGATTAAGAAAACATGAAATTTTAATTGCTTCATTGCTAACTGCGCTGGCCGCCTTTAGTTACATACGGAATGCAATTGTGATCTCCAGTCAAGGGATGGCTGAACTGATTGAGATTTACCAACAACACGCTTTAGAATTTAGCTATTTACCTAATGTGCTTTATCCTAAATTATGGGTAGTATTAACTTTATTTGGTATTCATCTTTGGTTGAATCTAATTACGATTCCTTATTTTAGAAACACCAAAAAGAAATCTCTAGTTAATTACGTATGGGTGTTTTTCCAAATCGCCTTTCTTTCGCTTATCCTTTGCTTAAGCGTGAATGTAGCTACATTTTATGCTCATCCGTCCTGGTTCAATTATGGTGGTTTTGGTTTGCTCTCCATTCTTGGTTATAATGATGTGCCAATGCTGCATCTTTTGCAAGGTTTTGACAGGGCGTTAAGGATGATGCTCATATACATGCTTTACGCGGCCCTTAGGGAATATGTAGTCTATAAACTAGAGAATTTGTCAAATCAAAAAAACTATAGTATTTTAATTAGCAATCAGGTATCGACATTTATTTGCATTTACTTTTGTGTTCCATTATGCCTTTTTACCTTTCAGGTTATTAGTGAAAGTAGTTTTTATAGCACTTACTTCATTTTTGCAACCTCCTGTATTCCTATCTATTTTATAAATACCTATATCCTGTTTAATCAAATAGATGAAACACCAAAACTCATCCTTCCAATTTCATTAAAATTGTTGATTGCCACCTTAGGTTTTTCATTTCCTGTTGCACTATGGTTTTTTCCTGATCATGGAACATTCATGAGTACCTGGTTGTCTAATTGGGCCTTTCAATTGTTTGTTTTTACACCTATAACCTGGTTTATTTATTTACAGCAAAAGGATCAGATTAATGAATATAGAGGTACACATAAAGCGCTGGCTAAATCAACCGCCGACCTACAGTTGTTGAGATCACAGATAAACCCACATTTTCTTTTTAATGCTTTAAATAACCTTTATGGCGTTGCACTACTGGATGGGTCAAAGAGGACTGCTGAAGGGATACAAAAACTAGGTGATATGATGCGTTTTATGTTAGATGATAACCACCACGACTTTATCCCCTTGAAAAATGAAATCGCATACATTAAAAATTACCTTTCCATGCAAGAACTCAGAATATCTGCTGATGAACAGGTGAAAATTACAGCAGATTTTGCTGAAGATGTTGAAAACCTAAAAATAGTACCTATGTTGTTTGTGCCATTAGTAGAAAATGCTTTCAAACATGGTATCAACTTTGAATCAGCATCATGGGTTAATATTCTGCTGACTTGTGATGATCAGTCTATCCGTTTTAGGGTGGCTAACAGTTATCACAAAGAACAGCTTCAAGATCCTGAAAAACATCATTCAGGAATAGGGCTTCAAAATGTTAAAGAGCGTTTAGAGATTTTCTATAAAAACGACTATGTGTTTAGTCATGGTATTATTGAAAATGAATATATTTCTGAAATTAAAGTAGGGTCTAATAGTGAACGGTCAATTTAAACCTGGAATTATGCTGAAAGCAATAATTATTGATGATGAACCATTTGCGATTGAAGTCATCAAAAACTTAGCTGTTGATGTTCCCTTTATCGCAATAAAAAATAGCTTTACCAAGCCTCTGCATGCACTTGAATACCTAAGTGTGAACAAAATTGATCTTATCTTTTTAGATGTTAAAATGCCGGGATTATCAGGGATAGAATTTTTAAAATCTCTTACTAATCCTCCAATGATCATTTTTAGTACTGCTTATCAGGAACATGCTGTACAAAGTTTTGAATTGGATGCTGTCGACTATCTATTAAAGCCGTTCTCGTTTTCACGTTTTGTTAAAGCATGCCACAAAGCCGCAGCACTCCATCAACTGCGCTTAAATAGTATTAACAATTTGCCTGATCACCTACCCTCCATATTCATTAAAAGTGGTTATGAACAGGTAAAAGTTGAACTCTCTGCATTGTTATATTTGGAAAGCATAGGTAATTATTTGAATTTCTTTTTCGTAAACAAACTAGTGACGACCAGAATGACCATGACGGAAGCGGAATCAATTCTCCCTAAAGGTTTTTTTATCAGAATTCACCGATCTTATATTGTTTCACTTAGCAGAATTAGTAAAGTTGATAAGCGAAGTGTATGGTTACAGGATAAGGAGTTGCCGATAGGTTTATCATATATGCCTGACATAGAAAAGCTATTGCTAAAAAAAGAATAACTTCCTTCTTTTCGAAAGCAACATTACAATTCGCGATTTGATTAAATATAGAAACTCAAAGTAAACTGGCATGCGCCTACAGCGAGCCGGTACAAGAAGAAGAATATTACAGTAATGTCTATTATACATTTCCTAAGGAAGAGCGGAAGAAAAAAGATTAAATAGGAGAGGGGAAGTATCGCAGTGAGATGTATAAAATGATTTTTAAGCTTGTTATAGTTTATCTTTTAAGTTAACATCTCTGTAGTTCAAAAAATTCTGCTATTTTTATGGATGTTAACGAACTCTCCTTTTTTTGCCACCTTATGATAAAACCCATATTTGCTTTAATCTTTATTTCCTTTGTTTTCTTTAGGTGCCAATCCAATAAAAATGAAGTAACCTATGTTCCGCAAGTGATTGCGGCTAACACTGATTTTAACTTCCATCCTAAAGAAACAGATGTCAAGTTAGTGCTTGTTAAATTTACTCCTCCGGCAAATGCTCCAGCAACTGCGGATGAACAAGAAACCTTTGGTGTAAAGTTTGGTGATACCACTGTACGCATACAATTGGACAAAAGGGATCCGGAATCAATCCATAAAGAATTTTCCTTTGCCAAATTTATTAATACGCAACAAACAGCTATGCTTGTGCAAATTGCAGACCGCTCAGGTTTGGTAGCCCCATTTTTTATTATAGCCGTAAAAGATGGTCAGCTGCAAGTTAACCGATTATACCGTGCGTCAAATGGTAAGCGAGATAAAAATATTACCCGTGGTGTAAAGGCTGTAGGTAGTAGTGGTTACCTGGTTAATAATGATTATTTCGTAACCAATGTGAATGCCAGGGTATACCTGATTAAAAGGCAAAACCCGAATGAGAGAATTCAGGGTGATTTTTTTATACAGTCCTCTAATCGGCAAACTCTCGTTTTTCTAGTGCCATCAGCATTTTACCAGGTTCATTACACAACAGGGGAGAACTTCACCCAAGCCCTTCCACCGAGCTTGCCGATGGTGAATGCAGCTATCTATAAATGGGTACAAGCCACCTGTAGCTGGGTTAAAAATGGACAAGATATTTCCTTTTTAAAGTCCTTTCCCGGAGATAATCGCATTAGAACCCTTGATGAATTCAGAGATTAAACAAACCTGCAACTTATGAAACCAGATATTAAGGGTTTAGATGATATAGTGCTTTTTGTGAATGAATTTTACTATAAAGTGCAGCATGATGATTTAATTGGGCCAGTATTTAATGGGGTGATTAAAGATTGGACGCCACACCTGGAAAGAATGTATCAATTTTGGAATGCTGCCTTATTTAGTGTTCCTGGTTTTAAAGGGAATCCTTTTGCCAAACATGCCTCGTTGCGCATTAACCAAACTCATTTCGACCGCTGGCTGCTATTGTTTAATGAAACGATCGATGCAAATTTTGAAGGCGAAATGGCTATGGATACAAAGAAAAGGGCGGCTTTAATGGCTGCTTTGTTTGTGAGTAAATTAAATCACATGGGCGGTCCGGGAACCGTCCTGGTCTAAGTAAATTTTCGTTAACTTATCTCGCTCCTCATGTTATTTACCTCTTATTTAAATGGAAGAAATTTAAACCTGCTTTATCGGTTTTACCTTAATTTCTGCCTCGTATCGGTCATTATCACCCTTGTATCCATGGCCATGTTTTATGAACTTGGGCCAGGAGCTGCAGCAATTATCCTGTGGTTTAAAATCATTACGATGGGGGTTTTTTCCTGGTACGTTAGTTCCTATAAACATAAGGAGTTTTATTATTACCGTAACCTAGGCCTTTCAAAGTTTAAGCTCTTCGCCTGCACCTTAGGTTTCGATTTTGTTGTATTCGTTTTGCTAATGGTGTTAACAAATGTAGTAAGATGATACATACCCTGGAAGCTGACGGTGTACAACTGCAATATGGGGAATGGAAGATTTTGTCGGATGTTTATATTAAGTGTGAGACTGGAAGTATAACCGGTTTATTGGGCCGCAATGGCATGGGCAAATCTACCTTAATGAATATTATTTACGGAAGTAAAAAGGCGCAAAGCCAATCCGTTAGGGCAGATGGTTTGTGGGTTGCCAGTGCTTTTCAGGTGCACCAATTGGTGGCTTACCTACCTCAGTTTAACTTTATTCCTAATGGCTTGACTATAAAAAGGAATTTTTCGGATTTCCAGGTAGCCTTTGATCCACTGGTCGAAAGTATGCCAGAGTTTGGAGATAGGTACTTGTCTAAATTTGATGAATTGTCTGGCGGGCAAAAGCGGCTGGTAGAAATATACCTGGTACTTAAAACGCCTGGCCAGTTTGCCTTGTTGGATGAACCATTCTCTATGCTGAGCCCGCTTTGGATTGAATTAGTGAAGACCTGGATAAAAGAGGGAAAGCGCAATAAGGGCATTCTTTTAACGGATCATCTGTATCATGATGTGATGGACGTGAGTGATCAGCTATATGTATTAACAAATGGCAAGACTCATTTTATTAAAGAGAGGGCACAAGTAGAATGGCTGGGATATGCTAAATTACCGTAACCATACTGAATCCTAATTCAGACTATAGTTTATTTAAAATTAGATTTACATTGTGCCATGAACATTGAATTCAATAAAAACGAAGACCTAAATAAACAGGCGGTCTATGCTTTAAAAAGCCGCCTTCAAAAAATATATGCCGGTGGTGGCGAAAAGAGTGCTGCTAAACAAAAGGCCAAAGGGAAAATGCTAGCCCGGGAGCGCGTCGCGTATTTAATTGATCCGGATACTGAATTTCTGGAGGTTGGTGCGCTTGCTGCCGAAGATATGTATGCCGAACAGGGTGGTTGCCCATCGGCAGGTGTAGTCTGTGGTATAGGTTATGTATCTGGTCGCCAGGCCATGATTGTAGCCAACGATGCTACAGTTAAAGCGGGAGCCTGGTTTCCGATGACCGCTAAAAAGAATTTACGAGCACAGGAAATTGCCATGGAAAACCGTCTGCCGGTTATCTATCTGGTTGATAGTGCCGGGGTATACCTACCCATGCAAGATGAGATTTTTCCTGATAAAGAACATTTCGGTCGTATGTTTCGCAATAATGCCATGATGTCGGCAGATGGTATTGTGCAAATCTCGGCGATTATGGGCTCCTGTGTTGCAGGTGGTGCATATTTACCTATTATGAGTGATGAAGCTATGATTGTAGAAGGCACGGGTTCGGTGTTTTTAGCAGGTTCATACCTTGTAAAATCGGCAATAGGTGAAGATGTGGATAATGAAACTTTAGGTGGCGCTACCACACACTGCGAAATATCAGGCGTAACGGATTATAAACATCCTAATGACCAGGCCTGCTTAGATAGCATTAAGAAAATCATGAGCATGCTGGGTGCCCCGCAGGTAGCGGGGTTCGACCGCATTAAACCTGCCTTACCTAACTTCCCGGTAGCCGAAATATATGGCTTGCTCCCTGAAAATCGGGAAAAACCTTATGATATGGTGGAATTGATCAAGAGATTGGTTGATGATTCAGCGCTGGAAGAGTATAAAAAGGAATATGGTCAAAGCATTATTTGCGGCCTAGCGCGAATTGATGGTTGGGCAGTGGGTATTGTTGCCAACCAGCGTAAGGTGGTGAAATCTAAAAAAGGAGAGATGCAATTTGGTGGTGTCATCTATTCAGACAGCGCGGATAAATCAGCACGATTCATTATGAATTGCAACCAAAAGAAAATACCACTTGTATTTTTGCAGGATGTAACGGGCTTTATGGTAGGTAGTAGATCTGAACAAGGAGGTATCATTAAGGATGGTGCAAAAATGGTTAATGCGGTGGCCAATTCGGTGGTGCCTAAGTTTACCATCATCATCGGTAATTCTTATGGAGCAGGAAATTATGCAATGTGCGGAAAAGCGTACGACCCCCGGTTAATTTATGCCTGGCCAAGTGCTAAAATTGCTGTTATGGGTGGATCACAGGCAGCCAAAACGCTGCTGCAAATTCAGGAAGCATCGTTAAAAGCAAAAGGTGAAGTGATTACACCTGAAAAAGAGGCCGAATTGCTAAAAGAGATTACTGATCGGTACAACAAACAAACAACCCCTTATTATGCCGCATCGCGCTTATGGGTTGACGGCATCATCGATCCGGTAGAAACACGAAAAGTGATTTCTATGGGTATTGAGGCCGCTAACCAGTCGCCCATAAAAAAGGCATTTAATGTTGGAATTATTCAAACATAGTTTGATATTTTTGTATATGAACAAAATATATATCCTGTTGATCTTTATCCTGATTTCCTTTTCAGGCTTTGGGCAAGTGAGAAAAGTTTATTTTGATGAGAAAGACCGAGTAACAACCGATTCTACCCAGGCGGCTAGTTATGGTATTTATGGCTATCTAAGTGGCGAGAAGTTATGGGCATTTAAAAAATACGATAGCGAGGGTTGCATGATGACTACAGGTGCGTTTAGTGACAGCAGCTTACAAATTCCGGAGGGTAAATTTGTGTATTACGACTGGGTGGATCCTAATGAAGGATTTCGCCAGTTGGAAGTGTATACTAAGGGTAAGGAAAGGTATGTCACGATGTCGGGTAATTTTGTTCAGGGTAAACAACATGGACAATGGATTAGCTATTATGTAGACGGTTCGGTAAAAAATGTGGTTAATTATGAAGAAGGGTTGTTAAACGGACCTTTTAAATCTTTCGATCGTGATGGAGACCTTGTAGAAACAGGGCAGTTTCTTGCCGGAAAACGTAATGGAAAATGGGTGACTGACGGAGGGTTAAAGGTGACTACCTATAAGGATGATCAGGTGTTATCTGTCGAAAAGAAAACTAAACGCCAGTTAAGAGAAGAACAACAACAAAAACCCAAATTATAACGCTAAGATCACATTACTGTTAAGGATTACCTTATTTAGGCTTTAATCCTTAAATTTGCATTAAAAATAAAGAATATATATGTCGCAAGTGACTCAAGAGATAGAACACGTTCAATGCCTGATTATCGGATCAGGACCTGCTGGGTATACAGCTGCCATTTATGCTGCACGAGCAGATTTAAAGCCAGTTTTATATACGGGTATGGAAGCTGGCGGACAGCTTACGCAAACTACTGATGTAGATAATTTTCCAGGTTACCCTCTTGGTGTAATGGGCCCGGAAATGATGGAAGATTTTAGAAAACAAGCGGAGCGTTTTGGAACAGATATCCGTTTTGGCTATGTAAGTTCTGTAGACTTTTCAAGTTTACCGCATAAAGTTGTGGTTGATGAAATTAAAACCATTACCGCTGATACCGTAATTATTTCAACGGGAGCTACTGCTAAATGGTTGGGTCTACCTAGTGAAAGTCAATATAATGGATTTGGCGTATCTGCTTGTGCAGTTTGTGACGGATTCTTTTTTAAAAACCAGGATGTTGCCATTGTTGGGGCTGGAGATACGGCTGCGGAAGAGGCTACCTATTTAGCTAAATTGTGCAACAAAGTGTATATGTTAGTGCGTCGCGATGAGTTTAGGGCTTCTAAAGCTATGGTTCACCGCGTTTTAAATACGCCGAATATAGAAGTGATTTACAATACTGAAGCTAAAGAAGTTTTGGGTAACGGTAAAAATGTTACTGGCTTGCGTGTGGTAAATAACCAAACAGGTTTGGAGCAGGATTTACAGGTGGAAGGTTTCTTTGTAGCCATTGGCCATAAACCAAATACTGATATTTTCAAAGGCTGGTTAGAAATGGATGAGACGGGTTATTTGATTACGGTTCCGGGAAGTACCAAGACTAATGTAGAAGGTGTTTTTGCTTGTGGAGATGTACAGGATCATTATTACCGTCAAGCGGTAACTGCTGCTGGTTCAGGCTGTATGGCTGCTTTAGATGCCGAACGTTACCTGGCTGCAAAAGAAGATGTGTTAAGCATTTAAGCTGTCTAGCTGTTATAAAAAGGGCGGATTCCTTATCGGGGATCCGCCCTTTATGTTTATATTGGTGGCTTCATTCAACTTAACCATTATATGAAAAAGATTTTATCATGTATTTTATTAGCCGCTTTGGCCATCCCTGTTTTCGCACAGCAAGATGTCAATGTTGGTATTATCCCCGCACCGGTTTCGGTACAAAAAACTAACGGAACCTTTGTTTTAGACAAAACAGTTGTTATGGTTGCGGCGCAGCCGGAAACCAATAATGTGGCCGACTTACTGAACGCTTATATTGCTGCCCAGGGTGGATTTGCCTTACGGGAAGCCAAAAGTGTAAATGGCAATCAAAAAGCAATCGTGTTAACCACTGAAGGTGCAGATCAACTGCCTGCAGAAGGTTATAAAATTTCTGTTACCGCAAATAAGATTCAAGTTACCGGAAAAGGTGCTGGTCTTTTTTATGGTGTACAATCAGCCATGCAAATGATACCTGCTAAAACAGGTGAAAGTTTCAGTATCCAGACTGTTGAAATTAACGATTACCCGAGATTTAAATACCGTGGAATGCATTTAGATGTGGCTAGACATTATTTCCCGGTTTCTTTTATCAAAAAGTTTATCGATATGATGTCTCAATATAAATTGAATAATTTTCACTGGCACCTAACCGATGATCAAGGCTGGAGGATTGAAATTAAAAAATACCCAAAACTGACATCTGTTGGTGCAGTACGTAACGGTACAATCATAGGTCATTATCCAGGCGTTGCTAATGATGATCAGGAGTACAAAGGTTTTTATACGCAAGCCGAGGCGAAAGAAGTGATTGCCTATGCCGCTACGAAGTATATTAATGTAATTCCAGAAATTGAAATGCCGGGTCATGCTTCTGCTGCTATTGCCGCTTACCCGGAGTTAAGTTGTTTCCCTGATCGCGCTACCCCAATTGATACTAAAACGCCATGGGCAGGCTCTAGAAACGGAAAACAGGTGCAACAAACCTGGGGAGTTTTCCAGGATGTGTTTGTGCCTACTGAAAATACCTTTAAATTTTTGGAGAATGTTTTAGAAGAAGTAATCGCTTTGTTTCCTTCAAAATATATTCATGTTGGTGGTGATGAATGCCCTAAAGACTACTGGAAGGAATCGGCATTTTGCCAAAAATTTATTAAAGATAATAACCTGAAAGATGAGCACGGTTTGCAAAGTTATTTTATTCAGAGAATGGAAAAATTTGTTAACAGCAAAGGTCGTTCGATTATTGGCTGGGATGAGATTTTAGAAGGTGGTTTAGCGCCAAACGCCACTGTAATGTCCTGGAGAGGGGTTGAAGGTGGTATTGCTTCCGCCCAACAGAAACATGATGTAATTATGACACCTGCGACCAATGGTTTGTACTTGGACCATGCACAGTCTAAATCAGCAGATGAGCCTACAAATATTGGTGGTTTTGCACCATTCAGTAAGATCTACAGTTACGATCCTATTCCTGGAGTATTAACTGCAGACGAACGCAAATATATCATTGGTGTTCAGGCTAATTTATGGACAGAATATATTAAAACACCTGAAAAAGTGGAATACCATATCCTACCAAGGATGTTTGCTTTGGCTGAAATTGCCTGGACTCAACTGGACCGTAAAGACATGAAGAACTTTACAGAAGAACGTTTGCCTCTGCACTTAGCTCGATTAGATAAAACCAACACCCAATACTGGGTTCCTACGCCAATTGGCCAGCCTGATGGCGTAGTGGATGGTGATCGTGTAAACTTAGAACTAAAAACACCGATGCCTAATGCTAAAATGTATTATACATTAGATGGTACCCGCCCCTCAGCATATTCTACACTTTATGTATCACCATTAAAGTTTAATTTGGCAAAAGGGGAAAAGCGCGTGTTAAATACCATCGTTGTAACCTCTTCTGGTAAACATAGTGTAGTTACAGAGACGATTTTTAATAATGGCGCTGCTAGTGTAAAACCTGCGAAGTAATATTGTTTAGGATTGCAGTTGTATGGCCAATCCATTTCATTTAAATTAGTAAGATTAACAACACAACAATGAGATATTTAAAGATGAGATCATTTTTTATGGCAGCTGCTGCGTTATTCTTGTTTTCGTGTTCATCGGAACAGGACGATAAGGCTACTGCCGGTCCAGCAACAGAAATCGTGGAAGAAAAACCTGGTCCTTTTCCTTATTACAAAGAAGTTCCGGTTAGACCCGGACTTACTTTTGAGGTGCTAAGTTGGGGCAAAGGAGTAGACAGTGTTGGTGGCTACTTGATTCTGCTTTCTGATTCTGTTAAAAATGATTTTAAATCTTTAGCTAATGAAAGAGCAGGGATTATTTCTGATGCCTGGAACATGGACCTGGATAATGATGGAAACCCGGAAGTTTATATTGAGTTTGTGGTGAATAAAACCGAACATGATTTGCATGTTTATGAATATAGCCGCAATAGCTTCCAGAAGATTTCTTTTCCAGGGCTGAGTAGCAGGATAAAAAAGAGTTATGCAGGTAACGACAAATTCATTATTAAAAATGGTGATTTATTCCGTTCTTTTCCAATTGTAAACAGTGAGGACACCACGCAGAAAGCGGGTGCCCTAAAGATGTTGCAATACAAATTAAGTGGTAATAGTTTTTCTGTAGATGAAATAGAAGAATAATTATGGTTGATGCGTTTGTTCTTTGAACTGGGCACTAATTCTTTCAAACTTTTCGATTAAGAGCGCTATGCGCTCTTTTTCTTTTTTAATGACAATATTACGCACGATAGTGGAGCAGAAAATGAGCCATCCAAAGGATAATACTACGACCAGGGCTTGTTTCCAAAAGCTAAAATAAGAAAGTACCTCAAAGAAAAACAAGGCACTACCCACACAAAGTGCAATCATGTATATCCAGAATAAACGGTTATATAAGTTATAACGGCTTACTTGGTAAACCCGGAGTCCAGTAAGGAAATCATGCGGGTTGGCCGTGAAATCAGTTTCAGTTATCAACCGGTGACCTCGATATAAAATAAAGGTATAAACGGCGATAGCGGTAATCAAGATGGTAATACCTGCATGGGTAGTCCAGGAATTAAAGTCGAAAAACAACCACAAACACGCGATCGCCACAAAAGACAATCCCATCCCTATGATGTTAAACAAGGATTTAGTGCGGATGCTGTTGACTTCTTTTTTAACTTGCTGCAGCATTTCACCGGAGGAGATTTTTACCTCCACGGTGTGGTTATGCCATAGCGATTTTATATCTTCAAATTCTTGCATGTTGATTGTATAATTCTGTCAGTTTTTGTTTAATGCGGTGAATTTTTACCCGCAGGTTTCCTTCGCTAATGCCCGATATATCAGCTATTTCATGATAGGGAAGGTCGTCGAGCACCATGGTAATGATTAAACGATCGTTTTCTTCCAGTTTTGCGATGGATTGATAAAGCAGGGCCACCTGTTCATTTTTTTCAGAGAACTCTTCAGGTTTGCTTTCAATAATGTTTTCGGTCAATTCTTCTTTCGCCTGTCTTTTTTCTGATCTTAGGTAAGTTAAACACGTATTAACCGCTATCCGGTAAATCCAGGTAGAGATTAGTGATTTGTTTCTGAATTTATCGAGGTTTTGCCATACCTTAAGAAACGTTTCCTGTAACAAATCGTTTGCAGAATCCTTATCACCCGTATATCCATAACATAAATGAAATATTTTTTTGGAGTTTGCGTCGAAGATTTGCTTGAATAACTGGTCTTTTTGTTCCACGTATAAGGCGTTATATAGCGTTAGAAGTATTTTATTGGGGTTTGTTACACCTAAAATGCGAATTAAATTCCTTTTTAAACAATGTATACGGAATAATTTAATTATTGTAGTTTTACGGCCTTATAAACATTATTAAGGATAGATGTCTAAACAAAACAGGTTAACGTTTTTTATCTTTTTAGCTTTGATTTTAGGCGTAGGGCTAGGGTATTACTTAAATGTGAATTCCCTGCGTACTTACAATGAAAATATTTTAAACGCTGAAATTGCAGTAAAAAAACTAGATGGTCAGATTTTACAGGTAAAAGATTCAACAAGTGTCGCTTTCACCGATTTAACAGCCGAACGTCAGGCTGCTTTAAAAATACGTGTAGATAACGAACAAATTAGAGAGAAAAAACTAGAGCCGCTCACCTTACTCAGTGATATTTTTCTGCGGTTAATAAAAATGATTGTGGCTCCGCTTGTTTTTACTACGCTGGTAGTTGGGGTAGCGAAGGTAGGAGATATTAAAGCAGTTGGCCGTATTGGAGGTAAAACCATGCTTTGGTTTCTAAGTGCGTCATTGTTATCGCTGGTATTAGGTTTAATTATGGTGAACATTTTTAAGCCAGGAGAAGCAATGAACCTGCCACTGCCTCCGGATAACGTAGATACCGGAATCAAAAAAGTAGCTTTATCGATGAAGGACTTTATTTCGCATATTGTTCCAAAAAGTATGACCGAAGCGATGGCCACCAATGAGATTCTGCAGATCGTAGTTTTCTCTTTATTCTTTGGTGTTGCAACAGCTGCCATAGGGGAAAAAGGACAAATTATTATTAAATTTTTTGATGCCGTCGCACACGTAATTTTAAAGGTAACAGGTTATGTGATGAACTTCGCACCTTTTGCAGTATTTGGCGCCATGGCTGCCATCGTCGCTAAACAAGGTTTGAGTGTATTGTCTACCTATGCTTTATTTATTGGAGAGTTTTATTCCACTATGTTATTGCTCTGGATTATCCTGATCTTTATTGGTTTTATTATCCTTAAAAATCGGGTATTTAACCTGATTAACAGAATGAAGGAGCCAGTGTTACTTGCTTTTAGTACGGCCAGTAGCGAAGCGGCATATCCTAAAACTATGCTTCAACTGGAGCGCTTCGGGTGTAAAGATAAAATTGTAAGTTTTGTATTACCGCTCGGTTACTCCTTTAACCTGGATGGTTCCATGTTATATATGACTTTTGCCTCTTTGTTTATTGCACAATCCTATGGCATCCACCTTAGTTTTGAGCAACAAGTAACCATGTTGCTTATTTTAATGTTAACAAGTAAAGGTATTGCGGGCGTTCCACGTGCCTCATTGGTGGTAATTGCAGGTACAATTGCTACCTTTGACATTCCGGAAGCTGGTTTAGCCTTGCTCATTGGTATTGATCCTTTATTGGATATGGGAAGATCGGCAACCAATGTGATAGGTAACAGCTTAGCAACAGCCGTGGTGAGCAAGTGGGAGGGAGAGCTTACCGGACCTACAGATTAACTTTAATTTTAGTAAAAACAAACAAAGATGAGTTCCAGAGGGAAGAAGATATTTTTAGCAGCGTCGATTATAGTGCCTTTTTTGATCTATTGTGTCATCTACTATAGACCCATGATCAAGAATGCACCATTTAAGTCAACAGAATTTGTATCGCTGCAATATAAGTGGGGTGTAGGTGAAGTGCTCGAAAATAGTTACGATTCTGCTACTGGCGAATACCATTACCTTAATGCACAGGATTCACTGGTTAAAACCAATGTAAAACTAAGAAAGAACGACATCATTTATTTGCATAACAAGGCCAATGAACTTGGCTTGTGGAATTTTCCTGATGAGATTGCCAACCGGGGTGCAGACCTCACTTCGGGCAAAGTATTACGCTATGAGTTACAATTTAACTACAAGCGCAAATCAAAGAAAGTAATCATCATGAGCGATTACCAGGATATCCCTAAATTGATGAGTGTGGCTACGCAAATGCGCACCCTTGTAGCAGATGCCATTAATGACGCAGAAGAAAGATATAGTAAGAATAACTAAATCATTTGATATTAGAATAATTAATTCTATATTTGCACCTCAATAAAATAAACAATTTAAAATAATAATTATTTAACAATGTACGCAATAGTAAATATAGCAGGACAGCAATTCAAAGTTGCAAAAGACCAGCACCTTTTTGTACACCGTTTACAAGGAGATGAAGGCGCTAGTATTGAATTTGACAATGTATTGTTGGTTGAAGATGGTGGTACAATTTCTGTAGGAACTCCTGCATTAACTGGCGCAACTGTTACAGCTAAAATCGTGTCTCATTTAAAAGGTGATAAAGTTATCGTTTTCAAAAAGAAACGTAGAAAAGGTTACAAAAAGAAAAACGGACACCGTCAGTATTTCACTAAAATCCAGATCTCTGGTATCAGTTTATAATTATTGTTAAACATCAATTACCAAATAATACGGTAGTTAATAAAATATAAATCATGGCACATAAAAAAGGAGCCGGTAGTTCCAGGAACGGACGTGAATCGCATAGCAAGCGTTTAGGTATTAAAATCTTTGGCGGTCAATCCGCTATCTCTGGAAACATCATAGTACGTCAACGTGGTACAAAACACCATCCTGATAAAGGCGTAGGTATTGGAAAAGATCATACTTTATTCGCTCTAGTAGATGGTACAGTAATTTTCAAAAAGAAACAAGATAACAAATCTTACGTTTCTATCTTACCTGCTGCAGTTGTTGAAACTGCTCCAGTGGTAGAAGCTGAAGCTGCACCTGCAGAATAAGTTATTCTAAACAACATAAACAAAAGAGGCGATCACTACATGTGATCGCCTCTTTTGTTTATAGTAACTTTATGAACGATACTCTTCCAGGATCTGTTTGGTCGTTAAAAAGTCCTGATGATGATAACTACGGATCCCAAGCTGTTGAGCAGTTTGTATAATCATTTGCCGGTCGTCAAAGTAAATACATTCTTCAGGCGTGACTTGTGCAATTCCCATGGCTAAGCTGAAAATTCCAGGATCAGGCTTCCGCATGCCCACTTCGCAGGAAGAAATAAAGGCGTCAAAACAATCATGTAAACCAAAATTCTGTATGCGGTAATTATTGATCTCCCTGCCTTCATTATTTATTGATATCACCCTGAAGCCACAAGTCCTTTTCCATTCTTTTAGCCAGGGCAAAAAATCTGGCAAAGCAACAGACTGCGAAAATATAAAGTCCTTAAATTCTTGTCTAGTAAAGGTTCTTGGATGGTTAAACACAACAGTATCCAGGTAATCGTCTAAGGTGATCTTACCAATTTCATAAACATTAAAAATGAAGTTATGGAGCACTTCCATTTCCTCATAATGGAGCCCAAATTGCTCAGCAGCTAGCTTTCGGGATTGATGCCCCCAACCATTGTTCAACAAAACCCCACCGACGTCAAAAAAGAGTACTTTAATTTTCGAACCTTTCATAAATGAATTTTTGTGATAACAATTACCAGCATTATTAGTTTGCCTTAGACCCCAACCAGTATGCATTGCGGGTATTGAAATATAAAATTTAACCTATAAAAAAAGGCCTATGCATATTGCAGGGGCCTTTTTTTATAGGTTAAATAACTTAGCTCTCCCGATGCATCAATGCATTCGCAAGGCCTATCAATTCTTTCTTTTGCTCGTCTGCAACCTTGATCATTGCCAATGCCGCAAATGCTTTATCCAAATATTCGCGCATTTGTTGGGAGGCCAATTCTTTCACCTGGTATTCATCATACAATGCTTTAATGCTATCAATTTTATCGGGCAGGGTAGTGGTGTTTAATGCATGCGAAGCTAAAGCAGCCCTATCTTCCTGTTCGGCTAATTCCTGCAGCTTCAGCAAGAGATAGGTCTTTTTATTGGCTATAATATCACCGCCAATTTGTTTGCCAAACTTCTCCGGATCGCCATATACATCCAGGATATCATCCTGCAGTTGGAAAGCAATGCCAAGATTTTCGCCGAAATCATAGATCAATTGGGCGTCTTCTTTACTGGCACCCGCCACGATGGCACCAATTTTCATGGCTCCACCTACCAATACTGCAGTTTTCAGTCTGATCATGTCAATGTATTCAGCAATGCCCACATCCTCACGAAGTTCAAACTCCATATCAAGCTGCTGGCCTTCACAAACGCCTTGTGCAGTGGCATTAAAAGTATCAAGGACATCTTTTAAAACCTCTACTTTCACTTTGGTTAGTTGCTTGTTACTTTCTACCATCATCACGTCGCCGCTCAGGATAGCGTTGTTAGTGCCCCATTTTTCATGTACGGTTTGTTGTCCCCGACGTAGGGGTGCATTGTCCATAATATCATCATGGATCAGGGTGAAATTATGAAAGGTTTCAATGGCTAATGCAGCAGGCAAAGCCTCCTCAATGTCGCCTTTAAACAAGTCGGCAGCGAGTAATACCAGTGCCGGGCGTAATCTTTTTCCGCCCAGGTTCATGATATACGCGATGGGAGTGTACAAGTTCTTCGGATGATTTGGGTATTCCATCGCAGCGATGGCTTTTTCAATCCGACTTTGTAATTCAAAAAGTGTATACATTATTATCTTGCCGTGTTCTTAATTAATCAGGGTGAAATCGATCATGCGTTTTGAAAGGTCCACTTTCTTTACTTTTACCTGTACATCATCACCCAACTGGTATTTTTTCTTCTTACGTTGACCAATAATACAGTAATTCTTTTCGTCTAACACATAAAAGTCATCAGCGATATCTCTCAACCTCACCATGCCTTCACATTTATTATCCGTTAATTCCACATACATTCCCCACTCGGTAACGCCAGAGATGATGCCTGCATAGGTATTACCTACATTTTCTTCCAGGTATTCTACTTGTTTATATTTAATGGAAGCGCGTTCTGCATCAGCAGCACGTTTCTCCATGGCCGAGGAATGCGATGAAGCGATTTCAAATTGCTCTTCATTTGCCGATTTCTCGCCATTTAAATAACTCGCCAGCAGGCGGTGAACCATCACATCAGGGTATCGCCTGATGGGCGAGGTAAAGTGTGTATAATGGTCAAAAGCCAAACCATAATGGCTGGTTTTTTTAGTCGTGTATATGGCTTTAGCCATGGAACGGATTGCCAGTTGCGTTAACACGTTCTGTTCCTTTTTACCTTCTACATCTTCCATCAGAAAGTTCAGTGATTTTGCAATCTCCTTGTCTGATTTCATATTGATTTTGTAACCGAAACGTGCAGCAAATAATGCGAAGTTATTCAGGGTTTCCAGGTTTGGCGAATCATGGGAGCGGTAAACAAAGGTATATTTCATTTTACCTGTCCCTTTTTTCGCTACAAATTCTGCTACCTTTTTATTGGCCAGCAACATGAAATCTTCAATGAGCTTGTGGGCATCTTTACGTTCTTTCACATAAACACCAATTGGCTTACCTGCTTCATCCAGTTTGAACTTCACTTCAGTACTTTCAAAACTAATGGCGCCAGCTTTAAATTTTCTATCCCTCAGGATATAAGCCAGTTCATTTAATTTCAAGATTTCTTCAACATGGTTTCCTTCCTTGTTTTCGATTACTTCCTGTGCCTCTTCATAGCTAAACCTGGTGTTTGAATTGATCACGGTACGGCCAAACCATTCTGAATGGATATTCGCTTTGTCGTCTAGTTCGAAAACCGCCGCAAAGCAAAGTTTATCCTCATTAGGACGTAAGGAACATACTCCATTACTTAAACGTTCAGGTAACATCGGAATCACACGATCAACCAGGTAAACTGAAGTAGCCCTGGAATAAGCTTCTTTATCTAAAGCGCTGTTTGGTGTAACATAGTGTGATACATCAGCAATATGGACACCAATTTCATAGTTTCCGTTATCCAGTTTCTTTACCGAAATGGCATCATCAAAGTCCTTTGCGTCCGCAGGGTCAATGGTGAAGGTAACGGTATTTCTAAAATCTTTACGGCCTGCCAGATCCTTTTCAGATACCTGTTCTGGAATGGCATCGGCTTCTTTTTCCACCTCGGCAGGGAATGCTAAAGGAAAGCCGTATTGAGCGAGGATCGCATTCATTTCTGTATCGTTTTCCCCTTGCTGACCAAGAATGTGGATCACTTTACCAATTGGATTTTTTGCCTCTTCGGGCCAATCAGTGATGCTCACTTGTACTTTCTGTCCGTTTTTAGCACCATTAAGGTCCGTTAATGGAACAAAAATATCGTGTAACATCTTTCGGTCGTCTATGGCCACAAAGGCGAAACGTTCCGAAATCCTAATCACACCAATGAAGTCTGTTTTTGCACGTTCGATGATCTCAACCACTTCCCCTTCATTCTTGCGCCCACTTTTCTTTGCGAAAATATAAACCTTTACTTTATCGCCATGCAAGGCATTGTGCAGCTTGCGTGCCGAAACGTAGATGTCTTTTTCAAACTCGTCGTCGGGTACCACATAGCCGGAGCCATCTGCAGTAATATCCACTTTACCGATGATGAAAGTTTTCAGGTCTTTTAACAGGAACTTGCCCTTTTCGGGCTCTATAAATGTGCCTTTATTTGTTTGCTCTTTTAAAACTTCTAAAATGGTCTCTCTTGAAGCGCTATCCGTAATATTTAATTGCGCAGAGACTTGTTTGTAATTAAGCGGCTCTTTGCTTTTGCTCAACACATCGCCAATCAGTTGAGTCAGCACTTGTGTTAAGTTTGATGTTTTGTTTTTTGCCATAACTAATTTATGAATCACCCGAAGGTAACAATTTGATGGGATATAATGCGGTTTTTGCTACATTTGTTAGTCTAACAGAGGTTACCTAAGTGGTTAAGAAATCGATATGTTTACGGTAAAAGAAAGAAAAACTAGTAATGAATTTATAGTCATTCTCATTAAGGCGGTTATCTATGCGGTGCTGGTGTATTTCAGGATCTATAAGCCGATGTTATATGATGAACATGTATTTGTTCACCAGTTAACCAGTGCAGTGTTTATTTTCCTTGGGCCCAGTTTAACGGTATCACTATTGCGTCTGGTCATCATTGTCTGGTACATAAAAAAACACCGTCTAAAGTCAAATATCAAGGACAACTTTATTCTCGGTATAAACAGAATTGAGTCTATTCTGAATACCGTATTCTTTGCCCTTGCTTTTATTGTTTTTATGGGCAATGACCCGAAAACCTTTTTAACCAGCATCACCATCGTTGCAGCGGCCCTTGCGCTGACTTTTAAAGATTATATCACCAACATGATTAACGGACTGATCATCATGTTTTCTGACCAGCTGTCGCTTGGCGACCATATCAAGGTGGGTGAAATTGAAGGAAAGATCATTGACATCACGTTGATCAATATGATTTTGCAGAACGAGGACAATGACATGGTGATCATTCCTAATTCGGTGGTATTTAGCTCAGTTATTGTGAACCAGAGTAAACAAAATATCAAGAAACTGAGTGTAGAATTTCACATCCTCCTGCATTACGGTTATACACCCGACTACCTGGAAAACTATTTAAAGAAGGTGATGGTTAATTATGCCGCTTATGTGGTACTGGATGGCTTATCTATTAAAACCATTGCTATATTTAAGGATGAAGCGACGTTTAAGGTACAGGTACTCCTCAATAAGTACGACAGGCAAAAGGAAAGAGAAATCAGGCGTGAGCTGAATACTGCAATCATGAAACTTTCTGAAAAACGCGATCAGGAAGAATCAGCGGAAGTTACCCGTGCCGGGAATGGCGTCAATTAGTTTACGGGTATACGCTGCTTGTGGACGGTGATAAATATCGTCTGGAAATCCCTGTTCTTCTACCTGGCCTTTATTCATCACCAGCATCCGGTCTGAAATATGTTTCACCACAGCCAGGTCGTGTGAAATAAAGATATAGGTTAGACCCATATCCTGTTGCAGCTGCTTCAGCAGGTTCAATACTTGCGCCTGCACCGATACATCTAATGCCGATACTGACTCATCACAGATGATAAATTTAGGTTCCAAAGCCAAAGCTCGGGCAATGACGATGCGTTGGCGCTGTCCGCCGGAGAACTCATGCGGATATCGGTTATAATGCTCCGCTTTCAAATCAACCTTTTCCAATAAATGCAATACATGTGATTTACGCTGCTGGTCGTTACTAAACAACTGGTGTACCTGCAATGGTTCCATAATGGCCTGGCCCACGGTAAGTCGCGGATTTAAAGCGGAGTAGGGGTCCTGGAAAATGATCTGCAGGTCGCGCCTGGTTTTACGAAGTTCCGCGCTGTTGAGCTTCAATAATTCTTTGCCCTGATAAATGATCCTGCCTGACGTTGGTTCTGTCAACCTTAATATACTTCGGCCAAGGGTAGTTTTTCCACAGCCAGATTCGCCAACCAGTCCTAAGGTTTCTCCAGGGTAAACTTTAAAACTGATGTTATTTACCGCTTTTATATACGTGTTGCTATGGTCAAACAGGCCTTTATTTACCGGAAACCAAGTGCAGAGGTTTTCAACTTCCAGCAATGGTTGTTGCTGGTAAAGGCGGCTTCTCCTTTCGTTAATTTCTTCGGTAGTGTAGGTATTGCTTTCTAGTAAG
Organism: Pedobacter sp. CAN_A7; assembly: GCF_015752175.1. Lineage (NCBI taxonomy): Bacteria > Pseudomonadati > Bacteroidota > Sphingobacteriia > Sphingobacteriales > Sphingobacteriaceae > Pedobacter > Pedobacter sp. CAN_A7. The sequence goes on along the minus strand of NZ_JADOUW010000001.1, from coordinate 926,620 downwards.
TGTTTTACACTTCTTTCTTCATTACCCATGAAATCAGCTACCGTAGGTAACACTTTGAGTTGTCGTTCAGGAGCCGGGCGACAAGCCAGCAAACCTTTGGTGTAAGCATGTTTAGGGTTTTTGAATAAAGCTTTTGCCTCGCCTTGTTCTACGATTTCACCGCGATACATCACTGCAACTTCATCTGCTACCTCGCTGATGACTGCAAGGTCGTGCGAAATAAAGATCATGCCCATTTGCCTTTCTTCTTTTAGTTTCAACAACAATTGTAGAATGGTTTTTTGAACAGTCACATCCAAAGCAGTGGTCGGTTCATCGGCAATCAGCAACTCAGGATTGCAGCTTAGTGCCATAGCAATCATCACCCGTTGTTTCTGTCCGCCCGAAAGCTGGTGAGGATAACGTGCTAACATATGCTCCGGATGGGGCAATTGCACCTCTTCAAACAAGGCGAGCGTTTTTTCTCTGGCCTGAACTTTATTAATACGCTGATGCAACATCATCGCTTCCATCACCTGGAAACCGCAGGTAAACACTGGGTTTAGGGAAGTCATCGGTTCCTGAAAGATCATAGAAATTTTATTTCCCCGGTAAGCCCTGATATCCTCTTCCTTCAGGTTTAGCAGGTTGATATCGTTAAAGGTAATGTCTCCCTTAATCTCCGTATTTCCTTCATGATGAAGGCGCATAATGGAAAAAGAGGTTACTGATTTTCCGGAGCCCGATTCGCCCACGATGCCCAATACTTTTCCTGGCTCAACCTTAAAGCTAACCTTGTTTACGGCTGTGATTAAGGAATGATCTTCCTCATTACGAAACTGAATTTCTAAATTGTTTACGTTTAACATCAGATTAGCAAGATAAACAAATTTGTAATGCTTATTAGGCTAGTTTGTCCTATTTTTGCGCCATGGAAAGAGAAATTCTGGATACAAAGCGTAAAGCCTTAAAGATAAATTTAAATCAAAAGATTTACGGAACCTTTGCAGAAATTGGGGCAGGGCAGGAAGTTGCAAGAAACTTTTTTACCGCTGGTGCGGCGTCAGGTACGGTGGCAAAAACCATGTCGGCCTATGATATGACTTTTAGTGATGCTATTTATGGTGCAGAAGAAAGCGGAAGGTATGTAAGCCAGTCGCGTTTATCTAAAATGCTCAACCATGAATACGACCTGTTAAACGAGCGTTTAAACGGCGAAAAATATGACGACAGAACATTTTTCGCCTTTGCAGATACTGTTACCACCTTAAATTACAATAAGTCAAATGACCCACATGGATGGATAGGCATTAAATTCCAGTCTGAACCTGGCGGAGAAGTCAATGACATTGTTTTCCATGTCCGTTTACTCGATACCGATGCAGCCTTGCAACACAATGTATTAGGCATCATCGGGGTAAACCTGGTTTATGCAGCTTTTTACTTCAATCATGACCCTAAAACCATGATTGAATCGTTGGCTGATAACCTCACTGTAGGCTCAGTAGAGATCGACCTGATCTCTGTTCACGGCCCTGCATTTAAATCTGTTAACAACATCCTGCTTAACCTTTATTTAATCGTGAAGGATTTTTCAAATGCGGCGATCTTTGATTCGTTAGGACAACCGTGTTTACCCAAGGATCTTTTATATAAAAAGGACATCATGATTTTGCGCACCAAATATGCGCAGAAATCTAATCCTAACTTTAGCATGCTGAACAAGGCGGTAGAGCAATTTGTGCGTACTGAATCGGTGAAACAAGAGAACCTAAGCGTTCTGATCGAGGTGCTTTTGTCAAATGTGCTGACTACCGAAGAAAATTGGACCGATAACCTCGATTTACATGCGGTAGCCAAACGCGCCGAAGAGATGTGTAAAACGGGGAATTTAGTCATCGTTTCTAACTTTGCACGCCACAACAAATTGGCTAAATACCTGGATCGCTGTAAACCTAGCAGTGTGGGCATTTCCACCAATATCAACAACCTAAAGTTTGTATTTAACTCTAGTAACTTCGGCGAAAACTATACTAGTCAGCTTTTAAGCTACGTAAGTGACATGTTTAGCAAAAACGTAAAGTTGTTTGCTTACCCGTATTTAGACAAAAAAACCAACGCTGTCATCACCAGTTCTAATATGCCGGTTACCCCGGATGCTAAACCCCTGTTCGATTTCCTGATCGTAAATGGGTACATCACCGATATCGAAGATTATAGCGAAGGTGATGTAAAAACTGTATAAGTACTGTCAAATCCATGCATATCATTGGGATATCGGAAAATATCGATATACCTTTGTGCATGGATCAATTAGAAATCTTCAAAGCACTATCCAATAAATCCCGGTTGCAGATTCTGACCTGGCTGAAATCCCCTGAACTTCATTTTCCTGCACAGGACAATGGATACGACCATGGTGTTTGTGTTGGTCAGATACAGAAGAAAGCAGGTTTAACCCAATCTACGGTTTCTGAGTACCTCTGTATTTTACAACGGGCAGGCTTAATTGAATCGACCAGGGTAGGTCAATGGACTTATTATAAGCGTAATGAAGCGGCATTTCTAGCTTTTTCTCAATTGATCGAAAAAGAATTATAAACAGTATTGTACATCAATTAATTATGAAAACAGATAGTTTATTCAGGCCTTTTAGCCTAAAATCATTAAATATAAAAAACAGGATCGTGATGGCACCCATGACGCGTTCTTTCTCGCCTGATGGCGTTCCCACCCCAGAAGTTGCCGCATATTATCGCCGCAGAGCAGAGGGTGAAGTCGGCTTGATCTTGTCTGAAGGTACGGTGATCGACCGTTTATCTTCATCTAACGATAAAAACGTTCCGCATTTCCATGGTGAAGCAGCTTTAAAGGGCTGGCAAAATGTGATCTCTGAGGTAAAACAGGGCGGAGCACAGATGGGGCCACAAATCTGGCACATGGGTGTAATGGAAAATCACTACTCAGGCTGGTTACCAGCTGGTCCTTTTGAAGGGCCATCAGGTTTATTTAAACCTGGGGTTACGCAAGGCATAGCAATGACAGAAAACGATATTGCGGAGACCATTGCTGCTTTTGGCCGTTCAGCAGCTGATGCTAAACGTTTGGGTTTTGACTGTATAGAAATACATGGAGCACATGGTTACCTGATTGACCAGTTTTTTTGGGAAGGCACCAACCAACGTCAAGATGGTTATGGCGGAGCAACTTTGCCTATACGCAGCCGTTTTGCCATTGAAGTAATTAAAGAGATTAGAAAACAAGTAGGGGAAGACTTTGCGATCATCATTCGTTTATCGCAATTTAAACCACAAGATTATAATTATAAACTGGCAAAAACGCCACAAGAAATGGAAGCCTGGTTAAACCCCTTAGCAGAAGCCGGCGTAGATATTTTCCATTGTTCACAACGTCGTTTCTGGGAACCTGAATTTGAAGGTTCTGATTTAAACTTTGCAGGTTGGGCTAAGAAAATTACTGGTCAACCAACTATTACCGTAGGTTCTGTAGGATTAACAGGTGAGTTTTTAGCCGCTTTTGCTGGCGAAAGTTCTGACCCTAGTTCATTAGATGAATTAATGAGAAGAATGGACCGTGGCGATTTCGACCTGGTTGCCGTAGGCAGACCGTTGTTGGCTGATCCATATTGGGTGGAGAAAATTAAAGCCAACCGTACCGATGAGTTGAAAGGTTTTACAAAAGCCGCACTGGCCGAGTTAATCTAATTTAGTTTCCTAAAAGAGGCTGTATCATTTTCCTACACTGCCCCCAAAAAGTTAGACACTTTTTGAGGGCAGTCAAAATGATACAGTCTCTTTTTAGTTTAAAGAAATTCGACATTGATTCTGCTTGAATATAGGTTGTAAACGACTAACACGGATTTATGTCGTATTCATCTTGCTTTGAGGAGCAGCTAAACTGGGGTCAGAAACACGTGATTCTGACTAAAAATGATAGTATATCCTTAATGCATAGTACTGTATACTTCGTTATTGTAAAATAACTACCTACTATTGAGAAAATCATAGGTGTTAAGAATATCGTATGGGTATACGGTGTTTAGTTAACATACAGTGCCTGCCTTCATTAATAAAGCAGGCACTATTTTGTTAATTACGCATGTTAATAAATTGTAACGGCTGACCGAAGTCTTCGCCCTTACATAAGGCAATCACACCTTGCAGGTCGTCGATGTTTTTGCTTTGCACCCGCACCTGTTCGTCCATCATGGAGGCCTGAACTTTTAATCCGCTGGCTTTTATTTTGGCCACAATCTTTTTTGCGGTTTCTTTATCGATTCCTTCTTTGATGGAAATTTCTTTCCTGATCATGTTTCCAGAGGCATACTGTTCTTTGCCAAAGTCCAGACTCTTTGCATCCAGATTTTGTTTAATCATTCTTGAAATGATCGAATCCTGGATGGCTTTCAGGCGCATGTCGTCTTCAGTAACGATGGTTATGATATTTGTTTTTTTATCATGTTCTATCGTGCTTTTGGAAGTGCTGAAATCATAACGGTTTAGGATTTCTTTTTTTGCGTTGTTCATCGCATTGTCGAATGTTTGCGGGTCAACTTTACTTACAATGTCAAAAGTGGGCATGATAATAGCTTTAGAATGAAAAATTGTTAAATTTATAGTCAACATTTATTCCTGTTAATTATAGAATCTCATGAAAACCAATAAGCCAAAAGTGCAAAAAAAAGTTGCTAAAAAAGCAGCAAAAAAAGATTTAGAAAAAACATTGACGGAAAGATTCCTAGAAGTAATTAACCAGTTGGGGCATGATGCCGGAAAAGTTGGTGATGATATTTCGAAAGCAGGAAAGACGATTGCTAAAAAATTAGCGAAAAAAGTATCGAATGTGCAGGAAGCTGTAGGCTTTAATGCAGCGCCTGGGGTTAAGAAAGACAAAAAAACCTTTGAGCAACACCAAGAAAAAGCGATAGCTGTTAAAGACCAAGGGAACGAAAAACTTAAAAAATCAGTTAAACCTGAAAAAGCTGGTAAAAACGATAATTCTGCAAAAAAGATTGATGGGGTAGCAAAGACGCTAAAAAGACAAGATCAGAATTATAAAACCAATGTAGTGAAACCTAGACCCCTGGCGCAAAGTGTAAAAGTTACGCCAATAACGTCAGAGGCGCGTGCAGCACAAGCACTAGCTAAATCGACAGCTGCAAAGACAACATCAACGCCGGCTAAAAAAAGAGCTTCGCGTGCTAAGCCCAAAGCTGAAGTTTTCCCGGAAGATCCGGAAATGCCGGAGAATATTGAACCTGCCTAGGCTAAAATTAACATAGAATTAACATTAAAGTTTGCAGTTTTGGCTATCCGCCATCAGCGGGTAAAATAAACATATTACATGACGAAAAAGAAAGTTCCTTTTCTAAACAGAGAAATCAGCTGGTTGTATTTTAACGAGCGGGTGCTCCAGGAAGCGGCAGATGAATCGGTTCCATTAATAGAAAGGATTAAATTTTTGTCGATATTTTCCTCTAACCTCGATGAATTTTATCGGGTTAGGGTGGCCACCATCAACCGCCTTGCCAATTTAAACGAAAAATCAAAGGCCTTGTTAGGTTTCAACCCTAAAAAGGTGCTTAATGAAATTAAGAATATTGTGGTGAGACAGGAGCGCAGGTTTGAGCAGCTTTTCCAGGCTACCTTAATCAATGAGCTTGCACAAAACCGCATTTTTATACTTAATGATACCCAGTTAAATGTATCCAGGGGTGAGTTTGTGCGAAACCATTTTAGAGACCGCATTTTATCAAACCTGGTTCCAATATTAATAGACCTCGATAAGCCTTTCCCAGAACTTAAAGACCGCTTTTTGTATTTTTTTGTGCGCCTTTTTAAAAAAGGTTCTAAAAATAAGCGTTACGCCTTAATTGAACTGCCGCAAGATTTACCCCGATTCCTGATATTACCGGAAACGAATGGCTTAAAGTTTATCATCCTTGCCGAAGATATCATCAAATATTGCATGAATGATATCTTCTACATATTTGATTACGATGAACTGGATGCTTTTTCTATCCAGGTTACCCGTGATGCAGAATTAGATATCGACAAAAATATCAGCGATAAGTTTATCGAAGAATTAAAGACCAGTCTTGATAAAAGGCGTAAGGGTAAACCCATGCGTTTATTATATGATACCGAGATGCCCTTTGATATGTTGAGCGTATTGGTAGCCAAGATTAAGATCGAAGCGGAAAGTTTAATACCCGGTAACCGTTACCACCGCTTTGGCGATTTTATACGATTCCCAAACGTAGGTTCGCCAACGCTAGAATATCCGCCTACGCCGCCACTTAAAGTTTTAGGCTTACACCGTACGGAGAGTATTATTGATAAAATCGCGACTAAAGACTACCTTATTAACCTCCCTTATCAATCATACGATTACATCATTCTTTTTTTAAGGGAAGCTGCCATTGATCCAAAGGTTACAGAAATTAACATTACGTTGTACCGTCTTGCTGAAAATTCCAGGGTAATCAATGCCCTGATCAATGCTGCTAAAAATGGGAAACTGGTGAAGGTGGTGGTAGAGCTTAAGGCAAGGTTTGATGAAAATGCCAATATCTATTGGTCTAACCGCCTGGAAGAGGAAGGTGTGCAGGTTAACTATGGTTTAACCGATTATAAGGTGCATTCCAAAATATGCCTGGTAAAAAGAATGGAACGTGGACGTGCGGTTTATTATGCCAATTTAGCTACAGGAAATTTTAATGAAAAGACTGCGAAACTGTATTGTGACCACAGTATTTTTACTGCTAAAAGGGAAATAACCCGTGATTTGGTTAAACTGTTCAGTGCTTTAAACAACCATACGGTAGCCAAAGGTTTCAAACACCTGATCGTATCACCATTAGAATCAAGAAACAAGTTTTATCGGTTAATAGACCGAGAGATCAGAAGTGCCAAAGCGGGCAAAGCGGCTTATCTGTTGTTAAAGGTAAATAGCCTTGCTGATGAAGGGGTAGTTAATAAATTATACCAAGCTAGTAATGCCGGAGTAAAGGTGAAACTCATTGTCCGAGGCATTTGTTGCCTGATCCCGGGCATTAAAGGTTTTAGCGAAAACATTACGGTAATTAGTATTATTGATAAGTTTCTGGAACATGCACGCGTATACATTTTTGGCAATCAAGGTAAGGAAGAGATGTATTTATCATCTGCTGATTTAATGAGCCGGAACTTCGAACATCGGGTGGAAGTGGGTTTTCCCGTGCTCGACGATGATGTACGCCAGGAAATAAGGGATATTATAGATTTCCAGCTTCAAGATAACGTGAAAGCCAGAGATATTACCAAACTGAACAATAACCGCTACCATAAAAACAGATTAGGCACCAAGGTGCGTGCGCAGGTAAATACCTACAATTATTTAAAAAACAAACACCAACAGGACTAATGGTAAGATATGCAGCAATTGATATAGGTTCTAACGCCGTGCGGCTAATGATTGCCGACATTACGCAGGAAGACGGAAAGTACGGTTATAAAAAAAACACGCTTGTTCGCGTTCCTTTACGATTAGGAGATGATGCATTTCTAGATCAAAAGATCTCCTTGCGAAAAGCAAACGACCTGGTGAAAACCATGGTAGCGTTTAAGAATTTAATGGATGTGTACCAGGTTTCGGCTTACTTGGCTTGTGCCACCTCAGCAATGCGCGAGGCGACCAACGGTGCCGACCTTATTGCGCGGGTAAAAGCGGAAGCGGGATTGGATCTGGAAATTATTCACGGACAGCGGGAAGCAAATATCATTTACCATAACCATATTGAAGAGAATCTGGATATCCATAAAAGTTATCTGTACATTGATGTAGGTGGGGGTAGTACCGAGCTATCAGTTTTTGTAAATAAAATCCCTGTTGCCTCACGTTCCTTCGATATTGGAACGATCAGGATTCTTGATAACCAGGACAAAGAAGAAACCTGGGAAGAAATGCGCGTATGGATTAAGGAACAAACCAAAGATCATAAAAATCTGATGGGCATAGGTACCGGTGGCAACATTAATAAAATGTTTAAACTGTCAAAAGAAAAAGAAGGTACGCCATTATCTTTTTTAAAGTTAAAGAGTCTGTATAACCATTTAAACAATCATTCTTTAAAAGAACGGATACAGATTTTAGGTTTAAATCCAGACCGTGCGGACGTAATTATTCCTGCAGCCGAAATATTTATTACCGTGCTGAAATGGACAGGCATTAAGCAGCTCCACGTTCCTAGGGTAGGTTTAGCCGATGGTATTATTAACCTATTGATCGAAGAGAACCTGGAGTAAGGTAAACCTGTGCCAGGTATGCACCATGGTGGCTATGACAAACAGGCGGAGTAAAAAGGTCCGCAGGGTGCGTAGCGCCTTGTATAGATACCTTAATTTGCTGTAGCATGACCAGGCTATCGGCACAAATGGTGTGAATAAAGTTATGGTGCAGGCTGCTGCGGGTGTAATAAGTTATCCCCCCTATGCTTACCTGTCCGCTGCTTGTTTGGCCATCAAGGTCGTATATGCTGCATTCCAGACTAGTAGGTGCATAGTTACGAATATCCATTTCTTTAGAATAGATTTTATAGGCCGCTTCTTTCATACTCCAGAAAAGCCATACGAGTATGTCTGGTGAAGCGCTTTCTAAAATAAGTTTTTGTTCTGCTGGCGTAAATACCTTTTGCAGGTAACCTTTTCGTTGCCAGTTGCTTTCTTGTTTTGCCGTGCGTAGATCCACGATATCATTACCGATCATCTTCCTGAAGTTTAAGTTCAACAATTTCCATGGCCGCTCTAACGGTCAACATTTTCTCCATTGCAGCATTATCTATTTCAATGCCAAATTCTTCTTCTACATCCAACACTACATCAACCAGGTTTGCAGAATTAATCTTTAAGTCTTTAATGAAATCTGTGTCCTCATTTAAGGTCTGTAAAGCTTCTTTATCCTGCGCATAAGTCGCAACAATGGGTTGTAAACGGGCGAGTAATTCTGTTTTCGTCATGTTGTATATTTTTTAAATAGTAGACAAGCATTCACATCTCCAAAACCAAAGCTCGCTTTCGCCAGGATGTTAATATCCATGGGTATGCATTGCTGCGGTATTTTATCTCTGGCTATACAATCGGCAATTTCCGGGTGCAAGTCTTCGCAGTTAACATTGGGAAACAGAAAACCCTGATCTATCTGTAAAACTGAAGCTACGCACTCTATGCTGCCCGCTGCGCTTAGACAGTGGCCGGTCATGCCTTTAAGGGAGTTAATATACGGAAAATCTGTGCCTTTTCGGCTAATTGCAGCCACCCAATTTTTTAGTTCTGTGCTGTCCATCATGGTAGCAGTAAGGTGACCATTGATGACATCGAGGTCTTGTGCACTTACACCTGTATTTTGGAGTGCACGGCTAATGCATTGCTGTACAGCGGCGTTGTTAGGGGCAGTCATGGTACCGCCGCCCCGCTGCCCACCAGAATTAAGGTGGCCACCCAAAACTTCAGCGTAAATATGTGCACCACGGGCTTGTGCAGTGTTGAGGTCCTCGAGTACAAGCGCTCCGGCGCCACTACCCGGCACAAAGCCACTGGCGGTGGCACTCATAGGCCTGGAGCCTGTAGCAGGACTGTGGTTGTGCTTAAAGGTACATACCTTCATGGCATCGAAACCTGCCCAGATGTAAGGTCCGCTATCGCTGGTACTACCGGCCAGCATCCGCAAGGCCTGGCCTGATTTAATTTTATCATAACACATCAGTATACTTTCTGCACCGGTACTGCAAGCGGCAGAATTGGTGCTTACCTGATTGCCCAGGCCAAGCTTGCCGCCCAAATAGGCGCTTACGCCACTGGTCATGGTTTGGATAACTACACTGCTGCCAATGCGGCGTGCGTTTAACTGATCTACTTTATAAATCGCTTCCCTGAACTTATCAATGCCAGAAGTGCCGGCACCGAAAATGGTACCACTATCCCAATCAGGTGCGTTGGCTGAAGAAATAGGTAGTCTTGCATCAGCCCAGGCTTCCATACCTGCTATAACGCCATAGGTTATGCCTGTGCTGTTCAAGTTGCGAAGTTCAAGCTCACTGAAATATTTGGAAATCAATGCGGGGGAGAGTGTTGGGATTGCAGCAATCTGGCAGGAAAATTTTAACGCTTCCAGAATAGGGAGGTGTTGTATACCGGACTTACCTTGTTTGATGGACGCTGTAAAATCAGCTATCCCTGCACCGTTTGGCGCTACTACACCAAGGCCGGTTACAACAACCCGGTTAGCCATTTAGTTTAGTGGTTACCATTCCTGAAATTGAACCCTTACAAACTACATCACCTGCTTTATTTTTCATTTGAACATTACAGTGTAGTTTTTTAAACCTAAAATATACCTTTTCTGCTGTCACGGTTACTTTTTCACCAGGAAATACTGGCTTCATAAAGTCAATTGCGGTAGAAGTTAACATGACATGGCTGCTGTTGCCTGGAGCTACATCGCCGGTAAGGAAAATGCCCAGACATACCAGCCCAATCTGCGCCATGGTTTCAGTTAAAATAACACCGGGCGTAACGGGGTGATCTTTAAAGTGGCCTTTGTAAAAATCCAGGTCCGGAGGGTAAGTAAAGGTTCCGGTACTTCCGTTTTCATCTATACTTAACAGTTCGTCTACAAATAAAAAGGGATAGCTATAAGGTAGCCTGGCTAAAATTTCTTCTTGTTTCATTGTGTTATCATTTACCATTGTAATAAAATGCGTTGCGCTGTAAATCCGGGTCCAAAGCTTAACATTAAACCTTTTTCGCCCGGGGAAGGTTGGTTATCCATCATGCGCTCCAATACATAAAGTACGGTAGCACTAGACATGTTTCCATACAAACGTAACACTTCTTTTGTATCATTTATATTTTTACCCAGCTCGCTAAATAAAGATTCCACGACCTGTATAATTTTTTTACCACCGGGATGGAAGATAAGGTGATCGATATCGGCAATGCCCAGTCCATTTTTTTCCAGAAAAGGGTAAAGAATGGCCGGGAAATTGGCTTCAATGACCTCAGGTACATCGATATCCAACACCATTTTCAAACCACTGTCCGTTAATTTAAAACCCATCAGGTTCGTAGAATCGGTGAAATGATACATGCTGTCGTCAAGAATCTCCGGGCCATTGTCTTCTTCGCAAGAAGAAAGTAACACACAGGCCACACCATCGCCAAAAATGGCAGCGCTGACTACATTCGTCATCGAGTAATCTTCTAATTGGAATGTTGCTGTAGGGGATTCCACCGCAATTAAAGCGGCGCGTTTGCCAGGGTTAGCTTTCAGGAAATTGCGTGCATAGATCATGCCGGCCACTCCGGCAGCACAGCCCATTTCAGTAACTGGCAGGCGTACCACATCCTGGCGTAGCTGCAAGTTGTTGATCAGGTAGGCATCAAGTGAGGGAATCATAATACCCGTACAGCTTACCGTAATCAGGAAGTCCAGGTCCTGCGCGGCCCAGTTGGCTTTGGTTAAAGCGGCAGTCAAACATTCAGTACTCAACTTCATGCTTTGTTCGATATAAATGTTGTTACGCGCTTCAAAGGAAGTGAGGGAAAAGACTTCTTCAGGCGACATAAAAGAATACCTTTCCTCTACGGCCGAGTTTTCGAAAATCTTTTTCACCTTTCTAATAAACCGGTCGTCCTGTCCGTGTAGCCAGCCATCTAAAAAAGGGAGGATTTCTGTTGTTGTTCTTTTGTGTTCAGGTAAGGTTGTGTGAACTGCTTTTATTTTAACCATAAGTTTTAACTATCCATTGATACCTGAATGCCCATTTCCATTTTATAGTGTAATTATTAAACTGCAGATGTTTTGAATAGGCCATTAAATCATTCTTTTTAAACCCGCGAAGGATGGAAATGAGTCCATCCTCGCGCGACATGTCATTTAACCTGAAAACAAAACACAAGGCTTTAAACAAATAATATGCGATTGCAGATCGGTGCAGGTCATTGATAACAAATCCAAGGCGACTGTGTTTGCGGAAACCTTGTAGCAGCGTCAATATATCTTCATCTTTAAAATGATGCAAGGTGAGTGTGCACAAGATAATGTCGTAGGTATGATTTTCATCAAGGGCTTCAAATATATCTGCACAGCGATAGTTGATTTCCGGGTAGTTTGCCGAGCGCTGCTGTGCATATTTGATGGTGTAGGCATTGGCATCCATACCGATGAGTTCGCAGGAGAATCCACTTTGGCGGGCATCATCTGCTATGGTACGCAACATGTCGCCGTTTCCACAACCCACATCGAGTATACGGAGAGCGCCTGTAGTTTCCGGGCAGCCCTTCAATAAGGTTTTTACGCCGTTCAAGGTGATGGTATTGCCACCGAGTAGTTTATTGATATGGGCAATTTTATCAAGGGCATCCTTAAGGGTTTCGCCTTCCAGATCAAAATCATCCATGATCTCTGGTGCCTGTGATCGATAGGTGGTGTCAATGGCCATGGGTTCTTTTAATCAAATGAGGTAAAATAAATGGAAACCTGGCCAACGAGGCCGTAAGAAATGAAGATAAGAATTCATTTTGCAAAACTGCAGAAAGGTGTTTACCCATGGACAGTCGTTGCTTAAAATGGTTATTCCATTCGAGGGTGTAACCTTTTTCCAATACATAGCGGTCTGGCGACTTGCTTTCTATTTGCTGGATGATTAACGAAGACGCAAATTTAGCCCCCAGGATGGCCATGCTCATGCCATTGCCACAAAGGGGGTGAATGAGTCCTGCGGCATCCCCAACCAGTAGCACATGGTTTTTAACAGCTTCTTTTTTTTCAAACGAGATCTGACCAATGCTCAGCGGTGTTTCAAACTGCATTTTACATTGATTAAAGATGTTTTTCAGGTGTGGGTTCTTATAGAGCACCTGTTCTTGAAAATCGGCAATGCTGCGGTAGGGTTTAAAAGATAGGTAGTTGGTTAAATAACAAATGTTTATCAGGCCGTCTTCCACGGTCGACACGCCACAATAGCCTCCTTTAAAATGATGCAAGGCCACCAGCTGAGGATCGAAATCTCCGGAATAATGTGCTTTAACGGCAAGCCATGGTGATTTGTGTTTTATAAACTGGCGATCCAGCTGCTGGTCCACGCCAGACCTTTTTCCATAGGCACCCATCACGTAAGCAGCAGTGTAAGTGCCGCTGCTTGCTGTTTTTACTTCCATTTGTTCCTGCTGGTTGTCAATGGAAACAACTGTATCCTGCACCAAATTACAGCCCTGTGCAACGGCTTTCTGCAGGAGAAACTGATCAAAAGAATATCGGCTTAGTCCAAATCCACCTAATGGTAAGGCGGCAGAAATCAGGGTTCCTTGGCGACTAGAAAATTCGAATCTATTGAGCTGTGAAGGTTGTAGTATAGCGGGGTCTGCGTCAAGTTCCCGCAGGTAGGGAAGTACTTCGTTGGAGATATATTCTCCGCAAACTTTATGTTGGGGGTAGGCGTGTTTTTCGATTAAGGTAACCTTTAAACCGGCACGGCAAAGGTGAATAGCTGCAGTTAAACCTGCAAGGCCGCCACCGGCAATGATGACGTCGTTTTTTTGATGCATACCTTCGAAAATCTGTACACACAACACCGTGTGTACAGATTTTGTTTGGTCATGCTTTTAATTGTCCAGCAAGGCTGCGGCTTCTTTATCTACAAACCAGGTAACATAACCATCAACTGGTTTAATCATTTGAGCCGGGTAAAGGGTAGTGTCTTTTTTAACTTGTTCTACCACTTGTTTTACAGCCTTCGCTTTACTTTCGCCAAAAACCAGGAAAGCAATATTTTTAGCTTTGTTAATTAAGGGGGCGGTAAAGCTAACGCGGTAAGTAGACAGTTTATCTACGTAAACGGCATCAACAGTGGCTTCCTTCATCTTTAGAATAGCTGTTTGTGGAAATAGAGAGGCCGTGTGAGCGTCATCACCCATGCCCAGTAAAATAAGATCGAAGTTCAGGTCTCCACCTTCAAAATGTTTAACAATAGACTTCTGGTATTCGATAGCAGCTTTTTCAGGCGCAAGGTTAGTTGGTACATAAAAAATATGATCTGCGGGTATCTGTAAAGGATCTAAAATGCTTTCTTTTGCCATCAGGCCGTTATAGCTATCATGGTTAAAAGGAACATTTCGTTCATCGCCAAAGAAAAAGTAAACTTTTTTCCAGTCGATCGCCTCTTTATAGTCGGTAGCCAGAAGCTGATAAAGTTCTTTTGGTGAATTACCACCAGTTAAAACAAAATTGAAACAATCCTGTTCCTGAATGCTTTTTTCTGCAATTTTAATAATGTACCGGGCAAGGTCATGAAGTAACTCACCTTTGGTATTGTATATCAATAAATTCATTTCAATTAATCTTTATTTAATGGCAATTTGAACCAATGGAAACCATCGCGTGCAATAAGGGCTTCCGCATCTTCTGGTCCCCATGAATCGGCCGTGTAATTAGGAAAACTCAACGACTTTTTACTTTCCCAGGCACTGATTACCGGCATTAATAATTCCCAAGCGCTTTCTACTTGATCCGCACGCATAAACTGTGTTTGGTCGCCCGTCATTACATCAAGCAATAAGGTTTCGTAAGCTTCCGGACTTTCTGAGTCATAAGTACCTTTATAGTCAAATACCATATCTACCGGGTTCAATACCATGTCTAAACCAGGTCTTTTTCCCTGCACCTGCAAACGGATGCTCATTTCTGGCTGAATGCTGATGATCAAGCGGTTTTGTTGCCAGTGCTCTGTTACCCCTGCCGGGAAAATTTGGTGTGGTACGTCTTTAAACTGAATGGCAATTAAAGAAGATGTCTGAAACAACCGTTTTCCGGTACGCACATAAAATGGGACACCCTTCCAGCGCCAGTTATCTACATGAAACTTAATGGCCGCAAAGGTTTCTGTATTGGAATCTGCATCAACGCCCGTTTCGTGGCGGTAACCAGGTACTTCCTTACCTTCCACCCAACCTTTTGTATATTGTCCCCTGACTGTACTAAAACGGATATCTTCTGGACTAAAAGCACGCATGGCTTTTAATACATCCACTTTTTTATTGCGAATTTCGTCCGCATCAAAGTTGATGGGGGTTTCCATGCCAATTAAACAAAGTAATTGCAACAAGTGGTTTTGTATCATATCACGCAAGGCGCCAGCACCTTCGTAATAGCCACCACGATCACCTACGCCCAATTGTTCGGTTACAGAAATTTGAACGTGATCAATGTAGGTACGGTTCCATAATGGTTCCAGGAAGGAGTTGGCAAAACGGAAAGCCATAATGTTCTGCACGGTTTCCTTACCCAGGTAGTGGTCAATTCTATAAATCTGTTTTTCAGTAAAGATGCTGGTTAATAGTTGGTTCAGTTCCTTGGCCGTTTCCAGGTCCCTTCCAAATGGTTTTTCAATCACAATTCTGCAAGTATCTTCGGTTCCGGCAAGTTTGTAGTCGGAAATACAAGTTGCAATCATCGGAAATAAGTTGGGTGCTACCGCAAGGTAATATACCACCTGTGTTTCCGGACCGAATTCATTTTGAAAAACTTCGATACGTTCTTTCAAACCTTCAAAAGTTTTAGGTGCAGAAACGTCAACCGGGGTATAATACACGTTTTCAGCAAAAGTCGACCACTTGTCTTTTTTTACCTTACCGGTTCTTGAAAAGCTATTAACGCCATCCATAATGACGTCTCTAAACTTCTCATCGCTAAAGGTTTTTCTAGAGGTTCCGATAATGGCGTATTTTTTTGGCATGTAGCCATCGGCATAGAGATTATATAAAGCAGGCGCAAGTTTGCGCATATTTAGATCTCCAGTACCACCAAAAATTACGAAAATGGTTGGTTTAAGATTGATCGCTGTTTTCATGTTTTAGTATTACAAAGTAATAGGGTTCCAGAGGGCATGGAAAATACCGTCTGCATCTGTACGTTCAAAAGTATGTGCACCAAAAAAGTCACGCTGTGCCTGGATCAGGTTAGACGGTAATTTTTCAGTTCTTAAAGAATCAAAATAGGTTAGGGTAGAAGCAAATGCCGTTATTGGAAGCCCGTTTTCAATGGATAGGGTAATGATCTTACGTAAGGAAGGCAATGTGCTTTTAATTTTATCCTGTATGTTTTTATCAGCAAACAAGTGTTCCAAAGCTGGTTCTTTGCTATAAGCCTGGTAAATATCCTCTAGTAATTCTGCTCTGATGATACAGCCACCACGCCATATTTGCGCAATTTCCTGCAAGTTCAACTCATATTCGTACGTTGCAGAAGCTTGCCATAACAAGTGTAATCCCTGTGCATAACAGCTGATCATCGCAAAGTATAATGCTTCTTCTAATTGCACTTCCAGTTCTGCTGTATTTTCAGGAATGGAAGTTTGGTGAGGAAAAGCTGCGGCTAATTCTACCCTTAATTTTTTGAATTTAGATACATCACGTGAACTTACGGCTTCATTAATGGTTGGTATAGGTAAACTTAAGTCCATTGATACCTGCGAAGTCCATTTGCCGGTACCTTTAGACTTGGCTTCATCCTTAATCATATCGATCATCAGGTTGCCGGTTTTTTCATCCACAAAAGCAAATACTTCTGCAGTAACTTCCATAAGGAAAGATTTCAAACGACCCTGGTTCCATTTGGCAAAAGCTGCCTGAATCTGCTCATTTTGATAACCCATACCATTTTTCATGATGTCGTAGGCTTCGGCAAGCAGTTGCATCATGGCATATTCTATACCATTGTGTACCATTTTGACAAAGTGACCTGAGGCACCCGGACCAATATAGGTAACACAAGGATCGCCGTTTACTTTAGCTGAAATAGATTCCAGTACTTCTTTCATGGCACTATAAGCCTTTTTGTCGCCACCGGGCATCATGCTCGGACCGAAACGGGCTCCTTCCTCACCACCAGAAATCCCCATTCCAAAGAAATGTAGGTCCTGATCTTTTAAGGCTAATGCCCTGCGGGTGGTATCCGTATAGTGTGAGTTTCCGCTATCAATAATCATATCGCCTTTATCCAATATTGGAGAAAGCTCTGCGATTACACTGTCTACAATAGCGCCTGCAGGAACCAATAATACAATTCTTCGGGGTAATTCCAGACTTTGGACAAAATCTTCAAGGGATGCAAATCCCTTTAAATCATGTTCTTTTCCAACTTCTTCTAAAATCTGAAGCATTTTTGGGTCCTTATCGTATCCAGTAACTGCATAACCGTGATCGGCCATGTTAAGTAAAAGGTTACGGCCCATTGTACCCAGACCTATCATTCCTAAAGTGTATTTTTTCATGAGTTTATCGTTTGGTTTTAACTATAATATGATTCTATGAGGTAGGTTTAGCTGGATGTTTTGTAACCAGGTGGTATTTTTCTTGTACTTTCCACAATTTAGCCCCTCCTTTGATTCCTTCGCGATTATTGGCAAGCTTCACGTTGTCCTCTAATTTGAAGTCGATGTATTTAGAATTTCCTCCGCCTAAAAAGAGTTTATCGTAATTGAATACGGTTTTATAAATTTCAATAACCCGGGCTACACGTTCGTTCCATTCTTTCACGCCTAATTTTCTCATGGCTTTGTCGCCAACATAATCATCGTAATCCTTAGTGTTAGTCACTGGCATATGTGCCAGTTCCAGGTGTGGAAGCAGTTCGCCGTCAAATAGCAATGCTGTTCCGAACCCTGTGCCAAAAGTCATCACAATTTCAAACCCTTCACCGTCAACCAATGCCAATCCTTGTAAGTCGGCATCGTTGATTAAACGTACCGGTTTACCAAGCAAGTCGCTTATCATCTGTGCAAACTCAATACGGTGCCATTTTCCTTTGGCTAAGTTAGGTGCAGTATAAACTACACCTTGTTTCACATATCCAGGAAAACCTACAGAAACTTGTCCGAAGGTGCCCATGGTTGCGGCCAGTTGTTTAATAATAATTAAAACAGCCTCAGGTGTAGATTTTACTGGAGTAGGTAATTTGGTGTACTCGGATAATGCCGTTCCGTCGGGACTTAAAAGGCAGGCTTTAATATTAGAACCACCTATATCTACAGATAGGATGTTTTTTAATGCATTTTCCTGGTTATTAGGCATTTTTTGCTCGTTTAGTGATTATTCTGATGTGTTTTAGGATCTCCATAGTCTTTTAGTCCTTTATTGAACGTTTAAGGAATAGAATGATCTAAAAGTCAAATATAATATTAATGTTGTAATGACGACCTTATTTATATAGTATTGTTCTCCACCTAACCACTCACTCAAACCTTTTCTTAAACTTTTTGTTTATCATTTAACCAACCGATAAAATGTGAGCTATTGCAAATTATCCTTAAAGACATGAAAAAGCGGATTTTAGTGATTGATGATGATCCGGAGATGGGAGAGGTATTTAAAGAGATATTTCCATCGGATAACACCCAGGTATTTTTTTACGAACAAGTCGATAATATTTTTGACCTTGTATCCAAACACCAACCCCAAATAATTTTATTAGACTATAACCTTAGAAGTCAAAATGGAGGCACGATTTGTAAACAAATCAAGTCGAGCAAACAGTATTCCGATATTCCTGTTATCCTATTGTCGGCTTTTCCGAGATTCATCTATAACCATAATGATATTGGTTTTGATGGTTTCCTTGAAAAACCTTTTGACGTTCAAGAGTTGATAAATATAGTTGAAGATAAAATATTGAATGGATCCTCGAAATGATAATTTATATAAATCCCTTTTAGAGAAAACTTTTAGTGGAATTGTTTTTACGGTCGAAAGATCAGTGTTTTCTATTTTTGTTGCAGGCGACGAGTTTCTTAAGCTTAGCGGTTTTACCCGGAACGAACTATTGGACAAATCATTTGCTGATATGCCAAGCAGTTTGTTTCACCCCACCACCTTTCAGTTTTTTGAACAGGTGATAGCCACCAAACAAACAGCCATTATACCTCCTTTTTTTATGCTATCACCACGTAATCCCTCAGTGTTACAATTGAGTGGCAGCATCAATCCAGTTTTAAATGCGGCAGGTGAAGTTGATTTTTTACTTTACTGTGCATCTAAAACGGAAGTCAGTATGATGCATCTTATTGATCAGGCACCTTTTGGAATGGGCATTTTACGTGGTAAAGACCTGACCGTTGAATCTGCCAATACCATGTTAATTGAGCTATGGGGGAAATCAGAAGCTGTAGTAGGTCTTCCCTTAGCTGCCGCCTTGCCAGAGCTGCAAGGACAACATATTTTAAAATTGCTTGAAGATGTTTACACCTGGGGTGAGCCACTTGTAGGTAATGAGGTACAAGCGGTGCTGATGCGAAATGGTAATTTGGAGAACGCCTATTTTAACTTTGTTCATCAGCCAATAAAAGACCAGAATGGTGTTACCAATGGGGTAATGATTGTAGCTGCGGAGGTAACGCAATTGGTGCAGGTGAAAAGGAAACTAGAAGAAAGTGTAGCTAATTTTCAAAATGTGGTGATGAATACACACTATGGCCTGCTGGTGGTCAAGGGAAAATCATGGACAGTTGAAATTGCCAACCAGCCGATGTTACATTTATGGGGGAAAACTGCAACAGAGGTGATGGGTATACCGCTCATGAAAATATTCCCTGAATTTATAGGACAACCATTTCCCGAACATATTCGTGAGGTTTTTGAAACCGGACAATCCTTTGTTCAACCTGAAGATGTTTTTTACTATCAAACCGCAGATGGAATTTCTAAGAAATATGTGAGTTATTTCTACGACCCCATGCTTGATGCTGAAGGGAATGTGTATGGGGTAATTGTTGGTGCAGAAGATATTACCATCCGTGTGGAGAATCGTTTAAAAACTGAACGGGCTGAAGAAATGTTACGAATTGCCATTGAATCGGCAAATCTGGGTACCTGGCATTTTCATACAACTAGTAAAAGATTAGTAGTGTCAGATCGCCTCAAGGAGCTTTTTGGCTATTTCCACGACGAAGAAATGACTTATGAAAGTTTTGCCAGGCAGATTACGGAAGAATACCGTCCTATTGTGCTTCATGCCTTTCGTGAGTCTATGGCCAAGGGCGAGCAATTTAGCGTGGAGTTTTCTATCGTTGACCGTCATGATCAAAAGATCAGGTGGATGCGCGTTACAGGAAAAATTTACCGTGATCAAGGAGGTCTCCCCATTCGAATATCAGGAATACTGATGGAAATTACCGAGCATAAACAAGATGAGATTAGGAAAAACGACTTTATTGCCATGGTGAGTCATGAACTAAAAACTCCGCTAACCTCATTAAAAGTTTATGTACAGCTTTTAAATTTGAAGGCAAAAAATAGTGGTGATCATTTTACAGTTAAATCTCTTGGTAAAGTAGAGGGACAGGTGAATAAAATGAACAACATGATCAGAAGTTTTCTTGATCTTTCGAGATTAGAGGCTGGTAAGATTTACCTTGAATATGAGGAGTTTACCATTGAGAAGCTAATCGCAGAAATTGTTGAAGAGGTTTCACTGACCGATAAAAGTCATACCATCTTGTTTTCCACCTGTAAACCACTGTCCGTTTATGCCGACCGCGAAAAAATTGGTCAGGTCATAAATAACCTGTTGGGTAATGCAATAAAATACTCCCGACCAAATACCATGGTGACCATCCGCTGTGAACAAGTCGGGGAAATGGTACAGGTTTCCATTGAGGATGAAGGTATTGGTATTGCTAAAGCCGACCAACCCAAGCTTTTTAGCCGGTTTTACCGCATCCAAAACCAGGAACTCAAAACGGTATCTGGCTTTGGAATTGGTTTATACCTTAGTGCAGAAATTATCCAACTTCATGAAGGGAAAATCTGGATAGAAAGTGATGAAGGGAAAGGTGCAGTATTTTACTTTACCTTACCCTTATTAAAAAAATAAACTTAAAATGAATAGCGTAAGGTAGCACCGAAAGTTCTTTGATCGCCAAGTACCCCTGCATAATGGCCGGCGTTGCCGCCTGCGGGTAACAATTGTTCAAAATAATTTTCGTCCAGTAAATTGCGGACCCATACAAAAGCCGAAATGCCATAAGGTGCTTTAAAACCTGTTCTTGCATTAAAGATAGAATAACCATCAATATTCAGGTAGGCTGATGGCGAAGGGCTGGAGGAAAATGATGACCGGAATGAACCATCCAGGGCTATGAAAAACTTAGCATCTTTTCCTACAGATTTAGTCGGCGTGGAAAATTCAGTACCTAAAGATCCGGCCCATTTAGATACTCCTGGAAGTGCGCCACCTGAGATGTCTTTAAAGGCTAGCTGAACACCGTTTTCCGTAAAACCAGTTTCTTCAAGCGGTAGGGGGGCATTTGTAAAACGGACATATGTTGCATCAGTATAAGCCGCAGCACCATAAAACGAGAATGATGGACTTAACCGTACATTTGCGTCTATTTCAACCCCTTTTACATTTACTTCCTCTGCATTGGCAATGTAACCACGATTTACGCCCAACTCCGGTGATTGTACATTGGTCTGGTAATCTTTTATGTCAGAATGATGCAAAGTGATGTTTAAAGTCAGGTTATCAATGGGTGTTGATTTCAATCCTAATTCATAGTGTTTAGTATCTTCTGGTTTTATAACGGCCAGATCAGTTGCTGCTGCTCCATTAACGGTTGGTAAACCTGCTACGTTAACTCCTACAGGTTTGAAACTCGTTGAATAGGTTGCAAATGCATTTATTCTTCGGTTTGGTTTGTAGGCCAAAGTAGCAGAATATGTAAAGTTTTTCTCATCAGCATCAGCTAGGTATTGCTGACTGCTATATACACCATTTTTTAACGCAAGTAAAGCTGGATCAGTCGTTTCGAGGCCACCTCTGGCAATGCGGTTATAGTTAACATCTTTTTTGTCGTAATTCCATCTGATACCTGGCAGCAAGTGCAATCCATCAATTATTTGCCAGTCTAAACTTGCAAATACTGCTGCACTTTGTGATTTGATGGAGGCAGTGGTATAAATGCCATAACCTTCAAAAAGGCCGGGTGTGCGCCATAGTGCACTGTTTGAACTTTGGGAAAAGCGCCATTGGGCAGATCCAGATTCTTCTGTTCCCGTAATTTTAACCTCCTGATCTATATAAAACACCCCAATCACCCCACTTAATTTGTCCGTAAAGTCGCCTGCATAACGGATTTCCTGCGACCAGTTTTCATGTTTAGCCGGGTTTTGAGATTTAGCCAGTGCCTGTAAACCGGTAAAATCTCTATCGTTAGATGGATCCCAGTTCCAATAACGCCAAGCAGAAGTTGAAGTCAACGTTCCAGGTCCAATTTTAGCATCAATATTTAGGGAAGCACCCCCCAATTGGTTGCCCGATCTCCAGGGCGTGTCGTGATCAATCTTACGATCAAAAGCATTCAGGCTCGGTAAGGTATAACCCAGATCTGCAGTTATCGCATTAAACTGACGATAAGCAGGACGTAGCGTAGGTGCAACACCCGCAACTACCTGTGCATATCCATCAGGTTTTTGATCGGTTACATCACCCGCCAGGGTAATCGTCACATTTTCTGAAGCTTTAAAAAGCAATTGTGCACGTACCCCAAGGTTATTGAGGTCGTTTGTAGCTGTACCTGTTTTTACATTATCGATCAGACCGTCTCGCTGTGTTCCAGAGAAGGATATCCGGCCGGCAAGTTTTTTAGTGATTGGACCTGTAATCGATGCTTTAGCCTGGATATAACCGTAATTACCAAAACTCGTTTCAAAGCTGGCTTCAGGTATAAAACTTGCTTTACGCGTAATGATGTTGAAGGCACCAGCACTGGTGTTTTTCCCAAATAATGTTCCCTGTGGACCTCGTAACACTTCAATACGTTCAACGTCAATAAAATCAAGTGTAGCTGCGGCCGGGCGTGCGTAATAAACGCCGTCTACATAAAAGCCGACCCCTGGGTCCAGACCGTCGTTGGTTAATCCAAATGGTGAGCCGATGCCACGAATATTAATTCCGGTGTTCCGTGGGTTTGAAGTGTAAAGCTGAACCGAGGGGATCAGTTCTTTTACCCGGTTTACATTGAAGGCACCTGATTGTTCAATCTGGGTTCCGCCGACTACAGAAATAGGGATGGGAACATCTTGCAGCACTTCTGAACGGCGGCGTGAGGTAACCACAATCTCATCGAGCAAAGCACTTTCCACTAAAACCAGTTCTACAGGACTACCATTAACTTTCAAAATTTGAAAATCCTGGGGTTTATAGCCCACTGAACTGACTTGAAGGTAGAATGGCGTTTCCGGCGTAGTATTAATTGTGAACTTGCCATTTTCATCGGCACTTACCGTGACACTGGTACCTCTGATGACCACTGTAGCATGAGGTACTGGCGCGCCGTTGCTGCGTTTAATGATGCCCGTGATCGGACCCTGCGCAAAGGTGAAACTTGCAGTGAAGAATAAGGAGAGGAGAAGAAGTAGGCTTTTTTTCATGATCTATAGTTTAAGGTTGGTTTATGGATAATGTTGGTTTATTAATAGTATATGTTGGAGTTGGTGTTCTTAATAAGGCTATACACTCGCAAAAAAAATGGCAAAGTAATTCCTTGTAGACGTTTTTTAAGGTCCGTTTTTAGTTGTGTTCAGTAATACAGGTAAGGTTTTACGCTTTAGCGTTGACTGATGGTTTCAGTGGACTTCATCAGCAACAACAATAGCGGGAAAGGAATATGGTTACTGGAGAATGTGTTTTCAATGGGGCTAGTTTTTAAAGGTTTAAGACACAAATATAGGATTGTTATTTAAAATTACAATTAAATCTATCAATTTAGTAGTCTTTATTTAAATAGTCTGATTTTTTGCTTGTTTGTATAGTGTAGCGACAGTGTTGAGGGGTTATAATTGATGACGGATAGCTTAAAAATTAAGGATCGTAAAACTTGACGTTTTGAAAGTGAAAAGTATAAATTTCAGCTAAGGTTATGCATTCTTATAAAACATAGCATCCTAAAAATACGATAACCTTTATTGATGGATATGTTTAAATTGAACTTTAAAATTGCTTTAAGAAACCTTAAAAAATATCCTGTCGCAACATGTATCAACATTGGAGGTATAGCAGTAGCCATTGCTGCCTTTATCGTAATTGTTTTATATACGAGGTATGAAAATAATTTTGATGCCAACAATCCAAATTATGAGAATATCTATTTAGTGGGTAGAGATCTTCCAAACAATATAACTAGCTACACATCAGCGGAATTAGCCAAAAAAATTAAAGAAACCTGTCCCGAGATAGTATATGTAGGGAAAACTAAGTTCACAAATTTTGAATTTGCAATGTTAAACGAAAACACCCGACTATACCTTAAAAACGTATTGTCTGCAGATGCCGATGCCTATAAAATTTTCAATTTTCGCATTAACATAGAACAGTTTAAACCAAAAGCAATGGGCGAACGTAGTTTTTTTTTAAGTTTAAATGACTACAAATCACTATTTCCTAAAAGTAAGGAAGTGGTGCCAGAAATGGTAATGGTTGTTAATAAAGCATTCGGGATGACCTCACTTGTTGACGGGGTGTTTACACCAACTCCTCATTCCAATATCGTATTCGATGGGCTTGCGCTTGCTGATGATATTTCATTTGGAACGGACGCTACGGACCAGTCTTATACAACCTTCATTCAAGTTAAACCGGATACAGATATTGATCACCTGGAAAACAAAATTAACCTTCTTTATCATGAGCTATTGAAGAAGAATGTTGTAGAAGCCAATCTGGCGGGTAAAAAAACCAAAGTAATTTTTTTGGATCCCCTTAAAAATCTACACCTGCAGGCCAGAACAGAAGCCGTTAACCATAAAAAAATAATAGATGGCGTTTTATACCTGGGGTTTTTAGTTTTGCTGCTCGGTTGTTTCAATGCTATCAATATAAACATCGAACAATCTACCAAAAGAGCTAAAGAAATTGGTGTTAAGAAAGTAATGGGGGCAACCCGGTACAGTTTGAGCTTACAGTTTATGCTTGAAATTTTCGTTCAATGTAGCCTAGCTGTTGTTATCGCACTCATCATAGTGGAATCTATTTTGCCTTCCATCAATACTGTTCTTTCTGTAAATTTATCCTTAGGGAGCGGTGATCCCACTATTCTTTGGCTGCTGCCCATAACTTTATTGCTCACAACCATCCTTACCGGCATTTATCCCGCATGGATATTATCTTCATTTAAACCAGCGTTGGTACTTAAAGGGAATTTTGAAAAGAGTTTTGAAGGTCAGTGGCTAAAGAAAGTGTTCCTTGTTTTTCAGTTTTCCATAGCCATGGCGTTTATCATCGGCTTGCTTATTGTCAAGGGCCAACTCAATTATATGCAAACGCAGGATAAGGGTTTTTCTGCTGAACAACTCCTATACATAAAAAATCAGGCAATTTTTAATAAAGAAGAGGTGTTTAAACCGGTAAAGGACAAGATCCAGAAGATTGATGGGGTCAAGTCGGTTACGGTCGCCAGTAACATTCCAACAAGTCCTAAAGCGTCCTCACAATTATTTTCGGTAGACGGTATCGAAAATCATTTTAGCGTTGTGAATGTGGGCTTTGACTATTTTGAAACACTTGATATCAAACTTAAAGATGGCCGCCTGTTCTCCTCCGAATTCGGGTTAGATACGGTGTCAAATGTGATCATAAATGAAGCAGCGGTAAAGAAATATAACATTTCCAACCCCATTGGAAAAGCCATTCGCGGCTGTAACACCACTTATAATATTATTGGGGTGATCAGTGATTTCAAGTCTGAAGGGTTTGAAAAAGCTGTTGAGCCTACATTATACAGCATAAAGAATGCTTGTGGAGAGGCTAAGCTGGCCATTATGGTGAAAATTGACCAAAATAAAATCCCTTCTGTTCTTCGTGAATTAAAAGGAAAATGGGCGGGAATTAATAAGTTGGATGGGGAAGATTTACGATACGAATTTGTGGACAATTTGTACAATAAGTTATTCGAAAGACAAGAAAGATTGCGGTTTATTATTTCCGCTCTTTCCGCCATCACCATGCTCATTGCGTTGTTCGGCATTTTCGCTTATGCGAAGTTTATGACCAATTCAAGGCGAAAAGAAATCGCGGTTCGTAGGATATTGGGTGCTGGTGATCTTCAAATTGTTTTTTTGTTAAACTCACATTTTACCTGGCTAATTATTATTTCCAATGTTATTGCGGTTACAGCTGTTTATATCATCGCTAATAAGTGGCTTGAGAATTTTGCTTATAAGCAAAGTTTATCTGCTTCACCTTTTGTAATAACCAGTGCCTTGACAGGGCTATTGATCATTTTCACAGTTTCCTACCAGGCCTATAAAGCGATGAAGACCTCACCAGCAGTAATCCTGAAATCCGAATAAGCCCATTTCCCCAATTATTCGGCTGCTATTAAAATTTATTATAATTAAAAAAGCCTGAAATCTTACGATTCCAGGCTTTTTAAAAGGCTTTGATACCTTGGCGGAGAGTGGGGGATTCGAACCCGCGGACCTATAACAGTCAACAGTTTTCAAGACTGCCGCAATCGACCACTCTGCCAACTCTCCGCCGCAAAAGTACGAATCCATATCGTTTTTACAAACTTTGTTTTACGAATATGTTGTACTTCCTGACTATCAGTGTAATAAATTTAAAATTAATAGCGAAGATTCCGTTAAGGTGATGTTAACCCCAAGATAAGCTTAACCTAACACTGGGTTTACATGGCAAGGTTACATTTGCGCCATCAGCTAAAAAGAATATGCTGATGAATACTCTACAAACCACAAGCAAATGAAATCACTTTTATTCACTTCAAATACCCGCAGTATTTGTCGGAAACTAATTGTACCCTTATCGCTACTTGCCTTATGCAACACGCCGGGTATGGCTTATTCCAACATTTCAAACCGGTATACGCTAGAAAAATCTAATCTAACTATACAGGCTAAACAAGCCAGTATCACCATTGAAGGCACCATTACTGATGCCCAGAGGCAACCCTTGCCAGGTGTAAGTGTTTACGAAAAAACTTCTAAAAAAGGCACTGTAACTGATCAGAATGGTAAGTATACTATTTCAATGGAAGCCGGACAAACACTTGTTTTCTCGTTTATCGGTTATGTTTCACAAGAGGTTACCGTATCGCAAAAACGGAATTTAAACATTACTTTACTTGAAAATAGCAACGCTTTAGAAGAAGTGTCTATTGGTTACCAAAGGGTGAGGAAATCCGATGTTACCGGCGCCATAAGCAGTGTTAAAGCCAGTGAATTAAATTTAACCTCACCAACCGTTGGCCAGGCTTTAGTGGGTAAAGTAGCTGGGGTACAGGTATCTCAAACCAGCGGTGCACCTTACTCAGGGACCAAAATCAGGGTGAGGGGGGTAGGTTCGATCAATGCAAGTTCCGATCCTTTGTACGTGATTGACGGCTATCCAGCAGGAAATAACGTTTTTATTAATCCAGAGGACATTGAAACCATCGACATCTTGAAGGATGCGGCTTCTGCTGCCATTTATGGCTCCAGGGCCTCAGGTGGTGTAGTGTTAATTACGACAAAACGTGGTAAAGAAGGTAAAGGTACTTTTGAATATGATGTTCAAACCGGAATCTCTCAACTGGCTAAAAAGGTCGACTTACTCGATGCTGATGGTTATACCCAATTATTAATAGATGGTCGTAACAATGCTTACAAAGACCTGGTGGTTAATGGTGGTAAAACCTGGACAGATGCCATGTTTTCCGATAACAACGCTACCCGTATTGCCAATGTAGGTAATGGAAGCAGCGTGAGCATCCCTGCCGAATACTATGATTTTACAACACAAACGGCAAAGCAATCGCTATATAATACCGATTGGCAGGATGAGCTGTATAGAAATGCTTTTTTTCAACGCCACAACCTGGCTTTTTCCGGTGGAAATAAGGACGTACGTTATTTCTTAAGTGGTGGTTACCAGGATAACGATGGTATTGTAACCAATACCAATCAAAAAGCAATCAACTTCCGCGCAAATATCGATGGTAAAGTAAGCGAAAGGTTAAGCGTAGGGGCTAACCTTTCCTATACTCAAAATAATAACCGCGAAGTGCAGGAAGGTCGTTATAATTTAAGCCCAATGATGTCGGCCTTAATTTACCTGCCCACCTTACCTGCAACAAATGAGAATGGCACACCAATCCAGTTTGGGATGGGTGCACTTTCTTCTCAATATGGTATACAAAATCCAGAGAATCCTTTGGCCACGGTACAACAAATGAAAATTACCCGTAAAGGAAACAGAAGTACCTATAATGCCAATGCTACTTACAACATTCTGGAAGGATTAAACCTAAAAGCGAATGTGGGCATGCAAACGTATAATGAGAAGTATGATTACTACCTGCCTACCAGTTTAAGCAATGGTAACAATGCGCCATATTCTGCTGCTTCCTTAGCTGCAGCCAAAGCTACAGCACAAACTTTACAACAAACTGATCAATTGGGTGAGTTGACCTTAAATTATAATAAAACCTTCGGTGATCATAAAATTGATTTATTGGGAGGTTATTCTGCTCAAAAAACAAGCAGTGATCTGTTGAAAGTATCAGCCAGAGGCTTTCAAAATGATAACATCGGCGAAATTTCCGATAAAGGTGCTGATCCAAGTTTCTTTGCTTTAGATGATGCTTCTAAATCTGCTTATACCTTATTGTCCTATTTTGGCCGTTTCAACTATAACTACCAAGGTAAATATTTCCTAACAGGTTCATTCCGTCGCGACGGTTCTTCCAGATTTGGTGCATTAAACAAATGGGGTAACTTCCCATCGGTTGCTGCAGGATGGAGTTTGTCGGAAGAAGGTTTTTATAACGATTTCCTTGGCGAGCAGTCCTCTGTTAAATTAAGGGCCAGCTGGGGTTTAAGTGGAAACAATAACATTGGTAATTATAACCAGCAACAATACATGCGTTCACCAGAGGGCGTTGTTATTGGTAATGCTATTTCTACAGCCATTTGGGCCAATTCCATTAAAGATGAGAATTTAGGCTGGGAATCTACTTCACAGTTCAACTTCGGTACCGATATTTCCTTGTTCCAGGGTCGCTTAGCGGTGATTGCCAATTATTATTTAAGTCATTCATATAACTTATTGTTTAACCAAAGCATCTCGGCTATCGCCGGAACAAATACCATTTTAACCAACCTGAAGGATAGTAAAATCAAAAACAGTGGTTTTGATTTACAGTTAGACGGTCGCATTATCGAAAGTGGCGACTTCTCTCTTGGCTTAAGTGGAAACATCTCCGTTAACCGCAACAAAGTGCTGGATATGGGCGGAGCAAGTACCATCCTGACTAACGGTGCTGAACGTTCTTATAATACACACATCACACAGGAGGGTCAGCCCGTTGGTATGTTCTACGGATTTAAGGTATTAGGACTGGTTACTGCAGAAAATATTAACCAGGTTGCACCTTCTGCAGCGTCAACCAATCCACTTAAAATCGGTGATCTTTATTTCCAGGATACTGATGGTAATGGTATTGTTAATGACCTTGATAAAACCGTGATCGGCACTCCCCATGCAAAATTCACTTATGGATTTGCCTTAAATACGGCTTACAAAACCTTCGATTTACGTGCTTCATTTAACGGATCTCAGGGAAACCAGGTGTTAGACGGACAGGATTACTATTTATACAATATGGAAGGTTCAGGTAACCAATATGCTTCTGCAGCAGACCGTTACCGTAACGCCGCTAATCCTGGTAATGGTGAGGTGTATCGTGCTTCCAGAGCGGGTACGCAAAGTAACAGTACACGTTTGTCTACATTCTATATCCAGGATGGTTCTTATTTAAGAATGACCAATATCACCTTAGGTTACAGCTTACCACAATCGGCCGCAGAAAGCCTTAAAGTGAGCAGAATCAGGTTGTATGCCAGTGTAGATAACGTTTTTACCATCACCGATTACAAAGGATACAATCCTGAAGTAGATTACAGCGGGGGTTCAAACTTAACACCCGGTGTAGATTATGGTAACTATCCATTAGCCAGAACATACAATCTTGGCTTAAAACTTACTTTTTAAAGAATAAAAACATGAAACAATACATAAAGTTAGTATCCTTAAGCCTGGTGTTGTGCTTAGGTGCATGTAAAAAAGAATTTCTGGAACAAACAGATCCGAATGCCGTTACTGTAGATGATTATTTTAAAACAGAAAATGATATCCTTCTGGCCGTAAATGGTGCTTACCAGTCGTTAAGAAGCGGCAATACGGTTGGTGAAGGTAGTCACCTGTTTACTGATGAACGATCTGACGACAGGGGCAGAGACGATAACCAGTCCAATGCTGGTGAGCCTTTCCAATTCAACGATTTTTCTATATTACCTGCAAACTCCTACCTGCGTACCCACTGGTCTTCTTTATACCAGAGTATTTCCAGAACCAATGTTATCTTGTCAAACATCGATAAGGTAACTTTTAATACCCCGGCTAACAAAGATGTTTATGCCGGCGAAGCCAAGTTTGTACGCGCCCTCATGTATTTTGAACTGGTACGTAAATGGGGTGCAGTACCCCTGGTTACGGAACAGTTAAGCACCATGGAAGAAGTAGCGGCACTTACCTTTCGTGTGCCTGAAGAAGAAGTTTATGCGCAAATTGTAAACGACCTTAAGGATGGCTTAAACAGTAGTTTGCCTAATCTTCAATCGGCTGCCGGCGTTGGCCGAATCTCAAAAGCTGGGCTAAATGCTTACCTGGGTAAAGTATACTTAACCATGGCTACGACTTTAAAGGATAACAAAGCGGCTAATTTAGAATTGGCTAATACACACTTGTTAGCGGCTTATAACTTGCGTAGCTTCGGACAATTAGCCGAAATTCCTTATGCTGATGTATTCGATGTGACCAAAAAAACCAGCAATAAAGAGGTGATCTTCCAGATTGCTTACCGACAAGGGGACTTGAATTATAGCTCTGGCCTAGCAGCTGATAACCAGGCAAAAGGTGAAAATATCAACTCTTTAAAAGTATCAACTGGCATAGGTGCAAATGTAAAACACGACCTCGTTAACGATTATGAAGCAGGTGACCTTAGAAAAGACTACTCCGTAAAATATGCAAACGATCCGGCTGTAAAAGATTGGTTTATTACCAAGTTTCGCGATGCGAGTTCTGCAGCAGGTGTTAACGGTTACGGTGGTAATGACTGGATTATGATGCGTTATGCTGATGTGATCTTAATGCTGGCTGAAGTAAACAATTTAATGGGTAACAATGCACAGGCTATACAATATTTAGATATGGTGAGAACCCGTGCGGGTATGCCTGCTTACGCGGTAGCAAGTTTAAATCCTGCCTATCGTACAAAATATCCTACTTTAAAACTAGCTATTTTACATGAAAGAAGGGTAGAACTTGCTTTTGAACACCACCGTTGGTTTGATTTGTTAAGGGCATTTACGCCAGCTGAACTGGTTACTTATTTTAAAGCAAAACCTCAGGTTGATTATGGCAATGCTAAATTGTCAAACATCAGTACTAAAGACTGGTATTACCCGATTCCATTTGATGAGGTGAAATTAGATCCGGCTAAAATGTATCAAAATCCGGGTTACTAAACGCTGGTCAACTAATTTATTAAAACGCTTCCCAGCCTCATGCTGGGAAGCGTTTTAACTTTTAAGAATCGTTATAACTTATAAACAGTATATTAAACATCCAAATGATCGAAAAATATAAAAAACACATTATAGCGGTTAGCATGGTTTTCCTAGTGCTAACCAGCAACGCGCAGCAGCACCCTGATCAAAAATTGGCTGCCATCTTTAATCCGGCGAATAAAAAAGTCCTGGTTGCAGCTCATCGTGGCGACTGGCGCCATACACCAGAAAATTCCATCATGTCTTTAACCAACAGCATTGAAAAAGGCTATGATATTATGGAACTGGATGTGAAAATGAGTAAAGACAGTGTATTGGTAGTCATGCATGATAATACTATCGACCGCACCACTAATGCTAAAGGTAAACCCGGCGACTATACCCTGGCTGAACTTAAGAAATTAAGGTTGAGAAATGGATTGGGTCGTGTTACCCCGCATCAAATTCCTACGTTAGCGGAAATGTTAGCGGTAGCCAAAGGCAAAGTGATTATCAATGTAGACAAAGGCAATCATTACCTGTCACAAGTGATCGAACTTTTAAAACAAACCGGCACTACCGGTCAAACCATTGTTAACGTGAATGACAACACCCCTTATCAGGAATTGCAAAAATCTTTAAATTTACCTGATGATGTGTATGTGATGGTGGTGGTGGCCATGAAACGCCCCGATGCCCTGTCGATCATCGAGAGTTATAAAACCCGTAAACGTAGCATCATCCAGCCTATATTTGATACCGATACGTTAAGCAGCATCAAAGCACTGCCAAGCCTGGCCGAAAAACAGGTATTGTGGTTAAACAGTTTGTGGCCTTCATTAAATGGGGGCCACGACGACGACCGTGCAGTTGAACAGGGCGAAGAGGAGCAAAGTTGGGGTTGGTTGTTAAAATTACAGCCTGCTATTTTGCAGACTGACCGTCCGGCAGAACTGCAGACGTATTTAAAACAACAAAAGCGGTAGTTGCCTCTATAACAAATTCCCTTTTTGCCTATACATCAAAAGGCCGTATCAATGATGATTTATGATCATGAAACGGCCTTTCTGTTGTGCTCATATTTGCTGAATTATCCTTTGATCAAGCCATCAAATTGCTTTGTTTGTCAAGCTATATTTGAGCATTAATCAAACCTTACCAGATTTTAACTCTTTTCTCTGGAGCCAGGTATAAAGAATCTGATGGTTTTACATCGAACGCGGTGTAAAATTCTGGAATGTTACGAACCACACCATTTACACGGAAAGTTGCCGGCGAATGTGGATCGGTGTTCACCTGGTTTCTCAGGGCCTCATCGTTGGTTTTGTTTAACCAAACCTGTGCCCATCCTATAAATACACGTTGCACACCGGTAAAGCCATCTAATACTGGGGCTGGTTTGCCGTTTAAGCTGCTCTGGTAGGCTTTTAATGCAATGCTTAAGCCACCAAGGTCACCAATGTTTTCACCTAACGTAAATGCGCCATTAACCTTCAGGTCTGGGAACACCTGAAAATCGCTGTATTGCGCTACTAAAGCGTTGGTTCTTTTCTTGAACTCACTTTCATCTGTGGCTGTCCACCAGTTACGCATCACACCGTTGCCATCAAAGGTGCTTCCCTGATCATCGAAACCGTGACCAATTTCATGGCCGATTACCCCACCAATACCACCATAGTTAACCGCATCTTCGGCTTCCATATCAAAAAATGGGGGTTGTAAAATTGCTGCGGGAAACACAATTTCATTCAATGTAGGGTTGTAATAAGCATTTACCGTTTGGGGTGTCATGCCCCATTCTGTTTTGTCTACCGGTTTACCTAATTTGTTCAGGTTTCGGTTGTATTCGAAAGCTGCAGAACGTTTATTATTTCCATAAAGGTCGTTTTTAACAATTTTCAGGCTGCTGTAATCTCTCCATTTATCTGGATAGCCAATTTTTGGCGTAAACTTACTGAGTTTATTAAGGGCTTCTATTTTGGTCTCATCACTCATCCAATCCAGATCTTTAATGCTGGATGCGTAGGCTTTTAATAAGTTGTCTACTAATTTCAACATACGTTCCTTAGCTGCCGGCGAGAAATGTTTTTGCACATACACTTTACCAACCATTTCACCCAGGTTACCGTTTACCACACCTACCGCACGGCGCCAGGCTGGTCTTTGGGTTTTGATACCGTTTAAGGTGTTCGAATAGAAATTAAAATGTTGCTGGTCTATCGCTGAAGTTAGCGAGGTAGCAGCACCTGTAGTTGCGCTCCATTTCAAATAAGTTTTCCAGGTTGAAATAGGCGTGTTCTTTAAAATGGCATTCAGGTCTTTGGTATAAGCCACTTGTGTTACCACCATGCTGTCAAGGTTCTTAATACCAGCTTCGGCAATTAAAGTAGTCCAATCGAAGTCGGGCATTAATGTTTTTAGGTCCTTTACCGCGTATTTATTGTATAAACCAGCCATGTTTCTGGTCTCTTCTTTTTTCATTTGTTTACCAGCCATTGCGGTTTCTAACGCCATTACCTCAGCGGCTTTAGCTTTAGCATCCGGTAATCCGGCTAATTTGAGCATGCTTTCTACATGGGCAACATACTTCTCGCGTAAAGCCACAGATTTAGCATCTGTTTGCAAGTAATATTCGCGGTCGGGTAAACCTAAACCACCCTGCCAGGTATAAACCATGTATTTGTTTGGGTCTTTAAAATCTTCAATGACCCCTACATTAAATGGAATCATGTTGCCCACCATATTGGCATAAGAGAAATAAGCCGCTAAATCTTTTGCGTTGTTCAGTGCATCAATCTTTTTAAACTCTTCCTGCAATGGTTTTAGACCTACAGCGTCCCTATCTTTCATGTTCATAAAGGATTCGTAGTAATCGCCAATCTTTTGCTCTTCACTGCCTTCCTTAGGGTTACCTTTTGCTGCATTTTCTATAATGGTACGTACATTTTCCTGAGCCTTATCGTTAATGATCGAGCTGGCTCCATACGATGCCTTGTCGGAAGGGATGGTAGTTACTTTTGACCAGCCACCGTTAACATATCTGGTAAAGTTATCACCAGGTGAAACACTTGTGTCCATGTGCTTAAGGTTTACACCCGATTTCAGGCCATCATTGCGCAGGGGATCCTGGAAAGCCACCGTTAACAGGAGTGCTCCAGCCACCAGGGGAATCCATGGTGATTTAGGTAATTGTTTTATCATGATATAATAGTTTGTTTAAACCAAATCTAATAAAAAGTTTGAAACAAAACAGGTGGTATAAAAGCTGTAAGTAAGTAAAGAATATTAATAATTTATGGAAACTTAAAGTGCCTGCGGATGTTCCTTAGGAAATATAAATTTTATGGAAAATCAACAAGAAAACCTGAATCACAACGAAACGCAAGATCAAGAACAAGGCTTTGATCCGAAGTCTTTAGCCACCGACGGACCAGTGAGTCAAAATGAGGGAGATGGGGGAGATGATTTGAATGAAACAGAAACAGCCAATGAACTGGCAGATGATGAAGAGTTTGAGATTACACCTAATGATGACGAAGCTACCAATGTTGATGAGGAAGACTTGGATATGCTGAATGGCGAAGAGATAGATGACGATGAAACGTTATCTTAACCATTTTAAAGCACCGGTTTTATAAAGAGACCGGTGTTTTGCTTATCACTTGTTTAATTTTTTTTACCAAATCCTGCATATCAAAAGGCTTGGAAATAAATAAGTCACAGCCATAGTTTCCAAGTGATTTGATCACTTTGTCGTAGGCTGATAGAATAATCACAGGAATGTTTTTTGTAGATTCTTTCTTTTTAATGGCTGAGCACATTTCGCCACCATTTATACCTTCCATAATATAATCAATAATCACCAGGTCTGGCTGGTACACCGTCACCATAGATAAAATGTCGTCTGTGTGATTGCTTGTTTTTACCTCAAAGCCGAAATAAGCTAAGGCAGAAGATAAAACTTCAAGCAAATCCAGATCGTCGTCGATTAATAATACTTTATTCATAGTTTCTCAGGCGTTTTTAATTTGTGATGAACAACCAGATACATTAATTGTTATATCGATATTCAAATTTAGCCAACTATATTTAACCCTGTTTAGTAATTATACCTGATTCACAGGGAGGTATATACTTACATGAGGAGGGCTTTAACAGCTTGTGATAATTAAACGATGTAACTTAAAGTTTAGTACTTCTTAATCCTTAGGCAAGATCAAGCCAGAGATCCCAGTAACCACTTCTTCTTCCTCGTCTTTTGATTTTTTACCTTTTTTCTTTTTACCACCACGCAACTGTTCCTCCAGGTACAAGTCGTACTCTGTCTGTTGCTCAGGTTTCAGGATGTTCCTGATGCTTTCCGAAGTTTCGTTTTGCTTTTTGATGAATTTAGTATAGTCATCTTCAATAGGCGCACCTGTTTTCTGTTTTTTACCCAAAGCAATCTGGTCTTTAGTCAGTTCAAGTGTATAATTATAGATAATATTTTTCTGCGTAGAGTTCAATTTTAGCCTTTTTTCCATCGTTGCAACACCTTTTGTTGCAATTTCGGTAGCTGTTGGTATTTTTTGTGCTTGCAGGGAATAGGTAACTGCGAAAAGCATGAATAACACTAGCAAATTTCTTCTCATTGTATTTTTAGTTAGCTGTCAAATGATTACCTGGATACTGGTTTAGCACTCAGGTTAGCAGTTGTAAATGTAAGTTATTTCTTAGAGAATGCAATGATTAGGCATCGAGCTTAAGTAGTCAGTTTTATACACATTGATATCGAGTATCACAAATGTTGCACTTAAGTAAACGATTCAAACACATGCAGTAAAGCATAGTGAGCACTAAAGGATCATGATCTCATCGGCAAAAACCCATGTTTTCCTGCCACTATAATTTCGCCATGCTGGCGGTATCACCATATTTACAGCTTTAACTTTAATGTACCTGGATTTAAACCCTGTTGGTAATTCAAGGGTATAATCCTTAGTCGCAATATCGTAGTTTTCGTAAAGTAATGGACCTAGGATAGTTTCCATGCTGGTATATTTTTCGCCATCAAGTGAAAAGCTATAAGTTACCGCAGTGGGTAGAAAGGCCCAATGGCGCTGGTCTTCTAAAAAGCCAGTACTCACCTGGTTAATTGGCGTTTCTTTTTCAAGATCGATTACTACTTCCATGTTCGTGCCATACCAGCCCAGCCAGTTGTATTGGTAGTCTGCATAACCCCTGCTTCCATCCACCAAAGTTTTGATGCCCTTATTTTGGTATTCCTCACTAAAAGGAATCAGCGCCTTCAATGGTGCGTTTATGGCTAAATGCACTTTCGGGCCGGCTTTAAAAATCTCCTTCCATTCTTGTTCATACTGATCTGGTGTTTTCCCGCCTTCAGAAAGTTCAGTAATGTCTGCCGCAATTGCAGTTTGAACGAATGATTTTACTTTTCTTTCCATGGCAGGTTTGCTGATCCATGCTCCATTTTCATTTTGGATAAATGCACCATGTTTTTCCATGCCGTAAAACCTTGATTGCTGAAGAACAGCAAATTCTACGGCCAACCTTGCTTTTTTTACATGTTTAAGCTGCGCTGGCGAATGCTTTACAGCGTGTTCAGCCTGGTCGAACAGTTTGCCATAATGATCCAGCAGTGGA
Source organism: Pedobacter sp. CAN_A7 (assembly GCF_015752175.1). Lineage (NCBI taxonomy): Bacteria > Pseudomonadati > Bacteroidota > Sphingobacteriia > Sphingobacteriales > Sphingobacteriaceae > Pedobacter > Pedobacter sp. CAN_A7. Next base: position 889,343 of record NZ_JADOUW010000001.1, on the reverse strand, counting down.
GGGCTCAGGTAGGTATTGTGGACACTTACCGGGTTTCCATAGATATCAAGTAACTGACCTGCTTTTTTTAAACCGCCTTCTAAATCGGTAATATACTGTTGTATAAAGGGGGCAGCCTTTCCATAATAGCCCGATAAAAATTCTGTAGTCAATTGTTGTACATCCGCTTTAGAATTCCAGGTGAGTTTGGCTAACAAGTAACCCCTCAGCTCAGAGAATTCGGCAGGGGTACCGCCCGAGCCTTGAAAAAAGATGCCTTTAACTTTGTTTAGCTTAAAAAAATCAGCATTTGGCTGTAATACCCCAAAGTTTGGAAAGGGACTTACATAATTGGTAAACTGTACATTATAATCCCATACAAACAAGTTTTTAGTGAGGCCGCTCCAATTTTTTAAATCCCTTTTAAAGCTGTTAGACCTTGGGTCTGTGGCAATGGGTTTACTTCGGTTACAGTCTATAGTACATAACATCACCTGGACGTTTGCTGCTGGTTTAGTCAGCGAGGGTGCTCTTTGCGAATAGGTATAAGCAAGTGTAGATATTATTTTATCTGGAAATTGTTTGGCTACTTTATTGACGAACCGTATAATGGAGCCTTGAGGCCCACCTTCTTGTTGGTCCACAGCCTTACAGCGGTTGCATTCACAATAACCCAGGTCGTCATTCTGACTCACCGACCAGTATTTCATTTGCGGATTGTCGTCCATTTGCGTCTTCAGGTTGCGTAAAACGATCTTAAGCACCTGGGGGTTACTCAGGCATAGTTGGGAAGCTTTTCTTGTTCCATCAACCCATGCATAATATTCAGGATGTTTACCGAAGTAAGTTTTAGACGGCACTAATTTATCAAAGGAATGACCCCATAGGCCCCAGACATCGTCTAAACGTGTTAATTTGTGCCAGTCCAGGTAGGTTTGGTCTTTGGAGTCGGGGTAATATACCTCGCGGTAGTTGAAGTCAGGCTTTTCCTGAATAACAAGGGTAGAGGGTATGGTTACGGTAGTTTTACGGGGGATCACCTCGTAATCAGCTGCATATTTCCGGCAGCCTAAAAAACGCTCCAGAAAGGTGTATACTGCATATAGCACGCCTTTGGTGCCTCCGCCATTCAATGCCAAGTGATTTGCCGCTACCTTGATCAATAACTCATCACGATGCTGGAATACGGTTAAAGGGGTACGATTGGTATGTCCGATAATGATCTCACTTATACCCTTACTGTTGCTATCTTTGATGATGGGCAATTGCAGGCCGCTTACTTTTTTAAGATAGTTCTGCAAGGTTGCTGCTGCATGAAGCTCTTCTGTGGAAGCACTGGCAGAAACCACTATATTATATTCAGACTTGCCACTGGAAATGAGGACCAAAGGATCACTTGCAGCCGATAACTGGTTTATAGAAAACATGGTAAAAGCAAGTAATATGATGGTCTGTTTGATCATTAAAAGCGGTACTGAAAGTTGATCGCGATATCATATTCGTTTTCCTTTCGGTCTGCAACATACTCTTCGCGGTTATAAGTGCCTAATATACCAATCACATTACGTTTCCAAAGTAACTGCTGGTAACCGAGGCTCAGTCTAAAAGATTTGTTATTCAATCTTTCAGAAAAATTAAAATTTCTGGTCCTGTCGTCAGGTGATATTCCCGTTCCAATAATCGCTGTAAAGTAATCGTCAGCCGTATTCAGGTAATACCTTCCGGTAAGGGCATAAGATTGCGAAACCCTTCTTTCGTCGGGCGTAACATAGGCCCTGAAATTAAGCCAATAGCTGCCAATATACTTACCTATGGAACCTCCGTAACTAAATAAGTGATCAAATTTATATTGGTAGCGAACACCTAGTTCACCTTCCCAGCCGCCTTTAAAATTCTGGAGATAAGAATAAGCAGCTCTGTATTTTTGGAAAATGGCTGCATTGGAATAAGCGAAATTGACAAATGAATAACCGTTTTTATGTTTCGGATAAGCTTCTAATTCAAACTGGAAACCATCGTCATAGGAACGGTCGGCATAATTAATCCGCCCGATGATGGTACCATATTTTGTTTGCCTTCCGTAGTACACGTTCAGCAGGTTCCATGATTCTTTACCTTCTCTTTCAAAAAAAGTAGGATTATAGGTAATGCTCACTCTATTTTTAAGGCTATCAATTTTTTGTTGACGTTCCGAATTCGTTAAGCTAGTCAAATAGCTTTTTGCATTGGCATGATCCGGCTCTTCGAGAAGAATTTCATTGAACATGATCCTGGCACTATCTGGCTTGTCGTTCAGCCGATATAACCTTCCAACCAATAATTTTACATCAGTATATGTCGGACTGATACGAAGCGCTTGTTTTGCAAGGACCAAGGCCTTCGGGTAATTTGCATTTTCATTGGTTTCGTATAAAGCTTTTTTGAACAAGCTATCAACATCTACCTTTTGGGCATGCAGCTTTACGGCTGATAAAATACTCAACAGCAATAGCATCAATCTAATTTTCATGTTCTACGGGTTTTTTAGAAGTAAGTTTACTGCGTTTAATACGTTTTTTAAAGCCTGATCTTTGCATATTACCCCATGCCATGGGTTTACCAAGAAAGGAGTAGATGTCGCCTTTAAGGGCAAAGAAAACGACAAGCGGATGGTAGAAAATAGGTTCTAAAAGTGCAGCGCAGCAGAGCTTGAAAACTTCCATTTTTGAACCATATTGTTTATGGATTAATTCATCCCAAAGTACCGCCATAATGGTAATCATTACCGAAAAGCTATACACATAAATGAGTAAAATGACGGCGTATTCCCAGTTAATCTGACCAGTAACTACTACATAGATATAATAAAGGATACCAGTGGCTTCAATGATAGGGGCAAGCCACTCAAAAAACAGCCAATAGGGAAATGATACCATTCCAAAAATGCCATATTTAGGGTTAAACATAATCTTTTTATGCATCCATAAGTTTTGCGAAAGTCCTCTTGACCAACGGGTACGCTGACTGCCAAACACTTTAAGGTTAGCGGGCACTTCGGTCCAGCAAAGGGATTCTGGAATATATTTAATGAGGTACTTTTCTTTCAGGTTATGCATGTATATACGCATTCTGGTAATGAGTTCCATGTCTTCGCCAAAGGATTTAGGATCATAACCCCCTGCATTAATGGCAATCTCTTTATTAAACATACCAAGACCGCCCGACACCAGCATTAATGCATTCATTTTACTCCAGGCCATGCGGCCCAATAAAAATGCCCTGATGTATTCCAGTTCCTGAAATAACGGCAGATAGCCCTTAGGTACTTTAACCTTAACCATGAAACCGTTTTTAATTTCGCAGGAGTTTGAAATTCTAATGGCAGCGCCGGTAGCAATTACCTTTGTTTTTTCTTCTATAAAGGGTTTGATAAGCTTTAAAAGGGTGTCTTTATGGATAATACAGTCAACGTCAGTACATAGAAAATAAGGGTAAGAAGAAACGTTAATTCCCGCATTGGAGGCATCAGCCTTACTTTTCCCATTTTCTTTATCAACAATGAGCAGGTTAAAAAATGCTGGGTTTGTAGAGCGGTAAATTTGTTTCACCGGTTTGGTTACAATTTGCTCGTTGTAAGCATATTCGATGGGTTCCAGGTTAAATTCATCAATCAACTTTTGCAGGGTATGGTCGGTACTTCCATCGTTTATAATTACCACTTCAAACTTAGGATAGTTGAGCGATAACAGCGAGTGGACACTATCAATAATAGTTAATCCTTCATTGTAAGCAGGCGCTACCACTGTTATACCTGGTGCGTAAGGCGATGTTAATAGGGAACGTAAATCTATATAACTTTGACGTTTAAGGTATTTGCGGATTTCGATTAAGGACAAAACAACTAACCCCGCATAGGAAAGCATGAGTACGGTTGCATAATAGAACATGAAAACCTCATAGAATTCCCTTATGTAATTAAATAACTGATGGAGCATTAATTTCTAATTAAAGTGTTAGCGCAATGGCTGATAATGATTTGTTTTTCTTCAGAAAGGAGTGGATCGTTGATTAAGCTATCCGTGTTAAATTCAGGGTATACCACGAGTGCACAGCCTGCAGTTTTCACGATAGAGAATTCTGTAGCATTTACAAATTGTTCAATTAAAAACCCGAGTTGATTTCCGCTTCTAATTAAACCTATGGATTGCAGCACCTGTAATTGTACATGCAATTCTTCTTCAGGATAGTTTTTAAGCATATAGGGTTCAGCCTCTTCTGCATTAAATTTCCCTAAAACGTTAATCGTATCTACCCTAATCTGTTGGTCAGGATGATCTAACAGCGCGATTAGATCTGGTATTGTTTCCAGCTGTTGGTAATAGTCGGCAAGTTTAATGGAAAAGGAAATCACAGATGTGTTTTTAGATTTCAGGAATGTGCTTAATTCCGGAATGGCTAGATCAGGCGTATTGATAATGATTTCATACAACAAGATTTGGTGCCAGGGTAACAATTCTTCGGTAGCCATAGCTAAAAAACCAAAGGGATTGTTTTTATGGAGTTTGAGGTAGGTAGATTGCGCCTCAATACGTAAATCATCATTTTGATCATTTAAAATCGGGTCAATATATTGATCTACCGGATAGTCGGGTTTCATTTCACGCATTTCCCGCAGTCCTTTCGCTTGCAACTCCCAGGATCCACTTTTCAGTTTAAGAATTACCCGTTCACTCAATTGCAGGTTAGAAAACAGCCTTTTGAGTATGCGTTCGGTGCTATCAGTAAAATTACGGTGGTAATAAATAATCTGGTCGATGACAACCTGGTTAAAAAGACTGCTTTTAATGGCAAGCGAATTTATTCTATCTACATAGGGTAAAAAGTCCTTTTCTGCTGCCTTCTCATCCAGCATTAAATTGTCAATTAATGCGTCCGATACCAAGGTAGTAGCCCGATTAACTCGGGATTCTTTATAAGCTGTTACCATTCGTTGAAGTGATAACAGCGCATTGGCTAACAAAAACATTATAATGGAGATGACAATGACTACTAGTGCAATTTGTATGAATAAAGGATATTTCTGAAACCAATTCAGAAAAGTATCCCAATGATGATATCCTGGAAGCACTATGCGTTATACGATAAAGATGTACCCCCAATTAATAATTTAAGCTTTGTAAGCAATACATTTAAAGCAATTGGTTTTTTAAGAAAATCATTTGCGCCAATAGAGAGGGCTTCTATGATGGTGCTTTCGTTTCCCAGCGCTGATACAACGATGATAGGTGTTTCCTCATTTTTATCATCTGCACGTATATGTCCAATTAATTGAAATCCGGATACGAAAGGTAACATCAGGTCTACGATGATAGAATCATACTTATTTTTTTCAATTTGGCTGATCGCCTCATTTCCATCTCGGGCAACATCTACATCAAAATTCTCTTTTTCAATTCGTTTTTGTAAAAATGTTAAAATAAGTTCTTCGTCTTCAATTATTAGAATTTTGTTTTTCATAGGAGTTAATAAACAGTTGGTGTATACAGCCCTGCACAAGTTCTATGCCACGCATGTGAGAACAAGAATATGTTTTAATAGGTTTTTGTTTAAGAAATTGTTTTCAGGGTGTAATATATTTTCTATAAATTAACTAATATTTTGTCGATGTGTTTCCATTTAACGTTAAACAAACTAGCTATTTTATAGCCGACTTATTATCAGTAGGTTTAGCTTTTTGGGTTTAACTGAACACCGTTTTCAGTAGTTTCAGCTAGGTTTAAACCTGTTATGCATTGAATTGAAGCATCTATTTTCGAGATATTCGCTTTTATTAATCTTATTGTATTGATTTACAGGTGTTTTTGTTTGATAAAAGGTATTTAATTAGTCATTCTGCTACAAATAGTTTAGCTGCATAAATTATAAATTAAAATATGATTTAGTTTGAAGACTACGCCTAATAGCAGTGCAAATTATCAGCGCTTGTTTAGCTAAGTATAGTGTGACTTCTATAAACTACAGTTGAGTATATAGGCCCCATAGTGAGTAAGAAAGAAGCAAAATATGTTACCATATGTATAGAAGCATAGCCTGTAGGTTAATCTATTCCTGATCAGAAATTCATAAATTAGACCTCTATAAATCAAAAGACATGAAATCACTAAAAAAAATTACAGCCTTATTCCTGTTCATCCTCATGGCAGGAAGTACAGCAATGGCACAAAATGCATCGAGTGAAATAATTAAAGAATGGGAAAGGGCGAAAGCTTATACCAAAGAATACCTGGATGCCATGCCGGACTCCGCTTTCTCTTTAAAAGTAACGCCAGACACGCGTTCCTTTGCCGACCAGATGCTTCATATTGCTGATGGTAACTATGGCTTTGGTACAGCGGCAACTGGCCAAAAAAGTCCTGTAGCCATGGGTTCACTTGAAAAAGGAAATGATAAATCAAAAGCTATGGTAACCAAAGAAACCTTAGCCAGTTATGATTTCATCATTACTGGATTACAAAAATTGACACCTGCACTGCTACAAGAGAAGGTTAAGGTATTTGGTCAGTTTGAATTAACCAAAGAACAGGCCGTAGCTAAAGCTTTTGAACACCAGACCCATCACAGAGGACAAACAACCATGTATATACGTTTGGCTGGTATTAAACCTCCTGCAGAAAAACTATTCTAAAGGAGTTGCCAGGCTTGAATTGATTGATTTAGTTAGTGGTAACAATAACTTAGGGCTTCCATATTAATGGGGGCCTTTTTTGTTGATTAGCGACGTGATAGGCGACTTGTGTAGGTTCACATGTTTAAATATAGGTTTACACCAATTAAAAAAATGCTTAGCTTTAAATATCATTTTTGAATTTAAAAAGGAATGTTATGAAACGATTTTTGGGACTATTCGCGATGTTATGCTTCGTCATCACCTCAAACGCGCAAGCACAATCCACCACTATTAACGGGGCATGGGAATTTAAAGATGGTGCTACCCGTCATCTTCTCCTGGTGCAAGACAGTATTTATTTCTATACCGTGCATCAGGATCAGGAATTTATGATGAGTCAGGGCGGTAAAGTAGGCATCAGTGGTGATAAACTGACAGGTACCGTTTGGTATAATACTGCAGATTCATTAAATGTAGGACAAGATTTCGATTTCCCTTTTACCTTATCTGGCAAGCAGCTATCCATTACAGCTCCTGAAGTTCAATTGAATTTCACTCATGTAGATGAAGGTAAAGCGCCTCTTGCAGGTGTGTGGAGGATAACAGGCAGGATGCAGGATGATGGAAAAATAGGTGCAATACATCAAACAGGGACACGTCATACCTATAAAATGCTGACTGGAACAAAGTTTCAGTGGGTAGCAATAGATCCAGCAAAGAAACAGTTTTCTGGCACTGGTGGTGGTTCTTATACCTTTAAAGGTGGTAAGTACACTGAAAATATTGAATTCTTTTCCCGTGATAACAGTAGGGTTGGCGCATCATTGACTTTTGACGGTAAGTTAGAGAATGGCAATTGGCATCACAGCGGGCTGAGCAGCAAGGGCGCGAAAATCTATGAGGTGTGGAGTAAGAAGTAAGCGTGAAGTGTAATTCATCGTCTTTAATTATTTGTTGATGAAGTGACAATACCGATATCATCACCATTATTGGTGTTACTGATGTTTAATTTTTCACCAAGTTTAACAGCATCTTTACGGTGTGATTGTATAACTGGTAGGGTGGTAGAAGCAAAAGCTTTTAATGCCGAATCTTTAAATGAAGTGGCTTTTCCAAAAAGTGCTGTTGTTTGGGCATGGTTGTTAATCATCATGGTGAGGTATTGTACGTCAATGGACCTGCCAGATAATTCCTTCATCGCTGCGATTTCTTTCAATTGATTTTCTGAAAGTGTACTGGGAAAAGTTAAGCCCTTGCGATTGGCGATTTTCTCAAGTTCTTTATTCGCTTTATTATGGTCTTTAACCATGCGTTCAGCAAATGATTTAACTGCAGCGTTCGTTGACTTTTGAATAATTAAATTTCCTGTAGCAATTTCACCCATACTTCCTGAAGCTGCTTGTGATATAAATGATTTCTCATCACCATTGATATCAACATCTGCAGTATAATTTTGTGCTCGTTGTGTCGTATCTTCTATTGGATCAACAGCTGAGGTAGCCGCTGTATCTCTTTGCCCACGGTCGTCATTAAAGCAACTTTGAAGACTCATACCAACGATTGCAATCAGGAAATAAATAGGCTTTTTCATATTTTTTTGGTTATGCTAAGATTAGTTATTATAACCAATAGAAAGGATTTCTGTTTTTTTTATCGTTAAAACCTGCTTGTTTAAGCTTTTAACCAGGTAATGCTACCTGCTGTTGGACTGGAAGGTATGTGGCTTTACGGGGAAAGCAGGTTCCACTCCGGCTTCTTGTAAGTCCGGGTTAACGAAGGAACTGGTACGGCATTAGTACTAATGCCGTTTTTAACGTGTACTTTCTTCGAACTACAGTGAAAGTGTGATGAGACTAATGCTTTTTTTCTCCCATTACTGGGTGATTTCCTGCTCAATATTAAGAAAAAGCTAATTACCAAAAAAGCCTGAAATCTTACGATTCCAGGCTTCCTGTAGGTTTTGATACCTTGGCGGAGAGTGGGGGATTCGAACCCGCGGACCTATAACAGTCAACAGTTTTCAAGACTGCCGCAATCGACCACTCTGCCAACTCTCCGGCGCAAAAGTACGAATACCCTCCGGTTCTGCAAATTCTGTACTTCAATTTTTATAAATATTTTGATAACCTCTTTAAAATGAGCTTAAAAATCTTTTAACGGTGCAGTTTTTCCGTTGGTTGAACAGGCTTTTTAAACACGTTATAGTTCGGTCTGATGATTTTAACACTTCTTTTGCTCAGGTCGACACTGGCATTGAGTTCAAAGCCTACTAATAAAATTAACGAGTTGAGGTAAAGCCAGATCATGATCACCAGCAAAGTGCCTATAGAGCCATACAGCTTGTTATAAGATCCAAAGTTATTGATGTAGAAGGAAAAGGCCCAGATGCTCAGGAAAGCCAGGATTGTGGCTAACCAGGAACCTGCGCTAAACAAGTGCCATTTCTTTACGTGTGCAGGGCCGTAGCGGTATAATATGGAGATGGTGATAAAATACAATGCACCTAACAAAGTCCATCGGCTTACCTGAATTACATAATAGGTGAATTTCCCCTCGATACCCAGTCCATTTTGGATGTAATTTAAGGCAATTTCGCCTACAATCATGGCACCTATACAGATGAATACAGATAAAACGATCACCAGGGTTAATACGATGGCGATGATGCGCCGTTGAAACCAGGATCGTGTTTCCATAATTAACGACGATTTATTAAAAGCCATCATCAAACTGTCGATGCCATTAGTGGCAAAAAACAAGGCAAATAGAAAACCGAAAGAAAGTAATTTTCCATTTTGTATTTTCACGATTTCAGTGATAGTAGATTCAAAGGCGTCAAATGCTTTGTGCGGTAAAATCAAACCAACAATCGTCATCAGCTGGTCTTGAAAACCGGCAGGCAAAAAGGGAATCAGCGTAAAAAGGAAGATGATGCCCGGAAATATGGCCAGCATAAAATTATACGATAAGGACGACGCTTTGTTAAGCAAAGATTCTTTTTGAATCTCCACAAGAAAGAAGGCGGCAACAGTATAAAGGGGCAGGGGACTAAAACCAGGCAATATATAGACCTTTGTCCAGTCTATAAATAAGGAATATACTTTTATTTTAAGTAATTGCTTGTGAATCCAATCCATCTAATAAATTTAGTTAAAAAATTGCGCTATTCTGCTCATAAAGTTTTCAGGGGGCGTACATGGCTTTTTCTTTTCCATGTCGAAGAATACCAATGTGGTATGCCCGAGGTTTATCAATTCTCCTTCTTCGTTGAACAACTCATAATCGAACAGGATACGCACACCTGGAAGTTTGGATACAATGGTTTTAATGGTAATTTCCTGGTCGTAAAACGCAGGCTTGATGAATTTGCATTTCAATTCGAGCAGGGGCATCATCACACCGGCGTGTTCCATCGATTGGTAACTCATGCCTAAGCTCCTTAACATTTCTACACGGCCAACTTCATAATACTGTGCATAATTTCCGTTGTAAACGTAACCCATCTGATCCGTTTCACTATATCTTACCCTAATTTTTGTTTCGTGTACGTACATCTACTATCTAAATATCTTGCGTTGGTTTAAGGCTTCCCTGTATTTTTTTGCATTGATTTCATGCTGCGCCTGGTTCTCTGCGAAATTATGGTATCCCGAAAAATCTTCTTTTGCACACATGTAGAGGTAATTGTTATCGTCTTTATTTAATACCGCATCTACCGCTTTGATGCTGGGCATCATGATCGGGCCCGGAGGCAGACCAGCATATTTATAGGTGTTATATTTTGAATCCTTTCTAAGCAAGGCATACGTTACTCGTTTAACAGTGAAATCGCCATTGGCAAAGATCACGGTAGGATCGGCCTGTAGTAATATGCCGCGTTCTAAACGGTTGAGGTAAAGACCCGCGATGATGGGCATCTCTTTATCAAAAATCGCCTCCCCATCTACAATAGAAGCCAAAATACTTACCTGAACCGGCGTTAGGTTAAGTGCCGCTGCTTTCTTTTTACGTTCAGCAGTCCAGAACTTTTCATATTCAGCTTTCATTTTATGGAAGAACTCCTCCGGACTGGTGTTCCAGTACATTTCATAGGTGTTAGGAATAAACATCGTGTAGATGTTTTCCTGTGTAAATCCATGCTCTTCAATTAATGCAGCTGAATCCAGCACGCTGATGAAGGCCAGGGAATCAGCTTCCAATCTTTTGGCCAGGTAACCAGCAAAATCTTCCTTGCGGCGGATGTTCTGGAACTTCAGGTTCACAGGTTCCTGGTTGCCTGATTTAATCATGTTGACTAAATGGCGGTTGGTCATGCCTTTTTTTACCCGGTAACGGCCTGGTTGAATACGAAGGGCCAGGTCCATCTGTTCTGCAGCTTCCTGAAAAGTCTTGATTCTTTTTAAAGCGCCACTTTTGTTCATGGCTGCATATACAGCATTTAAATCAGAACCGGTATTGATATATACATAGTCGGCATTATCAGTTACGTTAGGGGCGAAATAGACCGGGTAAAACTTAAACCCGAAAATTGCGCCAATGACGAAAAAAATCGATGCAATGATGATAACAGTTTTTTTTATTCTTTTATTGTTCATAATGTGTTTAGTCAATGAATTCAGGGCTGGTTGGTTTTTCAGCTAATATAATGTTTACCGGTGTTCCGATTTTTACTTTAGTTAAGGTGTCAGACAGGATAGGTGATTGCATTACAATTACCGCGTTGGCACTATCTGTAATGGTACCCTGGTAGGTAATGGTACCCATGTTTAACATCGATCCTTTCAGGGAAAATCTTGCTTCATCGGCAGTAAGGCCAACCAGGTTAGGGATGTCTACATCTTCATTTCCGCGTCCATCTCCCAATACCAGGTCTATTCTTGACCCTTTAGGTAATACATCGCCAACGGCAACGGCTCTTCCGCCGAATAAGGCTTCCAGCACCACATCGCGACTCACATCGGCCTTGTAAGTGGTGTCACCAATTTTCAGACCAAAACCACTTAATATAGACTCTACTTCACGCAGGGATTTGAATTCTACATCAGGAAAATTAACGTTGGGTGCCTGAGAAGTATTGATGGTCAGGTATATGGTTCTGTTGTCCTTTACAAAGGTGTTGGCTTCAGGATCCTGATCAATAACCAGGCCTGGTGGCTGGTCCATAATGTAAACAGAATCAACTTCATAACGCAAGCCCATGCTGGTTAACTTGCTAACTGCCTGGTCAAAATTGGTCCCTTTTAAAGTAGGTACATAAAGCCCCTGTCCGTGCTTGGTATAGTACCGAAGACTGAAGAAAGCAATAAATAATATGGCTAAAGCCGTGAAAATAGCGGCAAGAAGGTTATTTCTAAACGATTTTGTTTTTAGATAAGATAGGAACTTACTCATGGCGTCAAAAATAGGCTAAAAAAATATTTTATGTGAATTTAAATAACATCTCCATTAGTAATTATATTTTTGAGCATTACCTTTTGGTAAGGTGAAGTAATATTTTAACCCATGAAAACTTGATCAGACTAAGCTTCTGTAGCAATTAAAAAGCTGATGATCACTTTCTAAATAAAACACAAACGAATGAAAAAAACAATAGCCCTGCTTACCGGAGGCACAACAGGAGAATGGGTAGTGTCTGTAAAAAGCGCGGCCACCATTGCCCATCATCTGGATCCCAACAAATTTGACGTGTATAAGATTATGCTTACCCAGCAAGGCTGGTTCTATGAACCTGCAGACTCCGTTAAAATAGAAGTGGACCGCAATGATTTTTCCCTTAACCTCAAGGGGCGGAAAGTAATGTTTGATGGTGTATTTATTGCCATTCACGGTTCACCTGGTGAGGATGGTAAATTACAGGGGTATTTTGATATGTTAAACCTTCCTTACACCACTTGCGATGCCATGACCTCTGCCATTACCATGAATAAAGGTTATACTAAAGCCATTGTGCAGGATATTGACCAGTTATTTGTGGCTAAATCAGCACAGATCTTTAAGAACGGCAATTATAAGGTAGATCAGATTAAAAAGGATTTAACCCTGCCTTACTTTGTGAAACCCAATAATGGGGGAAGCAGCATTGGCATGAGTAAAGTAACTAACCAGTACGATTTGCCTGGCGCATTGGATAAAGCCTTTAAAGAAGACAACCAAATTTTAATTGAAGAGTTTATTGCGGGCCGCGAATTTACCGTAGGCGTGGTTAAGCTGGATGGCAAAATTACGGTCCTGCCCATTACAGAAGTGGAAACCGCTAAAGAGTTTTTTGATTTTGAAGCTAAATACACCCCTGGTGTAGCTAAAGAAACGACACCAGCGGTATTAGATGAAGAAATAAACCAAAGAGTGGCGCAAATTGTAACCGAAGTTTACCAAAAACTGAATTGCCGCGGTATAGTGCGTATCGACTTTATCCTGAAGGGTGGGGTGGGCGACTTTTATTTTATCGAAATCAATACCATTCCGGGGCAGACCGCAACCAGTTTTATTCCTCAACAGGTGGCGGCCATGGGCATGAATCTAAGCGACTTCTACACCAAGCTGCTTAAAGAAACTATTGGCTAAACCTTAATGGTTTTCCATTTGCCTTTTTTAAATAGAAAATAGGCAACAATAGCAATACCTGTTTCCGATACAGGTATTGCTATAAATACCCCGGTGGGTCCCATGTTTAAATAGTGAGCCAGTAAATAAGCAAAGGGAATCTGGAACACCCAGAAGCCGAAAAAGTTAATCCATGTTGGGGTTCTGGTATCACCTGCTCCATTGAAGGTACTCACCAGTACCATTTCTATTCCGTAAAAAACATATCCTGCACATAAAATATATAAAGCCTGGATGGCCACATCCTGAACCTGCTTATCATTGGTGAAAAAAGAAACCACAAATGGTCCGGCGATAAAGGTAAATAGCATAACCCCGGCCATATAAGCGGCATTGTATTTCATGGTGGTTATTACTGATTGGTAAGCGCGATCAATTTGTGCGGCCCCCAGATTTTGCCCTACCAGCGTAGCGGCGGCATTACTCATACCCCAGGCAGGTAACAAAAAGAACATCATCAACCTTAAGGCAGTTTGGTAACCTGCCGAACCCTGGTCGCCACCGGTAGTGGCCACCAGCTGAGCCAGAAATACCCAGCTGCAAGAAGCAATAATAAACTGGAAAATTGCTGGTGTGGCAATCTTTAACAAGGCTTTGATCTGTTCTAAATGGGGTGTAAAATAGGTTAACTTTAGGCGAATCAGGTGTTTACCGCTCCAAAGGTGGTATAGCTGATAGGCCACCCCAATACCCCGTCCAGCGGTGGTGGCGATGGCTGCACCCGTTAAACCAAATGCGGGTATTGGCCCTAGTCCATTGATCAGTAAAGGACAAAGGATGATATTGGCCAGGTTGGCAATCCAAAGGCTTTTCATCGCAATGGCGGCATTGCCAGCGCCCCTAAAAATACCATTAATTAAAAACAAGAGAATGATCACGATGCTTCCCGCCATCATGATCCGCGTAAAAGTAGTGCCGTGATCTGCTGTTTCGGCCGAGGCACCCATGATCAGCAGGATGTCGCGCGCATAGATAAATCCGAAAATACTGATTATCAGGTTGATGCCGAGTGCAATTAAAATGGCCTGCGCGCCAGCCTTTGCAGCAGCAACAGGGTTTTTCTCGCCAATTCTTCTCGCCACCACGGCCGTTGCCGCCATACTCATGCCAATGGCAATGGAATAGATAATAGTGAGTACAGATTCTGTTAAACCAACGGTTTGTATGGCGTGACTGCTATTGGGTAGATGACCTACGAAATAAAGGTCTACCAGGGCAAACACCGATTCCAGTGCCATTTCGAGCATCATTGGAATGGCCAGCATCACCACCGCTTTATTGATGCTGCCGGTGGTGTAATCCATTTCTTCGCCTTTAATGGCTTGTTTAAGTAGCGTGAAAGCTCGGGATACCTTGGTCATTACCTAAAATTAGGTTTATTTTATCTTATACACTATACGTATGGATCATTTCTTCGGTAACTTTCATGCCTTTTCCAGAAGCAATGTCAATCATCACATAATCAAACCAGCCATCGGAAGCAATTTTTTTGGTGCGCTTGTTCTCTATTTCAAACTGCACACGGCAACCTTTTTCATTAATGGTCAAAATGCCGGTGCGTACCAGGGCGGTATCGCCTAAAATCATTGGGCGTTTAAAATCTACGTAAGCTGTTCTCACTACCCAGCCGTAGCCTGCTTTCATGAAATCTTCCATGGGCATTTTGTAAAAACGATCCATTTGTTCGTACCTTGCTGCAAGTACATAGTCGAAATACTTGCTGTTATGTACGTGGTTAAACATATCTATATCATCGGGTCGTACGGTAATTTCACTCTCAAATATGCTGTATTGGTTCTTTTCCATATAAATATTTTTACAAAAGTAGCAGAAATAGTAGGAGTAAGAATATTGGTTATGATTAAAACTTACAGTATCTTTGCACCTAATTAATTAATTATACACACTTTAGTATCATTCAAGAATGTATTTAAGTAAAGAAAAGAAAGCCGAAATCTTTTTACAACACGGCGAAGTAGTAACCAACACTGGTTCTGCAGAAGGTCAAGTAGCGTTATTTACATACCGTATTGCGCATTTAACAGGTCACTTAAAGAAAAATCGTAAAGATTTCTCTACTCAGTTGGCACTTCAAAAACTGGTAGGTAAACGCCGTGGTATCCTGGCTTACTTATTCAAAAAAGATATTAGTCGCTATCGTGCTATCATCAAAGCTTTACAGCTAAGAGATATCATCAAATAATTGTACTCATGTCATAGAAAGCCATTCTTAAGGGAATGGCTTTTTTAATTTGCAAATAAAATAACTACATAAATCCGGTGTGTAGAAAGAGGAAAACACACCATAACAAGCTTTAAATGAATGTCATAAAAAAATCGTTCGACCTGGGTGATGGAAGAATAATTGAAATTGAAACAGGAAAGTTAGCTAAACAAGCTGACGGCGCTGTCGTTGTAAAAATGGGTGATACCATGCTTTTAGCTACAGTAGTATCTACAGTAGGTGCAAAGTCTGGTGTTGATTTCTTACCATTATCTGTTGATTATCAGGAAAAATATGCGGCTGCAGGTCGTATTCCAGGTGGTTTCTTACGTCGTGAGGCAAGATTATCAGACTACGAGGTGCTAATCTCCCGTTTGGTTGACCGTGCTTTACGCCCGATGTTTCCTTCTGATTATCACTCTGATACGCAGGTGATGATCTCTTTGATTTCATCTGATAAAAATATTACACCTGACTGTTTAGCTGGTTTAGCGGCATCTGCTGCAATTGCAGTTTCAGATATCCCTTTTAACGGACCAATCTCTGAAGTACGTGTTGCACGTATTGATGGTAAGTTCGTGATTAACCCTTACTTAAGCGACTTAGAACGTGCTGATATCGATTTATTGGTAGCAGGTACGGAGAAAGATATCGTGATGGTGGAAGGTGAAGCTGATGAGATTTCTGAAACCGAAATGGTGGAAGCTATTGAATTTGCTCACAAAGCGATTGTGATTCAGGTTCAGGTACAAAAAGAATTAGCTGAAGCTGTTGGTAAAACAGTTAAACGTACTTATTCTCATGAAGACAGTAACCCTGAGCTTAGAGACCAGGTATATGCAGCTACTTATGATAAAGTTTACGCTGTTGCGAAAAGCAATATTGCTAAACATGATCGTGGTAACCAATTTGGTCAGATCTTAATGGATTTCATCGCTTCTTTAGGCGAAGATATTGATGACGTAACTGGCTTCTTGTCTAAAAAGTATTTCCATGATGTACAATACGATGCGATCAGAAACCTGGTATTAGACGAAGGAATTCGTTTAGATGGCCGTGATTCTCGTACCGTACGTCCAATCTGGAGTGAAGTAGGTTACCTGCCTTCGGCGCATGGTTCTGCTGTATTTACACGTGGCGAAACCCAATCATTAACCACCGTTACTTTAGGTTCTAAAGACGATGAGCAAATGATTGATGGTGCATTCGTTAACGGATACAACAAATTCTTATTACACTATAATTTCCCTGGTTTCTCTACTGGTGAGGTTCGTCCGAACAGAGGTGCTGGACGCCGTGAAATCGGTCATGGTAACTTGGCCATGCGTTCCCTGAAAAGAGTTTTACCTGGATTAGAAGAAAACCCATATACCATTCGTATCGTTTCAGATATTTTGGAATCTAATGGTTCTTCGTCTATGGCTACCGTTTGTGCTGGTACTTTAGCATTAATGGATGCGGGTATTAAAATCAAAGCGCCTGTTTCAGGAATTGCCATGGGTTTAATTACCGACGAGAAAACTGGTAAATATGCGATCCTTTCTGATATCCTTGGTGATGAAGATCACTTAGGTGATATGGATTTCAAGGTTACAGGTACAGAAAAAGGTATTGTTGCCTGCCAGATGGACTTAAAAATCAATGGTCTGAAATGGGAAGTGTTAACTGCTGCCTTGTTACAAGCTAACGAAGCACGTTTACACATCTTAAATGAGATGAAGAAAACACTTGCTCAGCCTCGTGAAGATTACAAAGAGCATGCTCCACGTATTGTTTCTCTTTCTATTGATAAAGAATTCATTGGTGCTGTTATCGGGCCCGGTGGTAAAATCATTCAGGAAATGCAACGTGAAACTGGCGCTTCTATCTCTATCGAAGAGGTTGGAAACAAAGGTATCGTTGAAATCTTTGCCGACAATAAAGCGGCAATTGATGCTGCTGTGGCACGTATTAACGCCATCGCTGCTAAACCAGAAATTGGTGCTACTTACGAAGGTAAGGTGAAATCAATCATGCCATTTGGTGCATTCGTTGAAATCATGCCAGGAAAAGATGGTTTATTACACATTTCTGAGGTTGACTGGACGCGTTTAGAAACGATGGACGGTGTATTCAAAGAAGGTGAAAAAGTAACTGTTAAATTATTGGATGTTGACAAACAAGGTAAAATGAAGCTTTCCAGAAAAGCTTTAATGCCTCGCCCATCTAAACCAGAAGGTACTGCAGAAAACAAACCTGCATAACCCTTTTCTATAAATGTCTTAAAAACCTCGCTTCGGCGGGGTTTTTTCGTTTAAAAGAATTCTTATCTTTACGTGATGAGACATTTAATAGCACCTTCCATACTTGCCGCCGACTTTGCAAATCTGCAACACGATATTGAGATGATTAATTCAAGTGAAGCCGATTGGTTTCATGTGGATGTGATGGACGGTGTGTTTGTTCCCAATATTTCCTTTGGTTTCCCGGTGATGGAAGCTGTTAAAAAACATGCCACCAAACCATTGGATGTACATTTGATGATCGTCAATCCCGATCAGTATATCGAGCGTTTTGCACAGGCCGGTGCGGCCATTATTACCGTGCATTATGAAGCATGCCCTCATTTACACCGTACCATTCAGTTAATCCACCAGTCGGGCTGTAAAGCCGGCGTAGCTTTAAACCCACACACCCCTGTGAGTGTGCTCAAAGATATTCTTGCTGATCTGGATCTTGTGCTAATCATGTCTGTAAATCCGGGTTTTGGCGGACAAAAGTTTATTCCCCGTACCCTGGCTAAAGTCGACGAGTTGAAGGCCATGGCCATGAAAGTGAAGCCCGAATTGTCTATTGAAGTCGATGGGGGCGTAGGCATGCAAAACATAGATCTGCTTATTGATGCAGGTGCAAATGTATTTGTTGCCGGTAATGCCGTATTCGCTGCAGCATCTCCTGCAGAAATGATAAGCGACATGAAGAACGTCGATAAGGGCAGTATCAGGCTGTAATGGACGATAAAGCCTATTGATTTGGTCGACTTTTGCAATTTACCCGGGCTACTATTATTACAAATGTCGCAAAAGTTCAAAAATAGCCTGCTTTAATGTCAAAAACTATTACATTTACGCTTAATAAAAAGCATAAAAAATGAGACATAATTTTGGCGCAGGCCCCTGTATTTTACCACAGGAAGTATTTAAACAAGCATCCAGAGCTATTTTAGATTTTAAAGACGGCTTATCTATCCTTGAAATCTCCCACCGTACGCCAGAATTCGAAAGCGTAGTTGTTGAAGCCGGAAAACTTGTTAAAGAATTGTTGAATGTACCGGAAGGTTATTCCGTTTTGTTTTTGCAAGGCGGTGCAAGTTTGCAGTTTGCCATGGTACCCATGAACCTATTAGGGGATGGACAAACCGCCAGTTACCTTGAAACAGGGGTATGGGCTAAAAAAGCAATTAAAGAAGTAGCCTCTTTTGGTAAAGCGAACGTAGTAGCTTCTTCTAAGGATGCCAACTATACCTTCATTCCTAAAGATTTTACCATTCCTGAGGATAGTGCTTATTTCCATTACACCTCCAATAACACCATTTACGGTACTGAGCTTTTTGACGTTCCGCAAACGAATGTTCCCGTGGTGTGCGACATGTCGTCAGACATCATGAGCCGCGTAATCGATGTATCGAAATTCGACCTTATTTATGCAGGTGCACAGAAAAATATCGGCCCTGCTGGCTTAACGGTAGTCATTGTTAAAGATGAAATCTTAGGGCGTATCGATCGGAAAATCCCTTCTATGCTTGACTATAAAGCTCATGCAGAAGCGGGATCGATGTACAATACACCGCCGGTTTTCTCTATTTATGTAGCCATGTTAAACCTACGCTGGTTAAAAGCTAAAGGTGGGGTTGCTGAAATTGAAAAAGAAAATATCATTAAAGCCAAAGCCTTATATACTGAAATTGACAGGAATTCTTTGTTTAAAGGCACTTGTGCAGTGGAAGACCGTTCCAGAATGAATGTTTGTTTCGTCATGAACAATCCGGAACTAGAAAAACCATTCCTTAAGTTTGTAGAAGAGAATGGGGTAGAAGGATTAAAAGGGCATAGAAGTGTGGGCGGTTTCAGGGCATCCATGTACAATGCTTTGCCAAGCACAAGCGTACACGCTTTAATTGAGTTAATGCAGGAATTCGAAGAAAAAAACAAGAAATAGATTAATGGTAAAAATACTAGCAAATGACGGTATAGATCCCGTTGGTAAAGCATTATTAGAACAAGCAGGATATACCGTAGATACGGAAACCATCCCTCAGGATAAATTAGTGGAAGCCTTACAGCATTACGATGCCATTACCGTGAGGAGTGCGACTAAAGTACGCCAGGAACTGATTGACCAGTGCCCAAACCTAAGCCTGATTGGCCGTGGTGGGGTAGGTATGGACAATATTGATGTAGACTATGCAAGAGAAAAAGGCATTGCGGTAGTCAATACACCAGCTGCTTCTTCTCATTCGGTAGCAGAACTGGTGTTCGCACATTTGCTTACTGGCGTAAGGTTTTTACAGGATGCTAACCGTAAAATGCCCGTTGAAGGAAATACCAATTTCAATGGTTTAAAAAAGGCTTATGCTAAAGGCATGGAACTTAAAGGTAAAACTTTAGGGGTGATTGGTTTTGGCCGTATCGGTCGCGCAACCGCTGCCATGGGTTTACGTCTGGGTATGAAGGTTGTTGCTTATGACCTATTTCCATTCACTGGCCATATTTCACTCACCTTCCAAGGTGATGTATCAGTAGACATTCCCGTAGAAACTGTTTCTTTCGAAGAAGTAATCAGCAGCAGTGATTTCATTAGTTTACATACACCTTTTGCTGATAAACCTATTTTAGGCGCAGCAGAATTTGACATGATGAGACCAGGAGTAGGTATTGTGAATTGCTCCAGAGGTGGAACAATTGATGAACAGGCTTTAATTGATGCCTTGGATAGCGGTAAAGTTGGTTTTGCCGGTTTAGATGTTTTCGATAATGAACCTACACCACTAGCAGCCTTGCTATCACACCCGAAAATCTCTCTGACACCACATATTGGAGCGGCTACAAATGAAGCTCAGGAACGTATTGGAGAAGAATTGGCGGGTTTGATCATCGCACACTTTAGTAAATAAGCTATTACAAAAAAAGAGGAACGACCCTATCGTTCCTCTTTTTTTGTTTTTAATCGTTACCATGCCAAATATAAAGCCGTTTAATGCCTTCATTCCAGCCACCCAATGGCCGGAAAAAGTGGTCACACGCCCGCTTGAAGATTACAGCACCGGGGAAGCGAAATTAATCGCCTCAGAAAACGAATGCAGTTTCCTGCATTTAATTAATCCTGAGCTGGAGCGTCCTTACCTCCGCGGCAACCACCAGGAACTGGTTTTTAAAAAAATAGCTAATAACCTTCGTCACTTTCTGAAAAAGGAATTCCTGGTCAGACAAGATGTCCCAGCAATTTATGTTTACCGCGTTACACATGACGATGCCGTGCAGACGGGGATATGGACTTTAACCCATATAGACGATTACCTCCAAGCTCACATTAAAAAACATGAACTTACTGTAGCCCGCCGGGAACGCCTGCTGACCGAATACCTGCAACACACCAGGATTGATGCTAACCCTGTTTTAATTACATACCCTCCAGATGCGGCGATCGATGCGGTGATCAGCCATTATGTGGAAGAGAAGCCTTTGCTCGACTTTACTTTTACCGACCAGAGCAGACATCAAGTCTGGGCAATTAACTCGGTAGCGGAGCTCACTTTGATTAAGGAGGCCTTTGCTCAGCTGCCTGTGGTGTACCTTGCCGATGGACACCACCGTATTGCAGCTGTTGCCAAGCTGAGCGATCCCGTTTATTTCTCTACAGTATACATGAATACCCAGGAAATAAAGATACTGGAGTTTAACCGCCTGCTGCGTGATCTGGGTGAAAGCAGCCCTGCACAATTTCTTGAAGGTCTGGGAAAATCATTTATCCTGGAAAAACAGCACAGCGCCTTTCAACCTGCTCAATTGCATGAAATCGGGATGTATATGGCGAAACAGTGGTATAAACTTGTGCCAATAAGGGGCTCCTACCAGGCTAATGATCCAGTGGGGCAGTTGGATGTTCACATCCTGCAAGAAAATATTTTGGGTCCTTTGCTGGGTATTCATGATCCACGTACCGACGCGCGCATTACGTTTTCTACCGGCCGGGTACCGATTGCTGCATTACAGCAACAGGTAGACAATGGGTTATATACCCTGGCCTTTACTTTATTTCCGGTGGCCATTTCACAACTGATGGCTGTGGCAGATGCCGATGGGGTGATGCCACCAAAATCTACCTGCGTAGAACCTAAATTTTTAGTGGGGTTGCTGACAAACTATTTTACTGAAGAGAATTCGTAAGCACCCAATACCGGTAACCCGTAACTGCCTTTTCAAAAGTAGTAAGCTTCATTGGATCTTTCTGGTAATAACTGGGTAATAAAACTTTATTGATGCGAACCAGAACTTTAAACAGGGATGTTTTTAGTGCTTTCATCTTAAGCTTTTTTTAATTTCCTAATCTTACTGTACATGACGATGACGGTGCCAAAAAAGGCGATCGCAAGGCAGGCAATCACATATTGTAAAAACGTTTGCTGACGCGCTGACTCGCTAACTACAAGCTTTAACTGCTCATTTTTATCCTGGAGTTTTTTTATGGCCTGTGTATAACGCTGTATCCGTTCATTATAGGCTACCGCGGTACTTTGGACCTGCTGCACCTGCATTTCCTTATATTCCATCAGAATCTTCAACTCCCTGAAGATGTTATTGTCATTCAAAGCAATCTGCCTTAAAATCTCATTGGAGTTTTTGATGTCCTTTTTTGTTTGCATTCCAAATATGCCGGTGCGCGTACCCAAACTTTGCTGATATTGTCCAAAACGCGCGCTGCGTTGTGCTAGTAAGGCATTAATCTTATTTCTTTGAAGTTCGTAAGCGGTGCTGTCTTGTGCAAGCACAGCAACAGGAAGCACAAAAAAGAAAAGTAACAGCAAATGTCTCATCATGGCGTTGGTTTTATATTATTAAGCAAAATCTATGCCTGCGGGTGAAACTCTACCCTCACAATATCGTTGAGGTGTAGCCCTAGCAAACCGCTGGCTTTACCTTTATTAATGGCAATTTCAAGGTGGTTACTAATGCCGAACAGGCATAATTTCTCCCCTTCAGGTACTTCATTATAATGCCAGCTTAACTGGCTGATGGTTTCACTTTTTCTAAAATACAGGGTAAAGTCGCGGTTGCGTTGCATCTTTGTGAAAAGCTCTTTGGTAATATTGGTAATCACGTTACAAAAAGTGTCTATGTAGATCACACTTCCCCTAATCATGTCCTGCTCCAATACCGGGTTAAGCAGCATCCTTTCTTCCACACTGCTAATGGGCAACCCAATTTCTTTTAGTTTACCTCCCTTGGCCAGGTGTATGGCTGCTTTAACAAAAATATCAACCAATGGAAAGTGCAGGTATTGAAGGTCTTGCATAATATTTAACTCTACCAGTTCATCAGCTTTGTCTTCAAAAAGAAGAGAAAAAATACCGTTGTCGGCACCTACAAAATAGTGGTCGTTATATTTCAAAGCGATATAGCGGGTGTGTTCACTAAATACAGAATCTATACCAATGAGGTGCACCGTTCCTTTTGGGAAATAGGGGAACGCATTTTTTAGAACAAATGCAGCATACGAGATGTTAAAGGAGGGAACATTATGGGTAATATCCACAATATTAGCGTTCGGCATGATCGTCAGGATACTGCCTTTTAATGCAGCCTGATAGAAATCTTTGGAACCTAAATCTGTTGTTAAAGTGATAATAGCCATTAAAAATTGAATATTTATTCTTAATCTTGCGTAAGCGGCAAAACGCCTACAAATATTCACTTTTTAAATCAAAATATACACGTCTATAAAAAAACAATATTTTGAACGAAATACAATTAACATTGGAATCTGTAGATCCCGCACAATTTTGGGGGACAAATAACGAACATTATGAGCTCATCAAACGTGCTTTTCCTAAGCTGAAATTGGTTGCCCGTGGCAACGACATTAAGGTTTTAGGAGATCTGCAGGAATTGATCGCTTTTGAACTGAAGTTTAAAGAACTGGTTGGCCACCTGGAGAAGTATACATCTCTGAGTCCGCTGGAAGTGGAAGCACTCTTGTCGCTCAAGAAGCAGTCACCCGCTGCAGTCCCCAATGCGAAAAACTTTTCCGCAGGAGGCGAAGTCATTGTGTTTGGAACACATGGCATTCTAGTCAAAGCACGTACCGCCAACCAACGGCGTATTGTGGAAAGCATCGCCCATAATGACGTGCTTTTTGCTATTGGCCCTGCTGGTACAGGTAAAACCTATACCGCTGTTGCACTTGCGGTCAGGGCACTAAAAAACAAAGAAATTAAGCGTATTATTTTAACCCGACCGGCAGTAGAAGCAGGGGAGAGCCTTGGCTTTTTACCCGGCGACCTGAAGGAAAAGGTGGATCCTTATTTACGTCCCCTCTATGATGCCCTGGATGACATGATCCCGGCAGAAAAACTAAAACTTTACCTCGAGAACAGAACCATTGAGATTGCTCCACTGGCTTTTATGCGGGGAAGAACACTGGATAACTGTTATGTGATTTTGGATGAGGCTCAGAACTCGACCGATTTGCAACTGAAGATGTTATTAACCCGCATGGGGCCATCAGCAAAGGTCATTGTCACAGGCGATGTAACACAAATTGACTTACCGAAAAAACAAATGTCGGGTCTGTTCAATGCCCTTAAGATTTTAGATGATATTCCCGGTATTGATATTATCTACCTGACCGGAGACGATGTAGTGCGCCATCAATTAGTGAAACGAATACTCAAAGCCTACGGCGATATACAATAACTAACACACCCCCGCGATTTGGCACACACCATGAAAGCAATAAAAGAAACAAATTTTAATTTTCCAAAACAGTCTAACTTCTATAAAGGTAAAGTACGCGATGTGTACACCATCGATAATCGCTTTATGGCGATGGTGGTTACCGACAGGATTTCTGCATTTGATGTGGTTTTACCAGAAGCCATCCCTTTTAAAGGTCAGGTTTTAAACCAGATTGCCGCTAAGTTTTTAGCAGCAACACAGGATATTCTCCCTAACTGGGTGATCCGGGTGCCTGATGAAATGGTAACCGTTGGCCGTATTTGCGAGCCTTTCAAAGTAGAAATGGTGATCAGGGGATACCTTGCCGGTCATGCCTGGCGCGAATACAGTGCCGGCAGAAGAAGCATCTGCGGCGTAACCATGCCAGAAGGACTTACCGAAAACGATAAACTTCCTGAACCCATCCTCACGCCGACTACTAAGGCAGCTGTTGGTCACGACGAAGATATTTCCCGCGAAGACATCCTTGCTAAAGGCATTGTTTCATTGGAAGATTATACCCAGCTGGAAGCTTTTACCCGTGCCCTTTACCAAAGGGGAACAGAAATGGCGGCCGAACGTGGATTAATTCTGGTAGATACTAAATATGAATTTGGTAAAGTGGGAGATACCATTTACCTCATCGACGAAATTCATACCCCAGATTCTTCACGTTATTTCTATGCCGATGGTTATGAACAACGCCAGGCGAATCAGGAGCCGCAAAAACAACTGTCAAAAGAGTTTGTTCGCAAATGGTTAATCGAAAATGGATTTCAGGGAAAAGACGGACAACAAGTTCCGCAAATGACGCCAGAAATTATTGCATCCATCTCCGCACGCTACATTGAACTTTATGAGCAGATCACCGGCGACAAGTTTATTAAAAACGAAGCTGCTGATGTGGTAAACCGTATTGAACAAAATGTGTTAACTTGTGTTAACGAGCTGCTTGCAGCCGAATAAGACGGTGTTTCATCTGATAAAACAGAAAAAATCGTTATTTTCGTATTTAACTAAACTAAAAGACCATGAAATTTTCAATAGATAAACATGAGAAGTATGTGGTGATCACCTTGAATGAAGGCAGTTTCAGTAACGAGGTGACCCCTCGTTTGAAGTCTGAATTCATTTTGTTAAATGCAGACGGTGCTTGCAACATTATCCTTGACCTATCACAGGTGTTACACTGCCAGGACTCACAAGACCTGAGTAGTTTGCTATTTGCAGATCGTTTGTGTAAAAAGGCCAATGGTTTATTCGTGGTTACAGGTGTACAGCCAGAGATACAAAACATCCTGGACTTATCAGACCTGAGTAAGCGCCTGAACCTGGTTTCCAAGCTGGAGGAAGCTGTAGACCTGATTTTTATGGGTGAAATAGAGAAAGAGATGTTAGGAAGTTTTGATGAGGAGAGTTAATGAGTTTTCAGGTTACCATACTGGGTAGTAGTTCTGCTACGCCTATTTACAATCGAAATCCTTCTGCCCAGCTGCTGCATTGCAAAGACAAGTTTTATTTAATTGACTGCGGCGAAGGAACACAGCAGCAATTAAACAAGTTTAACCTTAAGGCCAGTAAAATAGATTATATTTTCATTAGCCATTTGCATGGTGACCATTATTTTGGCCTGATTGGACTAATGTCCAGCATGCATTTAAATGGCAGGGTAAAGGCGCTGAAATTATTTGGACCCGCGGCCTTGCTGGAAATACTGGAATTGCAGTTTAAACATTCAGAAACGGTGATTCGCTTTCCCCTTGAATTTACCCCAATTACCGCGGACACAGGTAAAGTGATCTTTGAAAACAACGACCTTCAGGTGGAAACCATAGTGCTTAACCACCGTATTCCCTGCACAGGCTTTAAGTTTACCGAACAAAAAAGACCCCGGAAGCTCATTGTAGAGAAACTGGAGGCTGTTAATTTGCCCATTTCCTATTACCCGCTGTTAAAAAAAGGCTTGGACCTGACTTTGCCCGATGGCAGGGTGTTTTTAAACCAGGACTATACTACAGACCCCATTCCGCCTAAAAGTTATGCCTATTGTTCAGATACCCTGGCCGATGGCAGTTACCTACAGGCTTTGGGACAATGTACGGTGGTGTATCACGAAGCAACCTTTTTGCATGAGCTATTAGACCGTGCCAACATAACGCACCATTCTACGGCATTACAAGCTGCACAGGTAGCAATACAAGCTGGGGCAGCGCAATTGATCATCGGACACTTTTCTTCGCGCTACAAGCTGTTACAACCCTTGTTAGAGGAGGCTAAAACTATATTTCCTAATACCCTGTTAGCTATTGAAGGAAACACCTATACCGTAGAATAAAATTTTAACTTCATAAAAAAAACGCCCTGGTAATCACCAGGGCGTTTTTTGTAAATACTGCATTCGCAGTTTAATTATCTTTCTTACCTCCTCCAAATACAGAGAAGTGTACATAACGTTTAGGATTTTCTTTTAAATCGATAATCAGGTTATCTAAGTTTTTTGAAGCATTGTTCAGGTTATCATACATCTGTCTGTCGTTAACCAGCAAGCCTAAAGAGCCTTCACCTGCATTTACTTTCTTCACAACACCTTGTAACTCGGCAATCGCCTGGTTTGCGTTATCTAACGTTTGTTTAAAGTTTGCTGCAGCCACCTGGTCGCTCATGGTATGCAGGTTATTTAAGATAGAATTAATCTTCTGGTTGTTATTTTTAAGGTTACCTGAAATGGATTCGATATTGGCCATGATAGCCGAAATCCTTGAACCTTCCGTGCCCACCAATTTATCCACTTTTTTAGAGGTGGCTTCTAATGAGCTTAGCGTAGAAGCAATGCTGCTGAAACTTTTGTTCACGTTATCCTGAAACTGTGGGTTCATGATGGAATTGACGCTGGTTAAAATGGAATCCATTTTATCGATAATCAATTCTGCTTTTTTCTGTACAGGTTGTACAGCTTCCATCAGGTTCTTTTCTACATTCGCTTTTAAGGTATCACCATCCTGTGCAAATACTTTCGCATTGCCCAGTTCCATAATAATAGCTTTACTTCCTAAAAGGTCAGTGCTTTCTAAACGTGCAACACTATTGGTGGGTATTTCATAATCGCCACTAATATTTAACTTCGCTACAATGAAACCATCAGGCTGTAATTTCAATTCATCAACCCGGCCAATCTGGAAACCGTTAATTAAAACGGGTTTTGAAACGGCAAGTCCGTCAACTCGGGTATACCTGGCGTAAAGAACTGTTTCATCTGAAAATATAGCGTTTCCTTTTAGAAAATTATATCCAATGATTAATAGGGCTATAGAGAAGGCCGCTAATATGCCAACTTTGGTTTCGTTTTGTATTTTCACGTAGTTATTTACTTAGTTTGTATCGTTTCCTTTTTTGTATAATTTCACGGCATTAAAAATAGAATTAACAATTTCTTCCTGACCGGCACTCGAATTCATGTAACGTTCTTCTTCCGGGTTGCTGATAAAACCAATTTCGGTTAATACAGCGGGCATACCGCAACGTTGTAGTATTAATATTCCTTGTTCTTTAATTCCCCTGTCAATGCGGTTGTCAGTTTCCCGGTAATTGTTCTGGATTAGCCTGGCCAACTCCATGCTTTTGTTTCTAAACTTGTTTTTAAACAACGACAAGATAATAAATGTTTCGGGATCCTTTGGATCGAAGCCCCCATAATTTTCTTTATAGTTTTTCTCTAACATGACGTCAGCATTCTCTCTAATGGCTACATCCTGTTCATTTATGCGGTGCATCCCTGCTACAAAAGTCTCCGTTCCTTTGGTTGTTCTGTTTCGGGCAGGCATCGAATTGGCATGGATCGAAATAAATAAATCCGCCTTATTGTCATTAGCTAAACCAGCTCTTTTATAGAAATCTACGTCAACATCCGTTTTTCTCGTATAAAGTATTTTTATATCCGGCATTTCCTCTTCAAATTTCCTGCCTAGTTTCAGCGCAACCTGCAGGGCAATGTCTTTTTCTTTAGAAAAGGAACCTACGGCGCCGGGTTTTCCGCCACCGTGACCAGCATCAATGACAATGGTTTTAACCTTATAGCTGTTTTGCGCATCAGCCGATAAGGCCGAACCAAATAAAAAAATAAGTAACAGGGGCGTCTTCAGACTCAATCTCATCAATGCTATCATTTAGGTGTGTGTGTTCGTTCAAATTATTTAGAATGTCCAAAGGAATTCTGGTAGTTCTGTATCGCTTTTAGCAGGCCTTGTGTAATTTGTGTTTGTCCTTCTTCAGAGTTCATGTAATCTTCTTCATCCGCATTGCTGATAAAGCCAATTTCGGTTAAAATAGCCGGCATACCTGCCCTGGCCAATACCGCTAAACTCTGTTCCTGTACGCCACGGTTTATACGTCCTGCATTCACATATTCGTCTTGCACAAATCTCGCCAGCTTTAAACTCTGGGTACGGTAGGCATTTTTCATCAGCGAAAGTACAATATGGTTCTCAGGATTATCGGGGTCAAAGCCTTCATAGTTTTCTTTGTAATTTTCCTCCAACAAAATTGCTTTATTTTCTCTTCTGATCACGTCGTCCTGCTCATCCATCCTGCCCATACCCGATACAAAGGTTTCTGTGCCACGGGTAGAAGTACTCTTACGGTAAACGGTTTTTTTAATCGGATAGCGCTTGCCGTTTTTTCCCTTGCGGTAACCTGTCGTAACTGTCGAACGGCGAAGCGGCATGTCATTACAATGGATGGAAATAAACAGGTCTGCATTTTCTTTATTGGCTAAACCAATTCTGTCGTATAGCGGAACAAAAGTATCATCCGTACGGGTGTAAATTACTTTCACACCAGGCATTCCGGCCTCAATCTCTTGTCCTAATCTCAGTGCCGTTTTCAAGGCTACCTGCTTCTCTGTAGAATACTCACCTCTGGTGGTGCCGTCTTTACCACCATGCCCTGCATCAATAACTATGGTTTTTATTTTGTAAACTTGCGTAAACCCTTGATGGTTAGTGGATATAATGAGGATCAAGGAAATAATTGCGATCAATATTGCATTTGGTCTAACCAATGGTATATTTTTCATTAATTTTGAACGTTTTTGGATTAACATTAGTGCAAAAATAACATTCACATACGAATTTGAAACATTTACGCCAGATCATTTTATTTAAATCGCTTCTTTTGCTCAGTATGCTTAGTAACAATGCTATGGCATTTGAAAGGTTTATAGCCTTCCAGGTCGTCCAGCAAACGGATACCCTTAAAAAGGACACCGTTTCAAAGCAGGATACTACTATGACTAAGGTTTACCCCCCAGGGTTTAAATTAAGTGACACGGTAAAAAATAACAGTACAGCTGATGTAGGTAAAATTGAGTACTCTGCACAGGACTCGACGAAATACAGTAAAGACCGGAGTGTGATCCATCTATACGGCAAGGCCAGGGTAATTTACCAGGGTTTTCAGCTCGATGCCGATTATATCCGATACGACAATCAGAACAACACCATATTTGCCCGCGGTACTACAGATTCCAAAGGCCGCTATTCGGGTAAGCCAATTTTTACCATGGAAGGGGAGGGAACGTCTATCGCCGATTCCCTGTTTTACAATACACAAACCAGTAAGGGTACGGTCTTCAACACCTTTATGGAGCAGGAAGGTAGTTTCTTTTCTGGTGGACAAAGTAAAAAACAGCCGGATAATGACATTCACATCAAGAACATGGTGTACAGTACCTGTAACCTGCCGCACCCTCACTTTGGCTTTTTTATCACCAAAGGGATCGTCACCGAGAAACAGGTGATTACCGGTCCGGTTTACCTCACCATAGAAGATATTCCTTTGCCATTAGCCTTGCCCTTTGCCTTTTTTCCTAAACCCAACAAAAAATCATCAGGTGTTATTGTGCCCAGTTTTGGTGAAGATGCCACCAACGGTTTCTTTTTAAACGATGGGGGTTATTACCTCGGCCTAAGCGATTATTGGGATGCACGTATCATGGGTTCCATTTATACCAATGGTTCCTACCGTTTGTCGACTTCTACCAATTACCTGAAACGTTATAAATTCAATGGCCACATTGACCTGAATTATTCCAGTACCAAGGCGGGTATTGAGGGTACTTTCCAAAACGAACCCAGTAAAGATTTTCAAATCAACTGGACCCATAGCCAGAATCCTAATGCGAGTCCGGGTTCTACTTTTAGTGCCAGCGTAATGGCAGGTACCGGCTCCTATAATGCGGCCAATTCACTGAACTCTAACATGGATCCTTACACCACTTCACGTAACGTGATGAGTTCCAGTATTGCCTACTCCAAAACGGCAGGGATTTTTAACATCAGTGCCAGTGCCAACTCCAGACAGGAGACCTTAAATAAAACCATCAGTTTAACCTTACCGCAGGTGAGTGTGAGTATGACCAGTATTAATCCTTTTGACTCTAAAAAAAGGGTGGGCGACCAGAAATGGTTCCAGAAATTTAACCTGGGCTATAGCATGGATGCCACCAATACGGTGAACACTACCGAAGACCAGTTATTTGCACCAGGTGGTTTAAGCAGGTTTCAAAATGGGTTTAACCATAACCTGACCGGCTCTTTACCTTTTACCCTGGCTGATTATTTTAACTTTTCTACCAATGTTAATTATACTGAACAATGGCATTTTCAAAGCATGAAACAAACCAGGTTAAAAATGTTAAACGGCCGTGATTCCCTGGCTTACGATACGATACAGGGCTTTAAACGTTCTGGTGACTATAACGTGGGCATGAGCATGAACACTAAAATTTATAATACCCTGCAGTTCAAAAAAACAGGAAAAATACAAGCCTTAAGGCATGTGATGACACCAAGCATCGGCATCAATTATCGCCCAGATTTTTCTGATCCTGATAAAGGGTATTACAATGAATTGTATTACCAGGATGGTCAGCCAGTCTATGACGAACGTTATAACCGTATACAGCGTTATTCGATTTTTCAGAATACCCTGTATAGCGGGCCTTCAGAAGGTCAGGCGGCAAGTATCACTTTCGGCTTGCTTAACGACATAGAGCTGAAGGTGCTTTCTCCTAAAGACACTACAGGAACCGGTACCCGAAAAATACCTATACTTCAAGGTTTAAATATCGGTGGATCTTATAACCTCCTGGCGCCGTCCAAAAAATTATCAGTCTTGAATTTTGGTGGACGCTCTAACTTTACCGAAAAAATCGGGATTACCTTTAGCGGTGCCTTGAACCCTTACGTCGTGTCGGATTCGGTGAGTACCAACGGTCAAATGGTTAAATATGTAGAAGACCGTTATACCTGGCAAAGGGGCCAGTTGCCCCGCTTAACCAATTTCGGTTTCTCTTTCGACTACAGCTTAAATCCGGCTTCTTTTCAAAAACGTCAGGAAAACATGGATGCCCTGGAGAATGATGCTGCTAAAAAAGGTTTGAGCACCGAACAGGCCAATCAGTTAAATGCCATCAGTCGAGACCCTAATGCTTTTGTCGATTTTAATATTCCCTGGAACTTATCCTTTGCCTATAGTTTTAACTACAGTACGGATGAAGTAGGCCAGAATAAAAATGTGAATAACGACCTTACCTTTCGTGGTGATTTTAATGTCACTCCTAAATGGAAAGTGACATTCGACTCCGGTTATAACTTTAGCACCAAAAATGTAGCGTTAACCCGTTTAGCTATATACCGCGATTTACATTGCTGGGACATGAACTTTACCTGGGTACCTTTTGGTTTCTCCAAAAGTTATGGCGTAACCATCAGGGTCAAAGCATCCATCTTACAAGACTTAAAGTTAAGCAAACAACAAAGTGCCAGATACTATTAATTATGCTAGCTGAAATTATTACCATTGGCGATGAAATCCTGATTGGACAAATCGTTGACACCAATTCGGCCTGGATGGCCAAACAACTTAACCAGGTTGGCATAAAAGTTAAACAGGTTACTTCTGTATCAGATGATGCCAGTCATATTATCGAGGCTTTAGATGCCGCACGCAAAAGAGCCAATATCATATTAATGACCGGCGGATTGGGCCCAACCAAGGATGATATTACCAAGCTTACCCTGGCCAAGTATTTTAACATGGGCTTTCGCCGCGACGAGGAAACCTTGAAACAGGTCACCTCCTTCTTTGATACGCGTAAACGCCCCATGATAGAGCTTAACCGTGCACAGGCCGATGTGCCTGATGGTTGCCAGGTCATCCAAAATAAAAATGGTACTGCACCCTGCATGTGGTTTGAACACCGCGGAACCATATTTGTTTCTATGCCGGGTGTGCCTTTTGAAATGAAATACCTCATGGAAGAGGAGATTTTACCGCGTTTAAAAAACCTGTTCCACCTTCCGTTTATTTATCATAAAACTATTTTAACGGCTAATATCGGTGAGTCATTCCTTGCACAGGAAATTGAGGAGATAGAAGATAGTTTGCCGGCCTACATTAAACTGGCCTACCTGCCTAAATTAGGGCAAGTGCGTTTGCGTTTAAGTGCATCGGGAAATAACGAAGCGGAGTTGAAAACCGAAGTAGACCATTATGCACAACAGCTAGTGGAAAAAGTGAAACCATTTGTGGTTGCCGAGCAGGATATTCCATTGGAACAGGCTTTGTTACAACTGATGGAACAAAACGGACTTACTTTTTCTACCGCAGAAAGTTGTACCGGAGGTTATATTGCACACTTGATTACACAAATTCCAGGATCTTCCAAGTCTTTTGAGGGAGGTGCGGTGACTTATTCATACGATTTAAAACAAATCATTTTAGGTGTACAGTCGCAAACCCTTTCGGATTTTGGCGCGGTAAGTGAAGAAACAGTTAAAGAAATGGCATTAGGTGCTAACCAACGCTTTAAAACCGATTATGCCGTAGCCGTTAGTGGTATTGCAGGGCCGGATGGCGGAATGCCCGGCAAACCTGTAGGTACAGTGTGGATTGCTGTGGCCCATAAGGATCAAGTAGTGGCTAAACTGTTTACTTTTGGGGAACGCAGGATACAAAATATAGAGCGTTCTGCTGCCGCAGCTTTAAATATGCTTTTTACGCAGGTGAAGCAACAGTTAACGAAATAAAAGTCTGTCTGATAAGGGATAGGAAGAATAAATATGCCAAAGCCTTCACCTGACTATCGTTTATAGGCTAAAAAGATTTACTTTTGCAGCGGCAACAATTATTAAAATTACTGTAAACCAACATGGCTCAATACGAATTACTGTTACCCAAAATGGGGGAGAGCGTTGCAGAAGCAACCATTATAAAATGGCTTAAACAACCTGGAGAACGCATACAGCTGGATGATACCTTATTGGAAATTGCAACCGATAAAGTGGATTCTGAAGTACCCTCGCCAGTGGAAGGGATACTGGTAAAACAGTTGTGTAAGGAAGATGAAGTGGTGCAGGTAGGTGCCGTCATCGCAATTATAGAAATAGCTGGCGAAGCAGAAACTACAGTTCCCTTTGTTCAGGATATCGAACAACCTACTTTGGAAGCCATTGCAGAAAAAGAACCTGCTGCATTGGAAGTAGAGACTGAAACGCAAAGTGCCGACCGGTTTTATTCTCCCTTGGTGAAGAACATCGCCGCCCAGGAAAACATTAGTTTCGATGAATTAGCCAGCCTTGAAGGCAGTGGAGCTGATGGTCGTTTAACTAAAGACGACTTGTTGTTATATATTCAAAACAAACAAAATCACGGTGGACAAGCACCTTCACAAACTGCCGTGACACCTGTGCAAGTACAAGCACCTGTAGCTGCAGCGGAACAGCCGGTATTACCAACACCTGCTAAACCAGTAGTTACCCAAAGCAGTAGTGTAAGTGGTGGTGATGAAATTATAGAGATGGACCGTATGCGTAAACTGATTGCCGAACACATGGTAATGAGTAAACATACAGCACCTCATGTTACCTCTTTTGTGGAAGCCGATGTAACCAATATGGTGAAATGGCGCGACCGCGTGAAAAAGCCTTTTGAGAAACGCGAGAACGAGAAAATTACTTTTACGCCGATCTTTATCGAAGCGGTGACCAAAGCAATTAAAGATTACCCAATGATTAATGTGACCGTTAATGGTACACAGATCACTAAAAAGAAAGATATCAATATTGGGATGGCTGCGGCTTTACCAAGTGGTAACCTGATTGTGCCTGTCATTAAAAAGGCTGATCAGCTTAACCTGATCGGTTTAACCAAAGCAGTTAATGATTTGGCTAACCGTGCAAGGATTTCAAAACTGAAACCTGATGAAACGCAGAATGGTACTTTTACCTTAACCAATGTGGGTTCATTCGGCAATGTGATGGGTACGCCGATCATTAACCAGCCACAAGTAGCGATACTTGCTGTAGGGGCCATTAAAAAGAAACCTGCAGTACTGGAAACAGAGTTTGGTGACGTGATTGCCATTCGACACATGATGTTCTTGTCCTTGTCTTACGACCACCGCGTGGTTGATGGTGCCCTGGGTGGATCTTTTGTGAAAAGGGTAGCAGAATACCTGGAAAACTGGGATGTAGACCGCGAGATCTAAGAAATTAAAAATCTGTATATTTTATTGGCAAAGCGCCTGTTTCATTTTTGATGAAACAGGCGCTTTGCTGTAGGTGATCATTACCTTAACTGTCGCTTATCCAGAGCTTATTGTATTTGGCACAGTAGAACCATACGACTACGCTCCTTAGTTGCCCCTTGCTTCGGTTTTGTGAAACAAGGTGCGATCCAGGTCCGGCGCAGGTGCGTTTGTGGAGGGGACAATTAATAAGCCAATCTTAAAGCACAGATTGGATGGTGGTCGCCTATTGATCGTGTAATCACGGCTAATGATGATCACCTTAAAAATAGGGTGTTTGACTATAGGTTAAGGTATAAAAAAAAGACCGGTTTGCACCAGTCTTTTACAATCAAAACAAAAATTAAAACGGCATTAGTTAAGGGCTGCTGTGGCTTCTTCGGAAACGTTTTTTAGCTGCTGCTCCGTATAGGTGTATTTGCCGGTATGGGCAATAAATACATCCTTGTGTTGCAACAGGTCGCGGTTAGCCAGTAGGTTCTTCAGGCTCACGTTTCCAATCACATATTTAAAGTCGTTATTTGCAAAACGTTCCTTAATGTTTTCCACTTTAAGCTTATCCAGGGTGTACTCATGCTCGTAGCGCAGGTATACTTCCAGACTCACATTATCGGTGTAAACCAGGTCGTTATGTTGCTGGTATTTTTTGTATTCGTATTTATAGTCGTAACGTAAAGCAGCAATATCTGATAATACAGCAGCACCCGTAGGGTGGCCACCTGCCCCTTTACCAAAAAAGAACTGTTTATCTGCAAAAGCAGCCTGTACAGTGACGCAGTTGTATTCGTTTTCTACGTTATAAATGAAATCATCAGATTTGACAAATTTTGGCAATACAAAAGAAATCACCTGGCGGGTGCTGATTTTCCGTGCTGTAGGCACCAGTTTAATCTTAAAGTTTTTTTCGCGGGCATACTTTACTTCATTTTCCGAAAGGTTCTGGATACCGATGTTAAGGATTTTGTCTGGATCGATAAATAGACCATAGGCATGTGCCGTAGCAATGGCCAGTTTATATTTAGCATCGTAACCCCCCACATCTAAAATTGGGTCAGATTCGGCAAAACCTAAGTCCTGGGCCTGTTTTAGGGCCAGCTGGTAATCCATGCCTTCATTAAATATTTTGGAAAGGATGTAATTTGAAGAGCCATTAAAAATACCACTGATGCCGTGAAGCAATTCGTTATCGTAATATTCCTCCAGGTTTCTGATGATGGGAATACTGCCACAAACGGCACCTTCGTAAAGCAGGGAAGATCCATAAGTATGCTGCAATTCTACCAGTTCGGCTAAGTGCAGGGCAATCATTTTTTTATTGGCAGATACTACGTTTTTACCCGAAATTAAAGCTTTTTTAACAATCTGGTAAGCTGCATCGGCATCGTCAATTAATTCAACAATGGTATTGATCTCTGGATGATCCAGCAGTTCGTTATGATCAGTGGTAAATAATTTGGCGTCCAGGTTCCTGGTTTTGTTCGGATTCTTGATCGCAATTTTAATGATTTCCAGGTTAAGGTCCTGACCTTTTATAATGTCATGTAAGCCCTGTCCAACTACACCAAAACCAAATAAACCTATTTTTAGTTTCTTACTCATTTATGCTATTTTTTGAAATTTTATTATTTTTTTATTGATACTTTCTTTTAAGAAATTACCGATTAATTGGGTCAGCGTATCGGTTTCGATTAAAAATCCATCATGCCCGTATGCAGAAGTGATGGCATGAAATTCGGCACCTTTAATATGTTCGCTAATGTATTTTTGTTCAGATAGTGGAAATAACACATCGTTTTCCACGCCAATTACCAGGGTGTTGGCTTTAATAGTGGCCAGTGCTTCCGGAACGCTTTTGCGCCCACGGCCTACATTATGGCTGTCCATCGCTTTGCTCAGGTACCAGTAACTATAGGCATTGAAACGTTTGCAAAGTTTTTCGCCCTGGTAATTCTGGTAGGAAGAGGCACGGAAGTTATTGGTTTTATCGTTAACACTTTCCAGCTGGGTGGCGCCATAGGCATCGTAAGTACGGTACGACAGCAATGCAATGCTGCGTGCTACTTTAAGTCCTTTTAAGCCACCTTCGGGATGTTGCGCATAGAAAGTGCGGTCGGCACTAATGGCCATGCGCTGGCTCTCGTTAAAGGCAATGCCCCATGGCGAATGCTGTGCATTGGTGGCCACCAATACCAGGTTTTCAATTTTAGAAGGTTCGGTAACTGCCCATTCTACGGCTTGCTGCCCCCCTAAAGAGCCCCCAATTAATACCTTAATCTCTTTAATGCCCAGGTGTGCAGCCAGCAACTGGTGCGCTTTAACCATGTCGCGTACGGTAACTTCTGGGAAAGCGAGGTAATAGGGCAGTCCGGTAACCGGGTTTATGCTTAATGGATTGCTGCTGCCGTAAGCAGAACCAATCACATTGGCACAAACAATATAATGTTCGTCGGGATTAAACAGGTTGTTGTTTCCAAA
Source organism: Pedobacter sp. CAN_A7 (assembly GCF_015752175.1). Taxonomy (NCBI): domain Bacteria; kingdom Pseudomonadati; phylum Bacteroidota; class Sphingobacteriia; order Sphingobacteriales; family Sphingobacteriaceae; genus Pedobacter; species Pedobacter sp. CAN_A7. The sequence goes on along the minus strand of NZ_JADOUW010000001.1, from coordinate 851,859 downwards.
AAGCCCTTTCCACCAGTCCAACACATCAGCGTTTGCCGTCAACGCATGACAGGCCCAAATGACATTGTCTTTTTTTGCATTGAGTTTTCCATAGGTCTGGTAGGCTTGCTGAAGTCCCCTTAATTTTTTGCCACTTTCCAGCTGAAAAATCTTCGGGTAATTATAGGTGTTCATCGTACTCATTTTTTGTTGTTCGTTCTTAGGTTAGGCAGGTTCCTGTTGCTGGTGTTGTTGTTGTTGTTTTATTTTTTCAAAAGCCTGTTCAAAATCGGCTTTGATATCATCAATATGTTCAATACCTACAGAAACACGCAATTGGTTAGGGGTAACGCCGGCAGCCTTTTGCTCACTGTCGCTTAGTTGCTGGTGGGTAGTAGCCGATGGTTGAATAATCAGTGTTTTGGCATCGCCCATATTGGCCAGGTGACTCACCAGTTTAAGGTTATCGACTACGCCGGTTACATCCGTTTTACTGCCTTCCAATTCAAAGGAAAGCACCGCGCCGAAACCATTTTTTAAATACTTTTTAGCCAGGTGGTGATAAGGACTGCTTTCCAAACCTGGGTAACTTACCGAGCGTACCAAAGGGTGGTTTTCTAGCCAGGTAGCCAGTTCAAGCGCATTGTCTACATGACGCTGAACGCGTAGCGACAAGGTTTCTAAGCCTTGGATCAGTAGGAAAGAGTTGAATGGCGACAAGGCAGGGCCGAAATCGCGTAAGCCTTCTACGCGGGCACGGATAGCGAATTGTATATTTCCAAAGGGGCCATCAGCACCGAAGACATCAGAAAATATGAGGCCATGGTAACCTTCGGCAGGACTGGAGAATTGTGGATACTTGCCATTGCCCCAGTTATAATTGCCTCCATCTACAATCACGCCACCAATGCTGGTACCATGGCCACCAATCCATTTAGTGGCTGATTCTACGACTACATGGGCGCCATGTTCTAAAGGGCGGAATAGGTAACCGGCAGCGCCAAAGGTATTATCGACCACCAGAGGCAGGTCGTGTTTATTAGCAATAGCGGCTATTTTTTCAAAATCAGGGATGCTGAAGGAAGGGTTGCCGACTGTTTCCAGGTATATGGCTTTTGTTTTTTCGTCAATCAGGGCATTAAAATCTTCGGGTTGGTCAACATCGGCAAAGCGTACTTCTATGCCTAACCTTTTAAAGCTTACTTTAAACTGGTTATAGCTACCACCATATAAATGCGACGAGGAGACAAAATTATCACCGGCTTCGAGGATATTATTAAGGGCAATAAATTGTGCCGCTTGTCCTGATGCTACCGCTACTGCAGCTACGCCACCTTCGAGGGCCGCGATTCGCTTTTCAAACACATCCGTAGTGGGGTTCATGATCCGGGTATAGATATTGCCGAATTCTTTCAGTGCAAATAAATTAGCGCCGTGTTCAGAGTTTTTAAAAACATAGGAAGTGGTTTGGTAAATAGGCACCGCACGTGAACCTGTTGTTGGATCTATTTCCTGACCTGCGTGTAATTGTAGGGTCTCAAATTTTAAGTTTGCTGACATGATATTAAATGTTAAGTGATACTGTTGTTGGACTGATGCTTATAGAAGCATATAGACTAAAGCGTACCTTCATGAGGAAGGCCTTCCGGATGTGAGGTAACAGCAGGAAGATTTTTAAAATTAGTATATGCAGCAGCACATACAACAGTGAGTTGCAAGGATAAAGCTTGGGGACTTAACGATTTCGCGAACGCGATTTTGATGATGATTTGTTTTCATAATGTTTCAATTTTATCTTTCCATTTAACATCTGTTATCTGGTCAGGAATTGGCACCTTCTTCCTTTAGGTAGGGTTGCCAGTGGGTCTTTGAGCCTGTCTCTCGCCACTTCTTTATAAATCAAAACCGAAAAGGTATTGACTTTAATCAGCTTTTGCTGATGATGAACAAATGTAGCGAATAAAAATTAAACGCAAAATTAAATTCTGAAATATTTAACTTTTATGCGCTACAAAGCAATATAATTAGGCTAGTGCCTGGTTGATGTCGGCAATAAGGTCGTCGATATGTTCCAGGCCTACGGATATGCGTATTAAATTTTGAGGAGTTTTAGTATCAGGACCCTCTACAGAGAACCGGTGCTCAATTAAACTTTCCACACCACCTAAACTGGTGGCCTGCGAGAAAATTTTTACGCTGTTCACCACTTTACGTGCGGTTAGGGCATCACCCTTTACCAAAATAGACAGCATGCCTCCAAAAGCGCTCATTTGCTTTTTAGCAACCTCATGTTGAGGATGTGAAGGCAAACCAGGGTAATATACCGCTTCTACCTGGGGATGTTGTTCCAGGTGTAATGCCAGGGCCATGCCATTTTCACTATGACCACGCATGCGGTAGGGCAGTGTTTTGATGCTGCGTAAAAGCAGGTAACAGTCGAAAGGTGCAGAAACAGCCCCCCCGATTTGCTGAATGTTTTTGATTTTTTCCCAGAATTCGTTTTTTGCGGCGGTAATTAAGGCGCCGCCCAAAACGTCGCTATGGCCACCAATGTATTTAGTGGTGGAGTGCATCACGATGTCGGCACCTAAATCTATGGGGTTTTGTAAACATGGAGAAGCAAAAGTACTGTCACAAGCCAGGATTAAGCCGTGTTTTTTAGTGATGCTGGCGATGGCTTCAATGTCGGTGATTTTTAATAAAGGGTTAGAAGGGGTTTCGATCCAGATCATCGCTGTATTGCTTTTGATAAAGGATGAGATGTTAGATGGATCAGTTAAGTCGACAAAGTCAAATTGCAGGGTGTCTGCAAAAATAGACTGTAATTGTTTCTTGAAACCCCAATACATGTCATCGGGCGCAATAATATGGCTACCAGGAGTTAAGGCCTGGAAGATGGTCATGCCTGCAGTGTTTCCTGAGGAAAAGGCAGCGGCATCAGCACCATGTTCTAATGCAGTTAATACGGCTTCTAAAGCACTGCGGTTTGGGTTGCTAACCCGGCTATACATGTGTCCCCCTGAGTACCCACCATCTTCATTACGTAAAAATGTGGTAGACAAGCTAATAGGCGCAGTAACATCGCCGGTAGAAGATAAGTTAATGTTTCCGCTATGTATTGCTATGGTTTCTGGTTTCATATGGTAAATTCTTTTTGGCAGGGTTTGTGTAATGCATGTAGCAAAATACAAGTATATGAAAAGAATATTAGTTATAGCAGCCATTTTATGCAGTTCATTAATGGTTTTGCAAAGTTGTTCAAGCACAAGTAATACTGCTTCAACCAGTTTGAAACGCGGAAAAGTTACGGGAACATGGGTATTAAACAACATAACTTTTGAAGGTGTTCCTGCAATTGCCGTAAAATCATTATTTGATGAAGCTTCTTACAAATGTTTTGTTGGAAGTACCTGGACATTGACCAATAGTGGTAATGGTAGTTATATGTTACCGGGTGGTAACGAATGCCCATCAGGTACACAAAGTATTTTCTGGTCGGTAAGTACAGCAGATGAAACATTCCAATTCAAAAAAATATATGAAGGTGATAAAGCTAAAAATGTAACAACTGGTTACAGATTGGTGCTTTCAGAAACTTCAGGAGACCGTATGGTACTTAAGTCGCCAATAGAATATGGTAACTCAACAGCTTATGTAGTGATGAACTTTACAAAAGCAGTAAAATAATTCAGTTTAAATTTGGTTTAGGTAAGAGGAGCACGCAAGTGCTCCTTTTTTTGTATGCCTGAAAATTGTGGTTAGGAAAACAACCTTCTAAAATGATTCTCTAAGTGATTGCGCATGGCATTACGGAAAAGCTCTGGTGATCCATTCTCCAGGATCTCCACAAGGCCTTTATGCGAAACAAATTTATTTATTTCCATTTGTTTCTTCAGTAGGCCACTTTTATGAACATAATCAAATACAGGCAGCAACATGCGTTGAAACTTTTTTAAAGTTTCATTCCCCGTAATTTCATAAAGTTTGCCATGGAAAATAATTTCATGATCGATGTTAAAGATGTGGTCTTTGGCCGTATCCGGTTCCGACTCTACAATTAATCTCAGTTCCTGAATGTCTTCAGGGGTAATGCGAAGAAATAGCAAGTCCGCCATCCCTACTTCTAAGACCAGTCTTAATTCAAAGATTTCCTTCAGCGTGTTTTGATCCAGAATATGAGGATTCATGCTTTTGCTCATGATTTCGAAAATATCAGGGCTGGTAATCACAGAACCTTTCTTTTTCTTCGTCTCAATTAAACCCATCATCCGGAGCCTCAATAAAGCCTCCCGGGTGACCGTGCGGCTTACCCCCAACGATTTAGAAAGGTCGATTTCTGTAGGAATACTGTCGCCAACCTTCAATTTCCGATCAACCAGCAATTGAACTAATTGCATTTCTACCTTATCTACTAAAGAACTGGTATCCAATTGAGAAAAATTATCTACTGCGAGCGCTTCCATATTATGTATGTTTTAATTAGGGTATGTGCAAACAAAAGTATTGCAATTTCGCTGCATTTACCATTTTGATTTAAATTTTTTGCAAAAATATTTGCATTACACAAATATAAACGTCAACTTAGAATTATTATGTTATACATAATGCCAACCAAAATATAAACGATATGAAATGTTATTTAAAAACTATTGTTTTAGTGCTGTGCTTGTTTTCCTCAGGCGTAACCTTAGCACAAAACAGACAGGTAACAGGAACAGTTACCGGATCGGATGACAGGCTAGCCATTCCAAGTGTCAGCGTAATGAATCGAGGGTCAAAGCAAGTGACCCAGACGAATACTGACGGGAAATATGCCATAAGTGCATCAGCAAATGATATTCTGGTATTCACTTACGTTGGTTACGTTACCCAGGAGGTAACTGTTGGCGCAAGTACAAACCTTAATATTGTATTACAACCAGCCTCTGCAAAACTGGACGAGGTAGTTGTTGTAGGTTATGGTACGCAAAGCAGAAGGAGCGTTACCGGTTCCATTGCAAAACTAGACAATGATGTGCTGGAAAGTGCGCCGCGATCTAACGTGGGTAGTGCCTTACAGGGGACCGTTTCTGGTTTACAGGTGGTTGCGGCCACTGGTCAGCCGGGTGCATCACCAGTGATTCTATTAAGGGGTGGCGCTTCTATTAACAATCCAGGTTCACCGCTGGTGATTGTTGATGGGGTGATTCGCGCCTTTAATGATGTGGCATCAGAAAACATAGCTTCGATAGAAATTCTTAAGGATGCGTCCGCTACAGCGATCTATGGTGCAAGAGCTAATAATGGTGTCATTTTAATTACCACCAAAACCGGTAAAGATGGTGCAGCAGAAATTTCCTACAAATTTACGGGTGGTTATAACAAAAACCGTAATGGCTACGACTATTTAGGTGCAAAAGATTTTATTTATTATACCCGTTTAGGTTACCTGAACGCTGGTAGAAGTCTGGCGCAGGTTAATGGGTCCAGGGGACTTGGCTTATCTACAAATGGTGCCGATCTGGCCAGTTTTGATATCAGAAGTTACACGGCCGGTACAACCACTTTGCCAGCAGGATGGGACATTGTTGATGATCCATACGGAGGTCAGATTATGTTTAAAGACCATGGAGGGGAAATTGCTGACCTGGTTTTCAGAGATACGTACACTAAAGACCATTATTTAAGTGCAACTGGCGGCAACGACAAGGGTAAATATTTTGCTTCCTTTAATTCTTTTAATGAAGATGGGGTGATTGTTGGCTCAAGCTATAAGCGATACAATGGAGATATTAATGGGTCATACAAAGTAAAACCTAACCTGGAAGTAAGTACAGGGGTCAGTTTATCAACTTCTTCACAATTAGGTACTGTCGGCTCAGAAGTAAATACCCTTTACCGGAGCATGGCCATCTGGCCAACATTTAACCCATGGTTAGACGAAGCGAAAACACAGCCAAATCCAGGGAATTCAAATTCTGATGGTAACCCATTATACTGGTTGGGCCGGGTTAACCGCACCAACGAGGTAAATAGGGTAGTGGCTAATGGTGCTGTAAAATGGGACATTATTCCTGGTTTATATTTCAAGGCAACCGCTAATGCGTATTTGCTGGAGGATTTAAACCGCAGTTTCCAGAAATCAACTCAAACTTATGCGAACGTTTTTACCAATACCATTGGTAACAGCAGCAGGGATGCGATTGATAGAACCGCTCGTGATTTTCAGACCCAGTTTAATGGTATTTTAAATTATAATAAATCTGTAGGTAAGCATAACTTTAATGTCATGGGTGGTGGAGAATACTTCACGGTAAAATCATCGACTGTTCAAATATTTGGTCAGAATGCGCCAACGGATGATATTCCAACTGCCAATGCCTCTACACTGTTTCCTGCTAATAATTCAACAACAGGAACACCTAATAATAATTACAGTATTCGTTCAGAATATCGTATTGCTTCGGCGCTGGGTAGATTAGCTTATGATTTTGATTCGAAATACCTGTTTACAGCTGTATTTAGAATGGATGCCGTTTCTAGTTTAGCAGCAGAAAATCGCAATGGGTTTTTCCCGGGTATATCTGCCGGCTGGAATGTTCACCAGGAAAGTTTCTTTAAAGAAGCTGGAATTAGCAAATACATCTCCACTTTAAAACCACGTGTTAGTTATGGTCAGAATGGTAACGTAGCAGGCCTTGGTCGTTATGAAGTGCAGGGTGTATATGGCCTACAAGGTAATTATAACGGAAATGCAGGCTTTTTAAACACAGGAATCATTAACAGTACGCTACGTTGGGAAAAAAGTAAAACCACAGATGTGGGTGTAGACCTTGGATTATTCAATGATAAAGTGAACTTGATTTTTGATTATTATGACAGAAAGACAAGCGACTTGCTTACCAACCTTGATCTGCCTAGTTATACTGGTTTTTCTACGCTGAGAACCAATTTAGGAACTTACCAAAATAAAGGTTATGAATTTGCATTGAATGTAAACGTATTCCGTTCTACAGACTGGACAGTTTCTGCAGGTGCAAATGCTTCCTTCGTCAAAAACAAAATTCTTCAATTGCCATTTAATGGAAATGAGAACAACAGACAGGGCGGTTTGCAAGTTTTTGACCAGACTAGCGGACAGGTGATTTGGGTTGGTGGTTTACAGGAAGGACAAACTTTAGGTGATATCTATGGATTTAAGCAGGTTTCCATCTTTAAAGATGATGCAGAAGTTGCCGCCATTGCAGGAGACCGCAGAGATGTTATTGCAGGTATTACCGGTCCTAATCTTCCGGCAGGTGCAAACGGACGTATTACTGCGGGTGATGTTAATTGGCAGGATGTAAACGGCGACGGAATTATTGATTCCAGAGACCAGATTAAACTAGGTAATATCTATCCAAAATGGACAGGTGGCTTTAATGCCAATGTTTCTTACAAGAGTCTTAATTTATATAACCGTTGGGAATTTGCAACCGGACATACTATATATAATGATTTAGTGGCTAGAACACTTGGGAATTACCAGGGAACATTAAACTATATTGATTTGCAGAAACAAGCGTGGTCGCCAACCAATACGGTAACTGATATTCCTAAAGTTTACTTTGCCGATCAGGTTGCCGGTTCAAAACAGAATTATACCCGCGCAAATAATGCCAATCCTAATTTAAATGGTAACAACTCTAACCTTTATGAAAAAGGAGATTACCTGGCATTAAGAGAGGTGACCCTTTCTTTTGCACTCCCTAAAAGTGTCTTGACGAAAGCGAAATTTATTTCAAATGCCAGGATCTATGCTACCGGAAGTAATTTACTTTACCTGACTAGTTTTTCAGGTCCATCTCCCGAAGCACCGATCAGCAATGGCTCGATCACCGGGATATTCACCGGAACATACCCTACGCCGAGATCTTTTGTGTTAGGTATTCAGGCAAGTTTTTAAACATACAGATTCAACAAAATGAAAAAGAACATAAGATATATTCTGGCCATGGTTGGAATAAGTACATTGGTTTTAAGTGCATGTAAAAAATCACTTGATTTAAACCCGGTAAGTAATTTAAGTGATGTGAGTTTCTGGAAGTCGCCAGACCAATATGATGCCTTTGTGAATGGTGTACATTCGCGTTTCAGAGCTCATACTGGCAATTTCGAATACCTTGGTGAAATGCGCTCCGGTATTTATGGTTCCGATCCAGGTACTACAGCCTCTTTTACCGGGGAAGCAACCCAGGGTTTAGAAAGAATGTGGTTACATACTTTAGATACAGATAATCCAGGGGTGAGTAACTTTGGTGGATTTTATGACAACATCAATCAATTAAATTTATTAATTGAGAAATTGAATACAGGTACTGTAGTCACAGAAACAGTTAAAAACAAATACCTGGGCACTGCCTATGGAATGCGTGCCTTCTATTATTTCCAATTGTACAGAACATGGGGCGCTGTCATTATCCAGACTGAACCTACCATCACGCTTGATGTAGCAAATTTAGCAAAAGCAGCATCCAGCGAAGCTGAAGTAATGGCGCTGATCAAATCTGATATCGATTTATCGAACAGCAGCTTTGGTACAGATTACAGTTTTTCTACAAAGGCCAACAAAGGGTTCTGGTCGAAATCAGCTACCCAGATGTTGAAAGCAGAAGTTTATTTGTGGACTGCCCACAGAAGTGGTGGTGCGGCTGATGCGGCAGTAGCTAAAACAGCATTGACAGACATCCAGTCAAATGTGGCAACCTTAAGTTTGCTGCCTAAATATGCTGATGTATTTGTTGCGGCAAACAAAAATAACCAGGAAACGATCTTTGCGACAAGAAACCTGCTAAATGAATCGGCATTGGGTTTCATCTCCAACTTTGTACCACAGACTGGTTTGATTGTTAATTTCTCTGATTCCATTGCCAACAGAAAATTTGATGTAATCACAGACAATTATGGGGGTTTGCTAAGGGCACCTACCAGAATTGCAACGTATAGAAAGTTCAATAATGATGATACCCGGAAGAATGTGACCATTCAAGCGGCTTATTCAAAAACCGGTAACAATCCTTATCAAATTGCAGGTGCTTTTCTTAAAAAATACCAGGGCGAGCAGAATGCCGGAACAAGGGTTTATACCAATGATTTCCCAATATATCGTTATGCTGATTTGCTGCTGTTACTGGCAGAGGCTAAAGTGGAGCTTGGCGAAAGTCCGGCAGCTGAAATTAACCTGGTACGGGCAAGGGCCTATGGTAGCAATTACAATGCGGCGGTGTATGGTTACCCAAATCAGGCGGTAGATGCTGACCCAAGGAAAGCTTTGTTACAGGAACGTTTTCTGGAGTTTATAGGAGAAGGCAAGCGCTGGTATGATTTACGACGTATGGGTGATGCTTATGTATTTGAAAATACGAGTCTCTCTCCAGCAGAAGCCTATAAGTTGCTTTGGCCAATTGACCGCCTGACACTTACCAATAACAGGTCATTAGTTCAAACAACAGGTTATCCTGGATTTTAATTGATAATTGATACGACATTTATAACACCTATTAGAATGAAATTTCCAAAACTAGAAGGCTTAATTGCTGCTCCTTTTACACCTATGCATACTGATGGCAGCATCAATATAGCGATCATTCCTGCCTATTATAAGTTTCTGAAAAACAACAAGGTTACCGGCGCTTTTATCTGCGGATCAACAGGAGAAGGGGTGTCTATGACAACCCTGGAGAAAAAAGAAGTGGCCACTGCCTGGGCAGAGGCCACTAAAGATGATGCTGAATTTAGCGTCATGTTATTTCTTGGTGGTACCAGCATAGCTGATTGCAAGGATCTTGCCTTGCATGCAAAAGCAATTGGTTTGTATGCCATATCATTTACGGCGCCTTTTTACTTTAAACCTGCAAATGTTGATATGCTGGCCGAAGCCTGTGCCGAAATTGCTGGCGTGGTGCCTGATATGCCATTTTATTATTACCACATTCCGGTGCTCACCGGGGTTAACTTTGCCATGTACGACCTGTTGCAGGCCGTAGATGGCAAAATACCTAATTTTGCTGGAGTTAAATACACACATGAAGACTTTATGGACTTCCTTTCCTGCCTACATTTTAAGGATGGAAAATTTGATATGCTTTGGGGCAGAGATGAAAATATGCTGTCTGCCTTGGTATTGGGTACCAAAGGTGCAGTGGGCAGTACTTTCAATTACGCTGCACCCTTATATTATGACCTGATTGCTGCTTTCGAAAACAATGACCTTAAGCATGCTCAGCAATTGCAGCAACAATCTATCGATATGATCAGGTTGCTTGGGAAATATGGTGGCATTGCTACCGGAAAAGCATTTCTGAAAGTTGCGGGTATCGATTGTGGCGCGTTCAGACTTCCGGTTAAGAATATGAGCCTGGAACAGTTTCAATTATTTGAACAAGATGTAACTCATGTGGGTTTTCACGAATTTAAGTCTAAATTATCGCATTAATTATTAATACGATGAACCGGTATTCTCTAATCTTAGTATCCTCCTTTATGCTAGTAAGCAGTTGTGTGATTCAAAAAGCTCCGATAACAAATATAGCCTGGAGCAAGGTAGCCCAGTTAAAAAACCGGGATGGTCGTATTTCCTTAGGGTTTGCAGGTGCCATTAATGCAGTAACCAACAATGTGCTGGTGGTGGCTGGTGGCGCCAACTTCCCTGAACAAATGCCATGGGATGGTGGCCGTAAATATTACTCAAAGGAAATTCACATCCTGCAAAAGTTTGGAGATGTGTTTAGCTGGGATGCTGCGGTAAGCAGGACACTTCCTGTGGCCATTGCTTATTGTGGTTATACGTCAACTGAATTTGGTATAGTTTACGCTGGTGGGGAAAATGAAGCAGGCCTATCTAAATCAGCTTTTCTCCTCCAGTGGAATCCGGATGCACATGAGGTGGAGGTAAAGCCTTTGCCTGACCTTCCGGTAGCGCTAACAAATATAGGACTTAGCCATTTGAACAATGTGGTGTATGCGGTAGGCGGAGATCAGCAAAGTAATTCCTCCAATAAGGTTTTTAGCCTGGATCTGAATAACCAGTCTCCACAATGGAAGAAGCTGCCGGATATGCCAGTGGCACTTGCCAATTCCCTTGTAATTGCACAACAGGGAAAGTTATACGTCATTGGAGGAAGAACAAAAACAGCATCAGGCATCAGCGATCTGCAAAGCAGCACTTATGTTTATGATCCTGCTAAGGAAAGCTGGTCTAACCTGGCGCCAATATCCGACAGTAAAAGTTTCAGTAATTTTTCTGCAGGCACCGGGCTTGCCATAGGGGAGGATTATATATTGGTAACCGGGGGGGATAATGGTGAAGTTTTTCACCAGATCGAAACCTTAATCGCACAAATAGCAAAAACAGCTAGTGCTGAAGAAAAGGCACAGCTGATGGCTAAAAAAAATGCACTAAGTATTCATCATAAAGGTTTCGACCGGGATGTACTGCTTTATCATATTAAAAAGAACCAATGGACTACAATTGGGGAGTTACCCTTTCCTGCTCCGGTAACGACTTCTGCAGCCCTCTGGGAGGGGCGCATCGTGCTCTCCAATGGAGAAGTTAGTCCGGGTGTTCGAACCCCTAATGTTATGTTAGGAAAAATCAATGAAAAGTAATTGCTTCATACCTTTAACTACCAAATCATAAACTGATGAATAAAACAAATAGATATGCCTGGGTTGTAGTTGGTTTATTATGGGTGGTCGCGCTACTCAACTACCTGGATCGGCAAATGTTATCGACAATGAAATCGGCGATGCAGATAGACATTGCGGAACTACAGTCAGCAACCAATTTTGGTTACCTGATGGCCGTATTTTTATGGATTTATGGCTTTATGAGTCCGGTATCAGGCATTATTGCCGACCGTGTGAACCGTAAATGGCTTATTGTTGCTAGTTTGTTTGTCTGGTCGGCAATTACCTTCTTATCAGGTTATGCTACTACTTTTGACCAAATTTACTGGTTAAGGGCCATGATGGGGGTAAGCGAGGCACTTTATATTCCTGCCGCCTTATCGTTAATTGCGGATTTCCATTCGCCTAAAACACGCTCTTTGGCCATTGGTATACACATGACCGGTTTATATATGGGCCAGGCCCTTGGAGGATTTGGTGCTACCATAGCAGATGAGTATTCCTGGCAGGCTACTTTTCATTTATTCGGGATCGTTGGCGTGTTATATTCGGTGGTGCTGGTCATTTTTCTTCGGGTACCTAAACCGGTTGAATTGTTAGCTGAAGGAGATCATATGCCTATGAAGATCAAGAGTTCTTTATTTAAGGGGCTGGCCATCTTATTTACCAATGTTTCCTTTTGGATCATCTTATTCTATTTTGCCATACCTAGTTTGCCAGGATGGGCAGCAAAAAACTGGTTGCCTACGCTTTTCGCGCAAAATCTAGACATCCCTATGGCAACAGCAGGACCGTTATCTACCATCACTATTGCAGCCTCTTCCTTTCTTGGGGTAATTCTTGGGGGTATATTGTCCGATAAATGGGTACAGAAAAACCTAAGAGGCAGAATTTATACCAGTGCCATTGGATTGGGCTTAACCATTCCATCATTATTGCTGCTTGGATTCGGTCATTCGCTGTTCCATGTGCTGGGGGCTGCTATTTGTTTCGGGATTGGTTTTGGGATGTTCGATGCCAATAATATGCCTATTCTCTGTCAGTTTGTTGCTGCAAAATACCGCGCCACCGCCTATGGATTAATGAATATGGTAGGTGTATTCTTTGGCGCATTTATTACCGACTTGCTGGGTAAATCATCAGATGCAGGGAGCCTGGGTAAAGACTTTGCTATGCTTGCCGGAATCGTTGTTATTGCCCTTGCCGTACAGCTCTATTTTCTGCGGCCAAAGCAAAATGATTTTGTTAACACCTAATTCGACTACACACATTTAAAATCTAATAACTATGCAAAATTTAAGAACCTATACCGGATTATTTCTTCTGCTGGTGTTAACGGCAGTAGCCTGTACACCAAAAATACAGCAAAGTGCTGGTGTCAATGCCATCAATATCACGGCAACAAAAACGACAAACCCTGTGTTAAAAAGTTTTGAAATTAATCCAGTGCTGCGGTTGGAGGTAAACATTCCTGAAGGAAGTTCAACGATTGCGCTAAGCGCTTTGGAGGGTGTGATGGATGCCCATACCTTATCCTATATTAGCAAGCTGGAAGTATATGCTACCAAAGAAGTGTATAACCCTTCAGAAAAAAATAACCTCAACAAAGGACAGCTAATGGCCACTTTGGTACCATCTGGGAAGAAATTTTCTTTACCGTTGACCGGAACCATAGCTTCAGGAACACACCACTTGTGGATAAATGTATTGCTGAAAAATACTGCTGATATGGATGGAACGGTGCAGTTGAAGATAAATAAACTTAAGGATGCTGCGGGTCGTCAGTACCCGGTGATGCAAAATGAAGTAACCAATCAACCTATCGGATTTGCCTTACGTAAACCTATGGATGATCAGGTCATCTCTTACCGCATACCTGGAATGGCCACTACAGATAAAGGCACATTAATCTCCGTGTATGACATCCGCTACGACAACAGTCGTGATCTACCCGCAAATATTGATGTTGGGATGAACAGAAGCACCGATGGCGGTAAAAGCTGGTCGGCCATGAAAACAATATTAGACATGGGCGGTCCAAAAGACAATAGTGGGATAGGTGATCCTGCAGTGTTGTTTGACCCAGTAAGCAAAACAATATGGGTGGCCGCATTATGGAGTAAAGGCAACAGGTCAATTGCAGGTTCTGGTCCAGGCTTAAGTCCTGATGAAACCGGTCAGATTGTATTGACTAAAAGCACCGATGATGGCTTAACCTGGTCTAAACCGATTAACATTACGTCCCAGGTAAAGAATCCAAAATGGCGTATCTTTTTCCCAGGTCCTGGTAATGGCATTGCTATGGCAGATGGTAAAATTGTTTTTGCTGCACAATATTGGGATGCCGATAAGATGCCGCATTCTACTTTGATTTATAGTGATGACCATGGAAAATCATGGAAGAGCGGCTTGGGTGCTAAATCGAACACCACAGAAAGTCAGCTCGTAGAAACATCCCCAGGTACGCTGATGTTAAACATGCGCGACAACAGAGGTAAGTTCAGAAGTGTTGCCGTAACTAAAGATATGGGTATGACCTGGACAGAACATGCCACTTCCTACCATACGCTTCCTGATCCTGTATGTATGGCTAGTTTTATCAAAGCTAAGGTTAATGTAAAGGGCAAAATGCGAGATGTGCTTTTCTTTAGCAATCCGAATGTATCAGATAGTCCGAGAAGGAACATCAGCATTAAAGCAAGTTTAGACTATGGCGAAACCTGGCAAGCTGCAAATACCTTATTGTTGGATGATCGACAATGTTTTGGCTATTCGGCCTTAACTAAAATTGACGATAACACCATTGGTATTTTGTACGAAGGGGTGAGCAGTTTGAAGTTTGTGCGTGTTCCTGTACAGCAGATTATTAAATAACAACGATAAAAATCATTAATGATTAAAAGTAGATATGTTTTAGGCTGGTTAGGTATCCTGATGTGCTCCTTAGTGGGCGCATCGGGTGCTTTTGCACAAGCACTAAAAGTGGCTTGCATAGGTAACTCGGTTACGTATGGCTTAGGGCTAAAAGATCCAGCTACGGAATCTTATCCGGCGGTTTTGCAAGGATTATTGGGGAATAAATACGAAGTTCGGAATTTCGGTTTTAGTGGTGCTACACTGCTTAAAAAAGGGCATAAACCCTATCATAAAACGAAGGAGTTTTCAGACGCCGTAGCTTATCAGCCAGACATTGCCATTGTACATCTCGGATTGAATGATACTGATCCACGCAACTGGCCGGAATACAAAGGGGAATTTGAGGCAGATTATGCCTGGCTGTTGGATACCTTGAAAAAACAAAACCCGAAGGTGAAAATCTATGTCTGCAGGTTAACACCTATTTTCAGCGGGCATCCCAGGTTTAAGTCGGGCACCAGGGATTGGTTCTGGCAGATCCAGGATCGCATACCAGAAATTGCAAAAGCCAATGGTGCCACGCTGATTGACCTGCACACTGCGCTGTATAACCGCCCGGATCTTTTTGCAGATAACCTGCATCCTGATCAGGAAGGGGCAGCCATCATTGCCAATACAGTTTACAAGAAACTCTCCGGCAATAACGGTGGGTTACAATTGCCTCCATTTTTTACCGATCACATGGTGTTACAACGAAATCAGGAAATTCCGATTTATGGAACGGCAAATGCAGGCGATCAAGTGGAAATAAACCTGAATAATAAGAAATTAACAGTTGTTGCCAATAGTTCTGGAAAATGGAAAGTCCGATTCCCGGCGATGGGACATGGCGGCCCATACCAGCTAAGCGTAAAGAGCAAAGGTAAAAAGATTGAACTTAATGACATTCTGATTGGCGATATATGGCTCTGTTCAGGGCAATCAAATATGGCTTTTCCATTAATAGCAGCCGCTACCGGAAAAGGAGAACTGCAAAGCCTGAAGAAAATTAATAATTTGCGTTTGCTGAAGTTGAACCAGCTGGCAGAAACCAATAACCAGGCATGGGATTCACTGACTTTAGCCCAAGTGAACAGGTTACAGTTTTTTTCTGGCGAATGGGCAGTTACAGATTCTGGTTCGGCAGCAAATTTTTCGGCTGTAGCCTATTATTTCGGAAAAAAACTTGTTGCAGAAGAAAATGTACCTATAGGTTTGATACAGCTTGCTGTAGGAGGTTCCATTCTGGAATCATGGATTGACCGTTACACCATGGAACATGACCCATGGCTGGTGGATGAACTGAATAACTGGCGGAAGTCTGATTTTATACAGCCCTGGGCCAGGGAACGTGCAGCTATTAATCTTGCCCATTCCAAAACTGTTAAACAGCGTCACCCTTATGAACCGGTTTATAATTATGAAGCTGGGATTGCCAAATTAACAGCATCACCCATCAAAGGCGTGATCTGGTATCAGGGGGAAAGCAACGCACAACAGGTGGAATTATATGAACATGCCATGCCTTTGCTGGTCAGCAGCTGGCGGAAGAACTGGGGTATCAACTTCCCTTTTTATTATGTGCAGTTGTCCAGTATAGATCGCCCAACCTGGCCATCCTTCAGAGATGCGCAACGTAAACTCCTGAAAGTGATTCCACACAGCGGGATGGCGGTAAGTTCCGATCTTGGGGATTCACTGGATGTGCACCCCATTAGAAAGAAGGAGGTCGGTAATCGCCTGGCACTTTTAGCGCTAAAACAAACGTATCATCGGCCAGTAACAGCAACTGGTCCGGAAGCCGTATCGGCTATCGCCCATGGAAATGAGGTGATTATTTCTTTTGCCGGTGCTAAATCACTGGTAACGGCCAACCAACAGCCCTTAGTCGGTTTTGAGTTAGTCACCATGAAAGGTAAACACTTGTCTGCCAAAGGCGTGATAAAGAACAATAAAGTACACCTGGTCATACCTGGTGTAGAGCAGATCAAAGCTGTTGCTTATGCCTGGAGACCTTTTACAAGGGCAAACCTGCAGAACGAAGCCAGACTCCCGGCATCAACCTTTTACCTTTCCTTAAAATAAAGATCTTTCCTATGAAATATACCTTGCCCGAATTACAAACACTTAAAAGTTTTTACGAAAACCAGTTGTTAAACGACACGGTACCTTTTTGGTTCCCCCGTTCTATAGATGAGGAATTTGGCGGTTACCTGCTATTTCGTGATGCCGACGGCAGCTTAATAGATGATGATAAAGCCGTATGGATTCAGGGCCGGGCTGCCTGGTTGCTCTCTACCTTGTACAACACGGTGGAACAAAAACCAGCATGGCTGGCAGCAGCCAAATCTGGCATAGATTTCTTGAATGAGCACTGTTTTGATACCGATGGTCAGATGTTTTTCCATGTCACGCGGGAGGGGCTACCCATCCGTAAACGTCGCTATTATTTTTCGGAGACCTTTGCTGTCATTGCTAACGCAGCTTATGCAAAAGCCAGCGGCGATGAAGCAGCGGCAGACAAAGCACGGTACTTATTTGGTAAATGCATCGAGTATTCGACGAATCCAGGGTTGTTGCAACCAAAATTCACAGGAACCAGACCCATGAAAGGTATTGGGGTGCCTATGATTATGATGAACACTGCCCAGCAATTAAGAGAAACCATTGGTGATCCACGCTGCGATGAATGGATCATGAAGTGGATTAAAGAGATTGAGCAATATTTTGTAAAGGACGATATACAATGTGTGATGGAACAAGTGTCAGCAGATGGCGCTATTGTTGATCATGTGGACGGCAGAACGTTAAATCCCGGCCACGCCATAGAAGGCGCCTGGTTTATTTTACATGAGGCGAAATATAGGAACAACGATCCGGAGCTGATTGCACTGGGTTGTAAAATGCTTGATTATATGTGGGCCCGGGGCTGGGATGAAGAGCATGGAGGTATCCTTTATTTTCGTGATGTGTACCATAAACCAGTTCAGGAATACTGGCAGGACATGAAATTCTGGTGGCCGCAAAACGAAGCAATTATTGCCACATTACTGGCTTACACCATGACGGGGGATGAAAAGTATGCTAAATGGCATAAAATGGTGCACGATTATGCGTATGAAAAGTTTCATGACAAGGAGCATGGGGAATGGTATGGCTATTTACATCGTGATGGCAGCATTGCACAAACCGCTAAAGGCAATCTATTTAAGGGGCCTTTCCATTTGCCAAGACAAGAATGGTACTGCCTGCAGTTGTTAAAACAATATACAGGGACTTCAGTTTAATAGCGAGCTGTTACTTCCGGTATTTAATTTTAGAGGCAAAGACAGGGGTACCATGGTGGAGGGTTTGAATGCCATGAATTGTACTTTTACTTTTCAGAAACACACCTTTCCTTATTTTTATGTTACTTTTGCCTCCATCAGTTTAGAGATCAACTATGGATACTATTGCCTTAAATTTACTACTCAATAACCCCGAATTAACACCCGCCTTAAAAGCCATTGCCCTTAAGGTGCAGTCGCGCGAAAGGATTTCGATGGAAGAGGGGGTTTACCTTTATGAACATGCGGAACTGGGCTATTTAGGTGTTCTGGCTAATTTCATCAGGGAAAGTAAACATGGTGACGATACTTTTTTTAACCGCAACTTTCATATTGAACCCACCAACCTTTGTGTGTACGATTGCAAATTCTGCTCTTATTCCAGAATGATCAGACAGAAAGAAGAAGGTTGGGAAAGTACTGTAGAGGAAATGATGGTAAAGCTAAGGGAGTATGATGGTGAACCTGTAACCGAAGTACACCTGACAGGTGGGGTGGTGCCGAAACAAAACCTGGACTTCTATGCCAGTTTCTTTCGGGAGGCCAAAGCGCATCGCCCTGATTTACACATCAAAGCTTTAACCCCTGTAGAATATTTTTACATCTTTAAAAAAGCAAAATTAACACACTACGAAGGCATGAAATACCTGCAAGAGGCAGGTTTAGATTCTATGCCGGGTGGTGGCGCTGAAATATTTCACCCTGAAATTAGGGAACAGATTGCGCATGATAAATGTAATGCCGAACAATGGCTTGATATTCACGAGCAGGCTCATAAACTGGGTATGCGCAGTAATGCCACCATGTTATACGGCCATATTGAAGCCTTCTGGCACCGTGTTGACCATATGGAACGCCTTCGCCAGCTGCAAGATAAAACTGGTGGGTTCCAGGCTTTTATTCCTTTAAAATTCAGAAACCAAAATAACCAGATGTCACATGTTCCGGAAGTTTCGGTCATCGAAGACCTGCGGAACTATGCCATTGCAAGGATTTACCTGGATAACTTTGACCATATTAAAGCCTATTGGGCGATGATTAGTCGCCAAACGGCTCAATTGTCGCTAAACTTTGGCGTCGATGATATCGATGGTACACTTGATGATACCACTAAAATTTATTCCATGGCAGGTGCTGAAGAGCAAACCCCAGGTATGAGTACCCAGGAGCTGGTAGAACTGATTAAACAAGTTAAACGCCGCCCGATTGAAAGGGATACTTTATATAACGTGGTGACGGATTATACAGATGTGGAGTTTGAAAGCGACAAAAAACCGAGTTACTATAAACTTCCGGTGATTAACTAGTTAAAGATGGGTAAAGAGTTTTACATTATCAGACATGGCGAAACAGCATTAAATAAAAACGGTATTGTACAGGGCCGCGGTATTAACAGCGACCTGAATGATACTGGTCGGGAACAAGCTGCTGCTTTTTATGCTAGGTATAAGGCATTACCATTTGATAAAATCTACGTTTCGGACTTGAAGCGTACCCATCAAACTGTTCAGCAGTTTACAGATGCCGGCATTCCAACTACACAATTGAGTGGACTCGATGAGTTAGCCTGGGGCGAATGGGAAGGTAAGTCAAGATCTGATGAATCAATCTTGGTGTTCAGAGATCTGTTGGAGCAATGGACCGCTGGTGGATATGACGCGAAGTTAATGGGAGGCGAAAGTCCTAATGAAGTTGCGCTGCGCCTGCAGGAAGCCCTGGATGAAATGCTTAGCCATCCGGAAGAAAAACTGGTGCTTGTGTGCATGCATGGTCGCGCTATGCGCTTATTGCTGTGTATGTTATCGGGAAAACCTTTCGCTGAAATGGCCGATTTCCCGCATCAGAACACGACCCTTTATCGGGTTTCAATGACCGGTGATCAGTTTACCATCACCGATTTTAACAATACCGACCATTTAAAAGTTGAAGCATCTTGGACAAAATAAAAATATCTGCAGTATCCTATACCAATACCAAACCCTTTATATACGGACTAGAACATTCAGACCTTATTAACCACATAGAACTTTCTTTAGATATTCCCGCAGATTGTGCGGCTAAAGTCATTGATCAAACCGTCGATATCGGTTTGATGCCAGTGGCGGCCTTTCCTTTAGTGCCCAATGCCAACATTATTGGTGCTTATGGCATAGGTTCGGTGGGTGCTGTAAATTCGGTATTCATCTTTAGTCATGTTCCAGTTCAGGACATTAAAACTGTTCGTTTAGACCCCCAATCCAGGACTTCCAATAACCTGGCTAAAGTGCTGCTGAAGTTCCATTGGGAGCAGAAGGTGGAATTTACGACCGATCAAAATGCCCAGGCCAACGCGATCGTATTGATTGGCGACCGTACCTTCAGCAACCGCGATGTCTATGCATATGCATACGATATGGGCGAGGAATGGATGAATTTTACCGGTTTGCCTTTTTTGTATGCGGCATGGATTGCCAATAAAACTATCCCTGAGGCTTTCATAGCCCAGTTTAATGAGGCGTTGAAGTTTGGCCTGGCCCAACGCAAGCAGGTGATACAGGACTTGCCTGAAATTGATGGTTTTGACATGGACGACTACCTGATGCACAAACTAGACTTTGACTTAACACCTCAAAAGCGTGAAGCAATGGATTTATTCTTGTCTTATATCGCTCGCCTGTAATCCAAAACCACTGATTTTCCCGGTAGATCTTCAAAAATTATCAACAAAATACGGTGCCTTAGGATGAAGGTAGTATATTTACGATTTTGTAAATAGAATCATTTTGGCCAAAGAAAAGAGTAAAGAAACACCATTAATGCAACAATATAATTCGATTAAGTCGAAATATCCTGGTGCATTATTATTGTTTAGGGTTGGGGATTTTTACGAGACATTTGGTTCGGATGCGGTAAAAACTTCACAAATATTAGGAATCGTACTAACCAGGCGCGGCAATGGACCTGGTGGTCATATTGAACTTGCCGGGTTTCCACATCATTCCCTAGAAAACTACCTGAGTAAATTGGTACGCGCTGGTCAGCGGGTAGCCATTTGCGACCAGCTGGAAGATCCCAAAGCCACCAAAACCATTGTGAAAAGAGGAGTAACCGAATTGGTAACACCCGGGGTAGCTTACAATGACAATATTTTAAGTCAGAAATCAAACAATTACCTTGCTGCCGTATCCTTCGATAAAAGCGGTTATGGGGTATCTTTGTTGGATATTTCCACAGGAGAATTCCTGGTCGCACAAGGTAATGCAGAATACGTAGATAAAGTATTACAGGGTTTTAAACCCACAGAAGTGGTGTTTCAAAAGAGTCGCCGGAAGGAATTTCTGGAGCTTTTTGGAGATAAGTTTTATACTTTTCACTTGGAAGACTGGGCTTTTACCAGCGATTATGCCAATGAAACACTGAATAAACATTTTGAGGTAGCTTCACTTAAAGGTTTCGGTGTAGATAAATTGCAGGTGGGCATTATTGCTGCCGGTGTGGTGCTCCATTATTTGAATGAAACTGAACACCGCAATTTAAAACACATTACTTCCTTATCGAGGCTGGAAGAAGATCGCTTTATGTGGCTGGATCGTTTTACGATCCGCAACCTGGAGCTGGTAAGTTCGCCACATGATAACGCAGTGACCTTATTAGATGTGCTTGATGAAACTTGCACGCCTATGGGTGCACGTTTACTTCACAAGTGGATCATTATGCCCCTGAAGGAGCTGAAACCTATTGAAGAGCGTTTAGGTATGGTTGAGTTTCTGGTGGCACACGATGAACTGCTACAGGAATTGCTGGGCCATATTAAACAAATTGGCGATCTGGAAAGGCTGATTTCAAAAGTAGGCCTGCAAAAGGTAGGGCCACGTGAACTTTGTCAGCTCAAAAAGGCACTTCACCACATAGAAGCCATTAAAACACTCACACACCAAAGCAACAATCCATTTTTATCCATACTTGCCGATCAGTTAAATCCTTGTCTAACAATCAGGGAGAAGCTGGAACGGGAACTGTTTCCTGATCCACCGGCATTATTGATTAAGGGAAATGTGATTGCCGATGGAATTGATGACGAACTGGACCGCTTAAGGAAAATCTCTTTCCATGGAAAGGATTACCTGTTGGAGATTCAGAAGCGGGAAGCGGCAGCAACGGGCATTCCTTCCTTAAAGATTGCCTTTAACAATGTATTTGGCTATTACCTGGAGGTTACCCATACCCACAAAGACAAGGTTCCTGAGGGTTGGTTACGTAAACAAACCCTGGTAAACGCCGAGCGTTACATTACGCCGGAATTAAAGGAATATGAAGAACAGATTCTGGGTGCCGAGGAGAAGATACAACAGATAGAAATTCGCCTGTACAATGAATTAATGTACCAGGTGGCTACTTATATAAAACCTATACAACTAAATGCGTATTTGGTTGCACAACTGGATGTGCTATTATGTTTTGCCCAGTTGGCGGTTAAACATCACTATGTGAGGCCTAGTTTAAATACAGAGAAGACATTAGATATCAAAGGTGGTCGCCATCCGGTTATAGAACGTCGTTTAGCGGTGGGCGAAGAGTACATTACCAATGATGTCTTTCTGGATAACGATAGTCAGCAGATCATCATCATCACCGGACCCAACATGTCGGGTAAGTCGGCAATATTAAGGCAAACTGGATTGATCGTGCTGATGGCACAAATGGGCTGTTTTGTACCGGCGAAGTCGGCGTCCATTGGCCTGGTAGACAAAATATTTACCAGGGTAGGTGCTTCTGATAATTTATCATCAGGAGAAAGTACGTTTATGGTGGAGATGAATGAAACGGCCAGTATCCTGAATAATATTTCTGACCACAGTTTAATTCTCTTGGATGAAATTGGCAGGGGGACAAGCACTTATGATGGTATTTCCATTGCCTGGGCCATCGCCGAATTCTTGCATACCCACCATACAGCACGCCCGAAAACGCTGTTTGCCACCCATTACCATGAATTAAATGAGCTGGCCAATACAATGAACAGGATCAAAAACTTTAACGTATCGATTAAAGAGGTGGGTAACCGTGTGATATTTCTGCGTAAATTGGTTCCTGGGGGCAGTGAGCACAGTTTTGGTATCCATGTGGCTAAGATGGCCGGTATGCCACCCAAGCTGATTGCAAGGGCTAATGAGATTTTAAAGAAGCTGGAGATAGATCGTACCGAAGGCCAGAGCATTAAAGACAGCATCAAGAAGGTGCAGAACCAGGCCTATCAATTGCATATGTTTGCGGTAGATGACCCTGTACTGGTTAAAATTAGGGATATGTTGAATAATTTAGACGTGAATGTACTAACACCGGTGGAAGCTTTGCTGAAGTTGGATGAAATACAACGTGTGATTAAAGAATAATTATGGTAAAGAAATTATGGATGCTGGCATTGGCCTGTTGTTTACTGGCAGCCTGCGGATCAAGAAAGTACACGCCAAACAGGGCTGCTTCTGCAGCGGCAGCAGCAGACGCCATGTCTAAGTTAGACAACAAATCCTTATATAAATTTATTACGGATTGGGCTGGGGTGCAGTATCGCCTGGGTGGCCTGGATAAAAAAGGCATCGACTGCTCGGGTTTTGCCTTGCTGTTGGAGAAAAAAATATATGGAGTTGACCTTCCCCGGCGTTCCAGAGACCAGGCAGAGGTGATTAAAAAGAAATCATTTAATCAGTTAAAAGAGGGAGATTTAATCTTCTTTTCCTTTGGCGGCAGGGAAGTAGACCACGTAGGGATTTACCTGAATGGCGACTACTTTGTACATGCTTCTCCCAGTCGTGGTGTGATTGTTGACAACCTCAGCATTGCAGCCTATCAGAAAGCATGGGTTAAGGCAGGTCCTGTAAATAATTAATTCACAATAACCTATTCATATGAATGATCCAAAAAATGACTACTCCTTTTGGGTAAAATATAAACGATTTGCATCGACAGAGTTGCTGATGTATTTGGTGATGATCATTGGAATTGCCCTTGGCCTAATCATCCTGAGCTAAGGCTTATCCTGTACGATCTGTTTAAAATTTAGCATTTAATGGATCATTTTTCCGACTTTTGAATAAAATAGTATTTATTACAACATGAAATTAAACTTAAAACGGCCACTCGCATTTTTTGATCTGGAGACTACAGGTGTAAACGTAGGATCTGACCGCATCGTAGAGATTGCTATATTAAAAGCAATGCCTGATGGTACTGAAGAAATAAAAACCCTGAAAATTAATCCGGGGATGCCTATTCCAATACAATCATCTTTAATTCATGGCATCTATGATGAACATGTTGTTGATGCGCCTTTATTTTCGGCTGTTGCCCAGGAATTGGCAGATTTTATTGGTGATGCTGATTTAGCGGGTTATAACTCCAATCGTTTTGATATTCCGGTATTGCTGGAAGAATTTCTTCGTGCAGGTGTTGATTTAGACATGGCTGACAGGAAGTTTGTTGATGTGCAGAACATCTTTCACCAGATGGAGCAACGTACACTGCGTGCAGCTTATAAATTTTATTGCGATAAAGACATTGTGAATGCCCACTCGGCAGAAGCAGATATTACAGCCACTTATCATGTGCTATTAGCACAATTGGATCGATATAAAGATGTTGATTTTGAAGATAAACAAGGTAAAATTAGTCAGCCGGTAATTAATGATGTAGATGCCTTGCATTTATTTACCAATATGAATAAACCAGTAGATTTTGCTGGCAGAATGGTTTATAACGAAAATAACGACGAAGTATTCAATTTCGGTAAACATAAGGGCAAAACGGTAGAATCTGTATTTGATGTGGAGCCAAGTTATTATGCCTGGATGAAACAGGGGGACTTTCCTTTATATACCAAGAAAAAACTGGAAGAAATCTGGTTAAGGTGGAATAAAAAGAAAGATGAATTGAAAGCAGCGAGACATGCCGCTGCACCTCAGACTCCCGCTCCGGCTGCGGCTCCATCGCCGAAACCAGCAGCAAAACCTTACGTGGCTAAACCTCAGTTTAAGAAAGAAAAACCAGTTGCAGTAACCAACGACATGTTGGAGCAGCTTAAAATGAAGTTCGGTAAATAATGTTCATGGGTAAAAAAACAGCCTTGTTGCTGTTTATGCTGCTTACTGTTGCAAGTGTCCATGCACAGCAAACTTTGCCTGTTCCATCAGAGATAGAAAAGGCATACGCTGCCGGTACCCGTTCATCTACAGGTGCCCCAGGTGCTGCCTACTGGCAGAATACAGCCGATTATGTGATTGATGTAGACTTTAACCCTGTCACACGTTTATTGGCAGGCACGGTAGAAATTACCTATACTAACCACAGTCCTGATCAGCTGGATACGCTTTGGTTTAAGTTATATCCTAATCTTTATAAAAAAGGTGCAGCGCGTAAAGCAAAGGTAAATGAACGCGATTTGGGTGAGGGTGTAAAAATTTCATCTATCCAAATCGATGGAAACAAAATGGATGCCGGATCATGGGTAGAAGCAGGCACCAATATGCAGGTACCCATTTCGCCATTGGTTCCGGGTAAAAAAATAAAAGTAGTTTTAAATTACAGTTATAGCTTAAATAAAGGATCTCATATCCGTACAGGTCAGGTAGATGAGGGTTCTCATTTTATCGCTTATTTCTTTCCACGAATTGCTGTTTATGATGATGTGGACGGCTGGAACAAATTCCCGTATACAGGCGACGAAGAGTTTTATAATGACTTCTGTAATTTCAAAGTATCCATAAAAATGCCTAAAGACCACCAGGTCTGGGCAACCGGCGATTTAACGAATGCTAAGGATATTTACCAGGATCACATTTACAAACGTTTAAGACAAGCAGAAACCAGCGATGGTGTAGTTGATGTATTTACTGAAGCGGACTTGAAACAAAAGCGCTTGACGAAAGGCAAACAATTTAATACCTGGACCTTTGAAGCTAAGGGGGTAACCGACTTTGTATTCGCAAGTAGTGACCATTACATCTGGAAATCGAGTAGTCTGGTGGTTGATGCTGTAACTAAACGCAGAACCCGCGTCGATGCAGTGTTTAATCCTTCGCATAAAGATTATTATGAAGTGGTGGACTTTGCCCGCAAAACGGTGGAGGCGATGAGTTTTAAATTCCCCAAATGGCCTTTTCCATATTCGCATGAGACTATTTTTGATGGTTTAGACCAGATGGAATACCCGATGATGGTGAATGATAACCCTGTTGCGAAAAGGGAAGATGCCATTACCTTAACTGTACACGAGATCTTTCACACGATGTTTCCCTTTTATATGGGAACCAATGAAACTAAATATGCCTGGATGGATGAAGGCTGGGCCACCATAGGCGAGTGGTTAATCAGTCCGATGATTGATACGAACATGGTAGACCTGTATGGTGTTGCACAAACTGCAGCTACATCAGGTACCACAAATGATGCTCCGATTATTACCCCGACTACAGAACTGAAAGGATCAGGTTCTTTCACCTCATCATACCCAAAACCGGGCATGGGTTACCTCTTTGTAAAAGATTACCTGGGCGAAGAGCTGTTCACCAAAGCCCTGCACCACTATATTGAGCAATGGCAAGGGAAACACCCTACACCTTTTGATTTCTTTAACAGCATGAATGAAGGTGCCGGTAAAAACATGAACTGGTTTTGGAAAGCCTGGTTTTTTGAAGAAGGTGTTACTGATCTGGCCATACAGGAAGTGCGTAAAAACGAAACAGGTTATGTGGTGGGTATCCGGAACAAAAGTAAAAAACCCTTACCTGTAGACTTGCGTCTGGAGTATGCCGATGGCTCAGTTGGTCACTTACACCAAACGATCGGAGTATGGGAAAAAGGTGATCAGTTGATTTCAATCGCTGTTCCTACTGAAAAAGCATTGAAGAAGGTGGTGTTAGGCGGAGGTCATGTACCCGATAAAGAAAGTAAAGACAATAGTTATATTGTAAAATAATAAGCTAGCTTATTGCTGATCAGGCCTCTTTGGAGGCCTTTTTTATGAAATCGAGATTTCGGGTAAGGCCCTTAAACTTGGTTCTTTTTACGGCAGAGTTTTTAAAGATGGTTTTGAAAATATCTTCTGTAATGTCCAGCCAATCCTCTTTTTTCATTTGTAGTAAATCACTTGCAGGTGCAAAGGCTACTTCGTTATGCGGAACGGAAAAGCGGTTCCAGGGACATACATCCTGACAGATGTCGCAACCAAACATCCAGTTCTCCATCTTACCCTTAAACGAAGCCGGTATTTCGTCTTTTAGTTCTATGGTGAGGTAAGAGATGCATTTGCTGGCATCAACGGTGTAAGGGGCGATAATGGCATCTGTGGGGCAAGCGTCTAAACAGCGGGTACAGTTGCCACAATGATCAGCTGTAAAAGGATGATCGTATGCCAGATCCAGGTCAATGATCAATTCGGCAAGGAAAAAAAAGGAGCCCGATTGTTTACTGATCAGATTGCTATGTTTTCCTATCCAACCAAGGCCTGCTTTTTTAGCCCATGCTTTATCAAGCACTGGGGCAGAATCTACAAATGCCCTGCCGCTCACCTCACCAATATGTTCCTGAATGAAATGAAGCAGTTCAGCCAGTTTAGCTTTAATTACCTGGTGGTAGTCTTTACCGTAGGCATATTTTGATAGTTTCGGCGCTTCTGGGTCTTCCTGTATTTGAGATGGGAAATAATTTAAGCTTAAGGAAATGACCGACTTAGCATCGTCGACTAAAAGTGTTGGGTTAAGTCTTTTGTCAAAATGATTTTCCATGTAAGCCATTTGGCCATGATGCTGATTTCTTAACCATTGGCTAAGGCGTGGTGCCTCTTCTTCCAGAAAGCCAGCTTTTGCAATGCCACACTGTTGAAAGCCCAAACGTAGGGCTTCCTCCTTAATCATGTGGCTGTATTTAGTCGGCTGGTTATACATACGTGTGTACAAAGATAGGATATCGCGTTTAAAACCTTTTTAGGCTAGTATTGTTAAGTAGGGGTAACAAATTATACGATCATGGAAAATAATAAGACTCCTCATGCAGAAGATCCCGGTAAATGTAGCAAACCTATAGAGCATGACTATGCTGCACATCAAAATGACCCAGGACCATCGCCGGAGGCTATTAACGAGCCTGATAACAAAGGTGCCGGTGTAGCGATGAAATGGGCCATTCCTATAGCAATTATTATACTGTTTATTATATATTGGTTTATGTTCAGGGATAACCCTAATACATAGACTTATTTCAATAAACGTACTTCATACAAATCATGACGACGGTCTTTCATTATTTTAACCGTTCCGAAATGGTGCAACTCATCCAACAGGTGAAGGTCTACATCTACAATTAATACCATCTCGGTATTAGGGGTAGTTTCGGCCTTTACCGCATTGGTTGGGAAAGCAAAATCTGAAGGGGTAAACACGGCCGATTGTGCAAACTGTATATCCATGTTATTTACTTTCGGCAAGTTACCTACACAACCTGCAATGGCCACATAACATTCATTTTCAATGGCCCTGGCTTGAGCACAATGCCTAACACGGGTATAGCCGTTTTGTGTATCGGTTAAGAAAGGTACAAATAGAATCTGCATGCCTTGATCTGCATAGATTCTGCTTAACTCAGGGAATTCTACATCATAACAGATCAAAATTCCAATTTTTCCGCAGTCCGTATCAAATACCCTGATCTTATCACCACCTGTCATGCCGTAATATTTACGTTCATTTGGTGTGATGTGTATTTTTCTGTATTCTTCTGTTTTACCACTTCTATGGCATAAATAAGTAGCATTATACAACTTATTGTTCTCTTTGTCGATAATAGGCATGGTACCCGATATCACATTGACGTTATACGATACCGCATACTCCTGTATTTTCTGTACAATTTCTTCCGTTTGTTCGGCCAGCATTCGCATAGCTTCCATTTCAGGTAAGTGGTTGTAGGGTTGCAGAAGTGGCGTGTTGAAAAACTCCGGGAACATCACAAAGTCAGATTTATAGCCGCTCACCGCATCAATAAAGAACTCTACCTGTTCGTAAAACGATTCCCTATCTGGGAATAAACGCATCTGCCATTGTACCAAACCAATTCTAATGGTCTTTGCAGAACGTGCCGAAGCATCAATACCCTGGTAATAGATGTTGTTCCACTCCAGCAGGGTAGCAAAATCTTTAGACTCATGATCACCTGGAAGGTAGTTTTTCAATACCTTGATCACGTGGAAATCATTTGATATCTGGAACGTAAGGGTAGGGTCAAAAATCTCTTTTGATTTCACCTTATCAATATAGGCCCTGGGCGTCAGGGTCTCTGCATATTCATGATAACCAGGTATACGTCCGCCAGCAATAATGCTTTTCAGATTCAGGCTCTCGCACAGCTCTTTACGTGCTTCATATAACCTTCTGCCTAAGCGCAAACCACGGTGTTCCGGACTTACGAAAATTTCAATACCATATAACACATCACCGTTAGGATCATGGGTAGAGAAGGTATAATCACCAGTAATCATCTGGTAAGTGTGCTTATCGCCATACTGGTCGTAATCTACAATCAGGGCTAGGGAGCAGGCCACTACCTTATCATCTACAGCGATACACAGTTGTCCTTCAGGGAATAATTTTAGTAATCTGGCTATGCTGGCTTTACTCCATATCGATCCACCTAAGGTATCGTAGGCCTGGGCCATGGATTCTTTTAGGTCGTCGTAATCTGCTAATGTTAATTTTCTTAATTCAATATTCATTTCAATAGGTATATGTTTTCCATTTTCATGGAGATGTATTTAGAACAAACGGCCGGTTTGGGCCTGGTAAGTTCTTTTTAAGTGGATGTAAGCTGCTTCGGTTACTTCGCGGCCACGGGAGGTGCGCATTAAGTAACCTTCCTGAATTAAAAAAGGTTCATAAACCTCTTCAATCGTACCTTCGTCTTCGCCAACGGCTGTAGCAATGGTTTTAACACCAACAGGTCCGCCTTTAAACTTATCGATAATGGTCAGCAAGATTTTATTATCCATCTCGTCCAATCCGTGTTCATCAACATTTAAAGCGGTTAATGCAAAACGGGCAATGTCGGTATCTATCTCGCCATTACCTTTAATCTGGGCAAAATCTCGTGTTCTGCGCAATAAAGCATTGGCTATACGCGGGGTTCCGCGACTCCGGCGTGCTATTTCATAAGCACCTTCATCGGTAATCGGTGTTTTTAAAATTTCTGACGAACGTTGTACTATGGTGGTCAGTAACTTGGCATCGTAATAGGCTAAACGCGCATTGATCCCAAACCGTGCCCTAAGCGGCGCGGTTAGCAAACCTGAGCGGGTAGTAGCACCCACAAGCGTAAAAGGATTTAAGTTAAGTTGCACGGAGCGGGCATTGGGGCCACTCTCCAGCATAATATCAATTTTAAAGTCTTCCATAGCCGAGTAGAGGTATTCTTCTACCAGCGGACTTAAACGATGTATTTCATCTATAAATAGGATATCTCCTGTATCCAGGTTGGTCAATAAGCCAGCCAAGTCTCCTGGTTTATCCAAAACCGGACCAGAAGTAATCTTGATCCCGGTATTCATTTCATTGGCGATAATATGAGAAAGGGTAGTTTTACCCAATCCCGGAGGCCCATGTAAGAGCACATGATCCAGTGATTCTCCACGTAATTTGGCCGCTTTTACAAATATCTTAAGGTTCTCCATGATTTTCTCCTGACCGGTAAAGTCTTCAAATGTCTGAGGCCGCAGCACTTTTTCGATGTCACGATCAATGGGCGTCAGGTTTTCAGAAGCAGGATCAAGATTTTCATTCATGTTTGCAAAGTTAAGATAATGTGAGCATTAAACGCGGAACTTAGCGGCTACTTTTGCGTCTTTCGGGCCGTTGGCGTAGTCATAAAAGCCTTCTCCAGATTTTACACCTTTTTTTCCGGCCATCACCATGTTCACCAATAAAGGGCATGGAGCATATTTAGGATTTCCGAAACCATCATGTAAAACGTTCATGATGGCCAGGCAAACATCGAGCCCAATAAAATCTGCCAGTTGCAGGGGCCCCATCGGGTGTGCCATGCCTAGTTTCATTACGGTATCAATCTCATGAACGCCTGCAACCCCTTCGAATAAGGTGAATATTGCTTCGTTGATCATGGGCATTAAAATACGATTAGCTACGAAACCAGGGTAATCATTTACCTCCACAGGCGATTTACCCAAGGCGCTGGAAATTTCCATTACAGCAGCCGTCGTTTCATCGCTGGTGGCATAACCCCTAATCACTTCTACCAGTTTCATTACAGGTACGGGATTCATAAAGTGCATGCCGATGACCTTTTCTCCTCGGTTAGTTGCTGCTGCAATTTGAGTAATCGAAATTGAAGAGGTATTACTGGCCAGGATAGTACCAGCTTTGGCATAAGCATCGAGGTCTGTGAAAATCTTGAGTTTTAAGTCGAGGTTTTCCGTAGCTGCTTCAACAATTAAGTCGGCTTCTGCCACACCAGTTCTCATCAAAGTTGATTTACTAATGTTCTGCAGGGTATTAGCCTTATCTTCTGCCGTAATGGTGCCTTTACTTACCTGACGGTCGAGATTTTTGACTATTGTGGCCAGGCCACGGTCTAAGGCTTCTTCGTTAATGTCGATTAACACTACTGGATATCCGAATTGAGCAAAGGTATGTGCAATGCCATTACCCATGGTGCCTGAGCCTATAACGGCTATATTTTTTATCATGTTCTAAGGTGCTAATCTGCTAATGGCCCATTGTCCATCGATTAATTGATAGTTGATCCTGTCGTGTAAACGACTAGGGCGGCCTTGCCAGAATTCTATATTTATTGGATTGACCACATAACCGCCCCAATGTGCTGGCCGTGGAATTTCCTTGTTTTCGTACTGTTTGGTTAATTCCTGCACCTTTTGCTCCAGGAAGTGGCGCTCGTTTAAAACACTGCTTTGTGGTGAAGCGATGGCGCCAATTTGGCTACCCGCAGGGCGGGAATGGAAATATTGATCTGCTAATTCAGCTGAAGTCTTGGTTACCGTGCCTTCAATGCGTACTTGACGCTCTAAAGCAGGCCAGAAGAAAACCAGTGCTGCCCTTGGGTTTTCATCCAGGTCATTTCCTTTATGGCTATTGTAATTGGTGTAAAAGGTAAAACCCTTTTCATCGAATCCTTTTAATAGTACGATTCTTGCGGCAGGTTTTCCGGTTTTGTCGGCCGTAGCCAGGGTCATCACATTAGGTTCGAATAGTTGTGCGCTTAAAGCGTCGGTGAACCATTTCGCAAACTGCTTGATCGGATCTTTCTCCACTTCAGCTTCTGAAAGTGCAGCAGAACGGTAGTCTTGCCTTAAATTTTGTAACGTTTCTATGGTCAAATCCATTCTGCAAAAATAGGTTTTAGTTTATTCAAAATTATCAGTAATTTACCGAAATGTTAAGCAAATTGGAACCATCAGCTGGCAAGTTATTGATTTCAGAGCCATTCTTAAATGACCCAAATTTTTTGCGATCGGTCATCCTCATCGCTGAATATACCCCGGAGGGTACACTCGGCTTTGTCTTAAATCATAAAAGTAGCCTGATCCTCGGCGATTTATTACCTGAACTAGGTGCATCAGACTTTCCTGTTTATTATGGTGGCCCGGTAGGCACTGATACGCTGCACATCATACACCGTTGCTACGATAAAATGAATGATGGTGAAGAGATTGCCCCCGGTATTTATTATGGTGCGAACTTGGAAACCTTAAAGGTTTTATTAGCTAATCATGATCTGCAACCTGATGAAGTTAAATTTTTCATTGGATACTCTGGCTGGGGTGAAGACCAGCTATTACAGGAACTTAGGGATAATACCTGGATTGTTTCTGACCAGTATCATGCTGATGTGGTTTTTTCTGCCAATGAAGACGAGGTATGGCGTGAGGTGATTATTAATTTAGGTCCCAAATATGCTCATGTAAGTAACTTTCCTCAAAACCCTAATTTAAACTAAAAATTTCTGTTTAAAAGTCATTGCCGGACGCCCTGGATTAGGGTAGTGGGGCTAGACTGTGCGCTATATAAACGTAGTGACACCCAACCTTTTGATTTTCATATAAAGAAATTGATATGCTCTTGAAGTTTAGTTGCTCCACAATCCAAATTGAAAACAACTTAATTCCACAATGAATCCGAGTATTACATGGAAAACTTGCTTTCAACTTGGACTGAACTTGGACTGAACCCGGACGCAGGGATAACTCCTGTGTACTGAAATTACGCTCAACCTGGAATTTTTTTTTGGATTTTTTAAGCTTTTATATTAAATCAAAGCGCTAAACATGCTTGGTGATTTCATTTAAAGAAATATACGAAGTAATGCTCCTGAAAACAGTAGCGGGTCAAAGCTTGTAATGATCTTCACGGAAACTGACGCTAGACAGTAAAAAAAAGAAATCTTAGAATAATCAATATAAGTTCCCATTTTTGTGAAAATTTTCAGGGATACCTAAATGTATTCAAAAAAAATTCATAAATAATATACCATTGAAACAAACATACGAAAAGCCTGAGGGACAAAAACTCAAAAGAGGTTTGCAAAACAGACACATCCAGCTCATTGCCCTTGGTGGAGCCATAGGTACAGGATTATTTCTAGGCATTGGTCCGGCGGCAGTATTGGCTGGCCCTTCAGTAATCCTAGGTTATGCACTGGCAGGTATTATTGCTTTTTTTATTATGCGTCAGTTAGGCGAGATGGTGGTAGAGGAACCTGTTTCTGGTAGCTTTAGCCACTTTGCTAATAAGTACTGGGGATCTTTTGCCGGTTTTGCATCTGGCTGGAACTATTGGGTATTGTATATCCTGGTGAGCATGTCGGAGTTAACAGCCATAGGGATCTACGTGCACTTCTGGTGGCCAGAAATTCCACTGTGGACGTCAAGTTTGTTCTTTTTTATTGTGATTAATGCGTTAAACCTTACCTCAGTCAAAGTGTATGGAGAGGTTGAATTTTGGTTTTCCATCATCAAGGTTGTCGCCATTATTGCCATGATCATTTTTGGAGCTTATCTGCTTTTTAGTGGTAACGGTGGTGAACAGGCCAGTATTCAAAACCTATGGAATGATGGCGGATTTTTTCCAAAGGGGTTTTTGAGTGCCGATGGGAATGGAGGATTTCAGGGATTGTTCTCTGCCATTGCATTAATCATGTTCTCCTTTGGCGGACTAGAATTAATTGGAATCACGGCAGCTGAAGCGGAACAGCCTGAAAAAACTATTCCTAAAGCGACCAATCAAGTAATTTACAGAATTCTGATTTTTTATGTTGGCGCATTGGTGATCCTATTTGCATTATCTCCATGGAAAAATATTACCACTGATAGTAGCCCTTTCGTGATGGTTTTTGAAAGCCTAAAAGGATTTCAGTTTAATCTTTTTGGCAAAACCATTTATTTTACCAGTTTGATTGCTAATATGCTTAATGTGATTGTATTGACAGCAGCATTATCTGTTTACAACAGTTGTGTTTATAGTAATAGCAGGATGTTATTCGGGCTAGCTGAACAGGGGAATGCACCTTCGTTTTTGTCGAAGCTGAATAAAAGCTCGGTACCGCTAAATGCGCTTCTGCTATCAAGTTTGTTTGTGGCCATCTGCATCATCATCAACAAGCTTATGCCAGAGAAGGCATTGGAAATTTTGATGTCTTTAGTGGTGTCCTCGCTCATTATCAATTGGCTGATGATTAGTATTACACATTTGAAATTCAGAAGACGAAAAGACGCAGATCAGGTTAAAACAAAATTCCCCTCTTATATCTATCCGCTTTCGAATTATATATGCCTGGTCTTTCTGATGGGCATATTAGTAATTATGTGGATAACGGGCTTGAAAATATCCGTGGAGTTGATTCCAGTGTGGATTTTACTACTCTATGTTTGTTATTGGTTCGTTAATAAAAGAAAAAATAGAAATAATTCGGTTTAAATAAAACTCGTCAGGTAATTTTACAAAAAAAAGAGGGGTTGTATCATTAGTTAAAATGATACAACCCCTCTTTTAATTTCACTGGCTTATTATTGTCTGCAGCTGTTAGTTTCGATTACTTCTATCTTGCGATTTGATTTTACCATTAGTCGCTTTGTTGGCATTGTTCCCGTTGCTGGCTCTGCTTGCATTTGTACGTACATTCTGATTAGCACTTTTTACACTCACGCGGTTACTTCTGCTTACCGTACTTCTTTTGTTCACTTGGTTATAATTGCTTTTTTTATCGCGAAGGCTAACTTGTTTGCCCTTATTGTTTTTATAGTTGCTGTATTGTTTAACATGATTTTGATGAGATAAGTAGGGTTGTTTCTGGTTCATTACTACCTTATAGGAATTGTATAAATCGTAATTTTTATACTTAGAAGGTAAGTTTTTTGACCATTTCCAGTTCCCGTTATTTTGGTATACGTACTGTGAAGATGGCACATAGTAATACACATCCATATCAGGAATATAATAATATTCTACATGATCGTATCCTGCCGGTCCCCATTGCGGCTGAGCAGCCAGGTTAATGTTAACGTTCACTTGCGCTTGTGAATTGATGCTGCTAAACGAAGCTACTCCGAATAATACAGCGAAGAGGATATTTTTCATGTTGTGTATACTAATTTGTGTGTTTGTATACAGCATAATCCAATACTGGTGCCAGGATGTGTTAACGTTATGTTAAAAGAATTGAATTGTATTAATTGCCAAGATTCTCAGATGTCTTATCTTTACTAACTCCATTAACTAATCTTTCCTACGTTTGTTATGAGTTTATAAAGCCATGTTATGAAGTTAGATGACGTAGGAGTTGATTTTCTGATTCAGGAAGAGGGGATGGTGTTACATCCTTATCTTGATAGCGCGGGTATTGCAACCATTGGGGTAGGTTGTACCTATTATGAGAACGGCACTAAAGTGAAGATGACCGATAAACCTATTACACGGGATCGCGCAATCGGCCTTTTCAAAAACACGGTAGTCACTTTTGAGCGTACTGTAACACGTGTGTTGCGGGTTGAGGTTAATCAAAACCATTTCAATGCATTGGTTTCCCTCTGTTATAATATTGGAGGCGGGGCTTTTGTCAATTCTACCGTACTGAAGAAAATAAATGATAAAGCCCCTTTGAATGAGATAGAAACCTGGTTTTTAGTATGGAATAAAGTGGGTTCTGCGCCCATCCTGCTGGGCAGGAGGAAACGTGAATTTGCACTGTATAAAACCGGCTTACCTGCTGTCCCGCTTATTTAGCTTCCATTTCGGCAGCGGTTTTTTCCACTGTTTCTCTCAGCTCATTTTTATATTGCTGCATTTTAACGCTCAGGTCTGCATCAGCTGTTGCTAAAATCTGTGCTGCTAATAGACCTGCATTTTTTGCAGCATTAAGGGCCACTGTTGCCACAGGGATACCGTTTGGCATTTGCAGGATAGACAATACAGAATCCCAGCCATCAATAGAATTTGATGATTTAATGGGTACACCAATCACAGGTAGGACGGTAATCGACGCTACCATGCCCGGTAAATGTGCAGCACCACCAGCACCTGCAATAATCACCTTTAGACCTCTGTTTGCGGCTTCTTTGGCATAATTAAACATTCTTTCAGGTGTACGGTGGGCAGAAACAACCGTCATTTCAAATGGAATTCCAAAACCTGTTAAGATGTCGGCTGCATCCTGCATGATGGGTAAATCGGATTTGCTACCCATGATTATGCCTACTTTTATGCTCATTGTATCTGTTTTTATGCTGTATTGACTTGAATATGTTGTTTTAGTTGCCGTCTGTGTTTAGGCTATTACTTTTAAAGCTTCTTGAATGTATTTTGCTTTCTCTATCGCACTTTCCCGGTTTTGATCCACAACGGTAACATGGCCCATTTTGCGAAAAGGTTTAGTATACTTTTTACCATATAGGTGTACGTAAACGCCTTCCAATGCCAGAATCTTTTCCAAACCATTGTATTTTGCTACACCATCGTAACCTTTTTCGCCCAATAAGTTGATCATCACCGCGTTCGTGATGCAACGGGTATCGCCAAGTGGCAGGTTAAATATTGCACGCAGGTGTTGTTGAAATTGAGAAACGTAATTACCCTCAATGGTCTGATGTCCACTATTATGCGGTCTTGGTGCCAATTCGTTAACTAATATTTCACCATTTTTGGTTACAAACATTTCTACAGCCAATATGCCTGTGATGTTTAGGGCTGAAGCAATATTTTTAGCGATGAGTTCTGCTTTCTGCTGGATAGCTTCCGGATAGGTAGAGGGGCTGATTAAAAACTCTACCAGGTTGGCTTCTGGATTGAATTCCATTTCCACCATCGGGAAAGTTCGCATGTCACCATTAGAATTTCTAGACACGATCACGGCGATTTCTTTTTCGAAATCTACCAGCTCTTCAATTAAACAAGGCCCTTCAAAAGCATCATCCAGTTCTTTAATGGTTTCGATTTTCATTACCCCTTTTCCATCATAACCATCCCTGCGTTGTTTTAGCATAAAGGGATATGCGAAATTGCTGTTTAGCATTTCCTGTTTGCCATTAACCAATATAAATGGCGAGGTAGGGATGTCGTTTTCTTTGAAAAATTGCTTTTGAACACCTTTATCTTGAATTAAACGAATGACCCTGGATTGTGGGAATACCAGTTTGCCTTCTTTTTCTAATTGTTCGAGCGCTTCGATGTTTACTTTTTCAATCTCAATGGTAATCACATCTGCTTTTTTACCAAAGTTATAAACCGTATCGTAATCTGTAATGGATCCGCATTCAAAGGTATTCGCGATATGCTTGCAAGGCGCATGAGTATCAGGATCTAAAACCATGGTGGTCAGGTTATAATTAATGGCTTCCTGTATTAACATTCGCCCTAATTGGCCTCCGCCTAGTATGCCTAATTTTAAATCGCTTATCTGTTTTGCCATCTCAATATGAAAAAGTTATGCTTATTTTGCACAAATTTAACAATATAAACGGATTGATGGATGCTGATGCTATAATTATTGGTGCTGGAGCTTGTGGGCTAATGTGTGCCGTGCAGGCAGGATTTATGGGTAAAAAGGTGATTGTGCTGGAGAAAGCCGATCAGCCAGGGGCAAAAATTCTGATATCGGGTGGGGGAAGGTGTAATTACACCAATTTATTTGCAACAGAAGAGCAGTTTATATCAGCAAACAAGCATTTTCTGAAATCTGCTTTTAAGCAATGGACCGTTGAGGATACGATAAGCTTTTTTGAAACCTACGGAATAAGTGGCAAAGAGAAAACCTTGGGACAGCTTTTTCCCGACGGTAAAAATGCCAGGGACGTGGTGGCTGTTTTTACAGATTTGTGCAGGGAGATGGGGCAGGAAATTCGTTGCCAGGCAAATGTTTTGGACATCGAGCAAACTGCCGAAGGGTTTACTGTCAGTTACGAAAAAAACGGTAAAACTGTAAAATTACATGCCGGAAAACTGGTGATGGCAACCGGGGGATTACCGATCCCTAAAATGGGAGCCACAGATTTTGCCTTACGTTATGCACGCAAGAACGAATTAAAAATTATAGCTACTGCGCCAGCATTGGTGCCGTTAACCATCACTGGAAAAGAGGAGACCTGGTATGCCCAGTTGTCGGGTAACGCCGTATTTTGTTCCATCAGTAACGATAGAATAGCTTTTGAAGAGAGTTTGTTGTTTACACACTGGGGCTTAAGTGGACCTGCTGTATTACAAATTTCTTCGTACTGGCGGGCAGGGGAAACGATTAACATCGACCTGCTTCCCAATAAAAATATCATCGAAATTATAGAACAGGAACGGAGTGAGCAAGGAAAAACCTTGTTATCAACGTTGTTTAATCGATATTATACACGCAAGTTTACCGAGGCCATGGCTAAATTTCTGCCTATGGATAAACCGGTTGCCGCCTTAACTAAGGAGGATATGGATACCATTCATTCCACGATACATTTGTTTAAAGTGAAACCTGCTGGCGACAAAGGTTATGATAAAGCAGAGGTAATGCGTGGTGGGATAGACACCAATGAGCTTTCGTCGAAGACTCTGGAATGTAAAAAGATACCAAACCTATATTTTGGGGGCGAATGTGTAGATGTTACTGGGTGGCTGGGGGGATACAACTTCCAGTGGGCCTGGGCAAGTGGTTTTGTTATTGCACAAAACTTATAAAATCAAAAGGGTGTAACACTTTTGATCGTGTTACACCCTTAATTGCTAGCTAAAACTAATTAATCACATTCTGGCACCGTAAAGGTCCAGGTTTCTGCTTCACCCATTGGCATGGCATAACCCATAGCTTTATTGGCTTCGAACCATAATTTAGGCCGCACCTTATCTCTGCTTCCGGTTTCGTTCATAGATAAACTATCATATAAACGACCGTTAATCATCACATATTTAATTTTTTCGGAGTTCCTGATGTCTTCCAGCGGATTGGCATCCATGACCACTAAATCGGCAAGTTTACCTTTTTCCAATGTACCCAGTTCTTTATCCATACCCAGGTATGCCGCACCGTTAATGGTGGCTACGCGGATGGCTTCAAGCGGGCTCATGCCGCCTTGTACAAACATCCATAATTCCCAATGTGCACCCAGACCCTGAATTTGTCCATGGGCACCCAAGTTTGCTTTAGTACCGGCATCTGTAATTTGTTTCACTGTTTTAGCTACTTCAATATGCCCATAGTCGCCATATTCAGCAGTGGTTCTTCTCCTGGCCCGCTGGTCAATAATCGATCTTGGCGTAAAAGCCATTAACCTTTCGTTTTCCCAAACATTGGTCCTGTCGTACCAATAGTTTTCACCCCATTGTGCACCATAGCTAACAATTAAAGTTGGTGTGTAAGCTACTTTAGTATTAGCCCAGAAATCTACTACATCTTTATATACAGGAGCAATTGGAATGCTGTGTTCAATGCCAGTATGGCCATCGGCAATCATATTCATATTGTGGAAAAAGGTAGATCCACCTTCAGGTACCACTTCCATTTGCAGCTGCCTGGCGGCTTCCAGAATCTGCTGGCGCTGCTCGCGGCGTGGCTGGTTGTACGACTTCACCGAAAAAGCACCAACAGCTTTTAAGCGACGAAGGCCGGCAAGGGCATCGTCAAGGCTGTTGACCACCACTTTAAAATCGCCTTCTGCACCATATAATATGGTTCCGGTAGAATATAATCTCGGACCAACCATACGGCCAGCTTTAAGCATTTCACTTTGGCTGAATACCATTTCTGTATTGCTTGATGGATCATGCGATGTGGTTACTCCAAAAGCAAGGTTGGCCAGGTAAGACCAGTCTTGTTGAGGTGACACGCCATCAGGACTGGTACGTAAATGTGCATGCACATCGATAATACCGGGCATAATGGTTTTTCCGGTTACATCTACTACAGTAGCTTCCGCAGGAATTGTTACCTCTGCCACGGTACCTACGTTAAGAATTTTATTGTTTTGCAACAGGATGGTTCCTTCTTCAATCACCTGGTCGCCCTGCATGGTGATGATTCTAGCGCCTTTTAACGCCACTAAACCGGTAGGCTTATCGGCCTTTAAACTTAATCCTAAGGATATACCGGCATCAGGCTGCGCTGCTGGAGCTAAGGTTGCTGTTTGGTTAAAAACAGTGGTGTTGTTAATGTCTTTGCTAAAATAGCTTTCGCCTAGTGTCCAGAATAGTTTATGGCTATCGCCACTCCAATGGATATAACTACCACCATCTTTACTTACTTTAGTAACCGGAATGGCTTTATTTGTTGACGATAACTCTAATTCAGCACCAATGGTGACCATAGGGGTGATATACACATTATAGAGTTCTGTAAAGGCCATCCATTTCCCATCCGGACTTGGAGCGAAATCTGTGGCATAACTGGAAGAATAATGAGTTTTTTCGTCGGTACCGTTTAAGGCAATGCTTTTAAAAGCTTTTTTTCCTTTGCTGTTGCTTTGAAAATAGATACGGCTGTCGTCGGCATTGAACTTCGGTTTAATGCCGTTATCAGAGATAAGTATTTTGTTGCCACCGTTTGCTGAAATGGTATAAATACCTGGGTTTTTGCCATGAGAAAAACCTAAAGTCTGATTACCTGTTCCTTTTCTATAAACAATTTTATCGCCATTACTGGAATATTTGGGCGTATAATAAAACCCTTTCTCATCGGTAAGGGTAATGGTTTTGCCGGTTTTAAGGTCAGTGCGTTTGATAGATCCTTTTAATTCGTCGCTCCAGGTGGTGTAGATCACGTATTTTTGATCCGGACTAATTTCTGGCTCGAATTCGAAAGCCATGCCGTTGGTTAGTCTTTCAGGTTTACCATCGGGCAATTCCTTTTTATACAGGTAACCAGCTGCGTTAAAAATGACAAACTTGCCATCCGTAGCTGTGGTTAGCTGTCTGATCATTTTTACCTTAAACTCATCTGCAAAAACCTGCTGTGGAAAATGAAGTGCATCCTGCACAGTTTGATTTGTAGTGGCCTGGAAAGGGATTTCGTTAACTTGTAAGGTGTTTAAGTCTAGGCGCTTTATCTTGCCTTTTGCATAGAAGATAATACTTTTTGAATCAGGTGTCCAGGCGAAATTTGGGTAGATACCAAAGATGGCCCAGGTTTCCTGCTGGTCATGAGAAAGGTCTTCAAATAAAGGCATTTCTTCACCCGTTTGTAGATTTTGGAGGTGCATGACCGTTTTCAAGCGTACCCTTTTCACATAGGCCATCATTTTCCCATCGGGAGAAACCTGTGGGCGGGCAGCACCACCTTGTTCGGCAATAAAGTTGGTTAATTTTCCTGAGCTCAGGTCGAGCTGGCGTATGGCATAGATCATGCCATTGGGGTCCTTACTGTATTCGAAAGTAGGGCCGGGCGACATGTCTTCGCTAAAATACAGGAATTTGCCGTTTGGTGAAACATTTGGTTCGCCGGCATCCTGCTGGTCGTTTTTTCTTTTAGTTAATTGCACACCATCACCACCGTGAATGTTATACATCCACATTTCACCAGCCCCTAAAGAACGGGTACCTGTATAGTGTTTGCGGGCAATAAGGTATTCGCTATTGGGCATCCAGGTGGCATTGTTTAATAACCTGAAGTTCTCTTTGGTCACCTGACGTTTGTTTGATCCGTCGCGGTTCATGATCCAAATGTTATCACCTCCACCTTTATCGCTGGTATACGAAATATACTTTCCATTCGGACTGAAGCGTGGTTGTACATCAAAGGCAATACCGCCGCTGAGTAGGGTGGCTGTACCACCGGTAATAGGCATCACATAAATGTCGCCCAGCATATCAAATACAATTTCCTTACCGTCATTGCTAACGTCAAGGTTCATCCAGGTGCCTTCGTTGGTTGTAATGGAGAAGTTTTTAGTTGTTCCTTTGTATTTTTCAATATCCCACTTGGGTTTTTCTTTGTTATCTTGGGAGATAGCCGGAAGTGTACAACCTAAAAGAAGAATAGCGAGTAGATTTTTGCGCATAGTTTGTGTGTAGTTTACCTTGTTCAAGCCTGCAATTTAATAATATCAGTTCATTTTTATAGTTTTGAATTACCTTTTATGAATAAAGCAGACATATTAAAGCAGTATTGGGGTTTCGATTCCTTTAGGCCCTTACAAGAAGATATTATAGATGCTGTTTTGGCTAATCGGGATACTATGGCTTTATTGCCCACCGGAGGCGGCAAGTCCATTTGTTTTCAAGTGCCTGCCATGGTACAGGAAGGCATTTGCCTGGTGGTATCGCCCTTGGTGGCGTTGATGAAAGACCAGGTGGAGAATTTAAAGGCGCGCGGAATTGAAGCTGTTGCCATTTATGCGGGCATGGGGAAAAGAGAAATTGATATTTTGCTTGATAACTGTATCTACGGCAAGATCAAGTTTCTTTATTTATCGCCCGAAAGACTGCTTTCGGAGATCGTTAAAGAACGTATTTCTTATATGAAAGTGAATCTGATTGCGATAGATGAGGCACATTGTATTTCGCAATGGGGTTATGATTTCCGTCCACCTTATTTAAAGGTGAAGGATTTGCGATTAATACATCCTGAGGTACCTGTTATAGCCTTAACGGCTACAGCAACCCAATATGTAAGAGCAGATATTATTGACAAACTGGAGCTGACGGATCCTGCTGTTTTTGTAAAGAGTTTTGCCCGCAAGAACCTCAGTTATGTGGTAATGGACCTGGAGGATAAATATAAAAAGCTGATCGACATTGTACGCAATGTTAAAGGTTGTGGCCTGGTGTATGTGCGAAACAGGCGTGAAACGGCTGAAGTAGCGTTATTCTTGCAAAGGAACCAGTTTGCTGCTGATTTTTATCATGCCGGACTGAGCCGTGATGAGCGCTCGCGAAAGCAGGAAGCCTGGAAAAACAACAGCATCCGAATTATGGTAGCTACCAATGCTTT
This sequence comes from Pedobacter sp. CAN_A7, assembly GCF_015752175.1. Taxonomy (NCBI): domain Bacteria; kingdom Pseudomonadati; phylum Bacteroidota; class Sphingobacteriia; order Sphingobacteriales; family Sphingobacteriaceae; genus Pedobacter; species Pedobacter sp. CAN_A7. The sequence continues at coordinate 808,570 of NZ_JADOUW010000001.1, read as the reverse complement.
TGGAATGGGCATCGATAAACCTGATGTCCGGTTTGTGATACACCTTGACCTGCCGGAAAGTTTAGAAGCCTATTATCAGGAAGCAGGGCGTGCAGGTCGCGATGATCATCGTTCTTTTGCGGTATTACTAGCCAATACTTCCGACCACCATAATTTAAGACGTAAATACACCGAAAGTTTCCCCAGTGTAGAAGAAATCAGGAAAACCTACCACTACCTGGGAAGTTATTATCAGCTTGCTTATGGGGTAGGGCAAGGCCTGAGTTTTCCTTTTGACCTGGCCGATTTTTGTAAACGTTTTGATAGGAGTGTGCTAAAAACCATCTCTGCGCTGAAGTTTCTGGAACATGATGGCTATTTAACATTGTCTGATAACTTATTTCTGGACTCGCGTGTTATGATGCTGGTGGGCAATGAAGATTTGTATCGGTTTCAAATTGAAAATGCAGGATTCGATCCTTTAATTAAAACCTTATTAAGATCGTATGGTGGTTCTTTTGATCAATATGTAAAGATTAAAGAGAATGATATGGCTAAGCGCCTGGGGGTATCATATAATACTGTAGTGGCCATGTTAAAAAGGATGCAGGACATGGAAGTGATTTCGTATTTGCCACAGTCTGATGAGCCACAGCTTGAGTTTATTTTGCCACGTGCAGATCAGCAACATATGGACATCGATGTGAAATATATTGCCCTGCGTAAAAAAATACAGGATGACCAGATTAACGCGGTGCTGACTTATGCCAGCATGCCGGTATGCAGAAGTATACAGTTGTTGACTTACTTTGATGAGTTACATCCCGCTAAATGTGGAGTCTGTGACATTTGCCTTGCGGAGAAAAAGGTTCAGGATGCTGATGAAAGATTAGAAAAAATTGAGTTTGAGATTGCCACCTTATTGCAAGGGGGTGCGCATAGCCTGACTGATTTAGTAGGTGCGTTGAAAACGGGGACAGAAAATGAAAAACTGGATCGGATTCGTGAATTGCTGGATGCAGGAAAAATAAAAACTGATGGTAAAAACTATTACCTTTAAATTATGTTGCTCAAACAGCTAAAAACATTTAAATTGCCTCACATATACTATATACCCCTAATTTATGAAACGACTTAGCCTTTTATTATTAGCATTTCCTTTAATATTAACTTCTTGTAAAACTGAGTGTGTTGAAGATGCAGGTATGCGTGTATCACATGTTAACACCGTTGATCGTTTCGATGAAGTGGAAGTGCAGGGGGCTATAAAAGTTGTTTTTCACCAGGATACAAGTTATGCGATTAAAGTGGAGGCAGATTCTAATGTTGTTGATCAAGTAGAGGCCTCCGTAAGTCGTGGAACTTTAAAATTAAATCTTGATCCAGAGAAATATTGTGGTACAGATTCAGTAGTTGTTTATGCGGGTATTGGAATGTTGAAGTCTATTAAAGCAGGGGGTAGTAGCAGTCTGGCTTCACAGGGGCGACTTAACCTTGGCGACTTGAAATTAACGTTAACAGGTAGTACAACTGTAGATTTAGACCTTAATGCAGCTAAAGTAAATACGGAGGTTGATGGTACGGCTAATTTAAAACTGAGTGGACAAGCTGGAATACATGAATTAAAATCTAAAGGAGCTCTTAATCTGGATGCTTTTGATTTTGTGGTTGGCCAGTATAACCTGAACATGGAAGGTGTTGGAAAATCAAACATCAATGTGCTTAATGAATTGAAGGTGGAGAGTACGGGTTCTAGTGAAGTTTTTTATAAAGGAAACCCTAAAAAAATTGATAAAAAGAAAACCGGTAACGCCCGATTGCAAAAAGTAAATTAGTGGAATTAAAGAACAACAAACGGGTTATCCGGTCCTGGGCTTTCTTTGACTGGGCGAATTCTTCTTATAATCTGGTGATTACGTCAACCATTTTCCCCGCTTATTACTCCATCATTACCCGAACTGCCGAACATGGCGACCAGGTGACTTTTTTCGGGATACCTTTTGTAAATACAGCCTTGTCTAATTATGCTTTAGCCGCTGCCTATCTGGTTGTGGCCTTGTTATCACCTGTGCTATCGGCTATGGCTGATCATAAAGGGAATAAAAAGATTTATATGCAACTGTTTACCTGGCTGGGTGCTTTGTCATGCTGTGGGTTATACTTTTTTAAACTGGAAACTTTAGAATGGGGCATTATCTGTTTTGCGCTGGCTGCTATTGGTTACGGGGGTGCTTTTGTATTCTACAATTCTTACCTGCCAGAAATTGCCACCCCTGACCGCCAGGATGCGGTGAGCGCCAAGGGTTTTAGTTATGGTTATATAGGTAGTGTGCTCATCCAACTCATCTGTTTTGTGTTTGTTTTGAAGCCTGAATGGTTTGGCATTACTGATATGAGTTTTCCACCACGACTTTCCTTTTTACTGGTAGGCATTTGGTGGATCAGCTTTGCACAAATTCCATTTAGGGTACTTCCAAAGGGGAGCCCTAACTTTAATGCCACCGAACAAAGGAAAATATCCAGTGGATTTGTGGAGTTGCATAAGGTATGGAAGCAAATTAAGGGCATGAAGTTGATGAAGCGCTTTCTCTTTGCCTTCTTTTTTTACTCCATGGGTGTGCAAACGATTATGCTCGTATCGGCAAGTTTTGGCGAAAAAGTGTTACACTTAACCACACCAAGCTTGATTGGGGTTATCTTGGTTATACAATTGGTGGCTATTGGTGGTGCTAATGCAATGTCGCGCCTGGCGCAGGCTTATGGAAATGTAAAAGTGTTAATTGCAGTGGTCATCATCTGGATATTCATGTGTATCAGTGCTTATTTTGTGTCTACAGAATTTCAGTTTTATATTTTAGCCGCTGTAGTCGGATTAATAATGGGGGGTATTCAGTCCTTATCCCGTTCTACCTACGCTAAATATATCCCTGCAAATACTCCAGATACTGCCTCTTTTTTTAGCTTTTACGATGTGGCTGAAAAAGTTGCAATTGTAGCGGGATTAGCTAGCTTTGCATACATAGAGGAGCTTACGGGGAGTATGCGAAATTCTGCGATTGCTTTAACCTCCTTTTTTATCATTGGCTTATTATTGCTCCTTTCACTTCGTAAAGCTGAGGTTAAATTATTTGCAACACCCATTCAGATTAAATAAGATCCTTTAAATGAAAATAGAATTATTTGTACCCTGTTTTATTGATCAGTTATATCCCGAAACGGCTTTTAATACCATAAAAGTATTGGAAAAAGCAGGTTACGAGGTGAGTTACAATCCAAATCAAACCTGCTGCGGACAGCCTGCTTATAATGCAGGTTACTGGGAAGAAGCCAAGGAAACTGGTAATAAGTTTCTTTCGGATTTTTCAGACCAGAATTACATTGTTGCACCTTCAGCCTCTTGTGTAGGTATGGTGAAAACAGGTTTTAATGATTTGTTTACCAATACCATTGTTCACAATAAATGTAGAACAATACAAGGGCACATTTTTGAATTATCTGATTTTCTGGTCAATATTGCTAAGAAAGATTACTTCGGCGCAGAGCTTGATGGCAGGGCAGTATACCATGATTCCTGTAGTGGTTTGAGGGAATGTAAAATTAAGGATGAACCACGGCAGCTGCTTTCTAAAGTTCACGGATTGGAAATGGTAGAGATGAAGGATACTGATATGTGCTGCGGATTTGGTGGTACGTTTGCTGTTAAGTTTGATGCTATCTCTTCGGCTATGGCAGAACAAAAAGTGAACAATGCCATGGAACAGGAAGTTGATTACATTATTTCGACAGATTTATCTTGTTTGATGCACCTGCAAGGTTATATCGATAAAAACAATATACCTCTAAAAACAATGCACCTTGCCGATGTACTGGCAAATGGCTGGTTGGAGAGTTAGTCTTAATCGCTTCATAAAAAACAATACATACTGATGAAAAAAATTGTTCTGGCTGTCATTGCCCTTATTGTCTATTGCCTTCCTTTAAGTGCCCAAAAAAAATCTGGTGCCATACAATTTGAAACTAAGTTTAATCCGGCTGCCATGGCTGAAGCAAATGGGATGACACTTAATGCGGAGATGCTAGCCAGGATGCAAAGTTCAGTTACGCCTTTTGAATTGCTTTTTAATGCTACTCATGCCAGTTACATGAAAGTGGAGGAAATTGAGGACAGCAATAGCGCTGGTGCTGGTATGGGCCGCGGATTTGGTCAGGGAGGAGCAAATAACCGTGATTATTATTATGATCTTGCATCGCAGAAGCTGACGACCGTGTTTGAGCTGAATGACACCACCTATTTTATGAACATGAATTTGGGTAAAGCGCCGGAAGGTATGGCGATGATGCTAAACCGTGGTGTGTCTGCGCCGCCGGTAATTGAACATCTTAAATCTGATGAAACAAAGAAGATTCTTGGCTTTGACTGTCAGAAGGTGGTGATTAAAACCACCAGCAAGCGTAAAATCAGAGATGAAGAAAAGGAAATTGTAGATGAAACCACGGTGTGGTACACAAAAGATTTGGGTTTTGACTTTTCACCAAACCCTTCTTTATGGACTGAAGGTGCGGTTCTCGCTATTGAAGGAAAAGGGTCCAGTACTCTGGCTACCAGCATAGAATATAGAAATGTAAGTGCCCGTGATGTCACCCTGCCCAAGAAAGGAACTGTGATTACTCCCGAAGCTTATCAGGCTAAAATGGAGGCAAGGATGAAAGCGATGCGTGAAAGACAAGGTAACAGGTCTGGAAATGGAATTAGAAATATTGTCATTAATTAGTATTTTAATTTACCTTTGTTTTTCTAAAAATCACACTGTAGGTGGTTTAAATTAATAAAATATTTAACTTCATAAATCATAGTTGTAGATGATTAATATTACACTCCCTGACGGGTCAGTCCGTCAGTATGAAAAGGGCACAACAGCCCATCAAATTGCCTTATCCATATCTGAAGGACTAGCCAGAAACGTATTAGCTGCTGAAGTAAACGGTGAAGTTTGGGATGCTACCCGTGCTATTGAAGCCGATGCATCTGTAAAATTATTAACGTGGAATGATGCCTCAGGTAAAACTACCTTCTGGCACTCTTCGGCCCATATTATGGCAGAAGCATTAGAGTCACTTTATCCAGGGACTAAATTTGGTATTGGCCCGGCTATTGAAACCGGCTTTTATTATGATGTAGATTTCGGTGACAGAGAATTCTCTTCAGATGATTTCAAGGCCATTGAAACCAAAATGCTGGAAATCGCAAAAAAGAAAGAAGTATTTGTTAGAGAAAGTATTGCAAAAGATGCGGCACTTCATTTTTTTACGGAGAAAGGCGATGAGTATAAACTTGACCTTTTAGAAGGCTTAGAAGATGGAAAGATTACTTTCTATACACAAGGTGAGTTTACAGATCTTTGTCGCGGACCACACATTCCACATACCGGCTTTATTAAGGCGGTGAAGCTAATGAATGTTGCTGGTGCTTACTGGCGTGGAGACGAAAACAGAAAACAGCTGACGCGTATTTATGGGGTTACTTTTCCGAAAGCCAGTGAGCTAACGGACTATCTTCATTTAATAGAGGAAGCGAAAAAACGTGATCACCGCAAACTAGGTAAAGAGCTGGAATTATTTGCTTTTTCTGAGAAAGTAGGTGCAGGTTTACCATTATGGTTGCCTAAGGGTGCTGCATTGCGTGAACGTTTAGTGCAATTTTTAACTAAAGCCCAAAGTAAATCAGGTTATGAACAAGTGGTTACGCCTCATATCGGGCATAAAAATTTGTATATCACTTCTGGTCACTATGAGAAATATGGTAAGGATGCTTTCCAGCCAATAAAAACGCCACAGGAAGGGGAGGAGTTCTTCTTAAAACCGATGAACTGTCCTCACCATTGTGAGATTTATAAAGTTAAACCTCGTTCGTATAAGGATCTTCCTTTACGCTTTGCTGAATTTGGAACGGTCTATCGTTATGAGCAAAGTGGGGAGCTTCATGGTTTAACTCGTGTACGTGGTTTTACCCAGGATGATGCCCATTTGTTTTGCCGTCCGGATCAGGTGAAAGAAGAATTTAAAAAGGTTATTGACCTGGTTTTATATGTATTTAAGTCTTTGGGATTTGACGACTATACCGCTCAGGTTTCCCTTAGAGACCCTAAGAACAAAACCAAATATATCGGTACTGACGAAAACTGGGAGCTTGCAGAATCGGCTATTATCGAAGCTGCAGACGAAAAAGGCTTAACTACAGTTGTAGAATATGGTGAGGCTGCATTCTACGGTCCAAAGTTAGACTTTATGGTAAAGGATGCTTTAGGTCGCAAGTGGCAGTTAGGAACGATACAGGTAGATTACAATTTACCAGAACGTTTTGAACTGGAATATACAGGTAGTGATAACCTAAAACATCGTCCGGTCATGATTCACCGTGCACCTTTTGGTTCATTGGAAAGATTCATTGCGGTACTGATCGAACACTGTGCAGGGAACTTCCCGTTGTGGCTTTCTCCGGAACAATTTATCATACTTCCTATTTCAGAAAAATATGAAGATTATGCGAAAAAAGTTTCAGATGAACTAAATAATTCCGATATTCGCGGTTTGATTGACTTTCGTGATGAAAAAATCGGAAGGAAAATCAGGGACTCAGAAGTGAAGAAAATCCCTTACATGCTGATTATTGGCGAAAAAGAGATGGCAGATGGCAAGGTTTCTGTGAGGAAACATGGTGAAGGAGATTTAGGGGAGATGACATTGCAAGAATTCAGAGAGTTATTAATTAAAGAAATTACAATTTAAACAGAAAATAAATTTGGCATTAGGCAGACCAGGATTTAACAGGGGACCACGTCCTCCTTTTAAGAAAAAAGAAGCAGAACATCACATTAATCAGTATATCAAGGCTCCAGAGGTGAGATTGGCAGGAGATAATGTTGAACCAGGGATCTATCCTTTGGCAAAAGCTTTGGCCCTTGCCGACGAGTTGGAATTGGATCTGGTAGAGATATCTCCAAATGCGGTTCCGCCAGTTTGTAGGATAATTGATTATAGTAAGTTTGTTTACGAGCAGAAGAAAAAGCAGAAAGAAATTAAAGCTAATGCTAAGCAAACTGTAATTAAAGAGATACGTTTCGGACCTAACACTAACGATCACGATTTTCAATTTAAACTAAAACATGCGGTTAGTTTCTTGGAAAACGGAGAGAAAGTACGGGCTTACGTACACTTTAAAGGTAGAGCAATTGTATATAAGGAACAAGGAGAGATTTTGTTGCTTAAATTCGCTCAAGCTTTGGAAGACATAGGTAAAGTAGAGCTATTACCTAAATTAGAAGGTAAGCGTATGTTTTTAACACTTGCTCCTAAGGTGCAGAAAAAATAAGTAAATTACATAAATAAACACAGGTTATGCCAAAAATGAAAACCAATTCCAGTGCTAAAAAGCGCTTCAGGCTTACTGGAACCGGTAAAATTGCAAGGAAAAACGCCTACAAAAGCCACATCTTAACAAAGATGTCTACAAAACGTAAGCGTAACTTAGGTCACACAAGTATGGTGTCGGCTGCAGATACAGGTAACGTTAAACGTATGCTTGCCATCGGTAAATAATTTAATTTTTAACCAGGTACTCGGTAGTAAGTTTGCTGAAATACGCAACACCGTTTATCAAAAAACAACAACACTATGCCACGTTCGGTAAACGCAGTAGCTTCGAGAAGAAGAAGGAAAAAAGTCCTAAATATGGCCAAAGGCTATTGGGGATCAAGAAGCAAGGTTTTCACCATTGCTAAAAATACGGTTGAAAAAGGTTTGCAATATGCATACCGTGACCGTAAAGTTAAGAAAAGAGAATTCCGTGGATTATGGATTCAACGTATCAACGCTGGAGCACGTCAACATGGTATTTCTTACTCTCAACTGATTGGTAAATTAGCGACTAAAAACATCGGTTTAAACCGTAAAGTATTAGCTGATTTAGCAATGAATCATCCTGAAGCTTTTAAAGCTGTTATTGATACAGTTAAATAAGATAACGATTCGTTATACATAACAAAAAAGGGAGCTATTAGCTCCCTTTTTTGTTATGTCAAGTTTTTTTTAATTCCTGTTTAACTGCGACAATGATTTCTGCATTTGCGACATCATGTTGGTTAATGTTTCAATAGTTGGTTCTGGTGTTGGGTCGGGTAGGGTTGAGCTAAAATACGCTTTTGCTTTCCAGATCTCCAGGATATCTTCAGCGGCAATATGGTAAGGATCGTACACTTTGTTGTCTGATACTAATTTAAGCTCTTTGTTCTCTTTAAAACGATTGCCAGCGCGTTTATAAACTACGCCTTCATTTTTACTTACGATCACATAGGTTTCTCCTGTTTTTACGTCATTCCAGTTATCCAGGTATTCGCCTACGATGATACTTCCAGGTTGAATGGGTAGCATGGAATCACCTGTAATTTCAAAAGCACGAAAAGTTCCTTGTTTTAAACTCGGGAGGGGCAGGTGGAATTTGGGCAATTCCCTGATGTACTCCGGGTCAGCGAAACCATTCAAATAACCTGCGCTCGCCTTTACAGGAACCAGCTCAATATTCTCATTATCGTCTTTATCTACCGAAATGCTAAGGATGCGTAGGTTTGAACCCTGGCTTTTCAGCTTAGGTTTCCACTTATCGTTGATTTCTTCATTGATAAACTCATCAATGCTAAATTCATAGAATGTTGCTATTTTCTTTAGCAAGTCGTATTTTGGTTCTGCGCGATCTTCTTCATAAGCACCAACCAGAGACCTTTTAATCCCAATAGCATCAGCGAATTGCTGTTGTGTAAGGCCTTTTTTCTTCCTAAGGTATTTTAGGTTAGCTGAAATATTTGACATAAAAATAAATTTTAATATTCTTTTGTTTTTACTAAACTAATTAGTATTATTGTGCCAATAAAGTTAGTAATATTAATTGGCTGTACAAATATATATACTAACTAATTTAGTTGAAAACAATTTAAGATAAAGCTATGAAAAATTTTGTGTACATCCTGACCGATAGGAACAGAACCAGTTTGCATGTAGGCATGAGTGCTGATTTGTTAAAGACCTTATCTTTTTATAAACAAATGCCTAATTTATTTTTCGATAGCGGCCAGCAGCTTAGCAGGCTAATTTATTTTGAAGAGTTTAAAACGGAAGCACAGGCCTTGGGCCGATTTAAATTAATCAGCAGGTTTACCCGCATGCAAAAGGAACGTCTGGTACGATCATGCAATCCTGATTGGGTAGATTTAACCATTGGTTTGGATTTCGAGCACATCACTTTAAATAAAGCTATTGATATGCAGGTTACACTGCCTTTGAATATCATGTCATAATATAAAAATGTCCCGGGGTAGTTAACGCCCGGGACATTGGCTTTTAAACGCTGATATAACTACCAACCTGGGGCAAAAGTTAATCCAAAGACCCCTGCTTTTACATCTTTTCGTTGGAAAGGAAAAGCATAATAAGGCTCTAATACAAAATATCCAAATATATTTACCCGTAAGGAGACTCCCGCACTCAACGCTGGGACCCTTTCTGCAGGCGTTCCGTTTGGCAATAACACGCCGTTCGGCTGGCTCTTAAATACCACCTTTGAATCTTCCGTCCAAGCTACGCCAGCATCAAAAAATAGGTTCAAGTCTGAAAAGAAAAAATTTGAAGGAATTTGCGCCAACCTTTTTGGCCCTGTAAAAGGTAGCCTCACTTCAAAATTGAACACGGCGATTTTACTTCCTGATAATTGGTTGATGTCGAAATTTCCTCCTGCACTTTGGTTATTGTATAAAGAGTTGGCTTCATAACCTCTGATCAGGTAGGGGTAACCGATAAATAAGGGATACAGGTTCTCGCCCTGCTCTCCCAAACGCATATAGGTATAAGCCCTGGCTGCCAAAGTAAATGGTTTCACCCGTACATATTTCCTGCCATCCAGGTTAACCGCCGAGAATTGATAATCACCGAAGTACTGTTCACCACCTACGCGGTAACGAAATCCGTCTAGCGGACTGGTCATGCCAAAAATGGAATTATCACCTACAAAGGCAACATTGGTGTTGAAAATATTAAATGATTTAAAAGATACCCCCAATTCTTCTCCAGCTTGCTCTGTTGGAATTTTTCTTTTATCAGATCCTAAATAGAAGCCTGGAAATCCATCAATATTCTCATAATAATTACTGTAGCGATCTATGCGGTAACTGTACCTTGAAAAAGCGCCACCGGTTTCAATACGGTGTGCTTTATTAAATGGATAACTTGCAAATAATTGAGCCTGGTCTTCAAAGGTCCTGATGATATTGGTGCGGTCAGAGATGACGTCAAGCGTGCCGCCTTCTACTGGTATGGTTTCAGGTGCAAAATCTCTAAAACCGGTAATATAGGGAATGTGTGATATGGCCGCACCCCAGTTAATTCTTTTCTCCTGATTAATATAACCCACCATCCCGCCAAAATCATACACTTCACCATTGACAGCAAGATTAGCTATAATTTGATTACGACCAAGGATATCGCTAAACATCCCAACGATTCCACCCATCACACCTGTGCCGAAACGACTTGTGGAAACACCTACGCCGCTATTGGCCAGGTAATCCAGTTTGAATTGCGGGCGGTAAGCAACCATGCGCAGCGAGTCGTTTGGTGTTTGATCGAAGCGCCTGAAGTTAGAAAGATTTGAGTTGATGATATTGATCCCGTGGTTGTTTATTGGAGGGAGAATAGCAGCTGTAAAATCTACCGCTTGTGCATCCACTGCAATGGCCTGGAATTGGTTTCTTTCGGCATGATACAAGGTGTACCTTTGCGCACGATAATAACTGTATATAATTTCATCGTTTCTAGAAACCGATATGGCAGGGGAGTATTCTGTAATGCCGCTAATGCCGGTGAAATAATCTGTTAACTGCTCTACGGTCCCTTCTGCTAAGTGATATTCGTATAAATTTCGGAAACCATCGCGGTTAGACAGGAAGTATGCCTTTTGGCTATCACCAGAAAATTGTGCATTTAGGTTGTTGGCCCCCGGAAAAACAGGCAGGTCAGTTAAAGTTTTATTTTCGCGATCGTATATAGTTAAATTGATAGGGTGGGTAGCCTCTGTGGTGTTTGATACAACAGATACACGGTCGGATGAAAAGATAAGTTTTTTACCATCCGGTGAAAAATTTGGTGCATAATCTGAATATACATCATCCGTAATGGCAGTGATCTTTTCATTGTCCAGGTTATAAGTGAAGATATCACTTTGTCCTTCTACCATTCCTGAAAAAGCTATTTCTTTTCCATCTGGCGACCAGCTCAAGTTGCCGAACTGCTCCACCTGTTGCATATCTTTATGTAAAAGGGTATTTCCTTTTTCGATGTCGATGATAATCATCCGGTTTTTCCCTTTACTAAACACCGTAAAAGCAAAACGCTTGCTGTCGGGCGACCAGGTACCCGCTGACTCTAAAAAGCTAAAATCGTCAATATGGGAATTGTTTACCTGACTACTCAACTTTCTGATGATCCGTCCGGTTCTGGCATCAGCAAGGAAGAGGTCAATGCCGAATAAATCTTTTTCCGACATAAAAGCAAGGTATTTTCCATCCGGACTAATTGCAGGGGCCACATTCATGTTCCCTGCATTTTTATTGTCGACAATCTTCGTTCCAGTCAATTTTACCTGTGCACTATCCGCTTTTAACATCGGTCGGTAATGCGCCTCAATAGCATTTTTCCACAATCCTGACAAGGTTTTATCATCGTAGCCTAAGGTGTATCTTAAGCCATTTTCATAGCCATACCTTGCTGTATTTTTCAATAGCGGTACAATGGTGGTATCACCGTATACCGAACCTATAAAGGTCCAGAAAGCCTGGCCATAACGGTAAGGGAAATATCGGTTAGAATTTGTAAGGTCTTTTAAGGAGGGGATATCCCGGTTTAACAAGGCATCACGCATCCACATGGCAGTAAAAGCATCTTTTTTGCCAATAGACAGGTATTCTGCCATTCCTTCAATCATCCATAATGGCACCTGGCTCACATTCTCCAGGCTCAGGCTATCCTGCACTAAAAGGGAATGGTATTGAAAGGCATGAACCAACTCGTGGCCAAGCACATGACGCGTCTGGCTGTTAAGCTCCATCACTGGCATAATCACCCTGTTTTTCAAGGCTTCGGTTACGCCGCCTGTCCCCACGCCAATTTCGCCTTGCAGCGCCGTGGTTTGCTGAAAGTCAGGATGGTTACTGTATAAGATGATAGGGTTTTTTTTAAGGAAAGTATCTCTGAATACTTCCTGATGCATTTTGTACCAGGTCTCCGCATCCTTGGCGAAGCGTTTAACCAGCTTGTCGTTTTTGATGTAATAATACAGCTCAAAGTGTGGGGTTTCCATCACATTGAACTTTACGTTTTTATACCTGACTCTATTTTGGCCAAAGTACTGTGCGTGGACAGCTAACGAGGTTGACGTTAGTAGCAATAAGACTGTAATTAACCGTTGAAAAATTTTAGATATTATCTTCATCGTTTAAAAGGTTAGGAGTTGTAAAGCGTTATATACAGGAAAGTTTACCTGTTGTTTGGAGGATCTAATTTAGCCTTTTCTTTTTCTTCTTTCCGTAATTTTCTTTTCAATTCCCGCTCTTCTTTTTTCGATATGGGTGGTGTAGCTGCAGCTGGTGTAGTGGTCGGGTTACCTGCTTTCTTCTGTTGCTGGTTAATCAGCTCCATTTGTTCCGGAGTTAGCGGATCCAGCTCTTCTACTACAGGCTCTTGCTGTTCAACCGAATCTACTGCCACGCTATCCTGGGTGGTCGTATCGGGCACGTAGCGCGGTGTAGGACAATTGTATTTAATATTGATTTTTACTTTTGCCTTAGGGAAAGGACCATAAGTATAACCTGTAGTTTCATCATGGTAAACTTTTTCCATAAACTTAGCAAATATCGGAAGGGCTGTTCTCGAAGCTTCGCCAGTTTCGCTATTTTTAAAGTGTGCTGTACGTTCATCGCAGCCTACCCAAACGCCGGTAACCAGGTCTTTCGTAATCCCCATGTACCATGCATCCACATAATCTGATGAGGTGCCTGTTTTACCACCAATCTGGTTGTTCTTTTTCCAAAGGTCCCATTCCCATAGGGCCTGTGAAGTGCCGCCTGGTTCTTCCATACCACCCCTCAACATATAAAGCATTAACCAACTAATCTCTTCTGTTAGCACTCTTTTTGTTTTGGCTTTAAACTCCTCGATCAGATTGCCGTCCAGGTCAGTAATTTTCTCTACAAGTATAGGGTCGGTTTTAATACCGTTATTTAAAAAAGTACCATAGGCCCTTACCATTTCATACACAGAAACATCATTTGGACCTAAACTTACTGAAGGAACTGATTGTAATTTGCTGTCTATTCCAACCTCATGAGCCCATTTTACGACATTGTCTGAGCCTACTTTTTCTGTAACCTGTGCCGTAATGGTATTTACAGATCTGGCCATGGCTAAACGTAAGGACATGTTGCTGTAAGTATTGGAATAACTGGCATTTTTAGGTTCCCAGTATTCAGTTTTCCCTTTCTCCTGATAGGCGATGCTTACCGGTTTATCAACAAAAGTGTCGCAGGGTGACAAACCGCTTTGCAGGGCAGCCAGGTAGGCGAAAGGTTTAAAGGTAGAACCCGCTTGCCTTTTACTCTGGTTAACATGGTCATATTTGAAAAATTCATGGTCTATGCCTCCCACCCAAACTTTAATTTTTCCTTCAAAAGGATCGAGGGTCATCATCCCTGCATTTAATATTTTACCGTAATAACGTATAGAATCCATGGTAGAGAACAAGGTATCGCGATTTCCACTCCAGCTAAAGACGGTCATTTTCTTTTTGCGGTCGAAATAAGCATCAATAGAATCCTGGTTGTTGTCGTATTTTTTCTTCAGCATGGCATAAATAGGTAGGGTTTGCCTGGCGCGATTAGGAAAGTCTACTTTGTTATTTTCCGAATCATACCATGGTTCTTCCTTACCCCATGCATTGTAGAAGCGTTTTTGCAAAGTTTTCATTTGCTCATTAACAGCTTCCTCCGCATATTTCTGCAGTTTAGAATCAATGGTTGTATAAATCTTTAATCCATCCTCATACAGGTCATACCCATTGTCATCACACCATTTCTCCAGGTACTTCGCTACCGCAGTACGCAGATAAGAGTCCTCATCACCATTGTTATCTACAAGGCCTTCCTTAAGTTTTAGGGGGGTATTTTTGTACCTGTTGTATTCCTGTGTATTGATGAACCCGTATTTGTTCATTTGTGATAAAGCTACATTCCTCCGTTCTACAGAACGTTCAGGATTTCTGGTGGGGTTATACAAAGTTGTAGCTTTTAACATGCCAATCAGCAAAGCCGATTCTGGTACCTCCAGTTTGTTGGTTTCTTTATCAAAATAGGTGCGGGCAGCTGTTTTGATGCCGTAGGCGTTATTTCCGAAAGAAACCGTGTTTAAATACATGGTTAGGATTTCCTCTTTTGAATAGTTAGCTTCTAACTTTACTGCGGTCATCCATTCTTTTAACTTGGACATAATGGTACTCACCACTGGAATGCTTTTGAATACTCCCTGCGATTTATTATAGCGGGTGCGGTAAAGGTTTTTAGCAAGTTGTTGGGTTATGGTACTTCCACCACGTTTATCACCACTGGCTGTTGATATACCACTTGAAACTAAGGATATAAAATCGATCCCCATATGTTTGTAGAAACGGGCATCTTCGGTCGCTATCAGGGCATTAATTACACTAGGCGCAATTTGGTCGAAGGCTACAGGTGTTCTGTTTTCTTTAAAATATCGGCCTATCAATACGCCGTCGGCTGTATAAAGTTCTGAACCAACACTTTGTGTAGGGGCTTTGATGTCTTTATAGGAAGGGGAGTAACCGAATAACCCTAAAAAATTCAGCTGCAATGCACAAAAGAAAAGTAAAATAGAATAAATAAATATGGCTGTGTATCGTAAGTATTTATTATGTATCTCTTTAAACATGGATAAATATCATAAAAATGGTTAACAGTTTTAGTTAAATAGTGTTAAATCGGCCAGTGCTGATCAAACAAACAGACCGGTTTATGGATGATTAACATCGGATAATCACGGATGTTAAATGTAATTGTTTTTTTGTGTAAGCAGTACCGCGTAAAGCCACAATTTGCAGCAAAGAAAGCGAATTTTAATGAATTGAATGAATGTGTAGTTTATTTTTTGCAGTCAAAATGGGATTTTTGATGTGATTAATAACCAAGAAAAGGGCAAGTCCTTATCAAACTGCCCTTTTCTAAACCTATCGAGGTGTAAACCTTAGTGATCATGGTCGCCTGCGGCAACCGGATGCAAATTGAACTTTAAGTCTAAATCGTTTGCTCCAGAAAACCTGGAGGCAAAATCAGCGGCGTTCCAATGTTGCGCTGTTAGACTAGCTTTCACACCTGGATTCAAATGCCTCAGTACATAACGGAAAGTAAAACCAGCAGAAGCTTTGTTCACAGTAAGGTAACCAGTAACACCAACATTAACTTTTTTGTTATCCGCATTGCGGTCTGCATATACGTAAGTTAACACGCCATCAGGTGCACCCAAAAGGAAGGCCTGGTGTAAATCAGCCTTGTCAACAAACTCCTGTTGCATTTCCCTTTTTGCAAAATCAAAAGCTTTAAGACTTACTTTATACGTTTTTCCTTCTGTTAAATGCGCATGGGTACCCACAGGGGCTAAACCGGCCTGGTCAAAACTAATGGTCAGTGGTACAGCACCAGCAATGTCATTGTAGTGGTAATGATCGTTGTGAAGCTCGGCTTCTACTTCTAAAAAGCTTAGCTCAGCTGTTCCTACTTCTTCGGCAGGGATTTCTGCAATGGGATCATCTTTTTTACAGGCCGTAAATGATAATGCGATAAAGCCAATTAGCATGGCAAATTTGTAGTTTTTTAACTTGTTCATTGTTAGTTGTTTATGTGTTGTTAATTAAATTGATAAGCGAGTCTAATGGTGATATTCCTTCCCATCTCATGGGCATAATACCGATAGCGGTTCATGTAATCTTTATAGGAATTATTAAAAAGATTATCTGCTTGCAGGTGCATACGCAATACTTGTTTTCCAAGGTTTATGCTGCTGCCAGCGGCAAGCGAAAACAAGGTGTAACCATTTGGGGGTGCTGCATAATCGCTACCTTGTTCATAGCGGCTTTGGCGCGCTACCTGTTGGTGCCCAAATTGCAGGTAGTGGTCTTTATTATTCTGTGGGTTAAAATTCCATGTAAGTTGCTGCCCCATTCTATTGGAGGGGATATAGGGTAAATGGGTCTGGTCATCCAGGTTTCGCGCTCGTACAACTGAGGCCGTTAGGCGATAAGATAAGGAGGGCAACAACTGGTAAGTTCCTGCGATATCGGCACCATAGAAAAAAGCGTTTGCCTGTTCATAACTAAACACAGGGAATGTTCCACTTATGGTTTGTCTGTATTGTAAACCAGGTTTTGAGTAGATGTAATTGTTAATGTATTGTGTGTAAACCGCTGCATCAATGGTATATAAATCTTCCCTGTGTTCAAAGGAGGTCGTCCATTTGTAACCCTGTTCACTTTTTAACTCCGGATCGCCAACTTCATATAAACCAGCGCCATGATGCAAACCATTACTAAATAGTTCATTTGCCGTTGGGGCACGCCAGGCTAATCCGATATTACTGATCAGTTGGCTATTGTTTCGCAGGTTCCAGCGCATACCTGCTGAGCCAGTAACGTTATGGAAACTATTTTCTCCACCGTAGTATTGTTCATTAATGGTCTCTTCTGGTCCTTCAATATTGTAACTATACCTGAAACCTGCTGCATCGAAATATTTGTAGTCGTAACGCAGACCTGCTTCCAGTTCAAAGTCACCTGTAATCCAGCGCTGCATCACAAAAGCACCAGTGGTATAAGTGTCAAAGTTGGGAATAAAGGTATTGGCCAAAGTACCTGGGATGTTATTGTTCACCTGCACTACCGCATTAAATCCATAATTGCGTTTATGTCCATTTTTGGTATAGCTGGTCAACTGTCCATCTACAGTGTGAGTTCGTAATACCAGGTCGGTAATGGGAATGGCTTCTCGATCGCCACGACGGAAATCATACTCCCTGCGGTGGTTGTTTTGAAATGCATAGACCAGGTCCAGCTGTTGGTTTTCGCTAAAGTCGTAATGTACCTTCAACTTAAGCAATTGGTGGTTTACGCGTTGTTTTGGCGCTGAAATACCATAATCGAAAGCGTATTGTTCAGTAGGTCTTCCCAAAGCAATGCGGGCTTCAATGTCCTCCATAGAGCCTACATGAGCACTGTATAATACCCCAAGGTCCGTGTTGAATTTGCTGTAAAAAGCTTCGTACTGTGATTTTTTGCGAGTATAACCTAATGCCACAGAAAAATTGTTTTCCCTCAGGCCTGTATTACCCAGGTAATAATCGGCAGTTTTTATGTTTCCAGCTTTTCGAAGGGATTGTTGTATTCGCCAGCCGAATCCCGGTAAAGCTTTTAAGCCTCCGTTAAGCATGAGTGATGTGGCACCCGCGCGACCATTACTAGCCCCCACCAAGTTAAACATGCCGCCAAAGTCAGCTGTTTTAGGTAGGGCAGGTGGTTCTACCATAATGACGCCTCCCAAGGCTTCGGCACCATAACGGATGGTTTCTGCGCCTTTAACCACATGAATGCGTTCCGCAATAAAAGGGTCTATTTCAGGTGCATGCTCTGCTCCCCATTGTTGACCTTCTAACCTTACCTCGTTATTCAACAATAGGATACGGTTGCTATGTAAGCCATGTATAACAGGTTTAGCAATGGTGCCGCCACTTTTCAAGGTGCTTACACCAGGAACATCTACCAGCGCATCGGCCAGGTTGCCTCCTTTGGTGGTTAGCAATTGTTTGGCAGAAATAGTAGTTGAAATACTATTCCTTTTAACAGGGCTGTGTTGCCCATGAACTTGTACTTCCTGCAGGCGTAAGGTGTCTTGGGCTAACGATAGGCCAGGGCAAATTGCCAGCGGAAAGCCGATTACGGTTAATAATCCTTTCAGCATAAAAAAAGTAATTAGAAATGGTTCAGCTGTGCCTGCAGCTGGTGATTAATGAAATAGTAGGTACCAAAGGGTACAAGGGCATAAACTATGCAGAAAGCACAGGAGGACCTTTATTTGTCCAGCTTACACCGGGCAATAAGATCAGTTCCTGAACCGCATCTATTGGAAATAAGGAAGGAATACTTCCGTAAAATAACACGGATAACAATCGGATCGGTAACAGGGGAACGGGTTGGGTTTGTGAAAACTGGTGACAAAAATGACAGTCCAGGTGTGCCTTGGTTAATCGCTGGTCATCTTGTGTAGCGGCAACACTTTCGGGCTCGTGATGGTGAAAAGCCTGCATCAGGGGCATAGCAGCAAAAATCGCCAACATCATATAAATGATGAGGTGACAGCCTACTAAAGAAAACCTGTTGCTTTGTTTCATTGCAACAAAGATGCATTTAATTGCGTAAAGTATGAAATAAATTTAAAATAAATTCAGAGGGATGCCCCCTAAGGTTGTTTATTACAGTGGTCGCAGGTACCATAGGCAATGGCATTCAGGGTTTCAGTAGTGAAACCTGCGGGTAATTTTAATTTAGGCAATGCAACGGGCAGACAATATATTTTTTGACATACGATGCAATTAAAATGAACATGTTCATCATGATGGTGGTTGGCTGTGCAGTTAGGTGCACAAACCGCATAATTTGCAGTTCCCTGGCGGTCTATGACCCGGTGCAGAATTCCTTTTTCTTCAAACAGGTTCAAAATGCGGTAAAGGGTTACCCGATCAATTTCCTTACCCAATTTTTTCTCCAGGTCTGGTTGTGATACCGCAGTAACTTCCCTGGCAATTTCTTCCAAAACACGTACCCTTTGTTTGGTGTGCTTCAGGTCGTTTTCTGTTAATATTTTCTGGGTGTCCATGTTTATCAAGTTAATGCAACAAAGATAACTTTAATGGTTAATGTTTTTATTGAAAATGGTTAAGCATGCAAGAGTTCAGTAGATAAAGCTTTACTTTTACGGTCCCAGTGAAATATACAGTATAACATGGACAATATAGAAGCACTTAAAAGCGAAATTGCGCAGTTGAAACAAGAAAACGAGCAATTGAAGGCTTTGGCCACAGGGGCGGAGGTGTTGAGTCCTCATGGTATCAACGAGGCTAAATTGCTACGCTTTAGAACTGTTTTCGAATCTTCGCGATTGGGTAATAAGATTATTGATTCTAATTTAAATATTCTGCAAGTTAACCCTGCTTTGGTTTCCCTCTTAGGATGCGCGTCCGAAAAAGCTGTCATTGGAACCCGCATCCTGGACTATGCTCCTGTAGAATTCCATAAGGACTGGCACGTTTTTCAAGAAAACCTATGGCATAAATCAACCCCTTCTTTTAGTCTTGATACTTGTCTGTCCAAAAAAGATGGCACTATCATTTGGGTGCATGTGACTTCCATTTTATTTCAGGATCAAGGAGACACCCTGGGTTTTACCGTGATTGAGGATATTACCGAACAACATAACCTGCGGTTGCAAAAGGAAGAGTTTGTTGGCATTGCCAGTCATGAGTTAAAAACACCTGTTACTAGTCTTAAAGCCGTTATACAGCTGTTAAACCGGGTGATCAAAAAAGAACCAGAGAATAGTACAAAAATTGCCAACCTGGCCGAGCACGCCCAGTTGTATACCGCAAAGCTGATACACCTGGTCGACGATCTTTCTGATTCCACTAAAATTGAGCAAGGACAACTCATGCTGAATAAAATCCATTTCCCCCTTTCTAATGTGTTGGAAGAATGTTGCAACCATATTCCGGTCGATGGTAAACATTATATTACCAACAAGGGAGATCTTGATACGGAGGTATTTGCCGACCAGAATAAAATTGAACAGGTATTGATCAATTTTGTTAACAATGCTGTTAAATATGCACCAGATGCAGAAGAGATCATCATTGAGGTAGAGAACCTGGAGGATAAGGTAAAGG
The DNA here is from genome assembly GCF_015752175.1 of Pedobacter sp. CAN_A7. Classification (NCBI taxonomy): domain Bacteria; kingdom Pseudomonadati; phylum Bacteroidota; class Sphingobacteriia; order Sphingobacteriales; family Sphingobacteriaceae; genus Pedobacter; species Pedobacter sp. CAN_A7. Next base: position 788,500 of record NZ_JADOUW010000001.1, on the reverse strand, counting down.
TTACGGTGATTGACCAAGGGCCGGGAATAGCCGTAGATAGTGCCTTGCAAGTTTTTAATCGTTATTACCGGGTGACTAAAGAGCGGAACAGGCGCACTGGCCTGGGTTTAGGTTTGTATATTTCTGCAGAAATTATCAAGAGACACCAGGGGGAAATTGGGGTGAACACTGAACCTGGTAAGGGTTCTGCTTTTTGGTTTACGTTACCTCATGTGACTAAAGATTAAACCTGCACCTTGCCTTAACAGGTGCAGGTAAGTGTCGTTTACTTTTTGAAAACCAATAGCGGAATATCCGACATGGTAGCGTATTCGGCCGAGATGCTTGAAGAGAAAATCTTTTCAAAGAAACTCCTGTTTTGTTGGGTAAACATAATCACCATCGATGGTTTTGACTTTTCAAAGGCTTCATTCATGTTGACAATCAATGTTTTCTCGATATCCAGTTTTTCGAAATGGGTAATCAACTGGTATTCACTTATTTTTTTATTGATGGCTTCTTTTTGTGCCGGTTCTATCAGTTCATCGCCTGGATTAGTGAAATGGAGCAATTCTAATTGTGCATCCAAAGGTTGTGTAAAAGATACGACCAAGTCAAGTTCTGTATCCAGATGTTTCAAATCAGCAGCATAGGCTACCTTTGTAATCTTGCCTCCCTGGTAATTGCTAGGTACTGCAATCACGGGAATATGCGATTTATTAATCAGGTGTGATGTATTGGAACCAAACCACATGCTGCTTTTGTTTTCTCCATTTCTGCTGAGGCAAATGTAGTGGTACCCGTTTTCCTCCGCATATTGTATAATATTGCGATCTGTAGCTGCATTGTTTTTAACTACACAATCAAATTCTATGGGCTGTAAGCCCATGCTTTCATAAGTTTCTGCAACAAAGGCCTGCAACTTTCTCAGTACTTTAGTCGATTCGCTATTTTCATGCGACTGGTAAACAGCAGTGCTCCATTGTGTTGGCCTTTCGATATTGGTAGAATGGAAAAAAGTTAAATGATGCAATTGCTGCGAGGCCAATTGTATGGCAAAACGTATGGCTGCCTGTGAATTACTGGAAAAATCGGTCGTTACGAGTATCTTATTCATTTGTAGGGAGTTAATGTGTAATTACAATTGCTAATATCAATTTAGTCCTTCAGGCACCGGTTGTAGATGAGGTTCATTTATATTGTGCCGGGCTTGACTAAACATTATACAACTTTAAATTGTAATAGTTTGGAAAGATTGGTAAAACTTTAAGGTGAACGCAAATGGCTAGTCAAAAAAACGAAGCATCAGGACCAAAACCTCAATTAAGTTTAAGTGATGCCGTTGCCATCATCGTTGGTATAGTCATTGGTGCAGGAATCTTCAGAACGCCCTCCCTGGTGGCCGCAAATACCGCTAATGATACACTTTTCTTACTCGCCTGGGTACTGGGAGGTGCCGTTTCGCTCATTGGTGCCCTATGTTATGCAGAGCTGACCACGGCTTTCCCTCATGCTGGTGGCGACTATCATTTTTTAAGGAAGGCTTATGGAAAGCGTATCGCATTTTTATTTGCCTGGGCCAGGATGACTGTCATTCAAACAGGCTCTATAGCCTTGCTGGCCTTTATATTTGGCGATTACTTTACACAGCTCTATCGACTGGGTGAATACTCTTCCGTAATTTATGCAGCCTTGGTGGTCATTGTATTAACGGGCATAAACGTAGCAGGTATAAAATTGGGTACTGGTGTGCAAAAGCTTTTTACAGCAACAGAAATTTTTGGAGCTTTATTAGTCATTGCAGCCGGATTAATTTTTGCCCCACCATTGGTTGAAAGTAGGGTGGCTGCTGCCCCGGTTAGCAGTGCTGGTTCTGGCGATTTTATCGGTCTGGCCATGGTTTTCGTGTTACTTACTTTTGGAGGCTGGAATGAAGCAGCCTATATCTCTGCAGAATTAAAGGATGGTCGCAGGCGAATGGTAAAGGTGTTGTTAATAAGCCTGGGCATCATTACGGCAATATATTTACTCATTAACCTGGCATTTCTTCGGGCATTGGGTCATCAGGCCATGGCCAATTCAGATGCCGTAGGTGTAGACCTGTTGCAACAGGTGTGGGGACCTACAGGCGTATGGCTTATTGGGATCATCGTTGCCGTTTCTGCTTTAACTTCCGTTAATGCCACCATATTTACCGGGGCCAGAACCAATTATGCCATGGGAAAAGATTTCCCCGTTTTCTCGGCCTTGGGTAAATGGAACCACAATACTTCAGGTCCGTTAAATGCTTTTATTGTACAAGGTATAATTTCGCTAGCGCTCATTAGCCTGGGCCTGTTTACCCGCAGTGGCTTTGAAACCATCATCGATTATACGGCGCCTGTTTTCTGGTTTTTCTTTCTTTTGGTCGGTATTTCCTTATTTGTTTTACGTAAAAAAGAGCCAAATGCGCCACGTCCATTCCGGGTGCCTTTATACCCTGTACTACCACTTATTTTCTGTTGCACCAGTGCCTACCTGTTGTATTCAAGTCTTGCCTATACCGGAATTGGCGCACTGGTTGGTGTGGCTGTGCTGGCCACAGGGGTAGTGGTATTGTTTATTTTTCATTTAAAAAATCGACGGGCTCCGGCTAAACAAAGTCAGCCCATCGTTGTTGAATAAGTGTTAATCTACTTGTATGTCAGTAAGTTAATAATTAACTCGTACGAACTTACCTTAACGAAAAGAATATGAAACCAGCAAAAACACTCCTCCTCTGTATGCTTTTAGTTGTTGGCGGCTTTGCGCCTATAGCTGCCCAGGAAACACAGCAAACGACAAAGCCGAAACCCAAACTAGATGTTCCTTATGTGCCCACCCGGCCACCGGTGGTAGAAGCCATGTTAAAAATGGCTAAACTTAAAAAAGGTGATGTGCTATACGATCTTGGCTGTGGTGATGGCCGGATTGTGGTCACGGCAGCAAAAGAATATGGAATAACAGGCGTGGGTTTTGATATTGATCCGGAAAGGATAGCTGAAGCCAATGAAAATGCCAAAGAAGCCGGAGTAACAGGTAAGGTGAAGTTTGTGAATGCCGACCTGTTTCAAACTGATTTAAATAAGGCTACCGTGATTACCATGTACCTTCTGCCTTCGGTAAACATGAAATTGCGCCCTAAAATTCTAGCCTTAAAACCAGGAACACGTATTGTTTCGCATGCATTTGATATGGGCGACTGGAAACCAGAAAAAACGGAAATTGTAGACGGGGCCACCATTTATTACTGGACTGTGCCAGGCAAAAAGGCTGTTAAAACAGAATAATTGGTTAACTACTTGAAAATGAAAAGCTGCTGCATATCACCTATGCAGCGGCTTTTTTATTTTATATACGAATCAGGCATTAGCCATTAAAGCTTATTTTAAAGTAACATCTACATAAACAGAATGACGGCCGTAGGTTTCATAAAACGGTTTAAAAACCACATTGTCAATCGTAAATTCTAAAGTTGCAGGGTCACCATGAATCGACTTGCTGATATCCTGAGCGTCCAGGCTTACTTTACGCCACTCTTTTCTTGCTTCAGGCTCCTGTGCAGCCAGCAATATCGGTCCGTAAAAAAGACTTGCAATATTTTGCTGGTCCATTACCGGATCCAGGTGAAACTGGAAAGGCATTTTTAATTCAATGGCATCACCATCTTTCCAATGGCGACTCAGCTTCAGGTAGCTTCCTGGTTCAGCGTTTAGCTTTTGTTCTTTACCATTAATCTTTACAAAAAATCCTTTAGTAGCCCAACCCGGCACACGTACATGGATATCAAATTTTCCACTGCCTTTTACCGTTAAACGGGTGTGGTCTTCCTTTGGGAAACTTGTTGATTGTTCTATAGTGACCTTGCGTTCCGACCACTGCAGGGTAGAGGGCACGTAAAGGTTTACATATAGCGATCTGTTGTCCTTACTTTTAAAGTAGATAGAATTCTGCAGTTTAGTACTGCTTTCTATAGCCGTGCCGTTGCAACAGGTAAAACCTGTCATATGTGGATTGCCAAACTGTTTAACAGCACCTGGCCTGATTGGCACGTGATAAGTATTAGCCGGGCTATCTTTAGCAACAGAAGCCAGAATGTGGTTGTATAATCCACGTTCGTAATAGTCCATCAATTCCGCCCGCTGATCAAAAAGAAATAAGTTACGGGTTAATTTCAGCATGTTATAAGTGGCACAGGTTTCGTTTTGTCCACCGGCAGAGAAACCGTTTTCATACAAAGTTGCCGGCTGACTAATAAAACATTCTGCATTAGCCGGATTACGTGCGCCTGCAACACCGCCTATGCTATACATATAGTCGTTAACAGTTTTGTACCAGAAGTTATCGGCTACTTTATAATACTCCGGATTTTGAGATACCCGGTACATTTCGATACTGCCTACTATTTGAGGGATATGCTGATTGGCATGTAAACCCCGGAAAGTATCTACATTTTTAGCCAGTCCATGAGAATGTTCAGCATCGCCATAAAACATCTCGATATTATCAAATAGTTGCGCAGTTTTTAAATATTTTTGGTCATTTGTAAGTCGGTACAAACGGGCCATGGATTCATTCATGCCACCAAATTCACCAGCAATATAGGTATTCCACATTTTAATCAACGTCTCGGTTGGCAGCTTACTCAGGCGGGTATATACCCAGTCGCTCATGCCTTCCGCCACTTGTAGCGCTTTTTTATTGCCACTCACTTCATACACATCCATTAAGCCGGCCAGAATTTTATGTAAAGTGTAATAGGGTGCCCATATTTGCGTTTTCTGACCACCATAGGAGGCGCCATGCTCTAGCATGATAAATTGATCTGGCGGATAGGCGCTGATAAACCCTTTTCCCCAATTCCAGTAGTCGTTACGGATGCCCGCTGAGCTCAAATCCGAATCGTAGCTAGTCTTTCCTTTGCCAAGTGGTACAGCTGCAGGATCAGCCACAGCAGCCGAAGCCCCAGTCTTTGCTGTGCCTGAGAGTTGGGATAAGGTGTATAGTGTGTTCACCATATCTTCCATTTTTTTAGCAAAATTGTCCTGTAGTGTTTTGTCATACCCTGTGCTTGCATAAGCTTGTGCTATAGCGGTAAGGTAGTGGCCGGTGGCATGACCCCTTAATTTCGTGTCCTCACTGTCCCACACACCCAAAGGTTTTGCGCCCACAGGCTGTGGCTGTCCATAAGCATGGCGAAACATGTAGAGAAAAGAGTTAGGGTCGGTTGCTGCTAAAGTGGTCAAAAACTTATCCCGATTTTCAACAAACTTAGTTTCTTGATTCTGGGCATCACTTTTCAAGGCCACCTGGTCTAAATTAAAAGCTTCCAGTTTTAAATCAGGTGTATTTGATTTACCGGATGCTTTTACGGTAACAAAAGCTTTTGGCTTTAAATCTGTGCCGGCAACGCGGCCAGTAATGGTATAACGTCCAGGCTTTAATACGGCCACATTATTTACATCTGCTGGCCAAAGCACACGTACTTTCTGACCATCCATGTTATTCCGGTAACTTCCTTGTGTATAGCTTGGTAAGCGAGGTAAATTTCCAACTTCGGTCTCCACTTCCACATCATCCACCTTAACTAGAAAACTGTTGTAAAGCTGTGGTGTGTTGGCAGGAAATTGTGGCAGGTTATCTTCAGCTTTACCCATTTTTGCAGCATCTTCACGAACCACTTTCAAGGCATTGAAATAGATGCCGGCAACCTGTTTGTTACTTAAGGGAACCCGGTAAATGCGGAAATCATGAATCAGGGCATTCAGATTGGGGTCTCCCGCCAATAACGATTTTCCAATGTATAATAATGGTTTTTGGCTGCCTTGCTGGTCAAAAAAGGTAGCCAGGTCTATTGCGTTGTTCTTCACTTCGGCTACCGGTTTACTATCTACATAGGTTACCATAGACTTGGAAGCCACATCGATGACGATGGCCAGGTGAACCCATTTATTGGTGGGCAAAGCTGTTGACACCGCTCCAGGGTTCTGTGTTCCCTGTTTGGATATAGATACCTGAAGTCCCTTATGGACCTTGGTGCCAACAGGAGCAGTAAAAAAATGTTGTTTGCCATCCTTTCCAAAATCGAAAAAACGTTGGCCAGCTTCTGCCGAACGCATGAATACCCAACCTGATATGGTTACTGATTCCAGGTCTGTTAAGGCATCTGCCGGAATGCTCACAAAAGCGTTGTTTTCCCCGTTAAGGGATAACACTTTACCAAAACGCTCGTCTTTAATAAATTTAGCTTCCGTACCGTGGAATTTAGCATGGAGATTATTACGCGACCAATCTTTAAAATCGCCATTAAACACATAACGTGCAACCATTCCTGTTTCACCAATCCCATCCAATATCTGGTCGCCATTTTGCGCCTGGGCGCTTTGAACACCCTGCAGCAAAATCGCAATAAATACCATGAGCCGACAGCCTACCTTGTACATTTTCATATTTTAATCATTTCATTAATAGTTAAACAGCATTCCAGGACACATTAAATTGCGTACAACAGGTTAAGCCTCCGGTGTATTTAATTACAAATCAAAAGCTTCTATTAGGTGATTTGTTAATTTTATAAAACTAGGAAGAATAGGTGTGTTCTGCTGGGTCTATTTTAGCAAATAATGACTTGATCTTAACTGGTGTGGTAATCAGATCACCACCCTAAAAGTAAGGTTAATCCTTGGTTTCATCGGCTTCAAAGATTTGGCAATTCGGTGTTCCCAATGCTGCTGCAGGTCGCCCTTCATGATCATCAGCGAACCACTTTCCAGTTTAATTGCATATTTACTGCGATGATCATGTTTGTTCCTGATATCAAAAGAACGTACCTGCCCAAAACTCACCGAAGCAATTATGGGATGTGTCCCTAAGGCTTTTTCGTTATCACTATGCCAGGCCACTGAATCATTTCCATCGCGATAATAGTTTAGTAAAACACTGTTGAATGTAATGCCCGCTAACTGCTCTACTTTTTCCTTGAGCAGCCGAAGGTCAGCTGTCCAGGGATGTGGTACAGCACGGAGCATGGTGGTATAATCATGTATAGCAGGATCGGCATACCAGGCCGTAAGTCTTGGGGTCACGACCTGTTTATCGTACATCTGAACTACCTTTTGAGACCAGGGGGTATCTGCAATCAGCTTTTCCAGCAAATATTTACTTTGCTGTTCATCGCAAAAACCTGGATGGTATTCCAATAACTCGGGCGGCAAACCAGGCGTTTGGCCGGCTTCTTTAAAAAAACTAAGTTGTTCCATGATTAAATCAGTAGTTTATGTCTAACAAACACCTCGAAATCACTGGACATCTCTGCATTATACACGCGGAAACGGATTTCCCAGTCATCACTAACCAGTCCGGGAATATAGGTTCGAAATACTTTTTCAAACCGGTTAAAATCGATCTCAGGTTTGCAGATGACCATGTACTGGTTGTCACCTTGAGCAATGGCCTCCTGTACATATTCTGTCCAGTGTTTTTTGATCTCCAGAGGTAAACGGTTGAAATGTTGTTTGTCAATCAGAACTCCAATACTTTGGATGAGCAGGTCATTAAGCTTCGTGTCGCCCATGCTACGCCAGGTTCCGTTCAACTTTTCAATACTAGCTAAAAGTTCCCCATCTTCCACCACATTCCAGGGTTCTCCGGTGTGGAACTGAATCAACTGGTAGGCTTTTTGTGCATCTGGTGGAGGAAAATAGATCAGTTCAATCATTTAGTTCAATGTTTATGGGTGTATACATAAATTGTTACTTTCAATCTTTAACCATTGAACTTTCCTAATGGTCATCTCGTTGGTTTTCACAAAATTAAAGAACAACCGTCCATAAATCCAAACTAAAGCTAATAATATTAGTTTTTATTTTACCTAAGATTACTAATTATATTAGTTGCTTTTATATATTTGCTTTACCTAATTTTTAAAATAAAAGCTTTTAATATGTATAGAAACATCAATGATTTTGTAGCTGACTGGCAATATGAAACGGCAGCGACTGTTAAAGTTCTGGAAAGAATTTCCAATGATACGTGTGCGCATAATATCCATCCAGACGTACGTTCATTAGAACGATTGGCCTGGCACCTCACACAAACACTTACTGAAATGGGTCACCGGGCAGGTTTGTTTGCGGCCGATCTTCTAGAACAGGAGAACAAGCCTGTAACTATGACTGAGCTTGCTTCCGTTTATGAGAATTATGCTGCTCAGATTGCCAAAGCAGTCCATTCAAAATGGACAGATTCGGCATTAGCAGAAAAGGTAGAAATGTATGGCGAGCAATGGGCGAAAGGAACAGTATTGCGTGTATTGATTTCACACCAAAGCCACCACCGTGGGCAAATGACGGTGATCATGCGGATACTGGGTTTACCGGTTCCAGGAATATATGGCCCGTCTAAGGAGGAATGGTTGGAAATGGGGCTGGAAGTACCAGAATAAAATGACACTGTAATTTCTAGCACCTGTAGTTTTTTAATTGCTGGTGTATTATTATAATAACGAAATATACAATTTTATTAATTAAAGATAAGAAAGTCATTCAGCCAGAATCACATCATTTTGACATCATACAAGCTCCCAATGAAAGCAAGATGAATACGACATGAATCCGTGTTAAATATATGTTTTTCTAGAGAAACACGTATTTATGATACATTCTATTCGTATCTAACCTATATTCATGCAGAATCACTGTCGAATTTCTTTAAACTAAATAGAGGCGGAGCATTTACAATGTGGACATGCTCAAAGTTTAGACCCTTTTTTTGCATTTTTAGGAGAAGAAAACAGAAATTTAAGTGGGTGAACTTATTGCTAACCACATTAAGGTTTAACTTGATGAACAGTTAATCAAGCGATGATTTTATTGGTCAATCACTAATAATATTATATGTTTGACAACTATTCAAAATTCTTTGGCTAATCAAAATGAAGACGGCAATTCTGTTATTTCTTGTTCTTTATTCATCTATTACGCTGGCGCAGTTTCCATCAGGTAGAATTCATCATTATTCACGTAAAGACGGTCTTTCTTATGGGTCCATTAATAGCATTCTACAGGATAACAGTGGATTTATATGGCTTGCTACAGGCGATGGATTGAATCGTTTTGACGGATTAAATTTTAATGTTTTTAAGCATGAGGTGGATAATCCTTTCAGTTTGCCGGGCAACTATGTACAGAAAATTTTTAAAGATTCGAAAGGAGAATTCTGGGTGTCATCCAGAAAAGGCCTTTATCGATTTAATACTAAAAGTGAACGATTTACCAATTTACCATTAACAGCAGAATCAGAAAAAGCTGACGTCAGTCATATTGCTGAAAACGGGCAGCACAACATTTGGGTGTCCACCAGTGGAAATGGGTTTTATTACCTTGATAGAAAAACGGGTAAAAACCTTCACTATTCGATGAAAAACCTGAAAGGGTTAAGTAGTAACAGCATCCTAAAGATTTTTGAAGATGCACATGGTTTACTCTGGGTAGGTACCAGAGATGCTGGAGTTTCCGTGTTCCGGGTAAGTAATGGCAAAATACTGGAAAAGGTGAACTTAGGTCCTCTCCTACAAACTGCAAATCGCGTAAATGCGATTTATCAGGATCGAATGCAAAATATTTGGATAGCTACATCTGCTGGGTTGCTGTTGTTTGAAAGAGGCTCGAGTAAATCATACCATTTTAAGGGAAGTGCATATGGATTAAGAAGCAATGTCTTTCTTTCGATAGTTCAGGACAGCCAGCAACAGCTGTTTGTCGGACTCCAGGACGGTGGATTATATAAAGTAAATCTCCGTATTTCCGGCCATAACAACCCAACGTCACTCCTTTTTGAAGAGTTAAAACATGAGAGTGGATTTCATATTACCGAACGATCCGTACAAGAACTTTTCTTTGACAAAGAGGGGAATTTATGGGCGGGTACCTATGGTGATGGTATATTTATGTTAAGTCGTACACCCGATAAATTCAAAGCTTTTCACAAAAAGCTGGAACACAATGGTAGTGAAAATTATATTCGTTATTATGGAATGTGTATCGACGATGAGGGTTATCTCTGGATGGGTACTGACGGCGATGGGATTTATAAAACTACAGTTAGTGGTAAAATAGTAAGGCACTATCGTGCAGATGGAAAAGCAAACAGCATTAAAGACAATGCTATTTTATACGCCTATAAAGATAGCCGAAACACGCTTTGGTTCGGTACGTACAGTAAGGGCTTGTTTAGGTACAACCGCAAATCAGATTCTTTCGTGAACTATGCGTATCAGCCAAAAACTGCAGGTACGCTAGGTGGGAATGATGTAAGGGTGATTCAGGAAGATAACCAGCATCGCATTTGGGTAGGCACAAACGGGGGTGGACTGAGTATGTTAGACCAGGCAACAGGGAAATTCACGACTTATAATGAGCAAAATAGTAATATTGGTTCCAACGACGTACGATCATTGCAGCATGACGATAAAGGAAATGTGTGGGTAGGTACATATGGTGGGGGATTGCTGTATTTTAAAGTGAAGGAAGGGAGATTTTACCCATTTGTGAAGTCGAAGACATCAACGATAGACTTGTCCAGGGACATTATTTTCTCGCTATACCTTGACCGGCAAAAAAGATTGTGGATAGGTACAGAAGGAAATGGACTAGTGCTATATAACACTGTTCAGCAAACTACAGAAAGGTTTATTGAAAAAAATGGCTTGGGTGATAATACGGTGTACGCTATTCAGGAAGAAGCACCGGGTAAAATATGGATCAGCACAAATGATGGGCTTTCTAAAATTGAGTTGCAGTCAAGAAAAATATATAATTTTAATGTGACGGACGGCTTGCAGGCCGGACAGTTCAATCCGGGTTCTGCTACAGCAAGTAGCCATGGAGACTTGATTTTCTTTGGTGGTACCGAGGGATATAACCTTTTTTATCCTAAGAAGATTAAACAAAGCAACGACATACCTGACGTAAAGATCACCGGTTTGCAGCTATATGGTATCGGAAAAAATGAGCTGGATAATACTAGAAACATCAGTGAAGAAGACCAAATTATTTTAGCTGCCAACCAATCCGTTTTTTCTATACAATATACGGCGTTAAATTATGCTTATCCACGGTCGTCGGATTTTGCTTACCAGCTGGAGGGCCTGGATAAAGAATGGAACTATGTAAAACACCAGAAATCAGCAACGTATAGGTATCTTCAGCCGGGGCATTATATTTTCAAGGTAAAAGCTACCAATCAGGATGGCATCTGGCAGGATGATTTTGCTAGTATCCGTATCCAGATATTGCCTCCATGGTATAAAACTTGGTGGGCCTATACATTTTATGTTGCGCTAACTGGCGGACTCATTTATTTTCTGATCCAGTATAACGCAAATCAACATCGCCTGAAATATAAAATTAGGTTAGCCCGTATTCAAGCACAAAAGGAACAAGAACTACACGAAAATAAACTTTCATTTTTTACCAATATATCACACGAGTTTCGAACACCACTCACGTTAATTATTAATCCTGTTAAAGAAATTCTTGATGAAAAGGGGGGTGAAGGTGACCGGGATAACCTTAATATTGTTTACCGAAATGCAAGACGGTTATTGAGTTTAGTAGATCAGCTGCTGTTGTTTAGCAAGGCAGAGATGAAAGCGGATAAGCTTAAAATTACCGAAATTGACCTATATAATCTTTGTGAGGAGGTGTTTCTGTGTTTTAGTTACCAGGCATCCAAGAAAAATATTAGCTATACGTTTACCTGTTTGAATAAAGATATCAGTGTTTACGGCGACAGGGAAAAAATTGAGATTGCCCTATTTAATCTTATTTCTAATGCAGTAAGGTATAGCCCAGAAGGTGGCCATGTATCGCTAACCATAGTGGAACACGAGAACAAATTTGAAATACAACTAGCCGATACAGGTAGTGGTATTGCGGAAAGCACTGGCGATAAAATCTTTGAACGCTTTTATAAAGTACATAACACGGACAACTATGCTAAAGGGGGGTTCGGAATAGGTCTCTACCTGGTGAAAAGTTTTGTGGAACGTCACCACGGCACGGTGACTTACCATAGTGTTACAGGAGAGGGTACTACATTTGAGCTTACTTTACTTAAAGGAAGGGAGCATTTTAAAGACGAACAGATTTTTGACCATCAGTTAGAACGCTCCGTTATATTAGGGGAACTTGCTGAAGGGCAGGAGCAGAATGATGAAGCGTCCATGGCTGTTACAGGTGTTGAGGATGAAATTTCATCGGAGCAAAAAACCATATTAATCATCGATGATAATAAACAGATCAGAGATTACATCAGGCGAATTTTTGAAGCCAGGTTCCAGGTGTTTGATGCGGAAGACGGGCAGCATGGTCTCCAAATCATTAGAGAATATCTTCCAGATATTGTAATCAGTGATGTGGTGATGCCAAATTTGACTGGCGTGGAGTTATGTAAGTTAGTTAAGGAAGATCCCTCACTATATCATATTCCTTTTGTACTGCTCACGGCTGGTACCTCTTCTGAAGTAAAACTAAGGGGAATTGAATGTGGTGCAGATGATTATATCAGTAAACCTTTTGAAAAAGAGCTATTGGTGGCCCGAATAGAAGGTTTATTGAAAAGCCGAAATGACCTGCAAAAGTATTTTTATAATAGGATTACCCTAAAATCAAGTAACCTAAAGATCTCTGCAGAATATAAGGGGTTTCTGGATCGATGTATTGAAATTGTAGAGAAACATATGGCAGATCCTAATTTCGGAATTCAAACCCTGGCTGATGAAATCGGTATGAGTCGCTCCAGCCTGTATGGTAAAATAAAATCAATTTCAGGCCAGTCGGCTAATAGTTTTATCCGTTTCATTCGGTTAAGAAAAGCTGCGGAGATTTTTGTGAGCACAGAACATACCATTCAGGAAACAACTTTTCAGGTAGGTATTAAAGATGCGCGTTATTTCAGGGAGCAGTTTCACAAAGTATTCAACATGAACCCATCCGACTATATCAAAAAATATCGGAAGACTTTTAATAGCAAATATTCCCTGAACAAATCACTAATCAAGGGGAAAGACCCTAAATAGGTGGTTTTTGTTCAAATATCCCTGTCTTTTTAGTAGTTTACCCCTCACGCTGCCAGCCTAAATATATCGACTTTAGTATCAAACTCATTAACCGTCAATCAGACGCTTTAAGGGGCTAAACCAAAATAAAACCAAATAAGTATGAACAGAAATCTACAGGACAATCCGTCTGGGTATACATGAGCAGTGCCTAAAAAACTACAAATTCAAACAGGTATTCACCCAAATCAAAACATTATGTATCCTAAATATTCTCTCAAGAAGAGTATTCAATTTATCGCAAGGACATTGTTGCTCCTTGTCATTACCTCAGCAGCATATGCTCAACAGGCGGCTGTCATTAAGGGTAAAATAACAGATAGTAATAGCGAGCCGTTGCCTGGCGCCACCATCAGAATAAAGAATACGTCTACAGGCACTTCTACAGATGGTAATGGAAATTTTCAAATCAATGTAGACAATGCAAACGCAATCTTGCAGATTTCTGCTGTTGGATTTACCACGCAGGAAATTTCTATTGCTGGTAAAACAAGTATTAATGTGTCGTTAACAGATGACAATCGCAATCTGAATGAGGTATTGGTAGTGGGTTATGGTACCCAGAAGAAGGAAACCGTAACAGGGTCGATATCCCAGGTTAAAGGAGCTGATCTCGTAAAAAGTCCGCAGCCTAATCTGTCAAATGCCCTTGCTGGGAGATTTTCCGGTGTAGTGATCAATAACAGGGGTGGAGAGCCAGGTTACGATGGTTCCAATATTACCATCCGTGGTCTGGCTACCACGGGAAGTACTGCCGTGCTTGTGGTGGTAGATGGTGTACCAGGACAAATTGGTGGTTTAGAACGCTTGGATCCTAACGATATCGAAAGTGTATCCGTTTTAAAAGATGCTTCTGCAGCTATTTATGGTAACCGTGCAGCGAATGGCGTAATCCTGGTTACTACAAAAAAAGGAAAAACAGGTAAGCCATCTATAAGTTATAGCTTTAACCAAGGTTTTTCTTCGCCCACAAGGCTACCGGATTTGGCTGATGCGGCTACTTACGCGCAGATTATGAATGAAATCAACTTCGATGCTAACCCTGATGGTGGTCTTAATCAGTCCTATACCGAAGCACAGATCCAGCAGTTCAGAGATGGATCGGATCCTCTACTTTATCCAAATACAGACTGGGCAGAAACGGTGTTAAAAAAGGTGACGAGCCAAAGTCAGCATAGCTTATCTGTAAATGGTGGTACAGATGACGTTAAATATTATATGTCATTAGGAATGATTAACCAGGATGGCCTCTATAAAAATGGTGTAGCGGGATATAAACAGTATAATTTCAGAACGAACCTGGAAGCAAACGTCAGTAAAAGACTTAAAGTTGGCTTGTCAATCTCGGGAAGGGAAGAAAATCGTGATTTTCCAATTACTGGTGCAGGGGATATATTCAGGTCAATTTACAGGTCCAAACCTATCGTTTCGGCCTTTTATCCAAATGGATTACCTACAACGGGGATAGAAAACACGAATCCTGCGGTGTTGGTAACAGACATCGGTGGAACAGTAAAAAATCCTACGCAAGTATTGAATGCTATTCTGAGAGGAAGCTACCAGATACCGGGTGTGGAAGGATTGTCGGTGGATGGATTTTTATCTGCCGATAAATCAAATGTTTTCTCTAAAAATTTCAATAAACCTTACGTATTATATTCTTATAGTACTGCAACCGCAGCCTTTACGCCAACAATTGTGGGTGGAAACAACAATAGGGCAACACTTTTCGAATCGCAAAGAAGAGAATCGCTGATTACCGCTAACGCTAAACTTAACTATGCGCGTCGTTTTGATAAACACGACATTAATGCCTTTGTAGGTTATGAGCAGAGTAAAAATAACCTGGAGTACTTTGATGCCACACGTTTTAACTACCTGTCTACCCAGTTGCCAGAACTCTCACAAGGAGGAACGGCAGCAACAGACTTTTTAAACTCAGGATATAGTTCTAACTATACCCGTCAGAGTATCATTAGTCGTCTGGCTTATACTTTTGATGATAAATACTTGTTTGAAGGCCAATTTCGCAGGGATGGATCTTCAATTTTTGCACCTGGCAAGCAGTGGGGTAATTTTCCTTCTGTGTCTGCAGGATGGCGGATCAACAAAGAAGAATGGTTTAGTGAAAGGATCACCTTCTTTGACGAACTGAAACTGAGGGCATCTTATGGATCTTTAGGTAATGATAATGTGAATGCTTTCCAGTACTATGACAACTATACACTTGTGGGCAATGGATTTGTTGCCATGCCTCCAGGTGGGGGTACACCAACTATACAGCCAGGTCTTGCCTTAACTAAACTAGCCAACCCAAATATTACCTGGGAGGTATCGAAGAAATTGGATATTGGTATTAACGCTGCCTTCTTGAAACATTTCACGATGGAAGTTATTTATTTTCAACAAAAAAGATCTGATATTCTGGCTACCCGAAATGCCTCGCTACCTGGGACATCTGGAATAGTAAATCCATTCAATACTACGCCACTAGTGCCATCTGAAAATATTGGAAAGGTGAATAGTGAAGGTGTGGAAGCGACATTGGGTTACAACCATGCAGGAAGTGAATTTAATTGGGGTATATCAGGTAACTTCACTTATGCAAAAAGCAAAATAGTTTTCATTGATGAGGCCGCAGGCACTTTGGATTACCAAAGGCAGACAGGGGGCCCATTAAACAGTTATTTGTTATATAATAGCATCGGTATTTTCCGTAGCCAGGCAGATCTGGATAGTCATCCACATGTTCCTGGTGCAAAAGTGGGCGATTTAATTTACGAGGATTATAACGGCGACGGTATACTGAATGCTGATGATATGACCCGTACAAAATATGGTAACATCCCTCAAATCACTTATGGTTTGAACTTGAATGCATCTTATAAAAACTTTGATCTATCGATTTTATTTGCCGGACAGGCACAGGTAAGTCAATACGTGTTAGCGGAGTCGGGAAGTGTAGGTAATTTTTATAGCAGTTGGGCAGATAACAGGTATAGTCCAACAAATACGAATGGGACATTTCCAAGAGTTACTGAACGTTCATCTAATGCAATTAGCGGGGGACAGTATAGGAATAACTTTTGGCTGAACGACGCTGCTTTCTTGCGTCTTAAAAACGTGGAACTGGCATATAACCTGAAAGGCGATTTCTTATCAAAACTTAAAGTTTCAGGTGTGCGAATTTTTGCAAGTGGATTCAACTTATTTACCATCACCAAAGTAAAAGATTACGATCCAGAAGGAAGCAGTGAGAGCGGACAGTTCTATCCACAGCAGCGAATCATCAATTTAGGAGCAAACGTTAAATTTTAATTCTATCAAAATGAAGTACAAACATAGCATACCAGTTTTTTTATTATTAGGAGGTGTACTGGCACTAAATTCATGTAAGAAAGACTTTCTGGACGTAACCGCTACAGACAGAATTCCTACCAATACATTGGAAACAGACACGGCTGTTTTCGAAGCCTATGTAACCAGTGGTTATATTGGTACAAGGCTGCAGGACAAAGAGGCTGATGGTACCAACCCGGGATTCGGTCGCGGTTTTGAATACAGTATGTGGAGTTCCATTACCGATGAGTCTATTTATAATAACGATGACAATACCTGGCTGGTACAAAGAGGCCAGCTGGCGCCAGAGAATCTGGGTGCCCTTGGGGTGATTTGGGGAAGAAGTTACCGCAGTATTCGTGAGTGCAATTATGCGCTAGGCGTATTGGCGAAAATAGAAATGAGCGCTGCACATAAAACGAGGCTAGAAGGCGAGCTGAAGTTTATCAGGGCATTCCGTTACCTGGATTTGATTAGGAACTACGGAAAGGTAGTACTCATGGGTGACAGGGTGCTTAGTTTAACCGATAATCTTCAGGATCCAACCTTGTACCAACGGGTAAGCATTAAGGAAGGGATAGATTATGCGGTGGCGCAGTTTGCTGATGCAGCAACTAAATTACCGGTAGATAATAGTGCGAGCTGGCAACTGGGCAGGGCCACAAAAGGTGCTGCCCTGGCACTGAAATCAAGACTTCAGTTGTATGGAGCAAGCCCACTTTATGCTGCAGGTACCTGGGAGGATGCTGCTGCGGCCGCACAAGAAGTGATTGCAATGGGCAAATACAGCCTTTATCAGCAAGGATATGGTAATATGTTTCTTATTAATGAAAGTAATGAGGCCATCTTTGAGCGTGTATATACTAAGAATGCCAACCATGTACACCTGGAGATCGCAAATGGGCCAAATGGCTATGGTGGATGGGCTGGAAATGCGCCAACGCAGAATTTAGTGGATGTCTATCAAATGAACAATGGGTTGCCTGCCAACGCCACAAACCCACTTTATGATCCGGCGAAACCTTATGAGAATCGCGACCCTCGTTTTGCGGCAACTATTCTATATAATGGTGCTCCATATAGGGAACGAAATATAGAAACTTTTATTCCCGGCGGTAAGGATAGCAGGGACGGCGACAGCAACTGGAATACCACCAAGACAGGATATTACCTGAAGAAATTTATGAATGATACCTACCCATTGCAAAATCCATGGGGTAATGCAGGGTTTCAGCCATGGATTTATATTAGGTATGCAGAAGTACTGTTAAATTATGCTGAAGCCGTAAACGAAGCTTATGGACCAGATGGTGTTGGGCCAAACGCAAGTATTACCGCACGCCAAGCCGTAAACATGGTGAGGTCAAGAGCTGGGGTTAACATGCCCGCAGTTACTGCGGCGGATCGGACCAGCATGCGTGCTGCCATCATCTACGAACGACAGGTGGAGCTTGCTTTTGAAGAACACCGATTCTATGATGTAAGAAGATGGAAAATTGCAGAAGTGACAGAGAACCTGCCGGCACGTGGCGTAATTATAACTAAAAATGCAAATGGTACTTTTAGTTATACCGGAAAGGTTGCTTTAGACGGACGTAAGTTTGAAACCAAGCATTATTGGTTGCCAATTCCACGTTCTGAAATTCAAGCTTCAAATAATCAGCTGGAGCAGAATCCAGGATACTAAAATAGAGTCATGCAGCACTGAAATCCCGGTGCTGCATTTTTTTTAAGATGAAGATATAAATAAACATTTTTAAACAATCACATGAAAAAAATCTATATACTGTTCGTGCTCACTACGATCCTCTGTCCAATATTTTCGGCTGCGCAAGATGATGCAACGGGATACACTCTTTTTAATGAAGGCTGGAAGTTCCAGAAAGGTGATGTAAAAGGGGGAGAAGCTATTAAATTTAATGATCAGCAGTGGCGAAGTTTAAGTCTACCGCACGACTGGAGTATTGAAGGTCCTTTCAGTTCAGAATGGGCAAGCAGCACGGGTTACCTACCTGCTGGTATTGGCTGGTACCGTAAGACATTTACACTAACGCAACAACAGCAATCCGGCAAGGTGTTTATATATTTCGATGGTGTTTACAAAAACAGCGAAGTATGGATCAATGGGCATTACCTGGGCAAACGACCAAACGGGTATACACCTTTTCAATATGAGCTGAGTCCGTACCTTAATAAAACCGGAAATAACGTCATTGCTGTGAAAGCAGACCATACCAAGTATGCCGATTCAAGATGGTATCCAGGGTCAGGTATTTATCGCAATGTTTATCTGATTGCGAAAGAGAAGGTCTACATCCCAACCTGGGGCGTTTCGTTTACCACACCAGAGGTAACTGCAGCACAGGCAATGGCTAAGGTTGACGTGAAACTGCAGAACAGCACAACGGCTACAACAACGGTGGTTGTGAAAACAAGTTTAGCCGATTCGAAGGGAAAAGTCGTTGCGAGTAAGGATCAGCAATTAGCTGTTAAAGCAGGTGAGGAGGCAACAGCAACGCTGTCCTTACCGGTGGTATCACCAGCATTATGGTCTGATGATAAGCCTGAGCTGTATCGCCTGTCGGTTTCAGTATTCCAAAATGGTAAAACAATCGACCAGTATACAGAAAAAGTGGGTTTCAGAACCATAAAATTTGATGCTGAAGAAGGCTTTTTTCTGAATGGAAAGAATATGAAAATAAAAGGGGTATGTATTCATCATGATGCAGGCGCACTTGGTGCCGCAGTACCCAGAGAAGTTTGGGCAAGACGACTGCAAATTATGAAGGAAGTAGGTTGTAACGCTATTCGTATGAGCCACTACCCGCATCAGGATTACTTGTATGAGTTGTGTGATGAAATGGGTTTTCTGGTCATGGATGAAGCATTTGACGAATGGGCCAGGGGGAAAAATAAATGGGTTGAAGGCTGGAATGTAGGAACACCGACTAAAGATGGTTACCATGAAGATTTTGCCGAATGGGCAGACCGTGACTTAGGTGATATGGTTAAACGTAACCGCAATCACCCATCTATTATCATGTGGAGTATTGGAAATGAGATCGACTACCCCAATGATCCTTATACGCATGAGGTGCTGAATACAGGACGCAACCCTCAGATATATGGTAAAGGATTTATAAAAAACAACCCACCGGCAAGTGAATTGGCAGAAATTGCAAGCAGATTGGTTAAAGTAGTGAAGCAACTCGATGACACAAGACCAGTTACTGCAGCGTTGGCTGGCGTAGTGATGTCTAATATGACAGACTATCCGGATTTATTGGATTTGGTAGGTTACAATTATCAAGAGTATCGCTATGCAGATGACCATAAAGCTTATCCAAAGAGAATTATCTACGGCAGTGAAAATGGGAAAGGGAAAAAGGAATGGGTTGCAGTAGATACCAGTAAAAATGTTTTTGGGCAATTTCTATGGACAGGATTTGATTTTGTGGGTGAAGCAAGAAAGTGGCCTGTACGTAGCAGCGGTGCAGGATTGGCTAATATGGCAGGTTTCCCAAAAAACGATTATTTTGTGAGGCAGTCACTGTGGTCTGCGAAACCGATGGCTTATTTAATGGTTGCGAATAATGGAGAGAAAGAAGCTAATAGATTTATGTGGAATGCCGATGCAAAATGGAATTGGAAAGATGGAGAACAGGTTAAGGTAGGTGCAGTGACCAATGCCGACGAAGCGGAGTTATTTTTAAATGGAACTTCATTGGGCAAAAAGAGCGCTGACGGAGACGACTATCCAATGTGGGATCTTAAGTATCAAGCTGGAACATTGCTATTAAAAGCCTATAACAAAGGGGAAGAAGTAGCCACCTACAGTTTAGTTACAGCAGGCCGAGCTACAGTAATTAGTACAAAAGTAGATAGAGCGGACTTTGATCAAGCCAAAAAGGGAGTGTCGCATATAGAAATTGAGCTTAAAGATGCCAAGGGTAACCTGGTATATGACTCGGAAAATGAAATAAGTGTGTCAATAGAAGGGCCAGCCAAACTGTTAGGTCTGGAGAGTGGCAAGCTTGATAGTCATGAAAGTTATCAGTCTCCTCAACGAAAAGTATATCGAGGCAAGTTACTTGCCTATATACAGTCGGACGCTAAACCGGGAACCATTAAAGTAACCCTTAGCGGTGAGGGCTTGGGAGAGAAAACAATTACTTACCAATCTAAATAATGGCAGGCTTATCATAACTGAATATAAATTGATTTAATTGATCCTTAAAATGGAATAAAGACACCAGAATAAAAGGGTTTATAAAAAGAAAAACCTCTTCATATTGCTATGAAGAGGTTTTGTTCTTTAAGTCGGGGTGGCAGGATTCGAACCTACGACCTCCTGCTCCCAAAGCAGGCGCGATACCGGGCTACGCTACACCCCGAACTTGATCAACGAAGGCGGTTATGAATAACCTATCTCGTTGTTGGGATTGCAAAACTACAACAATATATTTAGTATGCAAATTTATTTCAATAAATAAATAAAAAGGCCCCTAACGCTATGTTAAATTAATGTTAAGTCCATCCTAAGTTATCATTAAGTTTAAGTTAGCATGTTGACAATTTATTAGCCTTGTGGTATCTTTGGAATTGTCTGGAACTAATGATATTCCAATATATCCCACTAAACTGTCTAAAATGTATAGAGTTTGCTTACTGTTGTGCTGTTCCATCTTTCTGACCTCTTGTTTTAAAGTCTATAAAGGTAAAATCAACATCGACGGTTCCAGTAGCGTATATCCACTTACGGAAGCGGTAGCAGAGGAGTTCAGAAATCAAGATGCTGACATCAGGGTAACCGTTGGTATTTCAGGTACTGGCGGTGGTTTCAAAAAGTTCCTTAGGGGAGAAACCGATATCAGCAATGCCTCCCGTCCAATTAGTCCAAAAGAATTAGAAGAAAGTAAAAAACTCGGTATAGAGTTTATCGAAATACCTGTATGTTACGATGGGATGGCCATTGTCGTGAGTCCGAAAAATAACTTTGTCGATTACATCACCGTAGCTGAGCTAAAGAAAATGTGGTCACCTGAAAGCCAGGGTAAAATTAAATCATGGAAGCAGGTGCGCGATACCTGGCCAGATGTACCTTTGAACCTCTATGGTGCTGGTACCTCTTCTGGAACTTACGATTATTTTACAGAAGCCATTAACGGTAAAGCAAAAGCATCTCGCGGCGATTATACGGCGAGTGAAGATGACAACGTGCTGGTGCAGGGTGTGTCGGCTGATATAGGCGGTTTAGGCTATTTCGGCCTGGCTTATTACACAGAAAATAAAGCAAAATTAAAGCTCGTTCCGGTGAAGATAAACGAAACGAGCAAAGCGGTTTACCCTACTGACTCTACTGTACAGCATGGAATATACCAGCCACTGGCACGCCCAGAATTCATTTATGTGAATGCAAAGTCTGCAAAAGCCCCACATGTACAGGCATTTGTTAAATTCTATTTAGACAATGCGGCAGCACTTGCTAAAGAAGTTGGTTACATTCCACTGCCTGTAGAGGCCTACCGCTTATCCTATGAGCGTTTTGTGCAAGGTCATACAGGTTCAATTTTTGAAAATAAATCAATCGTTAGTGCAAATCTATTACAACTACTTTCAAACAAACCCTAACTAATGGCCAACTCGAAAAGAATTTCTGAGAAGTTAATGGAGCTGGTTATGGTGTTATGTAGCCTGGTGTCTATATTAACCACCGTTGGCATCGTGATCGTGCTCTCACTGGATACCTTCAAGTTCTTTGCTGAAGTATCGCTATTTGATTTTCTAACAGACCCGCAATGGACGCCACTGTTTGAAGACAAACATTTCGGTATATTATCGCTGCTTTCAGGTACTGTACTCACCACAGCCATCGCTGTATTGGTTGCCGTACCGGTAGGAATCACCATTGCCGTGTATTTAAATGAATATGCTTCAAAGCGCTTTACCGCTGTAGTAAAGCCATTATTGGAAATATTAGCCGCTATACCTACCGTAGTATATGGCTTTTTTGCTTTACAATTTGTAACCCCACTGTTGCAAACCATCATCCCCGGATTGGGGGGCTTCAACGCCTTATCGCCAGGATTGGTAATGGGGGTGATGATCATTCCTTATATTACCTCCTTAAGTGAAGATGCGCTGCGTGCAGTGCCTAAGTCTTTACGAGAGGCGTCTTACGGGTTAGGCGCTAACCGTTTTCAAACTGCTTTTAAGGTCATCGTTCCGGCGGCCAACTCTGGTATCATCGTGTCGGTGATCCTGGCTATTTCCAGGGCACTTGGCGAAACCATGATTGTAGCCATTGCGGCTGGGCAGCAACCTAAATTGACATTAAACCCATTGGAGTCTGTAGAAACCATTACCACTTACATTGTACAAGTGAGTATGGGAGATGTACCTCAGGATTCTTTAGAATACCGCACCATTTTTGCTGCGGGTATTACCCTTTTCATTTTCACCTTCCTTTTGAACAACATTAGTTTCTGGATCAGGAAAAAATACCAACAGCGTTATGAGTAGAGGAAATTTAATGAGTCCTAAAACTAAGGACGGAATTTTCAAGGTATTCGCCATCATGTGTACAAGTTTTGGCTTGATCACCCTGGTGGTGTTATTATCAGCCATTGTATACCTGGGCATTGCACGTATCAACTGGTCATTTTTCACCAATCTGCCCTCCAGACATCCTGAAGAATCAGGAATTTATACCGCATTAGCGGGTATGGTAAGCTTATTGATATTTACGCTGGCCATTGCCTTGCCTATCGGCATCTTATCAGGTATTTATCTGCAGGAATATGGTAAAAGAAATCGCCTTGCTAAAATTATAGAGATCAATATTTCAAACCTGGCGGGTGTACCTTCAGTAATTTATGGTATTTTAGGACTCCAGGTGTTTGTAAGGTGGTCTGAAATGGGAAACAGTATTTTGGCAGCAGCCTTTACCTTAGCGTTATTAATTATGCCTGTCATCATCGTGTCTACACGTGAAGCCATTAAAGCGGTACCTGATTCGCTTAGAGAAGCGGCCTATGGATTGGGAGCCACCAAATGGCAAACGATTAGGCGGGTGGTTGTTCCCACCTCTTTTGGTGGTATTTTAACTGGGGTAATCCTTTCTGTATCGAGGGCCATAGGCGAAACGGCACCATTAATTGTAGTGGGTGCACTTGCTTATGTTCCTTTTATCCCGGAGGGGCCAATGGATCAATTTACTTCCCTGCCAATACAGATTTTTAACTGGACATCAAGGCCACAACAGGGCTTTATTGTTAACGCTGCGGCAGGAATCATCGTGCTGTTATTATTTACCTTAATACTGAATGGTATTGCAATTTACTTTAGAAACAGATGGCAAAAGAGAACATTAATATAAAAGAGAGTGGTTATGGTATTTATAAATTAAAGGCGAAAGACTTAAATTTACATTATGGTCCTAAACACGCCCTGAAAGATATATCTATCAATATTTTACCTAATACCGTAACGGCTTTTATTGGTCCTTCTGGTTGTGGGAAATCTACTTTTTTGCGCTGTTTTAATCGCATGAACGACCTGATTGAGAATGTTATTATTGATGGACAGGTATTGATTGATGATGTTGACATTTATAACAACTTAATTGATGTTTACGAATACCGTAAAAAGATTGGTATGGTGTTTCAGAAGCCTAATCCATTTCCGAAATCTATCTATGAAAACGTTGCTTTTGGCCTGCGGATCAATGGCGAGAATTCAACATCTGTGATAGACGAAGCGGTAGAAACTGCCCTTAAAAAATCTGCACTGTGGGATGAAGTAAAAGATTCCTTACATAAGTCGGCCATGGCCTTATCTGGTGGACAGCAACAACGTTTATGTATTGCACGTGCCATTGCTGTAAAACCCTCAGTTTTATTGATGGATGAACCGGCTTCTGCACTGGATCCAATATCTACCGCTAAAATTGAGCAGCTTATTTACGAACTTAAAGACCAGTTTACCATTGTCATTGTTACCCATAATATGCAGCAGGCTGCACGGGTGAGTGATAAAACAGCCTTCTTTTACCTAGGCGAGCTTATTGAATTCGACAGTACCGACAAAATATTCACCAACCCAGCAAAAGATGCTACCCAGAACTATATTACTGGTAGATTTGGCTAAATAAACCTAAAACGAAATGACGCCTATACAAGCACAACTTGACCTGTTAAAATCAGATATCACCGCCATGTGGACCTTGGTGATTTCGCAATTGCACAAATCGTTACATTCCGTAAAAACTTTTGACAAGGATTTTTCCCGGGAAGTGGTGTCGAATGAAAAACGTGTAAACTCCATGGAGTTAAATATCGATAGGAACTGTGAAAATCTTTTTGCCTTGTTTAATCCTGTGGCTATCGACCTACGTTTTGTGCTGGCGACGCTTAAGATTAACAATAACCTGGAACGGATTGGCGACATTGCTGAAGGTATCAGTAAATTAATCATCAGCGAAAAACAGGCTTTTGACCCAGAATTGTTGAAAGTAACTCAGTTTTTAGAAATGTATGAAGCAGCCATCCATATTGTTCAGGATGTATTAAATGCCTTCGACCAGGAAAATACTAAATTGGCCAGAAGTATCTTTATAAAGGATGAGATGCTCGACGACATTAACGCAGCAGTTAATGGTGTCATTACGACTTATATTAGGGAAAATCCTGATAAAACGGAGCAGGCCCTTAATGTACTTTCCATTATTCGCAAATTAGAAAGGGTGGGTGACCAGAGTAAAAACATTGCTGAAGAGATTATATTTTACCTGGAAGCCAAAGTGCTTAAGCATAATTAATTTCCATTTTCCTGGTAGTTAAGTATCTTGCAACAATTCAGTAAACTTACTTTTCCTAGCATTTATACCTCTTTACGAATGTTCATAAAGATATTTAAGGTTAAAGTTTTTTCTGATTAACTCAATGTTTACACAAGCATAACTTCAGTAGACATGCTTTTCTGCCATCTGGGAAATACATTTGTACCCAGATGGAAGTCAACCTCATTACCGGACTTAAGGAAGGCAATTTGGCTGTATACAATTCTGTATACAGCTTATACAATGAACAAATTCATAGCTTTATTCGCTTTAAAACACAGTCTGATTTTATAGCATCAGAAGTAGTGCAACTCACATTTATCAAATTATGGGAAAAACGAGAAATCCTAAAGGATGACATTGGCATTAATGTCCAGCTTTTTGGCATGGCCCGTCAGGTAATGATTGACGAACTGCGTAAAGAAGCTGTTCGCCATAAATACAGTCTGGCTTCTGCAATGGACAGCCTTTATACCGATAGTTTAACTAGCCTGATTGAAACTAAGGATTTGATGAAGCACTTTAAACTGGAAATGGAACATCTGCCGCCAATCAGAAAGATCGTTTTCCAATTAAGTCGGGAAAACGGACTTTCGCATAAGGAAATTGCAGAGATGCTTGCCATTTCACCTAAAACGGTCGAAAGTCATATCTATAAAGTTCTTTTACGCCTCAAGCAATACATGTACACTATATTTTTTTTCTAATATTAAGTAATTGTTAACTAGTAAGGGGTAAGCTGCCGACATACGTAATACTGGTATGAAGGCTAAAAAGAAAGACTCACGCCAGGTTAAAAAGAAGCTTTGGGAAAATCCCGAAATCATTGGAGAATTGTTTCCCGATGAGGAATGGGCAAATCATAAAGGGCAGGGAACCCTGGATCAGTGGACTCAGCATCGTAACTACGCCTACATCGAAAAACAAATAAAGAGAAAAATCCTGCGAAAGCGGTTATTCACTTACACAAAATATGCAGCAGCGGCGTCGCTGATCTGTGTATTAGGTTGGACTTGGTGGTCTTTACCTAAAGCATCGCCCATTCTTACTGAAACAGCTGCGGTAGTACCTGCAATAAAGGAGGTGGTGGTTAAATCTGAACGCTGGGTTTATGAAAGCAATAAAAGCAGCAAGGTTAAACGTCTCCACTTACCTGACGCCTCTGTCGTTAAACTTTTCCCTCAAGGCTCTTTAAAATACCAACAGACATTTAATAAGGTTTCCAGGACAGTTTACTTAAGTGGAAAGGCTTATTTCCAGGTAAAGAGAAACCCTAAAAAACCTTTTAGCGTTATCGCAGGCGATTTAAAAACCACGGCGTTGGGCACGTCATTCACCATTAACACCAGTGCGGCTAGGCGAAAAACAGCAGTTCAATTACATACTGGTAAAATCGTGGTTAGTCCGGAATCCAGTTCATCAATTTTTAAACCAGTTTACCTCAGTACGGCGGAGTCGGGTCTGATTTACGACAGGCAACGACAATTGTCGACGCTGCTGAAAACTAAAATTCCTGTAGTTATGAAGCCAGTTGCATCTTTAACACGAGAGGGGAGTATACTCATTATGAAAAACATTCCTCTTCGTGATGTGCTGGCATTGTTAAGTAATGCTTATGGCGTAAACATACAAGCAGCAGATAAGGAGATTAGCCATATCATTTTTACAGGTACTGTTAATATAGATAATGAGCAGGTCGAAAATGTGTTACAGACAATCGGTTTAATTAATAATATGAGACTGACCAGAGGTGAGGAAAATAATTATCTGTTGAAAAAGGAAATCGCTGCTCGAATAATCGAATAAGTATATAAATTTAGGTAGAGTAAAAACTAAAATCCAAATATTAAATTCAAACTATATCCATTAACAATTATGAAATTAAAAACAGTTAAGCGCCTCCGATTTTTGGTTTTAATCGGTTTGGTCAGTTCAGTAGGGCAGGTTTTTGCCCAGCAAGTCCCTGTGAAGGGTGTTGTACAGGATGTTTCGGGAATGCCTTTGCCCGGTGTTATCATTAAAGCAGAGCACCAGACTTCCAGAAAATCGGTATCAACAAGTTCATCTTCCGAAGGTCTTTTTTCTTTTGAGAGTCTTCCTGCGGGCGGGCCGTACCGTTTTATCTTTAGCTATGTAGGTTTTCAGACAGATACCTTATCCAACTACACGTTAAGTGCAGGAAACCAGGTGGCATTAAGTTTGAAATTGAAGGAACAACCTACCAGCTTGCAGGAAGTAGTGATCGGTTATGGTAAAAGTAAAAGAAATGAAATTACCGGATCGGTCACTTCTGTAAAACCAGAAGATTTTAACAGAGGGGTGATCAGTTCACCAGGGCAACTTTTGCAAGGTAAGGTAGCTGGATTAAACGTTACTCGTAGTGGAAATCCAAACGACAGACCTGCGGTGATCTTACGTGGACCCTCTAGTTTCCGTGAAGGAGCCCAGGAACCATTTTATGTGATTGATGGTGTTCCGGGAGCCTCCATTGATTTGGTTGCGCCCGATGATATCATTGGAATGGAAGTATTGAAAGATGCATCTGCCACTGCAATTTATGGATCCAGAGCGGCGAATGGCGTGATCATGGTCAATACCAGACGTGCTGCTCAGGGGGAGCCAAGACTAAGCTACAGCGCCTATGCAGCAAGCGAAAGTATTTCTAATCAAATTGATATGGCCAGTGGCGATCAACTGAGGGACTATTTAAAAGCGGCAGGTAAAGTGTTGGATCCGACTAATGATGACGGCAGTAATACAGACTGGCTGAAGGAAGTAACCAGAACCGGTATTTCTCATAACCACAACGTGAACCTGAGCGGAAGCGGTGCCAATTCTTCTTACAGCGGTAGTATAAATTACTTAAGTAACGAAGGAATCATCAAAACCTCCGCCATGGAACGTTTCATTGTAAGGGGAAATATGGAGCAAAGGATGTTCAATGACCGGTTAAAAATCAATTTAAATGTAACCAATAGTAATACCACGAATGACAGAATAGCTACTCAAGTTTATAATAATATGTTCACTTATCTGCCTACAGTGGCAGTGAAAAGGCCAGATGGATCATATACTGAAGATCTTACACGGACTACTGGTACAGGAGGTTATTATAACCCGGTTGCGCTATTATATAACAATACAATAGAAAGTAAATCCAACCTATACCTGGTTAACGGTTCTGCCCGGGTTAACATAGTAGAAGGCCTTGATTTTACCACCATGTTATCCATGCAGAAAGAGCAGGTTAATGATAACCTCTATTACAACCGTGCATCGATGTTAGCACAGGGATTTAATGGTTATGCAGAGCGTGCATCTGTAACGCATACCCAAAAAATTATGGAAGGTTACTTCAATTATGATCGTACTTTTGGCGATCACCAGATGAAATTACTTGCCGGTTATTCATGGCAGGAAAACCGTAACGGCGATGGCTTTCAAACTTCCGGGAGAGACTTTGTTTCTGATGATTTATTATGGAATAACCTGGGTCTGAGTAACGGAAACGGGACTACCGTAGTAAATTACGGAACTAATGCCATCTCTACCTTACGTCTGATATCCTTTTATGGAAGAGCAATGTATGATTACAAAGGTAAATACCTGTTACAGGCATCTTTACGTCGTGATGGATCTTCAGCTTTCGGTATCAATAACCGATGGGGTATGTTTCCTTCCGTATCAGCAGGATGGAACCTGGACCGGGAAGACTTTATGAAGGGGGTAAGTTTTGTCAGTGCTTTGAAACTTCGTGCTGGATATGGTGAATCTGGCAACTCGGTAGGTTTTGATGCCTATACGGCCAGGCTGATTTATGGAACAGAGAATGCAACCTATTTTTATTACAATGGTAAGTGGTTAAACGCCATTGGTCCGACTCAAAATGACAACCCTAACTTAAGGTGGGAACGTACAGCTACCCTGAATATTGGTCTTGATTTTGGCTTGTTTAACAATAGATTGTCTGGGGCTTTAGAGGTTTACGACAAAAGAACTTCTGACCTGATTGCACCATATACCGTATCTACAACGCAGTATCCATATAATCAGTTAACCGCCAATGTTGGTGAAATGAGCAACAAAGGTATTGAGTTAACCTTAAATGCGAACGTTATTAATAAAAAAGATTTTAGCTGGAACACTTCTGTAAATTTGTCGCACAACAAAAATGAGATCACTTCCATCTCGAACGATGTATTCCAATCGGGCCAATTTTTTACGGCTAATTTTGGAGGCAGGGGGCAGTCGGGCATCAGTGGTTTTCAGATCATTAAAGAGGGTCTGCCATTAGGCTCGTTCTATACCCTGCGTTATGCTGGGAAAAATGAAGACGGCGTATCTATGTTTTACGACAATGAAGGTAATGCCTCTACCACGAACACTGGATTTGAACATTTTGCTGTCACCGGATCTGCACAACCAGATTTATTATACGGCTGGAATAATACCTTAAGGTTTAAACAATTTGATTTCAATGTATTTATCAGGGGCGTATCCGGAAATAAAATCTTGAATGCGACGCTAGCTGATATGAATGCGCCAATTTATGCCCACCAAACGAATATCCCTGTGGTCACGCTGGATGAGGCGAGCAATGACAATACTGCACAATTCGTGTCGGATCGTTATTTGGAAGATGGTTCTTATTTGAGACTGGACAACGCCACACTAGGTTATACTTTTAAAATTAAAGGTGCTAAAACCCTACGTCTCTATTCTTCAGGTAATAACTTATTCATCATCACAAAATATAACGGTGTGGATCCGGAGATCAATATGGCTGGACAAACGCCGGGTATTGATAACCGTAATTTTTACCCTAAAACACGCTCATTTATCGTTGGGCTTAACATGAGTCTTTAATCTTCATTCATATTAAAAATGAAAAAACATATAACTATAGCTGCCCTCACTTTATTAACGTTAGGGAGCTGCACAAAATTGGACGTCGCGGTTGAATCAAAACTAACCAGCGACAATTTCCCGAAATCTGAGGGCGCCTTTGTGGCTGCAACCGGCACCATTTATCAAAAGTTTACCGCAAGGTATGGTGTAGATATCTGGCGCATGAATGAATTAACAACAGAAGAAGCGATTATTACAGCGCGTAACGGTGGTTATTATGATCAAGGAAGGTATATTTCCATGCATAAACATAGCTGGACAACTGCAGATCCCTCGGTAGAAGGGGCATGGCAATGGGGTTATGCCGGAATCAGTGATTGTAACCGGGTATTAAGCCTGTTAGAAGATGCTGAA
Source organism: Pedobacter sp. CAN_A7 (assembly GCF_015752175.1). Lineage (NCBI taxonomy): Bacteria > Pseudomonadati > Bacteroidota > Sphingobacteriia > Sphingobacteriales > Sphingobacteriaceae > Pedobacter > Pedobacter sp. CAN_A7. The sequence continues at coordinate 757,946 of NZ_JADOUW010000001.1, read as the reverse complement.
GAGGGCGCACTGAAGACCTTGTTTATTAACGAAGTTCGTACCATGCGTTCACTGTTCTATTTTTATATGATGGATATGTATGGCCATGTGCCAATCACCAGTTTTGGTACCACGGAAAGTCCTAAACAATCTACTCGCGAAGAAGTATTCAATTTCATTGAAAAAGAATTATTGGAAGTGTCGGCAGGTTTATCGAAACCCGCTACGGTTACCCAAGCTTATTATGGCCGTCCAACGGTTTGGATGGCTTATGCCTTGCTTCAGAAAATGTACCTCAATGCGGAGTATTACACCGGTAAAGCCCGTTATGCAGAATCGGTTACCTATGGTGATAAGATTATCAACGAGTCTGGCCTTTCCCTGATGAGCGACTACAACCAGTTGTTTGCCGTGAACAACGGACCAAACAGTGAGACGATTTTTCCAGCTATTTATGATGCAAATTATTCTGCTGGAAATCAATTCACCCGTTTTAGCTTGCACAGCACCTTGCGTGCTAAGTATAACTTGCCATTTAGTCCGAGTAATGCGATGTGTACCATCGCAGAATTTTACCGGACCTTTAACTTACCTGGCGATGTACGAAATGCAACCTGGCTTGCCGGAATTCAATATGCAAATGATGGGGTAACGCCAATTAAAAATGGAACGGGATCGTTAAACTTTACCCCCGAGATTATCATAAAAGATGAACCCACCATGGATGTTGGTCCTGAAGTAAATGGTGTTTCCATGGGTGTGCGCTCCATTAAATATTACCCAGATCCAAATACCAATAGCAGCACCCGACACCAGAATAACGATATGCCCGTTTTCCGTTTGGCAGATGTTTACCTGATGAAAGCAGAGGCCTTACTTAGACAAGGTGCCAGTGCCGGAGAAGCCCTAACTTTGGTAAACCAAGTCAGAGCACGTTCGAAAGCGCCTGCAATGACGAGCTTGACTTTAGACTTATTACTGGAAGAAAGAGGTCGGGAGTTGGCGTGGGAAGGCTGGAGACGTAACGATTTGATCCGTTTTGGAAAATATGAAAACGCATGGGGATTCAAAAAAGGTAATGAGGGCCCACATCGCCGGATATTTCCTATCCCTGCCACAGAGTTAGTATTAAACCCAAACCTGGTTCAGAATCCGGGATACTAATTCCGGTTGCGGAATTGCCCTTAAAAAAGATCAACTAGGTTAAATTAGTCCGTCTGTTGGGAGTGTTATCATGTAACATTATTGACAGACGGACTTTATTGTTTCTGTCGGCCGCTAAAAGCCGCTCGGTTGCAAAGGGCAAGTGGTGCTTTTTTATATATTTGTTAAAAGGAATTGGTTCCCGAAAATAAAAACCGGTTATGGATAACGATAAAATGCAAATAGAAATCTGGAGTGATGTGATGTGCCCTTTTTGTTATATCGGCAAGAGGAAGTTTGAAAGTGCATTGGCGCAATTTCCGGAAAATCAAAACATTCAGGTGATCTGGAAAAGCTATCAATTGTCGCCAGACATGGTGACTGACCCTAACAAAAACATAAATCAGTACCTTGCCGAACATAAAGGAATGAGCATTGATGAAGCAAAAGGGCTTAACGATCAGGTTACGCAAATGGCTGCTGATGTGGGGTTGGAGTACAACCTTGATCAATCGGTTGTGGCAAATTCATTTGATGCGCATCGATTCACGCATTTTGCAAAGCAGTACGATAAACAGTTAGAAGCAGAGGAGAAGCTGTTTCAAGCTTATTTTACTGATGGTAAAAATATCGATGACTATGCCACCCTCATCCAGTTAGGAACGGAAATAGGCCTGGATGCAACTTTGCTGGAATTGGCCCTAAACAACGGAAGTTATGCCGATGAGGTGAGGTCTGACATTTACGAAGCGCAGCAAGTAGGCGTGAGGGGAGTACCATTTTTCGTCATTGACAGAAAATATGCGATATCAGGGGCACAAGATAGTAAAACGTTTTTTCAAGCTTTAGAGCAGGCTTATAACGAACGTAACCATTAAATATAATATCTAATTCTAACCTAAAAACCAACGTATGAAACAAATTTTAACGGGCTTTTTATTAATAGTAAGTCTGAACCTCTATGCTCAGGACAAAAGCTGGGCGCCAGTCGGGGATAAAATAATGACAGAATGGGCTGAAGAAGTCGATCCAGCCAAGCCATTGCCGGAATACCCCAGACCACAAATGGTGCGAGATAAGTGGTTAAATTTAAACGGTTTATGGAATTATTCGCTGGAGACTGTTGATTCTGAAACTAAACCTAAACAATATGCAGGCAAAATATTGGTTCCTTTTGCGGTGGAATCAGCATTGTCTGGTGTGGGCAAAACCGTGGGAAAGGATAGTGTGATCTGGTACAACAGGAACTTCTCCTTACCGGCTAACTTTAAAAACAACAATGTGCTGATGCATTTTGGGGCTGTCGACTGGCGTACTGAGGTGTATGTGAATGGAAAGTTAGCTGGCTCCCATGAGGGCGGTTATGATCCTTTCTATTTTGACATCACAGCCTTGTTGAAGCCTGGGAAAAATCAGGAGGTGAGCATACGTGTTTGGGATCCTACAAATGATGGACCGCAACCCAATGGTAAACAAGTTAAAAAACCGGAAGGCATCTGGTATACACCGGTGTCTGGGATTTGGCAAACCGTATGGGTAGAAGCGGTGCCTAAGTCTTTTATCGCTTCTACAAAACACACGCCCGATATTGATCAGGAAATTGTAAAGGTAACAGCTGATTTAAAAAATACCCTGGCTGGCGACATGGTTCGTGTGACGGTATTTGATGGTACGAGGAAAGTAGTTGAACAACAAGAAACCGCAGGTAAGGTCCTTACCCTGAAAATAGCTGATCCTAAGTTATGGTCACCTGATCAGCCTTTTTTATACGATTTAAAAATCACTTTAATCAGAAAAGGGAAGACAGTAGACGAGGTGAAAAGTTATGTGGCTATGCGTAAAATTTCTATGCAAAAAGATGCTGCAGGCATACAACGGATGATGCTGAATAATAAATTTCTATTTCACTACGGTCCGCTTGACCAAGGCTGGTGGCCTGATGGTTTGTATACAGCACCTACGGATGAAGCCCTTAAATTTGATATTGTTAAAACCAAAGAAATGGGGTTTAACATGATCAGAAAGCATATTAAAGTAGAGCCTGCGCGTTGGTACTACCACTGTGATCAGCTAGGTATGCTGGTATGGCAGGATATGCCAAGCGGTAATATAGGAAATGGCTGGGAACAAAGACCGGGAGTTTTGGAAAAAGGTACCGATCAAAAAAGAACACCGGAATCGGAGGGCTATTTTAAAAAGGAATGGAACGCCATTATGGATGCCCTTCACAATTTTCAAAGCATTGTGGTTTGGGTGCCTTTTAATGAAGCCTGGGGACAGTTTAAAACAGAAGAAATTACAGAGTGGACAATGGCTAAAGATCCATCGAGGTTGGTAAATAGTGCCAGTGGGGGTAATTATTACGCAACAGGACATATGGTAGATTTACATAATTATCCTAGTCCGGCGATGCCAAGACCAGATTTGTTCGGCCAAAAATATGTCCTCGTGCTTGGCGAATTTGGTGGTTTAGGCTTGCCGATCACTGGCCATACCTGGCAGCAGAAAGATAACTGGGGGTACCAGACTTTCAAGAACCCGGAAGATATGTTTAAGCGATATAATGAATTTACAGTTCGTCTAGAGGAGTTCATCAACTTAGGCTTGTCGGCTGCAGTTTATACACAGACAACCGATGTAGAAGGGGAGATCAATGGTTTTATGACCTATGATCGAAAGGTAATGAAAATGCCGGTTAATCAGCTAAAGGTTGTTAATGATCGGCTATATACGGTGCCTGTGAAGTTTAACTAAGTTTAAATCTTAAACGAAAGACACCACAAGGGGGTTGAACTTATGCAGATTTTGCACAAGTTCAACCCCTTATTATTTAATCTATTTCCAGTACTATTTTCCCGATGTGTTGGCTCGATTCCATCAGTTCATGCGACTTATAAGCTTCATTTAAAGGAAAAGTAGCAAAGACTACAGGTTTAAAGTGTCCTGATGCTAAAATGGGCCAGACCTTTTTATAAAGCTCAGCGGCGAGATTTCTCTTGAAAGAGATTTCCCTGCTTCTCAGGGTACTTCCAGTAAGGGTAATGCGTTTCTGCATGAGCTTACCCAAATTTAGAGAGACAATGTTTCCTTTCATGGCATTGATATAAACCAACCTTCCTTCGGGTCGAAGGACATTAAGGTTTTTATCAAAATACTCGCCACCAATGATGTCGAGAATCACATCTACCGGTGATTCGATCAGTTCCTTTTCAAAATCATGGGTCTTATAGTTAATGTAATTATCAGCACCTAGATCTAAACAAGCTTGACCCTTTGCATCGGAACCCACGGTAACCGTTACTTTAGCACCAAAATAGGTGGCTAGCTGAATGGCAGTAATTCCGATGCCACTGCTGCCTCCATGAATTAAAATAGATTCACCTTTTTGCAAGTGAGCACGTTGAAATACATTGTTCCAAACTGTAAACATTGTTTCAGGTAAGCCCGCCGCATCTGCAAAGCTAAAACCCTCAGGTATGGGCAGACACAAACCCGCATCAGCATTAACAAATTGGGCGTATCCACCACCAGCAACCAAAGCACATACCTGATCTCCAGCTTTCCATTGTTTTACATCGGCACCCACGCATTCAATGATACCGGCTACTTCCAGTCCGGGTATATCTTTTGGTGCGCCGTCCGGTGCTGGATACTTTCCCTGGCGTTGAATCACATCAGGACGATTAACACCTGCGGCTTTCACTTTGATAAGGACTTCGTTCTTATCAATTACAGGGCTTTCTCTTTCTTCTAGTTTCAAGACATCGGCTTTGCCATAGGTTGTAATGATTGCTGCTTTCATAGGATATGTGATTATAAATTAACTTCCCGACTTCCCGCCGCTCTTTACATCATCATTACTGATGCTACGCTGCGCCTTTTTAATCGAATCTTTCAGCTTTCCAAAACGCCAGTTTAAGCTTCCAAAGAAGGAACGGTTATAATATTGAAAGCTAGCCCGCTGGTTGAAGTTTGGCCCTTCTGTAAACGTTTCATAGTACCTGTATTTGGAGAAAGGGTTATTGATGCCTGCAGAAAGCGTGAGTTTATCTTTGATGAGCTCCTTGCTTCCGCTAAAGGAAATATAGGTGTAGCTACCCGATTTCCCTTGTAAAAGCACACTCGGTGCACTATAATTAAAGGTAGCACTGGCGCGCCATTCATGCTCAAACTTATAGCTGGTGTTTGCGTAACCGTAGCCTGTAAAGCCATCATTTTGTGTCATCACCCCATTAATCGTTCCTTCCAGATTTGTATAACCTATATTTCCACTCATGCTGAGGTTCCATTTGCTGGTGAGCGGAAAGTTGAAGTTCATATTGGTTGTTAACGTCTTGTTTTTTCCAACGTTTTCAAAAGTGGTGTAGGTAATCTGTGTATCTTCATTATAGACAGATACCTGTTGAACGGTATTGTTGGCGAAGTTATAGCTGAGGCCAATGTTTAGAGAACCTTTTTTAAAACGGCTATAATTAAGCTCGAAGTTGTTGCTCAGTACAGCCTCAAGATTAGGATTTCCCGAAGATTCAAAATTCGGTATAGCGCGATCGACGAAAGGATTTAACGTGTAAATTCCAGGCCGTTCGATTCTCTGTGTATACCCAAAGTTAATGCTGGTCATGTTTTTAAATTTTCTGTTCACTGAAAACGTGGGAATGACATTAAAATACTCCGTATTCACACTTGCTTCGCTGCTTATAAAATCGGCCTTAGTAAATGTTCCTTCCGCCCGAATACCCGCTTTAAAACCCCAGTCTTTCAGGTTAAAGGCATATGAATTGTAAACGCCTACGATGTCTTGATTATTGTTAAATTTATTGGTTCGAGAGGGATCCAGGTCGTAACTTCCTGTCGCTTCATTATAACTGCTATATTCGAAATTACTATTGTTGTCTCGCAAAATCCCTTTGATTCCACCTTCGATATTTACCTTTTTTATAGGGTGCACATAATCTAATTGTATCGTCTGTTCTTTCGATTTGCTTACATTATGTTGTTTGAAATCCGGACCTGCGAAATTCACCCGGTTGATGAAAATATTACTATTGTCCTGTGGCTCTCTTCCATTATTGTATTTATAGGAGAAAGTAAGCAATCGTTCCTTACTTTCTTTAAATCCCCGCTGGTAGTTTAAAGTGGCGTCGAGGCCACTCCAATCGTATTTATTATTTCCCAATAGCTGATACTCCACTACCTGGTTATCACCTGTTAAACTGTAAGACTGATTTGATTCTGAATTATTATAGCCGCTATAGGGATTAAATTCAGCGGTTAACAGGTTAAGTGTATCCATTTCATAACTTAATTCCGCCCCTCCGTATTGGTTCCTGTTTTTAGATTTTCTCATTCCTGCGTTTAGTAGAGAAGTGGGGTTATCACCAGTTGTGATTCTGCTGCTGATGCTTTCCGTCTCCGGTTGTCTATACACCCCCGTACCCCCATAAAAGGTCATGCCGAATTTATTCTGCTTCAGTGTACCATAACCACCCAAACCTGGTCCGCCAACCGGGCCAGAACCCCTTAGTGACAAACTACCGTTATAGCCATTGTCAATCTTTTTGGTGGTAATGATATTAATAATACCCGCTAAACCCTCGCTGTCATATTTTGAAGGAGGAGTAGTGATGACCTCGATCTTTTGAATTGACGAAGCTGGCATGCTCTTCAGCACGTCTTTTGGGCTGCGTACTACCATGCTGGAAGGTTTTCCGTTAACCAGAATTTTGTAGTTCCCGCTGCCTTTTAGTTTAATGTTGTCGTCGGCATCTAGTGATAACAAAGGCACTTTACGCATCATATCTAAAACCGTGAGCACTTTACTTTCCGGATCTGCCTGAATATCATAAGAGATGCGATCTACCTCCTGTTTAATGATAGGCCGATCAGCCGAAATAGCAACTTCCTGCAAATTATTTGCCTGTGAAGCCACAGAAATTTTGCCTAAGTCAATGGTAGTGATACCAGTAACTTCTGCATCCACATTTTTAGAACCATACCCAATGGCTATAGCTGTAATTTTGTATTTACCGGGTGCTAATTGGTCGAACTTGAAATCACCAGCATCCTCAGTAACCATGGTTTTTAAAACCACATTGTCTTTTTTCAAGGCAATAGTCATATAACCTACTGGTTTTTTTGTGGCGGAGTCGATAACGATTCCTTTAATCGTTCCTGAGGAACTAATGATTGCCGGAGATGAATTTTGTGCGTTTACAGCGGAAAGGGTAAACATCATTAGAAAAACGAAAGCAAGAGCGGGTTTTAGAGAGAATTTCATGGAGATACGTAAGATCAATGGCATTTTCGTGCAAGATAAAAGAAAGAATTAATCCGTTAACGCATCCTTATGAATTATCTTTGTTACAGTTAAAATGTTTTTTATGCATGCAATATTCTAATGGTTTTCCGGTATTTTTTTCTTTATCAACCTATAGCATATAAATTAGAGTTATTTTTGATAAACAAAACTAACATGATGACACTTAAACAATTGTCCGTAATTACCCTACTTAGCCTATTTGTACAGGTTACTGCGTCTCAAGCTCAGATTTGGAAAAAAGTGCAAAGAAAACTTGAGGATAAAGCAAACCAAAAAGTCGATGATGTTCTTAATGGGAAAAAAAGCTCTGGAACCAATCAAAGTGCTGTAGGGGGGGCTAAGGAATCCCGTCCCTATGTGGAGGAGGTTTATTCCTTTACACCAGGCACTAAAATTATCTTTGAATCTGACTTTAAATTCGACACAAAAGGCCTTATGCCAAAGAAATGGAAGTCAAGCGGATCGGGGAGTATACTCTCTGTTGCTGACATGCCTGGAAAATGGTTGGCATTAGCTGAACAGTCAACATATAAAATTGACAGTCTTATTAACAACCCTGGAAATTTTACTGTTGAATTTGATATACTTACCAGAAGTGCCGAAACGGCTGATATTGGCGCCATGTCTTTCGGCTTCGCCAGAGACAATGCATCTAAAAACTTACTAATTGACGCTCATAATGGAAATGCAATCACTAATACGCAATTGCACTTCCATAATCAAGAGGTTATCAATTCCAGTAGTGATACGGATAAATATAACACCTTAGATTATCCTTTTGCTAGTTACTCAAATTCACTGTTGCATGTAGCAATAACAGTGGAGGGCGAAAATATGCGGGTATATATCGATAAGGCGAAAGTTTTGGATACGAAAATGTTTAAACCTGCAGCCACGAAGTTTTTTTACATCACGGCCCCATATTCCTATGAACAAGGCTCGAAAGTCTATTTTGGGAATTTCGTGATGGCTAAGTAGCGTTCAGATATTAAATAAGCTTATATTCTGAAGCCATTTTAATCAAGGAAGCAGAGTTAGAAACATTAAACTTTTGCATGAGGTTGCGCCGATGCGTTTCAATGGTGTGCGTGCTTACAAACAGCTCCTCCGCCATTTTACTGGTTGTTTTTCCCTCTGCAATACTTCGTAACACTTCTTCTTCCCGACGCGTGAGCCTTGGCAGATCGAGTGGATTTTCTAATGCTCATTGAAAAAGAAAAAAGAAGCATACAGATAAAAAAATCGCCTTGTCTATAACATCGTCAATGTCATTGATTTTTTAATCATGGTTTTCAGGTAGAATATAATATTGACCAACTCGTTCATTATTAGCAATAGGTGAAGAATGGTAAGTCCAGAATATCCTGTATGCCTGCAAGTCCTGTATATGGACTAAACATTGGCTGTAGAAATATTTCAATTACAACAGCAGTCAAGAAGGTTACGATAATTTGCTATGTTTACGGTTTTAAACAAAAATTGTAACTGTTGATGAAAGGTAAAAGGATAAATCATATCATTACTATAGGCTTTGCCCTATTTGCCATGTTCTTCGGTGCAGGCAACTTACTACTTCCTCCATTTATTGGTCTTCAGGTTTCCGACTCTTGGTTTTGGACCACCATAGGGTTCATGATTACCACAGTCATTCTTCCTTTCCTGGGAATTATATCCGTAGTCCTTTCAGGTGATAGCTTTACCGATCTTGGTAATCGGGTCAATAAAAATGTTGGTGTTGTATTAGGTATCGTCATCATGTTGGGAATAGGGCCCCTTATTGCTATTCCCCGTACAGCAGCAACAACTTTTGAAATCGGAATCTTGCCGCATTTCCCTACCTTTAGTCCAATAATTGCTTCCATTGTTTTTTTTATTGTGACAGGCATTTTTTCCCTTTCTTCTTCAAAAGTGGTGGATTTAATTGGTAATTATCTAACCCCTTTATTGATTCTTATTCTCTTTGGCTTAATTGTAATGGGATTAATCAATGCAAGTGACGATCATTTTGTTAACCGATATTCAAATGTAGATTCCTTTTTGGTGGGCTTTCAGGAGGGGTATCAAACCTTAGATGTTTTAGCTTCCGTAATATTTGCTGGTATAATTATCTCCGCTGCAAAATTGAAGGGATATCATACAACTAAACAGAAGAACGAAATCGTTATTGCTTCAGGCTTACTTGCAGCCTTATTTTTGCTATTTATTTATGGCGGTCTTGTTTATTTAGGTGCCACTTCAGGCAGCGAATGGTCAGAAAGCACAAAAAGAGCACCCTTACTCTTACAAATTTCCATTAATAACCTGGGTATAAACGGAACCTATGCCATGGCCATTTGTATCGCATTAGCCTGCTTAACTACCGCAATTGCACTTACAAGTGCAGTAGGTTCTTTCTTTAGCGAATTGGTGAATCATAAAGTGGGATATAAAAAAATAGTCATTAGCTGCTGTGTGATATCTTGTGTGTTATCTATAACCGGAGTGGATAATATTATTACATATGCCTATCCTTTTTTATCATTCATTTATCCAATAGTAATCACATTGGTTCTCTATATTGTATTCTTTGGTAGGTTTATAAAATCTAGTAAACCCTATCTTGGTGCAGTTATTGGAACATCTTTAATTTCATTGGTCGGCCTATTGCATAGTTATGGCCTAGTGACGCCAGGCATAGATCAATTCATTAAAAAGATTCCATTAGCTAATTATGATTTAGCCTGGATATTACCATCGTTTGTGCTATTTGTGTTGTTTTTTATAATTGAAAAGATGAAGAAGTCAGTTTCCTAAATCTACTGGCGTTTTGTGATTTAGTGCCTGTTGATGCCTGTGGTTATTATACTCAAATATTCATTCTTCTACTTTTTATTTTACCCCATCTAAGGTTCTGATGATGTATGAGTTTAACGCATTGTACCGTTAAATCGCTCTATGTAGGTGTTTCCGGTTGGTTTTTCAGGCTGTACAAATAACACTTTTTTCAGGAACTTCTGTGACACTCACCGGGCCGATTCCCATAATTTTAAGTTTTCAATATTCTGTTAATATTTCATTTCTTTTTTATTAAATTAGTTAGCGAATTATCGGTAATTCGATAATATATGGCTTATTTGATTAAGCTGCATACCCTCATTGAACGTTTAAAGAAATATCTATTAACCTGTATTCAATAATAATACTATGGAAAAAGAATTAATGCATGAAATTGTTGCGTGGGACGTCTTTAACTGGTCTAAAGCGATAGACTACTGGGAAAAGAACACCACTATTTATAACAAGGAATATGATTGCCTGGAATTAGGTGCGAGTAAGGGTGGAATATCCTTATGGCTTGCATTAAATAATAATAAGGTACTGTGCACAGACCTCAATGGTCCTGAGAAGGTAGCCTATCAGCTTCATGAGAAGTATAACTGCAGCTCCAGGATTAGTTATGACCGCATGGATGCCACTAATATCACGTACACAGATAAGTTTGACCTGATTGTATTCAAATCAATCCTGGGGGGAATTAGCAGCCATAAGAATGAAAACAAGGTTCACACGGTTAAAGAAATCTATAAAGCTTTAAAACCTGGTGGCATCCTGTTATTTGCAGAGAACCTGGAAGCTACTTACTTTCATAAGGTCTTCAGAAAAGCTTTTGGTACAAAAAATTGGAATTATCTGAAATTAAGTGAAATTGATGAGGTGTTTTCTTCTTTTTCTAAAATAAGGTATACCACCACTGGCTTTTTTGGATGCTTCGGAAGAACCGAAAGCCAAAGGATAATACTGGGAAAAGTGGACACGTTACTGGAGAAAGTAATTCCTGAAAAAAGTAAATACATTCTGATGGGTATAGCCGTTAAATAATAACGGCTGTACGATTTAATACCTGTCCGCAAAATGTCCGGAAAACAAAAAAGCCACTGATGATCAGTGGCTTTCGTCGGGGTGGCAGGATTCGAACCTACGACCTCCTGCTCCCAAAGCAGGCGCGATACCGGGCTACGCTACACCCCGAACTTGGTATCTGTCAGTATCTTTTCCGATGCTGTGGTGCAAATGTAGAGAAATCCACGACATAAAAAGCATCCAGCGCATATTTATTCAGCGTTTTTCGCTAAAGCATTCTTTTTCAGGTAGAAAAATTTATATAAATATTTTGCAGCCTTGCAGAACCACCAAACAAAAGCTTAAATAAGTTGACTTCAGTCAAATTTAACCCTTAAAATTAATATTAACTTCAAATCAAAAGCCTAATATTAGGTGTTAGGTTAATGACATTAACGACTGGTGAGCTTTATGACGGGATAAAAAAATATAGATAACTAATGAAAAAGATTCTGATTCCAACTGATTTTTCCGATCCTTCTATAAATGCCGCGAGATTCGCCTTAGCCCTTGCCAACGTTGTCGATGGCCAGGTATTGCTTTGCCATGCTTTTGGGGTGCCAGTACAAGCGCCTATGGCTGCTCAGGTATCCTTACCTGTTATTGATTATGCCACCGTTCAGCAACAAACACAGGATCGGCTCACCACGTTATCCAATCAACTGGAGGAGGAGGCTTCTAAGGGCTGGCTTGCTAACGCTCGCCCAATTAAGTTTACTGCTGATGGCGGCCCTTTTGCCGATGTTATTAATGGCATGGTAGAAAAAGAAAAAGCAAATATGTTGATTATGGGCATGTCGGGTGATGGAGCTGTTAGCCAGTTTTTCCTGGGAAGCTGCAGCCGCGAGATGATTAGCGATGCCAAAATTCCTGTATTGCTGGTGCCACCGGCGGCTACTTTTATGGGCATCAATAAAATTGCATTTGCAACCGATCTGAGTGAAGGTGATATCGATGTGATTCATTCCCTGGCTACTTTTGCCAGCCAGTTTAATGCGGAGATCCTTGTGGCACATGTGAGTGAGGGGCAGGGGGATGACGACAAGCAAAGGGCAAAAATTGCCGATTTTCTAAATGACATCTCCAGTAAGGTGAATTATCCGCGCATTTATTTCAGGGATATTAAACAAATGAGTGTTGATGAAGGGCTTGACTGGTTAACAGAACACGGTCAAATCGATATGTTGGTCATGGTACATCAACGCAGTAGCTTAATCGACGTGTTATTTAACCGAAGCCACACCCAAAAGCTGGCCAGGCGTATAGAAATCCCTCTACTGGTTTATCCAGGTTACCTGAATCACGTGTTTTAGTTTAACTATGTTTACGTATAGCTAAATAGCAAGAAGCAATATTTGTATAAGGCAACGACAACACTTGTGTTACGATGCGTTAAAAAGAAAACATACTATATAAAAAGGCCGGTCATTAGCGTATTGACCGGCCTTTTGTATTAAAAATTATTTGTAATGGTTTACCAGTAAACTGTATACAAGGCTGCAATTAAGCCTAAAATGATTAGGGAGCCCACAGCAAAACTTTTGCTGGTATAGAACATCTCTTTCTCAATTTCAAGTCCTTTTGTCACCACACCTTTTTTGTTTTCATACATACTGATCACATACATCACGATCATACAGATGATAAATACAAAACCCATACGGTCTAAGAAAGGAATCTCATACAAGGTTGCTCCATCTCTTTGTTTAACCGGAACGGCAAATCCGCTGGAATAAAGGAAGCTTAAATCCATCATAAATGGTAGGAATTTAAACCATACCGATAGGGCGAAACCACCAATGGTTGCAAATAAAGCAGCATTGGATGTTGTCTTTTTCCAGAAGAAACCTAAGATAAACATGGCGAAGATACCTGGTGAAAAGAAACCGGTATACTCCTGAATAAACTGGAATCCACCTTTTTTATCAATACCTAACAAGGGTGCAATCACAATGGCAACAATCATGGAAATAACCACTACCCAACGGCCAATAACAACTTGTTTGTTTTCATCGGCAGCTTTATTAATTACCTTCTTGTAAATGTCAAGCGTAAAAATAGTTGCAATACTATTTGCTTTACCAGCAAGCGAAGCCACCACAGCTGCAGTAAGTGCCGCAAACGATAAACCTTTCAAACCAGTAGGCAAGAGGTTCAATAATACCGGGTAAGCGGTATCAGGTGCAACCTCGCCATCCTTCATCATCGATGTCTGGAAATCGCCATAACCTTCTTTGTAAAGTACATAAGCTGCAATACCAGGTAATACCACAATCACAGGCATCAATAACTTCAGGAAAGAAGCAAATAATAACCCTTTACGTGCGGTTGGTAAATCGGCACCTAATGCACGTTGAGTAATGTATTGGTTACATCCCCAGTAATTTAGATTCACAATCCACATACCACCTATTAATACCGATAATCCAGGTAAATCAAGGTAGTTTTCATCTTCTTTGTCAAAAATCATGTGAAAATGACTATCCGCATGCTCTGTCAGTAAGGTAAAGCCGCTTAGTACGCCGCTCTGACCAAAATGTGTTGCCACAAGGTTTAGTGCAAGGTATGTTGTAGCCAATCCACCTAGAATCAGGAAGAACACTTGAATAACATCTGTATACCCAATTACTTTCATCCCGCCCAGCGTAATCAACACGGCAAAACCTGCCAGGATATACATACACAGCGTTAGGTTAATTCCAGAGATGCTGTTAATGGCCAGGGCACCCAAATAGAGGATAGAGGTTAAGTTAACTACTACATAAAGTAATAGCCAGAAAACCGCCATAATCATCGCTACCGTGCCGTTATACCTTTGGTGAAGGAACTGGGGCATGGTAAAGATTTTGTTTTTCAGGTACACCGGAATAAAGAATACCGCTACAATGATTAGCGTCACTGCAGCCATCCATTCGTAGGTGGCAATGGCCAATCCCATTTTGAATCCTGAACCACTCATGCCGATAAACTGCTCAGCCGATATGTTAGAAGCAATTAAGGAAGCTCCAATGGCCCACCATGTCAAAGAATCTTTCGCAAGAAAGAAATCTTTAGAGTTTTCCTCCTTTTTTTTCTTTCTGTAGATCCAGTAACCGTAACTGGCTACAATTAGAAAGTAGATTAGGAACACGGCATAATCTAATGCGCCAAGTGTTTTCATAATTTAGATTTATATTAAGGGTTCGAATTAAATGTAACGGTTAATTAAGTTTTCGATGAATTCTTGTTTTCCGCTCACCATTTTTGGTTCTCCGTGTTCGATGGCGTACGCACGCAGGTCTTCTAAACTTAAAAGGCCGTTTTCATAATCTTTTCCCTTACCGCTATCAAAAGAAGCATAACGATCTGTTCTGATTTTTTTATAATCTGATTTGGTCAATATGTTATCAGCTGTAATCAATGCACGTGCAAAAAGGTCCATTCCACCTACGTGTGCATAAAATAAATCTGCAACATCTGTCGAGTTTCTTCTTATTCTGGCATCGAAGTTAATACCACCACCAGCAAAACCACCAGCTTCAAGGATGATCAGCATTGATTCTACCAATTCATTAATGTCGTTTGGAAATTGATCGGTATCCCATCCATTTTGGTAATCACCACGGTTCGCATCAATAGAGCCTAACATGCCCGCATCAACTGCAACCTGTAACTCGTGCTGAAAGGTATGTCCGGCTAAAGTAGCATGGTTAACTTCCAGGTTTAATTTAAAATCGCCTAATAGGTCGTAACGTTGTAAAAAGCCCAATACCGTTGCAGCATCATAATCATACTGGTGTTTAGTTGGCTCACATGGTTTTGGTTCTATAAAGAACGTTCCTTTGAAACCATTACTTCTTGCATAGTCTTTTGCCGTATGTAGAAAACGTGCCAAATGCTCTTGTTCTCTTTTCATGTTCGTGTTTAATAACGACATGTAACCTTCGCGACCGCCCCAGAACACATAGTTTTCACCACCTAAAGCGATAGTTGCATCTAATGCCGATTTTACCTGTGCAGCACCATGTGTTAATACATGAAAATCAGGGTTAGTTGAAGCACCGTTCATGTAACGTTTGTTAGAGAACAAATTAGCTGTTCCCCATAATAATTTGATGCCAGTTTCTTGTTGTTTTATTTTTGCATAATCAACAATAGCCTGCAAACGTCTGTCGTTTTCTTTAATATCATTGCCATAGTCTACCAAATCCACATCATGGAAGCAGTAGTAGGGAAGGTTCATTTTAGTTAAAAACTCAAATGCTGCATCCATTTTATCTTTAGCACGTTCTACAGCATCAGATTTCTCATCCCATTTAAAACGATGGGTGGCTTCGCCAAATTGGTCAGCACCGTTTCCGCAGAACGAATGCCAGTAAGCACCAGCAAAACGTAAATGCTCTTTTAGGGTTTTTCCTGCTACAACGCGTTCTGCATCATACCACCTGAAAGCGAGCGGGTTATCACTTTCCGGACCTTCGTATTTAATGTTACTGATTTCTTTAAAGTACTCTGTTGTCATGTTATTGAGGTTAAGTTTTGTATTTTGATTTTTACTTGGTGTTAAGTTGGCTTTGTAATAGCGATTTCCATTGCTGGTAGCTGTCTTCTAAATGGTTAGCCTGTGGCTCGATGGTGCTTAGCGGTTTCTTGTTCTGGAAAGCATCACTGGCAGTTTTATAAATGCCAGCACCAATGCCTGCACCAATGGCGGCGCCATAACTGCCATCGTTTTCATGGAGCTCTACCGGAACGCCGGTGATGTTAACAAAGGTCTGACTGAAGATATCACTTAAAAATAAGTTGCTTCTACCGGCACGAATCACTGAGGGTTCCATGCCGTTTTCTCTTAAAATGTCTAATCCGTAACGGAAAGAGTAGGCTATACCTTCCTGTACCGCCCTGAACACATGTGCCTGGGTATGGATATTCAAGTCGATGCCTTGTAAATGGGCACCCACTATTTTATTGTTGAGCATTCTTTCTGCACCATTGCCAAAAGGTAATACCTGCAAACCTTCACTGCCTGGGGATACCTGACTGGCTTTTTTATTCATTTCGGCATAACCAAGGTTTGAACTCAACTGTTTTGTCCAGCGGTTCATGCTGCCGGTTCCGTTTATACATAACAGCACACCTAAACGTTGTGCTTCAGCGCTATGGTTAACGTGGGCAAAGGTGTTTACACGTGATTGTCTATCGCATAACAGCTGATCGGTAACACCATAAATGACACCTGAAGTGCCTGCAGTTGCTGCCACTTCTCCGGGTTGAGTTACGTTTAAAGACAACGCATTGTTGGGTTGATCACCGGCTTTATAAGCGACTGGAATTCCTGCTTTGAGGCCCAGCTGTGCAGCTACATTGCTTTTTACTTCGCCATGCGCAGAGAATACAGGTTTGATGTCGGGAATTAATGAATTGTCAAAACCGAAATAACCCATCACCGCGGTGGATAGGGTGTTTTCTATAAAGTCCCATAAAATGCCTTCTGATAGGGCAGAGCTGCTTGTGGTGATGTCGCCGGTGAGCTTCATGGCAATGAAATCACCTGGTAACATCATTTTACTCACCTTTTCATATACCTGTGGTTCGTTTTTCTTTACCCAGGCCAGTTTAGCTGCGGTAAAGTTACCCGGTGAGTTAAGTAAGTGACTCAACGCATAGTCGGCACCGATGGCTTTAAAGGCGGCATCGCCAGTTTCTACTGCGCGACTATCACACCAGATAATGCTGTTCCTCAGGCTTTCCTGTTGTTCATCTACAATTACAAGGCCGTGCATCTGGTAAGCAATACCGATGGCTGCAATGTCTAAGGAGTTATATTTCTTTTGCTGGTTACAGTTTATGATGGCTTGCTGAACATGTTCCCACCATAGCTCAGGCGATTGCTCTGCCCAGCCGGTTTGTGGTACAAGAATTTCAGACTCGCTATCCGGGTATTGTGAAGTGGCTAGGATATGTCCGCTTGTGGCATCAATTACGGAAACTTTAATGGATGATGTGCCTACATCAATACCTAATAATAGCATGTGCGTTTAATATTTGGTGGTTCAATCTGTCAATTAGATTGACGAAAATAAACAAATAAATATTATTCGCAATCGATTGTTAAAAAAATTGCAATATTTGTTGCGGCAATGCAGCAACCATAGCTTGTAAATTGCACAAAGCATTAAACAAAAGCAAATGATTGCCTTATTACCAAGGAAAAGTAAGACTAAGTTATGAAAAAGCAGAAACGGACCACCATTTACGACATTGCCAAAAAGCTGAATATCAACGCTTCTTCGGTTTCCCGCGCATTGAGCAATAACAGTAATGTGAGTGAAGCGACTAAAAAACTGATTCTGAAAACGGCAAAAGAGCTTAATTATAAACAAAACAGTCTGGCTTCTAACCTCAGGAAAGGCCATAACCAAACTATAGGGGTGGTGGTACCCCGAATTAATCAAAACTTTTTTGCAGACGTTATTGCCGGGATCGAAGAAATTACCTATCAGAAAGGCTATAACTTAATTATCTGTCAATCCAATGAGTCTTATCAACGTGAAGTGGAATGTGTGAATGCGCTGATTAACCAGCATGTAAGTTGTATAATTATTTCTATTTCTGCCGATTTTGAAGATGATAGACACCTGCGAAATGTGCTGGAAAACGGGATCCCATTAATACAATTTGACCGCGTCGCCGATAACCTGGATACGTTTAAAGTGCTTAACGACAATGAGCAGGCTTCGATGGAAGCGGTTTTGCACCTCATCGAACAAGGCTACAAAAGAATTGCACTCCTCGAAGGTCCACAAAACCTGAACATCTTTAAACAAAGAAAAGAAGGGTATTTAGCCGCTTTAGCCAAGCATCAATTGCCTGTGGTTCCCGAACTGATGAAAGAAAATGCCTGGACAAAGGAACTTGGCGCAGAAGCAACTAATGAGTTACTGAATTTACCAGAGCCGCCAGATGCTATTTTTGCATCTACCTCCGACTTTTCGGCTCTGGGTGTGCTGGAGGTGGCTACGAACATGGGTTTAAAAGTTCCCGAAGAACTGGGTATCTGCGGTTATTCCAATGAGGCTTTCACCGAAATTACCAGTCCTTCGATCACCACCATCGACCAATATAGTGTGAGCATGGGTAAAACTATTGCTAACCTTTTCTTTCATGAAATTACGGAAGATAAAGAGGTCATCATCCCTAAAATTGTCAGCATCAGACCTCGATTAATTATCCGCTCTTCTACCTTGAAAAAAAATAAAACAACTATAGATTGATCAATTTAATCGTTTAAACTTCTGGCAATGCCCATTTCCAATCCCCTGAGCTCTGCAAGGCCCTTCAAGCGGCCAATAGCGGAATAACCTGGGTATGCCGACTTCGTCAGGTCATCTAACATCTGGTGGCCATGGTCTGGACGCATCGGAATGGCCCTGTTTTCTTTTTTCATTAACTTCACTACTTCCTTTACCAAACTGTACATATCTGCATTGCCCTCCAGGTGGTTAGCTTCATAGAAATTACCTTCATCATCACGTTGCGTACTGCGCAGGTGCAGAAAATGAATGCGATGTCCTAACCGTTGGATCATGCCCGTCAGGTCGTTATCTGGTCTTGCCCCAAATGAACCACTGCAAAAACAAAAGCCATTGGATTTTGCCGGAACTGCTGTTAAAATAGCGGTGGCATCCGCTTCCGTGCTCATGATTCTTGGGAGCCCTAATATCGGGTACGGTGGATCATCCGGATGGATAGCAAACTGAAGGTCAAGTTCATCTGCAACCGGGGTCACTTCCTTTAAAAATAAAATGAGGTGTTCACGAAGTGCATCGGCATCAATGCCTTCAAAACCAGCCAAAAGCGATAATACTTGTTCAGGCGTAAAATGGTCTTTACTTCCTGGCAATCCTTGCAGGCAGTTGTTTAATAAGGTTTGTTTAGCTTCATCCGTCAGGGCTTCGAAATAAGCTGTGGCCTTTTTTACCTCCTCAACAGGGTAGTCGGCAGCAGCATTCGGGCGTTTCAGCAAAAAGATATCAAAGGCTAGGAAAGCAGCTTTTTCAAAGCGAAGGGCTAAAGCGCCGGTTTCCGTCGCATAGCTCAGGTTGGTGCGCATCCAGTCTAAAACAGGCATAAAGTTATAAGTAATCACCTTAATACCACATGCTGCCAGATTGGTCAGACTAGTTTTATAATTGTCAATGTATTTCTGGAAATCGCCACGTCGTTTTTTAATGTCTTCATGCACCGGCAGACTTTCAACTACAGTCCAGCTCATGCCAGCACTTTCAATAAGAGATTTACGTTCCCTAATGTCGGCAACATTCCATATATCGCCAACGGGTACCTGGTGTAAGGCTGTAACTACACCTTCGCATCCGGCCTGGCGTAGGTCGCGCAGGCTTACCACATCATCAGGGCCATACCAGCGCATCGTTTGAATCATTTTCATGTCGTTTCTATTCGTTTGGTTGATTTAAGTTAAATATGCAATCCTATCTACTATTCATACACATCTCACGAATATATCAATTTATCTGCTAAATCACAGTGTTTGCAATCGGTTGCAATGTTTAGATGTAGCTGGAAACTCTTCTTATTCTTCAAATGAAGAAAATAGGTAAATGCTGATAATTTAAAAAAAACAATCGCACAGCAGCATACAGGTATAAGGGCTTTAGAAGGGGGTTAGAAGGGCCTTTGAAGGGCCTTTGAACGGCTACAGCCCTCTAAACGCCCTTACAACACCTACTTAACACCTTAATAAGGGTGATTTACCTGTTAATTAATGTTCACATAAACTTTCACTCCTAATTTATTCCTGAAAACTAAATCGCCCATCGTGGTGTTTGAAAACAGATGAGGCATGATCATAGCTTCAACATCAATTAAAAACAGTTTATTTTGAAAAAAGACTTAGCACAATACCTGGCTGAACCAGGAAAGAAAGTATCCCTTAAAAAATTAACCACCACCTATCCCGGCGAAGGGGAAAAGGAACAGGGAGAAATCCAGTTAGAGGAAGTTAAAAAGCGATTAAGTCTTTTGCAGGAAACCATGTACGCATCGCGCTCACATACGGTATTAGTGATATTTCAGGCTATGGATGCTGCGGGGAAAGACAGTGCCATCGAACATGTGTTTTCTGGTATTAATCCGCAAGGCTGTGAGGTGCATAGCTTTAAAACACCAAGTGAGGAGGAGTATGCACATGATTTTTTATGGAGGCATTACAAAGCATTACCGTTTAAAGGGAAGATCGGCGTGCACAATCGGTCACACTATGAGAATGTTTTAGTTTGTAAAGTACACCCGGAGTATATCCTGGCAGAAAACCTACCGGGATACCAGGATGTAAAAGCTATTGATAAAGGTTTCTGGAAGAAACGTTACGAAAGCATCCGCAACTTCGAATCACACCTGAGTGAGAACGGTGTGGTGGTCATCAAATTTTTCTTATATGTGTCAAAAGACGAGCAAAAGCAACGTTTTCTAGATAGGATCAATGACCAGCAGAAAAATTGGAAGTTTGCTGCCGGCGACCTGGCCGAACGGGAGCGTTGGGACGATTACATGAATGCCTATGAAACCGCCATCGAAGAAACTTCCACAGAGAAAGCACCATGGTACATTATCCCGGCCGATAAAAAATGGTATGCGCGTTTAACCATTGCCAGGATCATTGAAGACACGATGGATGGCTTAAATATTCAGTTTCCTGAACTTCCCGAGCAGGAAGTAAAAGAACTGGAACAGATTAAAAAGACACTATCGAAAGCTGATTAATGTGCCTGGGCATGCTGGTATAACATCCTGCCCAGGTTTTTTAGAAATGGGTAACAGATGGTTTCGTATTCATATATACCGTCGTTGTAAATCTCATTTTTATTGGATTGTATAACGGCAGTAATGAAAAACTCGACCTTGTTTTTTTCGTCTTTGAAGTAGGCATTGTCTATGATAAATCCATACGAATCCCCGTATTTATTATACATCGCCAGGTCGGTGTTGAATACTGCATCTTTTTCTCTGCCGTAATATAACATTTTGGCATAGGCAGGCCAGAATTCCTTGGCATCATAAGCTGGGTGTTTACTTTCAGTAGGCAGCATAGACATGTAGGTGCGGATAAGTTCGTAATCGGACTTGCTCAGGTTAAAACGTTCCTTAACCGTAAAGGCTTCGGGGGTCATCAGCTTTTTCATCAGGGCTTGCTGATCGCTGATGGCAAAGGCATTTTTGTTCTCCAGGCTAAAAGGTTTGTTCACCAGCCGGTCATTGCTGTCTAGATAAGCCTTTCCCATCACCGTATTGCTTAATGTCAAAGAATATTCTTTAGGATCGTACTGTGCCGGTTGACTGTATACCAGTTGATTGCCATTGTAGAATTTGATAGGATTGGTGTGTTTAGCTGATTCTCCTGCATCGCCTATGGCCAGGCGATTAAGTATGCGGCTTTGCTGCAGTCCGTATTTCTTTAATTTGGCATTCATCTCAGCACGGCCAACAAATTCAAACAGGCGGTTAAAAGCGTCGTTATCGCTGGTGAGGAGAATTTTTTTTACATAATGTTCGATGGAAGGTAAACCGTTTTCGGCGGTAGGGTCTGAAGTTACTTTCGTTTGCCCTGCATAACTGCTGTCAGTTATCATAGTGCTCTTATTGTTTAGACCGGGAACTTTCAGCTCGTTTATTTTTTCGAGTGCAAAGATAACGGCGGCTAATTTAACCGTACTTGCCGGGTAAAAATAATGCTGGTCATTTAAGTTATAGCTATATGATTTAAATGTAGGATTGTTGTTTTGATCACGTTTCACCAATGTATACAACACCTGTACCTGGTGTTTCTGAGGGTGGTTAAGGATGGTGGAGAAGTTTTCTGGTTGGTTGCGCATGAGTTTTTCAAGCAGCAGGGTATCGGTTTTTTGTGCCATGGTTTGTAGGCTTAGCATAACAAGTAACGCTGAAGCAATTTTTATCATCATTAATGCAAATTAGGTTGCGTTAAAGATAGTAAATGATCTACTTTTGCGGCGCAGAAAGACATGATGAAACTAAAAAAATACCTGAAGTATGTATCTGGCCTGGCCTTAGGGCCTGTACTACTGTATAGTGGGGCACAGGCACAGGAAGATGTAAAATTGGATGAAGTGGTGATATCTACCACTAAAAATGACCAGAAGCAATCGCAGACGGGGAAAGTGGTTACCCTAATTGGTCAGGAAGTACTGTCACGCAGTCATGGCCGTAATTTAACCGACCTGCTTAATGAACAAGCAGGTATTGTGGTAAGTGGAGCTAGTGGAAACCTGGGTTTAAACAAGAGTGTATTTGTGCGGGGTGCATCTGGCGCTTATGCTGTGATCCTGATCGATGGCGTGTTAGTGAGCAGTCCGGTTGGTAATGGTTCTGCATTTGATCTGCGGATGTTCTCCATCGACCAGATTGACCATATCGAGATCTTAAAAGGAGGGCAGTCGACCATTTATGGCTCTGATGCGGTTTCGGGCGTGATCAACATCATCACCAAAAAAGGTAAAAAAGCAGGAAATAGTGTTTACGGCGTTGGAAGTTATGGTAGCTATGAATCCTTTAAAGGAACGATCGGTATGAGCAGTCAGGTTAAAGATTTCTCTTACAACATTGCCTATACCCAGGCTAAAACTAATGGAATTTCGGAAGCCGCTTTACCCGCAGGGCAGGAAACGCCTTTCGAAAAAGACGGGAATAAAACTGCTGCAGTTAATGCAAACTTTTCGCTGCAAGCCAGTAAACAGCTGAGCATTAATCCATTTATACGTTATTCTTATGGGCATTATGATTTCGATGCCAATGCGTTTGAAGATCACCTGGAAAACAATTATAAACTTAAATATTTTAACGGTGGTGTGAATACCCAATATGAACATGCGAGCGGAAAGGTCACCTTTAATTACAGTTATGAAAATGCAAGTACAGATTCCCAAAGCCAGTATGGTACAAGTCTTTCTCAGGGAAGTACACAAGTCATTGATTTTTACCTTAACCAAGGTATCGGTCAGCATGTGAAAGTATTGGCAGGTTTAGATAACCGGTCCACTACATTCAAATTAAATGCCGCTGTGCCACCAGCCACCAACTTATTCAGTACCTATGGATCGGTGTTTTTACATGACCTGGGTATGTTTAATCTTGAAGTAGGCGGTCGTTACAATAAACATAAACAATACGGAGAGAACTCTACCTATAACATCACGCCATCTATCCAGCTGTTGCGCGCATTAAAGATTTATGGAACCATCTCCACGGCGTTTAAAGCGCCAACTTTAGAGAATTTATTTGGAGAATTTGGTGCTAACCTGGAATTAAAACCAGAGACATCGAGAAATTATGAAGCAGGAATCAACCTGAGCTTTGTAAACGATCACTATACGTTACGCCTGGCTGGTTTTAAGCGTGACCTCCGTGATGCGATTGTTTATGGGAATATAGGTTTTATTAACCAGGCAAGTCAGCAGGCCAAAGGTTTTGAAATTGAACCTGCGGCCAAATTTGGCAAATTTAAGGTAAACGGTTATTATGCTTATGTGGATGGCACGGAATTCAATTACATCACCAATGAGGTGTCTGATTACCTGGTGCGTAAAGCGAAACATGTTTTTGGCTTAAATGCAGGATTACAGCTGAATGAGAAGCTCTATATCAGCTCTGCATTTAAATATAACGGTAAAAGAAAGGATGGCGACTTTAACGCCTATGCGGTGGTTAATCTGCCGGCTTACCAACTTTTGGATTTTTATGCTGAATATGCATTGCTTGATAAAAGGCTAAAGGTATTTGCTGATTTTAAAAACATTTTTAAGGAGAAATATACCGAGTTTTATGGTTACAGCAGTATGGGCTTTAATATGAATGCAGGGATTAGTTTTAATATTCGCTAAGAAATTGATATTTTTACACTTTAAATCTTACAAACATGTCCTTAGAAAAATCAACTGCCCGGAACCTGATCCTGGTATTCGTGATCATAGCCGCTGCAGCTACCCGTTTTATTAACTTAGGTACTTTTAGCTCATGGTCTAATTTTACACCAATTGGAGCTATAGCGCTGTTTGGTGGTGCTTATTTTTCTGACAAGGTGAAAGCTTATGCCGTACCGTTACTTACGTTGTTAATTACCGATGTGATGGTGAATTACATCTATTTCCAAAAGCTTGTCTTGTTTTATGACGGCGCTATTTGGGTATATGCAAGTTTTGCGCTGATTGTTTTTGCCGGTACTTTCCTGAAGAAAATCAACGTAGTGAATGTGTTATTGGCGTCTTTTGTAGCCGTGTTTATCCACTGGATTGTTTCTGATATTGGTGTGGTATTAATGGCAGGGTCTATTTATCCTAAAACCTTTGGTGGATATTTAACCGCTTTAATGGCTGCTATACCTTTTGAACGTAACCTATTGGCCGGTAACCTGATTTATGGTTTACTGATGTTTGGCAGTTTTGAATGGGCTAAAGCGAAGTTTCCGACTTTAAATTACACGAACAATACGTTACAGCATTCGTAAGTAAAAGAAAATATAAAAAAGCGGTTGTATCATTTGAAGATGGTACAACCGCTTTTTGATTTAACTAACATGCCGCTCTTCATCAATCTCCCGACCAATATCCTGGGCCAATATTTCACTAAAAACAAGTTGCAGGCGATCATCTTCATCAACATGATGATATAAAGGGAGTTCTCCGGCAATTACTTCTTCCTCAGGGACCTGTGTCCAGGTATTAGCATGACCATCCTTAGTGATGGCACCTAAAATGCCTCCGTAATAAATTACTTTGTAATAGCCGTCGTCAGTGGGGAGGATAGTCAGGGTCACTTCCTGGCTCTCGCGCTCAATTTTAATGTTAAATGGTTCCATGGTGTCATAACTGTTAACATAAATAAATTGTTTTAACTTGGCCTGTCGATAGTTATCGATCCGCAATAAAGTAAACTGTTAGCTTATCACCTGTAAAGTCTGACGGCTACCCTATGGTGAGCAAATTAATCTCTAATGAAATCAACTTTTAATAGACTGAAACGAATAATGATTATACTAATATGCGTACTGTTACTAGGAGTAGTGGCTGTCTTTCTTTATATGCGTCAGGCGAAATTTGGAAAAGCCCCTGATACTGCGCGTCTGGATTTAATAAAACAATCGCCCAATTACAAAAACGGCAATTTTCAAAACGTTCATTTTACACCCATGTTAACCGAAGGGTATTCTATGGTCAATGTGACTTACAAATTTATCTTCGGGAAGTTTCCGAGACAGAAACCCACCGTTAAAATCCCTTCCATCAAAACCGATTTGCATCAACTTCCTCTAGACAGTAATGTGCTGGTTTGGTTTGGTCATTCCTCATATTTTATCCAACTGGATGGGAAGCGCTTTTTGATCGACCCTGTTTTTAGTGGCAATGCGTCACCTATACCGAATAGCAACACATCATTCCAGGGCACGGATATTTACACCGCTGCAGATATGCCTGAAATTGATTATTTATTGATTACCCATGACCACTACGATCATTTGGATTACGAAACGATTATGGCCTTAAAAGGCAAGGTTAAAAAGGTGATTACCGGATTGGGTGTTGGTGCTCATTTTGAACATTGGGGTTTCGATACCAACAGCATTATAGAAAAAGATTGGAACGAAAGTGTAAAGACAGATCATGGTTTGACCATACACACTGCACCCGCAAGGCATTTTTCAGGAAGAGGCTTGACAAGGAATAATACCTTGTGGTTATCTTTTATCCTGGAAAGTACAAGCCATAAAATTTATATAGGTGGCGACAGTGGATACGACACGCATTTTGCAGCAATTGGAAAGAAATTTGGTGGTTTTGACCTTGCCATTCTTGACAATGGCCAATATAACAAAGCCTGGCAAGCTATCCATATGTTGCCCGAAGAAGGGTTAAAAGCAGCAGGAGAGCTACATGCAAAACGTTTATTTCCTGTTCATTCTTCCAAATTTGTATTAGCGCAGCATGCATGGGATGAACCCCTGATCAAAATTACCGAACTCAACAAGACGGTTAACATTCCTTTGGTCACTCCAATGATTGGTCAACCTGTTAACTTAAATGACGACAAGCAAGTATTTAAGGCTTGGTGGAAGGATATAGAATA
This sequence comes from Pedobacter sp. CAN_A7, assembly GCF_015752175.1. Classification (NCBI taxonomy): domain Bacteria; kingdom Pseudomonadati; phylum Bacteroidota; class Sphingobacteriia; order Sphingobacteriales; family Sphingobacteriaceae; genus Pedobacter; species Pedobacter sp. CAN_A7. The sequence goes on along the minus strand of NZ_JADOUW010000001.1, from coordinate 731,491 downwards.
GAAATACACAATCCTTAGACCTGCAGAATTCTGCAAAAATATAACCGTAAGATGTAAGTTTGCCGCGTTTAAACGCAATACCTTTGTACTGTAAATTTAATATGATGGCTAAAAACGAAGATCTAGAAACCATTTCACTCCCCGTGTTGGGGATGACGTGTGCCAGTTGTGCAAGTAGTGTGCAAAGTATGCTTGCAGCACAACCAGGGATAGCTCGTGCGGATGTTAATTATGCCACACAAAGTGTACAGGTAGCTTACCAACCTGCGTTGATCAAACCGGAAGCCTTTCAAAAAGTATTGCAGGAAATTGGTTATGATTTGATTCTGGATCAGGTGCATGGCAAAGAACAGCAAGAAGCCGTACAGGAAGACCAATACCAGGCCTTAAAAAAACGCTGCATAGCGGCGGCAATATTAACTATACCGGTAGTCATTATCGGGATGGTTTTTATGGATATGCCATATGCTAACCCGATTATGATGGTGTTAACAGCTCCAGTGCTATTTATATTTGGAAAGTCCTTTTTTGTGAATGCCTGGAAACAAGCTAAACATGGTAAAGCCAATATGGATACGCTGGTAGCGCTAAGTACGGGCATTGCCTTTTTGTTTAGCGTGTTCAATACGTTTTATCCTGAATTTTGGTTGTCGCGAGGTCTGCATCCTCATGTGTATTTTGAAGCCGCAGCAGTAGTGATCGTATTCATTATGTTGGGGAAACTATTGGAAGAAAATGCCAAATTTAATACTTCAGGTGCTATTAAGAAACTTATTGGTTTACAGCCTAAAACGGTACACTTGGTTCGGGGACAAGTTGAGCAGGATGTTGATGTAGAAACAGTAGTGGAAGGTGACCTGCTTGCTATACGACCGGGGGAGAAAATTCCAGTAGATGGAGTGATCACCGAAGGTTATTCCTATGTCGATGAAAGCATGATTACGGGCGAGCCTATTGCTGTGAGGAAAGAAAAAGGGGCGACTATTTTTGCAGGAACGTTGAATCAAAAAGGCAGCTTTAAATTTACCGCAAATAAAGTGGGTAAGGATACGCTATTGGCACAAATCATTAAATTGGTAGCGCAAGCCCAAGGGTCAAAAGCACCGGTTCAAAAATTAGTGGATAAGGTAGCTGGGATATTTGTGCCTGTAGTGTTGGCGATATCTATTGTTACCCTGCTGATCTGGGTGCTATTTGGTGGAGCAGATGGTTTTACGCATGGCTTGATGGCTATGGTTACGGTATTGGTTATTGCTTGTCCTTGTGCATTAGGTCTGGCCACGCCAACCGCCATTATGGTGGGTATAGGCAAAGGCGCTGAGAATGGTATTTTAATTAAAGATGCCGAAGCGCTGGAATCGGGGTATAAAGTGAATGCCATGGTGGTGGATAAAACAGGAACACTGACGGAGGGCAAACCAGAGGTAACGCAATTGATGTGGACTACCGATGCGCTAAAAAACCAGGCTGAGCTGATGCAGGTGTTGTTTACACTGGAGCAGCAATCTGAACACCCCCTTGCAAGTGCTGTTGTTAAACACCTTCAACATGAAGTGGCTGAGCCCATTAAAATAACTGACTTTGAAAGTTTAACTGGAAGGGGAGTAAAAGCGATGTTTAATGGCGATACATACTATGCAGGGAGTCACCGGTTATTTACGGAACTTCAACTCAGCCTTCCTGCTACCTTGCTAAAACAAGTGGAAGAATTAGAAGAAGAGGCAGCAACTATTATCTATTTTAGTACAAACAGAGAGGTGTTAGCGGTCCTGGCCATTGCCGATAAACTTAAAGAAGGATCTGGAGCTGCCATTAAAGCTTTACAGCATCAGGGAATAGAAGTGTATATGCTGACTGGCGATAACGAGCATACGGCGCTTGCTGTAGCCTTAAAAACTGGTATTAAGCAGGTGCGGTCGGAAGTGCTACCTGCCGATAAGGCATTATTTATCGAACAGCTACAGGCTGAAGGTAAGGTAGTAGCCATGGTGGGTGATGGCATTAATGATAGCCAGGCCCTGGCGCAAGCCGATCTGTCTATTGCAATGGGTAAAGGATCGGATATTGCGATCGATGTGGCCAAGATTACCCTGATTTCATCGGATCTACAACAGATACCAAAAGCACTGCGATTATCTAAATTAACTGTAAAAACCATTCGTCAGAACTTATTTTGGGCGTTTATTTATAACATCATTGGTATTCCCCTTGCCGCAGGTTTATTGTATCCATTTAATGGTTTTCTGTTAAACCCGATGATTGCAGGGGCGGCGATGGCTTTGAGTTCTGTTTCTGTAGTGAGTAACAGCTTGCGTTTAAAATTTGCAAAACTTAATTGATTAATATAACTTATAGAACATATGGAAACTTTAACATTCAAAACGAATATCAAATGTGGAGGTTGCATTGCCACCGTAACACCTTTTTTAAATGCAAAAAAAGAGATCAGTTCTTGGGATGTACAAACAGATCATGCCGATAAAACCCTCACTGTGGAAGGTGATATTACCGCTGCAGAGGTTATTCACACGCTTAATGAAGCCGGTTTTCAGGCAGAACAACGATAAGCGGAATGGAGCTTTACATCAAAAATATGGTTTGCGACCGGTGTATACTTATTGTAAGGCAGGAATTGGAAAAGCTGGGTTTGCAAGTAGCCGATATTACCCTTGGCAAGGTAGACTTGCACAGCCCACCTGCACCCGCTCAATTACAGGAGCTCCATACTTCACTCCAGGCCCTGGGTTTTGAACTCATCAATAAACATAAAGACCAGTTGGTAGAGTTAGTGAAAACCAAAGTCATAGAAAAAATTCATCACAATTCCCTGCAAGACTTAAAAGAAAGTTTAGCACAACTGGTGGCAAAAGACTTAAATAAAGAGTATGCATACCTGAGTCGTTTATTTTCAGAGACTGAAGGCATCACCGTTGAAAAATATATAATCCAGCAAAAGGTAGAAAAGGTAAAGGAGTTATTGGAGTATGGCGAATTAAATCTCAATGAGATTGCTTTTAAAATGGGCTACAGCAGCAGTGCGCACCTGTCTACACAGTTTAAATCAGTTACAGGAATGTCGCCAAGCCGTTATAAAGGAAGCACGAGTCATGATCGGAAACCTCTTGACCAGGTAGGCTGAATAAAATTTTAAGAAAATATACCACCTTTTGTCCTTTCTATTGTTATGCTAAAATGGAAACGTACGATGCGATTGTAATAGGTGCTGGCCAGGCGGGAATTCCGCTGGCAAAAAAATTAGCAGAGGCCGGATGGAAAACCGCGCTTATAGAAAAAAGAGTGGTGGGTGGTACCTGTATCAATGACGGATGTACTCCCACAAAAGCCATGGTGGCCTCTGCCCGGATGGCTTACCTGGCCAGCCGGAGCCAGGATTTCGGTGTCGACATTCCTTCGTATCAGGTAGATTTTCCTGCAGTCATGGCACGAAAAGATGCCATGGTTAAACAGTTTAGAAATGGTGCTGAAAAAGGGATAGCAGGTACAGAAAATCTTGAACTGATAGCAGGCAATGCTGAATTTACAGATGACCATGAAGTAACCGTTTATGGAGAAAATGGAGACACCCGCCAGTTGCGTGCCGACCACATCTTTATCAATACCGGTGGCACCACCAAAATTCCTACTATTGAAGGATTAAAAGAAGTTGAATTCCTTACTTCTTCCACCATTCTTCAATTGTCCTCAGTACCTAAAAAATTATTGATTGTTGGCGGTGGGTATATCGGTCTGGAATTCGGACAAATGTTCCAGCGTTTCGGTAGCCAGGTTACTTTATTGGAGCAAGGTGACCGCCTGATGCCCAAGGAAGACCTGGATGTTTGCGAAGTGATCAGCGATATTTTTAAGGATGACGGTATTGAAGTATGGCTAAATACCAAAGCTGTTAAATTTGAGAAGGATGTCGATGGTGGCATTCGTGTTCATGTTGAATCGCCGGAAGGTACAAAATATATTACCTGCAGTCAGGTGTTGATTGCTTCGGGTAGAAAACCACAAACGGAAAACCTGGGCCTGGAAAATACAGGTATTACCTGTGATGATAAAGGCTTTATACAGGTGAATGATCGCCTGGAAACAGCTGTTAAAGGTGTGTATGCCTTGGGTGATGTTAAAGGTGGACCACAGTTTACCCATATTTCCTATAATGATTATGTGGTCGTTACCTCAAATTTACTGAATAAGGGTAACCAAAGCATAAAAAATAGAATGGTGCCTTACTGTATGTTCACTGACCCGCAATTAGGGCGTATAGGTATTACTGAAATGGAGGCTAAAGAACTGGGCCTGGATTACTCTGTGGCTAAAATACCGATGAAAAATATTGCCCGTGCTATAGAAACCTCAGAAACCAGGGGATTTATGAAAGCAGTGGTTGATAAAAAGACAAAACAAATATTAGGGGCTACCATTATTGGCGCTGAAGGTGGCGAAGTGATGTCGGTTCTTCAAATGGCCATGATGGGAGGCATTACTTACAAACAGATCAGGTATACCATTTTTGCTCATCCTCTTTATGCCGAATCATTGAATAACCTTTTTATGGCCTTAGATGATTAAAGCTGTCAACTTAGTGAAACAATATGGTTCAGCATTCGCCGTCAACCAGGTGAGCTTTGAAGTGCCAACCGGGGAGAACATGGTTTTACTTGGCCCCAGTGGTTGCGGAAAAACTACGACGTTGCGGATGATTAACCGACTGGTGTGCCCGCAAAGTGGAGAACTTTATATAAATGGAGTAGCTGTTAATGACCAGCCAGCTGAACAACTGCGCAGGGGTATTGGCTATGTTTTGCAGCACCACGGTTTATTTCCTCATTATACGGTGGCAGAAAATGTTGCTATTGTGCCGAAGCTTTTGAAATGGGATGCTGAACGTATTAAAAGTCGTGCTGGTGAATTGTTTAACAAACTTAACCTGGATGATTCATTGATCAGCAAATATCCTGCTGAACTAAGTGGTGGACAACAGCAACGTGTTGGTTTAGTGCGCGCATTGATGGTCAATCCGCCGGTATTATTAATGGATGAACCTTTTGGTGCACTTGACAACCTGACCCGAATAGCGATCAGAAAAGAGTTTAGGGAACTTGATGAATTAAGAAATAAAACTATAGTGATGGTGACCCATGATATACAGGAAGCTTTTGAAATGGGGGATACCATTTGCCTGATGAATAAGGGGGAGGTCATGCAGTTGGGTACACCCGGTATGTTGCTGCAGCATCCGGCAAATGATTTTGTGGTTGATTTCTTAAAAGAGCAACGTTTGTTACTCGCCTTAAAATTTTTTAAATTGGGGGAGCAATCTGCCTGGGAGGCCATGAATGCGATGGAAGAAGGAGATTTAAAAACACTATTGCGTAGCACAATTAAACCTTAAATGGAGCAGACACAAACTTTCTGGAGTTTCATCATCCAGCAGCACGATCAGCTGCTGAGTCAAACCTGGACACACTTGGGTCTTACCCTCCTCTCGTTGATATTTGCTATTTTAATTGCAGTACCATTAGGGGTACTGATTGCTGGGCGAAAAAAACTTGCGGCCCCTATACTTGGTTTTGCTGGCATATTACAAACCATTCCAAGCATCGCCCTGTTGGGAATGATGATTCCCTTTCTCGGCATTGGACCTAAACCTGCTATTTTAGCACTATTTCTTTATGCTTTGTTGCCTATTCTGCGTAATACCTATATTGGAATTACGGAGGTGGACCCTATGGTAAAGGATGCTGCCAAAGGTATGGGCATGAGTGCCTACCAGATGCTCATGAAGGTAGAGCTGCCTTTAGCATTCCCAGTGATCATGGCTGGCATTAGAACAGCTACGGTGATCAATGTAGGTGTAGCTACCTTAGCCGCCTATATAGCTGCTGGTGGGCTGGGGGAATTTATTTTCGGGGGAATTGCCTTGAATAATACGAATATGATTCTTGCAGGTGCAATTCCAGCTGCGCTGCTTGCCGTAATGCTTGATTTTTCATTGGCCGCAGTACAAAAAATAAGCTTAAAAAGAATAAACCTTTATGTATGGTTGCCTTTGTTTCTACTGTTGTTGCCATCCTTTTATTTGGTGCCCAGTAAAATAGGTGGCCGTATGCTCGCTGGATTTACGCCTGAATTTATGGGCAGAGATGATGGTTACCTGGGATTAAAAGAAGTTTATGGGTTAAATTTAGAAACAGTAGTGATTAGTGATGCCATGAAGTATAAGGCTGCTTTTGAAGGCAAGCTTGATGTGATTGATGGTTACAGCACTGATGGTAGGTTGAAAGCTTATGACCTGGTGACATTGATTGACGACCGCCATATTTTTCCACCATATGATGCTGCCCCGGTAGTGCGACAGGATATTTTACGGCGATACCCGGAACTGGAAGTGGTATTAAATAAACTTGCAGGATTGATTAATGATGAGGCCATGACCAGGATGAACTACCAGGTGGATCAACTAAAACAAACGCCTGAACAGGTTGCAGCAGCTTTTTTAAAGCAATCACAGCTGCTAAAAGCACCAGGTAAAAGAAATAAGGGCCTTGTTCGAGTGGGTTCTAAAATATTTGGCGAACAATACATTTTAGCACAACTTTATAAGTTACTGATCGAAGGACATTCTGATTTAAAAGTGGAAACCAGCACAGGCTTAGGAGGTACTAAAATTTGCTTTGATGCCCTGTTAAATAACCAGATTGACCTGTACCCGGAATACACAGGAACAGGTTTATTGGTCATCCTCCAGGCAAATCAAGAGCAGGTCAAGTCTCTAGGTTCAGATGCAAAGTTGGTGTATGCTTTTGTTAAAAAGGAGTTTGAAGAGAATTACCAATTAAAATGGCTTGAACCTATTGGTTTTAATAACAGTTATGCGCTAATGATGCGCCGGGAACAGGCACAAAGTTTGCGCATCAAGAGCATTACAGATTTAACCAGCTATTTAAAGTATAATTAATATGAGGTTTTGGGAGAAATATGAAACCACCAGGCTGCAAAGTGTAGCCATTTGTTCGGCCCTGGAAACGGAAGATTACGTGGTGCAACCTGTTGTTGATGTGAGTCCGCCGAAATGGCATTTAGGTCACACCACCTGGTTTTTTGAGAACTTTATTTTGAAACCACATGCAGAGAACTACCAGGAATACAATGCAGATTTTAACTATGTTTTCAATAGCTATTATGAGACACTTGGTGCTAGGGTAATCAGAACCGACCGCGGTAATTTAAGTCGCCCGACAGTGAATGAGGTCTACCGCTACCGTAATCATGTTGACGAGGCTATGAAAGTTTTTCTTAGCCACCAGCATCCTGATGCCGACTTAGCTGAATTGTTGATCCTTGGATTAAACCATGAAGAGCAGCACCAGGAATTGTTATGGTATGATATAAAATACATTTTGGGTCATAATCCTTTGTTTCCGGCCTATCGGGAGGAAGGGATTGATGATCAGCTGACTGTCCATGCAGGTCATGAAGAATGGATTAATTTATCAGAAGGTTTATATGAAGTTGGTTATGCTGGGGATGATTTTCATTTCGATAATGAATTGGGACGTCATAAAGTATACTTACCGGCATCACAAATTCGGGCCAACCTGGTTACCAATGGCGAGTACTTAGCATTTATGGAACAGGGGGGCTACCAGGATTTTAATTTTTGGCATGCTGAAGGTTGGGACTGGGTAAAAAATAATCAGGTAAAGGCGCCATTATATTGGCATTCGATCGAAGGAACCTGGCATCAATATACCCTTTCGGGATTAAACGTTTTGGCCTTAGATGCACCGGTATCACACATTAGTTATTACGAGGCAGCCGCATTTGCCCAATGGAAAGGCATGCGTTTGCCAACAGAGTTCGAATGGGAAGCGGTAGCTGCAAAGCTAAATTGGGGTAAACTTTGGGAATGGACTGAAAGTGCTTATTTACCTTATCCGGGTTTCGCCAAGGTACCTGGTGCATTGGGAGAGTATAACGGGAAGTTTATGGTTAACCAGAAAGTGTTACGTGGAGGCTCGGTTGCCACAGCAGTTCAACATTCGAGACCTACTTACCGCAATTTTTTTCACCCTTACCTACGTTGGATGTTCAGTGGCATCAGGCTAGTAAAATAAAAATATGGAACAATTTTTAAAAGATGTAATACAAGACCTTTCGGGGCAACCGAAGCGCTTGAACTCCAAATACTTTTATGATGAAACAGGCAGCAGGTTGTTCCAGCAGATTATGAATTGCGAAGAATACTATCCTACAGATTGTGAACTAGAGATCTTTCAAGAAAAAACGTCAGCATTAGCCACTGTTTTAAAAGATGGGTTTGACGATTTCGATTTGATTGAATTGGGGGCGGGTGATGCAACCAAATCGAGCTATTTATTAAGGGAGCTGGTCGAAACTGGTGTAACATTTACCTACCGGCCTATTGATATTTCTGGAAGCATGATCGATCAGTTAGAAAAAGATCTGCCAGAAAGAATAAAAGGGCTACAGGTTAAAGGTTTGTGTGGAGACTACTTTGATATGCTGGATCAGGCAAATCAACTTTCAGCAAAGAAAAAGGTGATTTTATTTATGGGGGGTAATATTGGTAATTTTGAAGTGGAAGCCGCCGTTGAGTTTTGTCAAAACTTAAAACGTTACCTGAATACGGGCGATCTGGTGTTAATAGGTTTTGATTTAAGGAAACATCCACGGGTGATCAGGGCTGCTTATAACGATAGCGAAGGCTATACAAAAGCATTTAATTTAAACCTGTTGCATCGGATTAACAGAGAGCTGGGGGGTAATTTTGTGGTAGAACAGTTTGAGCATTACCCAAGTTATGATCCAGGGACTGGCGCCTGCCGCAGTTATTTAATTAGCTTAAATGATCAACTGGTAAAAATAGGAGACCATGAATTTGTTTTTAAAAATAACGAATACATTTCGATGGAAATCTCTCAGAAGTATTCCATAACTGAAACAGAAGAGATGGCAGTGAAAGCTGGCTATTTAACAGTGCAACATTTTACTGATCAAAAGAACTGGTTTTTAGATACTGTTTGGAAAGTGGTGTAAGTTCTGTTCATTAGGTTAAACAAAAAAAGGTTGCTTTCCATTGGAAAGCAACCTTTTTTGTTTTGATGAATTGGTCAATTAAAATAAACTGAATTCAACTCTTCTGTTTTTCTGACGACCATCGGCAGTATTGTTAGATGCAATAGGTTGGTTTGGACCGTAACCAGTTGCTTCAATTCTAGATGCATTAGCACCTTGAGATACTAAGTAAGCTTTAACAGCTTCTGCTCTATCTTTAGATAAACGTAAGTTTAAAGCCATTGAACCTGTATTATCTGTGTGACCAGCTAATTTTAAGCTAAAGTTTTTCTCTACTAATAAAGCAGCAACTTTGTTTAATGTTGAGTAAGATCTAGATCTGATGGTAGATTTACCTAAATCAAATTCTAAGTTTCTAATCGCTTCGTCAACAACTTTACGATCTGCTTCTGTAACGATCACTTTTTCTCTAATGATATTAGTTCCAGCTTTCAAAGGACAACCTGCACCATCAACTACCGTGTTAGCAGGAGTTCCTGGACATTTATCAAATTTGTTAGCTACACCATCACTATCATCATCACCCATTTCCTGAGCATAAGTTTCTCTGTCTCTTCTTGCATTTTCTTCAGCACTAGACAATGCTCTTCTTAACTCAGCACTTTCTGCTGCACTTTCCTCACGAAGAGCTGCAATTGCGCTATAGTTTTGTAATTGAGAAGTTCCTTTTTTACCCAATGCAATTTCAATACCTGCATGTGCATAAGAGAACCTATCATTAGCACCACCTCTTGTACCATCAAAATTATTTGTTTTCATGAAGTTTACATCGTAACCTAAGTCAAGATTAACTCCTTTAGACAAACCAAATTTTACACCAGCACCGATTGGAATAAACCAGTTTTCAGTGTAAGCAGTGTTTGCACCTAGAGGTGAATCTGTGTTTGCACTAGATGACATGTAACCAGCACCACCTGTAAGGTAAGGTGAAAGTACACTGCGTTTGTTGTTTAAGCTTAAGTTAGCTAAAGTAAAGTTTGCTTTTAATGCAGCCGACCAGTCGATACGGGTTTCGAATCCACTGTTTTGTTGTGCTGCAGTTGCACCAGCAGCTAAGCCATTAGGTCTGAAACCTTTTACTTTACCTGCTAAGAAATCGGCTTGTAAGCCAAATCCTGGAGCAATTTGTTTTTTAATGTACCCTCCGTAACCCCAGCTTTCTTGTGGTGTTGCAAAGTCGCCATTGTTATCTGCATTGAAAGGTGTGTAGTGCGTTAACATACCACCATTTAAACCGATAGACCATGTGCGGAATTCTTTTTTCTCGAAACGCTGAGTGGTATCACTTTGCATATCCTGCGCGAAAAGAGTGCTTGATAATCCTACTAAGGATAATATCATTGCTGATTTTGTAATTGTTGATTTCATGTTTTCAATAAATTAGTAAATGTGATCAGTATTACTGATTACATGGGTTGATGTAATAACCCTGCCAAAAACTGTTAATGACACTAATATTTTGGAAATAATTAAATTACAATGGATTATCATCTAATATTTTTTAATGAAAACATTGTTATTGTAAAGAAATTGCATGATATGTATATTTTAATATACACCTTTATGCAGTTACGACTTAAATTTCGAAGATTTCGCCTTTTTTAGGGATGAATACATCAAAACCTTCTTGAATTATACTATCCTTTAATAGCTTCATACTTTGTTCTTCGCCATGCACAAGGAAAACCTTTTTAAGCTGCACTGGTTGTTGGGATTTTACGATGTCCATAATATCATTATGATCACCATGACCACTTAAGAGATCGGTTTGTTTAATAGATGCGTATACCATAAGGTCGCGGTTGCGTAAACGCACAATAGGGTCTCCTCTTAATAAGCGGTTGCCTAAAGTTCCTTTTGCACAATACCCAATAAATAGGATGGTACAATAATAATTTTGGATGTTATGGTATAAGTGGTCTTGTATACGTCCGCCTTCGAGCATACCTGCCGAGGAGATGATGATGCAAGGTTCATGGTAATTGGAAATGGAAGTGCTTTCTTTTTTCTCCTGTACATAGGATAAATTGTCAAATTCGAATTCATCGCCCTGATCAACATAAAAAGTTCTCGCTTCATCATTAACCATTTGGTGATGTTTGCGGTAAACTTCAGTAGCCATTGATGCCAAAGGGCTATCTACAAATACTTTTACCTTTGGTAAACGACCACTGGTAAAAATTTTATTGAGGGTATAAACAAGGGATTGCGTTCGGCCTATACTGAAAGCGGGTATAATTAAACGTCCTGGAAATTTGACGCAGGATTCGTTGATGACCTCCACCAATTTGTCTTCCAAATTAATTCCAGTACTATGTACACGACCGCCATATGTGGATTCAGTAACCAGGTAATCTACTGCAGGAAGAGGTTCTGGATCTACTAACACTGGGTAATTCTTTCTGCCAATATCTCCTGTAAAAGCAATTTTTTTAAGAATTCCCTGATCTTTTACTTCAAGTATGACGGCAGCAGCACCTAATAAGTGACCTACCGGGATAAAAGTTAAGGCGATATCGTCGGTAATGTTAAACTTGCGGTGAAAACCTATGGTGATAAAACGACTTGCAGTTTCTGCTACATGTTTATGCAAGTATAATGGGCGTGGACCAGAATGATATTTCCTGCCTTTCCCTTTTCGGGTTTGTTGCAACTTGCTTAGAAAAACATTTACAGAGTCCATTAACAAAATCTCGGTTAGGTCTGCTGTAGGGGGCGTGCATAATATCTGCCCGTTAAATCCTAGGCGTACTAAAGTGGGCAGGTTACCAGAATGGTCAATGTGAGCATGCGTTAAAATGACCACATCTATAGTGGAAGGGTCAAAAGGGAAGTATTCATTATCTTCCTGGTGCGTGCCTTTTTCATAATCAAGTCCGCAATCAATAAGTACGGTATAGTGATCTGTTTGCAAAAGATGCATGCTTCCAGTTACCTGTTGTGCAGCTCCCCAAATAGTTAGTTTCATAGTGTAGTCATCCTAAAAAGAGCTACAAGTTATCAAATAAATTTTAAAAATCTTTAAGCCACTGTATCCAGTTTGCCGTTTTAAAGGTATAGTTAAGCTGCTTAGGTACTTGAAGGCTAGAAATAATTTTCCATTCTTTTAACTCATCAATAAAAGTGGCTTCCGCTAATCCGGCCGCTTTTATGGCTTGTTGATAGAAGTGTTGTTTTTGAAGGTGATCAGGACTGGAGGCATTATATATATATCCAAATGCCTGACGTTTTATAATTTCAAGTGTAATACCAACGCAGTCGTCTAAATGAATAAGGTTAATTGGCGCCCGACCATTAGGGATGTTTTTCTTGCCGGTAAAAAATCTTCCTGGATGACGCCCTGGGCCAACCAGTCCGCTAAAGCGTATAATGGTAGTTCTAAAATGGCTGTTCTTTTGTAATCCTTGTTCTGCGGCTAAGATTTGCTTCCCGGAGGGCGTTTGAGGGTTAGCGACCGTATTTTCGTCGACGGTGCAGTTGGCATCGCCATATACCGACGTGGAGCTTATAAATATAATTTCCTTCTTAGGGTATTGCGCGGAGAACATTGCGATCGTGTCGATTTTCGCAGTATATTGACTTAAGGTATCAGAATTTCTTTGAGGGGGAATACAAATGATTAGTATTTCGGATGAGAAAAAATCTTTAGGATCAACTGACTTGCCCAATCCAAAGTCTAGGAGATAAGGCTCGATACCAGCATCTGCCAGTTGCTGGAGTTTTTGTTGGGTTGTAGTGGAACCTTTAACGGTGTAACCGGCAGCAAGTAATTGTTTAGCTGCAGCCAGACCATACCAGCCACAGCCAATGATGCTAACGCATGGTGTATTGTTATTTGGATTGCTCATGTTTAGGCATAAAAAAAGGGGTGATGCCATGAGCAAACCCCTTCTGATTTTTTAAAGAATAGATTAAAGAACTCTTACGTTAGAAGCTTCAGGTCCTTTTTTACCTTCATTAAGTTCAAATTCAACATCGTCACCTTCATTTAATTCTTTGAATGAGTCTCCTGCTATAGCAGAGAAATGAACGAATATATCTTTACCTCCTTCTTCCGGGGTAATAAATCCAAACCCTTTTGAAGAATTAAACCATTTAACTTTTCCTGTTTTACGCATATTTTTATTATATAATTCGCTGTGAAAGTAAACAATTGAATATTAATATCCAAAAACTCTTGTTGTCAGGTATTAAATTTTTTACAATAAAACTGAAAAATGTTGTTTTTTATAAACTTTACTGGGCTACATATTGTTAAAACTTCAATAAATTGTAATTGCCATGCAAGAGAAACATAAAAAATCAACAGAACGACCAACCGAGGATCTAGACAATCCGGGTCTGGATGCTGATCATTCCTCTGATACAGGATACCAGAAGTATAATAGTGATAATGATATGGTTTCAGGAAATTCAGATGAAGAGCATGATCGAAACCTTAAAAAACCGGGTATTGGAGAATCACCTTTAAGAGATAAATAGAAAATAAATTATTTCTGGCATCATTTTTTCTAGGGGATGTGTAGAACAAATTTAAATTTAAAGTTATGAAAAGAGTATTCTCCATATTAGCCCTTTCGATTGTATTAGCATCTTGTAGTAATAAAGCTAAAGATGAAGCTACTTTAAAAGCAGCAAAAGATTTAGCAATCAAAGAAGTTAAAGATAGTTTAAGACTTGACAGCTTTAAAAATGCTGAGGTTGTTCGCCAACAGGAAACTGAAAGATTAGCTTTAGAAGAAAAAGAAGAGCAAATAGCTGCAGAAAAACGCACCTTGTTGTTGTCTCAACAAAGAGAAGCAGCAGCTCCGGCTAGAACATCTAACAATGTAAGCTCGTCGTCAACTACCACGACTACAACTGCAGCTAAAAAAGAAGGTTGGAGCCAGGCAGCGAAAGCTGGTGTAATTGGTGGAGCCGCTGGTGCAGTAGGTGGTGCATTAATTGATAAAAAGAAAGGTAGAGGTGCCGCTATAGGTGGCGTTGTTGGTGCTGGTGCCGGTTATCTAATTGGTCGTGGCCAAGATAGAAAATCAGGTAGAGTTCAATAATCAATTTATTACATAAGAGAAGGCCGCGACAGTTTTGCTGTAGCGGCCTTTTTAGTTTTATTTCATTTTATTTTGTTATTTAATAAAATGAAATACAAATGTTTTTATTAAAATTTGTATGTTCGTTAATAATCTAGTATCATCGAAGGACTACCATGGCTAAAAAGCAAATATTGATTGTTGATGATGAGATAACAATCCTTAAATTATTGAATTTTGTGTTATCGGCAGATTACAACCTTGTCATTAAAAACAGCGGTGTAGAGGCGCTCACCTGGTTAGAAGAAGGCCACTCTCCTGAACTTATTTTATCAGATCTTGAAATGCCTTATTTCGATGGCAGTTCTTTTATTCACAACTTAAAAATAAGCGGATTTTACAGAGATACACCGGTGGTAATTTTATCTGGTGCAAGTAATCTAGAAGAACGGGTAGCGGAAATGTCTTTTGAGGTGGATGCCTTTATTCCAAAACCATTTAATCCAACACAATTAAAAACTGCTATTTTAGAGGTATTAGGTAAATATAACTCTATAGAAAGCTAAATCTACAAAGCAATTGACTAATCAACCTATTCGCGTTCTCTATTCAGGAAGTTCACTATTAAGTGAAGCCTTACCCAAGCTACAAGAAGACTTTTCGGTTCATGTTGAAGCTACTGTAGAGCAGTGTGCTCAATATTTGAAAGAGCAATCGTTGTTCAATTTGCCAGATGTTATTGTTATTGAGATTGTTGATAAGGATAAAAGTTTTGACTTAATTGGCAAATTAAAAAAAGATCCCCTGTTAAAAGGATTGGTCATCATATTGCTTTCAGAAGAACAGGACAAAAGCCTCAGGCAGCTTGCCATGTTCCATAAGGTTAATGATTTATATACTTCACCCATTCCTGTTAACGATCTTTGTGAACGGATTGGTTTTCTTGTTAAATTCAAGCTAATTAAACCACAATTATCTGATCTTTTAAAAATAGACGTCAGGTATGAAATTCCTTTTTATAAAAGGGCTTTCGACATGGTCGCTTCTGGATGTGCAATATTATTACTCAGTCCCATTTTATTGATAGTTGCTGCTATCATTGCGTTGGAGTCAAAAGGTCCAATTATTTTTAAAAGTAAAAGGGTAGGAACGGGGTATCATATTTTTGATTTTTACAAGTTCCGCTCCATGCGAAATAATGCGAGCAAAGAATTAGCAGGGTTAAGTGAGCTCAACCAATATGATAAATCGGATGCTGGTAAATCCACTTTTATGAAATTAAAAAATGATCCGCGGGTGACCAGATTTGGAAGTTTCATCAGAAAATACAGTATTGATGAATTACCGCAATTAATTAATGTTTTTAAAGGTGACATGTCTCTTGTGGGCAACCGACCTTTGCCTTTATATGAAGCAGAGCAGCTTACTTCGAATGAATGGAGCATGCGCTTTCTAGGTCCTGCTGGTTTAACCGGATTATGGCAGGTGAGCCGCAGGGGTAGAGAAGACATGTCTGAACGTGAGCGTAAAAAACTAGATAACTTCTACGCTCAAAATTATTCGATCTGGCTGGATATTAAAATCATCATGAAAACTTTTCCTGCCTTGGTTCAGAAAGAAAAAGTTTAAAAAGCTTCGTCACAGTCTTGTCGGGTAATGTTTACACCATGTATAATGATATCAAATTCTGTACGACGGTTTAGTTGCTGATCTTGCTCTGAACATGGTACACCATCGTAACACCTATTGATGATTCTTGTTTTACCGTAATACTCCACTTGAATCCTATCTGCGGCTATTCCCTTTTTTACAAGATAAGCTTTAGCTGCATGACCTCGTCTTAAAGACAATTTTCTATTATAATCGTCAGATGCACGGCTATCACAGTGGCTTGAGGTGATCACACTGATTTCTGGATTTTTACGCATCAGCTGAAATAATTCTTCTAAAGCCGATACGGCGTCTGGTCTGATTTCAGAACGGTCAAGGTCATAATAAATGTTTTTAACCGCAAAGGTTCTTTTTAAAACAGCACAATTGCTAAGCACATTTTGCTGCAGCGTTTCTGTTTTGTTTAACTTGATGTCAAGCTGTATCACCGAATCCTGAGTAATTCCCTGTGAGGTAACGAAGGCAATCTTATTTACAAAGCCTGGTTTATGTGCGGTTATTTCATAGTCCGTGTCTTTTGGTAACACTCGTTTGTATTCACCTTTAGCATTTGTAATTAAAGTGTCTGTACCGTCTAGATGCCTCATTAACAGCCTGCTGTTTATTAAAGGAACTCTGGTTCTTGCGTCAGTAACCATACCTTGAAGGGTGATTAATTGTACAGTTCGTTTAAACTGATAAATATCATCATTTCCACGTCGGTTGGAGCTGAAATATCCTTGTTTCCCATCTGCTGATTTTATTAAACTGAAATCATCTTTTGGTGAATTGATCGGCACACCCATGTTTTTCGGCTGGTCGACAGGACTCATTTCCTTTAATGCTACTTCAAAAATATCCAGGCCTCCTAAACCAGCATGACCAGTGGAAGCAAAATACAGGGTGTTATTTTTATCCAGGTATGGGAACAACTCATTGCCTTCTGTGTTAATGCGTTTACCCATATTGACAGGGGTGTTCCAGGCGCCGTTACCCGAGCGCACGGTGTAATATAAATCTGTTCCACCGAAGCCTCCGGGCCTGTCAGATGCAAAGATCATGATTGTGCCATTTTGGTGAAGTGTGGGATGTCCGGTAGAATATTCATTGCTGTTGTGTGGAAACTCGGTTACCTTACTTAGATGATCGCCAGAGGCAGTATAAAGCTTTAGTTTGTTGACGCCTGCCGCACTTTTTTGCACGCGGCCATTGTCAAAGTTGTTTCTGGTGTAAACTATGGATCCATCAGGGAAAATTGCTGCAGCGGCCTCGTGATATTTGGTATTGATGTTACCTTTAAGGAGTTGTAGATCTAGGGTAGGCGCTAATACTGCTGCTAGAGTATCTCTAACTATGGTGGAGTGATAAGTACCTAATATTTTGGAATCATTACTGGTTGGTGCGGTATCATCATCGTTGAATGCGTAGGAATGATTTTTTTGCTTTTTAGCCATCTTATACAGGCTATCGGGATTAATTTCCTTAATATCACCTAATTGTGGAACGAAGTAAAGGTTGGTGAATGGGGTTTGATCCCATTGAAATACACGTTTAATGGGAGTAGACGTTTTTCTGTTACTGCTGAAGATCAATCCATTCTTATAAAATACAGGACTATATTCCGAACTTTGAGTATTCAGGTTTAGGAAATAAATGGACCAGTTTCCGAGATTTTTATTGAAGTTGCTGGCATTAGCACGAGCAAATAATGATGCCCTTTTATCGGCAGGGACTAAAGTAAGGTATTTTCGGTACCAGCCTTCAGAACTTTCATACTGTTGGTTGCTGGCCAGAGATTCAGCATAATAGAGTGCCCATTCAGGCTTAAGATTTTTTTGCTTAACTAACTTCTCATATCCTTTTAAAGCTTCCCGATAATTTTTCACCATTTTGTGACTATACGCCAGCATGTCCTGTGCAAATACATTGTTGCTGTCTTTTTTTAATGCTTTATTTAAGCTATTGATCGCAGCGGTATAACGTAAGGATTGAAAGTCATCCGTAGCTTTTCGCATCTCGGCAGTCATGGTTTTATTTTCCTGGCCGTAACTCGATTGTGTGAAAGTAATGGCAAGGGAAATGCATAGTACTTTTAATAAACGTAAGCGTAATTTCATGTTGATTAGAAATATCTTGGTGACAATATTTTATCTTTTGCAAAGCCGAATTCATACCTCAACATGATTTCGTGGCTACCGGAATTAAAGTTCTGTAAGCTAGTGGTGCTGCGGTCATAACTATAACCGACTCTGATTTGAGGGGTGGCCTGAAGTTCGATCAGACCAGCAATATCAGCACTGGTTCTATATTGGGCGCCGATACCAATCACATCTTTTATCCACAGGGTCGCGTTTAAGTCGGCTTCAATAGGGGCTCCTTTTACACCTTTAACCAGAAAAGACGGTTTTAATTTTAAATCTTCAGCAACCGGAAAAACATAACCAGCAGAAAAGAATAAGTGAAGGGCTTGTTTACCACTTAATTTTGCACCCGAAGTATTTTCGGAAGATAAATCATTAGGCATCAGGTCTTGTGCTGCTAAGCCTATATAGAACCGATCAGAATTGTAATACATACCAGTTCCAAAGTTAAATAGCATTTTATCTATATTATTGGCAAAAGCTGGATCGTAAGGTTGAGATGGACTCAAGGGAACATCGGTAAGGTTAACCCTATACTGGCTTGCATTACCTTGTACTCCGAAGCTTAAGGTTCCCACATCCATTTTTATCCTGTATGCAGCGCTGATTACTGCGCCAGTTGTTTGTGTTACCCCTAATTTATCAGATATAAATTGAAAGCCAATCCCAATTTTGTCGTTATATACCGGAGCGTCGATGGTAAAGGTTCCGGTCTTTGGTGCACCAGGAATTCCGGTCCATTGATTTCTGAATAGTGCTGTGGCAGAAATTACATTTCTGCTTCCCGCATAGGCCGGATTGATGGCCAGGGTATTAAACATGTATTGCGTATACATGGCATCCTGTTGTGCATGGACGGTATTTCCAAACATGAAAAAGGTAATCAACAAGGAAAAAGATATAAGTTTTTTCATTTTATCGGCTAAGGGTAAGATGGCCGACATATTTGTTGACGCCATCAATCTTAATTACATAATAATAAGTACCGGTGGGAACATCGTCGCCCACGCGAATTCCTTCTGTTGTTTTACCATTCCATTCATTTTTATAATTAACGGAACGGTAAATTCTATTTCCCCAGCGGTTGAAGATTTCTAAATTGATCTGGTACCTTGATCCATTTTCGATAACAAAATAATCATTTATACCATCGTTGTTAGGAGAGAAACCACCGGGGATAAATAAGTCTTCTACGTTCAGGTTAACTGGGGTAGGTAGTGCAGGAGATACATCACCAGCATTATTCGGGTCAGGCACTAAACCGTCGGTAGATTGGTCGCTCACTGGGCTTCCGTCTCTTGTATTCAGGCCCTCAGTCAAAGCAGTATTGTTAAAAATGCCTTCACCCTGGTTAAGCGTAACATTAATTTCTAATATAACTTGTTCCTTGCGCGCTGCAGCTAAATAACTTGAAGGGAGTAACATGTTATTAAGCAAATAGCCATTGTAATTGTTGTCGACATTCAACGTCCCCGTGGCAGTTACACGTTTAACTATGACTGCATTTTTTTTAAATGTTGCTTCCAGGTCATCAATCAGGCTAATGTTATAGATCGTTTCCACATCACCGAAGTTAATCAGGTTGAATGTGTAAGTTAAGTCGTAACTACCATCAAGATTCCGCGTGCGGGAAGTGAGTGCCTTGGCTAAACCAATGGTAGTTGGGTCGGGCTGAGGATTGACAATTATGTTAACAGTAGCTTCATTAGACTCCGCGCCAAAGTTGTCTTTCACGGTGTAAGTGAAAAAATCAGCACCTTCAAAACCAGGGTTTGGTGTATAAGTAATCAGACCCGTAATGGGGTCAATAGTCAACTTTCCAGATTGGGGTTGTGTCTTGATGACTATGCTGGCTTTATCAATAGTGTTATTTCCATCAACATCAGTGTCATTGTTTAAAATTAATACGGTTCCACTTGTATTAAAATTGGTGGTTAAATCATCGTTTAATGTTACGGGAAAATGGTTAACAACTATTTGAACATCATCGGTCAGTTCACAGCCACCTGTTGATTTAATGGTCCAACGAAAAGTATAAACCCCGTTGGTCAGGTTATTTACAGCACTGTTATATAATGATGGGTTAACTATTGCTGCAGTTGTTGGACCCGACACCTGTGTCCAGCTTCCTACATCCGATCCTGGATTATTTCCTTGAAATTGATAGTTGGTCGTTGCTGTACTGATGTTAAGGAGTTGATCGGCACCCGCTACGGGTTGTACAGGGGCAGCAGTATAAGTTAATGTAACTGTGGCGTTGTTAGACGTCATCCCGAACGTGTCTTTAATATTGTAACTGGCTGTAACGGCTCCAGAAAAATTAGTTTCAGGAGAAAACAAGATCGTGTTTTCCTCACCGATGGAAAATACGCCCTTTCCTGCAACTGTAAATGAATTTTGCAAGCCAACTTCTGCCGGATTCAGGTCAATCGAAGCTCTATTTATACTTCCCCCTGCATTTGTGGTTCTATCATTGGCCGCCACGTCAACGGATGCAATTATTCCCTGGCAAATCGTAAAGACATCATTCGTGGCCACGGGAGGCGTGAGTGTACTGACCGCTTTCGAATCAATGATGACGTTTCTGATTTCGTGAAAGTTAGTCTGGTCGCCGGTTGAAGATGCAAGCCCATACTTAAGGTTTGTTGGGGCAACTTCCGGATAGTAAAAATTATTAATCACTGTGGACGTGACTAAAGTAGGGCCTCCTCTAGTGATTCTTACGGTGATGTTGTAACCGCCATTAGGATTTGGTGTGAGGTCAATCAACACCCGACGATAACCATTAGAAGTAGAATCAGGCTGCCTGTTGTTAAGGTCGCCAACTAAATTAAAGCCTAAAGTATTTGTATTTGTCGAGGTTAAAAAAGAATAATTTCCTGCTGTTAATGCGGCACCATCACCTTTTCCACGAAGGGTAACGGACCCGGCTATTTGTCCTGGACCGCCTTGTCTACCTTCAGAGGGGTTGGAGAAATTGCCAAATTCGTCCAAACCAACTGCCATGTATCCTTTGCTTACTCCAGGAGACACGGGGTCAGTAGTGGTAATTTGAGCGTACCCTAAGGAGCCACCGAATCCGCCAATATTAAACGGATTGGCAGTCGCATCGAATAAGAAGAAACTGATACCATCTGCACCAGAGCCTCCATAAATATAGTATTCAAATTGAACTGTCAAACCTTGTGTGAAAGGAAAGACCGTATTACTGTAGATAAAACCTTTTTGATTTCTTGAATTGCTGGTTAGTCTGAGGTAGCCCTTGCCGTTGTCATCTATAGGTGTACCTGTATGCGCTAAGCCAGCTAAATTATATGCGCTTCCGCCGGCAGTAAGAAAAGCTGAGGGAGCGCCTCCGAAATTAATCCCAGATGCTGTGGAGTTTTTGAAGCTTTCAAAATATGGAAACTGGGCAATAACTGTTAGTGTAGAAAGGTTTAGCAGGAGAAATAATGATGCTCGTAAATATTTAGTCATGTAAAGAGCGAATTAAGCGCGCTAAAATATCAATAAAATCTAGAACTTCGCGATTAAGCAATATACTATTCAGAAATATTTTTAGGCGCGCAACGCTAAAGTATCATTGGAATTTAAAATTCACCTCCATTTTAAGTTATATTTAAGGATAGATCATCTTGATGCTTAGTAAAATGCTAAGGAAAGTAGGTGTTGATACCTTATGGTTTATTTGAGTATTAAATTTACAAATTCTTATCACTCAAGGTCATAAAGTTAAGGAACAAGGGTTTTAATAGAGGTTTATATACGTTAATCTAAGCTTGGCATATTTTAATTAATTAATTATTGTTTCTAAAGTATTGTTTAATTCAATAAATTCGGTTTAGGAACGTATATTTGATAGTCTGTTATAACATTTACGTTTTGTTTAACTAGAACTTATATATTTGATTTTACTAAGTTTTTCCATGCATAAAAAGTCTACCCTTGTTCTCCTAATTACCTGTTTTATTTCTATAGTTTTCGTATCGCAAAAGTCTGTTGCCCAGGAAAGTATACTAGGTGAAGTGTCTAGCCTTTATTTAGAAAAGCTTGTAGCGGCAGCAAAAGCCAATTACCCACGGGTAAAATCCTTGGGAAGCGAAGTGAATATCGCTAAGAGCGATCTTTCTGCTGCCAAAATATCCTGGTTAGATCCATTTTCATTTCAATACGTTACGCGTTCTAATGATGCGAATGTAAATTCCGTAAACTTAACCACAGCTGATTTGCTTACCGGTTACCAGTTTGGCGTGAACTTTAATCCTGGTGTTTTATTCGCAAAACCTGCCAACATCAAAAGAGCTAAGGAACAAATTAAATTAGCTCAGGCAAATGCAGATGAATATCTGCTGCAGCTGGAAGCATTGGTTAAAACCAGGTATTTTTTGTACATGCAATATCAAAAATCATTAATACCAGCCAATAATGCTTATTTAGATGCGGAAAGCAATGTCAAATCGATTAAAGTGAAATACCAGCGGGGAGAGGCTTCGTTTCTGGATTATAATAGTGCTTCTATAGCATTAAATCAAAGTTTTCAAACAAAATTGGAGACTGAAGCTAACTACTTGAATGCAAAGGTAGCTTTGGAAGAACTGACTGTTGTCAAACTAGAATATATAAAATAATGAATGAGTTATTTAGGTTTTTAGATATTCTAAAAAAGTACAAGCTTACACTGATTATCATTCCACTGGTTACTACCATCATCACCTTTTTCCTGGTTAGAAATCTTCCTAATTCTTATGTATCTCAGGCTCAAATTGCAACAGGTTGGGTTGATGGCACGCAACAGCAATCTGTTGTAGGCCAGGTTGAAGATAAGGATAGGATAAATCAAAAATTCAGCAACCTGATGGAGATGATGCGCATGAACAGGGTGTTGGATCAGGTAGCGTATCAGTTAATTATCCATGATTTAACTAGTGCAGATCCATTTAAGCAATGGAGCAAGGAAATGATTGCCTTGTCGGATGCTGAAAAAGCCCAGGCACTAAAAGTGTTTCGCGAAAAGGCAATTGGCCACCAGAGCCTAACTTTATCCAAGCCAGCGGAGAATAAGTTGTTTAAACTCTTAAAATCAATGGGTTATGATGCTGAATCATTGAGAAATAAACAGCTGGTTTACCGACCTAGCGATAGCGATTTTATCGTTGTTCAATTTGAATCAGAAAACCCTGATTTATCTGCATTGGTTGTTAACCTTGTAGCCTCCGAAGTCATTGAAAATTACTCCACTTCCTTAAAAGAAAATCAGCTAAGAGCGAATAATTTTTTAAGTGGAATGTTAGTCCAAAAGAGCGATTCGCTTTCTCAACGAATGGAGAAATTGCGGGCATATAAGATTAAAAACCGTGTTCTGAATTTAACTGAGCAGTCAAAACAACTTTATACACTGGTATTAGAATATGATACCAAAAAACAAGAAGCCATTGAGAAAACGGCTTCCTATGCAGGCGCATTAAATCAGATCAACAAAAAGTTCGATCCGCAAGAGAGAAGTTATATAGAAGCTGCATTATCTAAGGTAAACCAGTCTATTGTAGATACTAAAGATGAACTTAGTTCTATCTACACTTTATATATTAATAATGACCTGGATCCAAGATATAAATCAAGCTATGATTCGTTAAGCAGAAAACTGACAGCCCAAATCAATAAATCATCTGACCAGTATATTAACAATCCATTAAATACAAAACAGGAATTGATTAATCAAAAGCTGACCATGGAGATTCAGCTTGATTTGACCCGGTATAGTATTAATTCTTTAGATAAGAAGTTGAGGTCTTTAAATGGACAATTTGAAACCATGGTGCCTAAAGAGGCTGATGTACAGTCGCTGGAAATGGGTATTGAAATAGCAAGTAAAGAGTATCTTGATATTTTAAACATGTACAATCAAAGTACCTTAGAATCATCTTTTAATGTAAAAATGAATGTGGTGCAACAAGGTACACCTGGATTAGCACAACCTTCAAAAAAGATGTTACTGGTCATATTAAGTGCCATCATTAGCTTTGCCTTTTGTGTTTTAGTTCTTTTTGTTATTTATTTTTTCGATAATAGTGTGATCTCTGCACAGGAGCTAGCCAATAAAACCGATATACCGGTTTTAGGAGAAGTCAACTACTTAGTATCTCCATCGGTTGACCTAAGCGCGCTATGGAATCAGGAAACTATTGCTCCTCACTTATTAAAGTTTAAAAATCAACTGCGTTCTATTCGATATGAAATAGAACTGGCTTTGACAGACAAAATATTGGTGGTTACCAGTATTAGCCCAACAGTAGGCAAAACCTTAGTGGCTTTAAGTTTAGCATTAGCCTGGAAAATGACCAATAAAAAAGTGCTTGTTATTGATGGTAACTTCAGTAATCCTAATATTTCCAGAGCATCTACCTCAAAAATGTACCTGGAGGATTTTATTAGTGGCTCACTTGATCTTAATAGTAAACACAAGGTAGGCAACATCGATATTTTGAGTAATAAAGGAGGTGATACTTCCTTAATGGAATTAGCAAGTCGCGATGTTATCCAGGCCAAATTAGAAGAAGCAAAAGTTCTGTATGACTTAATCATCATTGAAACAGCAGCGCTTGATGATCGGAACCAATCGAAAGAATGGATTTTATTCTCGAATAATATTGTCTCTGTGTTCTCTGCAGGAAATTCCATTTCTGAACGGAAGAAGGGTCAAATTGCCTATTTAAAAGAAACCGGAAGTTTCAAAGGATGGATAATTAACAAGGTTGGTAACGCTGAGCGGTAATGAGTTTATTTATGATAGCCTGGATTATACTACAAATCATTATTGGCTACAATCTGGTTTTACCCTTTTGTATGTATTTAGTATGGAAATTAAGCCGCACTAAACGCATCGCAAATCTTCGGATGAATAATGGCAATGAAGGAGATTATGCTATCATCGTGACTGCATTTCAGCAAACCACGATGTTGCCTGCGGTAGTTAAGTCTTTACTGGCATTAAACTATAACAAGTATACAGTTTACATCGTTGCTGATGATTGTAAGCTAACAGAAGATTTATTATTTAATGATGAACGGGTGGTGTTATTAGCTCCGCCAACCGTGCTTGCCAGTAATACTGCTTCTCATTTTTATGCAATAGATCATTTTATACGGGAGCACGATCGGTTAACCATTGTAGATAGCGACAACCTAGTTGATTTCGAATATTTAAATAAATTAAATGTGTGGTTTTCGCAAGGGTTTCAGGCCGTACAAGGAATAAGAATGGCTAAAAACATGGATTCGACTATAGCAAGTCTGGATGCTGCACGAGACATTTATTACCATTTCTATGACGGAAAGCTACTTTTTAACCTAAATTCTTCTGCAACACTGTCTGGATCGGGAATGGCTTTTACCACCCAGTTATATAGAGAATGTTTAGGTTCGTTAAATGTTAAAGGTGCAGGCTTCGACAAAGTACTACAGGCTGAGATATTAAAGAGAAATTTGAGGATTGCATTTTCTGATGAGGCCATCGTATATGATGAAAAGACATCCCAATCGACACAATTAGTTAATCAAAGGGCGCGATGGATCAATACCTGGTTTAAATATTTTAAGTTCGGCTTTGCTATATTGTCAAAGGGGATAAAAAACGGGAGTGTCAACCAACTTTTATTTGGGCTAGTCTTATTACGTCCACCGCTGTTTATCTTTATTTTGCTGTCAGGTTTATTTATGTTCATTAATTTGTTTGTATCTGCGGTAGCTGTCGTTATCTGGTTTATTGCTTTTGTATTGTTTGTAATAGGATTTTTAATCGCCTTAAAGCATTCAAATGCAGATGAGCGGATATACCAGTCGTTAAAAAGTATTCCTACTTTCATCTTTTTACAGCTGAAGTCGTTACTGAAAAGTAAAAATGCAAATCGAACGTCTATAGCTACTACCCACTATCATAACCGAACAAACGAAGATCTTAAATCGTAAATTAAGCATAGGAGCAAGCGAATAAAAGCTTACCATAACTT
Organism: Pedobacter sp. CAN_A7; assembly: GCF_015752175.1. Classification (NCBI taxonomy): domain Bacteria; kingdom Pseudomonadati; phylum Bacteroidota; class Sphingobacteriia; order Sphingobacteriales; family Sphingobacteriaceae; genus Pedobacter; species Pedobacter sp. CAN_A7. The sequence goes on along the minus strand of NZ_JADOUW010000001.1, from coordinate 705,556 downwards.
CATTATCGATGAAATCAATATAAACTGATGAAAATAACTCCATTAAAAAAGACAGATAAAGATATTGAGGCGCAACAAAAAAAACTGGAAGTAATTACTTACAGGATTGCATTGTTGGTTTCTGCTGTTTCTGTTTATTATTTTTTCATCAAAATTCTTTTTTTATAAAGCGCAATGGATAACTTAAGTACTCCATTCAGGTTAACACCCTTGGTTCTCACCACTATTTTACTGCTGTTTTCAGTATTCAGTGTGTTGGGGATTAATTATTTTGGAATAACCTTTGGGTTGGGTATATTTATTATTCTCATAGGCCTGCCTCTTGTTTTCTCTGTTATTTATTATCCTAAGTTTGGTATTTTAGTCCTGCTCATAGCCGCCTATTTCGTCATGTTTGTTTTAAGGATTGGGGTCAACTTCCCTTTGGGTACTTTGATGGACGGACTTGTATTGCTACTGGGCTTTGGTTTCATCATTTATCAAAAGAAATATCAAAAATGGGAAGCGTTTAGAAATCCCATCAGCGTGATGATTTTGGTTTGGATAGGCTATAATCTGCTTCAAGTACTTAATCCGGAGGCTGCTTCAAAAATGGCCTGGTTATACACCATCAGGTCTGTAGCATTAATCATGCTTACCTACTTTGTTTTCGTTGCTCAAATTAGAACAAAAGAGTTTATCAGGCTCATCTTTTCTGTATGGATTTTTCTTGCATTTTTTGCTGCATTATACGCGGTAAAGCAGGAGTATGTTGGATTTTTTGGTTTTGAAGAAGCAAGTATTAATACAGAGCTTCAACGTTCCTTATTATTTATTGATGGTAAATGGCGGAAATTTTCCATTTTTTCTGATCCGGTTTCCTTCTCTTACAACATGGTAATTAGTGCAATACTTTGTGTTGCTGTCATGTTAAATCCTATGAAAACCTATAAAAAGGTTATTTTAGGCTGCCTGGCAGCACTTTTTTTAACTACTATGTTATATTCAGGTACACGGGGCGCTTATCCATTGTTCCCCTTGGCCATGTTTCTTTTTGTGGTGCTAAGGTTCAATTTCAATATATTGAAGTATGCAATTGTAGGTGCGGCTTTTTTTATCGCTTTAGTATTTGTACCAACTTCTAATCCTACAATTGTAAGATTTCAGTCAGCATTTAGTCCTGATGATGATGCATCATTTAATGTGCGTAAAATCAACCAGAAAAAGATCCAGCCATATATCCAACAACACCCATTTGGTGGGGGCCTTGGGGCTACTGGAGTATGGGGAAAAAGATTTGCACCGAACTCAGAACTGGCTAACTTCCCTTCTGATAGTGGTTACGTTCGGGTGGCTGTGGAGTTAGGTTATGTTGGAATGTTTCTTTTCTGCACCTTTATGTTTGTCGTTTTAAAGACTGGGATTGAAAATTATTATATAATCAAGGATACAGAATTGAAAAATTATTGCCTGGGAATGGTGCTGATCATCTTTGCCCTTGGCATTGGGAATTATCCGCAGGAAGCATTGGTGCAATTCCCAAACAGTGTCTATTTTTATCTAGCGGTCGCCATGATTAATATAACCTTGATTATTGATAAAAGAGACAGTAAAAACGTCGCACTAAAGCATAAAGAATATGAAGCGCTTGATTAACTATGTAGTCCCAGCCTGGGTAGAAAAACTAAATTTGAGTTATAACGATTACAAAGATGTCCCTGATTCTTTTTTTAAGGAGCTTAACACAAGGTTAGACCATGTGCAAAGTAAATCGCCCCTGGTATCTATCATCATAGCTGCATACAATGAGGAAGTCAATGTTTTGCGTTGTATTAACTCGCTGTCTTATGCAAAAACCAATATTCCATTTGAGATTATTGTGGTCAACAATAACTCGGCAGATCAAACACAAGATTCTATTAGCAGAATGAACATACGAGGTCTGTTTCAACCAATTCAAGGCTGTGGTCCTGCAAGGCAATTAGCTCAGGAAAATGCTAACGGCAAATATGTCTTATTAGCAGATGCTGATTGTTTGTATCCTCCAGGGTGGATTGAAGAAATGATGAAGGTTTTGCAACAGGAAAACGTAGTTTGTGTCTACGGCCGCTATTCTTTTATTCCTGAAAAAGGCTTTTCACGATTACAGTTATATTTGCTCGAAAAATTAAAAGATGCGGCAGCTGAACTTAGGCATTTGAAAAGACCTCATTTAAATGCATTTGGCATTAGCATGGGCTATGTCAAAAAATATGGATTAAAGGAAGGCTTTATCATGCACAATATTCGTGGGGACGATGGAAGACTAGCTTTTGATTTGATGAAATATGGGATGATTAAACAGGTCAAATCCATGAATGCCCGCCCTTGGACGGCTCCCAGAACCTTACAAAGAGACGGTTCTTTCTATAAAGCGATATCAAACCGGATTATCATTGAGCTTAAAAGAGGGGTGAGCATGTTAAAGAAACAGGCGCCACATGATACTAAAAAATCATCAAACTAAGGTTCATGCGTTTAAAAGGAAAAGTCATTTTTATACTGGGTATTGCTAAATTCGATGGCCAATTCGAATCGACCAGTTTTACCATGGCAAAATATCTAGCAGAGGATAACGATGTTTATTATATCGACTATCCATATACATGGAAAGACTATTTTCTGAACAGGACTGCCGGCTTTCACATCAGGAAAAAGTACTTCAATAAAAACGATGTTGAACTTATCGATACTGCGCTTACAAGATTAAAAGTAGTTATTGTTCCTCCACTACTGCCTATCAATTTTATTGCGGAAGGAGACTTCTACAGGTTTCTCTTAGGTCTTAATGAAAAGACTATTCTCCGTAGAATAGCTCAGGTAATAGCTAAATTTAACATTACAGATTACATCTACATTAATTCTTCAAATTTTCATTATCCCAATATTGGCCAATTATTAGCACCAAAATTATCGGTTTACCATTGCGTTGATCCGATCATTGGCTGTTATGATGCAAACCATGGAAGATGGTCAGAAGATCTGATTATTAAACATGCTGATCTCATTATCTGTACCAGTAAACAATTGTATAAAGAAAAAGCGGCGAAAAATGTAGACTCCTATTTTATTCCAAACGCAGCAAACCTCGAATTTAGTTCTTTGGCTATGAAGCCTGATTTAATCATTAATGAAAGGTTAAATGAGATCCCAAAACCCATTGTTGGCTATTTTGGCAATATTGAAAGGCGAATTAACTTCGATCTCTTATTTGAGGTGGCCAATAGCAATTCAGATAAAAGTTTTGTCTTTGCCGGACCGGTCACCGAGAGCTTTGTACCTTTAACATTTAAGAATCTGCCTAATGTTTATTTCATTGGTCGGATTCCATACGCAGAAATGCCATCTGTTATCAAGGGCTTTGATGTCTGTATGATTCCATTTAAAAAAGACGAAGTAAGCAATACCATCTTCCCGCTAAAGTTATTTGAATATTTAGGTGCTGGAAAGCCTGTAATCGCTACAGATTTTAATTTGGATTTACAGGAGTTTACACGCAACTCCGTGGCTTATTGTGGTACAGCAAAAGACTTCAATATCGCTTTAGCCAAAATGCTTCAGCAGGATGATACAAATACGATCCAAATTGATGAAAGACTAAAAATCGCTTCCGAAAACACATGGGAAGTACGATTCAATCAATTCAGCACTTTAATCAATGACTATTATCAAAAAATAAATGAGCGATAATATCGCTACGCTTTTTTGCTTCTTGATATATACTTATAATAAAATTCAGGGTAAAACTTATAAGCGTATATAAAGGTGTTAAGTAGATTGACATTTAATTCCTTCTTAAGGATCGTTTGAGCGATCATAAACCCAATAACGTTCGACACAAGTGTTGCATAGGCTGCTCCAATTACACCCATTTCTAGGATGAATAAATAATTCAAACTCAAGTTTATCGTTGCACAAATGACCACGACAATAAAGGTTGTTCTTGTTCTACCGATGGAATCTAATATGGTGCCGAATTGTCTGCCGAAAGGGATCAATATGCAATACAGTAAGGTTACTTTTAATAAAGGAATAGAATCATCGTATTTACCGCCTGCAATAAAATGGATAACGAAATCTGAGCATAGAAAAATGATCAGCACTCCTGGTATTAATATCGCCAGAATTACGCCAACAGATTTCTCGTAAAGGTATTTTATGGCCTCAACACCTTCAGCTTCCAGCCGCTTGGCACTTTGTGGAAATACAATGGTCGCTACGGCATTAGTTGGGATCTCGATAAGGTTAGTTATTCTAACAGCGATATTAAACGAACCAGCTGCAGCAGGCGATAACATCACGCCTAACATCATTTGATCGATTGTGGTAGAGAGAATGGAGCTCACTGAGGTTCCAAAAGCATATTTCCCATAATTAAACAACTTTTTAATCCATTCAGGATACAGTTTAAAAGTTATTTTAAGGTAAGGTCTCACATAATAATAAGCTACAACTGCACTTGCAAAGACACCAATTATTTGGATATAGAGGAGGTTGATTAAACTTATCTTGATGTCAAATGAAAAGCAAACCAACACATAAATGAAGAAGGATGATTGCCTGATGAAGTTGGTGATAAATACGCCAGCATAGTTGAGGTTTGCCTGTTCAATACAGTTAAATTGGGTCAATATACCTGATAAAACAAAAACAATGTTGAACAAATAGAACATGGTTTCCAATTCCTCTGTTTTCCAGATCAGTGCAACCTGGTGCGCAAAAAGTAGATTAGCTATAATGCAAACCAGTGTTAATATACCACTAATGGTAAAAGATGCCGAAGTTATTTTATGATGTTCTGCTAAGGGAGACGAGGAAATAAACCTTACCAACGCATTTTGAATCAAACCATTCCTAAAGATCTCTAATATGGTCACTGTCGCCATAAACAATGTCCAGGCACCAAACTCGTGTTTGGTTAATACCCTTACCAAAAAGTAGAAGCTCGCAAATCCAAAAAATACACCTGAAAAGTTTTGGATAACATTAATAAAACCAGACTTTAACCAATAATGGTTTTCTACTTTAGGCTTCATTTGGCTTAGTTATAATATTCTTTGATGTAAGAAAGAACTGCTTCTTCCGTTTTCGCGTGTAAAACCTTCGCACCTGAAAACATAGGATATAGCTTTTCATAACACTTAAAATGATGTTCAGGTCCTTGCTTTGATAACACAATATTTATTCCACCGAAATAACTGGCCAGCGTTGCTGTTCCACCATGTATAGACAAAAACCGATCAGCATTTGCATAGACCATCAATTGAAAGTGATTGTAATTATTTGCTTTCCCTTTATTTTCCTGGTACAAGTCTTCCATTAAAACTACATCAGGGTGTGTCACGGACAGCCATTCATATTCGTTTAATTCATAAATATCACTGTTATCCATTGTGATATTTTGTGGCCTAGGGCGGTTATAAACGATCGTATACTTGTCTTTTAATTCTTTAATGATTTGATCTAATAAGTCAATGCTAAAAAAGCTTATTGGTGGACCTTCCCATTCCATATTATACCTATTGGCAATAACCAGCATGGGCTTCTCGAAAACATAAATCTCATTTTTATAGGTTTCTTTTAAAGGTACTGGTGCCCACTTTTTCATGTCGTAATCCTGACTGTAAAGAATCCTTGGCATTTCGTAATTGTAATTGCCTTCATTATTCCTATCGGTAAAAATTTCTTCATGATGGGGCGAAAAGAAATACAGCTCTTTGGTTAGCTTGGAAGCATGTGTGCTTTTAAGTGTTCCATTTTTATAGTGCCAGTATGCGAAAGGTAAGGCGAACTGAAGTTCGGGCGCAAACTCTCCATGAAAATATAATGACTTGTATTTTTTCTTAATGACATAGTCCTTTAACAGGTATTGCAACTGGACCAACTGGCAGTAATAGGTATCGCGATAATAGTAAAACAAATTAACTGGCAGCTTTCCATATCTTATCCTCACCAAGAGACTAAGTATTTTATTTATAATTTTTTTAAACATGTCTGGCTAAATCTATTAATGGTGTGCCTTATAGAAATTAATATCATAATTGTATTTCAGCTGTCGGTAAACATATCTTAAAGCTGTAATAAAGGGGTTCCGGCTTTGTGTAAGGTTTGTGCGTGTCATGGTACTAGGTTCTGCTTCTGAATTTTTCTGCACAAATAAAGATTGATAATCGTTATAAAACAATCCTTTTCCTTTCTTCTGAATGAAGGAAACGCACATCTGGTATTCTGTGCGATCTCCCTTTATACCCTCTGCATACTTGCCAAATTTCTTATTAAAATTGCTTCTTCTCAAATGTGGGTGGTCACTATAATAATAGATCTTTTGGTAGTCTGCATGCCAAGGTTTAATGTACATTAAAGAATAGCCATCTTTATAGTTTTCCAAATAAGGGTATTTCACATAGGCATAAAAACGGATGATGTCAAGGTCTTGCTGCTCATTAAAAATGGCCAATGCTTTTTGAAATTCTTCTGGGAATTTGGCTGTTGGGATAAAATCTTCCTGTATATATAGGGTCAGTCCACAAGTTACCGCCGCTTGCCCTTTATTAAGGTTATTCCCTAATCCCTGGTTTTGTGCTGAAGTAACCAATTTGAAATCAAATGCCTGTTTTAATTCCTTAATCCTATTTAGGTGTAGGTCAGCGCTTCCATCATCAGAAATTACAATTTCTTGAAAAAAGCAGTTTAGTGATTTAAATGCAATCAATAAATTTTCTAACGACTCACTGCGATTATAATGGGTGATCAGTAGCGATACATCTTTAAAATGATAGTCCATATTATATTTTTACCATGCTTTTAACCAATTTTTGTAGCTTTTTTGATAACTTATTAAGGAATTGATTATAACCAGCTGTTGGTTTGTATCCTTTCCATGCAGTCTTATTTAAATAGTCGAAGAACTCATTTTTATAAAATAAGTTGTTTTTATAATTCTGATAAATAGGCTTTACGCCTATAAAATGTATAATTGATGGATCTGGATCATCTGATTCGGAAATCGTATTCCATTTTTGGTCGAGTTCATGCCACTGATCGGCAAATACTACATTTAACCCATATTGGTCTGGAAAACCCGCATGCTGTTTATTGTAAGCAATACATTCTAAAATTTTTGCAGATAAATCGGTACCCCTCCATTTTACCACATCAATAATGAGTAATCCACTGTTAAAGTATTTACTTTCTGGATTCAGCGCTAATTCTTTATAATTGGGTATTCCGCCCCACGGGCTACTCACTTTCTCAGACCGGTCAACTACACCTGCAATTATTTTGTCATTGAGGTTAGTTTCCCATAATGGCAAAAGATCTTTCCTTACTATCATATCCACATCAAGATATATTGCTCTTGAGCAATAGTCTGGAATGAAATGTGAAATTAATATTCTTATATAAACGTTTAAAGGAAATGTAGAAGTGTCAAAAGGTAAGTTAAGGTTGTTAGGGATAACCTGTTCAATGGGCAACCAGCTAAGCGTAACATGAGGACTGGTATGAGAATTAACAATTTTTAACTTATTGTTTTTATCAATGTGATCGTCTACGATAAATAATTCAATTTGAGTGTTACTCGTGTGATTTACCGCTATTGATTTAATTAAAGCCGCAAGCATAACCGCATAGTGGTTGTCACATACTGTTACTAAGGTAATTCTTTCCAATTTATAGACGGGTTGCAGAGGTAATCATTATTCATTCAATAGTCAAATCGCTATAAAAATGCAATAAATAAATCGTCTTTTAAAATTCTCTGATAAACCATTTATCTAACTAACTTACAACAGACTTCTTAAGGAGAAAAGCATCATTCATAAACAACTACAAAGACCAATGAAAATAGCCGTTTTTAGCACCTACCAATATGATGAAGAGTATTTCACCCGATTTAATTCAGGGCACGAACTCACCTTTTATACCGCACCACTTGACTCCAAAACTGTTAACCTCAGTAATGGATTTGAGTGCATATGTATTTTTGTTAACGACCGCGTAGATGCGGACGTATTAACAGACCTCGCAGAAAATGGCGTTAAATTGATTGTCCTTCGTTGTGCGGGTTTCAATAATGTCGATGTTAAAAAAGCTACAGAGCTGGGTATTGTGGTACTTCGTGTGCCGGCATATTCACCTGAGGCTGTTGCAGAGCACGCCATGGCCTTAATTTTAACGCTGAACAGAAAGACACATAAAGCCTATAACAGGGTGCGGGAGGGAAACTTTTCTCTTGAAAAGCTCATGGGTTTTAACCTTCATCAACGTAAAGTAGCAGTTATAGGTACCGGTAATATCGGTCAGGCATTTTGCCGGATACTTAAGGGTTTTGGCTGCCATATTGCCGCCTACGATCCTTATCCCAACGCAGAAATGGAAGCACTTGGCGTAACTTACGGCACTTTAGAAGAAACCCTTTGTGATGCCGATATCGTGTCTTTGCACTGTCCATTAAATGACGACACCCTACATATGGTTAATAAGGAAACTTTGAAATTATTCAGTAAAGGGGCCATGTTAATTAACACCAGCCGTGGCGCATTAATCGAAACGGCCGATGTGATTAGTGCCCTTAAACATGGTCGCCTAGGGTATTTAGGTATCGATGTTTATGAACAGGAAAGCAAGTTGTTTTTTAATGACCATTCCGAAGCTGTTATTGCCGACGAGCTCATTACCAGGCTCATCTCTTTTCCAAATGTACTCATCACTTCTCATCAGGGTTTCTTTACCAAGGAGGCTATGGAGCAAATTGCTACCATCACCTATCAAAATATAGAGGCCTTTGAAAAGAAGACCGCACTGGTTAATCGGGTAGGGGTCTAGTGTTCAGCAATACATTAATGTCCACTTACTGATTCTGCCTGCTTTTTATACTTACCTGGTGACAATCCTGTAATTTTTTTGAAAATCTTGGAGAAATAGAAAATGTTGTCAAATCCTGTCATCCCGGCGATTTGGCTAAATGTCATCTGGGAAGTTACAAGGAGATATTGTGCTCTTTCAATCCTTTTTTCCTGAATGTAATCAATGGGCCGGCCTCCACTAAATTGCTTAAACAGACGTGAAAAATAGTCCGTGTTTAGATTTGCTCTGTTGGCAAGGTGTGCGACCGTCAATTGATTACTTAGGTTTAATGATATGTAACTCATTGCATCAACTATTTTCGCATGGATTTGTAGGGTCTCGTTGGGTTTAAATACTGACGGAGCCATGAAGCGTGATACTAATTGCAGCAATATACCTTGTGTTTCAAGAAATGTCGAAATATTTTGCTCGTTGTTGAGTTCCTGGTATTCCTTGTAGAAAATATTTTTTTCATATACCTGAGGGTTATCAGATCTATTTATGCCTCGTCCTGGATTAATTTTAACTAATCTAGAGAAATTACTAATGTCAATTGCATTTGCTTTAATGCGACTTATCGAACGGTTATTCATAAATAAAGATATTCCGTCTGGTGTTTCTTCAAAAAACTGAATAAAATACTGACTTAAATTCCCTGTGCAAGAGAGATTACAGAGGGTGAAACTTGGAATGATGTATAGGTATCCCGGTTCAAGGACTAAACTGCTTGAAACATCAGAAATCTCACCAAATCCTTGATCGATATAATAAATCCGAAAATATGGGCTTATCACGTTTTTGTAATTCCATTTTTCACCAAGATGTACATAATCAATGTTAAGTAAGGAGAAGTTGTGCTTCAGAATTCTTTTCACCATTGGTTCGTATTTATTTCAAGATGATCAATACTGTGATAACGATTATCAATTATAGCATTTTTTTCTTGTTTAGGAAGCATCGTAAAAGTAGGTTCTGTATAAAAAAAAGTCTTATTAATTCAAATATTAGGGTATTTATGTGTTTACATTTGAAAAGCTGCTCCGGCTAGTCCGATTAAGAAGTACTATAATCTTAAATAATTAGACAAATTGGTGATCAGTAATAGCCTTTAGTTACTTTGTAATTTTAAATCCGAAGAAACCTCTAACCAAATGTATTTGTGTCGAATTTCTTTTATTCGTGATTCTTGTTTTCATTTTAAATGCAAGTTTGTTTTTCATTCTATGAAAAGTCGCTTAAGCATATAGTTTTCTCCATGTATTTCAAGCCAAATATTACGAATTTAATGCTTTGGTTTACTCCAAAGGATTATTATATATTAATCAGTTTAACCTAAAATGAAGTATGAAAAGAAGAACACTCCTTAAAACACTAGCAACCATTATTCCATCTTTTTGGCTTGCTAATGCTATCGCCGCAGGAGATATGGTCCTTGGGACTTCCATGCCAGGCGAGTTTGCTAAAGTTCCATTCGAGCCTAGCTGGGATTCTTTGAAAAATTATAAAGTACCAGAATGGTATAGAGATGCTAAATTTGGAATATGGGCTCACTGGGGCCCACAATGCCAGCCTGAACGGGGTGATTGGTATGCCAGGGGTATGTATGAAGAAGGTAGTGATCAGTATAAATACCATATTGAAAAGTATGGACACCCCTCAAAATTCGGGTTTAAGGATGTCATCAATGAATGGAAGGCTGACAAATGGGATCCTGATTATTTGGTTGGCCTATACAAAAAAGCAGGAGCAGAATATTTTGTAGCCTTGGCTAACCACCATGATAATTTCGATCTCTATGAAAGCAAATACCAAAAATGGAACTCTCTAAATTTGGGTCCAAAGAAAGATATTGTTGGCGGCTGGGCAAAAGCAGCTAAAAAACATGGAATAAATTTTGGCGTGAGCGTGCATGCTGCACATACATGGAGCTGGTTTGAAACCGCGCAGCGTTCGGATAAAAACGGCGATATGGCAGGTGTTCCATATGATGGAAAAGTAACTAAGAAAGACGGAGCAGGAAAATGGTGGGCAGGGTACGATCCACAGGAACTCTATGCCCAGGATCATCCATTGAGTGAAAATAGCCTCGACAATGGAATGATCCATAAACAATGGAATTGGGGCAATGGCGTGTCCGTTCCAACTAAAGCCTACAACGAGAAGTTCTTTAAGCGTACTGTAGAATTAATAGATAAATATCAGCCAGAGCTTGTTTACTTTGATGACACTGCTTTGCCCATGTGGCCTGTTAGTGATGTAGGGTTGAAAATAGCTTCGCACATGTATAATAATAGCATAAAAAAACATGGATCGCTTAAAGCGGTAATTACTGGGAAAATATTGGATGAGGAACAACGGAAATGCATGATCTGGGATATAGAACGAGGCCAGAGCGACAAAATAGAACCTACAACCTGGCAAACCTGTACCTGTCTTGGTAGCTGGCATTACGATAAGCGTGTTTTTGATCAGCATCGTTATAAGACGGCAAAAAATGTTATTCAAACCCTTGTAGATGTGGTCAGTAAAAATGGGAACCTTTTATTAAGCGTTCCAATGCGTGGAGATGGTACTATTGATACTGATGAACTAAAAGTTGTAGAGGAAATTGGAAGCTGGATGGAAGTTAACAAAGAAGCTATTTACGGCAGCCGTCCATGGGATGTATTCGGAGAAGGACCATCCACAGTTAATGCAGCTCCATTAACTGCCCAAGGTTTTAATGAGGGGAAAAATAAACCATATACTTCGGAAGATATCAGATTTACTAAAAAGGGAGCTATACTTTATGCCATTATACTCGGCTCTCCGCAAGAAAAAAGTTTACTGATTAAAAGCCTGGGTAAGGGAAAAGGTTTTCTTAAGACAAAGATTAATAGCATACAACTTCTTGGTTATGAAGGTACGTTAGGGTATGAACATGGGGATTCAGGTTTAACTGTAAAACTTCCCGAAAGCAACTTAAAGAATGACTATGCCTATGTGATCAAAATTTCATAAATAATCGTACATAAACAACTTGAATTATAATTGAAGCCTAATAAGGTTATTGGTATTTATAGGTTAATGTGATGATATACAAAAATAAGATAATAACGAAGTATCCGACAGTAGTATTTGGCACCAGTAGCCTTGGAAATTTATATATTAAACTTGATGATCAAGTTAAACAGCAAATCGTTTCTGAAGCTGTTTCAGCTTCTTCTGGACTTACCATGTTCGACACCGCTGGTAAATATGGTGCCGGATTGGCGCTTGAGGCTTTGGGTAAAAGTTTAAATAACCTCTGTGTTCATCCATCTAAAATACTTATTAGTAATAAATTAGGCTGGTTCCGAACTAAGCTAGAAACTGATGAGCCTACTTTTGAGCCGGGTGTTTGGAAAAGATTGACACACGATGCTGTGCAAAGAATCAGTTATCAAGGGATACTAGATTGTTTTAATCAGGGAAACGAACTTTTAGGCGAATATAATGCGCAAATAGTTTCGGTGCATGATCCGGACGAATACTTATCAAAAGTTAAGTCAAACGAAGATTATGAAATCCGATACCATCAAATTCTTGACGCTTATGCTGCGCTACATGAGCTTAAAAAAGCTGGAAAAGTGCTATCGGTTGGCATAGGTGCCAAAGACTGGAGGGTAATTAAAAAGATTTCAAATGATATAGAATTGGATTGGGTAATGATTGCCAATAGCCTTACCATTTACTCCCATCCTCAGGAGCTTATTGATTTTGTAGCCCAACTGAGTGCTAGAGGTGTTCATGTTATTAATTCGGCTGTTTTCAATGGCGGCTTCCTCACAGGTGGGGAATTTTATAATTATGCTCCTGTTGATCCCCAGAGCCCTGAAGGTTCATCCTTATTGGATTGGCGAACAACTTTCTTTAGGATTTGTAAGGATTATAATGTCAGCCCTGCAGCGGTATGCACGGTATTTGGGTTAAATTATCCTGGAGTGGGCAGCATTGCCTTAAGTAGCAGCAGGCCGGAGCGGGTTAAAAGTAATATCACTATGATTGAAACAAAGATTCCCACAGTTTTTTGGGAAGCAATGCAGGAAGAAGGATTAATTAAAGATTATTTGCGATGAAAAGTTTAATATGTGTAAAACCAGGTGAATTCGCAATGGTGGAGACAAAAGAGCCCCTGGAAAACGCGGGGCATTCTATTTTGAGACTAGAAAGATTGGGTATTTGTGGGACAGATTATCACGCTTTCGGTGGTAATCAGCCTTTTTTTAACTATCCCAGAATACTAGGGCACGAGATTGCTGGAAGGATTGAACAAACGGGTAGCGAATTGTTTAAAGTAGGGGATAGGGTTACTGTAAGTCCCTATATCTATTGTGGAAAGTGTATTGCCTGCCGAAACTCCAAAACTAATTGTTGCGTATCGATGAACGTCATAGGCGTGCATTCTGACGGTGGAATGCAGGAATATATTTCTGTTCCAAATCACTTACTTATTCATGGTAATGGGCTAGAACCGGATCAGTTAGCCTTAGTTGAGCCATTGGCTATAGGTGCTCATGGTGTCGCCAAAGCAAACGTTTTACCAGGGGAAAATGTGCTTATTATTGGCGCTGGACCGATTGGACTCGCTACAGCCGACTTTGTTAGGATAGCAGGTGGAAGGGTGATCATCATGGATGTAGCTATTGAAAAGCTGGAATTTTGCAGAAAAATAATGGGTTTTATTGATACAGTTCATGCAGTATCCGAAGATACATACCTTCAACTCTCCGTGTTGACGAATGGTGAAATGCCAACTGCAATTTTTGACTGTACTGGAAACTTACAAGCAATTGAATGTGGATTCACTTATCTTGCACATTCAGCTAGATATGTGATGATAGGTTTACAAAAACAGGAAATTTCATTTAATCATCCTGAGTTTCATAAGAGAGAGGCAACGCTGATGAGTAGCAGAAATGCATTACCTAAAGATTTTGAGCATGTCATTAACTCCATCAAAAATGGCGATATACAGACCGAAAATTACATTACGCATCGAATTGATTTTGAAGATGTTAAGGAACAGTTCTCCTCGTTGAGACAACCTGGTGAAACGGTAGTAAAAGCATTAATCCACTTTTCGTAGCTCCATAAAAAAGCCACCAGTTGCTAGCTGATGGCAATTAATTTAACCATTGCATAGCCGCTCTACACGACAGGGGTTTAGTCTTCAGCATGGCCCTCTTCATAAATTTCAACCTCTACAATACTTAATCGCCCTTTTGTATGGGCATCATTTCTTGTTACGCCGTCGTCAAGCTTTTTGCCGGTGATCTCCACCATGCCAAAAGCATCTTTAGCTTCCAGGGCGGTGGCGTCAAGCAACTCAATTTTCAGGTTTTTACCGAGTTGTGGTTTAAGCTTAATCGTGTAATAACCTAATGTTTTAGCTGTTAAACCATTAAAGGCTTCCTTTCATCAATGGTAATCCTTAGCGGATAACTACGGCTCCTGAAATTATTTAATTTGAGCGTTATTTCATTAATATCGGCTTCCCGCTCAAGGTTATTATTAATCCAGGCAATGGTTTTAAGCTGTTCATTTTAGTATAATCAGAATTTACATTTGGTTACCCAAAAATAAAACCTCTAAAAAACACAGCAACCTGCTCCATCCTGACGTTGAAAAATAGGTTATACTATTCCCTAATTTTATATCGCAAGCGGAATAAACCAAGTTTCATAATCTTAGCCTTTTATAGCCGGCAGGTGCAACTTGTGCATAAAAAAGCCTGATTAACTTCACATGAATATGGTGATTAATCAGGCTTTAAATTATACCGTAACAAAGCTGTTAGGTGGTAAAGTTTAGGCTATGCGCTTATTTTAACTGGTAAGCAACCACACTTTTCTTGAAAAACGTAGGTACATAAACAATCTTTTTAACAGGATCATAACCAATATCAGCAGTGTTAATTTTTTCCAGGTGTGTATCTAACAACAATTCATGTCTGCCATCAGCATACACATAATAAATATAACCACCCCAGCTTGAAAAAATAAAGTCGCCATTGCCTATTGGCTCAATGCCATCACCACCCTGTGGTAAACCAGCTACTTTAATCAAGCCTTTTTTAGCATCTGCTTTCAGTAAATTCTTGCCGCCAGCAATGTATAAATGTTCCCCAACAGCTTTTAAGCCATTAATGCCTTCCATTTCTTCCATGTATACGGCTAATTTCCCGTTCAGGAGTTGGTGGATTTTTTTAGTTTTAGAATCAGAAATGAATACTACACCTTTATCAGTAACGGTAACATCGTTCAGGAATACGGCTCCTTCAACAGGCATTGTTTTCTCCACTTTCGCGCTAGGAATATCAATGATTACCACGTCAGTAACATCAGCCACATATAACTTATCACCATATATCGCCATACCCTTAGGTGCATTCATGCCATTTACCCACTCCAGGTCAATGATTTTTCCGTCCAGGCCCAATTTACCTATGCTGCCAATGCCATCTTTTGCATCAGAACTATTACCCATAATACCCACATAAAGTAATGCCGATTTTTCATCATATAATACAGATTCAGGCATGTTAATCACACTATCCGTCTGCCAGATTTTGGTCAACTGGTGCTGTGCTTTTGCATTAAAACTTAATGCCGTGATAAAGAGTAGGCCTAGTAATTTCTTCATAGTATTGCGCTAAATAGGTTAAAGTTAATGAATTGAATTAGCTAAATATAAATAATTCCAGGCACAAGGG
Organism: Pedobacter sp. CAN_A7; assembly: GCF_015752175.1. NCBI lineage: Bacteria > Pseudomonadati > Bacteroidota > Sphingobacteriia > Sphingobacteriales > Sphingobacteriaceae > Pedobacter > Pedobacter sp. CAN_A7. The sequence continues at coordinate 689,958 of NZ_JADOUW010000001.1, read as the reverse complement.
CAATTATAACTGTAAATAGAGAATATGTGTAGCTTGTTATGCACTACGTGAGTTTTTGATTAACTTTGCGCCATAAAATATAACCATGATATATTTCTTTTCCAACGAGCGTAATACGGTTTTTGCTGTACAAATAGAAAAAACAACCACTTGGGCAGCTATTGGTAAATTGACCTGGCTATTTGACGGTGCCGAATTACAAGAGAGACCTTCCATAACAGGGAGCTTTATTGGTCCTCGTGCAGCCATGATTACTCCCTGGAGTACCAATGCGGTGGAGATAACACAGAACATGGACATTAAAGGTATTTTAAGGATTGAAGAGTTCAGGAAAGTGGATGCTGATTTCACCGATTTCGACCCTATGTTATTTCAAAAATACCAGGAGCTTAATCAGGATCTTTTTACCATTCGTATCCAGCCTGAAGCCATTCTTCCAATTGAAGATATTGCGGCTTATAATAAACTAGAAGGTTTATCACTTAGCGAGGAAGAAGTAGATTACTTAAATAATCTTTCCGAAAAGATAGGTCGTAAACTGACCGACTCTGAGGTCTTCGGTTTCTCCCAGGTGAATTCTGAGCATTGCCGCCACAAAATCTTTAATGGTAAATTTGTTATCGATGGCGAAGAACAGCCGGTATCTCTTTTTAAATTAATACGTCAAACTTCTGAAGCGAATCCTAATGGAATCGTTTCTGCCTATAAAGATAATGTGGCCTTCGTTAAAGGTCCAACGGTACAGCAATTCGCACCTAAACGTGCAGATGTGCCTGAATACTATGAAATTAAGGATTTCGAATCTGTAATTTCGTTAAAAGCAGAGACACACAATTTCCCAACTACGGTAGAGCCTTTTAATGGTGCAGCTACTGGTTCTGGTGGTGAAATCAGAGACCGACTGGCCGGAGGACAAGGCTCTTTGCCTCTTGCGGGTACTGCGGTATACATGACTTCTCTATCACGTCTTACTACCGACAGGCCATGGGAAAGAGGTATGGACGAACGTAAATGGCTTTACCAAACCCCAACAGATATTTTGATTAAAGCCTCTAACGGTGCTACTGATTTTGGTAACAAATTTGGTCAGCCACTCATCACGGGTTCTGTTTTAACCTTTGAACACGAGGAGAACGACAGAAAATTGGGTTACGATAAAGTAATTATGCAAGCGGGTGGTATCGGATACGGTAAAGCCAGTCAGGCGAAAAAAGCAACTCCTACAGCCGAAGACAAAATTGTTGTTTTAGGTGGCGATAACTATAGAATTGGAATGGGTGGGGCAGCAGTTTCATCTGCAGATACTGGTGCCATGGGCACAGGAATCGAATTAAATGCCATACAGCGTTCCAATCCTGAAATGCAGAAAAGAGTGGCCAACGCCGTTCGTGGTATGGTGGAAAACGATCACAATAGCATTGTATCCATTCATGATCATGGTGCAGGTGGACACTTAAACTGTTTATCTGAACTGGTAGAAGAAACCGGTGGATTGATCGACCTGGATAAACTTCCTGTTGGTGACCCAACCTTATCTGCTAAAGAAATAATCGGTAACGAATCCCAGGAACGTATGGGGCTAGTGATCGGAAAAGAAGATGCCGCAACCCTGCAAAAAATTGCCGACCGTGAACGTGCACCAATGTATGTGGTTGGTGAGGTTACCAACGACCACAGGTTTACCTTTAAATCGGCGACCACGGGTTTAAAACCAATGGACCTGAAAATGGAAGATATGTTCGGCAGCTCACCAAAAGTGGTAATGCAGGACAAAACGATCGACCGTAAATATGCGCCGCTTAATTATGATGCAACACAAATCAATACTTACCTGGAACAAGTGCTTCAATTAGAAGCGGTAGCCAGTAAAGATTGGTTAACCAATAAAGTAGACCGTTGTGTGGGTGGTAAAGTGGCTAAACAGCAGTGTGCAGGTCCTTTACAGTTGCCTTTAAATAACTGTGGTGTAATGGCCTTAGATTACCAGGGTAAAGACGGTATTGCTACTTCCATCGGTCATGCGCCTTTATCAGCATTAATTGATCCTGCTGCCGGTAGCCGTAATGCCATTGCTGAATCTTTATCAAACCTGGTTTGGGCACCTTTAAAAGACGGATTAGCAAGTGTTTCACTTTCTGCCAACTGGATGTGGGCCTGTAAAAATGAAGGTGAAGATGCCCGTTTATATGCTGCTGTTAAAGCTTGTTCTGAATTTGCCATCAGCCTAGGTATCAATATCCCTACAGGGAAAGATTCCCTATCCATGAAACAGAAATACAAGGATGAGGAAGTGATCTCGCCTGGAACCGTTATTATTTCTGCTGCTGGTCATTGCGATGACATCCGCAACGTCATTGAGCCTGTATTAAAGAAAGACGGTGGTGCAATCTATTACATCAACCTTTCTGGCGATCAATATAAATTAGGTGGATCTTCTTTTGCGCAGATCTTAAATAAAGTTGGTGAAAAAACCCCTGATGTTGTTGATGCAGCAGCTTTTAAAACAACCTTCAATACCTTACAACAATTAATCAAAGCCGGTCATATCCAGGCGGGTCATGATATAGGTAGTGGTGGTTTAATTACAACCTTATTAGAGCTGTGTTTTGCAGACCGTAACCTGGGTGCCAACTTAGATTTATCTGCCCTTGGCGATCAGGACATGGTGACTAAATTGTTTGCAGAAAATATTGCTTTGGTATTCCAGGCAGATGCGCAGGCAGAGGCTATGTTAACCGCTGAAGGTATTGCCTTCCATAAAATTGGCACGGTAACCAATACGGCTACTTTAAATATTAAAGATACTGCAGGTGAATTAAACTTAGACGTAGATCATTTACGTGATGTATGGTTTAAAACCTCTTTCTTATTAGATCAAAAACAAAGCGGGTTGGTTAAAGCAACTGAACGTTTTGAAAACTATAAAAACCACGTTTTAAATTACAGCTTCCCATTAAATTTTGATGGCAAGAAACCAGTCATCGATCCAACTAAACCACGCCCAAAAGCAGCGGTAATTCGTGAAAAGGGCAGTAACTCGGAGCGCGAATTAGCAAATGCGATGTACCTTGCAGGTTTTGACGTGAAAGATGTACACATGACCGATTTAATCTCCGGTCGCGAAACCCTGGAAGATATCCAATTCATTGGTGCTGTAGGTGGTTTCTCTAACTCTGATGTTTTAGGGTCAGCAAAAGGCTGGGCAGGCGCCTTCTTGTACAATGAAAAAGCAAAACTGGCTTTGGAGAATTTTTTCAAACGCGAAGACACTTTATCAGTAGGGGTATGTAATGGTTGCCAGCTCTTCGTTGAACTAGGATTGATCAATGAAGATCATGAGCAAAAACCTAAAATGCTACATAACGACAGTCAGAAACACGAAAGTGGCTTTACATCGTTAACCATCCAGGAAAATAATTCAGTGATGCTTTCCAGCCTTGCCGGTTCAACACTTGGCGTTTGGATCTCCCATGGTGAAGGTAAATTCCAATTGCCATACGCAGAGGAAAAATATAATATAGTAGCCAAATACGGTTACGAAAGTTACCCTGCAAACCCTAATGGATCTGACTATAACACGGCGATGATGTGTGATGAAACTGGTCGCCACCTGGTGATGATGCCACATATTGAGCGTTCTATTTTTCAATGGAACTGGGCAAATTATCCAGCGGGTCGCCAGGATGAAGTATCCCCATGGATTGCTGCCTTTGTAAATGCAAGAGAATGGCTAGAAGCCTAATAAGCTTCTTATATAAATATAAATGCTATTATTGCCCCCAAATTGTTAATCACAGTTTGGGGGCTTTTTATTTAGGAATACTGACAAATGACATCACACGGGTGATCCTGAATGTTAAGAATACCTGCTCCTCAGTCCATATTCAGTTCAAGTTAAGTCCGTATTGAGTCCAAGTATTTCTAAGAAAAAACATGGACTCTACAGGTAGTTTAATTGATGTGAATCTTGACTCATTATTAGCTGCTGTTTAAATAATGTTATCTGCCATATTGTCCTTCTTATCCTCTATAGTTTTTGCTTAGCAAAATAGGATGTAATCTAATTGGTGCTTGACGTATGCCGACCAAACAAATAAGAAGCTGTTGTGTTTAATAGTAGTCATGATTTACACCATGAAATCATCCTTTGGATAGCTTCATGACCTTTGAAAAACAAACTACATTTACCATGAAAAAACAATCAAGTTCAGAACTAAAATTCAGCACCAAAACCTCTGCTCTGGCAGAGCCAGCATTGATGGAGTTATTTATTGATGGAATAAAAGACATCTATTGGGCAGAGAACCATTTAGTTAAAAACCTGCCTAAAATGCAACGTTCTGCAACATCTGCAGAATTAGCTACCGCCATTGGTAACCACCTGGTGGAAACCGAAGGTCATGTAGAACGCCTGATCAAAATCTTTGACCTGTTGGATGAAAAACCACAAGCCAAAAAATGTGACGCCATGGAAGGCCTGACCAAAGAGGGAGAGGGTATTATTGAAAGCACCGAAGCTGGTACTGCCACCCGCGATGTGGGTATAATTTTAGCCTCACAAAAGGTTGAACATTATGAAATAGCTACCTATGGTGGTTTAGCGCAATTGGCAACTACTTTAGGCTTAACAGAGGTAGCAACTATTTTGCAAGAAACCCTTGCCGAAGAGAAAAATGCAGATCGTTTGTTAACAGACGTTGCAGAAAATAACATCAATTTTAATGCTGCAGAAGAAGCTTAGTCCTAAGCAATAGAAAATAAAACATGGCGAAAAATAAAAAAGACGCTGCAAACGCAGCAGAAAACATAAATGACAAAGTAGCAAAGTTAGCCGCACATACCACCAGCGACGATGGTGAATTGCTGACTACTAATCATGGATTAAGAATCAACGACGATCAGAATTCTCTAAAAGCTGGCGATCGCGGTGCCACATTATTAGAAGACTTTATCCTTAGGGAAAAGATAACCCATTTTGACCACGAAAGAATCCCTGAGCGTGTGGTGCATGCCCGCGGCTCAGCGGCACATGGTGTATTCAAGGTTTATGAATCACAGTCGGCCATTACCAAAGCGCATTTTCTTTTAGACCCATCAGTTGAAACACCTGTTTTTGTGCGTTTCTCTACCGTTGCCGGATCACGTGGTTCTACAGACTTGGCCAGGGATGTACGTGGTTTTGCTGTTAAATTTTATACGCAGGAAGGTAATTTTGACTTGGTTGGAAACAATATGCCGGTGTTTTTTATCCAGGATGCGATTAAGTTTCCAGATTTAGTGCATGCTGTTAAACCAGAGCCTGATAATGAAATGCCACAAGCCGCATCGGCACACGATACCTTCTGGGATTTTATCTCGGTAATGCCGGAATCGACTCACATGATCATGTGGTTAATGAGCGACCGTGCCATTCCTCGCAGTTATCGCATGATGGAAGGTTTCGGTGTACATACATTTAGGTTAATCAATGAAGCAGGAGAAAGTACTTTTGTAAAGTTTCATTGGAAACCGCTATTAGGAGTACATTCTGTAGCATGGGATGAGGCGCAGAACATATCTGGTAAAGATCCCGATTATCACCGCCGTGACCTTTGGGAAGCCATTGAAAGTGGTGCTTTCCCTGAATGGGAATTAGGGGTGCAATTAGTACCGGAAGCCGATGAGTTTAAGTTCGATTTTGACTTGTTGGATCCAACAAAAATTATCCCTGAAGAACTGGTTCCGGTTCAAAGAATCGGTAAAATGACGCTGAACCGCAACCCTGAAAACTTCTTTGCAGAAACCGAACAGGTTGCTTTTCATGTGGGTCATGTGGTTCCCGGAATTGACTTTACCAATGACCCCTTATTACAAGGCAGGTTATTTTCCTATACCGATACACAACTGATCCGTCTGGGTGGTCCGAATTTCCATGAAATTCCAATTAACCGTCCTGTGGTTCCAGTTCATAATAACCAGCGCGACGGATTTATGCGCCAAACCATTAACAGGGGCAAAGTAAGTTACGGACCCAATGGTATAGCCAATAATCAACCTGCGCAGGCAAAAGCTGCTGAAGGTGGTTTTACCAGTTATAATGAACGGATTGACGCCAGAAAAATCAGACGAAGAAGTAAAAGTTTCTTTGAACACTTCAGTCAAGCCCGATTGTTCTTTAACAGCCAGTCTGATCCAGAGAAAAACCACATTATCGATGCTTTTTCTTTTGAATTAGGAAAAGTTAGAAGTGTAGAAATAAGACAACGGATGCTTGGCATTATTGCACAGGTGGATAAAAACCTTGCTGCAGGGGTTGCGTATAACTTAGGTTTACATGTGCCTCAGGAGCCAGAACAGCCGATGAATTTGAGTTTTCCTGCAGATGCCGATCCAGCAGATTACCAACCTGTAGATGAAGAAAGTTCGATCATGTTGTCTGATGCCTTAAGCATGTTGAACACGGTTAAGGATACCATTAAGAGTCGTAAAATTGCTATCCTGGCAGCGGATGGCGTGAATGCCGTTTCCTTAAACACGGTAAAAGATGCTTTAGTTAGCGGTGGTGCTACTGTAGAAGTGATTGCACCCAGGTTAGGTGTTGTGATTGCGGAACAAGATGAAAAGATTCCGGTTGACCATACTTTCTTAACTGCGGCTTCGGTATTTTACGATGCCGTTTACGTGCCTGGAGGTACCAATAGTGTTGCTACGTTAGAAGCAGAGGCTGATGCCGTTCACTTTCTAAACGAAGCTTTCAAACATTGCAAAGCCATTGCTGCGGATGAGGATGCTTTACAAGTTCTGGAAGCCACGTATTTCAGTAAGAAATTACCTGACGATTTTAGTGATGTTAGCGTGTTAACGGAAGGTATTGTGATCAGTAACGATACGGCGAAGTTGACTAAACAATTTATTGCCGCTATTGCGCAACATCGTTTCTGGGAGCGTGAGTTACCAAGAAAGGTGCCTGCCTAGTCATCCACGTTTTTAATTAAAAAGCCAGTATCACAATCGTGATACTGGCTTTTCAATTGATAACCAATTATTATTTACTGTCTTTTAACTTCAATACTGAAAAAATAGGGAGATGGTCAGATGTGTATCGCTCTGGAATCACCTGATGACTGATTACTTCAATTTGATTCGTTTTATTAAAGCCTATAAAATCGATAGCTTTTTTTGGATTAATCACGGGAATTGTAAATTCACAATTTGTACAAGTCCTGGTAAACTGCTTGTCGAAAAGATTGATTGGCGCACTACCGGGCATCGCGTTTAAGTCGCCAGCAATTATAAATGGCAACTTTTCCAGCTGCGCTAGGTCATTGATGTCTTTCATTTGCAGCAGGCGATTGGTATCCTCTTTTTGAGCATCAAGGTGGGTAGCGCCAAACCTGACCTTTTTTCCGCCAGGAAGGTTCACTAAAACCGTAGCGAGTACCCGGGGTTCTCCTTTTGTACCAGCCTGAGTGGTTAAACGATGAATCACCTGTTCAGTTATTGGGTATTTCGATAATATGGCTACACCGTATTGGCCTCCATCATGGTCAATTGCCTTTGCAAAGAAGAAATTCATTTGCAGCTTTTCAGCCAGCAAGCTCGCCTGGTTAATATTTCCAGATCTGATGGTATTCACATCTACTTCCTGTAAGGACACTAAATCAGGTTTTTGTGCTTTGATCACCTTGGCGATAGCGTCGATATCTATTTTGCCCGGGGTAGAAGGGGGATTGCAATGATGAATGTTGTAGCACAATACCCGTAAGTTTTGTGCTGTTTCGCTAGCGTGTTTACTAGTCGTCAACTTCTCCGCACAGGAAGAAAGTATCATCATGCTAAATAAGAAGAACAGGTATTTATAGTATTTCATATCCTTTTTGATAAAAATCATTAATTCCAACCGGGGTTTTGGCCTAAGTTAGGGTTACGCTGAAGTTGAATAAGAGGAACCGGCCAAAGGTAATGTTTAGACTCATCAAATTGCCTGCCCGACATTACCACAATATAACCGTTTGCATCAGCAGCAAATTGACTTACCTGGGCAGGCACAATCGCCAGGGATTTTTTCATTCCTTTAACATCCTGGGCTAAAAGATTGCCCTGTTTCCAGCGGATAATATCATACCACCTTTGGCCTTCACGTGCTAACTCCACCCTTCTTTCTCTTCTTATTTCAGTTTTTGTATCCATGCCATTGGCGGCAAGCTCCGTAAGCACCATTCGTTTCATGCCTACACGATCGCGCAATTTATTAATGGTCAAGTCTACATCAGCTTGTGTAAGTGTTCCCAGTTCCATTTTAGCTTCCACGTAATTTAATAAAACTTCTGCAAGGCGCATGACATGGATATCATTTTCATCTTTTGTCACTCTTGCTACGGCATCAATTTCTACATACTTTGTAAAATAAAACCCAGTTGTAGTAACACTCCCCAATTTATCAGATACAAATTTTGGTGCAGTAAAAATAGTAGGATCGTTGTTGGCGGGATTACCATCTTTTCTTCCTCCCCATGCGCTTCCTGGCGCTAATATGGTTTGTTTCATCCTTGGATCCCGATTTTCAAACAAACTGGCATAGGTGTTCTCCTTATACAAAGGTGATTTCTCGATAGGCAATCCGTCGATCGACAAATAAGCGTCAACAAGAGATTTTGTCGGGTTGTATCTTGAAGCCTGATCTGGAACTTGTGATTCACGGCTAATGTTATGCATGCTTACATCTGCAAGGTTTATACGGGCAACAATGGTTTCCTTATTTGCACCACGGGATAATTTACCTGCATAAGAAAAGAGTTTATTATAATCCTCCTTAGGTTTTCCTGTGGAATATAAACTATAGACCCCAAGGTCCATGACATCTTTTGCGGCCTTTTCTGCCACTGCCCAGCGTCCATCAAATAAAGCGATTCTTGATTTAAAAGCAAGAGCAGCGCCTTTGCTAAAACGACCTAATTTGTCGCCTGTTTGTGGAGCAGCCTGCATCATGGCAGCGGCTTCTTCCAATTCGTTTACTATAAAATCTAGCACTTCTGCTCTTGGATTTCTTGGGCCGTATAATTCATCGATATTTAAAGGTTTAGTCACAATGGGAAGATCTCCAAAATAACAAACCAGATTCATGTACATGTAGGCACGAATGGTTTTCGCTTCGCCTGCCATTTGGTCTCTTTTCGCCTGACTAACGCCAGTTGCTTTGTTATAGTTTTCTAGAAATACATTACACTGGCGTATACCAGCATATTGGCTTACCCATTCTGCATTTACAGAAGCCAGGTCGGCACCAAAGTTTCCACTACTGAATATTCTGTAGCTATCGCCAGTTGCGGAGTTGATACTGTTATCGCCCATTTGATCCAATGCCACGGTATTGTTATTCTTCACGTTAGCATAAAGACCGTTTAGGGCTAAGGTCAATTGTTCTTCTGTATTCCAAAAAGTACCATCTGAAATGGTATCCTGCGGTGTGCGGTCTAAAAAGTCTTTTCTGCAAGAGCTGGTGAAGATCGCCAGGGCAGCAAGCATATATAATAATATATTTTTCATGATTATTTAAAATTGATGTTAACACCGAACATAAACGTCTTTACTTGTGGGTAATAACCGCCTGTAGATACTGGTGATTCGGGGTCATAGCCATAGAAATAGTCAGTTTGCGTAAACAGGTTATCTGCAGATGCAAAAATTCTTAAACGGTCAATACGCAGTTTTTCAGTAAGGCTTCTAGGTAGGGTATAACCCACTTGAACGTTCTTTAAGCGCAGGTAGGAAGCATCTTCAAGCCAGTGTGTTGATAAACGCTGGTTGTACGCATACCCATAATTTAAACGAGGGTAACTTGCCCCTGGATTTGTTGGTGTCCACCTATCTAAATGAACAGCTTGAGGATTGGACCCGTCACTAATAAAAGCATGTCTTGCACTTCCACCTATAAGACCATCTGCTTGTCCTACACCCTGGAAGAAAAAGCTGAGGTCGACCCCTTTATAGCCTAAGTTACCCCTAAAGCCGTAAGTGTATCTTGGTATCGCACTTCCTATGACTTTTCGGTCATCTGCAGGTGTTATTCTACCATCCTCATTTAAATCACTAAACATGATATCACCGGGTTGCATAGGATAGCTGGAATCATAAGGAAAGTTCGGTGTATACTTATTGGTTACCGGGTCGAGTGTATAGTCAGACACCTGGCTAATTCTATCGGCCACAAAGCCATAAAAAGCATCAATTGGATAGCCAACCATTCGGATGCGATCGCCTACTGTTGCAGGAGCATCACCAAGGCTTACTACTTTATTCTTTACGTCAGATAGGTTAAAACTGGCGCCATAGGTGAAATCCTGAATATTATCTTTCCAGGAAACCATCAACTCCCATCCTTTATTTTCTACTTTACCGGCATTTTGTGGAGGATAGCCTGTTCCAAGTACATCGGGAAGTGGCACATTTAACAGGATGTTATTGGTTTTATTAATATAATAATCTGCGGTTACACTTAGCCGGTTTTGCAGCATGATTAAATCGATGCCGATATCTTGTTTCGTCACAGATTCCCAGGTCAGTAACTGGTTAGGAATACCGGTTTGTCGGTAACCTACGGTAATTTCATTTCCAATAGGCATGGTATTTACCGAGGTGATGGCAGCCTGGTAGGCGTAGTCGGAACCTACTTTATCATTTCCCTGGTTTCCATAGGAAGCCCTTATTTTACCAAAGTTGATGAAGCTTTTTAGGGGCTTAAAGAAGTTTTCTTCAGAAAATATCCAGCCTGCAGATCCTGATAAAAAGGTGTTCCAGCGTAAATCTGGTGCAAAGCGAGAAGATCCATCATACCTGAAGTTTCCTTCCAGCAAATATTTCTGGTCAAAGCTATAATTTAGTCTTCCGAACACCGATTGTAATGCATTTTCTGAAGCATCACCATCGTTTAGCTGGTTAAGGGTTCCTAAGTTGATACTTCCAACATCCTGTGTGGGTACATTGGTACGGCTGGCAAGAAAATGGGTGTTGCCTGTTTCTTCAGATGATGCACCAGCAAGCGCTTTCAGGTAATGTTTACTTGCGAAAGTTTTTTCATATTCTGCAGTACCAATAACAGTTTGATATAAACCCGTATAGTCACGGTTATCAATTTTATTGGGATCGTTGGTTTGATAGATTAATGAATTATCAATCGGACTGTAATAATCAATTGTTTTGGTGAAGATCTCCCTCAAAGAGTTGTATTTCACTAGTCCATATTGACCTTTAATCCGAAATTCCGGGGTAATGGTTAAGGTAGCTTGTAAATTTGCTGTGATTTCCTGGGAAGTGAAAGCATTTGAACCGCCATCTGTAGCAATGGCAATAGGGTTTGCAGAACCACCCAGGTAACCCCAGCCGCCAGTGGTAAACCGAACAGGAACTAAAGGTGATATCACATGCGCGGTGTAAATAGGGCCACTTCCAGAACCAACACCTGCGCTGGAACCTGACACTAACCTGTCTACATAACCCAAATTTGCATCAATTTGTAAACGGTCGAACAGTGTAGAGCTTAAACGTAATCTGGCATTGTGGCGGTTGGCATTGAAGTTATCGCCAGTAATAAGTCCACCTTCTTTCAAAAACGAATAAGAAGCATAATAATTCATGTTATTGCCGCCACCTGATAAGTTTAAGTTATGGTTTTGCTGTGGCGCACTTGATTTATACATCTCCTCAATCCAGTTGGTGTTGGCATAATAATTAGGATCTGATCCGTTTCTTGCAATTTCTATTTGCTCTTCAGTATACGTTGGATTGGCTCCGGCATTTACTTTAGCTTCATTTAATAACTGCATGTAATCTGTGGAGCTTAAAAAACCAGGTAATGCTGTTGGCGTTTGTGTTCCAAAGTAATTGTTATAAGATAGGGTTGGAGCCGCATTATTCTGGCCTTTTTTTGTAGTGACTAAAATAACGCCATTTGCACCCCTAACGCCATAAATGGAGGACGATGCTGCATCCTTCAGTACAGTAACACTTTCAATATCATCAGGATTTAAGATGTTAAGATTGCCTCCCGGTACACCGTCAATAACTATTAAAGGGCTGGCGTCGTTTAAAGTGCCCACCCCTCGAATGTTAATGGTACCACCATTACTACCAGGTAACGCTGTTGAGTTCACTACGGTAACTCCAGGCATTTGTCCCTGAAGCATGGAGCTCACTGTAGGTGCCGCCCTTCCTTTAAAAGCTTCCGCATTAACAGTACTAATGGCTCCGGTTAAATTGGCCTTTTTTTGTGTGCCATATCCAACCACCACAATTTCATTTAATACTTCTTCAGTGGAAGTTAACCTGATGACCAGGTTTGTTTGCATGCCCGCAGGAATGGTTTGGGGCTTAAAACCTATCATCCTAACCAGAAGCTGATCGGTTGTGGTTACTTCAATGCTGAATTTTCCCTGACTGTCTGAGGTTGCATTTTTTTTGCTTCCAGTTGTGGTAATGATCACTCCGGGTAAAGCTTCACTGTCTTCTTGGGATACAACGGTCCCACTTAAAATTTTGTTTTGTGCAGAAACCTGTATGCTAAATAGCAACAGTAATAAAAAGGTGAAAAGGCCTTTAGTTTTCTCTCCGTACAAGCTTAGTAACGGTTTTCTCATAATTTATTTGTGTGAATGTTCAAAGTTTTACCTGTAAAATCAAAAACTAAGTGTTGACTAACAAGAATTTGAACGAAGGTCTTTATAAATAGGTCCTTTTCGGTTAAGTCACTATTAAGATATCATTAAGCTATTATTCGTGGAGTTGACCAGTTTTTTGATGCGGATAACCGAAATTATTGCAGTTTTTATATTCAAAACTACTGTGAATGTTGTTTTTTTATTGAAAACACTTGTGTTTGTTGTTGAAACTAGCTGTTTGTTGACGAAAATGCTTTTAAAAAAATATATTTAATTAATAAAAACCCCGTATATGCTTATTAATGTTATCTAATTATGCGTAAATGCAATGATAAAATATATTTTTAATGATTAATGTCATAATAATTGTAAAATTGTATTCAAATAATATATATTTGAATAAGATAAATCATATAAAGGCGATAATTAATAGTGATAATTGCTAAATGATATGTAATGAATCATAAAATACCTTATATTTTAAGGTGTTTGGTAAATAAATGATAATTGTACAAGTATATTAAAGTAAAACCAGCATGAAACAGAAACAAATAGTTGTAATTGGGAATGGAATGGTTGGATATAAGTTTTGTGAGAAGATAATCAGCAAATCATCCGACTTTAACATCACTATTTTTGGTGAAGAACCAAGAAGAGCTTACGATCGGGTTCATTTAAGCGAATACTTTAATGGAAAATCTGCAGACGAACTTTCTTTATCTTCATCAACTTGGTATTCCGACAATGGCATCACCATTTCGCTGAACGATCCGGTTACTGAAATAGACCGCACAAACAAGATTGTTCATTCGGCCAAAGGCATGCGGCTGCACTATGATTATCTTATTATGGCCACAGGTTCAGCACCTTTTGTACCTGATATTCCAGGCATAGAAAAAAATGGTGTTTTTGTTTACCGCACTATCGAAGATCTGGATCAGATTAAAGCTTATGCTGTTCATGTTACCAAGGCTGCGGTTTTAGGGGGCGGACTGTTAGGTCTGGAGGCCGCGAAAGCCCTCATCGATCTAGATATCAAGGAAACGAGTGTAGTTGAATTTTCGCCACGTTTAATGCCAAGGCAAATTGACAGTGCGGGAAGTGGCATGTTGCAAAGTAAACTTAAAACGTTAGGCTTAACGATATATACCAATAAAGGAACCGATAGCATTGAGGGAGATGACCGGATTACGGGATTGAAGTTTAATGATGGCAGTGAATTGGAAACCGAAATGCTGGTCATCTCTGCTGGAATCAGGCCAAGGGATGAGCTGGCCAGGCTTTCTGGAATTGATGTAGGTATACGTGGTGGTATTGTCGTTAACGAATACATGCAAACAAGCGACCCTGCTGTGTTCGCTATTGGCGAATGTGCCTTATTTGATCAGAATGTTTATGGCTTAATTGCCCCGGGTTATGAGATGGCAGAAGTGGTAGCAGCTACTTTATGCAATGATAACAAAACCTTTAAAGGCTTCGACATGAGCACCAAGCTGAAGCTGATTGGTGTTGATGTTGCCAGTTTTGGAGATCCTTTTATTACGGAGCCTGATGCCAGAACCATTTTGTTTGAAGACAGTAATAAAAGCACTTATAAACGCATAAACATTAGTAATGACGGAAAATACCTGCTTGGCGGCATCTTAATCGGCGATGCCGAAGCCTATAACATGCTGTTACAAACCGTAAACAATAAAATTGTCTTGCCACCAAATCCGGAAGATATGATTCTGGGTGCCAGGGGTGGTGCTGCACAAACTGAAAATGCGGGAATTACCGGACTGCCGGATGAAGCCCTGATTTGTAGTTGCGAGGGAATTACTAAAGGTGCCATCTGTGATGCCGTTAATGCTCAGGGTTGCGAATCAGTAGATGACATAAAAAAGTGCACCAAAGCAGGAACTGGCTGCGGAGGTTGTGTACCTATGATCAAGGACCTGATGCTGCATACCATGAAACAAAATGGTAAGTACGTGAGAAATGTAGTTTGTGAACATTTCCACTTAAGCAGGCAAGAGTTATACGATCTGATCAAAATACATCATTTAAAAAATTACGAGCAGGTACTGGATAACCTGGGCAAAGGAGATGGCTGTGAAGTGTGTAAGCCATTGGTATCATCGCTTTTAGCGAGTTTGTGGAACGATATGATTCTTAAAAAAGGCAATGATACCGCCCAGGACAGTAACGACCGTTTTTTAGCCAATATTCAAAAAGGGGGTACCTATTCCGTAGTCCCACGGATGGCTGGCGGAGAAGTAACTCCACAAAAGCTGATTGTTATTGGTCAGGTGGCCGAAAAGTATGGCCTCTACACCAAAATAACTGGTGGACAACGCATTGACATGTTTGGTGCACACTTGAGCGACCTTCCTTTAATCTGGGAAGAACTGATTGCTGCAGGTTTTGAAAGTGGACATGCTTATGGTAAAGCGCTTAGAACGGTAAAAAGTTGTGTGGGCAGCACTTGGTGCAGGTTCGGTCTGCACGATAGCGTGAGTTTTGCCATACGTATAGAGGAACGCTACCGCGGCCTTCGTGCACCTCATAAATTTAAGTCGGGTGTTAGTGGCTGTATCCGTGAATGTGCAGAAGCGCAAAGCAAAGATTTTGGTATTATCGCTACCGAAAAGGGCTGGAACCTGTATGTATGCGGCAATGGAGGTAGTAAACCACAACATGCATTGTTGCTGGCTGCAGATGTTGACAGCGATACCTGTATAAAATACATTGATCGTTTTCTAATGTTTTACATCCGCACTGCCGATCCTTTAACACGTACTGCTGCATGGTTGAATAAAATGGAAGGTGGTATGGATTACCTGCGCAATGTGGTGCTTAACGACAGTCTGGGCATGGCCGAAACCTGGGAATATGAAATGCAGGGCCTTGTGAATGCTTACCAATGCGAATGGAAAACAGCTGTGGAAGATCCCGAAATACGGAAACGCTTCAATCACTTTGTAAATGCTCCAGAAGAAAAAGATCCACAAGTGAAATTTGATGAAATGCGTGGACAGAAAAAAGCGGCCGACTGGTCATTGGTTTAAATAAAACAAGAAGATCATGATAGAAGTAACAACAAATTGGTTTGAAGCCTGCCGGGTAGAAGATGCGGTAGAAAACGGTGGCGTATGTGTTAAATGTGGTGATGATCAGATAGCCTTATTCTATTTTACGCGCCGCAACGAATGGTATGCTACCCAAAACCTTTGTCCGCACCGTCAACAAATGGCCTTGAGCCGTGGCATGATCGGTTCTGCAGGGGAAGACCCTAAGATAGCCTGTCCTTTCCATAAAAAGACATTTTCTCTGGCCACTGGTGAGTGTTTGAGTGGCGATGAATGTTCCATCCAAACCTATCCTGTGAAAGTAGAAAATGGGTTGGTCTACATCGGACTAAAATACCCAGCCGCTTAAATAATTATTAAAGGAGGGCATGCACATGACAACGGTAGAACAAGCATTAAACATTATTTCGACCAAGGCCATGCCATTTAAAAAAGAATGCATCCATTTGGAAGAAGCTTTGGGCCGCATACTGGCGGAGGATTTATATGCCGATCGGGATTACCCACCATTCAACAGGGCAGCTATGGATGGTTATGCCATCATGGAAAGCGATTGGGAAAAGGGTATTCGGGAGTTTCAGGTGTTGGAGGTGATATTTACAGCCCAAGCAGCTAATCAGGTGCTTGTATCAGGAACCTGTTATAAGATTATGACGGGGGCGGCCACGCCGGCATCAGCCAATATCATCATCAGAATAGAAGATGCCATCGTATTCGGAAAACGTGTGGTGTTACATAGTGATAAAATAAAACCTTATCAAAACATTGCAAGGCAAGGAGAAGATTGCAGTAAAGGGGAGATGCTACTTGCAGCACCATCGAAATGCACGCCACAGGTAATCAGTTTATTAGCTACATTGGGTAAAGTTAAACTCTACGTATTTAAGATGCCTGAGGTAGCATTGATAACTACAGGCAATGAAGTAGTAGATCCGGCGGCAGAAGTAGCTCCTTACCAAATCAGAAACAGTAATCAGTATTTGCTGAAGTCCTTACTAGCGCAGTGGCACATTATTCCTGTTTTATGTGTCCATGTACCTGATCATCAAATTGAATTAACAAACTGTCTTTCGGAGGCGCTACATGCTGACCTGGTGATCATTAACGGAGCAGTCTCTGGTGGTGATGCCGATTATGTGCCGGCAGTATTGGAAGCATTAGGTGTAGAAACACTTTTCCACAAAGTAAGTATACGCCCTGGCAAACCTTTATTGGTGGGTAAAAAACCATTTGGACCACTGGTATTTGCCCTGCCCGGCAATCCGCTTTCCTGCCTTACCACTTTTCAGGTATTTATAGAACATTATTTATACAGATGTTGTAGTTATGCCGCTGCACCTGCCGAACGTCTTCCATTATTAGCCAATAAAACTAAAAGACATTCGCTAACCGAGTATTTCCCAGTGTCGTATGAAGCTCCGGGTGGCCTGAACCAGCTACCCAATAACGGATCTGCAGATGTTAGAGCGGTGGTAACAGCCAGTGGCCTTGCAGTGCAGCAGGCTTTATCGCCCCATATTAACCGACACGAGCTGATTACTTATTATCCTTTCAACCCCTAAAACCATTTACATGACTGATGAAACCAAACCACTCCGTCACCTGAACATTTTCTCGGCAAAAGGTATACAGATGCGTACCTTTCATATTACCTGGTTAACCTTCTTTTTTTGTTTCTTCGGCTGGTTTGGGGTAGCCCCATTGATGCCACTGATCCGCGATCAGTTGCATTTAAGTAAAGATCAAATTGGCAACATTATTATTGCTTCTGTGTCGGCCACCATTGTTGCACGATTAATTATTGGAAAACTATGCGATACGCTCGGTCCACGTTTATCCTATACCATTTTACTAGTGATTGGGTCCTTTCCCGTCATGTGTATCGGGCTTAGTAATAGTTACGAAAGCTTTTTATTGTTCCGTTTTGTGATCGGGATTATCGGGGCATCTTTTGTGATCACACAATTTCATACCTCCATGATGTTTGCGCCTAATGTAGTCGGAACTGCAAATGCGGTAACCGGTGGCTGGGGAAACCTGGGTGGAGGGCTAACAAATTTGATTATGCCGCTTCTGGCCGCAGGTTTCGCTGCTTTGGGTTTTGTGAGTCAGGCCGATTCCTGGCGACTAGCCATGGTGGTACCAGGGATCATGTTATTGGTGATGGCCCTGATCTATTATAAATATACCAAAGATACCCCCGCTGGCAACTTCGCTGAGCTGGAACGTACAAAAGTTAAAACAACAAAAGGTTCCTTTGTAAAGGCCATTAAAGATTACCGCGTTTGGGTACTTTCACTTGCTTATGCGGCCTGTTTCGGAATAGAAATTACAGTAGACAATGTAGCGGCTACTTTTTTTACCGACCAATATGGTGCTTCCATGATTATGGCGGGTGCCATGGCCAGCATATTTGGCGGCATGAATCTTTTTGCCAGAGCATTGGGCGGGTTTGTGAGCGATAAAGTTGGTAAATCTTACGGTTTGCGGGGCAAAGGGTTATTGTTGGGAGGCCTGTTGGTTTTGGAAGGGATAGGAATCAGCCTTTTTGCGAATTCCAATACCCTGGGTTTGGCCATTGCAGCCATGTTGTTCTTTGCACTATTTTTAAAAATGGCCAATGGCAGCACCTATGGTATTGTGCCATTTATTAATAAAGAAGCCATAGGCACCGTTAGCGGAATTGTAGGTGCAGGAGGTAATATTGGTGCCATGCTGGTAGGTTTTCTTTTCAAATCAGAAACGCTTACTTATGCAGATGCCTTCAGGTATATCGGAATTGGAGTCGCCATAATAGGTGTTATTGTTTTCCTGACCAGGTTTAGGATGAAGGGTGTTGCACAAACAGAAGTAATAAAACAACCTTCGCTACAACAAGCTTAACTTTTATGATGGAGGCGCAAAGAAATAAAACCTATACGAGTACCTGCTGTTATTGCGGGGTGGGTTGTGGCGTTACGATCACCTGTGATCAGCAGAACAACATCGCAGTTACGGGTGATAAAGCGCATCCGGTTAATAAGGGCATGCTCTGTAGTAAAGGGCTAAACCTTCAATATACCGTTAATGATAAGAGTGATCGGCTGTTGTACCCGCAAATGCGTTACCATAAAAATATGCCTTTACAAAAGGTAAGCTGGGATGATGCTTTGACCCGTACGGCGGCAGTATTTAAAACTTTTATCGATAAATATGGTCCGGATTCCGTGGCTTTCTATGCTTCAGGACAATGCCTTACCGAAGAATATTATGTCATTAACAAACTCATTAAGGGCTTTATTGGTAGCAATAATATTGATACCAATTCGCGCCTGTGCATGAGCAGTGCGGTTACGGCCTATAAAATGGCGCTTGGTGAAGACAGTGTGCCCATTTGTTATGATGATATCGAGTTAGCGGATTGTTTTTTCGTTACCGGAGCTAATCCCGCCTGGTGTCATCCTATTCTCTGGCGTCGCGTGGAAGCACATAAAGCTGCACATCCAGAGGTAAAGATTATCCTCGCCGATCCCAGGGTAACAGATTCCTGCGCTTTGGCAGATCTCCACCTGCAGCTTCATCCAGGGACAGATGTTACCCTGAACCATGCCATCGGTCGCGTACTTATCGAAAAAGGATACATCGATATTAACTTCATCAAACTACGTACAGAAGGTTTTGATGCTTACAAAAACAAAGTCTTTGAACGGACATTGGAAGAATCTGCCTTGATTTGCGGCGTCAGCGTTGCGGAAATATCACTTGCGGCCACTTATATTGGGGAGGCTAAAGGGTTTTTAAGCATGTGGACGATGGGCTTAAACCAAAGTTCCATTGGCGTGAATAAAAACCTGAGTTTAATAAACCTGAATTTAATTACCGGACAAATAGGTAAACCAGGTTCTGGGCCTTTTTCCTTAACTGGACAGCCTAATGCCATGGGTGGCCGCGAGGTAGGTGGCTTAGCAAATTTGTTGCCAGCACATCGCGATTTAAATAACGAAGCGCACCGTCTGGAGGTACAGAAGTTTTGGGGCGGTACAACTATATCACCACAAGTGGGACTTACCGCTACAGAAATGTTTGAAGCCCTGCATGATGGGCGATTAAAAGCCATTTGGATCATATGCACCAATCCTTTGACCAGTATGCCTAATGCACGTTTTGTAGAGGAAGCTCTGAAGAAGGCTAAATTTGTGGTGGTTCAGGAAATTTCAGACAAAGCCGAGACCCTTTCTTATGCTGATGTTATTTTACCTGCAGCTGCATGGACAGAGAAGGAGGGTACCATGACCAATTCGGAGCGGAGAATCAGTCACCTTCAAAAGGTTATCGATCCCCCAGGTGAAGCTTTACCCGATGCAGAAATTATTTGCCGTTTTGCCAAATTTATGGGCTATAAGGGGTTCGATTATGCCAGCATGGAGGCTATTTATCAGGAACATACTAAGCTTACTTATCGAACCAGCATCAACATTAAGGGGTTAAATTACCAGCAGCTTGATGATCAAAAATCGGTACAATGGCCACTTAACCGGAAAACTGGTGCTGGAACACCGCGTTTATTTACGAACCATGCTTTCCATACGCCTTCTAAAAAAGCGATTATTCACAGTCCGGATGATCAACTGAATAGTGAGTTGCCTAATGATGAATACCCCTTTATATTGACCACTGGCAGGGTGCGTGATCATTGGCATACACGTTCAAAAACAGGCAAGGTGAGTAAGCTGAATCAGCACACTAAACATGCCTATCTGGAAATACATCCGTTTGATGCAGCCGCGTTAGGTATTGATGATCAACAGGTAGTGGTGGTGAAATCCAGAAGGGGTGAAGTGCAGTTAAAGGCACAGCTTTCTTTGTCGATCAAAGCAGGTGTCGTTTTTTTGCCGATGCATTGGGGTAAAATATTAGGTAGTGACCTTAATCGGGCCAATAACCTAACCAGTACGCTGGTTGATCCGATATCTAAAGAACCCGACTTCAAGTACTGCGCAGTAAGTGTTAAAAAACACGTTAAGGATTTTCAACGGATCGTGGTTATTGGTGCAGGAGCTGGCGCCCATGGTTTTGTTCGTTCTTATAGGGCAGGCAATACCTTAGACCAAATTACGGTGTTCAGCAAGGAGAATCTTCCGTTCTACAACCGGGTCATGCTTCCAGACTATATCAGTGGTGTGCAAAGCTGGCAACAGTTGGTTAAAATGCAGGATGAAGAGGAAAATGAATTCAACATCAAACATTTAAGGGGGGTGGGCATTGCAGAAATTAATAGATCGCTAAAATATGTCATGGATGTTACCGGGAGAAAAACGCCTTATGATGTATTGGTGATGGCGACAGGGAGCCGTGCTACACTACCTAAACATGTGCCCAGTTTGCCAGGGATTTTTACCATGCGTAATCGCCAGGATGCAGATGGATTTAAAAAACATATTCCTAAACAGGCGCATGTGGTTATTGTTGGTGGTGGGTTACTGGGCCTGGAAATGGCGGCCTCCTTACGCGAAATTGGGGTGCGCATTACGATTGTACAACGTGTTTCCCGTTTTTTGAACCGTCAACTGGATCCCTTAGGAAGTCAGCTGTTGCATGAAGAAATGACCGACCAGGGTTGCGATATCTATTATAATGATGAAGTGCAGTTATACTATGGCCGCTCTAAATTAACAGGCGTAGAACTTAAAAGTGGCAGAAGGATTAATTGCGATGCCGTAATTCTGGCCATCGGTACCACACCTAACATCGAATTGGCCAAAGAATGTGGACTAGACTGTGTACGTGGTGTTGTGGTTAACAGTCGTCTTCAAACCAGCGACCCCTCTATTTATGCCATAGGTGAGATTGCAGAATTTGAGGGAACTTTATATGGCATTACCACTGCGGCTGAACAACAGGCCGATGTGGTGGCACGTTTCCATCAAGGCGATATTAGTGCTCTCTATGAAGGGAGTTTATTTATGAACATGATTAAGATCCATGGCTTCGATCTTTGCAGTATTGGACTGGCGGAATCGCCTGATGAGGTGAACTACGAAGAAATTGTTTTTATTGATAAAGCGAAGCGCTATTATAAAAAATGCATTATCCATCAGGATAAATTGGTTGGCGCTATATTGATTGGTGATAAACAAGAGTTTTTGGAATTCAGGGATTTAATAGCCAATAAAACCGAATTAAGTGACAAAAGATTGCAGTTGCTACGCAGTGGAAAAAAAGCAGAGGTGCTTATTGGGAAATTGGTTTGCAGCTGCAACAATGTTGGGGTAGGGAATCTGCAAAAGAAAATTGCTTCGGGCTGTGGTGATTTGACGCAGCTTTGTGAAGCGACAGGTGCAGGCATGGGCTGTGGGTCATGCAAGCCAGAGGTTAAGGCTATTCTTCAGGAAGCATTAGCTGATTCATTACTGAAAGTATTCTAAAATGAAAATTCACCTAAGCCATTGCCAAATAAAGGATATTTATAAATAAGTATATGGAGAATGGAACCTTTAAAAATCAGTACATCAAAGTAAATCTTCCGGGAGGTATTGTATCTGTGGGCGATCTATCGTTGATCCTTGAAATACTTGAAAGTGCAGGTGTGAAGCATGTGCGGTTTGGCACCCGGCAGCAGCTCTATTTTGCCGTAGAGGATAATCAGATGGAGGCCATTGCACATGGTTTTTCAAGTTCAGAAATTGAGTATGATACTCAAATGGAGGAGAACCCAAATATCGTTAGTTCCTATGTAGCCGAAGATTTGTTCTCAAGCGCTAACTGGCTTCGTGAAGGTGTATATAAAGATATATTGGATACGTTTAATTATACGCCAGCCTTAAAAATTGACCTGGTTGATGATAGCCAGACGCTTCTTCCTTTTTTTAGTGGGAACTTAAACTTTATCTCTTCCTCCATTGGTAATTACTGGCATTTATATATTAGGTTTCCTAAGACAAACATCCTTTACTGCTGGTCGTCGCTTGTTTATTCCGAAGACATTGCCAGGTTAAGTGAAGCCTTAGAAAGTTTAATTCTTTCTGAACAGAATGAAAAAAAGCAAACGCTAATGGATGGCTTACAGCTGGAAACCCTGGTTAAAACAAGGTATGGTTTTCTGCATCAGGCACCTGAAGCCATACTTAAGTTGCCTGAGTTTCAGCTCCCTTATTATGAGGGTTTTAATCAGTATGATAATAAATATTGGTTAGGTATTTACCGACGCAACGAGCAATTTTCTGTGTCATTTTTAAAAGACCTCTGCCAAGCTTGCAGTAAGTCGAGAATCGGGCAGATTTACACCACACCCTGGAAATCGATCATCATTAAAGGGTTGGAGGCGGAAGACCGTAAGTTATGGAATGCACTGCTCGACAAACACCTCATCAACGTATGTCATGCTTCTAATGAACTTAACTGGCAGACAGAAGATTTATGTGAAGAAGGGTTAGCGTTAAAACTAGAACTAATCCGTGCCTTTAATGATGCAGATCTAAGGACGTATAAATTGTGCTTTGCCATTAAAATAACACCAAAAAGTGGCTTGTCTGGATCTGTTGTGATTAGAAAAAGGGATTTAGTGGATAATGAAAGCCAGGAAATGCTTTTTGATGTACTCCATACCACTGACTTTAACCCTAATTCACGACAATACCATGTAGTTGCAGAAAGCCTTAGCAGGGAGAACCTGGTGCCTGCCCTCGTCAACTTGTGTCAGGCTTATTACCAGCAACAAACGCTGGCTGCTGGGGTAACTACAGCGCCAACTTTTGAAACGCATAATGACGCAGAACCCTTGGTAATTTATGTACAACAATGCCCAAATTGTCTTAGTCTATACGATGAAAGCTGGGGGATGGCATCTTGTTCTATATGTGAGACACCTTTAGAAGAATTTACTGCAGTTAATTCAGAAAGTCTATACAGATGATCAGGGGGGTGGTATTATGTGGTGGGATGAGTAAAAGAATGGGTAGCGACAAAGGCTTGCTGACCATCGATCAAATAACCTGGGCGGAACATGCGACTGCTAAACTAAACAACTTACAAATTCCAGTAGTGATTTCCGTAAACCAGGGTCAGCTGCTTAATTATAAAGTTATTTTCGGGGAGCATAAATTAGTGTTGGATCGGGTAAATGTTAATGGGCCCTTAAATGGAATCCTTAGTGTTCACCTGAAGTATCCAGATGATGATTTGCTTGTACTTGCTTGTGACATGATGGAAATGGATGTGCAGACCTTACAGAACTTGAAAGATAGCACCATCACATTTCCGGATTTTGACTATTATGCTTACACTGGGGAAGGATTTATAGAACCCTTGTGTGCTTTGTATAAGTCAAAGGCTTTAAACCAACTTAATATCGATGTACAAAGTGGTCAGTGCAGGACCTATTCTCTTTACCGCATTATTCAGCAAGGATACCACAAGTTTATCCCCATTCTAGATCAAGGTTACTTTAAAAATTACAACACCCTTTAGACATATTGTTCCATCAGGGTGATGGCTTCCTCATTTCCTTGTTGTGCAGCCAGGTCGAAAGCCGAAAGACCTCTAACGTCAAGCATGTGCAAGTCGGCACCGTATTTCAGTAGAAGCGCCACCAGTTCATTTCTGCCAAACATGGCCGCAAACATCAATGCCGTGCCACCGTTGCCATGCTGTAAATTGAGGTTTGCACCATTTACAATCAGTAGCTCGGCAATGTTAGCATAGCCTTTAAACGATGCACCCATTAAAGCAGTGTTGCCACCAAAATCAGCAGCATTGACATCAGCACCAGCTTCTATTAATACTTTGGCGGCTTCATAGCGGTTGTTGTAACAAGCAATGATCAGCGGCGTATAGCCTTTGTCGTCAGCACCATTTAGTTCCGGCTTTAATGCCAATAATTCATTTAATTCTTCAACGTTTCCAGTTCTGGATACATTAATCAGTTGTGAAGTCAGGTTGTTCATTAGCGTTATTAATTATAGCCTTACAACAACCGTAAGGATTAAAATGTTTAAACGTTAGTTATTCAATACTTCCAGTGGTGGATGGTTTAACACTTTTCTGCTGCTCAATACCCCGGTAAGCACCACAATAAGACATATCATGATTAACAAGAGGATAATTGGCCACCAGGGTGGGTTAAAGGTGGTTTCAAAACTATATTCGGCTAAGGCCCAGCTACCTGCCAATGCAAGTATAATACCTGCACCTGCCGCCAGAATACCAAGGAACAGGTACTCTAACGCTGTAATGGCTAGTATCTGTTTACGACTGGCGCCGAGGGTACGTAACAAAACACTTTCTTGTAATCGTTGGGTTTTACTGGTTAACACTGCCGAGATTAATACGATCCACCCCGTAGCCATACTAAAACCTGCCATAAACTGGATCACAAAACCAATCTTAGACAATACTTCATCCAATACTTTTAATACTAGCCCAAGGTCTATTACAGAAACATTTGGAAAGTTGCGCACTACGGCACCCTGAAAACTAGCGGAGGTTTCGCTGGTTGGTACACGTGTCATCTGTACATGAAACTGAGGCGCATCTTCCAATACACCAGTAGGAAAGACCACCCGGAAGTTTGTTTGCATGCGCGTCCAGTTTACAGATCGTAAACTGCCCACCTCAGTAGGAATGAGTACTCCTTGCACATTAAAGGTAATCTGATCACCCACCGTCACGTTGATGCGCCTGGCATAACCTTCTTCTAGCGAAACATAAACCACGTCGTCGGGATGTTGCAGTTTTCCACTCCACTTGCCTTTAACAATTTCTTCAGCCTTGGTCAGCGTATCCTGGAAAGTTACCCTGAGCTCGCCACGGAATGCACGGGCAGAAGGAGCCAGGGTATCTGCTTTTGCAGCCTGAGTTGATGCGTTTTCAGCAGCTGATGAACTGTCGGCTTCCACCAAGTCTTCCGCTGTTTTACCATTAATTTCGGCAATACGGACGGTGATGATGGGTACCTGGTTCATGACCGGGAGATTATACGATTTGGTAAGTTTTGCCACGTCATCCTTTTGGTTGTTTTGGATATCAAATAACACCATGTTAGGCTGGCTTTTACCCGACGACAAGGTTACTCTTTTCATCAGGATACCCTGTACAAAAAACAATGTACAGATAAAAGCTGTAGACAAACCAATGGAAACGGTAAGCATAACGGTCTGGTTATTTGGTCGATAAAGGTTAGCAAAGCCCTGGCGCCATAAATAATTGAGAGAAGCAGGCATTAGGCGACGTACCAGCCACATCAGTAATTTCGACAGGGCGAATAATAAGCTAAAGGCAAGCAGTACACTGGCTGTAAAAGCCAGAGATTCTCTCCAGCCATCGACTTGTAGGTAGGTGAAACCCCAGACGAACAATAAAATGAAAAAATAAACCAGCCATCGCAATGGATCAAACTTTTGTGTGCCGCGTTCAAAAGATAGTCGCAAGGCATTTAAAGGGGATACACGGCGCACGCCGAGTAAGGAGGGTAGGGCAAATAGAATGGAAATAATAACCCCCAATAAAACTCCTTGTCCGATGGATGGCCAGGAGATCTGCATGTTCAGTTCAACGGGGATAAAGTCTTTTAACACAGCAGGCAACAGAAACTGTATCATTGTGCCTAAGGCGGCACCAGCAATTGCGCCAAGCAAGCCAATAAAGAAAATCTGAATAAGGTAGATCAAAAATGCTTCCCAGGATTTCACGCCAAGGCAGCGTAAAGTAGCAATGGTGCCTAATTTTTCACCGATATACACATGGATGGCACTTCCTACGCCGATGCATCCTAAAAGAAGCGCTATAAAACCAGCTAAGGCCAGGAAGCGGCTCACATCGCGGAAGGAGCGCCCAGTTTCTTGTTTTTGCGATTCCACAGTGCTGGTGTCTAAACCTTCCTTATCGAGGTCCTTTTCCAAGGCTTTGACCACCTTTTCTGCAGCTAGTGGGTCATTATAACGGTAATAATATTTGTATTGTATGCGGCTACCTTGCTTCGTGAGCCCTGTTTTGTCAAGATATTCCATTGGAATATAAACCACTGGCGCCACGGTGGCGGAAATTCCTGTTTGTCCGGGTACCTTATCAATAGCACCTGCAATCACGAAACTGAGTTCGCCCACTTTAATCGAGTCCCCCGGGACTACGCCAAACTGCAGCATCAGTGTTTTATCCACTAAAGCTTTCTGTCCATTTCTGAAGGTCGTTCCTGCCTGCGCGGGGGTGGTTTCTATGGCCCCATAGAAGGGGTAGTCGCCTTCCAGCGCCCTGATTTGCACAAGTCTGCTACCTTCATTTTTTATAAAATAGATCATGGATGCCAGGCTTTTTTCTTTGGCTTGCTCGTCACCTAAGGTATCGAGCAGGACCAATGCCTCTTTACTTGGCGCTTTACGGCTATCGATGGTTAAATCTGCCCCTGCTAATATCTTAGCCTGACTTTCAATATCTTTTTGCAGGTTATCGCGAAAAGAATAGACAGCAACCAGGGCAGCAATGCCCAGGATAACGGAGGAAACAAATAAAAGCAAACGGGAGCGGTTTCTCCGGCTGTCTCGCCAGGCCATTTTAAAAAGCCATGGAACATTTACTGCTCTGTTTAGTAGCGCTTTATCCTCAGTCATGTGATGAAGTGATTACGCCCCCTTTAATATTAATAATTCTGCTGGTCCTAGTGGCAAGGTCACGGTCGTGTGTAACAATTACCAGGGTAGTGCCTGCATCGCGGTTTAGGCTAAACAGCAGATTTTCGATCTTTTCACTTGTTTCCGCATCCAGGTTGCCAGTGGGCTCATCGGCAAAAAGAATGGCTGGTTTATTAGAAAAAGCACGTGCCAGCGACACTCGTTGTTGTTCTCCACCCGATAGCTGTACCGGGTAGTGATGTGCACGGTCGGCTAGCCCTACTTTATCCAGAAGATCCAGGGCATGTGCCCGGATGTTCTTTTCTCCACGTAGTTCCATGGGCACCATTACGTTTTCTATAGCTGTTAATGTGGGCATTAATTGAAAGTTCTGAAAAATGAAACCTACATAGCGGTTTCTTACTGCTGCACGCTGATCTTCGGAAAGTTGGTCCAGGTTAATATCATTGAGTTTTACCGTGCCGGAACTGGCGCGGTCTAAGCCGGCGCAAAGACCCAAAAGGGTGGTCTTCCCACTTCCTGAGGGCCCTGTAATAGCAATGGTTGCGCCTGCTTCAACTGTGAAGTTAATGTCATGAAGCACCGTAAGCTGGTGCCCGCCACTTTTATAAATTTTATTTACATTTTCTATACTCAGGATATTTTCGACAGGCATATAAAGGATTTTGCGTAGTAATTAGGTTAAACTTAATACCGGAAATACTGTTTATAATTCACGGATTAAACATAAAATGTTTAATATACGAGTTAAACAAGTAAAGGCTAATTTTAGATTTATATTTCATATTTATGTTACGTGTGCAGATTTTAAGCGGTATGTTATGTTGTGGTGTTTTCTTTGCGGGATGTGGCCAAAAAAGTGAGGAGAAAGTCGGTGATCAAACTGTTCAATCTCACACTACAGCCGCTAGGGGCAATGAACAGCCCATTTCAACTGAAAAGGGTAACATCTTGTTTTTTGGCACAAGCCTTACGGCAGGTTTGGGGCTTGAGCAACGAGAGGCATACCCCGCATTGATTCAAAGAAAAATAGATTCATTGGATTTGCCTTATCAGGTTGTGAATGGTGGTTTAAGTGGAGAAACCTCGGCCGCAGGAAAAAGCAGAATTGACTGGTTACTTAAAAAACCGATACAAGTATTTGTGCTTGAACTTGGTGCCAATGACGGATTAAGGGGTATTCCTGTTGCTCAAACTACAGCGAATATGCAAGCTATCATTGAAAAAGTAAAACAAAAATATCCCGATGCATCCCTGGTATTAGCCGGCATGCAGATGCCTCCAAACATGGGAAAGCGTTATGCAGCTGATTTTAAAAGCATGTTTGAAAAGCTAGCTGATAAAAATAAGATGGTGTTAGTGCCTTTTTTGTTGGATGGTGTTGGCGGTGTAGCACAACTAAACCAAAGTGATGGTATCCATCCAACGGCTGAAGGTCAAAAGATTTTAGCTGAAAATGTTTGGATCAAGCTAAAAGAGGTGTTATAAGGATTGTATTAACAACCCGACTGTCCTAACAGCCAATATACGATACCGAAAACTACGATAGTTCCTAAACATCCGCCACCAAATTTCCAGGCGGCAGCTCCTGCGATAATTGTTTTTAACCAGTTTTGCATAAAAATAATTTTAAAATGATTGTATAGTTTTACTGACTTAACTGCGATGGAAAGGTTTTTGTTTTAAAAGCCTTTCTATTTGTATAATTTGTAAACATTTAAACAAAATGAGCCCAGAAATAGCGCATAGGCTTAAAGCCAAAGAAATTCAACCTACTGCCATGCGGATGCTCATATTGAACCATCTGCAGGAACAACAGGCAGCCATTACGTTAACAGACCTGGAAAAAGGCTTAGCCCCGGCCGACCGTATTACCATATACCGCACACTGAAAACATTTGAAGAAAAAGGCGTGATTCACGCTATCGAAGATGGAACAGGCGCAACTAAATACGCCCTCTGTAAGGAAGAATGTAACGTTGAATGTCACCATGATCTTCATGTACACTTCTTTTGTCAGCTATGTAAAGAAACCATTTGCCTGCCAAAAACCAGTGTTCCAGAAGTGACTTTGCCTTTAGACTACCAAGCCGAAGCCTACAGCTTATTGGTAAAGGGCCGATGCCCAAATTGCCGGAAGTAAACTATGCAATTCCATTGCATGGTCTAATGCGCTACTTTCGTGGAATGGCAGAAGGCCAGTTAAAATAACGGAATATGGAAATCGTCAATAAAATTAATAAGCAGGTTGAACATTCACACGACCATGATCATGAACATGCAAACGACCATGGTCACGCACATGCAGAAGCAAACGGCATCATGGCCCATTGGGATATCCTTCTGGCGCTATTTATCCTTATCGTAGCGTTGGTATTGGAGTATGCATTCCACATTACGCTTTCCAAGCCCCTGAGTTTCGTTGTGAATGCAGTGGCTTATTTACTTGCCGGAAGGGCCATATTGAACCTAGCGTACCGTAAAGTCATCCGTGGTGATTTTTTCAATGAATTTGTGTTAATGAGTGTAGCCACACTAGGTGCTTTTTATATCGGTGAATATAGCGAAGGCGTTGCCGTTATGGTGTTTTACCAGATTGGTGAATGGTTTCAGGATACTGCCGTTAACAGGGCTAAGCTTAACATTAAATCCTTATTGGATATCCGCCCCAACGAGGTTACTGTGATCAGGAATGGAAAAGCTATTACAATCAACCCTTCATTGGTTCAAATAGGAGAAACCATCCTGGTAAAACCTGGCGAAAGAGTAGCACTCGACGGGATATTAAGCACAGCTACCGCATCATTCAATACGGCGGCATTAACGGGCGAAAGTATACCTGATACCAAAATTCGTGGAATGTCTATTTTGGCGGGCATGGTTAACCTTCACACCCTGGCCGAAGTACAAGTAAGTACATTGTTTAAAGACAGTAAACTTAGCCGGATCCTGGCTATGGTGCAGGATGCCACCGCACGTAAATCAAAAACACAGCTTTTTATCTCCCGCTTTGCTAAGGTCTACACACCAATCGTTTTTTTTCTAGCTCTGGCAGTCGTTTTTATGCCTTACTTTTTTGTTGCCTCTTATCAATTCAACGATTGGTTATATAAAGGGCTGGTATTTTTAGTCATCAGTTGTCCATGCGCCTTAGTGGTATCCATTCCTCTAGGGTATTTTGGGGGTATCGGACTGGCTTCCAGAAACGGTATTCTTTTTAAAGGAGGGAATTTTCTTGATGTGATGACAAAGGTAAATACCATCGTGATGGACAAAACCGGTACGCTCACTAAAGGAGTTTTTAGGGTTCAGCGTGTGGTAAGTATAGGGGTGGAAGAAAAGGAACTTCTAAATCTGACAGCGGCAATGGAAAGAAATTCTACCCATCCGGTGGGAAGAGCTGTGGTAGATTATGTAGGTGAAGAACTTGGGCAAGCTCAGGCTACCGACGTAAAAGAATTAGCAGGGCAAGGCTTAACGGGAATAGTTGATGGCAAAAAAGTTCTTGTCGGCAACCTCAAATTGATGCAACAATTCCAGATAAACTATCCCAACGATATCACTCAAATCCAGGAAACCATGATAGTCGTTGCTATCAACGGAATTTATGCTGGATACCTGACCATTGCCGACGAGATTAAAGAAGATGCAGCGCAAGCCGTAAATGAACTACACCAGCTGCATATCAAAACGGTCATGTTATCAGGTGATAAGCAGGCTATGGTTGATGAAGTAGCAAAAAAACTAGGCATCACTATGGCTTATGGTGATTTACTTCCTGAGGATAAGGTAAACAAAGTTCAAGCATTAAAAGACCAGGGTTTACGTATTGCTTTTGTAGGCGATGGTGTAAATGATGCGCCGGTGCTGGCGCTTGCTGATGTAGGTATCGCTATGGGCGGACTAGGAAGTGATGCCGCTATCGAAACTGCCGATGTGGTGATACAGAACGATCAGCCCTCCAAAATTGTTTCAGCCATTAAAGTGGGCATGATAACCAGAAATGTGGTGTGGCAAAATATTACTATGGCTATGGTAGTAAAGATTGCTGTTTTAATTTTAGGTGCAGGCGGTATGGCTAACCTTTGGGAAGCCGTGATTGCCGATGTTGGCGTAGCATTGCTGGCTATACTAAATGCAGTGCGAATACAACGCATACATTTAACAGATCACCATCCTAAAGGAAGTTCTACGTAAAAGGTACTTCCTTTACCTTCTACACTATCAAACCATACCTTACCACCATGCTCTTCGGTTAGTCTTTCTACAATCCACATGCCCAGGCCAATTGATTTTTCTCCTTCAGTGCCCACTCTCCCTGCTTTTGAATATTTTTTAAAGAGGGAGGGTTGGAGACTTTTAGGTATACCTATTCCATTATCGGCAACGGATACAAGAAACGTGGTCTCTAACTTTTCCAGGTGAACCCTAATTTCACCGTCATCACCCGTGAATTTTATGGCATTGGATACCAAATTATTAATTACCTGCAGAAACTTCATGCTGTCTATATTAGCAAAAATGCTTTCATGAGAATGTGTAAAACTGATGTGTTTTTTTATGTTTTGCTGCGACTTTAGGTAAATATCCATTGCCTGTTTAATTTCCCAAACTACATCCAGCCGCTCGCGACTGATCTCTACCTCAGCTGTGGCCAAAAATTCCCTGGTGAGTAAGCTCTCAATCAAATGGATATTACGTTTGGAAATGGTTTCGATCATTTGAGTTAGCTTGTGCAGCTCTGGATTATCGGGAAGCTTTTTATCGATTACGGAGGCTAACATTTGCACCGTTCCTATGGGGCCACGCAAATCGTGAGCAAGGATCTCCAGGTTTGCGTCTTTCCAGCCGTTTATCTTTTGCATATTAAAGATGCCTAGTTTCCTCGCTGAATCATCTTCAGCTGAACCAGCCAGGTGTGTAATTTTGTCATCATTAAGTAGCGGATATACCTTCAGCCTGATCCACCTTTCAATTTGATCCGCACGGCGAATGCGGAAGTCTAATAGACTAGGTTCCGTTTTCGTTAAGAGGCCCTTAAAGCTCTTCTTGATATAGGCCAGATCTTCGTGATGGATGAGTTTAACCAACGATTCAGGCTTTTCTATTACATCCTTGCGCGAAAGTTTAGTTACCATTTCAAATGCATGGTTGATAAATTGAAATCGGTTATTTAAAACATCAAATACAAAATAGACTTCCTCACTTTGTTTGATCATTGCTTTTAAAAGCTCCGCGTCAAGATCAGTTTGTTTTGCGAGTTCCATATCCATGAATTTAATTAAGCCTCATTTCCAAATTTCTTGAGGATCAAATAATGAGAACGTAAAGCATCAAAAAATGTTTTATTTTCGATATAAGGGAGATTAAATTCTAAGGCTGTACTTTTTACGATTCTGGATATTTTGCCGTAATGGATGTGACATACCTTTGGAAAAAGATGATGTTCTATTTGTCGGTTTAATCCACCTAAAAAGAAAGCAGCCAAACGGCTATGGGTGGCAAAGTTTGCCGTGGTCTGCATTTGATGCGCTGCCCATGCTTCCTCAATATTACCATTTACATTCGTGGTAGGGAAAGCGGTACCTTCCACCACATGTGCCAGTTGGAAAACAAGCCCCATGGTAAGTCCCTGGGCAATATGTAAGGATATAAAACCGATCAAAAATTGCCACCAGGTGATGTCTAGCACCAATAGGGGCAACACAATAAACAAAAAGTAATAAATGGCTTTATAAAAATACAGGTTAAAATATTCTATTCCAGGATGTTTAGCCTGATGTGAACCAATGAGCTTCTGGTAGAATTTTTTATAATCTTTTCTAAACACCCAAGAAAGTGAAGCCATACTGTAAAGTGGAAATGCATACAAGTGCTGAAAGCGTTGCATCGGATTTTTTTCATCATCCTCAGCAATCCTAATCAAGCCAGGAGCAATTTCAATATCTTCATCATGACCGGGAATATTGGTGTAAGTGTGATGTACAATATTATGGGTAATACTCCACACGTATGGATTCGCACCCAATAAATTAAAAGTCAGGCTAAAAATTCGGTTTACACGCTTACTACTGGAGAAAGCACCATGGATAGCATCGTGACAAACATTAAATCCCACAAAAGCACTGAACATGCCTAATAAAATAGCAAGGATAAGCATTACCGGAGGCGAAAAAAGGTTAGCTATAATCAGGAGGTAGGTGGCAACAAGACCGATAAGAAAAAAGATGCTTTTAGCCCACATACTTAGGTTAGCATGTTTACTTAACTGGTCATCAATAAATAATTGATCAACCCGTTTACGGATAGTTGCGTAGAATTGAGATTTGGAAGGGGGAGTAAATTTAACTTGAACAGGCATATAACATGTGTTTGATCAACTTAAAGCGAACAAACAGATGTTTTAATATCAATGCTGAATTAAATATGATGGTCCTAAAAAATCGAATTTACGATTTTCTATTGATTACTTTTTATTAAACGTTTATAACAAAGCGATATTGTCCCAATTCCATGATTTCCATATCCAAACATACCTGTGGTCAATTGACCACTTGCTCTTCTTTTTCGTATAATCCAATTATTTTTTTTTGCAGTTGAAGAATGTTTTCATCCTTCTCCGAAATTGATTTCTGCAATTCCTTTATCCGATTATCATTGGTATACTGATTTTCATGAAATTCTGCATTCAACAATGTGGATACGGGCACATTAAAAATGTCGGCGATCTGTTTCAATCTTACGATGTTAATAATGGTAATGCCAGACTCAATCTTTGAAAAGGCGGGGATAGAGATTTCAAGTTGATCCGCTACGATTACTTGAGTCCATCCGCATTTCAGTCGTAATTCCTTAATGTATTTGCCTAAATTTTTCATGTCTCCGTTGTTATGAGTTCAACTTATGTTAAACTTAAATTTTATATTTCATAAAACAAAAAATGTTTCATAATATAAATTCATTTCATCCGTTTATTCTAAAAACTTTTTTTTGCATTATTTTAACGAAACACAATTAATTTGTTCCAGTTATGAAATCAGTAATTACTCTATGTGGACTTAGCTTGGTTATTTCGGCTTGTCAACCATCTGCTACTATGGACCAGTCTGTTTCAGCATCTGCCATTAGGGGCACCTGGAAGTTGGTCTCTAATATCATCATAACCAAAGGCGATACAGTCGTTGCCTATCCTGTAAAGGGCAAAGATGATTTAATGATCAAAATGTTTAACGACACTCATTTTTCCTTTTTCAGGCATGATATCCTGCAGGGTAAAACGGCTGAGCCCATTTATGATACTGGAGCAGGAACGTATACTTTAGTAGGTAATGATTACACTGAAAAACTGGAATACTGTAACTACCGCGATTGGGAAAATCATGAATTTAAATTTAAGCTCAGCTTGAAAGGGGATACCCTTCGTCAACAAGGGTTTGAAAAGATCGACAGCTTAAATATTGACAGGGAAATTATCGAGACCTATGCAAAGATTAAATAAGATAAAACAAATAACATCAATAAGTAAAAACACCTAGTCTTTTATGGATAAGCATAATAAAATAAGTGTATTTTGTCAAAATTCAGGTATTTACCCTTATATTTTTTTGTAATATCCATCATACCTTTACAGCCCTATGTACAGAATCATATTTCATAATTTAACAGCTGGATACCAGGTATTCGATGCAAGTGATGAAGAAGAAATTTCTCGGGAACGGGCGGCGCCTCATTGGCAAGATTTTAAAGTAATATGCCTGGTTAGCTATAACAGGCGAAGCTATGTTTATAAATGTGAAGACTTTGATCAATATGCAGATGATGTTGACGACCTGGTATTTGCTTGTGAACACTATACTGAAACGGAAGTTTTAATAGCTAAGTTGGTATAACCTCTATTTGATGGCGATTAATTATCACCATCATCTTCGTCATTCCTTCTTTCCCGTTCTTCTTGACGCTCGCCATTACTGCCAAAACGGTAACTAAAGGTAAGTAGCGCCATACGCAGTGCACGGCGATCTTCAAAATTCCTGATAAACTGGCCAGTTTGAGTATATCCACCAAAACGGCGCTGGTTAAATACATCCCTTACATTAAAGAGAATGGTACCTTTATCACCCATTACCTGCAGGCGCAGGGCGGCATCCATCACAAAGTTGCCGATGGTTTCTCCTTGCGCAAGTATGCGTGGGGCATTGTAATTGGCACGGATTTGTGCTGATAAGTCTTTCGTGAAACGGATATTGGTAGAAAGATTCGCATCCCAGTTAATACCGTCTCGTTCTTCTATATTAAACTCCTGGCTACCAAAGAAGCGGTTATAGAAAACATTCACATTTCCGGTAAAATCTAGGGCTTTCCCCACATTGGTTTTAGAAATTAACTCAAATCCCGTAGCATCATTGCGGCTTATATTCATCCATTCACTTAAGGTGGCCGCATTGGAGCCTTCAATCCTTTGGCTAATCAGTTGAATCACATCATTTGTACGGCGATAATATACCGATGTTGTGAGGTTTGTTTTACCTAAGCTGCGGCTGTAACCCAGTTCAAAGGAATGGATATCTTCAGGACGTAGGTTTGGATTACCCTGGCGTACATTTAATGGGTCTGAAATATTAACAAAAGGGTTTACCTGCCAACCACGGGGTCTATTTACCCTGCGCGTATAACTCAGCTGTAGTTGTTGCTCCTGACCTTCTTTACCTAACTTTTGCGTCAGGAACACACTAGGGTATAAACGAAAATAATCCAATCCTCCGGGTGTTTCCCTCAAGGCAGCTGGTATAGCTGGATCAAATGAGATTGTATTCGTTTGCAACTCCGCTTGTTCTGCACGTAAGCCTAACTGAAAACCGAGACGCTCAGTTAACCTATTCTGGTAGTTTGCATAAAGAGCATGTACACTTTCCTCCAGTTCAAAGTTATTGCTCACGTTATAATCTGGAACAAAAACATTACTGTCAACATTAAATCGCCTGGAGAGCTGCGATTCATCGCCCTTTTCAAAAGTAGAGCGGTAACCGGCTTCAAACTTACTATTTTCATTAAATGGGAGGGTGTAGTCCAGTTGCAAATTAATATTGTCGCCTCTTTCGTAGGTGTCATTTATCTGGCGGTCGGTAGGGGTGCCCACATTGCTAAAAGTCTGGTTAAACTCATTAATACCATCTTCTTTATTACGACCAAAGGCGGCATTAAAGAGTAATTCCTCACCAGGACGTTTAAATTCCTTTTTAAAATCCATATTCAGGTCCCAACCAAAATCATCTTCAGTTTGGCGCGATAAGCGGGTACTCGTTCCGTTCAGTTTTGGCAGGTTCTGGTAGCTATAAAACAAGTCTTCATTACGCTGGTTGTCACGAATGCTAAAGTTACCAGAGAGGCCCAGAGTAGTGGTTTGATTAATGAAATAATCAACACCCAATTTAGCTGAATGGCCAACGCCCGACCGATCTGCCTCGTTATTATTATCTATAATGCCATTGTTTTCAAAATATCGCGTCACATTAACACCATCGCCCAACCGGCGAA
The DNA here is from genome assembly GCF_015752175.1 of Pedobacter sp. CAN_A7. NCBI lineage: Bacteria > Pseudomonadati > Bacteroidota > Sphingobacteriia > Sphingobacteriales > Sphingobacteriaceae > Pedobacter > Pedobacter sp. CAN_A7. The sequence goes on along the minus strand of NZ_JADOUW010000001.1, from coordinate 653,121 downwards.
ATTTCCGGTAATCATAATTGCCATAATAATTGAAGCTGCTGTCGCGATAATTTAACGAAATACCACCATTATAATTACGGTAGGAACCTCCGGAAGTGGTGGCCACACCGTTAAACCCGGTTTTGAGGTTCTTTTTAAGTACAATATTAATGATGCCAGATTGCCCTTCGGCTTCATACTTTGATGAGGGGTTGGTAATTACTTCTATACGTTGTACAGCATTAGCGGGCAGCGACTGTAATACCTGTGTAATATCACTTCCAGCCATGGCCGATGGTTTGCCATCAATCAGAATCCTGACGCCACTTGATCCACGCAGGCTAACTGATCCATCTGCATCAACAGAAAGCGATGGGATATCCGACAGCAGATCGGTTACAGATCCTCCCTGGCTAATTAAACTTTGTTCTACATTAAATACTTTGCGGTCAATCCCAATTGTCATCCCTGGGGTTTGTCCGCTTACTACAACTTCCTTTAATATTTTTGCCCCTGATGACCTCAGGTTCACAGTAGAAATATTTATGGTTTGTCCAGCTGTATAGTTGATATTGGTTTTTTCGAAAGTTCGATAGCCCATAAAACCAATGCGAAGTGTGTATTGACCTGTTGCCACGCCACTCAAGTTAAATTGTCCCTTGGCATCGGTATGCATGCCTGCAACTGCTTTTTGATCGGCTTGATTGATTAGCGAAATTGATGCATAATCTAAGGGTTGGCGACTGGCGGAATCGATAACTGTTCCTTGAATGCCAATTCTTTCTTGTGCAAATAGTTGACCAATGTTGAGTAGGCAGAGGAGCAGGGGGAGGATATATATTCTATGCATGCTGTCGTATTTTACAGCATTAACAATTAATAATCCAAAAAGATCATAATAAGGTTGTTACATTCCTAAACAATGCTGTATTTTCAGTTAAAAGCAACAGTAGATCGTTTAATACGTTATCTTATTATAGGAATATTGAAATGAAAGGTAGCTCCATGGCCAGGGTTAGAAATTACCCAGATTTTACCTCCGAAGTGTTTGATGATTTCTTTAGCAATAAACAATCCTAGGCCAATACCTGGATAAGTATATTGCTTAATATTTACAGACCTGTAAAAGCGTTCGAATATCTTAGTTTTTTCTTCTTGTTTTATTCCTATTCCATGGTCTTCTATACTAAAATGCAGCTCCTTGTCTACAATGGCCGTTTTAATTCTAATTTCACTATTTTCCTTCGTATATTTTAATGCATTGGATATCAAATTACTCACTACCTGTTTTAGTCGCTGCCTGTCGCCAACAAAATTTTGTAAGCTATTTAAATCCAATAGGAAGGTTTGTTTATTGTTCTCTTCAAAAACGGTAACTGTAGTGGCTACCATTTCATCAAAATCAAAATTTTCCTTGCGATAAGAAATTCTTCCAGCCCTGAAATTTGTGCCGTCAAGCATATCACTAACAATCAGGTTAAGCTTAGCAATTTGCACATCCATTCTTTTTAAAAGCCCCTCTGAACCTATATCTCCCCCTTTATTAAGGTTGCGTAAGGCTAGTTGAGAATAGGCCTTAATGGATGTGATTGGGGTTCTTAGCTCATGGCTAATTACACCTAGTAAATTATCTTTTTCTTCTTCAAGTTCAACAAACTGGTCAAAGGAAGTGGCGGTACTAAAACAAGCACCAATGTGCCAACTGACGGTTTGAATAAATTCTAAATAATGCTGATCAAAGCGCTTTCTTGGAGAAATACCGGCTACCAGGAAACCTGAAAGCGAGCTGTGTTCATGTTTCAGAGGCACAATTGCGGCCTCCAGGCAGGGCTCTGTATGAAAGTTGACAACAGGCTCTATAAAAAAGTTGGCTAGGTTGTCAATATATTTGAAAGAACCAGAAACAATCAGCTCCTCAATTGGCCAGTTAAGCTCATGATTTGGCTCGCTAATGCCAGAAAAACTCACCAGTTTATACTTTTCATTATTCGTTTTCATATAAAGTAAATGAAATGGAATATCTTCCAGCGCGTCCTTTAGTATGAGTCCGCAACCATCTATACAGCTGGTTAAAGGTTGTGCAAAATGCTGCTGGCTAATAAACAAATTAATAAGTTCGCTCCTGCGTTGGTTCAGTTTCTGTTTAGTTGTTTCTATCGCAATATTAAAAATGCCTACTGCATTACCTCTGTTATCAAATAGGGGAGATAAGGTGTAATCGAAATAACATTCTTCCTGATACCCATGTCTCTCTAATAATATTAAGGTGTCAATTAATTTCAGTGTTTTAAGATTCGTGGTTATAGCATTTAATTGAAGACTTAACGTATCCCATATTTCGGGGTAAACCTGCGCTGCGGGTGTACCAAAAGCAGCAGGATGTTTATCACCTAAAATAACAGCATATTCATGATTATAATATATAGATAATTCTTCGCCCCAGAATATGGCACTTGGAAATCCACAATTTAAACAAATGCTGTATGCAGTTCTTAATGCCTCTGGACAATCTTTAATTTCAGGAAATGTGCTTGGTGTATTTTTTTTATAACCTGTATCTCCTTTATTGGGAGTATAAAGTTGGTTTTTGTTCATAGGTTTTCACTGCAATTAATGTTGGTCTGTATCTTTTTAGACAAAAGGAGGGCTGCACTTCAGGTAAGCTAAGTTCGTGCCACCTATTGGATGTTTATTTTTTCAGTTAACTGAAAAAGAAGTTTTTAATTTAAGAATGCCTATGTTATGAATATATACATGTATGACATAGATTCATGTTTTACCAGTTAAACAAACCAGGTATTTAGTTGTTAGTGGTGAAAATCAACGCCTATGCCCTTTATACTTTTAGCTGCTTTAATTGCTAACCTCATCACGATTGCCCTCATCTGGCTTGAAATCCATTTAATCAGGCAATGGTATTTACACAAAGATTTATCTGCTGTCTATGATCAGCAATACGCACAAAAATGTTTAGCTGGCGCCATTATTATTCTTATTTACTTGTTGTTAGGCAAGTTTCTCGTACGCAAACTTATCAGTAAATCCCGAAAAGGGGAGGATGAACCTATAGCAGAACGTTACCCAGAACAGCAACAATTACATCGACCCGATGGAAGTATCATTAATATTGAATATGGAGGTGTAAAAGGAAACCAGACGATTATTTTTTTACATGGCTGGAACTCCAACAGTATGCAATGGTATTATCAGAAAAAGTATTTTGAAAAGGACTACCATATAGTTTTAATTGATCACCCAGGGCTTGGCAAATCTAAAAGACCGGATAATAAAGATTATAGCCTCGAAAAATTAGCCGCAGATCTTGATGCTGTAATCGAAGCGGCTCCTGTTAAAGATCCAATATTGTGGGGTCATAGCATGGGCGGTTTTACCATCCTTACATTTTGTAAATTATACTTCTCGAAATTACAACGTGTAAATGGTATTATATTGCAACATACTACCTATACCAACCCCACTAAAACCATTCTATCCAGCCGTTTAACTCACGCGATTCAAAATCCAATATTGAGACCACTTTGCTGGGGCATGATTAAGGTTTCGCCATTAATATCAATTTTTAAATGGATGAGCTACTTAAATGGAACGACCCTGTTGATGGCCAGATTTATGACCTATGCGGGTACACAAACGGCTAAACAATTGGATTTTACCAGCTTACTTTCTACAATGGCACCTGCGGCAATTACAGGTCGTGGTGTACTGGGTATGTTTAACTATGATGCAACATCCATTTTAAAAGAAATCCATGTCCCCACTTTAATTATTGGCGCTGATACCGACCGCCTAACAAAACTGGAGGCAAGCATCACCATGAACAATAGCATACCCGGTTCAAGTTTGGTCACGCTATCACCAGCAGGCCATATGGGCTTGATTGAGCAGCATGCTTTGGTTAATCAAAAAGTAACTGAATTCTTGACTTCCAGAAAAAAATATGATGCCATTAATGAATAATTTCTTTGTTCAACTAATTAATCGTAATATTGCAATATGGGACTTACAAAAACTGAAATGTTTACTGCTGAACAGAACCAGCTTGCGCAATTGCTAAAAGCGATGGCTCATCCAGCACGTATTGCTATTCTGCAAAGAATACTTATTTCTAATACTTGTATTTGTGGTGACCTGGTAGAAGAATTGGGGCTTGCACAAGCAACAATCTCCCAACACCTAAAAGAATTAAAAAATGCCGGCATTATACAAGGAACAATTGAAGGCGTAAGCGTTTGTTATTGTATCAACCCTATTACCTGGAAGCTATTAGAAGCACAAGTAGGGGCATTCCTTAGTTCCTTTAAAGGGGAAGCCAACTGTTGCTAGCTTTTTTTGCTTAGATCAATCGTTTAATTGCAATATGACACCTTATTAAATATATTCATCATGAAACTATCAGAAATAAAAAGCCTTTTGGCTCAGGCAGAAAGTGTAAACTTTCAATTAGAAAATGGAACCAGGGTTCCTGAACATTTCCATGTAACCGAAGTTGGCATCATCACCAAAGACTTCATTGACTGTGGTGGCACCGTGCGTCATGAAAAGGTAGCCAATTTTCAACTTTGGGATGCCAATGATTACGAACACCGCTTAAAGGCTGGCAAGTTATTAAATATCATTTCCCTTTCAGAGAAAGTGTTGGGTATGGATGATCTGGAAATTGAAGTAGAATATCAGTCAGAAACCGTAGGTAAGTATGACCTTGCCTTTGATGGTGCAAATTTTCTATTAATCGCTAAAAAAACAGCTTGTCTTGCCATGGATAAATCAGGGTCAGCCTGCACACCAGGAGGGGGTTGCTATTAATGTCAGCATCAAACTGTGCGCCCGCAAGTGAAAGAAGGAAACTTAGCTTTTTAGACCGGTACCTCACCCTTTGGATATTTATGGCTATGGCTATAGGGGTGTCCATCGGCTTTTTTATTCCATCATCATCAGGTTTCATCAATTCATTTTCCAGTGGCACCACAAATATTCCCTTGGCGATTGGATTGATACTCATGATGTATCCGCCATTGGCGAAGGTTAAATATGAACAGATGGGTAGGGTATTTAAAGACACCAAGGTGCTGGGTGTATCTTTAGTGCTTAATTGGGTAATAGGTCCAATACTCATGTTCTTTCTGGCCATTACCTTTTTACGCGACTATCCTGAATACATGGTTGGAGTAATTCTAATTGGTTTAGCCAGGTGCATCGCTATGGTAGTGGTATGGAATGAACTTGCCGAAGGTGACCGGGAATATGCCGCAGGCTTAATTGCACTCAATAGTATTTTTCAGGTATTATTATACAGTGTATTTGCTTATATTTTCATCACTGTTCTTCCACCGTATTTTGGTCTGCAGGGGCTTGACGTCAATATCACTATTGCAGAAATTGCGACCAGTGTAGGCATTTATTTAGGTATTCCATTTACTATGGGTGTAATCAGCAGGTATGCTTTAATTGCACTTAAAAGCGAAGCCTGGTTTCAAGACAAGTTTATCCCCTTTATTTCGCCAATTACTTTAATTGCATTGCTTTTTACCATTGTGGTGATGTTTTCTTTGAAAGGAGAACTGATCGTTCAAATACCTATGGACGTGGTAAGAATCGCCATTCCGCTGGTCATTTATTTCAGTATCATGTTTGTGGTTAGCTTTTTTGCAGGGAGATACTTTGGCGCAGATTATTCCAAAAGCACTTCCATTGCTTTTACGGCTACAGGTAACAACTTCGAACTTGCCATAGCTGTTGCTATCGGTGTATTCGGCATTAATTCAGGTCAAGCCTTCGCTGGTGTAATAGGTCCTCTTGTCGAAGTTCCGGCATTAATTGCATTAGTGAATCTGGCTTTCTGGTTCAGGAAAAAATATTTTAACACCTTAACGATATGAAAATAGCATTATTCTCAGACATTCATGCCAATTTACCAGCTTTGGAAGCTTTTTTTAAAGATGTGGAAACGCGGAACACGGATGCCATTTATTGTCTGGGCGATTTAGTGGGCTATAACATCTGGCCAAACGAAGTCATTGACGAAATTCGCAGGCGTGGTATTCCAACCCTGGCTGGAAACTATGATTGGGGCATAGGCCGATCAAGTGATGAGTGTGGTTGCGCCTATAAAACCGATGAAGAGAAAGCGATGGGTAAAGTGTCCATCTCTTACACAAATGAATTGGTAAAAGAGGAGCAACGCAGGTATTTACGAACGCTTCCTGCACACATCAGGTTGGAATACCAGTTGAACCACGATAAGCGTAACATTTTGCTGGTTCATGGTAGTCCACGTAAAGTGAATGAATACCTATTTGAAGACCGCGACGAAAAAAGCATGTTACGTATTATGGAGCAGGCTGATGCCGACATTCTATGTTTCGGGCATACCCATAAACCTTATCACCGCATTTTAAATTCAGGTACAGATGGAAGTAATCATTACCGTCATGCCATCAATATCGGATCAATCGGTAAGCCCAAAGATAAAGACCCCAGAGGCGGATATGTGATATTGACCATCAATCCGGAGAGCACCGTAGCCGATAAGGACAGTATTCAGGTGGAGTTTATTCGGTTCCACTATGATGTTGAAAAAGCGGCCAAAGCTATTGAAGATAGCCCATTGCCAAATGAATATGCTGAAATGTTGCGTAAGGGGTAATGCCGTAAAACCAGTAATTAACCTGATAAATAGTTAGCTTTTTGAAGCGTTTTCTTTATAATTGTGGATGGAAGTAAGCCACCAGCAGAGATTTAGTACCGAAGAAGAGTTTGAGAGCATGATGGACCCGCTGCCCATTATGGTTAGGGCACGAGGCCTAAATGGGGAAGTGCACTTTGCCAATACAGCATGGAAACAGTTTACAGGCATTTTTACCGAAATGAACATCCATGAAGATTCCCGTTCTGCATATGAAGCAGCAATTAAATCCCATACGGAACTCCATAAAACATTTAAAGCCACATACAGGTGTAGTGATAAACATGGTGTTTACCATTGGCTGGCCGAACAGGCAGTGCCATGGCATTCAACCGATGGCAAATTCCTTGGTTTTATCTGTTATGCCATGGATATTGACGATTGGATGCTGCGAGAACCTGCTACCGATACGGAGGCATTGGAACGCGAACAAGCCATGAACGAAGAGTTGGAGGCCTATAACGAGGAGTTGAGCGCTACCAATGAGCAATTGCTGTATTCCCAAAATAGCCTTGGCCAGGCTAATAATAACCTGGAGCAGATATTAAACATGCTACCGGCATCAGTAGTGGTGATCCGTGGCCATAACCTGGTTGTTGAAATGATCAACAGCAGCAACCTTACTTATTGGAATAAAACTAAAGAAGAAGTGTTAGGAAAACGTTTCCTGGCCATCCTACCCGATCTGGCCAACCAGCCATTTGCCGGGCAGTTACTTCATGTCATGGAAACGGGCGAGGTCATCGACGTTAAGGAAAGTCTGGTGCTTTTCACCAATGCTGATGGCAGTACCAGAGAAACCTATGTAGACTATACCTATCAACCGCTTTCAGACCTTGATGGTCACATAACGGGTGTACTGGTCATGTCATTCGAAATCACAGACCGTGTATTGTCGCGCAGGTTACTGGAAAAATATACAGAAGAGCTGGCTTCTGCAAATGCACAGCTGCTTGTCAGTAATGAGCAATTAGCGATAAGCGAATCCCGGTTTAAGTACCTTATTCACGAAGCGCCGGTGGCTATTGGTATACTACATGGGCGTGATTTGGTTCTTGAATCGGCTAACGTGAAAATACTTGAGGTTTGGGGTAAGACTCCTGACATTATAGGCATGCCATTAAGTGCTGCTCTTCCAGAACTACAAGGGCAACCCTTTCTGGGCATTCTTGATGAAGTTTATACCTCGGGAAAACCTTTCTATGCAAATGAAATCCGGTCGCTGCTAGAGCATCAGGGAGCGTTGAAAGAAATTTTTTTCAATGTCACGTACCAGCCAATCGCAGATTTTTCAGGGTCAACCGCAGATATTATGGTGGTGGCTGTTGATGTGACCGAACAGGTAAATGCCAGGAAACAGGTGGAACGTAGTGAACAACATTTCCGTGACCTGGCGGACCTGGTCCCTGCAAAAATCTCTAACGCACTCCCTAGCGGTGAAGTAACTTTTTTCAATAAAAAATGGCTGGATTATGCTGGGATGGGCTTTGACGAGTTGAGGGATTTTGGTTATCATAACATGATGCATCCAGACGAGATTCCTGCTTTTCAAATAGGGCTTGCAAAGGCGGCCACAACTGGCGTTCCACATGTGTCAGAAATGCGTTTCAAGGACACCGATGGTAACTACATCTGGCACCTGAACATTGCCTCACCTATATTAGACGACGAAGGGACTGTTACGATGTGGGTGGGATCTACCACTGATATACAGACCCTCAAAGAAGAGGAGCAGCGAAAAAGTGATTTTGTGAGTATGCTAAGCCATGAACTTAAAACGCCGGTTACTTCTATTAAAGGCCATATCCAATTGCTCTTACGTGCTTTGGATAAGGAGACCCCAACAGCGTTAACGGACAGGATTAAACCATCGCTTATCAGAATCGATAAATTGTTGGTGCAATTAACCAGATTGATCAGTGATATGCTCGACCTGACCAGGATTGAAGCAGACCGCCTTGATTTAAGGAAACAGCCCTTAATGCTTGATGTTTTGGTTGCCGAAGTGGTGGAAGATTTTAAGCTGAGTCACCAGCACCATCAGTTCCACCTGCGTTCTGAAAATAACATAGAGGTTTCGGCAGATCGGGATAAGATAAGCCAGGTAATGATCAACCTGATTGGCAATGCCATTAAATATGCACCAGACAGTGATGTCATCGATTTATCGCTTTCAACGGCTGGTGATGAAGTGTTAATTGAAGTAAAGGATTATGGGATAGGGATTGATGAAAAAGACCAGCAGAAAATCTTTGAACGTTTTTACCGTGTTGAAGGTCAAAATGAAGCTCATTATAGCGGTTTCGGTATTGGCTTATTTTTGGTTAATTCTATCATTGAACGGCATGGGGGCTATATTGTACTGGAAAGCACCAAAGGCGTAGGATCAACGTTTATAGTACACCTTCCAATTTCACATGAGTAACACAATCATAAAACAGCACCTCCTGAGTTCCTTCCCGCAATTTGAACCTGCGTTGATTGACAAGCTGACCGAAGAGGCCACCTTAAAGGACTTTAATGCAGGCGATTTATTGATGAATACCGGACAGAACATGCGTTTCACCATGCTGGTGGTAAAAGGCCTGGTCAAACTTTACCGTGAGGGTGCAGATGGAGGCGATTTCTTCATGTATTATATACAACCTGGCAATGCCTGCGCACTGTCCATGATCTGCTCTACCAAACAAGAAACCAGCGAAGTAAAGGCAATGGCGGTAGACCAGACCACGGTACTAGCCATTCCAACCAGTATGATGGATGAGCTGATGAAAAGCTATAAAACCTGGTATTATTTTGTGTTGGAAACCTACCGCGAAAGGTTTGAAGAACTGTTGGTGGTGATTGACCATATTTCCTTTAAAGCTATGGATGAGCGGTTGGAATTCTACCTGGAAAAACAACACCAGGATCTGGGTACCCGTAAACTGATGCTCACCCATGCCGAAATTGCCAAAGACTTAAACTCGTCAAGAGAAGTTATTTCACGGTTGCTCAAGAAAATGGAGCAACAGCAAAAAGTTATCCTGCACCGCAGTTACATTGAATACCTGAAATAAAAGCTTATGTGACCTTAATCACAAAGTTGCGATATTTTATGCTACATCTTTGCAACATGGAAATCATCGCATACCTGGCATCAGTACTCATCGGCCTTTCCCTTGGCTTAATAGGTGGTGGAGGATCAATACTCACCGTACCGGTCATGGTTTATTTATTTGGCATCACACCCTTACTGGCCACATCGTACTCCCTTTTTATTGTAGGCAGTACCAGTCTACTAGGTGGCTACCAACATTGGAAAAAAGGATTAGTTAACGGCAAAGCCGTTTTATATTTTGGGCTCAGCTCCATTGTCACGGTATTTATGGTACGCAAATACCTGCTTCCTTTAATTCCCTCACATTTATTTTCTATTGCAGGCTTCACTGTCACCACCAACCTGGTCACTATGCTGCTTTTTGCTATTTTAATGGTAGCTGCGGCGCTGTCTATGATCAGAGAAAATCTCAGCAACCCTGTTAATCCTTCGGCTACATCAGGCCGAGCGGTAAAACTATTACTTTATGGAGTAGGCATTGGCCTGGCTACTGCCTTGTTAGGTGCCGGAGGTGGGTTTTTACTTATCCCTGTGTTGGTGATGCTGTTGGGCTTGACCATGAAAGAAGCCGTTGGCACGTCCTTAATGATTATTGCCTTAAACTCACTGATTGGCTTTGCCGGCGACTTGGGGCACCACCAAATAGACTGGTTTTTTCTGCTAAAAATTACCGCCATTGCCATTTTAGGTTTGTTATTAGGCCTTTATGTAAGTCGTAACATCGATGGTGGGAAACTTAAAAAAGCATTTGGCTGGTTTGTGCTCTTGATGGGTGTTTTTATAATTATTACAGAACTGATGCCTATATTTTAAGACTTGGTGACTTAAGTCACCAATAATTATACAGAATAATCAGAAATTTGCTTTACAATTCACACAAAACACCTTAACATAAGACCATGTTAGCACTCCTTAAACAACCCTGGCCATGGTATACCTCTGGTGCCGCCATAGCCTTCATTATGATTTTACTGATCTACTTTGGCAAGTCCTTCGGGGTTTCCTCCAACCTACGTACCATCTGTACGATGGCTGGGGCTGGTAAAAAGGTTGAGTTTTTCAACTTCGACTGGCGCACACAAAAGTGGAACCTACTATTTATCGTAGGAGCGGTCCTGGGTGGTTTTATATCCGCAACATTGCTTAAAAGCGATCAGGCCTTGCAACTCTCCACAGCTACGGTGAGTGATTTAAAAAGTATTGGTATCTATTTCGATGGGCAGTTGAACCCCTCGCAATTGTATAGCCTAGATGCGGTCTTGTCCCTTAAAGGCTTTCTATTGTTATTAGCTGGGGGCTTGCTTGTAGGCTTCGGCGCAAGGTATGCCGGCGGTTGCACTTCGGGGCACGCCATTTCTGGCTTAACCAATATGCAGGGCCCTTCGTTAATTGCCGTCATTGGCTTTTTTATCGGTGGCCTGGCCGCAACCTTTTTCATTTTACCACATCTTTTTTAAACATAACCCATCATGAAATTTATTAAATTTATACTGGCCGGTATCCTATTCGGCATCATCATGAGTAAGTCTGAGGCCATCTCCTGGTACCGTATTCAGGAAATGTTCCGCTTCCAGTCCTTCCATATGTATGGTCTCATGGGCACTGCAGTAGTAATTGGTTCCCTGGCTGTTTACCTCATCAAAAAATACAAGATAAAAGATTTTGCCGGTCAGCCCATTGAGTTTCCTAACAAAGAAAAAAGTATAGCCCGTTACCTACTGGGTGGTATCATATTTGGGCTGGGCTGGGCACTTACCGGCGCCTGTCCAGGACCTATGTTCGTTAACCTAGGCCATGGCTACCTAGGCATGGTGGTGGTTATTGTGGGTGCATTAGGCGGTACTTATATTTATGGCCTGATAAAAAATAAACTGCCCCATTAAAATAAATACCATGTGTGACTCAGGTCACCATCTGTCTTTACAAACTATAGCTAATTTTGAATAACAAAAACTTAGACTCATGAAAATTAAACAATTCGAAGACAAGAACCTTTCCCATTATAGTTATGCCATCCTAAGTGAAACCAGTGGCGAAATGGTGTTAATAGATCCGGCACGCATCCCCGAACCCTACCAGCAATATGCGAAGGCGGAGGGCGCCAGCATCATCGGTGTGATCGAAACCCACCCACATGCAGATTTTGTGAGTTGTCACCTGCAACTGCAACAACAAGCAGGCGTAAAAATCTACGCAAGTAAATTGTTGGACCCAGGTTATTCTTATACCGCTTTTGATGAAGGCGATGTGTTGGAATTTGGAGATGTGAAACTGACTTCCATGAATACACCGGGGCACTCACCTGACAGCATTTCCATTGTTTTATCACATGATGGCGAAGACAAAGCGGTATTTACAGGCGATACGTTGTTTATTGGCGACTGTGGCAGGCCGGACTTAAGGGAGATGGGTGAGGACCTCACGTTAAAACGAGATCATTTAGCCAGGCAGATGTATCACTCGCTTCGCGATAAGCTGATGCATTTAGGTGATCAGGTGGTGGTTTACCCTGCCCATGGTGCGGGGTCCTTATGTGGCAAGGCCTTAAGCGATTCCAGCAGTAGTACCATTGGTAATGAGAAATTAAGTAACTGGTCGTTACAGGACATGTCTGAAAAAGCATTTATTACAGCATTAACCGCCGATCAGCCTTTTGTTCCTCAGTATTTTCCTTACAACGTGGCCCTGAATAAATCTGGTGCCCCCAACTGGAGGGAAAGTCTGTCGAAAGTTCTTGTAGGCGAAACCATCGACAATAAAGCGGCAGCAGATCGTTTAGATCTGCAGGTGCTTGTGATTGATACCCGACCAGCAGCTGTCTATAAAAAGCAACATTTAAAAAACTCCATTAACCTCATGGATGGGCTTAAGTTTGAAACCTGGTTAGGTACCTTGGTGGCGCCTGGAGATCGTTTTTACCTGGCTGCAGCTGATGAAGACGCCTTAAAGCAATTAATGGAAAGAATAACTAAAATAGGCTATGAGCCATTCCTCTTACAAGCTTTCGTATTGCTATATGGAGACGAAAGTTCTGATCAGTTGAATCTGGAAGAATTTGAGGCCAACCCATCTGCCTATACTATTGTAGATGTGAGGAATGAAAGTGAACGCGAGGATTCACCCGTATTCGAAGGATCAATACAGATTCCATTGCCAGCGTTAAGTAGCCGTTTAAAAGAAATTCCTACAGTTAAACCCATTGTGGTTCATTGCGCAGGAGGTTATAGAAGTGCTGCAGGAAGCAGTATGTTAGCGCATCGGTTAAGTCCAAAAGTGTTTGACCTGAGTGATCATATTAATAAATATATAGGTAGCCATTAGTTTATATTACTGAAAATCACCTGGTTGATTATAATTTTTATGCTTAGTCAAACATTTTTTATGGCTTCCTAGTTAATAGTCGAAACTTATACGACCGCCAATGCCGACTAAGCAACTTTATCATTATCAACAAAAGGATATAGACACCCTTTTTGAAAAACTGGAATCCCGTGGCACCAACTGCCGCTTATTGTATCAATTGCCAACCGGTGGTGGAAAAACAATGATATTCTCTAAAATTGCTTCCAAATACATTGAGCAATACCAGCGTAAAGTCATTGTACTCACTCATCGGACTGAACTATGTAAACAAAGCGCTGCTGCCCTAAAAATGTTAGGCATTCCAAATAAAATGATCAATAGCGCGGTTAAGCGGATCTCCCGAAAAGAGACTTATCAATGTTATGTGGCTATGGTCGAGACCTTAAAAAACCGCATAAACGATGGCCTCATTGACACCAGCATGGTTGGTTTGATCATTGTTGATGAAGCGCATCACAACTCCTTTCAAAAACTACTTAGCAAATTTGAAAATGCAGCCATCATCGGTGTTACCGCTACCCCCTTAAGTTCAGACATTAATCTGCCTATGCATAAGAATTATGATGAGCTTGTTTTAGGTGAACAGATCGGATCACTCATCAATCAAGGCTTTTTAGCCAAACCTACTACCTGGCGTTATGATGTGGAACTTAATACCCTGAAGACCGGAATCACAGGCGATTTTACCGTCAGCACCTCCGACGAGCTATACAGTTCGCAGGCCATGACAGACTTGCTGGTTCATGCCTATGAATCACATGCTAAAAACAAAAAAACCTTAATTTTCAACAACGGTATCTTCACCTCCCGAAAAGTATATGAGGTGTTTTCTTCTTTAGGCTATCCCATCCAACACCTGGACAATAGTACAAGTCCTGTAGAAAGGACCGAAATCCTGAAATGGTTTAAAAAGACCAAAGGGGCTATTTTAACCTCCGTTTCTATTCTGACCACAGGATTTGATGAACCAACTATCCAGGCAGTTATCCTTAACCGCGCTACCACCTCCATCACATTGTATCACCAGATGATCGGCCGCGGGTCAAGACGCCTTCCACAAAAAAAGACTTTTACCATTATAGACATGGGTAACAATACTGACCGTTTTGGTGATTGGAACACTGAAATAGATTGGAAGACTATTTTTGAAAATCCAGATGCCTTTTATGCAAGCCTCCACACACAAACCAGTTATGAGGCGCACCAGATTCCTTCAGATATGCGTGCAAAATTCCCTAACAGTTTAGAAATTTCTTTTGATGTACAGTCCGCACACCAGTTAGCGCTGGACAGCGGTCAAAAGGCAAAAACCGTTATCCGAGATTCAATCCGTCAGCATGCGCTGATGTGTGCAGACAACAGTGACAGTATCTCTGAGGCACTAAGTCTTGTAGATGAACTGTTGCGCGAAATTGACTGGCGTATTAAACAGTATTCGAAATGCCTGGGTAAGGTTACTAAAAACTATATGGAATGGTTGAAAGAAGATTACCTGGCCAAACTTCGAAAATTAATCACCAAAATTATGGGTAGGAGGGCACTGTTAAAAATGGCGGTTTAAATAGAGTTACCTGCTTATTTTAGCAAACCATTAACCAGTACGATGGGTGGATAATCCATAGCATTGCTAACACTCAGCTTTAGAATTCCTTTTACCCTAACTGTATTATACGTAAATTTTGTGGGTTCTAAAAGTTCAACATAAACCATTGCTGGAATGCCGTTTTTTCCACAAAAGAAGCACTGGTTGATTGGTAGGGTAGATAACATAAATTTGCTTTGTTTCATGCCTTCCTGAATTGGAATCATGTATCCTTCCAATTCGAATGATTTGTTTGCATACTTTTTTATTTCATTTGTATATACAGCATACATCTCCTGGTTTTTGACCACTTTGAAACTTACTCCGCCTATTATATTCCATTGACGTGAAATAATCTGGTCATTCGGATTATGCTGCTGCGCACTAACTTTAAATACTGCAATGATCAAAAGAAGGACTAGATTGGAAAGTTTCATGGGTTATTAATTTTTCTTTAAAACATCATCAATAGGAGTGCAATAAGCTTGCAGTGCCGGAAATAATGCCGCAATGATGCCTATGGTTAGGCCGAAAACCATCAGATAGATTTCGTCCGAGATAATGATTAGACCAGTTAGCGCGGCCTCACTATTTTCCTGGTAATGAGCAATAAACTCCAGCACTACATGGCCAAGTGCTATTCCCATGAAAGCACCAGCAACGGTGACGATTATCCCTTCAATGATAACGATGAAGAACAATTTCCCTCTCGATGCGCCTAATATTCGCATAACAGCGAGGTCATAATTTCTTTCTTTCAAAGAGTTATACAAATTGACAAATACGCTAATTGCTGCAATAGCCATGATCAGTACCGCAAACCACTGCAGGGTATCTATTCCAACCCCAATCAGCGAAAACAAACGGGTACTTTCAGTAGCTGGAGAAGCAGCCTGCATATTTGTAGATTGGTTAACCATTCTAGGAAACTGTACTACAGCCATAGGTGAACGATATTGAATTAACAGCGTGGTAATTTCTTTATGTCCATTTGAAGCAGTTTCATTATAGTCCTCTCCATGTTGATGATTATGGTCATCATTGCTGGTGTTATGCATGTGCCATATACTGGAAATATTTGTCAAGATCAGGTTGTCGGTGACATTTCCTTGTGGTTCAAGAATTCCAGTAACTTTATAGGCATAATTCTTATGAATAGATGAATTTTCAGTAAGACCATGGGATCCATAAAAATAGTCACCAACCTTCAAAGACTGTTCCTCAGCCACTCGGGCACCTATTGTGGTTTCGAAATCATGTTTCCAAAACTTACCGGTTTTGATTTTCAGTTTATAGAGTTTTAAAAAATTACTGTCTGTACCAACAATACGAACCCCATGGTAATTATCTCCTAATGCAAGTGGCACAGCGCTTTTAACCCAGGGATGATGCATTAACTTTTCAGCTTCAACCATGGGGATGTTTCCAGTTGGAAAATCTATATGATAAATACTACTTAGAATAAGTTGTAGGGGGCTTCCTTTAGCGCCAACCACAAGGTCAATACCTTTTGCATTATTACTTAACTTTGCGCTTATTTGATGAACCACAAGCAATAAAACAGTTAAAATGCCGATGCCTAATGCAACCAAAAGCATATTTATAGCTGAAGATAAAGGTTTTGCACACATGCTTTTCCAGCTGATCATTAATGGGCTCATTTTAATTGACGGCTATGTTTGAAGGAATCAGTAACTCTTTTATCATGCGTGGCTACAAGAAGCACGGCGTTATTTATTTCACATTGCTCCTTGAGGAGTTCAAGCACAACACGGGCATTTTGATCATCTAAACTGGAAGTTGGCTCGTCGGCAATTAAAAGCGTTGGCCGGTTGATCACAGCACGAGCAATGGAAACACGTTGTATTTGACCCTGACTAAGCTCGGCAGGGTAGGCGGATTCTTTTTCGCCTATGTTTAAAGACCCTAACACCTGTCTCACCCTCCTAGTGTCAACCCTCAGGCCAGCTAAACTTTGCGCCAGCACTAAATTATCTAGAACATTAAGACTCCTGATTAAATGGGGTCGTTGAAAAACGATACCTATATTTCTACCCCTGAACTGATCTAATTGACCAGATGAAAGCCTATATAACGCAGTTCCATTTATTGTTACTTCACCCATGTCCGGCTTTAATATGCCTGTAATGATGTGTAATAAAGTGGTCTTCCCACTTCCAGATGCGCCTAGTAATAGCCAATGCTCCTGTGCCTGCAGGGTCCAGTCTTCAAAAATTAGCGATGAAGACTGTTTATATCGGTGAGACACATTTTGTAAGTGGATCATATAGCTGCATTAAGGTTCTATTTATACTTAGCTTTTGTGTTCATGTCCGCATACTCGATTCAACTTCCAATTGATATAATGTGCTGCTGCTATGGTGAAACCTCCTAAAGGCACCAGAACAGGCTCCATTTGTTCAAGAATAAAATGACCTGTAGCAATGAATAAAAATCCTGTGATGAGCACAAGGATGGGAGTTAAATTTTCATGCCTGGAATAGCTGCTGATCAATGACCAGGCGCCGATCAAAAGGGAGAGGCAAATCATCACCATCTCCACCCAAATATTGGCCAGGAATTCCAACCCAACAAGGGGCAAAAAGGTAATGATTAATGGTAAAGCAGCGCAGTGAATAGCACATGCAATGGAGGCGGTCATGCCTAACTGATCCAACCTGTCTGATTTAAGAAGTGATTTCATGATAAAAATTTATGGGGTTTATAATGCATTAGGATTAAGCTAATTAAAATGAATGGTATACTGAGTATTTGCCCCATATCGAGTAACATACCTGCTTCGAAAGCTACCTGGTTTTCTTTTAGAAACTCCACAGCAATCCGGAAACTAAACAGCAGTAAAAGTACCAGGCCAACATAATATCCATTTTGTTTAGGATATCGGCGAACTAACCAATAAGTGAGAATAAAAATCAGCAGATAGGCAATAGCCTCATAAAGTTGCGTTGGATGTCTGGGAATGTTATCTGTTTTTATAAAAATAAATGCCCAGGGCAAATTGCTGGGTATGCCAATAATCTCTGAATTCATTAGGTTTCCTAGGCGAATAAAAAAACCTGCCAATGGCACAACGATGGCCACCTGATCCAATACAAAACGTATTGATAAATTATACTTTCTACAGAATAAAAAAATGCTTAATAGTATTCCGATTCCAGCTCCATGACTTGCCAGGCCCTGGAAGCCTGTGAAGTGAAAATGAGGATTAAAACTTACCGGTAGAATAATTTCTAAAGGATGCTCAGCATAATAGGTGAGGTCATAGAACAGGCAATGGCCAAGCCTTGCACCAATCAAAGTTCCAAAAAATACATATATGGTTAGCTTATCCAGTAATTCTGGATGAACTTCATGTTTGCTAAACTGTCTTTTTATCACCAGGTAGCTGACCCCAAAAGCCAAAGCGAAAAACAGCGAGTAATACCTGAGTGCAAAAAAGCCTAGATCTATTATTGTTCCATTAGGATCCCAAAGGTATGCTGCAATCAGACATGTTAACTTCATATTATCTTTGTTTTATAACCTGCAAATTATTTCGAACAAAGGTACAGCATAAAATTCTTCAAATGCAACTGTGTTGCGTATATTCTTTAAGTGTTAATTATTTAAATTTAATTATACACCTTTGAGTCAGCATGTTAACTAGATTTTATGCTAGTGTTTTTCTTTATCGAGGGATTAAAGCAATTATTTATAGTTAATTAAATAGTGGCAGTAAGGAATAATTGAGGAGTAGACTTTGTAAAACAAATAAAAAGAAGCAACTTTGTTGCATCAATGAGAAATAGGAGGACAATCAGTCGAGCACATGTCTATTTATCAGCAATACTGCTGGTATTGTTTGTATCTATTCAGGTAGTCCAAATTATTCACTCGCATCACTGTATCGCTGAGTATAATGACACGGAGCAAAGTAATGAGCGCATTACTGCCGGTGTTGAGATATGCAGATTATGTGATTACAATACTCATCATAAACACGAGACTATTTACCTCAGTAAATCTTCGCCATTAGCGCTACTCGTACCATCATCAGTTGAGTTAAAGGGTAGGGTTGTCATTCGTATTTACGAGTTTACATGGCAAGGCATAACCAATAAAGGTCCCCCGTTTTCTGTGCGGGCCTAACTATAATCACCCAGATTTTTTATGAGCGCTTTAGGTGCTCAATTTTCACATGAAGGGATTCTTTATGTTGCTTGTCTGTGCAATTTATTTTTGCAGAGGCTAATCAATCTAATAGACCATTTAACTCACCACACCTTTTTAATTAATCAAATACAGTATAAAAATGAACAAACAATTACATTCAAAAATGAAAAAAACTGCAATTAAATTAGTAGCGTTGCTACTCATCGCATCATCTATTACAGCATGTAAAAAAGATGAACAGAATAATCCAGAACTACCGGTACCAACTATTGAAAACATTGAGGTAGGTTTAAATAATGGTGAAATGGGTGTAATTGGTCGCGACTTTCACTTTGATGCTAAGATTACAGCTGGTGACAAAATTGAAAATGTGCAGATAAAAATCCTGCCACGCAGTGGAGAGACATACGCCAAGCCCTGGCAGTTTGAGCTTACGTGGAATGAGTATAAAGGTGCAAAAAATGCGACTGCTCATCAACATTTTTCATTGCCAGCGGGAGCCGTTGAGGGTAAGTATGACTTTATTATTATTCTAAATGATCAAAATGGTACAAAACTAGAAGTAAAAAAAAATATTACCATTTATCTTCAGGCCAACATTCCAGTAGGTCCTGTGGAGGCTATTTTTAGCATAAGCACAGACTTAGGTTTTTTTTACCGAAACGGAGCATTTTCAAAGCCTGGAAATAAACTTATAAAGGGTGATGTTATAAATACACAAGTGACGCTTAATAACGTAAAGGGAAGCGGAAAAATGTACATCTTGCTTATCAATAAGAAGCTAAACCACCGTCCTGAATCTATACAAGCAATTGATTTTAGTAAGGCTATGGTTCTTGACAATTACGAGCATAAAGATTGGAAAGAGGGTGCTTCGTTCAGCAATATTGAATTTGACCCTGTAGCTTTCAAATTCATACGTGAAAGCCCTTCATTGCTTATTGGCGCGGAAAAGGATAACAACACGCCTAGTCCAAATGCGATTAATGGCATCAAAATCTGGGAATCAGGAGATTATGTGTTAGGTTATATCTACCACAATACTACTTACAATATCAGCACCTTTAAGTATATCGACTTTGGAATTAACTTTTAAGTCGGAGTCGGCCAAAGAGTAAACTAAATGTTAATATAGCAGTTGGGCTTTTTAAAGCCCAACTGTTTAATAAAAGAATTCAAAATATAGGGTGCGGTTAAGGTTAATTTCTTACAAAACGAATTCCACAACCTTCAATGCATGGAGGATGGAGCGTTAGCGAACTTGCTGAAACTTTGTAACGATAAACCAGAGGCTCCTTAGCATTACTATTAATAACTTCAATTCTTACACTATCTATAATTTTAAGACTATGCAAATCCGGTACAGCATCTCCGCTCATCTTACCTGATCGATCCACCGTCAAATATTTTGGGTCACCTTTTACTTTAATGTATTTCCCGCTTCCGTCGCCAGGGTCATTCATCGTTTCGGTAAGTTTCCATTTCCCGTAAATTTCACCCGGAGCATCTTCATCTTTTTTACAACTTAAATAAACCAAACTGAAAACGAATAGTAAAATACATAGTTTCTTCATAGCCTTATTTTTTCTTTTTTAAACGGTTAAAATCTATGATGTGCTACACTTAAACTGTATTGCTGCCTTTAGCGTAACTTTTATAAATTGCGCCTTTGTTATTTTTGTCAAATTCAAATTCTCTGATAAATGTAAGTCCGATTTTTTTCAATGTCTTTTATAGATGCAATATTGTCCGCCATTGCTCTTCCAACTATAATTTTTAACCCAAGTTTTTTAAATCCATAAGTTAAACAAGCTTTTGCACTTTCAGTTGCATAACCTTTATTCCAATAATCTTCAAAAAATCTAAACCCAATATCAGTTTCGTTTAAATGTTCATCATATTTCAGTCCGCACCATCCCAAAAATTCATTGTCCATTTTCCGCGTAATCACCATAATTTTTTAAAAACTCTTTTGCATCCTCCATATTTTTGAAAGCTGAATCTCCAGTGAATTTTATAACATTTGGATTTAAATTAAGCTTGTAGAAGCTGTCTGCATCATTAATATTTAATTCTCGTAATAGAAGTCGATCAGTTTCTAAAATCAGTTTCATCTGAATGTTTATAATTGCGTTCACGTAAGCATCTTAGGGATTGCCGTTCGACGAATTTTAAAATATAAAATTAGTAAATGAGGTGATGGATAAGCTCCAGTATCCTGTTAATAATTTTCCTCTGCTAACTTGCTTGGAAGCCGGATGCTAATCACGGTACCTTTCCCTGGTGTGGAAGAAATATCTAATTCACCTTTCAAAAGATGAAGTTTAGTTTTAATGGACTTTATGCCTATACCTTCATCTATTTCTATCTTTGACGTATTAAATCCTTTGCCATTATCTTCTACTCTAACTAAAATATCATCTTGATCAATGCCTAACCTTAAGGAGGCCTTGGTTGCGTCTGCATGTTTGATTAAGTTCATAGCTAATTCCTGCACTATTCGATATATAGCTTTTTCCAGATAGTTTGGCAGTTTGGTATCTAATCCCTTAAAATCACATTTGAAATTTATCGTTCTGCTAAGCTGCGTGCAGATATCTTCAATCGCAACTTGTAGTCCAAAATCTTTAAGTACAGATGGCATAAGGTCATGTGAAATACGCCTGCTTTCCTTAATACATTCAACTAATAAATCCTTAGTGCTCTCAATGGTTATAGCAATATGCTTTTGAAGCCCTGAATTATCCAACTTGATATGATCCAGGTTCAGTTTCACACCATATAATAGTTGGCCCAAACTATTGTGCAGATCTTCTGCAATACGCGCCCGTTCTTTCTCCTGGGTGTTGATGGTCATTTCTAATAACTGCTGCTGAAATTGCCGTTCGCGGTTATTTGCTTCTTTCACATCATTCTCCATTGTCTTACGCTCAGAAATATCTTCCAGAATAGTATAACCAAGAGTTTCACCATTATCCTCCAGAAGGATTGAATTAATCCGACACCAGATAACGCTTTTGTTTTTCTTAATGATACAGGTGTCAATGCTAAATGAAGGCTTCCTATTAGTCCAGAGTTCAAGTTGTAATTCCTTCCAGCAATTCGCAAATTCTGGCAATACAATATCGGTAATGCGACTTCCCAGAAGTTCTTTCTTACTGTAGCCTAATAACTTTACTAACGCATTATTGACTTTAATAATCTTTAAGTCGGCATCAATAAACTTTTAACCCAGCGATGATTGCTCGAAAACAGTTTTAAACTTGTTTTGGCTATTATAGTAATCTTGTGCAGCGCGCTCACTTTTCTTTTGATGGCTTTTCGATCGGGATAATTCCAATTTCAGGCATTTAATATTTTCCTTTAAGCGCTGTATTGTTTTTTCATTAGCAGACATGGTATTCGGTTAGGCGTTTATAGGTAAATATTAGAAGGTGAGGCGATAATTTCAGGTAACAAACATTGAACCACTTACGGAATTATTTAAAGTAACAAATTGTAAATTTTGATGGTAAATATCGAAATGTGATTAGCATAGGTTGCATCTTTTAGCATTTGCCATCTCTTTTCAAAAATTGCAATAGGATTGCATACTAGAGTCACGTATGTTTGTCACCGTTAATTATATTTGCGAAATGAAAATCTTATCAATTGTATTCTCAATATACGTCATGCTGCTTACCGGTGTTGCGTGTGCGGATGAATTAAGATTTTCGGATAATGACAATGCAGAAATAGCCTCCTATAATATACATGTTGAATTCTGTGGTGATCACTGTTCACCCTTTTGTGCATGTGCTTGTTGTGTTGGCTTCACAAATGCACCAGGCATAATTGTTCAACCAATAACTAAGCATGTTGTTCAAACATCCTTCTTTTATTTGGATGAGCACTTCAAAGCATCTAAATATTCTTTCCTACAGCCACCCAGGGCTTAAGTAAACATATCACAGGCCTGCAATTGCACGCCATCTTCTTGTTTACTTTAATTAAAATTTATGTTAGATCAAATTATTCTTTATTCCATTCGGAATAAAATAGTTATCGGCGTGGGCGTATTAATCCTTATCATATGGGGCATATATTCAGCCGTTAAATTGCCTATTGATGCAGTTCCGGATATTACTAATAATCAGGTGCAGATCATTACGCAATCGCCTAATCTTGGGGCTCAGGAGGTTGAGCAAATGATTACAAACCCAATAGAACAATCCTTAAGCAATATTGCAAATGTGGAGGAACAACGCTCAATTTCCAGGTCAGGAATATCTGTCATTACAGTTGTCTTTTCAGACGACACAGATATTTACTGGGCAAGGCAACAGGTTTCTGAACGACTTAAAGAAGTAGCGTCGCAAATTCCAGAAGGGTTGGGAGAAACTGCTTTGGGGCCTATAAGTACAGGTCTTGGAGAGATATATCATTATGTAGTTCACACTAAACCGGGATATGAAGACAAATTTACGGCGACTGACTTACGTACCATTCAGGATTGGATTATTCGCAGGCAATTGGCCAGTACTAAAGGTCTTGCTGAAGTAAGTGCCTGGGGCGGTTATGTTAAGCAGTACGAGGTTGCTGTAGATAACGATAAATTAAATGCATTTAAATTGTCCGTTACTGATATTTTTAATGCGCTCAAAAAAAATAACGCAAACACTGGCGGTTCTTATATAGAGCAGCAGAACAGCGCTTATTTTATCAGGGGATTAGGACAGGTGAAATCCCTTACCGATATAGAAAAGATTGTTATTACGAACACCAACGGTATTCCAGTATTAATACGCGATGTAGCGAAGGTCCAGTTTGGGAGTGCAACCCGATATGGGGCAGTAACAAGAAACGGTGAGGGTGAAGTAGTGGCTGGAATTGCGCTTATGCTGAAAGGGGAAAACTTTAACGAAGTGATAAAAAACGTTAAAGAGCGTATGACACAGATCCAAAAGTCATTACCTGAAGGGGTAGTTATCGAACCATTTATTGATCGTACAGAACTTGTTGGTAGGGCAATGAGCACGGTAAAGACCAACTTAATTGAAGGCGGACTAATTGTGGTATTCATCCTTGTTTTACTCTTAGGGAACCTACGGGCGGGGCTTGTTGTAGCGTCAGTAATTCCATTGGCTATGTTATTTGCCCTGGCCATGATGCGCCTATTTGGCGTGTCTGGAAATCTAATGAGCCTTGGGGCAATTGATTTTGGGTTAATTGTAGATGGAGCAGTAATTATTGTAGAAAGTATTGTGCACCGAATAACGACTGGTAATGCGCATTTAAAGGGTATTCAGAAGCTCAGCCAGCAGCAAATGGACGAAGAAGTATATACAGCCTCCGCGAAAATCAGAAACAGTGCTGCATTTGGAGAAATTATTATTCTGATTGTCTATCTCCCTTTATTTACACTGGTGGGCATAGAAGGGAAAACTTTTATTCCTATGGCACAAACCGTAACGTTTGCTATACTGGGCGCTTTTATACTCTCCCTTACTTATGTACCAATGGCCAGTGCTTTATTCTTAAGTAAGAAAACCCAACATAAACGCAATTTTTCAGACCGAATTATGGATTTCTTCCACAGGATTTATCAACCTGTACTGGAAGTAACATTGAAGATGAAGCGAACTGTAATTTTAATTGCCGTTGGGATTTTAGCGATTAGTATTTGGGTTTTTAGCACAATGGGGGGAGAATTTATCCCAACGCTGGAAGAAGGTGACTTAACTGTTGAAATTAGTATGATGCAGGGTACTTCCCTGAGTCAAACTATTGAAACGTTTAGTAAGGCAGAGAAAATTTTAAAAGCAAAGTTTCCCGAGATAAAACAGGCGGTGACAAGAATTGGTAGTGCAGAAATTCCTACAGACCCTATGCCAATTGAACGTGGAGATATGATGTTATCCATGAAACCCAAGGAGGAATGGACAAATGGAAAAAACCGGGCAGAGATATCTGAAAAAATTGAAGAAGCCTTATCCATCATTCCGGGAATTAATGTCGAGGTAACCCAACCCATGCAAATGCGTTTTAATGAGTTAATGACTGGAATAAGGCAGGACGTGGCGGTTAAAATCTTTGGTGATGATATTGAGATCCTTTCTGAAAAAGCTGAAGGAATTGCCGGGTTAATTAAAGGTGTAGAAGGTGTAAGTGAGCCAATAGTGGAAAAAGTAAGCGGCTTACCACAAATTCTTGTTACCTATAATAGGGATATGATTGCTCAGTACGGTCTTTCCATTGAAGATATCAATTTGGTACTACAAACTGCGTTTGCAGGCAATGTTGCAGGCGTTGTATTTGAAGGAGATCAACGGTTTGATTTGGTTGTAAGATTACAACGTGATCTCCGCACGGACATTAAAAACATTGAGAACTTATTTATTTCTATCCCTTCAGGTAATCAGGTTCCATTAAGCCAGGTTGCAACTATTGAGATCAAAGATGCGCCTGCGCAAATATCTCATGAAGATGGCCGAAGAAGAATATACGTTGGATTCAACGTGAGGGGAAGGGATGTAGAAAGTGTAGTGGAAGATATAACGTTAAAACTTCAAAGCCAATTAAAACTACCATCTGGATACTATACTACTTATGGAGGTCAATTTGAAAACCTAAATCAGGCAAAGGATAGGCTTGCTATTGCTGTTCCTGCGGCCTTACTGCTCATTCTGGCACTACTTTATTTTACTTTCCGCTCCTTTAAGGAAACATTATTAATATTTACCGCTATTCCCTTATCTGCCATCGGTGGTATTCTTGCTTTAAGCCTTAGAGGAATGCCCTTTAGTATCTCGGCAGGGGTTGGGTTCATTGCGTTATTTGGCGTTGCCGTATTAAATGGAATTGTTTTAATTGGCTATTTTAACCAACTCAAAGAGGAAGGAATAAGTGACATTTATGAAAGAGTGAGGAAAGGTACATATGTAAGGCTCCGGCCTGTAATCATGACGGCAACCGTTGCCTCCCTTGGTTTTCTACCTATGGCGCTTTCAAATTCCGCAGGTGCAGAAGTTCAAAAGCCCCTTGCAACTGTAGTTATAGGCGGATTGATCACGGCAACCCTTCTTACTTTAGTGATACTTCCCGCCTTATATGTATTGATTTTTGAAAGAAAAGAAAGCAAATTAAACATGAATATTAAGCCGGGTACATTATCCATTTTTCTCTTAGTTTGTTTGTTTAGCCTTACCACAAACAGCTCCTTTGGCCAAACCCCAAAAACGCTTAAACAAATCATTGAAATGGGCCTCAAAAACAATGCGGGTTTAAAAGGGACAAACCTTGCTATTGATCAAGCACAAGCATTACAGAAAACGGCCTTTGATGTTGATAAAACTCAATTTAACCTCTCTCAGGACCCAACAGCAGGAGGAAGTAATGATAATAGTATCGGTGTGAGTCAAATTTTTTCTTTTCCTTCCGTATATTCTGCTCATTCACAAGTGCTTTCTCAGCAAGGCAAACTTGCAGAACGTACCGCTGATATTTCAAAACTTACCTTGATCAGAGATATCAGTCTTGCCTATTATGAACTTGTTTATAGTCAAAAAAAGATTCTTTTATTAAAATCTCTGGATAGCATTTATAGCAATTTTGACAATCAGGCAGAACTCAGGTACAAGGCAGGAGAAACATCTTATCTGGAAAAACTTGCTGCGCAGACTCGATATAAAGAAATCAGGATGCAGCAGAAACAGGCTATATCAGCACTTTTAATTAGTCGGGCCGAAATACAAAAGCTCACCGGGACTACAGAAGAAATAGTGGCCAGTGAGGAACTGAAAACAACAGCGAACGCCTTGCCATTGATGGATTCATTAACGAATAATCCATTCTTATTACAGCAACAGCAGCAAATTGATATCACACGTGATCGTGTTTTGCTAGAACAAAGAAAGCGTTTACCAGACATAACGCTTGGCTATTCGCATCAACTATTAATAAAGGGATTCAATCCTGCTAACATCAGCCGGGATTATTTTCCGGGAACACGTATAGCAGGCTTACAATTAGGGATTGGAATTCCATTGATTGGTGGCGCACAAAAGGCTCGCCTAAAAGCTGCCCATATTGAAGAACAAATTGCAGAGGCTAACCTTGTCAATCTCCAGAATTCACTGTTTAGCGATTATATCAAACAGGCCAATGAAGTATCGATGCAATATGAAGCCATACAATTTTATCAAAGCTCCGCTTTAAATGAGGCTTCTGAAATGCTACGCATTTCTCAATTTGCCTACGAAAAAGGAGAAATTGGATATGTAGAGCATTTGCAAAATTTAACGCATGCTATAAACATTCGTATGGGTTACTTAGCGTCTTTACGTCTGTATAATCAGGCACTCGTTCAACACAATTATTTAATAGGAAATTTATAATGAAAAGAATAATCAAATATAATAGTCGCATTCACTTACTTTTTTTAATACCCTTAATGTTATTCGCTTCCTGCACTAATAATAGTGCCCCTATGGAACAGGAGGATGAACATGAGGAAACTGCGCCGGAGATGGCGCTTTCCAAAGCACAGATGGAGGCGGTGGGAATTACGCTTGGGAAGATTGAATTGAAAAATTTAAAAAATGTAGTTAAAGCAAACGGTCAGTTGGAAGTTCCACCGCAAAACAAGGCTGAAGTGCATCCAATAATAGGTGGCGTAATTAGTAAAATCTTTGTTTTGGAGGGCAATTACGTTCGCAAAGGGCAAACCCTTGTTACTATAGAAAATCCTGATTTTTTAAAGGTGCAGCAAGACTATCTTGCTTCAAAAAGTGACCTTTCTTTTGCAACAAAGGAATATGAAAGGCAAAAGGAATTAATGGCTGCCAAAGCGGGAACAGGTAAGGTATTTCAACAGGCAGAAGCTAATTACTTTACTGAACAATCCAGATTTAAAGCTTTACAAAGTCAGCTTAGACAAATAGGAATAAGTGTAGCGTCATTAAACAAGGGTACCATGGTTACAAGAGTTGCCGTATCCGCTCCAATTAGCGGTGTAGTAGGCCATATTCAGGCAACCACGGGTGGTTATGCAGAAACATCGAGTCCTTTAATGACCATCACAGACAATAGCCAGATTCACTGTGACTTGCTTGTTTATGAAAAAGACCTTTTTAAAGTTAAAAAGGGACAAAAAGTTGATTTTATTTTAACGAATCAAAATAATCAGCAAATATCGGGCACCATATATGGCATCAATAAGACCTTTGAAAATGAAAGTAAAGCGGTAATTACTCATGCAAAAATTGACAATAGTTCAAATAAAAATCTGATTCCAGGTATGTATGTCTCTGCGCTTATTAACGTTGGAAACCAAACCACTCATGCAGTACCTATTGAGGCAGTGGTAAATGGGCAAGGTAAAAGCTATATTTTTATGGTTGATGATACCCCAGAAAAACCGGGACATCACAAAGAAAATGAAAATAAAGATGAGGCTGGCGTACATTACCGTTTTAAAAAAGTTGAAGTCGTAACAGGGGTCTCTGATTTAGGTTACATAGAAATTACACCTTTAGCGGAATTAGGCAAAGATGCTGTGATTGTGAATAAAGGTGCGTTTTATATTCAATCCATGACCGCCGAGGGTGGTGGGGATCATCATTGATATGACGTTAATACATAAACATAGCGACAGACATAGAAAAAAGCAAGCATCTCTCTTAAGCAGATGCTTGCTTTTAGTTTATTACTCTTGCTTATGTATCTTCAGATCACGAAAAAAACCTTCTGTACCGACGTCAACGAATAAGCCAATAGCTCCTGAAGCATCTGGCCCTAACTTTAAATCATTGACAATTAAAGAGGGCTGTTTGTTATCATTTAAGTAAAGCTTTGCTGTTTTTCCTTCCACGACTATTTTCATTCGGATCCATTCGTTTAAATTCATATCAGCGTAGGATTCATATGCTTCTGGGGCTTCCTTTCTAAGTCTGTCAAACTTGTAATTAGGGTAGGCGTAATATTGAATGGAATGGTTGCGTCTCACCTGATCTTCTGCTCTTGCATTTGTTGGTCGCAAATAAATACTTTCAAATTTTGAGTTATCGTCATTAATGCGAAACGCAATACCAATAAAACCACGTGAAAATTCTGGAGCGTTCTTTAATAACCGACTTAAAACTTTAATTTCAATGGTACCGTTTTTAAAGTCGCTTTCCTTTATTCTCACGAACGTAGGTTCGTCGAATGCTTTAACAGTAGAATCCTTAATGACTTTTACTACATTTTTGCCATTAAGTTTTTCTACAGACATTGATACCTGAACAGGTAGGAGGGCATCTTTTTTCAAATCTAAGAACTGCGCATAAAGGTTTCCAGATGAAAGAAACAGGCAGATCGTAATTAGTGATTTTATATGATTCATTTTAAAATACTATTTAATGAGCTGAATTAATTTAATTATTTTTCATTAGCCATTGTCTTTCGAACTCTACTCAATGACTCCGCCGTTATTCCTAAATATGAAGCAATAAGTCGAAGCGAAATTCTTTTTGCAATATATGGGTGCTGCAAAATGAGTTCCTTGTATCGCTCCTTCGCTGATGTGCTAGCCCTTGAATTTACACGCTTTTGAAGTGCCACATAAGCCCCTTGATACAGCTGCCGAAAGAACTTCTCCAGGGATGGAATGCGTTCCAGTAGTGCGTTAAGTTCATCATGAGGCAACAATACTACTTCACATTCTTCGATAGCTTCAATAACCATTTCTCCAGGTGTCTGGGTGATAAAACTGGCAAGGTCAGAAACCCAGTGACCTTCAAAGGCGAATTGCATCACATGTTCATTGCCCTCCTTGTCGATGGTGTATGATCGTAAGGAGCCATTTAGCACAAAAATCAGATACCGGCTTACATCTCCTTGATTAAGTAGGATGCGCTTCTTTTTTACATGTCTTTTTACAAGAGCGGTTTCTATGAGATTATAATCTATTTCCGAAATACTCGTATATCGGTTGAAATTTTGAAATAGTAGTGGGTAATCCATTAATGTAAATTTAACAAATATATCCTGTTAACATACGTTAGAAATCGCCTAACCATTTTTTAAAGTCTTCCAGTTCCTGATTGATTATGGTATGTGCCATCTCGTATTCATGGTATTCTAATTTAGGCAAAAGTGGACTTAAGTATGCTTTTGCTTCTCTGCTATATTCAATAACCAATGTCTGATCAAGGGTGCCGTGCGCCATAAATAACTTTAAATGCTCAAGTTCTTTTGATGATTTTATTAAATGTCTGATCTCTGTAAGTAAGCGGCTGCTAAAAGCAAATATTCCGGCAAATTTTTGTGGATAGGTAAGGCCAACACTGTAGGCCATAATCCCTCCCTGACTAAATCCCCCAAGATACACCCGATCTTTATTCACCATATATCTTTCACATAATTGGTTAATAAAAAGATTTATAGTCTGTCTGCTTTTTTCGGCTTGTTCTTCATTTATACGCCGTACTCCAGTAGAGAAATCTACTGTAAACCAGGCATAACGACCGGTTGCAATGACAAAAGGTGCACGGGCTGAAACAACAATTACATTGCCATTAAACTGGTCAGCCAGTTGAAACATATCCTCTTCATTGCTACCAACACCATGCATTAATAATATTAAAGCTGGTTTTTCGGCCTGTTCTACAGGTAGTTTGACCTTGTACTGTAATACCAGTTGTTCGCCCTTTGTGGCCTCGTATTGATTAGTGTTTTCCATATTATATATTTATCCTATTCTAAAACATCTCATACTCATTGATCCGAATTGATATCCCTCAAAAAGATGACTTATATGTTCATTTTTCTCTAACATTCCAATACTATAGATCATTGGCAAATAATGCTCATTCGTAGGAATGGCAAGCTTAGCTATTTCCCCAAATTGGGCATAATTGGTTAAGGCCTTAAAATTTTGATGATCCAAATGCGATTTCACGATACCATCGAATGCTAAGGTCCAATCATATGGTGTTGCATTAATGTTTTGCCAGTTTATCTGCTGCAGATTGTGAACAATATTGCCACTGCAGACAATTAATACGCCTTTACTCCTAAGGTATTTCAGTTGTTTCGCAAGATCATAATGATAGGCAGCACTGCGTCCATAATCAAGGCTCATTTCCAAAACCGGAACATCGGCCTCTGGCCTAAGAAATCTGAGTATAGTCCAGGCTCCATGATCAAAACCCATGTGCTCATCACCCAGTATACTTTTTGATTGTATATGATCAATTATTTCACGGGCCAATTTCGGGGCACCAGGCGGATGATAATCCAGCTGGTAAAGTCTATCATCGAATCTACCAAAGTCGTAGATGATGCGGGGATTTAAATTGGTAGAAATGTAGGTTCCTACGGTTTCCCAATGTGCCGAAATTACTAATATAGCATCTGGCTTGTCAATCTCCTTTCCTATACGGGAGAGCGTCATGGTAAAATCATTGTCCAGCACTGCATTAATTGGATGACCATGTCCAATGAAGAGCACGGGCATGCGCCGTGCTCTTGTCTTGAAAATATTTGCGAGGTTATAAAGGTTACCTAAAACCATATCAATTATGGTTATTTACCAATTCCCATTTGGTTCATGAAGGTCTGATTATCCCAGAATAAGTGTTCTTCAATCATCACTCCATCTTTCCATATCCCGATAGTTGCCATTGACAACTTAAATGCTTTACCAGTTGGCTGAATAAATTTTCCATTTCCAATTGGCATCGGCTTGGTAAAGGTTCCTTCCATAACACCTGTTACGGCGGTCATGTTTCCAGATCCAAATTTGATTAAATGTTGTTTGATCCTTGTATCAGGTGCATAAACGAACATTGCCTTCATATCTTCAATGTGTGTGGCTAGCCCGGTGGTGATGTGACCATCAGGCCAAATAACTTTAATGTCCTTACCATGACTTTCATGAAACCTAGCCCACTGTTTGCCACTAAAAATAGTATAATCCAGGGTGTCGAAAGTTTCTAAGTGCTGCGCTACCAGCAGATTTTTCTCGGTTAGTGTTGCAATTACTTTTTTTAGTGAATCTACTTCTGATTGTGCTTTTAAGTTGAAACTGGCAGCAAAGATTAGTAAAGTAAAAATTACTGAAGTACGGATCAGGCCTTGTGTTAATTTCATTTTTGTCTTATTATGAATATGTCTATATTGACATTGCAAAAATGCGCAACAGTACTTATTTAAAGCTTGACTTAGGATAGTAAAACGTCTTAATATAGGTTAAGTTTAAGTGACAATATTCGTTGGATTAATAGTATCTACCCGTTATCTGTCCGGCGGTGTAAACATTTTTTTGTTCCAATGTAAATAGGTTTTGCTTATCGAGGGAACTGCTAAGACTAAAAGGCCTGTAATACCGAGTAAAATAGCCAATAGTAAAAAGATGGCCCTGTTGGTTATGAGCTGGCTTTGTTGTGATAAATTTTGACTGATGGTAGTCATTGCTAATGCCGAGGCCTGTTCAGTACTAAACCCTTTAGATTCAAAATGTTGCCGATAAGTAGCGATGCGGGTAACTGTTTGTTGCGTTTCACTTGTCAGGTGTTTTAAAAAACCTTCTTTGAAAAATTGATTAAAATATAGTTGAAGGTTATAAAATCCGGGAACAGAAATTAAGGCCGCTGTAAAACGTGCATAAGCCGCTACTACAAGTCCTGTTATACCGGTGTTAGCTGGTGCAGAGGAGAGCACAAAAATAACAATTGGCATAAATAGTAATCCGGATGATGCACCCTGCAGGAAGACGGGGAAAATTAGGTCTGTAAAAGCCAGATCAGGAGTCAGCAGAAAGTATACCCAAAGATGGTAGAAAACCATCATCGTGAAGCCAGTAAACAACATTAGCCTGATTGAACTTCTGTTTCGTACCATTAGCTGAGTAGAAATAGTCATGAATACTATAATTCCAACGACATTAAAACACCCTAAAGTCATCACTTGTAGCGTACTCCATTTTAGAGTGTTGCCAGCATAGTTGTAAATGAGGTTGATACTGTCTTTACTACCATAATAAATAGCAAGTAAACAAAGTCCGATAATGACGTTGCCTGACCTGAAAATGGAGAGGTGGATCAAAGGCCTTTTTATGATTTGTTGCCGGTACAGAAACAGACACAACCCCATACATGCCATAAAACCCGCCATTTGTATCCTTTCATCTGAAAACCAATAGTACTTTGAACCGTAGATCATCAAATAGGCAAAGGCCGATGCTGAAAAACTAAATATTACAAAACCGGGCCAGTCAATCTGATGCAGTGGGTATTTTTTTATTGCATTTACGGGTTTAAATATCAGCAGCGTAATCAGAAGGGCCATCAATTGGAAAAGAATTGAATAATAATAGGTAAACTTCCAATCCCAGGTCGTTACCACAAATGCGGCTACCAGCCCGACAATAACGGTGTTACTCAAAATCGTTCCGTAAAACACAGCTGACCCCACAGCAAGTGACTTTTCAGTTGAAATATGTGAAAAAATAATAATCAGTAAACATGCAGCTGTATTAGCAACCAGGATGCCCTGCAAAAATCGCAGGATAAAAAACAGATAGAGGTTATCACAATGTAAACACAATAGATTCAGGCAGATGGAGAGGGTGATGTTGACCAACAAATAACTCCGGGTTTTAAAATACCTTTGAAAACGAAACTGAACCGGCAAAATGGAAATGATGCCCGCGTTAGTGAGCAAGAGGGCATAGGTAACATCTTCTGGTTGGGCGCCAAGATAAGCCACCATGTAGTTCTGCGTAAGGGCAAACATGCCAAACTGGGTAAGCGCAGATAGCAAAATCAGAAAAAGTGCGATCCTGATGCCCCAATCCCATCCTGAAATCCATGAATTAAAATAATCAGGTCTTTTCATCACTTACCTTTTCTTTACGGCAACGGTGACATTCATACCGGCGACTGCCATTTCAGTTCCGGCATCCGCAAATTCAACTTTAACGGGAATTCGTTGAATTGTTTTTACGAAATTGCCTGTAGAATTATCAGATGGCAGAAGCGAAAATTTCGCACCTGTTGATCCTGCAATAGCTACAATCCGCCCATTGAACACCTTATCATCTATCGCGTCTATTCTAATTTCCACAGGTTGGCCGATGTACATGCCATTGACCTGCGTTTCTTTAAAGTTGGCTGTAATCCACTTTTCGGAATCGTTTATAATACTAACCAGGGGCTGACCAGGCTGAATCTGCTGGCCCTCCATGATATTCTTCCTGCCCAACCGTCCAGAATATGGCGCCAGGATAACAGTATAGGACAAATTTAGCCGGGCTAATTGCAGTGCAGCTTCCTTCTTTTTGATGTCTGCCTTTATTAAGGCGAAATGTGTCTTCAGTTCTTCAATCTTTGCCAAATTTGTTTTTAAATTATTCTTAGTGGCACTTAAATCACTTTCAGCTACATCATACCGGGCTTTTACCTGCTCAAAGTCTGCTCCAGTCACGGCCTCTTCTTTAACTAAATTGCGATAACGCTTGATATCTTGCTGCTGTTGCAGGTATTTAGCGGCGGACCCTTTGATCTGATCTTTGTTAACCTGAGTGCTAAGCTGTGCGGAGTGAATACTGGCGGCAAGAACAGTTTGTTGTGCAATTGCATCTTCAACAGTGGCCTGAGCAGATTCCAGCTGGGCACGATATTCCTGATCATCCAAAATTACCAGGGTGTCTCCTTTGTTTACCAATTGATGCTCATTAAAGTAAACCCGCTGAATGTATCCGCCGGCTCTGGCAGATACAGGATTGATGTGTGCATCTACCTGCGCATCATTAGTTTCTTCAAAACGACTGCTGTATTGCCAGTAGTGAATAAAATATGCGGCACCAACCAGAATCAGAACCACTGCGATAATGGTAATAACTATATTTCCTGGATGTATTTTATGATGTTCCTTTTTCATATTGTTTAATGGTGATTATAGTTTACCGCTGATATACAATAGTTGATAATAGATAACGAGCGCATCAGTTTGCGCCCGAATCAGGTTGAATTGAGATTCCTGATAGAGGTTGTCTGCATCTAATAAATCCGTTAATAAAGCTAGTTGGTTGAAATATTTTGTACTGACAATTCGGTAATTTACACGTGTTTGCTCAACCGATCTTTTATTTACGGAGATACGGGCTAAAGCTTCCTTATACCTGATGTAATAGGAACTTGCCTCAATGCGCACCTGATCAGAAGCCGCCTGTTGCTGTAGTTCGAGTTTTTTGACCCTAAGCTTGCTTGCGGCCATCTTACTTTTATTATGATAAAGCGACGAGATATTGTAATTGGCTTTTAGGCCCACGAATCCAATGGTGTACGCTTGGTCGACCGGAGGGAAAAACAGATAATTAGGGTAATTTAGTCCGTAGGCCATATAGAAACCTAAAGTGGGTTTGTTGTTGCTTTGGATTGCTTTAACCTGTGCTAGTTGCAAATCAATATGCTGACCGGCTTTTTGAACGGCGTAAGATGACACACCAGCACCCTGGATGAAGTGTAAAAGTGAACTTAGTTCTGGTTTGAGCATCCCGGCAGAATCGGTCGGTTTGATGCGAACTGAATCCGGAATGTTCATCAGTATGTTTAACTTTTGATTGGCGATGACTACATCATTTTCGTTTTGTAGTAACAAGAGTTCAACGTTTGATAACATGACTTCTGCGCGTAGTACATCACTTCGTGTTACCTTTTGATTTTTATAGAGCGATTTTATGTTATTTAAGCGGGTTTGCGCTCTTTTGAGCTGATCTAAGATGAATCTATTCAGGTCATTCAATCGTACAAGGTCCAGGTATTGGGTGGCTGTTTGCATGGCAACATTACCTGTTTGATCCTTTGTATCTAATTCGGCTAAATGAAGGCGTGCATCTTGTTCACTTTGCAAGGAGCGCTGCCGGCCACCACCGTAAATATTAAATAGCGCATCAACGCCTAATGCAGCGGCATTAGGGGTAGGCTTTCTTGGTCCTGTTGTGGAATGCCTAAGCCCATCGGTAAATAACGTTAAATCAGAAAACCGTTGGTAGGAACTGTTGGCATTGATAACGGGTAGTGCTGCTTTATAGGTATCCTTGCGATCTTCAGCCGCGGCACTTTGTTCCAAAGCACTTGCCTGAACCCATTTGTTTTGACTTTTGGACAATTGTATTGCTTCTGCAAGTGAAAGCTGATATTGACCGGTTGAAGTTTCTTGCGCGGTAGCTAAATTTGACGTTAGCAGCAAAGCAATCGGAATGAGTATTAGTAGTGTTAGCAATAGTTTTGCTGAGCTAAGCGAGTATTTCGAAGGGTCCAAACCCCGATTAAGTATCATGCGGCAAAGTTGCTGCAAATTATGGCCCATATTTAGGTTAAAAGGCCTATTCTTTCGTCGAAATAGCGTATTGATGGAGGATTTACACTAAGGGGAAGTGTCTTGTTGATTAAAACTTATTTCGATATTCAATCGGAGACAGTCCCGCATTAGCCTTGAAAAATTTCCCAAAGACTGACTGGTCTGAAAAATTAAACATGTTGCTGATCTGTGAAACGGTAAGTGTTCTGTTTTGTAGAAGCACCTTTGCTTCCAGTGTAATACTTTGATTAATCCACTCCACTGCTGATTTTCCAGTTTGCTTTTTAATTGCTGATGAAAGGTGTTTGGAGGTTACGTAAAGATGACGTGCATAAAACTCCAGCTTGCGCTCATGCATATAGTTTTTTGCTAATAATACGCTGAATTTGCTAAAAAGCGGGTGGGTTTTGAGCGCAGTCTGACTGTTAGACGAATATTGCCGGTAATAGGCGTCGATTTCGTATATTAATGCAAATATGTAACTGCGGACGATATCATCTTGATGGTAATTTGCGACACTCTTTGTGAGATCAATGAGCTCAAATATCCTTTTGAAACGTGCAATATAGTGGTCCTTTAAGGGCAGCACATGTAGATCGCTGTTCTCAAAAAAGTTATGTTTCAGTTGAAAGAACAGACTAGCGTATCTCTCCAGTAAAAATGTATCCTTGAAAAACAGGATGTCCATCTTCATGAGGTCACTGCGTTTACGGAAGCTTCGGATTACAGATGGCCCAAGGGCAATAATTGAAGGCGCATCTACGGCATAGCCAATTAACCCCGCCCGCAGGTGGATACCTCCCTCTTTTAGAAAGGCTATAGCGTAACTCTCTGCCCGGTAAGGCTCTTCCAGGTAAGGATGATCTACGGCCTGCACAAAAAGATAATCCCGACTGTTATCAGATAGCGA
The DNA here is from genome assembly GCF_015752175.1 of Pedobacter sp. CAN_A7. Lineage (NCBI taxonomy): Bacteria > Pseudomonadati > Bacteroidota > Sphingobacteriia > Sphingobacteriales > Sphingobacteriaceae > Pedobacter > Pedobacter sp. CAN_A7. The sequence continues at coordinate 615,986 of NZ_JADOUW010000001.1, read as the reverse complement.
AAACAGACGGCTATGTCTAGACAGGGAAAAGGTCTTTATGTCTTCCATCAGCGTAAAAGTAGATAAAAAACGGCCTGTCAGTATCTAAAATCTGACAGGCCTTGTTATTAATATTAGACAAGCACACTCATTCAACGGACAAGTCTTATTCCGGTAAATTGCCATTGATGCTGGGGCTGAAAAAAGTTTCGGTAAGTACTTCTGCTATGATGCGCTGATGTGGCAACAGAAGCTCCTCTAAGTACCATTTGGTTCACCATGAACTTCCCGTTATACTCACCAATCGCGCCCGGGGCTTTTGAAAAATTGGGATAGGGTAAATATGCACTACCTGTCCATTCCCACCTTGATCCCCAACTAAGTTCGTTTGAGGCAATCTCCCACTCAGCCTCAGTAGGCAGGCGCATTCCTTTCCATGAGGCAAAAGCTGCAGCTTCATAAAAATTAATGTGGCAAAGTGCAGCATCCGCCGCTACATTTTCTAATCCCTGAAGCGTATAGTTCATCCATTCGCCATTAACGAAATGCCAGTACAAAGGAGCTTTTGCCTGATTATGCTTAACCCAATCCCAACCTTCGGCGTGCCAGTGCTTAAAGTCCTGATAGCCCCCATCATTGATAAATTCAAGATATTCGGCATTAGTTACAAGATCCCTTGAAATTTCAACCTCCTGAACATAGACTTTATGCCGTCCTAATTCATTATCAAAGCAAAATCCGTTACCCTGAAATCCAATTTCATAAACACCTTCTTTAATTGTTACAAATTCTCCTGTGCGGGTTAAGTCTACATCAACATTTGCATTTGAAGTAGTATAGGCAGGAAACAGGGGGTTATGACCAAGAATGTACTTGATGTCGGTAAGCAGAAGCTCCTGGTGCTGCTGCTCATGGTTTAGCCCTAATGTAATCAGCTCGGTGAGTGAAGAAGAAAGTTCTGCTGAGCCAAGAAGTAGTTCCATGAACTCGTTTACGTATTTTCGGTACTCATAAACATCATCAACAGAAGGGCGACTCAGGTTTCCGCGATCTGTGCGAATAACCCGTGCACCAACAGTTTCATAATAACTGTTAAACACGTAATTATACTGGTTGTTAAATTCCGTGTACCCCTCAAAATATTGTTTGAGAATGAAGGTTTCAAAGAACCAGCTGGTGTGCCCAAGGTGCCATTTAGGGGGACTAACATCCACTATGGGCTGAACTACATAATCCTCTTTTTCCAGTGGTCTGCAGATTTGCTCAGTCCTTTGCCTGATATTTTTATATTTGTCCAATAGGAGGAGGTTGCTCATAGTTTTATTTAAATAGCTGTTACATTTTTAATAGCTGGATCATGTTAAACGCATTCCCATATGGCGTCAATAAACCACGCTCTGCTATCTGTGAAGATTGACCTGGACACAAATCCTGCAGCAGTGGCTATATCATTGATTTCCTGTAGATCATATTTTTGAGAAAGTTCCATATAGATGACTTCACCTTTTTTGAAATGAATAACCTCATTTGATATATGTACCTCTTGATTTTGCTGGCTAACGAGGAAACTTTTACATTCTCCGGAAATGGGGTCATAGGAAGGGTAATGTACAAACTGATCTATATCAAATGATCCATTCAATTCTCGGTTAATTCGAGCTAAAAGATTCAAGTTAAAAGCACGCGTATAACCAGATGAATCATCATAAGCAGAAAGTATCGTGTCAGGATCTTTTTTCAGATCAATGCCGATAAGCATTTTGTCTCCTTTATTGAGGTTTATCCTAACTTTTTTAAGAAAATTAAGTGCGTCCTGACGGTTCATATTTCCAATATTGCCGCCAAGGAATAGAACAACCTTGCTTCTCTTCGCAATCTGGCCGGCCTTTTTTAACATTTCAAGGTATTCTCCATGTAGGCCCCTGACAACTAATCCAGGGATCTTTACTGGAAGTTCTTGCGATAAATGGTGAATCATTGCTTCCGAAATATCTACTGGAAGATAGTTGAAATCAGCGTTCATCTGTTGCAATTCACGTAGTAGGTAGATCGTTTTAGTCGCATCACCTGCTCCAAGTTCGATGAGGTCAAACTCGGCGAAGTCCTCCGTTAAGGCTGTGGCTATTGCGCCTCTATGAGTTTGAAAAATTTCTGCTTCAGCGCGGGTGACATAGTATTCCTCGCAACCCATGATTTTCTGAAACAGCAGGTCTCCGGTTTTGTCGTAGAAATATTTTGCCTCTAGTCTTTTTGGCAAGCTGTTCAAACCTGTTAGGACATCTTCCAAAAAACGTGTATTCAGTTGAATAGGGGATAGCACTTGTAAGTCGGTAAATTTATTGGAAGTTAATAGCATTGATTAATTTGTTAAAACAACAATTTTTCCTGCGCCAGCATTGCTTTCCATAGTACGGTGGGCTTCTGCTATATCATCGATATGGAAGGTGCGATTTAGATTAAGGCGAATCTTTCCAGCTTCCACATCGCGTATAAACTGCTGAAAGTGTTGTATACCTACGCTGATTTGACCGCTATCATAAACAGTAAGATGAACGGTAGCTGGAATAAAATCCATCGGTGCAAAATCACTCAGTGACCATTGCTCGGCCAACATCCCTGTCATACACACCGTTCCAAACTGAACAGTGCAGAGAAGGGAGTCTTTCAAGGAGAGTGTGCCTACCAGGTCAAGTACTTTATCAACACCTTTGGGAAAAATAGCTTTAATTTTCGTAGTCAAATGACCGTCGTCAATAAGTGCATGATCCGCCCCATTGCTTAATAGTAAGCCTTGTTTTGCAGGGTTTCTGGTAGTTGCTAGTACAATTAAGCCCTGTTGTTTTGCTAGCTGAGTGGCAAGCATGCCGATAGAAGATGTTCCCCCTCTGATCAGTATGGTTTCTCCCTTCTGAATTTTTAGTGCCAGATGAAGAGAACCATAAACGGTCTGGAACATTTCAGGCATTGCGCCTAATTTGTCCCAGGTTAACATGCTATCAAAAGGGATAACGAGCGACCTTGGTACAACGGTATATTCAGCATAACTTCCATCAAAATCTCTGCCCATACCTCCCATAAAAGCAGCAACGCTTTGGCCTTTTTTAAATTCTCCTGACGGATCACTTTCCACTTCGCCAACACACTCGATTCCAAGAACCCTTGGGAATTTTACTCCTGGAGAAAAACCCTTTCTTGTCATCAGCTCTGAGCGGTTAAGCCCAAAAGCTTTCACCTTGATGAGTACCTGGCCTTCATTAACTCCAGGCACAATCCTTTCTTCCAAAACGAAATTTTCAGGCCCACCAGGCTGGTACAACACTGCTGCTTTCATAGTCCGTATATGAGGGTTAAGCTTTGTTTTTACTATTGAATATGTAACGGAATATTTTCCAGTCACCATCTGTATTCCTTAGGATAAACAGGTCTCTTGTTTTTCTCTTAAGTTCCTGATTGTTTTTGAGATCAGTCAACTTTGTGTTGGCTTGTGCCTCTACAAAAGCATAGTTTCCTTCAACAATTACTTCTTTCACGGTAAAACCAATTTGAACACCGGTATTGGCAAAATACTTGTCATTGCTATTTCCTTGCGGTACGGGTTTAAACCCTTCAGGTATTAGTAAACCATCTTGGGTATAGAACGCTGAGATCGCCTGGCGATTTCCTTTATTCACCGCTTCTGCATAAGAAGAAATTAGTTGTTCAACTGTCGATTTTTCGATTTGCGTACTCATCTTTCTTAAAATTAATTATTATTTAATCTGTAATCAGCTACCGTATGGTATTTGATCTTATCACCTTCAAGAATAAAGGTGTCAGTGCCGACTGGTATTTTTGCAATGGAGGATTCGCTTGTCCATACAATATAAGCAACATGATCCTTTACACTTAACTGTATCATTTCAAAAGCAGAACCGGTTGGGATAGCGAAGAAAAACGCCTCAAAGAAATTCCTGATGGCTGCCAACCCGCTCAATGGCCCTGTTGGTGTAAATAATACTGAATCTTCGGTATAATCTTTCATGATTTCGTCAAGGTCGTTGCTTCCGAAGGCTGTTAGGTGATGTGTTAACACCTGGCTTGTTATTTCTTTAATTTCCATTTTTATTTTTTTAAACTGATTTATCTATTCTTTAATTTAGAAAGGGGAGGATGCTTCCCCAAACTGCAGGAAAGTTCACTAAAAAGGCAGGATGCGGTGCATTAGGGATGATACCCAATTGTGCGCGGGGAATCATTTTGTATGCTGCTAAAACAGTTTCCAATGGCGCATTTTGATCTTTTTCACCGGCCATCACCAAGACCGGACATTGGATCTTTCCTAAAGTTTCTTTGCCTATATTTAAGGAACTATAGTATTTGTTCATTGTGCTTAACCATTCGTCAAACCGTCGTGGTTCTGGGCTTAATTCAAGCTGTTGATTAAAGTAAAGGCTGTCCATTCCAAAAAGAATCTCTCTGGTATTGTTGAAGGTACGAAAGCCTTGTTTCCACTCTCCAGCACCAATGGCAATTAGTTTTCTTACTTTTTCAGGATGCATTGCCGCAAGAAAATAACCTGTGTAAGCACCATCACTGAACCCTAAAACAGTCGCACTGTCTTTGGTGACCGCATTAATAATTGCATGAACGTCCTCTGCTTTACGCTGGTAAGTTGGTCTATCTTTACCCATTTCTGATTTTCCATGTCCTCTGGTGGATATAGCGATGACCTGATGCCTTTTGGAAAGGCTATCTATTAATTGACCCATTTCGTAGGTAGATCCAACTATTCCTCCATGCAGAATCACTAGCGGTTTTCCTTTTCCATATAATTCATAATAAATCCTGGCATCACCGGTTTGTAGATAATGGCCTGCTTTAGGATTATTACCGTATGGTATTTCACTGGCTGGCATTGTCCCTGAATGCATAAAGTACCTTAACTGATTTAGGTCTTGGGAATTTCCCTTTAAAGCCAAAAAGCTAAGCAGTATGAATAGGAAAGATTTGATATTTAAATTCTGTATTTTCATTATAAAAGTCGGTGTATTTAGTTTTTTTTAATGCACAAAGCTTTAAACTTTAGTCTTACAAAGGTCTTCCTATTAATGTATGTTACCCTATGAACTTTCTTAAGAAATGCCCTTATACTAGTTTAAGTAATTTACTTTTTCAGGGTTGGATCAACAACAAGGGCGTTAAACTCATGATTTATTTTTTTATAAATCGGCGTAGGCTCAACGGTGATGATTACCTGGAACGTAGGACCAACGATCAATTCAAACAGGTGTCCACCGTGAACGCTACCATCCTGAATGGCTGTGCTTAAATGAGTGTGCGCTAGGGTTTTGTTTTTATATAAGGAAATGTCACCAGTCATGGAGGTAACTTCTGATGGTTCGTTGACAGGCACTGACTTAAACATTTTACGACTGGCTTCAAACCAGCCAAATTTTGCTGAAGTTGCATCCCCAAAGCCAGTGTAATGTGCATATTTTACTTGATATTGCTCGGCAAATGCAGCAAGACCCGACATTAATTCGTCGCCTGGAGAAAGCACCATGATATAATTTTTTGTTGCTCCGTTCGTGCTTAATAACCGAACCTTTGCGCCTGGCGCTTTGCCAGGTTGAGGTGGATCAGTAGGCGTTACATATTCCTGGGCATGGGCACTGAATGCCACACTCGCTAGTATTCCAACTATTGCAAACTTCCATGACAGCAAAGAAGCTTTCCTATTCATTAATCTTTTCATTGTTACGTTCTTTTGTACAATGCAAAGGTCGGCAGGGCAAAGAGAATTCCCCTATTAACTATCTTAAGAAATGCCCTTAAACTAAGTTAAGGATCAGGTTTTGTGAACTAGGCCTTTTCTAATCTTACTCAAAAATTCTGGAGTGATACCCAAGTAAGAAGCGATTTGCGTATTAGGTAGCCGGTTGGCTAAGTGTGGGTATTGTTCCAGAAAGGTTTGATATCGCAGTTCAGCTGTAATGCTGATGTTTTGTAAAACCCGGTTCTGTAACTCGATGTATTTTCTCTCTACAATGATTCTAAAGTTACGGTCAAATTTATGATAGCCGGTATACAGGCTCAACAAATCATTATGTTGGATCTGAAGCACCACAGCAGGCTCCATGGCTTCAATATAAACACCGCTGGCTTTTTGTGCATAAAAGCTTGCTAAGTCAGCTATCCAGTCGTTTTCTGAGGCAAACTGCAAATTATGTTCTTTGCCAGCCTGATCCATAGCGAACATTTTAAAGCATCCAGACACAATAAATGTAAAATGCTTGCATACATCTCCTTGTTGCAGAATGAAGCCGCGTCGCTTAACATGACGTTCGGTGAAACGAGCTATTAATTCCTCTTTCTCTTTTGCAGTCAACGGAAAGACCTTTTTAAAAGATTCAATTAATATCTCTGTAGAAATTTGCTTAGGATCTAACATTCGAAGAAATTAATAAGGTGCTAAATTAATACTTATCAAATAGAGATTACGCAACCTTTATAACAATTGTCTAATCCTCTGAAACGACTAAGTCTTTATTTTATTAATAAACCTTGGTTTTGGAATCATCTATGAATTCCACCCTTAAATGATAATATATTCTGTTATAGTTATGGTAGATGGCCGTTTAATAAGATAAAATGTAACTTTCTCGTTTACTATGTTGTCTTAGAGAAAACCCCTTAATTTACCAACAATGAAACCATATTTATTTCTTTTGCTTTGCTGTCTCAGTCTAAGATCATTTGGACAAAAAACTTCTGATTCTATTCATAGTGAAGAATTTAAGACTGAAAATGTTAAGTTCAATAGTGCTGGTGTGATTTTGGAAGGCTCTATTTTTATACCTAAACATACGGTTGCCGCGCTAGTCCTGGTCCATGGATCTGGTCAGGAAACCAGAATGAATAGTTTCGCTTCACTTTTAGCCGAAAACGGCATTGCAGTATTGACCTACGACAAACGTGGGGTAGGGAAATCTGGCGGAATATATGCCGGACCGGAAGTTGGCACTAATAACATTGATGCTTCAAATTTAGACCTATTAGCTATAGACGCAAGCGCCGCCACTGATGAGCTCTTGATTCATCTGACCACTACACGGATACCGTTGGGCTTAATGGGCTTTAGTCAGGCTGGGTGGGTAATTCCTCTGACTGCAGAAAAAAACCGAAAGGTAAAATTTATCACAATATTTAGTGGACCTGTTATCACAACCCTCGAACAACTTCGGTTTCAGTTTTATACGAACGGCGATTCGAAATTCTGGGAAACGCATAGTGAAGCTGATGCACGTGAACATATAAGTAATGACCCTGACAAGTATCAATTTGCGCCTACTGATCCGCGTGAAGTGCTTTCCTTGCTTACGATTCCCGGGCTTTGGCTCTATGGAGGAAAAGATATACAAGTTCCAGTAGGTTTATCCATAGAAAGAATCGAAGCTCTTAAAGCAATAGGAAAGCCATATAAGTATAAATTATTCTCAGAATTTGGCCACAATACTGCATTCTCAAATTCAAAGGAGCCAGTTAACTTTGCTATTCAATGGATTAAGTCCATGAGTAGCGGTATGTAAGGACAAGCCATGAGTAACAATTAAGCGTAATCAATATGTGCTAAATTTAAATACATGTCCTTATCACAATCCTGGTTTTATTATAAAATACAAATAGTACGTTATCCAATCGCGAATAACGTACTTCTTCAAATCAATATTAAAACGGAGATGTTTGAGCCAACCAACCTAATAGCTTTATCGTACAAATTTGAAGTATTAAAAGAGATTTGTATTGACTAGACAATGCTCGATAAAGCCAATTCCTTCTGTGCATCCAGTTCGACCAGACGCGATAAAAGTGAGGCGCGTATGTCGGTATAAGCATCCTTTCCTAAAGCCAATCTAAGGGGTGCTGTAGTGGCATCTACTACGTTTATCATGGCCTGAACTGTTTTATCAGGATCGCCCGTCAATGGAAATGTGCCGCTATCCACTAAGCGGCGAACATACCCTGCGGGTGTCTGATCATAAGCCTCAAGAACAGGAGCCGTAACCATACCTCCACCAAAATCAGTTTTATGCGCCCCTGGTTCTACGATAGTTACTCTGATGTTAAAAAGACTTACTTCCTGCGCCAATGTTTCGCAAAAACCTTCTATTGCCCACTTTGAGGTGTGATAATAGCTAAAATTAGGGTAAGTGGTCTGTCCACCCGCTGATGATACTTGTAAGATTCGGCCGCCACCCTGTGCTCGCAGATGAGGTAATGCGGATCGTATAATTTGTATTGAACCAATGACGTTCGTATTAATCTGTTGGATGATTTGATCGTCAGAAGCTTCTTCAGCAGCGCAAAAAAGTGCGTAGCCAGCGTTATTTACAATCACGTCAATCTGGCCTAGATCGGCAAATGCTTTATCTACCACACTTTTAATAGATTGCGTATGGGTAACATCAAGTTGAGCAATCCATAACTGATCACCATATTTCGCTATAAGTTCGTTTAACAACTCTGGCTTGCGTAAGGTAGCAGCTACCCGATGACCTTGATCTAATAATTTTTCTGTAAGTAAACGTCCCAAGCCAGAAGACGTACCTGTGATGAACCATGTTTTCATTTGTATAATATTTATAAAACAAAGTTACCGCTCGCTAGGGAGTGAATTAGGACGCTTTACAAACGAATACTATCGAAAATCAAACATTTTGTCTGACACCAGAAGGTGTCCTCCCTGTATGTAATTTAAAAGCTTGTGTAAAATGTGTAGGTTCATCAAATCCTAGACTATAGCTGATCTGACTGACAGTCCAGTCAGAATATAGCAGCAGCGCGTTGGCTTCCTGCATGATTCGCTCCATAATCAGTTTTTTAGTTGTGTATCCGGTAACCGCTTTTAGTGACCGGTTCAAATGGTTGGTATGAACTGCTAGCTGGTCAGCAAAGGCCTGTGCAGTTCGAAGTTTTATCCGCTGTGATGGTGTAACCATCGGAAATTGACCAGCGAGTAACATTTTGAAAGACTCGTTTAGCCGATCTGATGCAGTGTGTCCCTGCGATTCTAAACCTGGTGCCATTTTCATTGCAGCATGTATGCACTCCAGAACATATAGAAGAAGAAGATCGTACTTGTATTTATAGGATGATTCTTGTTCAGCAATCATTTTCAAGAAAAGATTGGTGAAAAAATCCTTTTGTGCATTATCCAAAGGGAAAATTGATTGGCTATTTGTGTCGAATACTGTCCAATCAGACTTCCTCAGGTAACTTTGCGATGGTAAGAAGTCTTCAGTGAACATGCAACTGTAACCACTGCATTTCTCGGATAGAACTTCCCAGCGATAGGGTACTTCGCGGTTGGTGAAAATCAGTGCACTCTGATCTGGCCTAATCTGATATTCCTTGTTCATGCTATGAAATGTTGCATGTCCGGTTGCCAATGTGACCTTATAAAAATCCTTGCGGCTATAAATACTCGAAGCCTCGATGCTTTCCGCAGAAAACTCGTCAAGTTTTATCGCAACGAAATATCCACCTATTCGTTTGTCGGTTTTTACAGTCTCTGGTACTGACGACGAATAATTGTCAAGGGTTTGCTGTTGGACCATAAACAAACATAATAAATTTGGTGGACGAATTTACAAAGCCTCCTTGTTTGTAGCATCTTCTTCGGCACAATACGTAAAACCTTCTCAAGGCATATTGAATGCTGCACTATTACAAGTTATCAACAGCACACCTTAATGCTAAAAATATTAGTAATTTTGCCGCTGTTAAACACCACATCTATGCTAAAGAATAACTTACCAAACCGGGATCGATTACTTGAACTCTTAGAAAATCCTGGACAGGTTACCGGCTTTGCGTCACCAGCTGGCGATCTCATCAGGTTAATAACATGCAGGACCTGGTGAAAGCTGCTTTGTTCGGATTAAAAGCGATTTACCGTAAAGAATATTTATTCCAAAAGGTGGAAGTAATGGCAACCGGACTTATTCCCGAAACAGAATTGCAGCTAAATATGTTTAGCCAATGGAATGGATCACTTAACGATAAATTGAGCAAAGTTATGGACGACATCAATAAACATTACGGCACTGGTACGTTAAGAATTGCAGCAGAAGGCAAAGAACAGAAATGGGCCATGCGGCGTAAGTTTCTTAGTAAATCCTATACAACTAGCTGGTCTGACATTATCAAAGTAACTTAAATCAGAATTATGTGCACACGGTACACGTTTTAAATACCGAAGTTAATCAGTCTTTTTGAAAAGTCCAGTACCCCAAGCACCGCATGCCGGAAATTCTCGATATATTCAGTGAGCCATTCTGGTTAGCTAAAGAAATAAACCCGGTTGATTTATAGAAATAAATGTGGCTGCGGTTAAAGGTTAATCAATGATAAGCCAGAATTTATATTGCCTATCAATAGGTCAGTAAATGACAGGTCGGAATCAACATTGGGGTGTGCAACCTGCTTGTCCATAAATTTATTAGATTTAATTTCCTGTAGCTCGTCATGAAGGGCAATTATTTTATATCGAAGGGCAAGTAATCTACTAGCTTGTTCTGTCAGGCTTTTTTCCAACGCTGCAATTTCAGTGTTATGTTTATTTCCAAATACATCACCTAACAGTATATTTATGGGAACCTCTAATACGTCTGCTATTTGGCGTAACCTAACTATTGTGACTATGGTTATGTTAGTTTCGATTTTTGAGAAGGCGGGTATGGATATGCCTAGTAAATTTGCAGCAATTGATTGAGACCATTCTTTTTTATGCCTGTAATGTTTGATTCGTTCTCCTAAATTATTCATAGTGTAGTTAATTGATTTTAATTATTTTTAATAAAATTGCTACTTTATCTTAACTGGTTATTCAATTCCAAATTTGAGTTACTCAACTATCATCATCAAAATCGACGGATTGGTAAATATGGTCTTCCAATTTAAATGAGGTTACGCAGGGCACTGCACCTCACTTCAGTTGGTTTTTTCAGAGCATTTCCTCATTTGGGAAATAATATTAGAGATGCCTTGTTCAGTAGTTCCAAAGAAATTCCCAATATGTCTGCGGGCTACGATATCCGTGATGCCGGGAAACAACCTGCAAAGCTGCTCAATCTTTTCCTTCGTATCTTTTGTCCTATAAATCACCGATTCACGTTCCAATTTGAGGAGCTGTTGAAGTAAAATGTTTCTTGATAAATTCAAAAACATCGGATTATCCTCACACAGTATTTTCCATTCATGATGCCTAATTTTTACTCCTGAGGCTTTTGAGTGGCATACCACGCCAATTTCAGATAGGGTGTTGTTTAAAAACCCATGGCCATCGGCTATGAATTCATTAGGACCAGAAAAACCCATGGTGTCCTCCTGAGATTCAGCTATATGGTATGTCCTTAACAAACCTTCATTGATAAAATAAATGTATTTTGAAACTTGGCCAGGCACAATGAGTGTGGACTTGTCTGGCACATTAAAGTATTCGCAACGATTGCGAAGGTCGTTGATCAGGCTATCAGACAGCGGGCCATGCGGTTTCAGGTGGTTAATGAAAGATGTAAAATGCATAAGGATTTTTCTAATATTAATTGGTTTTTATTTGGTTAGGGTTAATTTAATATTGTGTAGGAACTGTAAAGTGAGTGTGATTATTCTTTAAACTTTAATTTATTATTGTGTTCTTATGCTAATAAAGATTTTCAACCTGCTCGTAGAGATGATAAAAATGCTCCACGATATTCAAAATCGTCTATCAGAAAACGCTGTTGTCACAGAATTAATTATAAGCGATGAGTTGATGGATAATGCCGACGCTAAGCGCTTATTGCATGTGGGTGATAGCACCTTATACCGCTGGAGGAAGAGAAATCTTATCGAATCGCAGCTAATCGGAAACAAACACTATTATCGGAAATCTGATTTAGAGCGGATGTTGTAATCACAAGTCTAGTGGTCATTCTTGGAAAGGTTTTCATGAGCGTTAATATTTGGTTGTTGTAACACGCAAGGTAGTAATATTATTCAATGAGTAAAATGATTTATAATAAAATCTTTTACAAGTTAAATACTTGCGTTGTTGTGATCGGTCAAATCCGGTCAATTTTGCAAAAAACCCGGTCAAAACCAGTCAATTAGGTTTGGTGCCTAGGTTTTTCACATTTCATCAAATACTTTCGAATTCTAATCATAAAGAAAATGGAAAATATTAAGAAGAGAATGACTCGGCTACGGCTGGTAAATTATGTTTATCAAAAGGTTGTCCGCTCTATATCTCCTCTATATCTGGTTCGCGAAAACGTACACGGAATATACAGCAGATATACAGACAGCCAACACCTCATTGCAGCTAATTTCAGGAACTGGCCAACGCACAATAGGGTCTTTGTAAAAACGAAACAATTAATCAATCAAAACTAACGAATATGGCAATTTTACATCAAGGGCTTTTCGGACCCATTACCGGAAAAATTAGTGGAGTAGTAGCTTCCACGTGGAAAGGTATTAATTATGTGCGCGAGGCGTCGGAAAAAAACAAAAAACCACGAACAGCTGCACAAATAGCAGTACAAGAGAAATTTAAGTTTGTACACCAGCTGATTAAACCTTTATCGCCCTATTTTACGGCGGGGTTTTATCACAAGGCTAAGTATAGAACCGAATACAATGTAGGTTATAGCAAAAACTATAATGAGGCTTTGAGGGGTGTTTACCCAGATTTTGTTGTTGATTATGAAAAGATAACGATAAGCGAGGGCAGACTTGACCAATTGGAACAGGTAGTGATTACACAAATGACTTCACAAACGCTTGAAATTTCATGGGAGGTTGACTATTTGAGTAGGAACTATGCGTATGATGATCAACTGATGGTGGCTATTTTGTGTACGGAAATAGGTTTAGCTGATGGATTTATTGGTGGCACTATGCGTGACGATGCACACCTTACGTTTAAGTTCAGCTCTAAAATGGTTGGAAAAGAGATTGCTGTTTATGTAGGGTTATATGCTTTAAATCAACTACAGGTGTCGGACAGCCAGTTTCTGGGTAAATTCATTGCCGTATGAACCGCCACATGACACGTATGAAAGCATTGGTGCAGGAAGTGACGAATGCATCAAATGCTGCACTAGCTGCCCAAATGTTGAAAAAACGTTTGCTGGAAATCTCAGAAATAAACGTAGGCCTGTTCCAGGCCATCCGCGAGGAAGTGTTTAGCCAGGTAAGCGACCGCCTGGTAGAACGGCACCTCCAGCAAACTCAACATGATTGTATCCTGCTGCTCCAATTATTGGAGCAGCAGTGGCAAACTGGGTGCACCATGAAAATGGTAATGGTTAATTTGCTAGAAGAGGTATTAGATTATATGGAAACGCAGCACCACCGCTATTTCTGTTTAAAAAGCCAGGTACCGGAACGCAAGTTAAATTTAGAACTTGCCGAATTGACCGAACAGCTGAAATTATTAAGCACAGGTTTTAAGCGGAAAGGGGTGGACTTGCCTCTACAGGAATTGTTGTTAAAATGTTACCATGATTTTATTAAATCGCGGAAAGCCAGTTATGAAAAGCTGGCTTATATGAAACACCTGCAGACATCGTTAATAAACCTCTGCCGTGATGTACAGGCGGAAGATTTTACAAGGATTATGATGGAACACCTGCTATACCTGCGTTTTAATTCGGCCAGTTACGAAGGCTATTATAAATCGCGTTTATTAAAAAACCTTGATCAAGTGTATAACCAGACTGAGAAGTTAGCGTTGCTGTATCAAATGGAGAAAGTAATGAAAGGACAGCAGGAGCGGGGTATGGTTTGTTTTGATCCTTGTAGCCCGAGTTTGGTGGTGGTGTTAACTTCATTTATTAAGGCTGAGCTGAAGTACCTGCAAAAGAAACAGGGGATTGCATTGTTGGGCCAGCCGCCTGCGACGAAGAGAGGAGTGCTTGCTACCCAGCAGGTTCCGGATTACCGGGTGAAGGTTTCTATTTCTGCCGATGCCCTGGCTTACCTGGTGCGGTTAATGATCGAGTCGGAATTGATTATGGCTAATCCGAGATCGGAGTTGATGGTTTTTATTGCACGGAATTTTCAGACACCAGGGATTGGGAATGGGTATTTATCAGCGAATAGTTTGGGTACAAAGTATAAGCAGGTGGTGCAAACGACGGCGAAAAATGTGAACGCGGCGCTGGGCAGGATGCAGAAGATTGTGGCGAAGGAGTTTGGGTTGTGAAAACCCATTGCAAGTATTACTGTCAAAGAATTGATTCGTAAATCAATCCAACACTTGGTTTGCTCGTGCTACAGAAATTTTCAGACTGACAAATATGACATTCATGACACGTGAGCAGATGTATTTGTGTTAATTGAAAATTATATGTGACAACTAGGCCGATATATTGTTTCGGCTCAAGAATTGATAGGAGATAGTTGCCTTCAATGTAGGTTGAAGGGTTTATTGTTTAAGATACTAAATATTTGGGAGCTTTCCAAATAGCATTGCAGTTCTGAAGTGTCATGTAAATCCATTCTTATTCCTACAAGGAAATAGAGTAGAATCATGATTATCTGAAGAGTGTAGTTGATTGTATTCATAACATCATAATTATTGTTTAATAGCTTTACTAGGAGGAATTCTAGAATACCCGATCTATGTCGAAACATATGTGGATAGGTATTGAGGAAACAGAAGCTAATATCAGTTGTTAGCCGGTAATCTCAATTAGGTTAAGCAGCCAATTGGTAGCTTAATGTGTAGTGCCACATTGCAAGATGATTGGCCAAGGGTGGATTAAGGTATGTAAAGGTGAAAATCCTTAAATGATTAAGGTGGTCATTTACTAAGCAATGAATCACATTGTACATTAGCCAAAGACGTTAAAACTGATGGATCTCTTTGGCTAATGTCCCATTAAAACGCATGGAAAGCGAATCGTTATATACTGAAGACAACTGGAATGAGTTTTTCGAAAAGACCGTAAATAGGAACAAAATTAAAACCTATAAGCATTTCGATTATATATTTGATTTTCGAAATGAGGGTCATAAAGTTAAGGCTATGGTGAGCGATACTTCTCTGAGACAAGTCGCTGAACATTCTTTTACACCTCATCTTAAAATCCTGACCAAAACGCCCCGTTACAAGTTTGACGAAGAATCAGATACCTATAATTTAGAAACTAAGATTCGTCCAATTTCATTCGCATCCCATTTTGATTCTTATATCTATTCATTTTATGCTTTCACACTTAATCAAGCCTATCAACGATATATAAAAACTGGCGGATTTGAACAATGTGTTCTTGCATACAGATCAGATTTAAATGGAGCTTGTAATATTCAGTTTGCGAAAAGAGCTTTCGATTCTATCAAGTCTATGTGTCAGTCTCATGGAAAGTGCACGTCAATTGCATTGGACATCACTGGATATTTTGATAACATTGATCATACAGTCCTTAAGGAAAAGTGGTGTGACATAATAGGGTTGCCTAACCTTCCAAAAGATCAATACAAGGTTTTTAGATCACTCACAAATTATTCTTATGTCAGTAAGGCGAGTCTTCTAAAGCATTTCGACTTGGATTTAAATAAGTTTAATAATTGGAGGACATTATTAGATTTAATTCCAGCTGACTTAGCTGGTCCGTCTTATCGCGAAAAATTCGGTTTACTGAGAAAAAGGCAGTTGGTTGTGCGCAATAAACCAAAAACAGATAAAGATGGAAATATAACCTGCCGTGGCATACCTCAAGTGTCACAAATGAGCTCGGTATTGTCGAATATTTATTTGATTGATTTCGATAAATGGTTAAATAATCTCAGCAAAATATTGGACTTTCATTATTTCAGATATTGTGACGATTTACTAATTGTTTGTAAATCAGAAAATGCTAAATATTTGATTAGTGAAATCATTGCATCAATAAAAAATGAATTTAAGTTAACTATTCAAGAAAGGAAGTCTGAAATCATTGAGTTTAGACCAAATTGCAAAGGTATAGTTCGTGCATTTAATGCAAAAGGAGTTGATAAACGAAATATTTCAAAAAGTAACGAACAGAGATTTTATAAAAACCTTCAATATCTTGGTTTTGAATATAATGGAATGAATATTTACATACGACCAGGCAGTTTATCAAGATACTTCCGTATAGCAAAAGGAAGAATCTTAAAAACTATGATGATGGCTTATGGTAAAAAAACTAAGATTCAAAAAATTTATAGGAAGCAACTTTTCTTAAAGTACTCTCACTTCGGTAAAAGAAATTTCATTACGTACGCACAGAATGCATCTAAAAAAGAGTATAAAAATTCTGAGGGGATTATCCGAGAAGGCTTAAATTCTATATCTATTAAAAGACAACTTTCTGCACACTTTGGTATTCTTCAAAAAGAACTAGAAAAGGAAAGTGGGCAATTTTCAATAAAGAAAGGTGTTGATAATAAGATGTGATTTGGCTTAGTAAATTATTCAATACCTAAATTTTTGTGCTCGGTATAAGTAGTAAATAAGCGTCTTTTTACGCTTTCCCGTAAATCGAAGTGTAAATTATCGTTTACATTGTTTGCGTTTTACCAGGAAAAGCGGTGGAGAAACTGATGCCTCGCCTAAGGAAGTTGTCAAAGCAAACGGGTTTAACTTACCATGATGCCAGGGTAATGAAGCTAGAAAAACGATGGGGTAGTTGCACGCCCACAAACACTATTATTTTGAATATTAATGTGGTGAAATTGCCTTATTCATTGATCGATTATGTTGTAGTGCATGAGCTTTGCCACACGAAGGTTAAGAACCATTCGAAGGAGTTCTGGGCAGAGCTGTCTAAGCATTTACCAGATTGGAAAGCATTGGATGAAATAATGATGGGGCTGAGGTTGTAGGGGATGTTTAAATCCCCTACACAACATTATATTTTTAGCAGTTGGCCCCACGAGGGGTGAAATTAGTACAAATTCGTCGTAAATTTTGTATTTTTAAATGCCTCAGCAGCTAACAATATGTAAAATTTAGAGCTTGAAACTAAGCGGGAGATATATCTGAACACCATCAGAAACCTTAGGGCACATAATTTCAGCAAAGACCTGCCATTTCTTATCCTTTCTGAGAATCTTCCAGAAGGGCAGGTTTATAAAGAATTTGCTGATGGTCGTATTGAAATACAGGAAGTTGCATTTGCTGGAAGAAATTTCCGTACGCGTGTATTAGAGTTCTTAAAGGAATGCAGGCAGATAGCATTCGTAAAACTTATGAACTATTCTAAACCCACACTCCTAGTTATTTCAGGTCCTACTTGCCATTGTTTATTGGACTAAGGTGTAAGCATAGGCCTGATGACCAAATATTAAGGATTCGCTTTTAACCTGGGGTCGAAGGTAAACTTAGATACTCTAGCAACAGTAACTTTTGAAAAACCAGGATGATCAGGGTTTATCAAATAGTTATATTCTAAATCAATAATCGCTGAAGGAACTTTCAAGATCGCAGATTGACCATCACGGAGCCACTTGTCACCAATTTCTTGGGTAACAGGGTAATTTACAATTTGATGCCATTGATGATGTAGACGTTGCAGCTCTTCAGCTGGTATTTCATGGACGATCAGTGAATCGTCTATGTTAATAATGGAAAGAGAAAAATCACCGGATGCCAACGAAGCGCCACTTTTATGAGCGAGCATTTCGAGACAGGATAAGGCTAGACTACCTGCTGTATAAACAATTCGTTGTCCGGCTAAGTTCCACCGTGCCGCAATTCCAGGAGGATTTAAGGAGTTGGCATATCTGCTCTGGCTAATTCTATAAACAAACATTCGTTATACCGTAATGCCATAATCAATACGAATTAATTCATCCATAACCATGTTGATTCCGGTCATGGTATCCAATACATCAACTGGACGTGCAGACAGTGCGATACTTTCGTGCTTAAGCCAACTTTTAAATTCTTCTAAGGAGCCAAAGGTATCCATCCCTTTATCAAAAAGCTGGAACAGCTGTAAAATGTGTTCGCTAAGGCCAGTATTAAGCTCTTTTCCGGCTTTGATATGCTTCCGCAGGGTAGGTTCCGTTATATTAAGGATCTGGGCTAAATCCATTTGCGTAGCGCCAGTTATTTCAATTAAATCGCTGATGGCATGTGAATCCAGTCCGTTCTTTATGGCTATCAGTTTTGCCGAAGGTGATCTCAATGATCTTTGATAAGGTTTTAAGATTTCGATGGCTCTTTTAGTTGCCGGTTCAGTATTTTTAATTAAACCATACAATTGGCCTGCAGGCTCAGCGAAAGCAGAAGTACGCTTTGGAGTTACTTTACCGGAAGTAGAAATTCGTTTCTTAGTTGCCATATTTAAAGGTAAAAATTTTCTATTTGAAACGGAAATATTTTTGTTACAGAGCCACAAAAGAAATCATTGTAAAAAGCCATGCTGACAAGCATGGAAATTCAAAACGTTGATCTAGGTCAACGTTTCTTTATCAAATCATTATTATTTTTGTGCGATGATCTTAAAAAGTTTTATAGTATTTATTTTCATGGCTTTGCCTGTGGCAGCATTTGCTCAGGATAAAAATAATGAGGATCAATATTTGACTACAAACCGTCAACTTACCTTAAAGTCAGCTTATGCCTTGGCCGAAACTGCCAGAGCTAAAGCAGCTGCAATGGGTAAACAAGTATCAATTGCCATTTTAGACCAGTCAGGAGTAACTATTTTAATTACTGGTGGTGATGGTGTTGGCCCTCATAATACCGAAGCGGCCAGAAGAAAAGCTTATACAGCACTTTCAACCAAAACAGCAACGCTCACCTTAGCACGAAACGCAAAGATGAGTGGTGATAGCGAAACCTACCAGAGTTAATATTACTGGGTGGGGGTGTTCCTTTATGGCATAACAATTTAATTGTGGGAAGTATTGGCGTAGCAGGTGGTGGCGGTGCTGAAAATGACGACTTGATTGCAAAATCGGCAATACTACCAGTAGCCGGTATCACAACAAAAAAAGACTAAAACATGAAAAAAATTGTATTAAGTGTATTGTTAGGGTTGATCCTTAATTTTGCTTATGGACAGGCACCAACTTATCAGTTGTCGAGCCATATCCTTGATGTATCTACAGGCATGCCTGCAACTGGTGTTACTGTTCAATTGGAGAAAATTAAACGAAAAGACCAAAGCCTGGGTTTTTGTGGATAAAAAGGTTACAGATGGTCAAGGTAGGATCAAAGAATTTCTTAATCAACGCCAACAAAATAAAGGAATTTACAAACTTACCTTTTTTGTAAAAGATTACTTTACCAGCAAAAAAACGGAAAGCTTTTATCCGTTTGTTGATGTAGTGTTTCAGATACAGGATGAAAAACATTATCATGTGCCTATTACACTTTCAGCCTTTGGTTATTCTACTTACAGAGGGAATTAATAGCGCAAATGAAACAACGACTTCGTCGCCGTTATCGAACTGTAAACATCCGCCTGGTGGCGCCACAGCTCTGATTGCAAATGCTGGCTCTGAAAAAATTCATGCCCTTGGATTTATGTATGTGTTTAGTCCGGTATTAACTGGAGTATTGATCCTCCTTTTAGTGGCAATTGTATTTAACAATGCCACGCCACACCGGCAGTACCCACATAACAAACACTGGTATAAGCTTTGGAAACGAAATTATAAGCCTAAAAGACGTGTATAATGCCAACGCCTCAGGTAGATTTCTTTATTGCGGCTGCCAGAATCTTCACCGAACGTTCCAACTCCTCTACGGTCTGATTTCCAAAACCAAGTCTCATTGCCGTTAGGCCTCTTTTTTGGTAAAGTAATGTTTGGGGTAAATAAAGTTGATTACGCATACAGTTATTACTGATTCGCATCAGGTTAAGCTCCGCTTTCCATTTTGTCCACACTGCTAACCCACCAGCAGGTACATCAAATGAAACAAATTCATCCAAATGTGTTTGCAGTAGTGTGCAAAAAGCATTTCTGCGTTCCATATAGACCTTTAATGTTTTTTTTAAATGCCGCTGTATTTGTCCTTCTTCCAACAGTTCAGCCAACGTTTGCTCCATTAACAAATCTCCTTGCCGGTCTATTAAACCTCTTAATTTACCCAGTTCCTTAATTAGATTCTCTGGGGCAACCAGGTAACCGCATCTGAAACCAGGGGCAAGTGACTTGGCGAAAGAGCCAATATAAATCACCATTCCCTGGGTATCTGCACTGGCAAGCGGCAAAATAGGATTGCTGTCAAACTGAAAATCGTAATCATAATCATCTTCCAGAATGATAAACCCATAAATTGACGAAAGTTGTAACAGCGCAGCACGCCTTTGCGCACTTAAAGTTACTGTTGTTGGATAATGCTGATGGGGGGTGAGGTACAACATCCTGATTGTATATAGTTTGCACAGCTCCTCAACAGCATGCACATTGATACCCTGCTCATCGACGGGCGCCGAAACTATTTTAGCCCCCACTTTTTGAAAGATCATGTTGGCCACATAATAGCTTAAATCTGCAACTAGCACAAGATCTCCTCTTTGAAGTAACAATTCTGCAGCCAGGTAAATTCCCATGTCTACACCTCTGGTCACCATAACATTGTTTTTAGAAATGTGTAGACCCCTTGTATTATTTAAATAAGTGGTTAACAATTCTTTGAAATATTCACTGCCTTCATTTGGAGTAAAGCCCAGGTGCTTCAAATTGCTTTTACGTTTTAAATTAGTGCCATACACTCTCGATAAATCTGCTAAAGGGGCTAGCCGTACATCCGGCAGTCCATCTGTAAATTCCAGTTCAGCGCTTGTTTTAACCACGCTGAGATCCAGTAAAATGCTTTTCTTAAAGTTATAACCTGTCCATGCAGGGTAGCCTGCTATTAGTTTTTGATGATGCTTTGAAGAATCGGTGTGTATCGGTTGGAATTTAGTGCATACGAAAGTTCCTTTGTTGGGTCTGACCTCTATCCAGCCCTGGGCGTCAAGCTCATCATAAGCAGCAATGATCGTTTTCCGGTGTAAGTCCAGCAAAGCTGAAAGTTGTCTGCTGCCTGGAAGCTGGATTCCAGGTGCAAGGAGGCCCCGTTGAATGGCAATGATCAACTGGTAAGCCAGTTGAAGGTATACGGCTCTATCCGATTTCCTATCAATTTGAATTAAATTCTTAAATGGTATTCTAACCGGACTACTCATAAACTATAAACTGGCTCCTTTGATGATCCGGCAAGATACTAAGTTTGGTCAAAAATTAATAATGCCCATGCAACAACTATTATCTCATATCATTAGTCAAGAAACTAGTCATGCGCAATTCTTAAATACGCTATCTTTTATGGAGAATGCGGGTGCCAGAAAGATTTCCGCGTGTGAGCATCCTGAAACGGTAAGTTTGATGATTTTAAAACATGCCGCAGAGGAACATCGCCATGCTTATTATTTAAAAAAACAGCTGAATAAAGTTTTTCCCGGCAAATGCGCTACTTACGCAAGGGAAGCTTTATTAGCGCCTTCAGAAAGTTGTTTTTATTTGAATAAGCTGGATGTGTTATCTAGTAGGTATTTAAAAAAAGAAATGGGCTTGACTGGGGCCAGTCTACGTTACGCAGCTTATTTGTTCGTTACTTATGCCATTGAATTAAGGGCCGATGAGCTTTATCCGCTATACCAGTTTGAGCTTAGTAAAGTTCAGCATAAAGTTACGGTGAAGTCGATCATCCTTGAAGAAGCAGGTCATTTGGAAGAAATGATCTTGCAGCTGGAGCATTTTTCGGCAGACTGGCAAACTCATGCCACAGTAGTCATTGACATAGAGCATCAACTATTCAAAAAATGGATTGCTGCCATGCAGCAATCCATAACGATATAATGTTGGAGAATGCAGGCATTAAAACGATGCAAAAACGCTTACAGAAACGTAGCGATGAGGGTTTGCTACGGAACTTGCCTTCGCAACTAAATCTAATAGATTTCTGCTCCAACGATTACCTGGGATTTTCCCGTTCTTCAGCTTTAAAGGCAAATATTTTAAACGCCCAGCAAGCTTATCATGATATGCCTTTGGGAGCAACGGGTTCAAGGCTGTTGACCGGCAACAGTGACTTTGCTGAAAGCCTGGAGACTGATCTGGCTGCAGACCAGCAGATGGAAGCGGCCTTATTATTTAACAGCGGCTATACGGCAAACCTGGCCCTTTTCTCTAGTCTACCCCAAAAAGGAGATACAATCCTAATAGACGAACTTATCCATAGTTCAGTGATTGACGGCTGTAGGTTAAATTTTGCAACGCGCATAAAATTCAAACATAATGATCTGCCAAATCTTAAGGAAAAGCTTAATAGGACTAAAGGTGTCTGTTACGTTGCCATAGAAAGTGTTTATTCCATGGATGGGGATTTGGCGCCACTGATAGAGATTACCGCACTTTGCAAAAGTTATGGTGCGCTACTGATTGTAGACGAAGCACATGCATTTGGCGTATTCGGAAAAGGATTGGTGCATGGTGCGGGATTAACCCACGATGTCTTTGCTGTGGTGATTACCTTTGGTAAAGCGCTTGGCGCACATGGTGCCGCAGTTTTAGGAAGCAGATTGCTACGCAGCTACCTCGTTAATTTTGCCAGGCCTTTTATTTACAGTACAGCAATGCCATTTTCAGACCTCCTGTGGCTCAAAATAGCTTTTCAATTTTTGAAAGAAAATGAGTCGCTTCAGGAGAAACTTCAGCAAAAGATTCATCTGTTTCAACATTGCCTCTTTCCACACCAAGCTAAGGGGACATTTAAAAGCCCAATCCAGGTTATTATCCTGCCCGGCAACGAAAAAGTTAAACGTGTGAGTATGGAATTAGCAGAACAAGGACTGGCCGTCTTTCCGATATTAAGTCCTACAGTTCCTAAAGGCAAGGAAAGACTCAGGATTTGCCTCCATACTTTCAATACTGATCAAGACATTAAAAAACTTTGTCATACACTTTCAAATAGCATTAACATACATGAATAAACCATTATTTGTTACAGGAATTGGTACTGGCGTGGGTAAAACTATTGTTTCGGCAATACTCACCGAGCAATTAAAAGCTGATTATTGGAAACCGGTACAGGCTGGCGACCTGGAATGCAGTGATCGTGATAGGGTATCAAGTTTGGTTAGTCACCAACAAACCGTTTTTCACGGTGAAACTTATCGTTTTAAACTGGCGGCCTCGCCCCATAAAGCAGCACAGTTTGAAAATACAAAAATTAAGTTAACAGATTTTACCTTGCCCCATACCGGGAATCAGCTAGTCATTGAAGGTGCCGGTGGATTGATGGTGCCACTTTCCGACAAGTTCCGGATGATAGAGCTGATCCAGCACTTTGATGCAGCTGCCATTCTGGTAATCAGAAATTATCTGGGATGCATTAACCATGCCTTGCTTTCCATGGAAGCTTTAGTAAACCGAAATATCATGGTGCGGGGGGTCATCATCAGTGGAGAAATGGATGAGGCCACAAAAAGCATCCTGCACAGGTATTTTCCGGCGGAAACATATGTCGCAAAAATACCGGAATTTAAAAACCTCAACAAGCAAAGCATACAGCACTGCCCTGATATACTGGGCAATTACAATAACACATAAAATTATACACATGACTGTAGAAAAGAAACTCAGAACAGACTGGACCCTGGATGAAATCAGGGCCATTTATGATCTACCCTTATTGGAGCTGGTTTACCGGGCAGCAACAGTACACCGCCAATGGCACCAGCCTTCTCAGGTACAGGTCTGTACCTTATTGTCGGTTAAAACTGGTGGATGTACCGAAGATTGTTCTTATTGCGGACAAGCAGCGCGCTATCATACCGATATTAAAGTTAAGGCGCTAATGTCTGCTGAAGAAGTAATTTCCTGTGCAAAACGCGCTCAAGAAGCAGGTTCATCACGTTTTTGTATGGCTGCTGCATGGCGTGAGGTGCGTAATAATAAAGATTTTGACCGTATTCTGGAAATGGTTGCGGGTGTAAACGAACTGGGTCTGGAAGTATGCTGTACCCTGGGCATGTTGACAGAAGAGCAGGCAAAGCGTTTACAGCAGGCAGGTTTGTACGCATACAACCATAACCTGGACTCCTCTGAAGGGTATTATGAGGAAGTCATCAGTACAAGAACTTTTGCCGACAGGCTCAATACAATTAACCATGTGCGGAAGGCTGGCATTACCGTTTGCTCTGGTGGAATTTTAGGTCTTGGTGAAAGTCACGACGACCGGATGTCAATGTTACTGACTTTAGCTACGATGTCTAAACATCCGGAATCTGTACCTATTAATGCCTTGTCCCGTGTGAAGGGAACGCCATTAGGTGAATTTCCGAAAGTTGAATTGTGGGATATGGTCAGAATGATAGCTACCGCAAGAATTATAATGCCAGCTGCCTTGGTGAGATTGAGTGCTGGAAGGGCAGAAATGAATGAAGAAGAACAGGGCTGGTGTTTCATGGCAGGTGCCAATTCTATTTTTACGAGTGAAAGCGAAACTTTATTGGTTACTCCAAATCCAGGTTTGATGCAAGATAAAAAAATGTTTGAAAACTTAGGCTTAAGGCCAATGGTGAAGGGAGGGCAGCTCTAACATGATGACTTTATCTGAAAGAGACCAACAGCATATCTGGCATCCCTATACACAAATGCAAACTTCCGCTCCGGCAATCCCCATTGTTAAGGGAGCGGGTGCTTATTTATTTGATGAACAAGGGAAACGTTATCTTGATGCAGTTTCGTCATGGTGGGTTACCCTACATGGCCATGCACATCCTTACATTGCTCAGAAAGTCGCCGCACAGCTTCTAGCGCTTGAGCAGGTGATCTTTGCCGGTTTTACACATACGCCCGCTATTGAACTGGCCGAAACGCTGCTGGAGATTTTGCCTGCCAACCAGCAAAAAGTATTTTATACCGATAATGGATCTACTGCCGTTGAGGTAGCTTTAAAAATGTGCTTACAGTTTTGGAATAACAAGGGGAGCAGCCGGCAAAAAGTACTGGCATTTACCAATGGATATCATGGTGATACTTTTGGGGCCATGGCTGTAAGTGGCAGGAGTGTATGGACGAGACCTTTTGAACAACTCTTGTTTGATGTGGTATTTATTGATCCTCCGACAAAGGAAAATCTTCCACAGTTGAAGTCTTTGGTATCCGGCATGGCAACAGAAATAGCTTGTTTTATTTACGAACCACTGGTGCAAGGTTCTGGGGGGATGCTGATGCACAGCGCTGAAGGTCTGAATGAGCTGATGCGTCATTGTCGTAAAGAGCGGGTCTTAATGATTCAGGATGAGGTTTTCACTGGTTTTGGTCGTACAGGAAAGAACTTTGGCTGTGATCATTTGACGGAGGTTCCCGATTTGATGTGCTTTTCAAAAGGTCTGACAGGTGGCACCATGCCATTAGGTATAACTACTTGTATCAATGAAATATATGAGGGTTTCCTTAGTGAAGATCAGCATAAGGCACTATATCATGGACACTCCTTCACTGCTAATCCCCTCGCTTGTACAGCCGCGCTTGCAAGTTTGGAATTGCTGCGTAGCCAGGAAACTCAGGATCATATCCGTAGGATCTGCAAAAAACACCTTGAGTTCTCGATAAAGGTAGAGTCGCACCCTCAAGTAAAAGAAGTAAGGCAAACAGGCACCATTTTGGCTATTGAATGGAAAAGCAATGCGGAAACATCTTATTTTAATGCATTCAGGGACCAACTTTATCCTTTTTTTCTGGAGCATGGCATCTTGCTAAGGCCGTTGGGAAATGTTATTTACATACTGCCTCCCTATTGCATGAGCAATGAGGATCTGGAATATATTTATTCAGTCATTTGGCTGGCACTAAGTCAAACTGAGAAAAGGTGAAGGTCTGTGCGCCGTGTAGGGGAGTCCACAATAGCTTTTTTGCCTATACATTAACTTATATAATAATTAGGGTTGTGAATGGTTTTTTGTATTATTGTTTTTCCAAATATAGCTACTGAACAAATTGAGATGAATCAAAGATTCCCCTGATTTTATTAGTGAACAATCTTTTAAAGAAGCATTTAAGTTATATTATCCCAATTTATGTTTTTTCGCGTATCAGCTTCTGGGTGATCAGGATGTAGCAAAGGATGTTGTGCAGGATGCTTACGTTTCTTATTGGAATCAGATCCGTAACATTCAGGATAATGAAAAGGTTATCAAGGCTTACCTCTTTAATTCCGTAAAGTTTATTGCCTGTAACCGAATCAGACATGAGAAAGTCGTTCGTCGTCATTATGATACAGTGTTTACAAGACACACCTTAAGATCGTGATAATGTAGTGTTTAACCGTATGGATTGGAACTTTAACGGTTACAGTCCTGTGCCCAATATTCCACCTACCATCTATGCTACAGCAATGCCTCAATTATTAAAACAAAGCGGATATTTTACTGTGCATGTTGGTAAAGCACACTGGGGCTCACAGGGAACACCTGGTGCCAATCCCCTGAACTTGGGTTTTATGGTTAACGTAGCTGGAAATGCTATCGGTCACCCGCAAAGTTATTATGGAAAGGAAAACTATGGCAATATTCCGGGTAAGTTTACATACAATGCCGTACAGGGGCTTGCGGAATACTACGGTAGCGATACTTTCCTTACAGAAGCATTAACGCTTGAAGCTTTGAAAAGCACCGATCAGGTAGTGAGTACGAAACGGCCCTTTTATCTTCATTTGGCTCACTATGCCCTTCATGACCCTATTCAGGCCGACCCAAGATTTGTTCAGAAATACCTCGATAAGGGTATGGATCCGCGCGAAGAGAAATAATCGAAGATTTTTTCCCTTCTATACTGGAAATGGCAGGAATAGAAAGTCCTTCGGTGAGTCAAGAGGTTGATGGCATAAGTTTCGTTTCTCTACTTAAAGTAGAACCATATGCTCATAAGGACAGGTCATTGATTTGGTATAATCCGCATAAATGGACGGCAACCGATGGCCCGGGCATCAATTACTTCAGTGCTATCAGGCAAGGGAATTGGAAACTAATTTATGATTTTAAAAAAGAAAAACTAGAGCTTTACGACTATAGTCAAGATATTGGAGAACATGGGAATCTCATAAGAAAGCATAGAGCGACCGCCTTAAAACTGGCGAAATCGCTGACTACGCAGTTAAAAGCCTGGAACGTGGTTTTGCCTACTTATAAAAGTACTGGTAAAAGTTTGCCCTGGCCGGATGAAAAGGCTCATTCTCTTTCTTTGTAAAAGATGTAATATTTACCTACACTGCAGAAGTCGGTTTACTTCTTTAGCTCACCTCCAAGGATGATACACAATGAACACTAGTGCTTTCTCAACATTGCCACCTTTGCCATTCGCAGATGACGGTCGGCTTTAGCTTTCAATTGCTGATTGTGCAAAATCCATCCTCCTATTCCTCCAATAACACTACCAATGATGATATCCGTGAGTCTTATAGATATAAGCTGATTTGTATCCACAGTGAAAAGGCTGCCGATATCAGCAAGAAAAATAGTTAATGGCGTAATAAAAATACAGGCCAATGCATAGTGCCTTACGACAAGCATTTCTATGATGAACTGTAAAACCAGAATTAAGATACAAACAGTTAAAGGACTCAGATTGTACTGAAGAAGGATCCATGTCAGGCCAATACCTATATAAGTGCCTAGCATTCTGTAAAAGCTCCGCTGCCAAACATGCGTCACCGTTATTCCCTGCATAATGGCAAGGGCAGATATGGGTATCCAATATGGATTACTAAATTTAAACAGGTGTCCAACCAAAAGTGCGAGCATGATAAAAATACCTAAAATAAAGGATTCAGTAATAAGAGTGCCGTTTCTTCCCCTGGGTGTAATCTCGTGTAGGTTTGTTTTATATTTATTGGTGATATATAAGCTGTATATAAACGCCAGGATACAAGCAAATAATACCCCAAGTGTTAGTATTCCAACCTTAATTGGAATTCTTTCCAAATCAAAAGGCATGCAGCTAGCCATTACTGCAATCATGATAAAAAAGAAATTTCCCGGGGGGCCGAGTTTAAAGTTATTTGTTGTCCAGTTAATAATAAAGGCAAAAACTCCTATCATAATAGATGAAAAAATGCCATTAAAGCTACATACAATCCCTATGGTAAAACTTAGGATAAAACCCAGACCACAGAATATAGTGGTCGAAAAACGGTGCTTGAAGCTGGTTGGTGGCATATATAATATGACCAATCCTCCTAAGCAGCCTAAAATTCCAAATTCCAGATGGTCGAAATAATACCCTACCAGCAAGGGAATTCCTACACAAAGCGACGCCAACACAGGTATGTGCCATAAGCGTTCTGTTCTCTTTAGTTGAAAAAAAAGCCTTAGTTCTCTATGGATGACTCGTTTTATGCTTGCAAACATGGTTTGTTTTGGATGGGGTAGTTTTACAACAAAAAAAATATAATATAGTGAGTTGCAAATTTAAAGATCTAAAGACATCATAAAAGCCTAATCATGAAGAAAATATTTGTAGGGCTTCCAAAGGGTCGCTGTAAAAAGCATCTGCGCCCATTTCCAAATAGTACCATTCTATTACTGGATTGGATAAGTGAACTGGAGACTCTTGAACTACTTTTGTTTAATATGAAAGCATATTTAATTAATGACTTTGGTAGTCCTGAGGTTACCATGTCTCCTGCAGTGATAAAATTCAGGTATGAAAAAATTAATGATTTTAAGAATTTAGTTGCGAAGCATGATCCTAATCAAAGTTTCAAAATGAGTTTTTGACTAGCATTATTTACGCTGGATAGTGGTAGACAGAAATAGCTAGAGTTGAACTTCAAATTTCACTTCTTTAGTATTTGGTAAATAAAAACACTACATTTAAGCTAACCAAATATAATCAGCTCATTTGCCGTTCCTGGCAGGGGCTATCATTTTACAAGCTTGAAACAGACTATAGACATATTAGCGTGCTGGGCGAAAATAGTTAAGGATAACGACCTGAAGTCTTTTGAGGCGCTATTGTATTCATTAAACTCCAAATTGATTAGCTTCTGTTCATTTTACGTCTATCAAAAAGAAATTGCTGAAGAAATTGTATCCGATGTATTTGTACACCTATGGGTCAACCGGGCAAATCTGTCGCACGTTGTAAATCCAGAGACGTATTTGTTTGTGTCCGTGAAAAATCGGGCGATCAATCATTGTAAAAGTGCAGCGAAACTAAAGTTGGTCAATATTGATGACTGCGGCGATGAACTTGCATTCACATACCAGCCCGATAAAGACTTTGAAAAAAAGGAACTGATGTTTCAGCTTGACAAAGCTATTGAGACGCTGCCATTGCAATGCAAAGTTATATTCAAAATGGTGAAAGAAAATGGCATGAAATGTAAAGAGGTAGCCGAAATATTGGAAATTTCACCTCGAACGGTGGAAACCCAAGTCTACCGGGCAATGAACAAAATAAGTACGATCATGGTTGGTCACCAAAACCAGAGGGAGGGAAGAAAGGTAACACCTATTCGTCATATCGCATCTGTGGTTATTGCCTGGCTTTCCATATGCTTGGAAATATTCGTTTAGCTCCATTTTTACATTTGTTATGCAGCAACATTTCTGGTCAACAAAATTTTTTTAATTTCTTGTAAGTAGTTTCGGTGAAATTCTTGTCCTATAGAAAAGAATCATACTACTATGTCTCAATTAAGATTTAACGAGCTGATAGCTAAAGAAATGATGGAAACGCTCAGCGTTTCTGAAGCTACTGAATTGGCTCAATTCTTAAACGACGACAAGTATAAAGAACAATATGATCTTTATAAGATGTATTTTTCAACGAATACTTCTGTTCATGATTCTGACCTTGCTATATTTAATAAGGTAATGACAAAAATTGGTCAGGATGAAACTTTGACGAGCACTCCTTCATTCCTGAAAAGACATTACCCGCTTGTTATGAGTGTAGCTTCTATAGCTGCCCTAATTTTAGTTGTCCTATTCATTTTCACAAAACAGCACTCGGGAGTTGATATTCCCCTGGTTACTAAAGCGGGTTCAAAGAGGTCAATAACCCTGTCTGATGGCACAAAAGTTATTCTTAATGGCTCAAGCAAACTTGTTTATCCAGCACAATTTGGCAGAAATTCCAGGGAAGTGACCTTGGTGGGTGAAGCCTTCTTCGATGTAGTAAAGAATCCAGATCGTCCTTTTATTATTCACACCGAAAAAATGAACATCAAAGTACTAGGAACGGCCTTTAATGTTAAATCGTACCCCAATGATCCTTATAGCGAAACTACCTTGATTAGAGGTCTAGTAGAAGTGACCATACCAAATAGGGGTAATGATAAAATAACACTCAGGCCTTCGGAAAAGCTAAAAGTGAATTTCACTCTTGATGAGGGATCTGAAAATGCCAAAGGAGGAGCTGATGATCTTCCCCTGACGGAGCTAACACATTACCATAAAAATGATTCTACTTTAATTGAAACGTCCTGGCTAAACAATACCATAGCTTTTAAAGACGAAACATTCTTTGAAATTGCCAAGTCCCTGGAAAGAGCTTATGGTGTTAAAATAAGTTTTGGAGATGAAAATTTAAAGAAACTTAAATTTACGGGCACTTTTGAACGGCGTTCCCCATTAGAAATCCTGAAAGCCCTTAGTGTAACGGAGAACTTTACCTATACGGCAGACGGAAACAACCTATTAATCAAATAACCAATTATAAACTAAATACTGAACCATATGAAACAGGAATTTACTTAATGAAAACGGGGACCTAGATCCCCGTACAATCAAAGATGATCGATGAATAATTAATGCAGACTGCTTTGGACGGAAGTCTGCAATCAAATCAACCTTTAATACAGTAAACTTATGAAATTTTTTAAACACCTAAATGGTGTTGGCGGCTTCTTTTGCCCAAAAAAGCAAATTATCATTATTATGAGACTAACGTTTGCATTAATTATCCTATTTAGTCTCCAATCGTGGGCGACCGGATTTTCACAAACTAAAGTAACCCTTGATTTAAAATCTGCCTCTTTTAAAAAGGTCATTGCTGAGTTGGAGAAGAAAACAATATACCGTTTTGTTTTTAGCGAGCGCCATATACCTGAGAACAAATTCATTACGATGAGCGTCAACAATAAAGAGGTGTTGGAGGTTCTTGGACAAGTTTTAGAAGGCACGTCTTTTTCTTTTCAAAGGCTACAGGGTAATTTGATTGCCATTGTTCCGGTAGGAACTTTGATGAAGGATATTACCGTTACAGGAAAGGTGCTTGATGAAACAAATATGCCAATTCCAGGCGCTACAATAACAATCAAAGGTCTTTCCAGAGGTACACAGACAGATACGAATGGTAATTATAGTCTCATTGCTCCGGAAAATGCCGTTCTTATTGTCAGCTATATTGGCTATGACCCCCAGGAAATTCAGCTTGATTCCAGAACAACTTTAAATATCAAGCTTGTACCATCGTCACAAAAACTAAATGAGGTGGTTGTGGTGGGTTATGGAACCCAGCGGAGGGCTGACTTAACAGGTTCTATAGCTTCTGTTAATGCTAATACCATCGCAAGGGCAGCAACTACGGATGCTACCGGTGCCCTGCAAGGTAATACCCCAGGTGTGACGGTTGTAAAAAGAGTAGGTAAACCGGGTTCAGGTTTCGCGATTAACATTCGAGGAATCAGTTCTTTCGGAGGAAATAACTCGCCTTTGTTTGTTATTGACGGCGTTCCAACCACTTCAGGTCTAAATGATCTTAATCCGGCTGACATTGAAAAAATTGATGTGCTAAAGGATGCTTCCGCAACTGCAATATATGGGTCAAGAGGTGCAAAAGGTGTTGTAATTGTGACTACCAAAAGGGGTAAATCGGGTAAAACGGTTATCTCCTATGATGCATATATGGGGGTAAGAACCCCTGCGAACCTGCCGGATATGATGAGCGGTCCGGAGTATGTGGCCTACATGATGCAGTTGTACAAGAATACCGGCAGATCTACTGACCGGAGCAATACTTCTTTTTTTACGGCTAATGAATGGGAAAATATTGATGCCGGAAATTACACCGACTGGTCATCTATGTTTATCACCAATGGTTTACAAATGAACCATAACGTGAGTGTAAGTGGTGGTGATGAAAAGACCAAATTCTCTTTTGGTGGTGGATACTTACAGGAACAAGGGAATGTTTCACCTGAGGATTTTAAAAGGTATTCCATCCGCGTGAACATCGAACATCAGATTTCAAAAAAGTGGCGAGCTGGAATGAATTTTTATGGCGCTCAGAACCTTCAGAATGAGGGAAGTGCCGAAACATTACGGTCTTCCTACCGGATACATCCTGTTGCCTCTGCAGTGAATAGTAATGGGGATCGAATTGAGCGTCCTCTTGCCAATAGTCAGGGCCTTGTTCATCCCTATTTTGACCAGGAAAATGAAATTCGTCGAAATCGTTGGGTACGGTCATTCGGACAACTATTCTTACAGGTTGAACCTATTGAATACCTGACTTTAAAAACGAGTTTTTCTCCGGGAATCTATTCGGAGCGTAGAGGATGGTACAGAGGGCTACCGTCAAAGAACGCCCTGGATAATCAGGCAGTGAGCCATGCGGAAAGTAGAACAAATGAACAGTTCACCTGGATCTGGGATAATCAGGTTACTTACGCAAGAACTTTTGGTGAACATAAAATAACCGCCACGGCAATTCAAAGTGCGCAAAAAGACAGGGAAGAGTGGAACCAGCTGGACGGCGTTAATTTGCCTTTCCGTTCCCTTTGGTATAATTTAGGTTCAGCGAAAAACACCTTGCCTAACGGAACGCTTCGGGCGCCGGTAAATGTAACGGGTTTTAGGAAAATTACTTTGGCATCTGCCAGGGGAAGATTAAATTATACGTTCAAGGACAAATACCTGTTTACGGCATCAGGTACCTGGGACGGGTCCTCAAGACTTGCAGAAGGTAATCAATGGGCCTTTTTTCCCTCCGCGGCTTTCGCATGGAGGTTATCGGAAGAGCCGTTTATCAAAAAGATTACAGCAATCAACGACCTGAAACTAAGGTTAAGTTACGGTGAATCGGGTAATGACAGGGTAGATCCTTATAGTACACAAGCTACGCTGGCTTCCACAGTATACTATTTTGGAAATACTTTAGCGCAAGGTTACGCACCTGGCCTATTGGCTAATAAAAACCTGGGTTGGGAAACCACTAAAGAGATTAACCTTGGCCTGGATTATACCATGTTTGATAATCGGGTTTCCGGTACTGTAGATGTTTATAATCGAACCATCACTGATGTGCTTTTAAATAGAAATCTACCTGCACCTGTTGGTTATGGATCTGTGCTTGCCAACATTGGTAAATTAAGGAACCGAGGAATAGAGGTTGGTTTAAGCACAACTAATATTCAATCAGGTAAGTTTAGCTGGAAAACTGATTTTGTATTTGATGCGAATAAAAACGTTATTCTGGAGACTGGAAATGGTAAGAATGATGATATCGGCAACCGATGGTTCATAGGTCAACCTATACAAGTTAATTATGACTACAAGTTTGATGGAATTTGGCAACTGGATCAGGCTGAGGCTGCTGCAGCTTTTGGTCAAAAACCAGGGATGGTTAGGGTTTTGGATATTTCTGGCCCTAACGGGGTGCCTGACGGTGTTATCAACGAAGCTGACCGAACAATTATTGGTAAACGTGCACCAAGCTGGACAGGATCCTTCGCAAATACCTTCAGATATGGGAATGTGGATCTGTATATTATGGCCTATACACGCCAAGGTGAGCAATTCCTAAGTCAATTCCACCAAACTTTCGCTTCATATTCATCACAGTGGATTAATCAGGCCCGTGGTGACTACTGGACCCCAGAAAATCCGTCTAACACTTTTCCAGCCCCCGGAGGTACTGCCGCTGCAGGTAATTTTGCTGGCGCAGCTAATTACAGAACTGGAAACTTTGTGAGGATTAGTAACATTACCCTTGGGTACACCTTTGCAAGTAAAGTGTTACAAAAATTGAACCTGAATAACTTAAGGGTTTATGCAACAGCAACCAACCCCTTCCTGTTTAGCAAATTTGACGGATATGATCCGGAATGGTCATCTGACAATGTTTACGGTGGCGCGATTAGCAGTTCAACTTATATGTTCGGATTGAATTTAGGTTTTTAAACATCAATTGAAAATGAAAAAGATTTTATATATACTGGCAATATTTGTCATCTCAGGGATGGTTTCCTGTAAAAAATTCTTGGTAGAAGAGAACTTAAGTGGTATTACCAATGAGACTTATTATGTAGATGCAGCTGGGTACGAAGCATTGGTCAATTCCTGCTATCAATCTATGCGAAGCGTGTACAACACAAACCCTAGTTTATTTGAATGGGGAACTGATATTGTGACGAGAGGTTCTAAAGAACTTTTAAATGGTTCTGCTGATCTGGTACCTGGAACCCAGCTGAATGAATACAAAACCTTAGCTTCTAATAATGGTGATATTCAGGATTTCTTCTCCAGGTTATACGCAGGTATCCAGAGGTGTAATACGGGCATAAACAGGGCAGACAAGATCCCGAATTTAACAGAGGACATCAAATCTAAACGTATTGCAGAGCTTCGTTTTATCAGAGCGTATTACTATTATTTGCTTGCAGAGAATTTTGGCGGCGTCCCCATAGTTACAGATGAATTTACTGGTCCTGAAACGCATTTTGTTCCGAATACAGAACAGGAAGTTTATGATTTTATGTTCACTGAACTGAATATGGCGCTCCCTAATTTGGAAGTGGATCCTGCAAAAGTAGAACCTGGCAGGGTTACCCAGGGCGCTGTAAAACAGTTGTTGTCTGTATTGTACCTGACCCGTGGTTACAAGACCTACAAAAACGCCAATGATTTCACTGAATCTGCCAGGTTAACGGAAGAGATTTTAAGTAGTCCTTTTTACGGCCTATTGCCTTCATTTGCTGATGTATTTAAAACGGCAAATGAGCGAAGTAAAGAGATCATATTTTCTATCCAATATGAGACACTTCCGGGCGGTCCAGGTCATGGACAAAATATTCAGTTTGGTTGGAGACTCTGGCAGGCGCAGACTGGCTTTGATGAGGCTTCGGCAGCCACCATTTACAATAAACGCAGGTCAGATTTTGTACCTACGCCTTTTCTTTACTCTTTATTTAACACAGAAAAAGACGCCAGGTATGATGTTACCTTTTTAAGTGAATACAGGGCAACAAAAGACCAGGGAACAGTAAAAAAAGGTGATTTAAGGTTTTATTTCCCTTACCCGGATAAACCATTTTCAGCTGATCAGGAAGCCATATTGAAAGCTGCTAACCCACAAGTTGAGGTGATCAAATATCCCTGGATCTATACTTATAATGAAGAAAAGTTTCCAATGATTAACAAGTTTTATGACCCTAACGCCGCCTTACCCGGAAGTGCAGAATCCGCGCATGCTTCATCAAAAGATATAATTCTTTATCGCGTTGCGGAAACTTACTTAGTTGCTGCCGAAGCTTATTTCATGTTAGGCCAACCTCAAAAAGCCGCTGAAAAACTTAACATAGTGAGGACACGCGCAACAAAAGCTGGTCAGAATTTAAATATTACTGTAGCGGAGGTAACGCTTGATTTTATACTGGATGAGCGGGCAAGGGAACAAGCTGGGGAATACAAGAGATGGCTGGATCTAAAGCGTACGCATAAATTAGATCGTGCTTTTAGACACAATCCTTTAACAAATGCTGCTAATGGAGCGGCCGTAGACGAAAAATTCTACCTGAGACCTATCCCTCAAACAGTACGCGATAGAGATACTGGTGGATATCCACAAAATCCAGGGTATTAATCAGCTGATAGCAGTCATCATAGAATAGTGATCAGACCGTGGTCTAGCTAGACCACGGTCTATTATTAACAACTACATAAGTAAGATCAATGAAGAAATTATTAGTGCTGATGCTGTTTTGTTATTCTATCTCCAGTTCCTTAGCCCAACAACGAAACAGAATAATTGAAACTAAAATTAATGTAAAGGCTCCGTTTGGCAATTACAATATTACCGTCCCGGATTTCTCGAAGGCCGTAAAATTAAATATTGTTGACTTTGGTGCTGCCCTGGGAAATAAGGAAAAGACAACCACTGCTATTGCTCAAGCCATTTCCAAGGCGCATGAACTAGGTGGTGGGACTGTGGTAGTGCCAGCTGGAGAGTGGCTGACTGGTAAAATTCATTTTAAAAGTAATGTGAATTTACATATTGAAAAGGGAGCTTTACTGTTGTTTTCTGCAGATCCGGCTGATTACTTGCCTGCTGTACACAGTAGCTGGGAAGGAATGGAGTGTTTAAATTACTCGCCCTTAATTTATGCCTATAAATGTAAAAATATTGCCATTACCGGGGAAGGTGAATTAAGGGCACAGATGAACACCTGGAAAACCTGGTTCTCCAGGCCAAAGGCACATATGGAGAGCATTAAAAGGTTATATAACCTGGTTTCCGCCTATGCACCTCTTAATGAGCGATCGATGGTCAACGATACGGCGAATCTTCGTCCTCATTTTATTCAATTCAACCGTAGTGAGAACATATTATTGGAAGGGGTAACAATTACTAATAGTCCTTTTTGGACCGTTCATCCTTATCTCTCTAAAAATGTCGTGATTAGGAATATTAATATATATGCCCATGGACATAATAACGATGGAATTGATCCGGAAATGAGCCAGAATGTACTTATAGAAAATTGTCAATTTGATCAGGGTGATGATGCTATTGCTATTAAATCAGGCCGTAATCCGGAAGGATGGCGTTTGAAAACACCATCAAAAAATATCGTCATCCAAAATTGTACAGTTAAAAACGGTCACCAGCTTTTAGCGCTAGGAAGTGAGCTTTCTGGAGGGATTGAAAACGTATTTGTCAATAACTGTATAGTGGTTGACGGTGCTAAACTTAACCACCTAATTTTTATTAAAACGAACGAACGTATGGGCGGCTACGTAAAAAACATTTACGCCAGTAACCTTACTTCCGGAAAAATTGATTTAGGCATATTAGGCATTGAAACTGATGTGCTCTACCAATGGAGAACACTTGTGCCGACGGTCAAAGTCAAACTTACACCAATCAGTAAAATATATCTGGAAAACATTCAATCGACCAATGTGAAGTTTATATCCAGAATTCTTGGTGATAAAAGGTTGCCGATTCATACGGTTTCGCTAAAGAGCGTGAAGGCGGATACCATTTTAAAGAATAGGCATATTCATGAAAATTTTATCAGTGGTTCTGCAGTAAAGAGCAAAGTAAAATAGAAGTATGTTTAATAGTCAATACATATTTATTATGTATTAATCAGTAATATTTATACGAAGACCATGAAATACAACGTCTTGTTAGTAACAATAATTTTCTTTTCCAGCTTCATGCTGAAGGCTCAGCAACCTTTGTTAAGGGCTGGGGTTAGTGCTAAGCTGCATATTGCTATAAAGGAGGAACCAGTGGTTCACACTGCTGCTGATATTTTACAGAAAGACATTAAAGCTGTATTTGGGTCACAACTGGCAATAACCCGGTCAAATGGTAAAACGGAAATTGTTGCCGGCACGATTGGCATAAATGAGGAAATTACCCGTTTGGATGGTGCTAAATTAGTTGACCTTACAGGGATTAAAGGAAAGTGGGAAGCTTTTGTGCTCAAAACGATCAAAGAGAACGGGAAATTAAAGCTGGTTATTGCAGGCAGTGATAGTCGTGGTACGGCCTATGGAATATTGGAATTATCCAGAATGATCGGGATTTCACCATGGGAATGGTGGGCAGATGCAACACCAAATAAGCTTACGACTTTTTCTTTTCCAGATGAAACAATAATTCAATCGCCTTCTGTGCAGTATCGTGGCGTGTTTTTAAATGATGAAGATTGGGGCCTCCTGCCATGGAGCAGCAATACTTTTGAACCAGAAGGTAATATCAAGCCAGGGATAGATACCAGTACATTAAATGAAAAAAGCGTCATTGGTCCGAAAACTTACGCGAAGATATTTGAGCTGTTACTGAGACTTCGTGCCAACACGGTTTGGCCAGCGATGCATGAGGTTACCGTTCCATTTTATTTTGTGGAGGGGACAAAGGAAATCGCAGATAAATATGGTATCATCGTGGGCACTTCCCATTGCGAACCATTGATGCGAAACAGTGCCAGTGAATGGGACGCAGCAGGCAAGGGGCGTTATAACTATGTAACCAATAAGGATGCTGTAGTTGACTACTGGGAGGAGAGGTTAAAAGAACTTAAGGGGGCTGAGAATTTCTACACCATTGGTATGCGCGGCAAACATGATGGTAAAATGGAGGGGGTAAACAGCGTTCAGGAATACAAAGATCAGCTTGCAAGGATCATCCCCGACCAGCAAAACCTTCTTAAAAAATATATTGCAGACGATTATACCCGTATTCCGCAGGCTTTTGTGCCTTATAAAGAAGTATTAGAGGTTTATAATTCGGGACTAAAGGTGCCAGACCATGTAACGCTGGTATGGCCTGATGACAACTTTGGATACATTCGCCATTTCCCATCCGAGGTAGAAAGAAGCAGGACTGGTGGTAACGGGGTTTATTATCACCTTTCTTATTGGGGCAGGCCACATGATTATTTGTGGCTGGGTACAGCAAACCCGGCTTTGGAAATTCAGCAAATGAAGCTTGCCTACGAAAAAGGCGCCAGGAAGATTTGGATAGCAAACGTGGGTGACATCAAGCCTGTCGAATACCAGACAGAGCTTTTTCTTGATTTGGCTTGGAATATTAATGAGGTAAAAGGGGTAGACTCACATCTTGAAAGCTTCCTTTTCCGTGAGTTTGGTGAAAGTACGGCTAAGGAACTATCAGCTATCATGCAGGAACATTATCGACTCGCCCATATCCGCAAGCCCGAACTTTTAGGGAATTCCAGGGTTTACGATGAGGCACGTGCCAAGGTGTCGGATCTTCCATGGACTGAGGCGGAAATCCGGACACGGTTAAATGAGTATGATAAGATTTCTAAAAAAGTAGAGACGTTGTCGGCTCTTATTCCATTGGCAAAAAAAGATGCCTTTTATCAACTTGTTCAATACCCGGTACAGGCGGCTACACAAATGAATTTTAAAATGCTGTATGGCCAGCTAGCCAGACATGCAAAGGCAGAATGGGCATTAAGCACGAAAGCATATGATAGTATTCAAGTTTTAACACATCGATATAATACGTTGTCTAATGGAAAATGGAATGGAATGATGGATGCTCAGCCGAGGAAATTGCCTGTTTTTGAGGCACTAATTAAAGATGAGCGTTTGTCGTCCATGACTGCACCGAATAAACCAGCACGGAAATGGAATGCGCTGGAAGGAAATAGCAGAGTGAAACTTTTGGCAACCGGACTTGGCTATGAGGGAAAAGCAGCAACGATTGTGAAGGACGAGACGTTAACATTCGAATTTAAGGATTTAGGAACGGATTCTGTGCTGGTGGAGGTCAGGTTGTTGCCAACCCATGCGGTGTCAGAAGGAAAACTTCGTTTTTCGGTATCGTTGGATGGCGGTGAGGCAAGGATAATCGATTATACGACCAAGGAATCGAGTGAAGAATGGAAGGACAATGTTTTACGTAACCAGGCGATCAAAAAATTGACGTTCAAGTGTACCAGGAAATCGCATCGGCTGACCTTTATGGCTGTTGACGAAGGGGTTGTGCTAGATCAGATTTTGTTGTACAAAAAGTGACGTTATTGATACTCGTGAAAGGATAGGTGATATCGAAATCTACTTACCTAAGTTATTTAAATTGTTCAGTTTGGTTAGTGGGGTGTGCCGGAGATTCTCCGGTGCACTTTTTTATTACTTTATCATAATAAACTGGCAAAGATTGAGTAGTACAAACAACAGTTAAATCAGTGTTATGCCTGCCTGTAGAAGTTTACTCCAAAAGCTCCAGATTACTTTTAATATAGGCATCCCATCTCTTTTGTGATACGGTGTCTCTACTGTGATTCGTTTCACGGTCGTATTGTTGATCCAGCTGGCGGTACTTCACATTCGTTAATTTAAAAAGGGAATCAATCTCCGTTCTGAAGTTTTTTGAATACTTAAAGTTAGATAAAGTCTTTTTGACCTCACGTTTCATCATTTCGCCAATAGCAAAATGCATCTGTTCATGATTTAACAAGTGATTTACTTGTTCTTCTGAAAGGCGGTCAGTTAGAAACCATGATTTATCGTGCATGAAATGCAAGCCAACAGCAAGTTCTAATTTCTTAGCGGGGTGAAAAAATGTATACTTATAATGAACCTCCCAAAATATAAAAGCTGCAAAAGAGCGGTTTAAGTCTGGGAGCGACTTAAAATCACTAACGTTAAGTTGGCGATAGTCTTGGGCCTTTACGCTGGTATTAATGTGGAGCAGTAAAAAGGTAACTGTAATTGCACCTAAAAGTTTTTTGGTCATTGTTTGATGATGTAAGGTACTAGTTAGTCTTTTGAAGCGTCTGGATGATGGTTGTTTGGAACTTTTCTGGCTCATCATGATGAATCTGATGTGCAGAATTATCAAATAGAAACAAGTCTTTTTTGGGTGCATTCAATTGCTCATAATATTTCTTTGTAATGGCTGTTGAGGTTTGAATATCGTTTTTACCTACAAAAAAATAAACGGGACAGTCAACTTTGTTTAAGGTTTTCGGTAAATCAATAGCCATCACTTCGTTCCAAACAGGCGACCATGTTTTAGACCATTGCAGAAATCCGTTTTTGAAATCATCGCTGGTAACATATTCCTTACCCTCTTTATAAAAAAGCCACTTTCTTAAGTAAAACAAGTCTTCATCCACTTTGAAAGGAATATTAATGCTAGCTAATTCTTGACTAGCAAGTGAATTTGCATCAAAATGTGTTTTCAAAGTATGGAGTAATTCTTTCTCACTTGCTAATTGACTAATCACCGGGTTTACAGCGAAATAGGCATACAAGAGTTCGGGATGATTTTTAACGATAGTAAAGCCTAAAACGTTACCCCATGAACTTCCGAGTAAGTATACTTTGTCTTGTTTTAATTCCTTCAATAGAAAACTGATCACTTGATAAGTATCCTTTTCCATTTGCTCAACAGACGGCAGGGTTGGAGAAGGATTTAATTTCAAGGTTTTGCCAGCATCCCTTTGATCCCATTGAACGATAGTGAATTTACCTTTCAATTGGTCTGTAAAAGCGTCCGCATTATTCATCATAGAGCTTCCAGGTCCTCCCGCTAAAAAGAGTAACACTGGTCTGGTAACATCATCAGTTTTAATGGAGATGACTTGTTTTATTCCGCCAATTTGCGGCCTAAGCAGTGTGTCAATTTTAACAGCAGTGCCCAGGGGCTTAATTTGTTTTTTTTGCTGCCCATTACTTCCATAAAATGGAAATGAAATGGTGAATAGCATAATAATTAGACCTTTCTTAATCATTGATTTTGGTATGGAGAACGTTAAAAAAAGCAATCAGGCGGTGTAGCGTCAATAGGATGTTAGCGATTATCCCCGCTTAACATTTTTGATGATGACAAATAGCGAACCGATGAAGGTAATGATGTAAATGATGGCTAAGCCGGTGTTCTCGAATTTGAAAGTTTCAAAATCAAATTTCTTGTACAAGGTGATACCTAAAATAATTGCGATTACACTAAAAATTACCGTAAGGGCCTGTTTCTTTTCCATATGTTTTATTTTTATTTAATGATGAAGTCTATTATAGTGCCTAAGAGAAATAGAGTTAGCCAAAAGGTGATCATGCCTAAAAGATAAGAAGCTAGTGCTTTAACATAACTTCCAGGTTTTTTCTTGTCAAAAAACTGTGCAATAGCATAGGAGCAATAGGTAACACCAACGAAGCCACCAACGGCCATCAAATCCAGGTGTGTAATTCCCTGAAAGAGGGCGAAAAGAGCATAAATTAACATGCCCATGCCCATAGTGAAACACAGCAGTATCAAAATCTCAAAGAAATTGTAATTGTATTTTCTAAAAAATAGTTTTATATAAAAAGCAATGAAGATACCCATGATGATGTTTGAATAACCATAATAGGCTTGCACCCATTTAAAAAAGATACCTGTAGTGGATGGTTGCTGTTCACTATAATTTACATAGCCGTCTTCAAGATGAAAATAATGATTGATGAGTGAATAAGCCAAAGAAGTGATGATGATGAAAATAATGGGTTTTACCAGCCTGCTTCGGTTTTCTGAAATAAACTGTTTTACATTCTCTCCAGGCCTGATTAACAATTCCCGGATCGTATATAAAATACCCTTTTCAAAGTGTAAGACGTGTTCAACCTCATGTATGATGTAATGGCCGTTAATCCGTTTTAACAGCACAGGCTGGCCACAGTTATGACAGTAGTTTAAATTTACTTCAGTCTTGCAATTTTTACAATTCGTAGTTGGCCTGTCCGTCATAAGTTGCTGTATTGATGATCATAACGACCAGTAATCAAATATATAAAAATGACTGAAATACTAAAATACTAAAGTGTGCGTTGCGAAAATTTTTTATAATTTAATTTTGACCTCATTACAATGAGCTGCGTTCGTGCATCTATAATTACATACGGCCGTGTAATTAAATGATGTTGGTGCAATAATTATACACGACCAATTAGGTTAACCTATTTTGAAGTGGTTAAACCCTCTTCCAGCCAACAAAATAAGTTTGGCTGTGTTGTTATGCCATGACTAATGAATTAAATAACAATTTGAGCATAAAGGATCGCCCATACATCATCTGTTTAATGATGACTTCTGTGGATGGGAAAATACTTGGAGAAAATTGGGGGGATCGCCCGGAGATGGTGACCTTGAAAAACAAATTTGAGCAAATTCATAACCAGATTGGTATCAAAGCTTGGATAGTTGGCCGGACAACGATGGAAAAAGACTTTACGGACTATACAAAGCCTATCTTGAAAAAAGCTGATCATCAAATAGACCGGAACGATTACGTAGCAGCACATGGCGCACAGTCATTTGCAATAGCGCTGGATGGTAAGGGCAAATTAGGCTGGGAAAGTGCAGAAATGGAAGGCGATCATGTGATCACGATACTCACCGAAAGGGTGGAAGATGCTTACCTGGCACATTTAAAAGACATCGGCGTATCTTATATTTTTGCTGGATCAGATGAAATCGAGCTAAAAACTGCACTTTATAAGTTGCGTCATCTTTTTGGCATTGAAAAGTTAATGTTAGAAGGTGGGGCGCGTATTAATGGTAGTTTTCTGAATGAAGAATTGATCGATGAACTTCATCAATTGCTTTTACCAATTGCCGATGGTACTACAGCAACATCAACCTTGTTTGAGATTGATGAGGCGATAAAAAAGGAAGGGGCTACGCTTTTAAAGCTCGAAAATGTGAAACAAATTGAGGACGATGTGTTATGGCTTACCTACAAATTTAAATACTCATCGTAAAGCAAATAGGCCTGCCAAATAACGTTTTATGATTAACTCACATTTGGCAGGCTATTTAGACTATTAGTTTAATGTTTCCGTAACTGAACCGCAGGTTAACATGCTTTCTCCAAAATAGGGGTTTCGAATTTCTTTAACTTGGCTTACCCAGGATGCACCTTTATCATTTAATGCCATTGGGCAATGTGCTACATAGAGCTCTCCGCTTTCCAGGCCAGTGTCTTTTAGCAAAGCAATGAAGTGATTATTTAAAGTCGCATAAAGTGTTCTTTGCGTGTCCAGGTTCTTGGCAGCGGTAATCTGTGCAGCTGTTGTAGCTAAAGCAGTGCCTCCTTTAACACCTTGAGCACCGGCTTCAATCGCCATAGCTGATACCTTTGCTGTGGCTGCATCTCCTTCAGTTAAGGCCGTTGTTAATAGCTGGTATTGTTTGTATACAGCATTCAGGTTACTGTCTTTTAAGGAAGCGGCAACAGCAGGAGTGGAGGTTTCCTTTGGGCTGGCCGGTCCATGGTTATGGCCCGCGTGACTATCTTTAGGTGCTGTGTTGCTACAAGCGGCTAATAAGACTACCAAGCTCAGTGTTAAGGTTGTTTTTAGTGTTTTGTTCATGACTTTCATTATTTATAATTATGGTTACAATTTTGCGCTTTCCATGGGGTCCTTTCCTTTTTTAAGGATATACTCACTATATAGCAGATAGGCACCACTGATCACTACCTGGTCGCCTGCTTTTAGTCCTTTTTTGATTTCTATGGTATCGAAAGTTTCAATTCCGGTTTTGACCACTTGTGGCTCAAACTTGTCCTTTTCTTTTTCTACCCAAACATGTGCGCCTTTTTCATTGCGGATCACGGCAGCTATGGGTAGGTTGATGACATCGCCCTTGCTTTCCGTAGGCACAAAAACATTCGCCTGTAAACCTGGTTGCCATTGATTATTGGGATTTGGGATGGCCGCCCTAAGTTGGGTAAGCTGTGTATTGGCCTGCAATGCTGGATTGATGAATTTAACAGTCACCAGTTGCGGCTGATCTTCCCAACCCGGGATCACGACTTTAACCTGTTGTCCATCCTTGATGCTGGCTGCCTCCGTAGGATATAGATCTGCTTCCACCCATAAGGATTGATAGCCTTCTAATCGCATTAATGGCGTTCCTTCACTAACATATTGCCCTTCAGTAACGGTTAATTCTGCAACAGTACCATTTTCTGGCGCCCTGAAGATGACATTCGGACTGGTCTTTTTGCTGTTTTGCAGTGCCTTGATGGCCCCCTCGGATTGTCCGTATAAACTTAGTTTTTGCCTGGAAGAGGT
Source organism: Pedobacter sp. CAN_A7 (assembly GCF_015752175.1). NCBI lineage: Bacteria > Pseudomonadati > Bacteroidota > Sphingobacteriia > Sphingobacteriales > Sphingobacteriaceae > Pedobacter > Pedobacter sp. CAN_A7. The sequence goes on along the minus strand of NZ_JADOUW010000001.1, from coordinate 571,176 downwards.
TAATAGTTGTGCAAAAGTTTTGTCCTCAGGAAATTGTGCGGCCTGCTCCAGTGACAGCAGGTATTCTTGCTGTAATGAAGCCAACTGCTCAGAGTATATTTGATATAGGGCTTGTCCTTTATTAATTTTTTTCCCGGTTTGGCGGACATATAGTCGTTCTAGCCTTCCTGATACCCTGCTGGAGATGTATTCCGTTTTTTCTGGGTTAACCACCAGTCTGCCGTTTAACTGTTTATAGGTATTGAAGCCTGTTAAACCAACGGCCATGGTGGTGACATTGGCTAGTGCCCTTTGATTTTCGTCAAGGTGCAGGGCAGCCTCTGCGGAGTTTTTTTCGAAAGGAACCAAATCCATTCCACAGACTGGGCATGTGCCCATTTTATCCTGTACCACCTGAGGGTGCATCGGACATGTATAGGTTGTTGTTTTTTGACTGGCCTTTTTGTTGTCTTTATTTTTATCATCGCTGCAGGCGGCAAGAAACAAGGTAGGGGCGAGCAGGCCTATAGTCAGGCTTTTTATAAATTCTTTTCTTTCCATGATTACATTTCCTTTGTTGATGCTTTGATGAAACTTTCACTGTCAATTAAATAATACGCGTTCCTGGCCAGGTCCCATCCGATAACCTCGTCATAAACCTGTATCTGGTTGTTTTGGGTTATGCCGGTTTTTACTGTTTTAGGAATAAAAACACGTCCTTCCTTTTTAAAAACGACCGACTGGTTGCCTATGGAAACCACGGCCTCTTTGGGTAACCAATATCCTTTTTCTGCTAGAAATGGGATCTGTCCGGTAACTAACGCTCCAGGCTGCAGTCCACTGTTTTCTAAGTAAACTCTGGCGAGTACAAAGTTCTCCCCTGCATTGAAAACCGGCTGTATTAATCCAATTCTCCCCGTGAGGGTTTGTTCTTTTTGAGCAGTTCTTTGGATGAGAACCTTAGCTTGTTGATCTACCTTTGCGGCTACCTCAGGCGTTAAGGAAAATTCTGCGACCAGATTTCCACTTCGGTAAATGGTGAATACATTTTGTCCGGCACTGAGGTATTGACCCTCACGAATCATGACCGAAGTGTTTTGAGTCGCCGGGTTTTGGCTGGCTGCCATGTTCGGCTGGGCAGCACCTGAGTTCATACCATCCATTCCTGAACCTGCAGCAGATGAAGATGGTGCAGGCGCGGGAGCCGCTATGGCTGCCGCCTGTTTTTCAAGAATAAATCCTGTTGCTGGACTGTAGACCGGAATGCGGTAAGATATCTGACCTGTCCGTAATACTTTACGGATATGTGTTTCATCCATGCCAAGAAGCATTAATCGTTGTTTTGCAGCTTCCAGCATGCCGTCCTCGTTTCCATAACCCTTGATCAACAGCAGTTCCCGTTGGGCTGCCGCCAGGTCTGGGGAGTAAACTTCCATCAGCAGCTGTCCTTTTTTTACCGGCTGATAATTGTATTTAATGTGCAGTTTTTCGATGCGCCCTGATACGCGACTGGCCAGGCTGATCTGGTTACGGGTATCATAGGCGATACGGCCTTGTACCTCGCGAACGTAAATACTTGCGCCTTCCTTCGCCGAGATGATGGGGATGCTAGCAATGACCTGCTCATTTACTGGTTTTAACAGGTAATTTAAGCTGGTATCTCTTTTCGCATGTAAAGGTGCGCTTGTCTCCTGTGCCTGATCATTTTGCCTGCAGGCAGCTACAGCTAAGCTGATGGTGAAAAACAATAACAGCCTAACGATATAATTCTTTTTCATAATCAACGATCATTTTATATAATTTTGTTTTTTCATCGAGTACAGCAATTTGCATCATGGTCAAAGCTTCCCATGAACTAATGACCGCTGGAAGCTGTAACTTATTCTCCTGGTAATTGACGAAGTCTGCATCCATTGCTTTTTTTAATGCAGGTACAATTGTTTCCTCCATCGCCAGTATTCTTTTCTGCATGGACAATATTTCATAGTGCATCCCGGTTAACATGCCCTGGCTTTCCTGAAGCATTCCTTCCCGTTCTTTCTCCATGGCCTGAATTTCATAACCCATGGCCTTTGCTTCTGATTTATACATCCTGGAAGACCATGGTGCTATTGGAATACTGATCATGCCCATCACGCTATACGAATTAGGCATCATCTTGCTTAAGGGGGCCATGTGATCAAACCTTATTTTAAAATCTGGTTTACTTTGCGCTTTCATGGCATCAACGCCTAACTTCATGGATCGTATGTTTTCTTCTAGTTGAAGGATGTCTTTTCGCTGGCCTGCAAGCAGGAGGGTGTCTATCCTTGCTTCCGCGGTGTACTGCGGGACATAGGTAGTGTCAATCTCCAGATCATGATTCCCTGGAAGGTTCATCAGGCTGTTTAGCCAGGCTTTGGCTTTTGCGATGTCGCCCTGTTGCATCCTGATCATGTTTTTGTTTTCTTCGATTTTTGCATTGGCCCGAAACACACCGGAGAGTTGCGACTGGTTATAGGGATAACGGATCTGCTCGATTTTTTTCATCATCTGCATGATCTTGTCGTTCGCCTGGAGCACCTGGATGCGCTGACTGGCTAAAATCCAGGTGTAATACAAGGATTTCGCCTGCGCCTTTAACTCATTCAGGGCAACTGCACGCCCTGCCAGTTCCACCGCTGCTTTAGAAGTTTCATACCGTTTCTGTGCCTGGAGTTTCCATGGGTTGGGCACTTCTTGTTCCAATTGCAGCATGAGCGATCCCTTATCGCCATTCTCCATGACCTGCTGTCCCGGATAGGGTGTCATAAAAGTCCCAACACCCACCATGGGAGCCATCCATGCCGTACCGGCATTGGCTTTATGTTTATAGCTTTCAGCTTTCAGCGCATAGGTCTGCAGCAGCAGGTTATTATTAGCTATTCGATTTAAAACAGTATCTAATGGCACTGTCTGTTGCTGGGCGTAAAGCTGTACGGGCAACATGGCCAGTAGCAGCACGTACTTTTTAATGTTGAGCATCATGCACCTCCAATTTTCCGTATTTCTTTAATTCGTATTCTTTTGACATGAGGAAGATGAGTGGCGTAACCAGCAGAATATGCGTAGAGGAAGTCAATACGCCTCCAATCATGGGCAATACGATGGGCAGCATCACATCTACACCTACACCAGTTGCCCATAACACGGGTATCAATCCAAATAAGGACACACAAACGGTCATCAATTTTGGACGAAGGCGTTTGGCTGCGCCTTTAACCACATATTCGCGCAGGTCTTCCTTGCTTATGGTCTCCGACGAATTGCCCTTAACTTTGATCAGTTGATTCATGGCATCATTTAAGTAGATCACCATCACAATACCTGTTTCTACGGCAATACCAAAGAGGGCAATAAAGCCTACGGCTACGCCAACTGATAAACTTACTCCCCAGATATAGATGATATAAGCGCCACCAATAAGTGCAAATGGCACAGTGATCAGGCTTAGAAAGGCCTCTCTAATGGAATTAAAGGCAAAATACAGGGAAAAGAAAATGATAACCAGTACAATAGGGGCAATCCATAATAAGGTTTGCTGGCCACGGATCATGTTCTCGTATTGGCCGCTCCACTCCAGGAAATAGCCCTCAGGTAAAATCCCATCGGTTTTACTTAAGTTTTCCATCGCTTCATTCACGGTACTTCCCATATCCCTGTCGCGTACATTAAACATCACCGCGCCTCTTAACAAGGCGTTTTCTGAATTAATCATCGGGGGTCCATCCTCAAAGCGGATATCCGCTACTGCCGACAAGGGGATTTCTCCCATGGTGGATGATTGCAGAGGAATCCTTTTGATGCTTTCTACACTGTTTCTGAACGCTTGCCCTAAGCGTACGCTGATGGAAAAACGTTGCCTTCCTTCAATGGTATTACCAATGGTAGCACCACCTAAGGCTGATTCCACAGTTTGGTTAACCTGGTCTACCGTTAAACCGTAACGGGCCAATTCTCCACGTTTCACATCAACAGACAGGTATTTGCCCCCGGTAATGGGATCTACATACAGGTCTGCCACACCATTGGTGCCTTCCAGTGCTTTTTTTACCTTTTCGGAAACCGATGCAATCGTATCTAGATTTTGTCCATATATTTTTACACCCACATCTGTACGGATACCCGTGGCTAACATGTTAATACGGTTGATGATGGGTTGCGTCCAGCCGTTGACCACCCCGGGGATTTGGAGCTTTTTGTCTAATTCATCAATTATGTCTTTTTTAGTCATCCCTTCGCGCCATTGTGCTTTTGGTTTGAGCATGATGATCGTTTCGATCATGCTCATGGGCGAATTATCTGTTGCTGTGCTGGCACGACCAGCCTTACCTAACACTTTGTCAACTTCAGGTACTGATTTAATAATTTTATTTTGCACCTGTAAGATGCGTTTAATCTCATTATTGGAAACATCAGGCAGGGTTACCGGCATAAATAGAATGCTTTGTTCGTCCAGTGCCGGCATAAACTCAGTACCCAGATTTTTGAGCAGGGGAATGGTAATCAGCAAAGCAATGATATTAATGGCTATGGTTGTTTTACGCCAATTTAATACCCCTCTGATTACAGGTTCATAATATCTCTCCAGGAACCTGTTCACAGGGTTGGCATGGTCTGGCTTAAACTTTCCCTTCATAAAAAAGGAAATCAACACCGGTGCCAGCGTAAGCACGAGTAAGGCATCCACGATCATGATAAAAGTCTTTGTAAAGGCCAGTGGGTGGAACATTTTTCCTTCTTGTCCGGTAAGCATAAACACCGGAAGAAATGAAGTAATAATGATTACCGTGGCAAAAAACACCCCTCTGGATACCTGTTTGCTAGACTTTTCGATCACCTTCAATCTTTCCTCTTCGGAAATCCAGTCGGGACTTTTTTTGAATAATTTGTTAAACCAGGTTCTCATAGCTCATTTGTTTTTTGTTGTTCTTTTTGCCACAGTTCATAGCGTTCGGACAAGTGTTTGTAAGCATTTTCACTCATCACAATGCCATTATCGACGATGACCCCAATGGCAAGTGCAATTCCGGTTAGGGACATGATATTGGAGGAGATATCGAAGGCATTTAATAAGATAAAACTGGCTGCAATAGTAATTGGGATTTGGATAATGATGCTGACTGCGCTGCGCCAGTGAAATAAAAAGACGATGACCACCAGGGATACTACAATCATTTCTTCAATGATAGTGGTGGTAATGGAGTCTACAGATTCCTGGATCAATTCTCCTCTATCATAAACGATATCAAATTTCACCCCTTCAGGCAAACCTTTTGCGACCTCTTTCATTTTGGCTTTAACGCCTTCAATTACTTCAGCAGCATTTTCTCCATAGCGCATCACCACAATGCCACCAACCCGTTCTCCTTCACCATCCTGATCGAAAATGCCAAGCCTGGTTTCACCGGTCATTTGTACAGCCGCCACATCCGACACTTTGATTGGGGTTCCATTCTGTGTTTTTATCGGGATGTTGCTGATTTCCTCCAGGGATTTGAGGTAACCAGAAGTTTTAATGATATAACCAATACCACTCATTTCAAATTTCCTCCCCCCAGATTCATTATTATTGGCACGCACCGCCGCAATGACTTCGGGAATACTTAGTTTGTAATAAAGTAATTTATTTGGGTCTACCGCAATCTGGTATTGCTTCTGAAATCCCCCGAAGGAGGCAATTTCACTTACACCGGCAACATTTTGCAAAGCGAATTTTACATACCAGTCCTGAATAGCGCGTTGCTCTCCAAGGTCTGTATTTGGTGCATCAAGGGTGTACCATAAAATATGGCCAACGCCGGTTCCATCGGGGCCTAATTGAGGAGAAACGCCTTCTGGTAAGGTGCTGGATATCGTGCTTAAACGCTCCATTACACGCTCCCTTGCCCAGTAAACATCTACATCGTCTTCAAAAATGACATAGATGAAGCTCATCCCAAACATGGAGGAGCCACGAACATATTTTATTTTAGGAATACCCTGTAGATTAGTAACCAGTGGATAGGTAACCTGGTCTTCTATTAACTGCGGCGACCTGCCCATCCATTCTGTGAAAACGATGACCTGATTTTCTGACAGGTCAGGTATAGCGTCTATAGGGTTCTTTTTGATGGCAAAGATGCCCCAAATAAAGATTCCGGTAGCGAGCATCAGTACGATCCACCTATTCCTAAGTGACCATTCTATTAATTTGTGTACCATGTGATTTTGTTCAATCATTGACGCTAATGGCAATTAACCGCAGGCTTTCAGTTAGCACCTTTTGTGCCCTTGAAAAACAGGGCAGGTGATGGGCTAAAAATATAGACCATAGGAGGAGCTGCAAGAAATTGAATAGCGAATGATGAGGTTATAAATAATAATTTATAATCAGGTTAAAGCGAGGCGATAACCTATACACGAAAGTGTATGTTAGTGGTAGGGAATCAGATTCTGTAAGTACAGTTACGGATAAAGACGGGGACGTCCTGCACTTTTGGAGGTGCATGGCTTAAAGATCCTTTACCCAATTCTATGGGAATAGCCAAGTTTCTTGCCTCCCAAATGATGTTTTTTAAGAGAATAACTGGTGCCTGCTCGAAATGAAAATGGCTTGTGGCCATTTTTTGAATGTTATCGACCTTTAGTGTTTTGGAATCTTGTTTGCAGCAGGTTTTTTCTTTGGCTTCGTTTGCAGTCATGCCGCAAAAATCACAAGATGGCGGATTTGTTTTTGTTAAGCCTAATTCGACTAACTCGCCCATGCAATAATGAAAATATACTTCTGCCCCTTGAGCAATACCCATGTAAAAAAAGGCCAGAAGTAATAACAGTATTCTTTTCATGAGGTTATAGCACAATGATCTGCCAAAGATAGGTTAACTTTTATGGCTAGACTTACAGAATCTTGTCAAAAAATTATATAATTCTGAGTCTATTTTAGAATTGCTGGTTTATTTATAGGCTATGTGGGTAAGTTGGATATGATTTGCTTACTCCCAGCCGCCGAATAATTTTCTTGATTTGCAGCTTATTCTGCCGTTTAACTAAGCTCTTAACACGCAGGGTACCATATCCCAGGTACTAACCTGTACCCATTGATTTCTTCTATTTGTATGGTGCTATTACCCTTGGGAACTCCATGGTAAAGCACGAATCAACAGATTTGAAAACTTGTTATTACAAACATGGGAATTATTAAACGTGGGATCCTTGGTGGATTTCGAAAAAAGACTGGTGCGGTAGTTGGGGTGCGCTGGCGTGGCCTTGATGTGATGCGTGGGATTCCTCGTAAAACCAGTAAAGCACCCAGTCAGGAACAGTTGGATCAGCAAATGAAGTTCAGGCTGCTGAGTCAATTATTGAGTAAGGTGGGTTCAGTGATTGACATCGGGTTTTCAGATGCCTGTGTTACACCGACGGCCATGAACCTGGCCATGGCCTATAACTTAAAACATGCATTTAAAGGAACGTCGCCAGACAGTCAACTGGACTATTCCAGACTTAGCTTTAGTCGTGGTAGCAGGGCATTGCCAAAGATTGCATCGGTTGAAGGATGGACGCAGAGGAGGATCGTGTTCAGCTGGGATTATCAGGGTGACCGGGATAAATTGGAGCATCCACGGGACCTCGTTACGGTGCTGATTTACTGTATGGCATTGCAACGTTTTGTGAATCTAATGCGGGTAGCAACCAGGGCAGACCGGGATTATACAGTGATGCTTCCAGCCAGTTTTGGTGGATACACTATTCATGCTTACCTCTTCATGGAATCGGTCAATACCTTAGGCTTCCTGTCAAATTCAATGTATCTAGGTGAGGTGCTGGTACTTCAATGATAAATTATTTAATATCAGTATTTCAGTTGATTATCTCAATCATATAACAATAAAGGCCTAAGGTTGAGTTACCTTAGGCCTTTATTGTTAACTAATCAGTTCATCCTCATGTTTTGGTTTAATGATGATTATGCACAACCACCTTGTGTACCACAGTTTAAACATTTGTAACAGGTGCCGGATCTTACCATGATGTGGCCACAGTTGCCACAAGCAGGTGCATCAGATTGTCCGCCACCAGAAATGTCTAGTACTGGTTTGAATACCTTTGCTGCGCTTTCCTGCTGCAAAGCCACTGGTGCAGGATTGATATCCTCATCGGCCATTTGTGGGTTGCCCAAAATAGCGTTATGGTTATTGAGTACATGCACCAGGTCTTCGCGGCCCAGGTATTCGTAACCCAATACCCTGAAGATATAATCGATTACGGAGGTGGCACTTTTAATGTTATCATGGCCACCTACCATGCCTGAAGGTTCAAAACGGGTGAAGGTGAACTTATCGACAAACTCTTCTAAGGGTACACCATATTGTAAGCCAACGGAAACGGCAATGGCAAAACAGTTCATCAGCGAACGGAATGTTGCGCCTTCTTTGTGCATGTCAACAAAGATTTCGCCAAGTGTACCATCTTCGTATTCCCCGGTGCGTACAAACACTGTTTGTCCGCCAACAGAGGCCTTTTGTGTGAACCCACCACGTTTACCAGGCAGGTTTTTACGTTCGACTACCGAAGATAGCTGGCGTTTGAACTTGGTGTCAGTTGATTTCTCCAGGATCGCACGTGCCGCTTCCAATACTTGCTCGGGAGTAAGATCGCCCAAACGTACATTGCCGGCCTTACCCAATACTTCTTCTACGGTGTCCAGCTGGTCTTCTTTGGAGTCTGCCGACTTGGTGGAAAGGGGTTGAGAAAGTTTACAGCCATCGCGGTAAAGTGCATTGGCTTTTAAACCTAATGCCCAGCTCATCTGGTAACAGTCTTTAACGTCTTCCACTGTTGCCTCATTGGGCAGGTTGATGGTTTTAGAAATGGCTCCGGAAAGGAATGGCTGAGCAGCAGCCATCATACGGATGTGTCCATGCGCATGGATAAAACGCTCTCCTTTTTGTCCGCATTTATTGGCACAGTCAAATATAGCGTAATGTTCTTCTTTTAAATATGGCGCACCTTCGATGGTCATGGTACCACAGATGTACTCATTGGCATCAGCGATTTGCTGGCGGTTAAAGCCAAGTGCACGCAGCAGGTTAAAGTCTGCCGCGTTATATTGCGCAACAGTAAAACCTAGTCTTTGCAGGCAAGGCTCGCCTAATGTCCATTGGTTAAACACAAAACCTATCTCGAAGGCTGCCGCAAGGGACTTCTCGATTTTGTTTAACTCATCGAGGGTAAGTCCTTTATTAGCAAGGGTATCAAAGTTAATGTGAGGTGCACCTTGTAGGGTGGCAGCGCCTTTAGCATAATTAACAATGGTGGTAATTTCGCTTTCGCTGTAACCCAGGTTACGCAGTGCTGCTGGCACACCCTGGTTGATGATTTTAAAGTAACCACCGCCCGAAAGTTTCTTAAATTTGACTAATGCAAAATCAGGTTCTATACCTGTGGTATCACAATCCATCACCAGGCCAATGGTGCCTGTGGGTGCGATGACCGTTGTCTGTGCGTTGCGGTAACCGTGTTGCTCACCCAGTTCTACAGCTTTGTCCCAGGCGTTACAGGCTGCAGAAAGCAGGTAGTCTGGACAGAATTTTGGGTCTAGTCCGGGTGGCGCAATCTCCAATCCTTCATATTCATTGGCATTATAGGCTGCATAACGGTGGTTGCGCATTACCCGCAACATGTTTTCTTTGTTTTCTGGGAATCTTTTAAAAGTACCTAGTGCTGCGGCAAGTTCGGCAGAGGTGGCGTAAGCCGTACCAGTCATAATTGCCGTAATGGAACCTCCTATGGCACGTCCTTTATCACTATCATATGGGATGCCGGCCACCATAAGCATGGAACCCAGGTTGGCATAACCTAGGCCAAGGGTACGGTAATCATAGGAAAGCTGTGCTACTTCTTTGGAAGGGAACTGTGCCATTAAAACAGAAATTTCAAGCACAACTGTCCAGATGCGGCAGGCATGTTCGAAGCCTTTGACGTCAAACGTAAGGGTTTTAGGGTCAAAGAAATGGGCCAGGTTAATGGACGCCAGGTTACAAGCGGTATTATCAAGGAACATATATTCTGAACAGGGGTTAGACGCATTGATGCGTCCACCCTCCGGACAGGTGTGCCATTCATTGATGGTCGTATCATATTGTACACCCGGATCTGCACAGGCCCAGGCAGCAAAAGCAATATCCTGCCATAGTTTTTCTGCGGGAATACTTTTTACTACATTGCCTTTTACACGGCCGATTAAATCCCAGTTGTTTCCTTTTTCTTTTGCCTGGAAAAAGGCATTGGGAATACGAACGGAGTTATTGGAGTTCTGCCCGGAAACGGTGCGGTAGGCTTCGCCTTCATAGTCGGAATCGTAACCTGCAGCAATAAGCGCGGCTACTTTTTTCTCTTCTTCTACTTTCCAATTAACGAATTTCTCAATCTCGGGATGATCCATGTCTAAACACACCATTTTAGCGGCACGACGGGTAGTTCCACCAGATTTGATGGCTCCGGCAGCACGATCGCCGATTTTAAGGAAGGACATGATGCCGGAAGAGTAACCACCACCGGAGAGTTTTTCATTTTCTCCGCGAATGGCAGAGAAGTTGGTGCCTACACCGGAGCCATATTTGAAGATACGGGCTTCGCGTACCCAAAGATCCATAATACCACCATCGTTTACCAGGTCGTCGCTTACCGACAGGATAAAACAGGCATGTGGTTGAGGGCGTTCATAGGCTGATGTTGATTTTTTTAATTCTTCAGTTTGTGGGTCTACATAATAATGCCCTTGTGGTTTGCCGGTAATCTGGTAAGAGGCATGCAGACCTGTATTGAACCATTGTGGAGAGTTAGGTGCTGCCATTTGCCCAACGATGGTATATACTAATTCATCGTAGAAAATGGAGGCGTCTTTTGCAGAAGCAAAATACTGGTGCTGCTCGCCCCATTGTTTCCAACAGGCCGCCATACGGTGTGCCACTTGTTTGATGCTGCTTTCGCCGCCCGTACTGCCATCGGGCAGGGGTACACCTGCTTTTCTGAAGTACTTCTGTGCAAGGATATCTGTTGCCACCTGGCTCCAGGATGCTGGTACTTCGACATTGTTCATTTCAAATACGGCATCACCTGCAGGATTCCGAATGACAGAACTACGCTTTTCGTAGGTAAATAAGTCAAAAACAGGCGTATTTTCTTTTGTGAAGTAGCGTTGGAAGGGAAGCCCTTTGCCAGTATGTTTGTTGTTTTTAGTTGATGATGATGTAGCCATAAGGTGTAAAATAGAGTAGTCAAATTTATTAGTAATGTAGCGGCCATGTGGTCTTGAGTTTTCCACATTCTACAAGAATAACGATTTATAGCTTGCTTAAAAGTTTCAGGGAATTGATTTAAAGCCGGTTGTAATGTGGAGAAACTTATTGTCATTTTTCACTTTTTATGGTGTTGTAATTTTGTTATCTTTAACCTAGTGATCAACCTAAATCATTTGTTATGAGCGAACAAGATAATTTAACCACCCGGAATGGCCATCCTATTTACGATAACCAAAACTTAAGAACCGTTGGAAGTCGGGGACCTGCAACACTCGAGAATTATCAGTTTTTGGAAAAGATGTCGCATTTCGATAGGGAGCGGGTGCCTGAGCGTGTTGTTCATGCCCGGGGTGCTGGTGCACATGGCGTTTTTGAAGCCTATGGACAGGTAGGTGATGAGCCTATATCAAAATATACACGCGCCCGTTTCTTACAGGAAAAGGGCAAACAAACGGATTGCTTTGTGCGCTTTTCTACCGTGATCCATGGTGGGCATTCGCCAGAGACGCTGCGTGACCCCAGAGGTTTTGCAGTTAAGATGTATACCGATGATGGAAATTGGGATTTAGTGGGTAACAACCTGAAGATCTTTTTTATTCGTGATGCCCTTAAATTCCCTGATTTTATTCATGCCTTTAAACCCGATCCGGTAACCAACCGACAGGATGGTGAGCGACAGTTTGACTTCATTAGCAACACCCCTGAGGCCATGCATATGATTACATTTTTATTTTCGCCATGGGGTATTCCAGCCAATTACCGCCAAATGCAGGGTTCTGGTGTGAATACGTATAAATGGGTCAATAGTGAAGGTGTTGGTGTTTTAGTGAAGTACCATTGGGAACCGCTTCAGGGTATTAAAAACCTGACACAGGAACAGGCCAATGAAATACAGGGCAAGAGCTTTAACCATGCCACGCAGGATTTATATGATGCGATTAAAAATGGCAACTACCCGGAATGGGAACTTAATGTGCAGATTATAGAGGATGGTGAACATCCTGAACTTGATTTTGATCCATTGGATGATACTAAAATATGGCCTAAGGAACAGTTTCCATGGCTTCCAGTTGGTAAAATGACCTTAAATAGAAACCCAGAGAATTATTTTGCGGAAGTAGAACAGTCTGCTTTTGGTACAGGTGTTCTGGTTGATGGTCTGGATTTTTCGGATGATAAAATGCTGCAGGGAAGAACATTTTCTTATTCAGATACACAACGCTACCGCGTAGGAACCAATTACCTGCAATTGCCAATCAATGCGCCTAAATCTAAAGTGCATACCAACCAACGAGATGGGCAAATGGCATATAACCAGGGCGGTGATAAAATGAACAATCCTCATGTAAATTATGAGCCTTCTAACCTTGGAGGGCCTCAGGAAGTGCAACGCCCAGGGAAAGACCATACTCCCTTGTACCATGCGGCATTGGTTCGCCAGAAAATTGAGAAACAAAATAACTTTCAACAAGCGGGTGAAACCTATCGGAACTTTGAGGATTGGGAACGTGATGAACTGATTAACAATTTAGTCAATACCCTGGCCACCGCTAACCAGGTGATTAAGGATAAAATGATTGAGCTGTTTATGCAATGTGATGCTGATTATGGCCGCAGGGTAAAAGAAGGTTTAGCCAATTCAACAGTTACTGACGAAGACAAAGGTCCTTTGGGTACCACAGGTTCACATGATGCAGTGGTGCAGGCAGAAGAGGAAAGTCGTGAAAGCAGACCTTATTAACCCATCATTGTTGTGGTAACAAAGTTAAACAGCTTAGGAATGGCGTACCCGAACGATCAACTTTTTCATGCAGCAAGAACAGGTGATGTAGACTTGCTGCAAACTTTAATAGCCGATGGGGCCGACGTAAATACTCAGGACACCAAAGGTTTTACTCCCCTGATCATTGCAAGTTACAATGATCAGGCGGAGTCTGTTCAACTTTTATTAGCAGCAAAGGCCGATGTTAACATCCAGGATGAAGGTGGCAACACGGCCCTGATGGGCGTTTGTTTTAAAGGCTATCCCAAAATTGCCGAAATGCTCATTGCCCATGGTGCTGACTTAAATTTACAACATGCCAATGGCGGCACCGCCTTGATGTTTGCCGTTCTCTTCGGCCGCGATGAGCTGGTGGATATTATGGTGAAACAGGGTGCTGACTTGTATATTAAAGAGAAGCGTGGACTGACAGCTGTGGACCTTGCCGTGCAACAAGGGAACACAAATGCAATTTTATTGATGGAGGTATAGTTGTTTACTCGGTATTAATTCTCTATTTTGGATTAACCAATTGTAAACCTATGCAAATACACTCACCTGACTTGAGCCATCTTGTCAATCAGATTTCTTTGTATAACAGTCAGCAAGCTTATAAGGAACTTTTCAAATATTTATATCCTGCATTGCTCGGATTTAGCTTTTCCTTGTTAAAATCAAGAGAACAGGCAGAAGAAGTAGCTAATGATGTGATGATTACCCTCTGGAAAAATCGGAAGGCATTACTCTCCATTCGGAATATTAAGGTTTATGCGTTTGTGATGGCTCGCAATCAGGCGCTTAATGTCTTAAATAAAAATAAAAGTCATCAATTGATCGCTATCGACGAACTTGAACTCGATATTGTTTTAAGCGATTTAAATCCGGAGCAATCGCTCATAAACGGAGAATTAAAAGAAAAACTTCAGTTTGCCATTAACAGCTTACCCAAGCAATGTAAAATGGTGTTTAAACTCATCAAAGAAGATGGATGTAGTTATAAAGAAACTGCAGCAATTATGAATATCTCGATTAAAACAGTTGATGCACATTTAGTCACAGCTGTAAAAAAGCTGACGGTGCTTTTGCAAGTTGAATATAACCTGAGGTAAAAATATTTTTTGCTGCACTAGGGAGTTTCATAGTAATTATTGTCTTTACCTATATAACCAGTATAAACTTTCGGGATCCGTATGGATAAAAACAAGATTTTGGAATTACTGGCCCGTAAAATGGCTGGTGAGGCGAGCCATCGCGAGTTAGAAGAGCTTCGCGAATTAATGATGCGTTTTCCGGATGCGGTCTATTATGAAGAGTTTTTGGCTCAGGTGTGGACACAGTCTACAGCTATTGAAGGCGAAACAGTGGATGCCGAAAAAGCTTACCAGCTTCACCGCTCAAAATATGCCAGCGAATTTAATAGGAAGAAAAAGCTTATTGGAAGTTTAGTATTCCTGCTGGCAATAACTTTACTTTCCTTACTTTATTTTTACCATGATAACACTCCAGGAACAACTATAGATATTGTAGCTGGAAAGGGGGTACGTAAAAAGGTAACGTTGCCTGATGGCACCCTGGTATGGCTGAATGCCAATAGTAAACTTTCTTATCCTGCCGACCTAAATGATAAACCGAAACGTAAAGTTTATTTAATAGGTGAGGCATTTTTTGATGTCGCGCATCATCAATCACATCCCTTTATTGTACGTACTGAAAAATTCTCCGTAAAAGTATTGGGAACCTCTTTTAACGTAAGAGCATATCTTGTCGATAAGAAGTCTGAAGCTACTTTAATTCGTGGTGCTATTGAATTATTAGTGCATTCACGTCCTAAACAAAAAATTTTATTGAATCCTTCGGAGAAATTTGCGATAGAAGATAATAAGACCTCCGAACTTTCAAATTCTCAAAAAAATCTTAAACATCCCGACCTGACCTTAACCATTGAAAAGATACAACCAATGCGGATTGGTGAGATGCAGTATATCGAAGAGGTAGCCTGGAAAGATAGCTTATTGGTGTTCAAGGATGAATCTTTTGAAGATTTAAAACCCAAACTTGAACGCTGGTATGAACTAAAAGTTACCATACAGGCTTCAGTTCCTGAAAGCTATCGTTTTACAGGTGTCCTTAAAAATGAAGATATAAAAGAAGCTTTAACAGCAATGCAATTAATCAAACCTTTTAAATTTAAACTCCTCGCGAATGAAGTAATCATCTATTAGATCAAGGAGCAGAGAAGCTCCCTCAGAACCACACCGTAGCTTGCTTGCTACGAACAGATTTTAAACCTAGAAAATTAACAATTTTATGAAAAAAAAAGGACTAAACCATGATGTTCTCTATAACCACTTTTCTAATAAAAGATTAATATTAATGATGAACTGGACATTTGTTTTATCGTTTCTCATTTGCCTCCAAGTATCTGCTAAAACGTTTTCTCAAAAGACAAGGGTTAACCTTGACATGAAAAATGTAAAGTTAAAAGAGGCCTTAGTGACTTTAGAGAAGAAAGGTGATATACGCTTGATGTATAATGAGAACGATATCTCCCTAAACAAAAACATTACACTTGTTGAAAATAACATCCTGATTTCGGATGCATTGCTATTTATCTTAAACGGGACAGGCTTAAAGTACGAAGCGCTTGAAGACGACCTGGTTGTCATAAAATCTATAAGAGCAGACATCATTGTTAAAGGGCAGGTTGTAGATTCGAAAGGCAGCGGGATTCCAGGAGTAAGTGTGAAATTAAAAGGCGCAGAAGTAGCTACTTCAACAGATCAAAATGGACGGTTTTCCATTCAGGTGCCAGCTAATGGAACCCTTGTTTTCTCTTACATGGGTTTTGTTACCCAAGAAGTAGCTGTAAATAACCAAACCACGCTGCCTGTTAAACTTTTAGAAACTAGTCAGGAATTGTCGGAAGTTATTGTAGTAGGTTACGGTACGCAGAAAAAAGCTGTGGTATCGGGTGCAGTAACGGCTGTAAAAGGTTCGGAACTGGCTAAAACGCCAACAGTTAACTTGTCTAACTCCTTAGCAGGAAGACTACCTGGAGTAACGGCGTTACAAGCTAGTGGAGAGCCTGGTTATGATGGATCAACCATCAGAATCCGTGGGGTAAACTCCCTTGGAAATAATGACGCCTTGATTGTGATTGATGGTGTACCTAACCGTGCTGGTGGATTAGAGCGGATTAACCCAAATGATGTGGAAAGCGTTTCTGTGTTAAAAGATGCATCTGCAGCGATCTATGGTTCCAGGGCAGCGAATGGTGTTATCCTGATTACCACTAAACAAGGTAAAACAGGTAAACCTCAGTTTTCTTACGATTTTAGCTATGGCTTACAACAACCAACCAGGACACCAAAAATGTCAAACTCTTCTCAATATGCTGAGATTTTAAATGAGTTAAATATTTTCGGTGCTGATTTACCTGTTAGTGAATGGAAACCTGCCTGGGATGCATTTAAATCAACTGGATCATATGTGCGTGCAGATAATGGTAATACCATCAATGCTGCTTACCGTCCGGACGAGATGCAAAAGCTGGCTGATGGTAGCGATCCATTGCGTTACCCTAACACGGACTGGTTTGGTACCACATTAAAGGAATGGTCACCGCAACAACGCCACAATGTTCAAATTACCGGTGGTGCGGAAAACATCAAATACCTGGTTTCCCTAGGTTACCTGGATCAGGACGGTTATTATGAAAAATCAGCTACGGGCTACCAGCAATATGATATGAGAATCAACCTGGAAGCTAAACTTAGCCAATATATTACAGCTACTTTAGGGGTTACAGGCAGAGAAGAAGTGCGTAACTTTCCAACAGTTGGTGCAGGTGATATTTTCAGGATGTTAATGCGTGGTAAACCAACTGAAATAGAGGTTTGGCCAAATGGATTACCAGGACCAGATATTGAATATGGTTTTAACCCTTATGTGGTTTCAACTGATTTATCTGGGTATAACAGAGATACAAGGGATTATTTTCAATCTACTGGTAAAATTGACATTAAAATACCTTGGGTAGAGGGACTTTCGGTAACTGGTACAGCTTCGATCGATAAATTTTCCGGTCGTCAGAAACGTTGGCAAAAACCTTGGACACTTTACTACTGGGACAAAAAAACCTTTGAAGCGGATGGTGTATCGCCATTGCTAACAGGCTCTGTCCGTTCAGAACGTACGGATGCCAGTTTATCTGAAACCGCAGGTGGGCAATTAGCCATCAACCTAATGGGTATGATAAACTATGACAAAAAGATAGCGGATCATAGTTTTAACCTGATGGCTGGTGTGACCAAAGAGAAAGTGAACAATGATGGTTTTACTGCATCGCGCAGGTATTTTCTGTCTACCGCTTTACAAGAACTTCTTGCAGGTAGCGACCGTGAGCAAACTGTTGGAAATCCAACCGGTACGCCAAATAACTTGTTTAACAGAGCCCGCTTAAGTTATTTCGGTCGTGTAGGGTACAACTATAAAGAGAAATATCTTGCTGAATTTTTATGGAGGGTAGATGGCTCTTATATTTTCCCGGAAGATAAACGTTTCGGTTTCTTTCCTGGCGTATCTGTGGGTTGGAGGCTGTCTGAAGAACCTTTCTTCAAGGATAACGTAAGTTTTGTGAATAATTTAAAATTGAGGGCGTCATGGGGACAAATGGGCGCAGAAGCTTATTTTGGTGATGCATTGGCTGAATACCAGTACTTAAGTACCATGGGTTTTGGTAACTACGTGATCAACGATCAGCTTACACAAACAGTTTTTGAAAATCGTGTTCCTAACTTGGATTTTGGCTGGGAAGTGGCAAACAACGCCAACATAGGTTTGGATGCATCCTTCCTTGATAACAGACTAAGCATGGAGTTAGACGGGTTTTATAATAAACGTACCAATATTTTAATTGCCAGAGGAAACTCCATCCCTGGAAGTTCTGGTATTACCGACAAATTGCCTCCAGTGAATTTAGGTAAAGTTGATAACCGGGGTTTTGAATTCAAGTTCTCTTGGAACGATCGTGCTGGTGAATTTAACTATGGTGTGAGCATTAACGGTGGTTACTCTAAAAACAAAATTGTTTTCTGGGATGAAACGCCAGGTGCACCAGAATGGCAACGCTCTACAGGTATGCCAACTGGATCACAATTGGTGTATGAATATGACGGTGTTTTCAGAGATCAGGCAGAAATAGATGCCACCAATTTAGACTATCGTGCTTTTTCTGGAAAACTTGTTCCAGGTGACATGAAGTTTAAGGACATTAATGGGGATGGAATTCTGAATGGTGATGATAAAGTAAGGCTTGGTAAAACAAGTACACCAACTTTTACCGGTGGCTTTAACTTGAACCTTGGTTATAAAAACTTCGATTTCTCTGCATTAGTTCAAGGTGCAACAGGTGGTGTTCAGATTGTCGGACTTACAGAATCTGGTGATATTGGTAATTTTTTGGAATGGTCGTACATCAATCGATGGACAATCGATAATCCGAGTAATGAGTTCCCTCGATTATCGAACCGTGGACAAACCTATTTTACCGATACCAACAATGCGGCAAATAATACTTACTGGATCAGAAGCAATAACTACATCAGGTTGAAAAATGTAGAACTTGGATATACGCTTGCTGAAGGTTTAGGTAAGAAAATCGGATTGAGTTCTTTAAGGGTATATGTTAACGCTTTAAACTTGTTTACGCTTGATAAAATAAAAATTTGGGATCCTGAGTCTACTAACTCCAGTGCACAATATTATCCTCAGGCAAGAGTAATTAACTCAGGTATCAAGGCAACTTTTTAGTTATGTATAGAATTAGAAAAAATCATCATATGAAACCGATTATTAAAAGCACCACTATATTTATTTTCATTTTTATCGTCACGCTTTCTGCCGGATGTAAAAAGGATTTTCTGTCAGTAACACCTCCTAATCAGATTTCGGCTGAATTGGTCTGGAATGATGCGGCTCTGGCACAGGCTTTCGTTACCGAATTATATAATGGATTAGGTGTTGGCGGGTTTTCAGAGGAAATGCTTTCTTCTGTATCCGATGAATCTATGTTTACGCACCCGAATCGTGGGATTGACCTGGTTAATGCCAGTATTATTAATGCAACAACGTTGGGTTGGGTTAATGATACCTGGGGTTATAACGCAATGTATAACAGAATCCGTGCCTGTAACATCACTATTGAGCGTTTGTCTGAAGGTGGCGAAAATGGAATTGCGGATCAGAACATTAAAGATCAACTTTTGGGCGAAGCCCACTTTTTGCGTGCCTATTTTTACCAGCAATTGGTTCGTTTTTATGCAAGTGTACCACTTATACAAAAGAGCTATGCTTTAAATGACGATTTCGCAGTGAAGCGTGCTACTTATGAAGAGTGTGTAAACCTTATTGTGGCAGATTGTGATGCCGCTGCTACCTTGCTAAACGGGAAAGCGCTACCAAAAGGACGAACTTCTGCAATTGCAGCTAATGCATTAAAATCTCGCGTATTGTTATATGCTGCAAGTGATTTGCATGATATCCCAACAGCTAAAGTTAAGTCGACAGTTATTTCCAGCTATGCTAATCCTGAGTTTTTGGGTTATTTAACAGGTGATCGAACGGCCAGATGGAGAGCTGCCCAGCAAGCTGCTAAAGCGGTTCTAGATGCTGGTACAGGTTATAAAATGACACTTTCTGCTCCAGTTAGTGCAGAAGAAGGTGAAATGAATTACAAAAGCATGGCTATGGGGGGTGGTAGTAAAGCCCCAGGCATTGATGCCTCCGCTGCTTCTGAATTAATCCTGGCTAGGTATTTTATTGACCGCAGTGATATGCGTTTAGGCCGTGCTAACGGCCCCAATGGTTACCATAACTGGGCTGGAAATACACCTGTAGGTTTATTGGTTGACGATTATGAAATGGTTGACGGCACTAAATTCAGCTGGACCAATCCTACACATAAAGCTGCACCGTACCAAAATCGTGATCCGCGTTTTTATGCCACCATTTTGTATGATGGAGCGGATTGGAAACCACGCAACATCGTATCAGGTAATGTTGATCCGGCAAACCAAATTCAAACTGGTGATTACGACCTGATTGAAGATGGTAAATTGATTAACTTTAAAGGCTTAGATACCCGAGGAAGCTCTATTGAAAACTGGAATGGTAGCTGGACCGGCTATTACATGCACAAATTTATTGATTCAGATCCAAATATTGCAGATGCTAACCAGCCTCAATTTGTTCCATGGCCTTTCTTCAGGTATACCGAAGCTGCGTTTAACTATATAGAGGCAAGTATCGAACTGAATGAATTGGATCAGGCATTACTTTGGTTAAACCGCATCCGTTTCCGTGCTGGTATGCCTGCACTTACGGTAAGTTCTCAAACAGAATTAAGGAATGCTTACCGTCAGGAACGCCGTATTGAAATGGTATATGAAGAACAGCGTTACCATGATACGCGTCGTTGGATGATTGCTCCTGAAGTTTTAGGCCGTAAAACAACCTATATCAAGGTATCTGGTAAATTTAAAGCAGGACAAACCAAGACCGCTCCTTACCGTTACGATCCGGCAGTATATACCTATACCTATACTCCAACAGTAGAAACTGCACAAGAGAATCGTAAATGGGAAGATAAGATCTATTTCAGACCTTTTAGTCGCGACGAAATCAATCGAAACAAAGATTTGACACAAAATCCTGGATATTAATACTTATTTGCAGTTACTTAGTAGTGTAACTATATTAACTCAAACATGAACGTTAAAAGAATATTTTTAACCTTTCCGATCCTCATTAGTGCTTTCCTTTCTCCGGCTCAGGAGAAAGGAAAGCCTTATTTGCAACAAATTAACGGTACTTCCTTAAAATTTAGCATGCATCCGGTTCCCTCCGGACAGTTTGTAATGGGAAGCAAAAAAGGGAAACCAGATGAACAACCGCTTCGGGAAGTCAAGATTTTACCATTTTGGATGAGTACTTTTGAAGTAACCTGGGATATTTACGAACCCTTTTTGTATAAGGATTACGAAACTTTAAACAGTACCGGGCCCATCCCTGCGGAAGTTGATGCTGTAACCCGCCCAACAAAACCCTATCTGGACATGACTTTTGGTATGGGGAAAGAAAATCATCCTGCCTTAGCGATGACGCATTACAATGCTATACAGTTTTGTAAGTGGTTATATGCGAGGACTGGCGTATTTTATCGCCTGCCTACAGAGGCTGAATGGGAATATGCCAGCAGGGCAGGGAGTACACATGAATATACTTATGGAGATGATGTAGCTCAATTAGCTGATTACGCCTGGTACAAGGATAACAGCGGTGGTAAAACACATGAGGTTGGCAAGAAAAAGCCAAATAAATGGGGCATATTTGATTTACACGGTAATGTAGCCGAGTGGACATTTGATCAGTATGCAAATGATGCTTATTCAAAAACAAACAGTAAAGTAAGTGACCCTATAGTGGTGCCTGATCAGCTCTATTCACATGTGATCCGTGGCGGTTCTTATGATGATCCCGCAAGTGATTTACGTTCTGCTGCACGTTTAGCATCAGATCCATTATGGAAACAAATAGACCCTCAAATTCCTAAAAGCAATTGGTGGTTTCCAGAAGCACCCTTTATTGGAATGCGTTTAGTGCGACCGGTAACACCGCCTTCGAAAGAAGAAATTGATGCCTATTACAACAAGGCTGTTATTGCCGATTATTAAAGACTCACCATTATTAACCTATATAAACCAAAACAGATGAAAAATGAAGAATTAAGCGGCAAACGCCGGGAATTTTTAAAAACTTCCGCTATGCTTGCCGGAGGCGTATTATTAAATCAGTTCGCATTCGCCGGTGGGCATTCCTCCACTGATGACACCATAAAAATTGCATTGATTGGATGTGGAGACAGGGGTACGGGAGCAGCATTTCAAGCTTTAAGTACAAAACAAAATATTAAACTGGTTGCCATGGCTGATGCCTTTCAGGACAGAATGGATAACAGTTATAAAGTGCTAGCTGATAAATTCAAGGATAAAGTAGATGTACCTAAGGAACGTCGTTTTGTGGGTTTTGATGCTTATGAAAAGGCCATTGCATTAGCCGATGTAGTTCTACTGGTAACTCCTCCGGGTTTTAGACCGATGCATTTCGCAGAAGCCGTAAAACAAGGTAAACATGTTTTTATGGAAAAACCTGTAGCGGTAGACGCCCCGGGCATCCGTCAGGTATTGGCTACGGCAGAAATTGCTAAACAGAAAAAATTAAACGTTGTGGTAGGTTTGCAGCGTCGCTACCAAACGAACTATAGAGAAGCCCTGAAGCGGATCCAGGATGGCGCGATTGGCGATGTTGTAGGCGGACAAGTGTATTGGAATAGTGGTGGTGTATGGGTGAAAAAACGTCAGCCTAACCAAACTGAAATGGAATACCAAATGAGAAACTGGTATTATTTTAACTGGTTGTGCGGTGATCATATTGTTGAACAACATGTTCATAATATTGATATAGCTAACTGGGTTAAAGGGTCTTATCCGGTTTCAGTTCAGGGAACAGGTAGTCGCGCCTGGAGAACAGGAAAAGACTATGGAGAAATCTATGACAACCATGCAGTGGAATTAACCTACGCAGATGGAGCGGTAATTTATAGCCAATGCCGCCACTTTGAAGGGACACAAAACCGGGTAGATGAAACTTTCCAGGGTACAAAAGGAAAGACTTACCTATCGGCAGGCAATAACGCGGTGCTTTGGGACCATAACGGAAAAGAAATATTCAACCACCCTACAAAAGGTAATGCTAATCCATACCAAACCGAACATGATGAATTATTTGATGCCATTTCTAAAGGTGAGTTTAAGTTTGCTGATGCGGAAAGAGGTGCTAAGAGTTGTTTTACTGCCATCATTGGTAGATATGCAACCTATTCCGGACAGATTATTAAATGGGATGATGCATTAAAAGCAGAAAATAGTTTAATGCCAGCCGAGTTAAGTTGGACTGCAAACCCGAAAGTAATGCCAGATGAGAATGGCCTTTATGCCGTGGCTACGCCTGGTAGACACAAAGCCTGGGTTTAATGTTTAAATCATTACTTTGTATCATGTCGTTGTTGACCTGTTTCTATCATCAGTATACAGGTCAACAACAGTATGTGATACAGGGTTATGCCCAGGGAACAGATTACACCGTCAAATACTACGCATCTCATGCCTTGATTAGCAAAAGCGCTATTGATAGCCTATTGTTAAAAATAGATTCGTCGATGTCTTTATACAAACCCTACTCCTTAATCAATCAATTTAATGCATCTGAAAAGGGCTGTCATGTAGACGATCAGTTTGCCACAGTAATGCGGAAGTCATTTGAAATTTACAGAAATACCACTGGTAAATTCGATGTAACTGTTGCCCCTTTAGTACATGCCTGGGGATTTGGTGCGCAGCCTGTGCAACGCTTTCCAGAAAAAAAGGAAATTAAAACCCTGTTAAAGGTAGTCGGCATGGATAAATTAATCCTCAAAAACAACAACTTCCTCGAGAAAAAGCATCCGGGGGTGAAAGTTGACCTTAATGGAATTGCACAAGGCTATAGCGTTGATGTAGTGGCTGATTACCTGATCAGCAAGGGAATAACCTCCTTTGTGGTGGAAATTGGCGGAGAGCTTCGCATTAAAGGCCTAAAACCTGATGGCTCATCCAGAAGAATAGGAATAGAGGGGCCTGCATTAGTTGAAGACGGAACACCCCAAATCAGGCACATTGCGAGTATTTCTGAAGGTGCAATAACTACCTCAGGTAACTATCGTAAATTCCTTCAAAAGGGAGCTAAAAAAATCACCCACCTTATCAATCCTAAAACAGGTTATCCATTGGATAACCAAATGATCAGTGTGACTGTTTTTGCTAAAGACGCAATCACTGCCGACGGTTATGATAATGCCTTAATGGCCATGGATGTCAATGAAGCACTTCAATTTATAGAGCATAAAGCCGGCCTGGAGGCATATTTCATTTATCACCAAAAGGATGGGCAAGTGGCCGATACATTAAGTCGGGGTTTTAAAAAATTGATCATTAAATTAAAAAGGAACCACAAAACTTAAAATCATGAACAGAACAGAATTTTTAAAAAATACGCTGCTTGCAGGAGGCGCTGTACTCACCGGATCAGCGATGGGTGCTACAGCAGCTACAACAGAAAGTCCATATGCAGCACAAAATGGAAAAACCTTCAACATGGATTATGCTCCCCATGAGGGAATGTTTGCTAATCACGCGGGTAAAAGTTTCACTGACCAGATACAGTTCATGTACGACCAGGGATTCAGGTCTATTGAGGATAATGGTTACTTAAATCGTCCTGTGGCACAGCAAGAGCAAATTGGCAAGTTGCTGGAGAAATTGAATATGCGGATGGGCGTATTTGTTGTTGATGGTGGTGATAATTGGAAAACATCGCTTACTACAGGGAAAAAAGAATTTAAGGATAAATTTGTGGACACCTGTAAACGTTCTGTAGAAGCTGCAAAACGGTGTAATGCTAAATGGTTAACTGTCGTACCCGGTTTCTATGAACGCAAACTTCCGTACGGTATACAAATGGCCAATGTGGTTGATGCTATGCGTGCAGGTGCAGAAATATTTGAGCCACACGGACTGATCATGGTGCTGGAAACGCTAAGTGATACTCCAGAATTGTTTTTGCAGCAAACGCATGAAACATATAACGTTTGTAAAGCTGTAAACAGTCCGTCTTGTAAAATCCTGTATGATATTTATCATATGCAAAAAACAGAAGGACATTTGCTGGTAAACATTGACCGTTGTTGGGATGAAATTGCCTATGTTCAGATTGGCGATAACCCGGGAAGAAAAGAGCCCACCACTGGGGAGATCAATTATAAAAATGTATTTAAACACCTGCATCAAAAAGGTTATAAAGGAGTTATGGGAATGGAACACGGAAACTCCATTGCTGGTGCTGCGGGCGAGAAACGCTTGATACAGGCCTATAGAGAAGTGGATAATTTCATGTAAAATGAGTGTAATAGCTTGTGTAATAGGTGTAAATACGGTAACAAAGGTAAATACCTGTAACGTGTTAATTCTGAAATTATGACATTCTTGGTATAAGAATTGTTCAATTATAGTTACCTAAATTAAACAGTGCTATGGAAAATAAAACGACAGATTTTAACCAAGAATTGTACTTATATAAGGACTCCTTACGTTCTTTTGCCTTTTCATTTACCAAAGATGCTGATGATGCTGATGACCTAGTACAAGATACTTTGTTAAAGGCTATACATTACGCTACTAAATTTAAAGACGGCACAAATTTAAAAGGCTGGTTGTACACTATTCTTAAAAAC
This sequence comes from Pedobacter sp. CAN_A7, assembly GCF_015752175.1. Lineage (NCBI taxonomy): Bacteria > Pseudomonadati > Bacteroidota > Sphingobacteriia > Sphingobacteriales > Sphingobacteriaceae > Pedobacter > Pedobacter sp. CAN_A7. The sequence continues at coordinate 545,747 of NZ_JADOUW010000001.1, read as the reverse complement.
ACTTTTATTAATAGCTATCGCCGTAAAACAAAAATTAATTCGCTAGTGAGTGTTACGGATGAGATTACATCAGATCAGCTAAAGTTCAGTGCCTCGAATAACAAAGGCGAAAATAAGTGTATGATGGATGATATTCATAAGGCTTTAGATAAATTACAGCCAGAATATTATATCCCATTTATCAAATATTTCGAAGGGTACAAGTATCACGAAATAGCCCAGGAACTCAATATTCCTATAGGCACGGTAAAAACCAGAATACATGCAGCCAGAGGAATATTAAAGAACAATTTAAAGATGTATCAGGAGCAATTTTCCAGACCTAATTAATTTAACCGTATTAACTAACCCGACCTGCTTATAATAATTAAGCAGGTCGGGTTTTTTTATGGCTTATCCACTGGTTTTTGTTGTTCATTCATCAGGTGTGCTGCTGCCTGGTCAGTCAACAGGTTCGTCATGCCTACCTGAAGTTTGTTTTTCAAGCCTGATACCACCTTATCCTTTCCTGCTAAAAGCGCAGTGTAACCATCCTTAGCCACCTTTGCTGGATCCGCCTTGTCCTGCTCCTTTACAACCTTACTGCTGTTCATATCTGCTTTATTAAAGAAATCAGTTTCAGTAACTCCAGGCAATAGTGCGGTTACCGTAATATTAGTTTCTTTTACCTCTTCGGTTAAGGCTTCAGAAAAGGAAAGTATGAAAGCTTTTGTTCCATGGTAAACCGACTGCCAGGGCCCTGGTACTTTACTTGCAATAGAGGCGAGATTCAGTATCATGCCCGAATTTCGGTTGACCATATCTTTCAAAAAATCTTTCGTTAGAATAACGACCGCAGAGATATTAAGTTCTATCATGTCAAGTTCTTTACTCAGGTCGGTGTCCTTAAATTCCCCATATAAGCCCTGACCTGCGTCATTTACCAATACCTCTACCTCAATGCCATGACTTTTAACAGCCTGATAAATGGAAAGTGTATCTTCCCGTTTAAACAAATCTTTAACTAGGGAAATAACTTCCACACCATAGGTGCCTAACTCATTTGCACATTTATTTAATTTTTCCTTATCTCGCCCAATGATGATGAGGTTGTAGTGGTCTTGGGCAAATAACTTTGCCAGCTCAAACCCTATTCCACTGGAGGCTCCAGTGATTAATGCATATTTTTTATGATTAGCCATAATGTTCATTTTAAAGGTGTTCGATATAAAAAAAAACACCATGCCGTAATAAATGTTTTTGGTATTCACAACCTGTATTTTTTTCTCACTCTGGTTTCTCAGTCCAATTTTCGTTAAAATATTATCACCTCCCAATTAAAAAAAATCCTTTACTTTTAATCATCTTATTTCCTGCAACAGTAAATAAGGCTACAATCTAAACCAAATATCATATGGAGAAGTACATCATGTCCTTTGACCAAGGTACAACCAGTTCCAGAGCAATCATTTTCAATAAACAAGGCGTTATTGTTTCAACCGCCCAAAGAGAATTCAAACAAATCTATCCAGAGTCTGGTTGGGTAGAACATGACGCGCGCGAAATCTGGTCCACACAAATTGCGGTAGCCACTGAAGCCGTATTAAAGGCAAACCTTAAATCGGCCAATTTAGCGGCTATTGGTATTACCAATCAAAGAGAAACCACGGTGGTATGGGATAAGGCTACGGGCGAACCCGTGTATCATGCCATTGTTTGGCAAGATCGCCGAACGGCGGCCTATTGCGATGAGCTGATCCAACAGGGCCTGAGCTCCGAAATACAGCGTAAAACCGGATTGATCATCGATGCCTATTTCTCAGCAACTAAAATTAAATGGATACTGGAACAGGTGCCGGGTGCGAAAGAAAAAGCTGAAGCGGGCCAACTCTTGTTTGGTACCATTGACACCTGGCTAATCTGGAAATTAACCGATGGCCTGGTCCATGTTACTGACGTAACCAATGCTTCCAGAACTATGTTGTATAATATTCATACCCTAAGCTGGGATCCTGATTTATTGAAACTGTTTGGTATTCCAGAAAAAATGTTGCCCGTAGTGAAGTCAAGTAGTGAGGTTTATGGAGAAACTTCAGGAAGTTTATTTGCACAAAAAATACCTATTGCAGGGATTGCTGGCGATCAGCAAGCCGCTTTATTCGGCCAAATGTGTACAATACCCGGCATGGTGAAAAATACCTATGGCACTGGGTGTTTTATGCTCATGAATATCGGCGAAACGCCTATTCTGTCAAAAAATAACCTGGTAACCACTATTGCCTGGCAAATTAATGGGAAAGTCCAGTATGCACTGGAAGGCAGCATTTTTATTGCCGGTGCGGTGGTGCAGTGGCTCCGTGACGAACTTAAAATCATCTCCACCTCAAGTGAAGTGGAAACATTGGCTGCACAGGTCTCTGATAATGGGGGAGTTTACCTGGTTCCTGCTTTTGCTGGTTTGGGTGCACCTCATTGGAACCCCTATGCCAGAGGCACTATTTTTGGCTTGTCACGGGGTTCAAATAGCGGACATATCTGTCGTGCCGCCTTAGAAAGTATTGCTTATCAAACCATGGAAGTGCTTCAGGCGATGGAAGCCGATGCTGGAGTGAGCATTAAAGAACTCCGTGTAGATGGCGGAGCTACGGCTAATGACCTCCTGATGCAGTTTCAGGCTGATGTATTGGGCGTTGATGTGGTGCGGCCAGACGTAACCGAAGTGACGGCTATTGGCGCAGCTTACCTCGCTGGACTGGCAACGGGTTACTGGAGTAGTATTGATGAAATTCAATCGCAATGGAAGGTCAACAAACAGTTTGAACCCCGGCATGATGAACACCTTCCGGGAATGATAAATAACTGGAATAAAGCGGTAAGTGCGGTCAAAACCTGGGCCATATCAACAGAAAAATAAACTATAACCTTTATATGATGAATGGATTTATTGCTGAAATTATAGGAACCATGTTTGTTATTTTGATGGGCAACGGCGTAGTAGCCAATGTGTTGCTGCACCAAACCAAAGGTAACAACAGCGGATGGATGGTCATTACCACGGGTTGGGCACTTGGGGTATTTGTAGGTGTTGTGGTAGCAAGCCCTTTTAGTGGCGCTCATTTAAACCCCGCCGTAACCATTGCCCTTGCCATTGCCGGCAATTTTAGCTGGGCCCTGGTTCCTTCCTTTATTCTTGCCCAATTTATTGGCGCTATGCTCGGTGCACTCTTGGTCTGGCTGGTCTATAAGGATCATTTTTTGCAAACCAAGGATCCCAATTTAAAAGCTGCTGTTTTTTGCACCAGCCCGGCTATCCGTAACACCAGCTCCAACTTATTTAGTGAAATCGTTGGTACGTTTGTACTCATTTTTGTGATATTTCATTTCACTAATGCAGAAATGGGGACAGAAAAAACACCTGTTGGCCTGGGCTCACTGGGGGCAATACCTGTTGCTTTTTTAGTTTGGGCTATTGGACTTTCGTTAGGAGGGACCACAGGTTATGCCATTAATCCCGCGCGTGATCTTGGGCCACGCCTAATGCATGCGCTTTTACCTATCCCAGACAAAGGGAGTGGCAACTGGCGTTATGCCTGGATTCCTGTTATCGGACCAATTATTGGGTCAGCATTGGCTGCTTTACTATATTTGTATTTTAAAGCTTAAAACCTAATGACCCTAAACAGAAGAAAATTCCTTACCTCCGCCACTATTTCCGCAACCTTACTTGCCCTTGATCATAAAAGTGCAGGTGCCATGATTCCTTCCAGTTCCCCCTCCATGATCACACCCATCGTTATTTCCACATGGGATTTTGGTGTCGCTGCTAACCAGGCAGCCTGGAAAGTGCTGCAGGCAGGTGGGCGCTCGCTTGATGCCGTTGAACAAGGCGTTTGGGTACCTGAAGCTGATCCCACCAACCAGACCGTAGGTTACGGCGGTTTGCCCGACCGTGATGGCAGGGTAACACTCGATGCCTGCATTATGGATGAACATGGCAATTGCGGCTCCGTAGCCGGCTTAGAGTTTATTAAACACCCCATATCTGTAGCCCGCCAGGTGATGGAAAAAACACCACATGTTATGCTGGTAGGCGATGGTGCCTTGCAATTTGCCTTAGAAAATGGATTCAAGAAAGAGAATTTGCTCACTAAGGAAAGCGAAAAAGCCTGGAAAGAATGGTTGAAAACCGCTAAATACGAGCCCACCATGAATATCGAAAACAAGCTTTATGATAAGGTGGCGCCAACTAAGTTGCCTGGAAACCAATATAATCACGACACCATTGGCATGTTAGCTATCGATAAAGCTGGTAACATATCCGGCGCTTGTACCACCAGTGGTATGGCTTACAAACTACATGGGCGGGTGGGTGACAGTCCCATTATTGGTGCCGGACTTTACATAGACAATGAAATTGGCGGTGCTACTTCTACTGGCGTTGGCGAAGAGGTAATTCGCAATGTAGGTAGCTTTCTTGTGGTAGAACTCATGCGTCAGGGCTTAAGTCCTGAAGACGCTTGTAAAGAAGCTGTAATGCGGATCATTAGAAAGAAACCAGCCATTGCAAAAGAAATCCAGGTAGGCTTCCTTGCCATCAATAAAAAAGGGGAATATGGCGCTTATGCCATCCAAAAGGGATTTACTTTTGCCGTTTGTCATGCTAAGCAAAATGACCTCACTATTCCAGGGAAAAGTTATTATTAAATAGTATTTAAAAACCGATAAACTTACCATGGAGCAAATACAAATGGAAGTCTGTGCAAATGGCCTGACTTCGGCTTTAGCCGCTCAAGAGGGAGGAGCCATCAGGGTTGAATTGTGTGATAACCTTGGAGAGGGTGGTACCACACCCAGTTACGCCCAGATCAAGTTAGCAACAGCACAATTAAACATGCAGGTATATCCGATTATTCGTCCTCGCGGGGGCGATTTTTTATACTCAGCCTTGGAGTTTGAGCTTATGAAAGCGGATGTTCAATGTTGCAAAGATTTAGGTTGTGATGGCGTAGTGATTGGTATGTTACTAGCTGATGGGCGTGTAGATAAAACCCGGTGTGCTAGCCTTATTGCGCTTGCACGACCCATGAAAGTAACATTCCATCGTGCTTTTGACCGTACAAATGATTTAAAAAGCGCCCTTGAAGACATCATAGCCCTGGGCTGTGATCGGATTCTTACCTCAGGGGGCAAACCCACGGCACTGGAGGGTGCTCTAGTTATTAGAGAACTCCTAGACCAGGCAGCCGGACGTATTGAAATTATGCCTGGTTCAGGAATCAGGGAACACAACGTCAGGGATATCATCGAAGTCACCGGCGCCAAGGTATTTCATGCCACCGCAAAAATACCTGTTTCCTCCACCATGCAATACATCAATGAGTTTTTAAACCAGGCAGCATCAGCCGATGAGAATAACCATGAGCTTACTACCACTACAGCCGTCCATAAATTAATTCAAAAGGCCAACGCAGGTTAAAAGCTACATTAAAAGCAAGTCAATGTCTACCAAAATCGAAGTACTTTCTTCACCTTCTGCACAAACGGTTTCTACCTCCGGTCAGCATGCAACAGTCGATCTTCAGTTTTCCCTCCATCGCAAACAAGGAGTCATGGTTCCACTAGGCATCCCAAATGTTAAGAATCAACCTTCAGATCCATATTTTCACTTTAATTATTCCATCATACAGCAGGCTGCGACAACACTTATTTTTGAGGTGAGAAACGTTACTGGTCAACTGTATTACCAATCAACAATAGCACAGGCCTACCTGCAACCTGGTCATTACCGTCTTTTATGGGATGGGTTTGATTTAGCTGATACTTTCGACAGCCGGTGTTTTAACCATAAACCCTTAAAAGCCAGTTTAATTGTATCTGGACCTCAGGGCAGCAAAACGCATTCTGTTTTTTTGACTACACGTTATCAGGTGGTATCCTGGTTGGACCTACTGATATCACGATCTCAAAAGCGCATAAACATAACCTTGAGGACTAATTTTAAAGATGGCGGTGCTGCTGCGGTTCATCATCAAGACCTGCCCACAGATGACGGACGTACCAAAAGCTTTGAAGAATTGTTGCTACTTGCACAGGATGGGTTACAATATTATTGGAGTCGGAACCAAGGTCACCCGGTAGGCAAAAATATTGTCTTAGCGGATGGTAATGCCTATGAAGTTTTCGTCGAAGCCATTAACACGCCTGTGTATGCCATAAAAACACCGAAAATAGTTTATCAATCCAACGCCCGGTTACGGAGGTCGCGAAATTGGGAACTTTCCAGAATCTTATTTTATAATACAGGTAATCTAAGGCATGCCAAAAAGTGGTACACAAAAAAAGAAGCGCAGGCCAATGCAGACTATAAACTAATCGCTGCACATGAAATAGGTCATGAGATTTTACTCGCCTACGGCGGACATATTTATTCAAAAAGTCACAAAGGAAGTTCTACCATTCTTACACAACGACCACTGGGCAATTACCTGTATCCAGCTCACGGAGAAATAGATTTAATGTTGTACTATGCAAGCTATCCGAAACAACCTGTACTAATTGATATTCACCAGCGAACAATAGCCAGTGAAACCGATGTTAAAAGTCTGATCTGGCTCGCACAGATCGCTTATCAATTAGTTTGATATCATCAATTATATTAATAAATTGGTTTTAAACTTAAAAACACTAATTATGAAAAAATTACAAATACTTCTTACAGGTTTAGTTTTACTCGTGCTGTTGTCTGTAAATGTGAAAGGACAGGACAAAACAGACTACTTTATTGGAAAATGGGATATCTTTGTGGCCGGCACGCCAAACGGCGATGTTAAGTTTATACTTTCTTTAGAAAGAAAAGACGGCTTGTTATCGGGAACTGTAAATGATGCAGCTACAAATGCAGAGATCTCCAAAGTGACAAAAGTGGAAGAAAAAGATCAAACCATTACCGCTTATTTCTTTGCCGAAGGCCATGACCTTTCTCTTTTTCTAGATAAAAAAGATGATGTTAATGTGGTAGGGAACTTATTAAACATGTTCGATGCCACTGGCAAACGTATTACAGAAGCAAAATAACTATGATCAACCATCCACCTCATCTGCGTACAGTAAACGTGATCAGGTATGTAACCCCTTTACGAGAAGGAGGGTCCATGCCTGCACTGGCTGCTGCCGACGATGAGTTTTTATATGTATTAAAATTCCGGGGTGCCGGACAAGGGCCACGTGCCTTAATTGCCGAATTAATCGGAGGCGAGATTGCAAGAGCACTTGGACTGCGTGTACCGGAACTGGTATTTGCAAATCTCGATGAAGCTTTTGGCCGTACCGAGGCCGACGAAGAAATACAAGACTTGCTTAAGTTTAGCGTAGGACTAAACTTAGCCTTACATTACCTCAGTGGCGCCATTACTTTTGACGCCACTGTTGATACCATAGATCCACAATTGGCCTCACAAATTGTATGGCTCGACTGTCTGCTCACCAATATGGACCGCACAGCCAGAAACACCAACATGCTGATGTGGCATAAAGAGCTCTGGCTTATTGACCATGGGGCATCCCTGTACTTCCACCATTCCTGGAACAACTGGCAGGAACAAGCCACAAAACCTTTTTTCTTAGTCAAAGACCATGTGTTGTTACCTCAGGCCTCAGCACTGGATACGGTAGATGAAGCGTTTTGCGAAATACTTAGCCCTGAATTTATTGCATCTGTTGTGGCTTTAATTCCAGATGCCTGGTTAGGTGATGAATCTACTTTCCAGACGCCTGAAGAACACCGCCAGGCTTACCTTTATTTTTTGAATACCCGAATTGCCCATTCATCCACTTTTGTTAAAGAAGCGCAACATGCCAGAACAGTACTTATATGAATATGCGCTGATTCGGGTTGTTCCAAGGGTTGAACGCGAAGAATTTCTCAATGTTGGGGTCATCATGTATTGTGCAAAAAAGAAGTTTTTAAAATTAAACTATACGCTTCATGCAACAAAGCTACATGCTGTAGCCCCTCAACTTGATTTAGAAGAACTTGATCTTCATTTACAGGCCATGAGTAGCATTTGTGCCGGCAACAAAGATGCCGGAGCTATCGGGCAACTGGATCTTCCTTCCAGGTTCAGGTGGTTAACGGCCACCCGAAGTACGGTGATTCAGCCTTCCAAAGTACATCCGGGCTTTTGTGAAGATGCCGACCACACCCTGGAAAAATTACACCACAGTCTGGTCTTATAACCCATGGAATATTTTAGCCGTTTACTCCAGCTGCTGCAAATGGAGCAGGAGGAGGACCTTCGTACTTATCAAAAATTAACCTCATCATCATCTGTAGCCGATCGCCGGGGTTATGGTCTATCCTGGTATCCAGTGGCCATCAGGGGATCAGAAATGAGTCGCGGTGATTACCTGAGTGTAGAATTCGAAAGAACTACACATCATGATTTAAGTCACCAATTACGCTTTGGCATGCCAGCTGCGCTATTTTCTAATCACGATCCGTATAAAGACCGGCTAGAAGGTATAATTTCCTATGTAGGCGGTAACAAGCTGAAATTAACTTTAAAAACGGATGAACTACCCGACTGGGCTAGCGACGGAAAGTTGGGAATCGACTTGTTGTTTGATAACAACAGTTATGATGAAATGAAAAAAGCCATCAAAATGGCTGCAGCACCTGATGAGCATTATAACTCAGCTTCGCTGATAAAAATATTGACAGGTGAGCGCAGTCCGGGCTTTCAAACCCCGGCTTACTTGCCTATCATCGATTCCTTAAATCCATCGCAGCAACAAGCGGTTTATAATATCCTCTCCGCTCAGGAATTGGCTATTGTGCACGGGCCGCCGGGTACCGGTAAAACAACCACCCTGGTTCAAGCTATTAAAGCCCTGATTCAACAAAATCATCAACAGGTATTGGTGGTGGCACCAAGTAATACGGCGGTAGACTTATTAAGTGAAAAGCTTGCTGCACAAGGTTTAAAGGTAATTAGGGTAGGTAACCCCGCTAGGGTGTCAGCAGAGCTGATGTCCTTAACCCTAGACCATCATATATCTGGGCATCCCATGATGAAAGATATCAAGGTCCTTAAAAAGCGCGCTGCTGAGTATAAAAACATGGCTCATAAGTATAAGCGCAATTTCGGCAAGGCAGAGAAGGAACAGCGGAAAGCACTGTTTGACGAAGCCTATAAAATGATGAAGGAAGTGGATAAAACGGAGCAATACATTACCGACCAGGTGTTGGATGCTGCACAAGTTATTGCTGCAACGTTGGTGGGTGCAAACCACTATACCGTTAGGCAGCGGAAGTATGCTACTGTAGTGGTCGATGAAGCTGGCCAGGCGCTGGAACCGGCCAACTGGATCCCGATACTCAAAGCAGAAAAGGTTATTTTCGCAGGCGACCATTGCCAGCTAGCACCTACAATTAAGTCAAATGACGCTGCTAAAGGAGGACTCAGCCGCACCTTGTTTGAAAAGTGTGTAGAATTACATCCCCAGTCTGTAGTGCTTTTAGAAGAGCAATACCGCATGCATGAGGACATTATGCAATACGCTTCCACCGTGTTTTATCAAAATAAACTGAAGGCACATGCCACGGTAGCTCAACACTTGTTGTTTGCCGATGATAAGCCTTTATTATTTCTGGATACTGCTGGCTGCGGTTTTGAAGAAAAAGCTGAAGGTACAAGCACCACTAATCCAGATGAGGGCGTCTTTCTAATAAAACACCTTACTGCTACCATTAACAATTTAAAAACAAACTATACGATAAATACTTTCCCTACCATAGCCATCATATCACCTTACAAACAACAGATCCAGGTATTGAAAGATTTGCTATTGCAGTCTCCCGAATTGAATGATTACACTTCAAAGATTACGGTTAACACCATTGACAGTTTTCAAGGCCAGGAACGAGATGTTGTTTATATCAGCTTAACCCGGAGCAATCAGGAGGGGCAGATTGGCTTTTTAGCCGATATCAGGCGTATGAATGTAGCCATGACACGGGCAAAGAAAAAACTTGTGGTGATTGGCGACAGTGCAACGCTTTCCCGACATGCTTTTTATGATGATTTCATTCAATATGCTGAACAGCGAAACGCTTACCACAGCGCCTGGGAATTTATGGCCATTTAAAAAATAGACTTACTTATTTTCCGTTTTCCTTAATCTGCTTTAGGATAAGCTTGGGTTTCTCCTAAACAGACCGGGAGGGTTTAGCCGGTGCCCGTAAAGTCAATAAGAGTTTCCATTGAAGGCTGCTGGTTTTACAAAATCGTTACACATTTTTTAGACATCAATTCTTAGTTATAAGGGCCTTAGAAGGGGGTTAGAAGGGCCTTTGAAGGGCCTTTGAACGGCTACAGCCGGCTAAACACCCTTATAACCCCCTCTTAACAGCTACTTAACGGCCATTTATTTAGCATTCCATCTGACTTTTGTAAATGAAAGAACATAAAAAAAGGGCTGCTTCCATAGAAACAACCCTTGTTATCAGTAAGATGTTATGTGTTAAGCAACAACTGCTTTTTTCAATTGTTTTTTAGTGGATTCCGTTAATTCACGGTTTGCCAATGCATGACATTCTAAAATGGCGTCGCTAAACATCATTTGTTGTGGTGGTGTTTTTTGAGTCGAAGCAGATGGCCCTCTTAAAGCACCTACTAAACCTAATTCTCTAGCTACATATACATAACGAATGGCGTCAATTACTACACCGGCTGAGTTAGGAGAATCCTGAACAGATAACTGCGCATCAAAAATAACAGGTGCACCCATAAATCCTTCTAATTCCAAACGGAAGTTAGCTACTTTATTGTCGCCATAGAAAGGAATATATTCTGAAGGTCCGGCATGTAAAAAGCTGTTTTCTGTCGAAATACCCCTGATGTCATTTTGTGCCCTGATTACATTCTCTTTAGAGATTTTCTTAGATTTTAGGCGATTTTTATCTTCCATATTTAAGAAGTCGGTATTACCACCAACATTTCTCTGGATGTGTGCTTTCACATGGTGACCACGCTCAAATGCAAGTTCTTGTAACATTTGAGAAACGATACTTGCACCAAACTGGCTGCGCATATCATCACCAATGATCGGGATACCTGCATTGATGAATTTTTGTTCCCAAACTGGATCAGATGCGATGAAAACCGGGATGCAGTTAACCAAAGAAATACCTAATTCAATGCAAATTTCTGCATAGAATTCTGTAGCCAACTGTGATCCCACTGGTAAATAGTTAATTAACACTTCAACTTCATGTGCTTTTAATTGTGCAATGATGTCGTTTCTAAGCGAATAAACTAAATCCTTATCATAAGAAACAGCGTCTTTTAATAAATCAGTAGTTTTTAAATCGGCAGCAATAACAAACCTGTTAGCTTCAGGGTATGCTTCCATTTGAGGGGATACACCATCTAATACAGGTGATCTGTAGATAGGAGCCTCCGTTCTAACATCATCATTTAATATAATCGTACAATTAGGTTTAGCAAGAATGGCATCTTTTAACGGCGTGCCAATTTTACGCTCATCAATTTCAAACCCGCATACAAACTCTATATTTTTAGCCTTATAACCTCCAATATTATCAGTCATTAAGCCTGATTTCTGCTCACTGTTTTTTGTGTAGTATTCTACGCCTTGTACAAGTGAACTAGCGCAATTGCCTACGCCTAAAATTGCAACTTTGATTTTATTATCCGGGTTATGCATTATATGTGTAAATATTTAATTTAGTGAATTCGTGTAGTATTTAAAGTCTGCAAAAATATTCAAAGTCTTCATATTTTATAGTATGTAATCATAAAACAGTTGAAGATTAATCAATTTTAGCAAAACTTTGACAAAATCCTTACGTTAAGTTCATACTGGTAATTTTAAGAATAGATAATTATGTCCTTTACTTACTCCTCTAGCTGTATTTGAGCTAAATCTTTAGTCGGTGGACCGGTAATCACTTTTCCATAACAATCATAGCGTCCACCATGACAAGGGCAATCCCAACTTCCTTCAGTTTGGTTAAAATTAACTATACAGCCAGCATGGGTGCAAACCGGACTTAACGCTGTAACCTTACCCATTTGGTCCTTATAAATCGCTAATTTTTCGTCCTGGTATTTTACCACCATTCCAGTGCCCGGTGCCAGTTCTGCAAGGGAATCAATATCCTGCGTTTTCAGGCGGTCGGCAATAAAGCGGTAAGCTACATCTGCATTTTCTTTAACAAACTCAGTAAAGCCAGCTACAGGTTTCATACGTGAAGGACTTAACAGTTTTGCGTATTTATTCTCAAGACCTAATATATGGTCGGTAATCATATTGGCTGCGAGTGTTCCATAAATCATACCATTACCGCTAAAACCTGTAGCAATAAAGGTGTGTTCATCAGCACCAGGCAGCTGGCCGATATAAGGAAGTCCATCTGCCGGTTCATAATACTGTGCTGACCAGCGGTATGGAATTTCTGCTACATAATAATATTTCCTGGCGTAATCTTCCAGCGCTTTAAAAGCCTTTTCAGGATCATCGTGCCCTGTTTTATGGTCTTCACCACCTAGAATAAGGTACTTTTGTCCTTCAATGACATGGCACCTCGTATAATGGTAGGGTTCCTGCATATCATAAACCAGGTGATCAGGATAATCAGCGTTGGTTAAGGTAATGCCTAGCACATAGCTGCGGTAGGGGGCACAACGGAAATCGAGCAGGTTAACTCCTGGTGGCATATGTGTAGCATAAACCAGGTTTAGGGCCTGGATATTTCCATGATCACTTTCTGCAGTATGAAGGCCGTCTGCAACACTTGTTTTCCTGATGAAGGTATTTTCAAGCAATACACCACCAGCATCCACAAAAGCTTTTGCAAGCTGACTAAGGTATTTGAGGGGGTGAAATTGTGCCTGATCTTTAATCAGCGCGGCTAACTGGAAAGGCACGGGCACACCATTATCTGGCGATTCTACCATGTTGATGCCAGCTTTTCTGGTGGCGGCAAGAATGTCTGCCAGTTGCTGTGTTTCTTTTTTATTCTCTGAATACATATAGGCATCCTTGACTTCAAAGTCGCAATCAATACCATACTGGTCGATATTATTTTTGATGTGACTGAGGGATTCCATAGCTGCTAAGGCCATAAGCTTTGCAGCCTCCTCACCGAAATCTTTTTCGATATCAAGGTAAGGGGTGTCGTATACAGTATTTAAATGGGCAGTAGTGCCCCCGGTTGTACCAAAGCCAATAGAACGTGCTTCGGCAAGGATACACTTTTTGCCAGCGGTTTGAAGTCGCAAGGCTGTGGTTAAGCCGGAAATACCACCACCTACTATTAAGACATCGTAGGTAATGCCGGCTGTGTTTATTGTTGGGGTTAACTGATCGGTTTCATCTACATTCTGCCAAAGGCTAATTGTTTTACTATCACGTTCTTTCATCTGTTATTTATAGGTTTCCCTAAATAACACGACTAAGCGGAAATGGTTTTTAACCAGTTTTTCCCTTCCGTAAAGCGGGCGACAAGCATGGTAGAGACATTATCGCCAGTGGCATTTAATAGGGTAGCACCCGGATCAACCAGGGTACCTATAATCATTGCTGCAGGTAATGCTTCGGGCGGGAAGCCGTAGGCAGATATAAATAACAGTTCGCCAACATAACCACCATTTGGAATACCTCCTTCTACCACACTCACCAGGATGGTCATGCCAAGCGCCAGGATAATAACCTCGGCACTATTAAAGCTTTTTCCAAACATGGCAAATACCACGGCCATTTTGATGATTGAGGAAATGCTGGACCCATCTTTATGTAAGGTTGCCCCTAAGGGGATGGTTACGTTAGTGATGTATTCTGGCACCCCTATATTTTTACAGGCTTCCATATTTGCCGGTATGGTAGCGATGCTGCTGCAGGTACCCACAGCGGTTGCTGATGGAACCAGGTTGTTAGGCCAAAACCGTTTAAAACCGATTTTACCACCGGCAATGTAGGCGTAAAGACTAAATATAAAAACAAAGTAGAACGCGGCAACGCCGTAGTACAAACCCAATGATTTTGCATAGGTGCCAAACAACTGTGGGCCAAAAACACCCACCTGATAAGCAAAATAGGCGCCCAAACCAATTGGTGCCAGTTTCATGATCAGGATGAATACATTTTTAAAAATTTCGTTTCCCGAATGGAGGAAACGTGCAAAAGCAGCCCCATTTTCACCAGCTTGTAAGGTGCCAAAACCAATGAGTACAGAAAAAATAATCATGGCCAACATGCTTTCACGGGAAAGCAATAGGTAGAAGTCTTTAGTCGTAATCATTTGGGTGATCTGCTCACCGAATGGTTTTTCATCAAAGGTTTCTGTGAGTTTAATAACCTGAATATTCTCATGGATGGGAAAAATGTGTACTGCAAGTATGGTGATGAGGGCGGAGATGATAATGGTGGCCAGAAAAACCAGCGACATCACGCCCATCATTTTGCTGAGTTTATTGGAAGCACTCAGACCGGCAATGGCGGATGTAATGGCGAAAAATACGAGAGGTATGACCGCCGTGAACAGGAAGTTCAGAAATATATCACCAATAGGTTTTATCACTTGTACTTGATCGCCGAATATTAAACCTGCAATGCTCCCTACAATGATGCCTATCAGCAGTAAAATGATTCCCTTGTAATTTTGCACAAACTTCTTCATGGCGCTAATATCTTTTATTTATGTGAAAGTAATTGCTAATTTTATCTCGAACTAAAACTTTTCAATGAATTGGATTATCGTTGTCGAAGTGTTTTATGTACTTGCTGTGCTCGGTGGCTGTCTACGTATAATTAACGATACTCCAAACACCAGTAAAACCCTTTCCTATCTCTTGCTTGCGCTTTTTCTACCAGTAGTGGGTATGATCATTTACTTCAGCATTGGTACAAATTACAGAAAACGTAAGTTATATACTAAAAAACTGATCAAAGATGAAAAGTTGCTGGAGGAGTTAACTAAAAGAATTATTCACACTTCTGAGCTGGTGATGGCCCAACAAAAGGAAGAAGTGGGGAATTTCATGAAACTTGCCAAGTTACTTTTAAATGGCAGTCTAAGTAAGCTGTCGGCCCATAACCAGGTGGAGTTGCTGCTCAATGGAGAGGAGAAATTTCCAGAGGTAATTAAGGCCATGCAGGCTGCTACACACCATATACACCTGGAGTATTACATTTATGAAGATGATGTAATTGGCAACCAGATTAAAAATGTGCTCATAGAGAAAGCTAGAGCAGGCGTGGAAGTTCGTTTTATTTATGATGATTTTGGCAGCCGTTCTATTCGCAAAACGGTAGTACTTGAGTTAATTGAAGCAGGTGTTCATTGTGTTCCTTTTTATAAAGTTATATTTCTAGCCTTAGCTAACAGGATTAACTACCGTAACCACCGGAAAATAATTATCATTGATGGGTATATTGCTTTTACCGGAGGCATCAATGTAAGCGACAAATACATCAACCATAAGGATAACCCCCAACAGCAATTTTGGCGCGATACCCACATCAAGTTAACTGGTGAAGCGGTGTCGTACTTGCAATACCTTTTTATTAACGACTGGAATTTTTGTTCAGAGGAAGAGTTTTTGCCTGATCAAGTCTACTTTTCTATTCCTGCACCTGGCGAAGAAGTTGGTGCTGTGGTGCAGGTGGCTTCAAGCGGTCCAGATTCTGATAACCCCACGATATTGTACGCTTTATTAGATGCCATTGGCCTGGCTGAAGAAGAGATTTTAATTACAACACCTTACTTTATTCCTGGCGAAAGCCTTACCCATGAGCTTATTGTAGCGGCATTGAGTGGCATTAAGGTTAAAATATTAGTGCCTGACCGCTCGGACTCTATGGTTGTTGATGCAGCAGCTAGGTCGTACTATGGTCAACTGGTAAAAGCTGGCGTAGAAATCTATTTGTACAAAGATGGATTTATACATGCTAAAACTTTGGTGTCTGATTCGCAATTGGCCATTGTAGGAACGGCCAATATGGATCACCGGAGCTTTGACCTAAATTTTGAAGTAAACACCATTGTATACGACAGGGATTTTGCTACTCAATTGCGCGATGTTTTTTATGCTGATGTAGCTCATGCGGTGATGATTGATCCGCTGACTTGGTATGCCCGTCCGTTCCATAAACAATTCTTCGAAAAGGTAGCCCGGCTGTTGTCGCACCTCCTGTAATTTTATAAAACTGTTTAAGGGGAGAAACGTTATCTAGCTAACCTTTAATCTTAATTATGGAAAACAACAGGAGCCTGGAAGAACTGGCTGTGAATACCGTTAGGGTACTGGCAGTAGATGCCGTACAAAAAGCAAATTCCGGGCATCCCGGTATGCCCATGGGAGCGGCACCCATGGCACATGTGCTGTTTAGTAAGTTCATGAACTTTAATCCTAAAAATTCGAAATGGCCCAATCGCGATCGCTTTATCCTTTCAGCGGGCCATGGTTGTATGTTGCAATACGCGCTATTACACCTTACCGGTTATGACCTAAGTATGGACGACCTAAAGAATTTTAGACAATTGCATAGTAAAACCGCCGGACACCCCGAATTTGGGTTAACTGATGGGATAGATGTAACTACAGGACCTTTAGGCCAGGGCTTTGCCAATGGGGTAGGCTTTGCAATTGGCGAGAAACACCTGGCTGCTTGTTTTAATAAGCCTGGTTATGAACTTTTTGACTATAATATTTACGTATTGTGTAGCGACGGCGATTTGATGGAGGGGGTTAGTGCGGAAGCGGCCTCACTGGCTGGGCATTTGGCCTTGGGCAACCTGATTTGTTTATACGATGATAATCATATTTCCATTGAGGGAAGTACAGGAATTGCTTTTACTGAAGATGTAGTGATGCGTTTTGAAGCCTACGGCTGGCATGTACAGGAGGTAGAAGATGGTAATGACCTTTTAGCCATTGAAAGTGCGCTACGCTATGCGAAAGCAGAGACTCATAAGCCATCGTTAATTAAGGTGCGCACACAGATTGCGTATGGTAGTCCGAATAAAGTAAATACTGCGGGGGCGCATGGTTCTCCACTTGGTGAAGACGAGGTGAAACTGGTGAAAAAATATTTTGGTTTCGACCCGGAGCAGTTTTTTCATGTGCCAGAGGAAGTATATCAGTATTACCATGAAGTAGGAAGAAAAGGGCAGGCCGCATCCATGCATTGGGATAAGCTTTATAACGATTATCGCGCTAATTTCCCAAATTTAGGAAGCGTAATTGATCGAGCATTAAACAATAAGTTAAAAAAGGGATGGACTGCTTCTTTACCCGTATTTAGTGGGGAAGACAAAATAGCCACCCGGCAGGCCTCGGGAAAAGTATTAAATGCCATTGCTGGAGGGCTACAAGGCCTGATGGGCGGATCGGCAGATTTGGCACCATCTACCGACACCTATTTAAAGGCCTATCATTCTTTTACTTCAGAAACCCGGGATGGACGTAACTTCCACTTTGGCGTTCGAGAACATGCTATGGGGGCTATCTTGAATGGAATGGCCCTTACCCCAGGAATTCATCCTTATGCAGCTACGTTCCTTATTTTTTCTGAATATATGCGTCCTGCCATTCGTATGGCGGCCATCATGAAAATTAGACCCATTTTTATTTTTACTCACGACAGTATTGGCCTTGGGGAAGATGGGACCACACACCAACCTATAGAACAATTAATTTCACTGAGGTCGATTCCTAATATTACATTAATCAGGCCAGCAGATGCCAATGAAACTGCCCAAGCCTGGCGGGTGGCCTTGGAACATCAAGGTGGTCCGGTGGTTTTAGTGTTAACGAGGCAGGGCCTGCCGATCCTTGACCAGAAGAAATTTGGGGCGGCAACGCAGCTTGAAAGAGGTGCTTATGTATTGGTAGATGTTGCTGAGCCAGATTTGATTTTAATTGGAACAGGCTCTGAAGTTTCACTGGTCATTGCGGCGCAGGAGAAACTGAAGGTAGCGGGGATAAAAGCACGTGTTGTTAGCATGCCATCCTGGGAACTGTTTGATAGGCAAAGTGCAGACTATCGGGAGGCTGTGTTACCTAAGGGCATAAGAAAGCGCCTGGCAGTAGAGGCAGGATCTACCTTGGGCTGGCATAAATATGTAACTGATGATGGTGCTGTACTTGGTATAGACCGTTTCGGCGAATCGGCACCAGCCGCGGATCTCTATAAATTTTTTGGCTTTACGGTAGATGATGTGGTAGAAAAGGCTAAAACCTTGATATAGCTACATTACAAACTAATTACTTACTCATGAAAATAGGAATTGCAGCAGATCATGGTGGCTTTGAGTTAAAGCAGGTCCTGTTATTACATTTAAAAAAGTCAGGTCATGACCTTCATGATTTTGGAGCTTTTGAACTGGATAGTCAGGATGACTACCCTGATTTTATCATCCCCTTAGCGAAAGCCTTACAGGATAAACAGATTGATAGGGCCATTGCTGTATGTGGCAGTGGGGTAGGTGCTTCTGTGGTTGCTAATAAGGTAAATGGCGTAAGGGCCGCATTAATTACTGAGCATTTTTCGGCTCACCAAGGTGTGGAAGATGATGATGTCAATATGATTTGTCTGGGTGGCCGAATTACCGGACCAGCGGCGGCCCAGGAATTGGTAGATACATTTATTAATTCAAATTTCTCAGGCGCTGAACGGCATATTAGACGCCTGGATAAAATACGTCTATTGGAAAAAGATCAGCTATAACTCAGTAAGTTTGGTTTTTTTTCTAGGGTTTTGGTTAAAAAACAAAGATTTTTGAGAGATTTGCCAAAAACAACGGCGTTTTAAGAATAATTACGTTATAGTTAACACATTTCTTTGATATGATAAACAATAAAAAGACCGTAGTGATCATAGGCGGCGGATTTGCAGGCGTAAATCTCGTAAAACAGTTACGTAATGATGATCATTTCGATGTTGTATTGGTAGATAAAAACAATTACAATTTTTTTCCTCCACTTTTATACCAGGTCGCTACAGGTTATTTAGAAACTTCCAACATCAGTTACCCTTTCAGAAAACTATTTCGTGGTATCAAAAACTTCCGCTTCCAAATGGGTGTGGTTGAAAAGGTAGTTCAGGAACAAAATAAAGTGATATTAGATACAGGAGAGGTGCAATACGACTATTTGGTTTTTGCAACTGGTACGGAAACCAATTATTTTGGAATAGAAAGCGTCAAAGAAAATTCGATCCCTATGAAAACGGTTGAAGACGCTTTGTATATGCGTAACAGCATGCTTGCCCTTTTGGAAAAAGCCTCGAGAGAAACTGATCCATTAGAAAGAACGAAACTATTAACAATTGTTGTTGCCGGTGGTGGCCCAACAGGGGTAGAAATTTCGGGCATGTTTGCCGAGATGAAAAGAACAGTTATTCCTCAAGATTATCCTGAACTGGTGGGTTCAAACGCAACCATTTACCTAGTTGATGGCTTGAAAGCAGTTTTGGCGCCCATGAGTGAGAAATCACAAAAATATACTTATGATACCTTAACCAAAATGGGGGTCACTATTCAATTAGATAGCCTGGTGCAAGATTATACTAATGATGTTGTTCGATTTGCTGACGGAAAAAGCATAGTTGCCAAAACATTAATCTGGGCAGCCGGTGTAACTTCCCTGGTTTTTGATGGTATTGAAAAAGAAAGTTATGGTCGTGGCCGACGCATGATTGTTGATGGTTATAACAAAGTTTCTGGTACTCAAAATATTTATGCCATTGGTGATACCTGTTTGCAAACCGCCGACCCGGCATTTGTACAGGGGCACCCTCAGGTAGCACAAGTAGCCATTCAACAAGGTAAAAACTTAGGGGAAAACTTTAAGAAAATGGTTAAAGGGGAAGGGCTTAAGTCTTTTGTTTATAATGATAAAGGGTCGATGGCTATTATTGGAAGGAATAAAGCCGTTGCCGATCTCCCTAGTCCGAAAGTACATTTCGATGGTTTTATTGCTTGGGCGGCGTGGTTATTTATTCACCTGATTTCTTTGATTACCGGGGGCATTAGGGTTAAAACCTTATACAACTGGACTATCTCTTATTTAACCAGAGACCAGTCCCTGCGGGTACTGATTAGGCCAGCTAAAAAAGATATTTAAAATTAAATCGATAACTTAACATTAATTTAACATTACAACCTGATATTTGCGCAATGTTTATATATGTACTCGCTATTACCTTCTATGTGTTTGCTATCATAGCCGCTTTTAAGATGGAGACGCCTCTGAAAGGCTTTTTATTCCTGTTAGCGGTAGCTGGAGTTAGCGGAATGTTATATCTTTTTATTAAATTTCCGGGAACATCCGGGCTGTCGGTTGCGCTGATGTTAGGCGCCTTTATTTTGAAGCAAGGAAGACGTTAACGTTAAATTTACAGCAATTTATCATTGGTTTGTTATTGGAGCAGCTATAACTGCATGCCAAAGCACTACCCAAGGCCACATAAAACAAAAGAGCCGTATCATTGATTAAATGATACGGCTCTTTTAGTAGCGCTATTATTAATTGGTAGTTATTGGTGTAAGGACACTGCAATTGACAACTTCGTAGCGTCAGTGCCTCCCGTTGCTAAGCCTTTAGCATAAATGGTGTAAATTTTTCCATTTTGCAGGTTAACTGTATCGCGTGTTGCGACAACACCATTTGCGGCATTTCTTAATACAAATGATGATTTTGCTGCGGTAACTGGTTTGAAATTTGTAAATCCTTTAAATGCTTTATTTTTAAAGCCAGTTGTATCGCCGGTAAGCTCTAAACTTAAATCAGTAGTATTAGGTGATAAGTTGATAAAACGGACATGCGCTTTGCCTGCTGCTGGTTGTGAAATCTGGTCGTCTAACAATAAGTATTGTACAGAATCTGCGGCTGCACCAACAAGATATAAAGAATGGTAAACTCCAGCTTTTAGGGGAATGGATTTATTTGCCAGGGTAGTGGCGCTGTTGTTTAAAGTTACCTTTGAGGTGTGCGTGCCTTCATAGGCAGTGAAATAATCTATTTTACCCCCAAATGCAAACCCGGTATTATTTAATCTTTGGCCACCTATATAAAAATCAAGGGTATTGGTACTTGGGTAGGCGTTTATGATGGATAAAGCGGCTATACCCGGACTCGTGTTATCGATATCGTTTTTACAAGAATTAAAAAATACCGCTGATCCTATCAGGGCAGTTACTAGTGCTGCGTTTTTAGAAAATGCTTTAAAAGTTAGTATCGGTTTCATAAGATAAATTTTTAAATGATTTATTGTTTATGATGGGATAAACGAAGGCATTGGTGAAAATGCTACAAACACTTTATCTTTTTGTTTAGTTTTATATAAAATATGATTAACCTATTTTTTTTGTAGCGTTAATTAGAAACTAATCGTTTACAGCACCAATGGATGTTAAGGCTCAGCGCAGCGTTGATAAAAATAATCTTTTGTTCCAGGATATCATTGATGGACTAGAATCCCAAGATAAACGCATACAGGAACGAATTTATGTCCACTATTGGGGTTACCTGATGGGGGTGGCTGCGCGTTACGTAAAAGATAGGGGCGTGGCTAAAGAAATTGTTAATGATAGTTTTATCAAGGCTTTTAAAAGCATGTATGATTTTAAACATAACTATGTCATTGAGGATTTTCAGAAAACTTTTAAGGCATGGTTAGCGACCATTACAGTAAGAACTGCTTTAGATAAAATCAGAAAGGATAAATCGCCATTAAGTTTTGTGGAATCTTATGATAATCTACAGATAGAACATGTGGCTGTTGACGATAGACTGCATGTAGAGGATATTATGAAATTGTTGTTTCAATTGCCTGATCTTCATAGAACAGTTTTCAATCTATATGAAATAGAAGGCTTTAGTCACGATGAAATTTCAAAGCTTTTAGAAATCCCGACAAGCTCAAGTCGCACTTATTTAACAAGAGCCAAACAAAAATTGCGGGAATTATATACCAATACTATACAACTTACTGATGGAAACTCCAGATAAGAAAGAATTAATAGCGGAAATGGTTAGCCAGTTGAAGGCTTATGAAGAACCATATGAGGAGGGTGCCTGGGAAGAATTTAACCATGGGGCGAAAAGTAAAAAAGGGACTTATTTGTTATGGATAGGTATAGCTGCACTGTTTGCGGTAATCTTGTCGGCTATGCCATTTATTTTTGATACTAATTTACCTACAGCGCCAGTGCTTGTTAAAGATATGCCAAAAGTAGAAATGCCTGTAACCGCTTCTGACCAGTTTAGTCCTGCGCCGGAGATAAAAGAAGCAACGACAAATAATGCTGGTTTAGCTGCTGTAGAGTTGCCAAATGTTAAGATTTCTACTGCACCTGTGCTGGCCTATTCACCTGCGTCAGTTGCATCATTTGCAGATACCATGGCTACGCTATCAAAGGTAGAAGCAATGCCGGAGGTAGCACAGCAGCCCATAGTTAAACTTAAAGAGAAGCCTGTTGTAGAGCCCTCTAGAAAAAAGACATTTACCGAGTTTTTAGAAGACGAAGCACAAGTAGCTACTGTAAAAAATAAAGACAATTCATCTAAATGGAATTTTGGGGTCGAGTTGTTACCTACTGTTTTACAATCTAAAGTGAACCTAGGGGCGGGAATTACCACAGAATTTAAATTATCTGATAAATTTTCTATAAGTAGCGGGATCTCTTACATTGCATTAAACGCTGGCCAAAAGATCGAAAATCCACAACCTGTTAGTTTAATGTCAACTAAAAAGTTGGTTGAAATTGATGCGAATATTAGGGCCATAGATATTCCGATTGCTATTACCTATAATGTGAATAAGCATTTATATACAGCCATTGGAGTATCGTATTTTAATGTATTGAGTGAGCGAAGAAATAACAATTATTTAACACAGTTGGAGGTGTCGCGTACTGCTTTAAATTCGGCTACCGGCCAATTGGAGTCGTTACAAACGCAGGTAAGTCAGCAAAACATGGAAGTGGCCGAAGACGTTCCATTAGATGGAAACAGTTACCTCGGCTTTATGAATTTCTCCATAGGACATAAACAAACGCTATCTAAAAATCACCAGATTGTGATCGAGCCTTTTCTTAAAGTGCCTGTAGGTAAGCTATCTACAGAAGATTTGAAGTTAAGCAATGGTGGTGTGAAATTGCGCTTTTCTTTCTAGTATTCTACCATTTGTTTCCCCTTCGTAAAATTTCTTAAGCACCACGCCAGTCGGCAAAAAATAGGGAAAATTTTTGTACTTTTGGACCCTTAATGGATTTCGGTCTAGGTGTAGCTAATAATGGAAAAGGACGAACTTGTAATCAAAGAAATACTTTCTGGTGCTAAAAAGCTGTTTGGCAAACATGGTTTGAAAAAGACCACGATGGAAGATATTGCTATGGCTGCAGGTAAAGGAAAAAGCACACTTTATTATTATTTTCCGAGCAAAACAGAAATTTTTGAAGCGGTAGTCGAGAGCGAAATGAAGCTTGTGATTAAAAGGCTTCGGGATGCAGTGAGCGGAGCTAGAACCGCAAAAAATAAGCTAAAAGCATTTTTGAAAGTGCTGCTTACGGCAATTCTAGACTACCAAAATTTTAGGGAAGTCATTTTTGAAGATGCAATGGAGAACCTCAAACTATTTATACGTTTGAAGATTCAGTATGAGCAGATTCAAATTGATATGATTAGGGAAATCTTGCTAGGTGGTTCGCAATCTGGGGAGTTTAAGGAACTTTCTATGTCAAAAATGAACAGGATGGCTTTTGTGATGGCAACCGCTTTCAGGGGTTTGCATTATCCATTAACGGTGCAAAGCCAGGAGTTTAACACATGTGAATATTATGACGAGATTGTAGACGTGCTCATTGAAGGAATAGGAAATGAAAAAGTAGACCGAGATGCTAAATTGGTCTAGAAAATATATAAAAAAAAATTTAAATCATCTAAAAACACATTTAAAAACAAGAGCGGCGGTTAACGATTTATTTGACAAAATTATTATAGACCAAAATGGAAAATTGGTCTATCAATGAATTACTTTTGTTCGCTATAAATTAACATATTATTAATATATTAGATTATGTTTAATTTGACCAAAAGGTCGAATCTGTGCACTAAATAATATATACCCCGCTGAAGTAAAAATTTTATAATTCAGGCATGCGCAAAAAATTACAAGATAGGATTGCATCATTCAAGGAGGCAGATGCAATTAAAGAGAAAGGCCTATATCCTTATTTTCGATCAATTGAATCGGCACAGGATACCGAAGTTATTATCGACGGTAAAAAAGTGCTAATGTTCGGCTCTAACTCATATTTGGGCTTAACAAATCACCCTAAAATTAAAGAAGCTTCGAAACAGGCGATTGAAAAATATGGTACAGGTTGTGCGGGATCAAGGTTCTTAAATGGGACTTTAGATATACACCTGGAGTTGGAAAGACGATTGGCGACTTACGTAGGTAAAGAGGCGGCTGTTCTTTTTAGCACAGGCTTTCAGGTGAACCTGGGAGTGATCTCTTGTTTATTAGACCGGAATGACTATTTGATTCTTGATGAATACGATCATGCTTCCATTATTGACGGGAGCCGTTTGTCTTTTTCCAAGTCTATCAAATATGCTCACAATGACATGGAAGATTTGCGTAAGAAATTAAGTCGCTTACCAGAAGATTCAGCGAAACTGATTGTTGCCGATGGTATTTTTAGCATGGAAGGTGATTTAGTTAACCTGCCTGAGATTGTAAAGTTAGCAGAGGAATTTGGTGCTAATATTATGATGGATGATGCACACAGTCTTGGTGTCATTGGATTCAATGGATCAGGAACGGCTTCGCATTTTGGGTTAACCGATCAGGTTGATCTAATTATGGGAACGTTTAGTAAATCATTGGCTTCTTTAGGGGGGTTTATTGCTGCTGATGAGAAAACGATTGAATACATAAAACACCGCGCGCGTTCGTTAATGTTTAGTGCAAGCATGCCTCCGGCTTCGGTTGCCAGCGTTATCGCTGCTTTAGATATTATAGAGGCTGAGCCGGAAAGAATTGACAAATTGTGGGATAACACAAACTATGCAAAGAAACTTTTACTAGAAGCCGGTTTTGATATTGGCGATACAGACAGCCCGATCATTCCGGTATACATCAGAGATAACTATAAAACCTTCCAGATTACTAATATTCTGCAAAACAATGGAATATTTGTTAACCCGGTAGTATCACCAGCTGTACCTTCTGATTCATCGTTAATTAGATTTTCATTAATGGCTACTCATAGCTTCGAACAAATCGAAGAGGCTGTTGATAAATTATATGCTGCCTTTACGGAGGTAGAACTTACGCCAGTTAAAGTTAGTTTATGAAGCGTATAGTTGCCGTTAATGGCAAAAAAGAATTAGGTGTGTTTATAGATTTCCCGCATGAACTTTATAAGAATGATCCTAATTACGTTCCTGAACTTTTCATTGCGCAAAGAGATATGCTTACCCCTGGTAAGCATCCTTTTTATTTGCATTCCTCCTTGCAAACATTTTTAGCCTATGATGGGGATCGAGTGGTTGGAAGAATAGCGGCCATTCAGAATAATAATCATAACCAGGTGAATAACGTTAAAGATGGCTTTTTTGGTTTTTTTGATTGCATTAACGATCAGGAAACGGCACAATTGCTATTGGATAAAGCTGCACAATGGTTAAAAGAACGGGAATTGGAGACCATGGTTGGTCCGGTTAATTTTTCTACTAATGATATTTGTGGTCTACTTATTCAAGGTTTTGATGGTCCGCCGTTAGCTATGATGGCTTACAACGCACCTTATTACCTTAACTTGCTGGAGACGGCCGGTTTTAATAAAAAAGTTGATTTAAGAGCATATCGTTTTGCTGCAGGAAACTACAATGACCGGTCGGCAAAATTAGTGAGTGCTTTACAAGAGCGTTTAACCAGAAGCAATATCATTATCCGTAAAATTAATCTAAAGAATTTTAAGCAGGAAGCTGCAGCTTTGAGGGAAGTATACAATAAAGCTTGGGATAAAAACCTTGGTTTTGTGCCAATGACGGATGCCGAATTTGATTATACAGCCAAGGATTTAAAAATGATTATGGATCCGGATTTTTGCTTGCTGGCAGAACAGGATGGGAAAATAGTTGGTTTTGCATTGGCTGTACCAGACATTAATCAAATTTTAATAAAAATTAAGCGTGGCAGGTTGTTTCCGACGGGCTTATATAAGTTGTTAACGCAGCGAAAAAAAATTGAAGGCATTCGAATTTTATTATTGGGTGTGGTAGACGGTTACCGCAAAATGGGTATTGAAGCTTGTTTGTACGGAATTATTATACAGGGATTTCAGAAGAAGAAGATGAAATATGCTGAAGCTTCCTGGACATTGGATCATAACGATTTAATTAATAAACCTATAGAACAAATAGGTGGGGAACTGTATAGGAAGTACAGGATATTAGAGAAATCTATATGAGAAAGAAGGTGTTAATTACTGGTGCAAGCGGTTTTGTAGGTTTCCATTTGATCAATGAGGCCTTAGCTGCCAATTTGGAAGTGTATGCCGCGGTGCGTGCTAACAGTGATACGGAACACCTGGAAGACTTGCCGATACACTACGTTCAATTAAATTATGCCTCCATTGACGATTTAGTTAAAGTGTTGTCTGAAATTCAGTTTGATTATATTATTCATGCTGCTGGTACGACAAAAGCTAAAACGGAGGCTGTTTATAATGAGATTAACGCAGCGTATACAAAAAATTTAGGTTTAGCCAGTAAACAGCTTTTGAAACCAATAGAGAAGTTTGTTTTTGTAAGTAGTTTGGCTGCCATTGGGCCTCTAGAGGTATTGAATGGTCAAATAGAAGATGAAACGGAAGCTAAGCCTGTTACTAATTATGGTAAGAGCAAAATGCTTGCAGAGGCTTTTTTACACGATATCCCTGATTTACCTTTGGTTATCATTAGGCCAACGGCAGTTTATGGCCCCCGGGAAAGAGACCTGTTAATTTTGTTTAAAAGCATAAATAAAGGGATTGAACCATATATAGGGAGCTTTAAACAGCAATTTAGCTTTGTTTATGTTAAGGATCTTGCACAAATTATTATTAAAGCCTTATTAATTGATACAACCAATAAGACTTATAATATAAGTGATGGACATGTGTACAACCGGTATGCTTTAGCCAATGTGACTAAGGAATTATTGAATAAAAGGACCTTAAAATTTCACCTGCCTGTTGTAACGGTTGGTGCTCTAGCTTCTCTAATGGATAGGCTTTATAAGAATAAAAAAGAGACTCCTGCTTTAAATAAAGAAAAAATGGCCGAACTGACTGCAGTTAATTGGGCATGCAGCATTCAATCCATGGAGCAGGATTTTAATTTTAAGCCTCAGTATAACCTGAAGCAAGGATTAGCCGAAACATTGGAATGGTATAAAATTAATAATTGGTTATAAAATATAGGTTGAACATGTTGTTTCATAAAATTACATCTACAAGCCTTGGCATAGGTTATATCGGTAAAGGAGCGGGAACTGTAGCTGCAGTGGCCACTTGTTTAGTATGGTATTTCAGCCTGTCGGTGGATAGTAATTTTATTGTACCAGCTGTGATTACTTTATTGATATCAGCTCTGGGTATCTGGTCGGCTAATATCGTAGAGGCACAATGGGGTAAAGACCATCAACGTGTTGTAATTGATGAAGTGGCTGGAATGTGTATAGCATTATTATGGATTCCGGTAACACCTTTAAATGTATTGATTGCATTGCTGTTATTTAGGTTTTTTGATATTGTAAAACCATTATATATTAAAAGAGTAGAGAATTGGCCTGGTGGCTGGGGCGTTATGTTTGACGACATTCTGGCTGGTGTATATGCCAACATTGTATTACAGATATTTTTAAAAGTTAATTTACTATAATATGGCGACTTTCTTAAAGGCTCAGGTCGCGTCTCTGTCGGCCTCCATCTTTGACTTTCTTACCACATTAGTCTGTACGCAGTATTTGCATTTCTGGTATGTAGCAGGCAGTGCAACCGGAACGATTGTAGGTGGGGTGATCAATTTTACCATGGGCCGCCACTGGGTTTTTGGCGCTAACGAGAAGAAAGTTTATTCGCAAATCACAAAGTATATTCTGGTATGGACGGGCAATCTGATACTAACCACAACTGGAGTGTATTTAGTTACTCATTACCTGAATTTTAATTATATCATATCCAAAATCATAGTCACAAGTACTGTAGGGGTAACATACAATTACCTCATGCAGAAGAAATTTGTATTCGCATAACATGAAAAATTACCTTCAAAAAATATTCTATATTTTAGCATTAGTGTTGCCACTGTCGGCCTTACAGGCGACTGCACAAATTACGGTTGTTTCGGGCATTGTTACCGATGCAAAAGATAAAGATCCTTTACCTTATGTTACCGTATTGTTTAAAGGGACAAGTATTATTACCAGAACCGACGGTGATGGAAAATTCAATATCAGCACAGCTGAACCGCATACCCAACTTCAGTTTAGTTTTGTGGGCTACACCACGAAAATTGTAACGATCAAGGCTGGCGAAGCGCAAGACATTTCCGTTAAAATGGACGCTGAAGCCATGGCATTAAATGAAGTAGTGATTAGCAGCGGCAAAAGGCCATCGTACAAAAATAAAAATAACCCGGCTGTGGAATTAATCAGGAAGGTAATTGACCATAAAAATTCCAACCGCATGGAAAGTTACAACCAGGTTGAATATAAGGAATATGAAAAGATGCTTTTTTCGATGAGCAACCTATCTGATAAATTTAAGAACAAACGCATTTTCCGGAACTATCAGTTTTTATTTGATGAACAAGATTCAACTAAAATAGGTGGTAAAAATGTTCTACCTATATTTTTACAGGAAAAAGTAACGCAGAACTACTTTAATAAAAACCCGGAAAAGAATAAATCCATCGTATTAGGCGACAAAAGTGTTAATTATGATACGCCATTAATAGACAGCAAAGGCTTAAGTCAGTATTTCGAAAGGATGTATGCCAATGTGAATATATACGATAACAATATTTCACTAGTAAGTAATCAATTTTTAAGTCCAATTGCCGATTCAGCACCTACCTTTTATAAATTTTTCATTACTGACACTATTAAAACCCATAGTCCGCAGTTAATTGAACTATCGTTTATTCCACGTAATAACACCGACCTTTTATTTGAAGGGCGAATTTACATTACAATGGATGGTCGCTATGCGGTTCAGGATGCTTTTTTAACGGTAAACAAAAATATTAACCTGAATTTTGTGCGAGCTTTGGAAGTGAAGTTGACTTTTGATAAAAATGAAGCCCAACGTTACTATCTGACGAAAACAAACCTATTGGTTGATTTCGGATTAAATAAAAATAAAGGTGGAGGATTTACCGGAGAGCGTACCGTTACCTTAACTGATTATGCAATTAATAAGAAACAACCAGAGTCTGTTTTCGATGGTCCAAAAATTGCAATAACGCCAGATGCAGAGAAACGGTCGGAGGATTTCTGGCTAGAAAACAGAGCTGATACACTATCTGCTGCCGACTTACGGGTATATAGAAATGTGGATACGCTAAAAAATATGACTTCGTTTAAGAAAACGATGGACTTGGTGACCTTACTATTTGCAGGATATAAAGATTTTGGTCCCTTTGAAGTAGGACCGGTGAACACCTTTTATAGTTTCAATGATGTGGAAGGGTTACGTCTACGTTTAGGTGGACGTACAACGCCTGCATTGAGTAAACGTTATTACTTTGAAACCTATGCAGCATATGGTATGAAAGATGAAAAATGGAAGTATTTTTTGAGTGGAACCTATTCATTAAATAACAAGTCGATCTATTCGTTTCCACAGCATTATGTGAGAGGAAGTTTTCAGCGAGACACCAAGATTCCTGGTCAGGAATTACAGTTTGTTCAGGAGGACAACTTTTTGCTATCGTTTAAGCGAGGTGAAAATAACATGATGCTTTATAATGACTTTTATAAAGTAGAATATATGAAAGAATATGAAAGTCATTTTTCTTACAACCTTTCGTTCCGTAAATGGTCTCAAAGACCTGGTGGAGCCTTAAATTTTAATACCCTCGTAAATAATCAGATTCAGGCGGTTGATAAGATAAACAGTTCTGAAATAAGCCTGGCTTTACGTTATGCGCCAAGAGAACGGTTTTATCAGGGAAAGATTTATCGTACGCCAATCATTGATAAATATCCGGTATTTAATGTAAGGTATACAGCCGGCTTAAAAGATGTGTTTGAGAGTGACTATAGTTACCATAACCTGATGGGCAGTATAGATAAACGTTTTTACTTGTCTCAACTAGGTTATTCTGACGTCACGCTTGAGGGAAGTTACATATTTGGTAAAGTTCCATTTCCTTTATTGAGCATTCACCGCGCGAACCAGACTTATGCCTATCAGCTAAATTCTTATAACCTCATGAACTTTTTAGAATTTGTGAGTGATCACTATGCAAGTTTAAATATTGATCATAATTTTAACGGTTTCTTTTTTAATAAGATTCCATTATTAAAAAAATTAAAATTAAGAGAAAGCGTATCGTTTAAGATTCTATACGGTGGATTGAGAGACGAGAACAATCCTGCATACGATCAATCACTGTTGTTGTTTCCAACCACCGCTAATGGTGTAGCTACGACCTATACATTAAATAAAGAGCCGTATATGGAGGGTAGTGTTGGGGTAGGTAACATTTTTAAACTATTAAGGGTAGATCTTGTTAAAAGATTCAATTACCTGGACCATCCGGTTGTGTCGGAATGGGGAATTCGTGCAAGAGTAAAGTTTGATTTTTAAGAAGATATTAATATAAAATAAAATGGCTGCAATAACATTAAGAGACCGTCTGCAACAAGGAATTTATGTAATCATAAATCCTTTTGTAAAAAGTCTTATTCGCATTGGACTGACACCAAATGCGGTGACAACGATAGGCTTGCTACTCAATATTGGCGTAGCGGTAATCTTCATATTCGGTGCGGAAAAAAGTAATCGTGGTGATCTATCTTTTATCGGATGGGGAGGTGCATTAGTTTTAGTTGCTGGCTTATTTGATATGCTTGATGGGCAGGTTGCCCGCATAGGGAACATGAGTTCCACATTCGGTGCCTTGTATGATTCGGTGCTTGACCGGTATAGTGAACTGATTATGTTTTTAGGGATTTGTTATTATCTGGTATCTCATCATTATTTTTTAAGTTCCTTATTTGCCTTTATTGCATTAATGGGATCCATGATGGTGAGTTATACGAGGGCAAGGGCTGAGGGATTAGGGGTTGAGTGTAAAGGTGGATTAATGCAACGCCCGGAGCGCGTGGTAACTATAGGGATCGTTGGTATAGCCTGTGGTATTACAGGACATTATATTGGTGGTGATTACAAGGTGTACCTTCCAGGAGTGTCGTTTCATGTGTTTGAAACCATGTCAATTTTTACCATTCCGATTACCATTATGGCATTTATGACAAACATAACTGCCTATAACCGTTTAATGGATGCAAAAAAAACATTAAATTTAATGGACGCTGAGAAAAAGAATGCGCTAAAAGGCACTAAGGTTACTGCAGTTGTGGCTTTACTAATTGCGTCTACATTAGGGCTTGGTACTGGATCTGATGCAAAAGCACAAACTGATCCATCTCCCATTGCTTTTCCGACACCAAAAGGTATTAAAAATCAACTGTTCTATTTACAACGCGATCCGAATACGAATACAATCATTTGTGAGTTAAATGTAGGTGATGATGGGGAAGTTATTAAGGATAATCCTATTAAGGTTTATTGGATTCGCTATCAGGATAATAAAGAAAAAAAAGATTTAAATTATATTCAACGGAAGTTTGCTTACGGCATGGAAAGTGAGGCAATTGGTAATAACCGCTATAAGCTTCACTTTGTATCCTATAAAAAATTCCCCTTATACCTGATGAAATCATCAGTTGACAATAAATATCACGTATATGTTACGGCAAACAATAAAAAGATTCAGTTAGAGCGAATCTTCTTAAGAATTGAAGGTGGTACTTTTTGGGTGCCAAATGTTAAATATGTAGAACTTAAAGGAATTAATCAGGCAAATGGCGCTCCAATAGTTGAGCGAATAAAAGTGTAAGGCGATGAAAAAGAATTTTATTTCAAACTCCTCAGATTCGGTTAGGATGTTTAAAAATAGCTTTTTAGAAAGCATGTCTAAAGTGCGGTTTTACGTGCCGCTTTTGGTTTATATTCCAGTCATCATTTACTTAGGCTGGCATACGCTTTCTATTCTTCAAATGGATTTAATAAACTTCTTTGGCTATATGGGACTTGGACTGGTAGTTTGGTCATTTGCAGAATATGTGCTTCATCGTTTTGTGTTTCATTTTTATCCAAAGTCTACACTCGGGAAACGCATCCACTTTATATTTCATGGTGTTCATCATGATTATCCAAATGATGCTAATCGACTTGTTATGCCACCGTCAGCAAGCATACCTATGGCCTTAGCTTTTTATTTTTTGTTTAAAGCCCTATTGCCGGTAGGAGCAAATGATGTTTTTTTTGTTGGTTTCATTACAGGTTACCTGGTGTATGATATGACTCACTATGCTTTACATCATGCTAATTTTAAAAGTGGTATCTGGAAAAGACTAAAGCAACACCATATGTTACACCACTATTCGGACGCAACGAAAGGATATGGTGTAAGTTCAGACTTTTGGGACAATATCCTGGGATCAAATTTTACAAAGAATAAAAATGCCTGAAGATCTACTAGTTAAGCCACCTATTTTTACAACTAAAAGTTTAATTGCTACAACTTTTATTTCTATAGCTTATTTGCTATTATCACACCTGCTTGTTGGATTCAAATCTGACCAATTGGTACTCTTGTTAATTTTCAATGTTTGTTATTATGCTTCATGGTTAACCCGGAAATTTATAACTGGTTTTTCCATATTTATCATCTATTGGATATTGTTTGATTACATGAAGGCTTTTCCGAATTACTTGTACAGCACGGTTAGTATAGAGGAATTGTACAGCATGGAAAGGCGCCTCTTTGGGATTACCATGGCCGGAAAACAAGTTACTCCTAATGAATTTTGGCTTGCCAATAGTAATACGATCACAGATGTTTGTAGTGGTTTTTTTTATTTATTATGGATACCTGTTCCTTTAGCTTTTGCGGCATTTTTATATTTTAAAAACCGCAGGCAATTTTTACATTTTTCTTTCACCTTTTTTTTGGTCAACCTATTAGGATTCGTGGTTTATTATGGATATCCTGCGGCACCACCATGGTATGTGCAATTGAATGGCTTTAATTTTATTGCAGAAACTAAGGGAAATACTGGTGGATTGATAAGATTTGACGAATTTTTTAATCTTCCTATTTTTCAATCAATTTACAGTAAAAGCTCAAATGTTTTTGCAGCGATGCCATCATTACATTCTTCATATCCGGTAATTGTGCTGTACTATGGTTTGAAAAACAAACTTGGTTTGATCAATGTTTTCTTTGCTGTGGTTATGCTCGGAATTTGGTTTACTGCCATCTACACAAGTCACCATTATATGCTCGATGTATTAGCTGGAATTACTTGTGCACTAATTGGAATACTATTGTTTAACTGGATAGCTAAACGGAAAAGCATTAAAAAGCTAATTGATCAAATGACAAATGCCATAACTTAACAGGTTTACAACTCAACATATTGACTGAACGTACAATTTTAAGGTTATCAGATCTAACCCGAAAGCTGCAACAAACCATTGACAGTGTTTTCGGGATGGCTAAATTTTGGATCATTGCTGATATTTCAAGCCATACTTTTAAACCAGATACAAATTTTCATTATTTTGAACTGGTAGAAAAAGACACACAGTCCTCTAGAATTGTAGCTAAAATTGCTGCTAGGGCTTGGGGAAATGCTGCTATCCACATCAGGAACTTTGAATTAGCTACTGGACAGGTTTTTAAAAATGATATCAATGTATTAATTCAGGTATCTGTTCAATTTCATGAAACTTATGGTTTGCAAATTAACCTTTTAGATATTGATACTAAATTTACTTTAGGCAAGTTTGAACAGGAAAGGAATGCAACCTTGCTGAAATTGGTTACAGACAATCCACTCTTCATTCAGAAACAAGGGAATGAGTTTATTACAAAGAACAAGCTGCTTAAATTAAATAGGGTTATTCAGCGAATTGCTGTGATTACGTCAGAAACATCTGCTGGTTATCAGGATTTTAATCATACGCTGGTAAATAATAATTATCAGTATACATTTAGCCTGGATTTATACTTCACAAAGGTACAGGGGGAAGTTAATTCAAAGGTACTGTTATCAAAGCTGATTGAGGTGTTTGAAGCAGGGATTGCTTATGACGCTGTTGTGGTGATAAGAGGGGGTGGGTCTCAATCAGATTTCCTTCTTTTTGATAACTATGAGTTGAGCAGAGCTGTTGCTAAATTTCCAATCCCTATCATTACTGGAATTGGTCATCATAAGAATGAAACTATAGTTGATTTAATGGCACATACCGCAACTAAAACTCCAACTAAAGCTGCTGAGTTGATAATTGCTAATAATAGAAATTTTGAAGAAAGTTTACAACAGCTTCAACAGTTAGTGGTTATTAAAACCCAACAACAATTTTTAGTTGCTAATAAAGACATGGATCTGCTTAAATCGGTTATAGTCAAAGAGTCATTGACATTACTTCAACGGAGTCAACGGCATCTTTCTCAGATTTCAGGAATTTTCATCAATCGACCAACGATGCTCCTTCAACAGGAAAAGAGGACTATTGAAAATATCTTACGAAATATAAAAATCGCAAACCAGCAAATGCTTAAACATAAGTTGATGAATTTATCGCATCATCAAAGCTTGATTAATTTGATGAGTCCTAAAAATATTCTCAGAAAAGGTTTTGCAATTTTAGAACTGGATGGAAAAATTATATCTAATGCTGATTTAGTAGCGCCTGGAAAAGCTTTAGTTATTCGACTTATCGATTCAAAAATTACAACTATGGTAACTTCAAAAACTCAGGAAAATGGAAACTAATATGACATACGAATCTGCCTATAAAGAGCTGACAGCAATTGCCAATGAGATTGAAACGGAATCTATATCAGTTGATATACTCGCTGAAAAAGTAAAAAGAGCATCGGATTTAATTCTTTTTTGTCAGGAAAAATTAAGATCTACTGAAGAGGAGGTTGGGAGAATTATAAAAAATATAACTTCAACAGATGATTAATGATACTATGTAATTAATAGCTGAATATTTAATTTATGCTTAACTATTAATTTTGAATTGCCAACTATAATCATTAATTTCAGTATACATTGGTGTTGAGCTAGTTAGGGATGCTAATGTAGAGGAGTTTATTTATAAGAATATAAATCCTGTCATAAAGATGAATAATATAGTTAAAAGCCGAGAAGGTGTTCAACAATTAGAGTTAACTGATGAACAGGAAGAGAAAATAAATAGTTATGCCCAAAAGGGAAATGATGAAGTAGAAATAGAAAACTTTGAACATGCGATAGGTTGGTTTAACAAAGCTATGGAAGTTTTACCAGAACCCAAGAAAGCATGGTTAGCAACAGGATGGTTGAGTGCTTGTATTGGGGATGCTTGTTTTAATCTTCATAAATATAGAGAAGCTGTTAAATATTTGCTACTTGCAAAGGAAGTTTATGGCCCAAATGATGCCAATCCATTTGTACTACTTCGCTTGGGTCAATGTTATTACCACCTTAATAAAGAAGAAGACGCTAAAGAATATCTTTTAAATACGTATATGCTTGAGGGACCTGACATGTTTGTAGACGAACCCCTGTATTTCGATTTTTTAAAATCCAAAGTATTACTTTAAATAAATGAACCACTGAGGATTCAATGGTTCATTTATTTAGTAACTAAGCCTTTTTAGGGTCATAACGAAGTCCTGGTGATAACCAGTATAACAACACCATTCTTGAATACCTGTAGTTAAAAGGCGCAAAAATAAAAACGGTAACTAGTAACAACAAGATAAAATACCATAAATTGTCATAATCTAGCGTTAGGCCGAATATATATGCAGCAACGCAAACGGTAACCATTTGTGCAACATTTAAGGCATAACTAACAAACATTGCAACGTAGAAATAACCAGGTTCTCTCTCGAACTTTAGATTGCAATGTGGACAAAATTCATTCATTTTTTGAACTTTAAAGCTGTATGTTGATCCAACGAACACTTTTCCGGTTCGGCATCTGGGACATTTAGAATGGCTAAAAGCATGCCATTGAGAGATGTGTTTCTGTTTTGGACTATTATTGGTATCCATAAATTAGGTGTTAAATTTTCTAAATTTTTCTGGGGTGACTTCCTCATATTTCTTAAAGAACTTGATAAAATAGGATAGATCAGTGAAATTTAATTTTCCTGCTATCTCTGCTACAGAATAGTCAATATTTATCAACATGCGTTTTGCCTCGAGAATAATGCGCTCTCTAATCAGTTCTCCAGCAGATTTATTAATTAAGTCTTTACATAACGCATTTAAATGATTTGGTGTAATGTGTAAAAGAGCTGCATATTGCTTTGGAAATTTTAACGCAGTAAAATTTACATCTATTAAAGACTGAAAGTTCTTTAATAGCGTATGATTATAGGGGTTACTTATAGCTGAATCACTAATGAAGTGAGTACGATTAATGTACATAAACAGTTGTAATAATAGTATTTTAACTAAATCATCTTGAAATAACTTTCGTAATGCTCCTTCCTTTAAGATTTCCTCAAATAGGTCTGTAAGTTTATCAGCAGTTGGCGGTTCAATTTCAAACACCTGTTGATAGGCTGGGCCTTTAAAAAAAGAGAATTTTTCTAAATAATCAGTTTTTAACAACAATGAACTAAAATATTCTTTAGAAAAATTAACGATGTAGCCCTCTGGTTCAGTTGTGATGTGTACCTGTCCAGGTATCATAAAGTAAACCTGTCCTGGTTTTATTTCAAATGGTTTAAAGTCTATATGTTGGATCCCATTCCCTTTTGAAAAATAGACCATGTGATAAAATGAATGGCCATGAACGGCATGTAAATGACTATAACGTTTTGAATATGCTCCAAATTGTCCAATGTATACTCCCTGATTTTTGTATTGCTCAAAAGTGGAAAGGTCATATATAGGAACACTTAATTTCATGTATAAAGTTAACAATAATATGTGAAGATGGATGGTGTTAAACTTAGATTAAATGGTGTTTTTTACCGATAAATATTATGTAATTAGGTGTATAGCCTATTTAGATGTGATTAAGTCACTACCTATTGTGTTTTTTAATGTGATCGAATGATAATTTGTTGAAACATCATTTAGTTAAGTGTTGGGGTATGTCACTGTATTTTAAGGTGAGAAAGAATGTTGTGTATTATTCACAATATTGTTCACGTTTGATTAAATTAATTCATTCTGACATTAAAAGTACATAGATTTAAAGCATATTAATTAAAACTTGATTACTATTATTAATAACTGATACAATTTATGCACAGAAAGTATGTGCAGTATTTTATATGTAACCATACTGAACTGTGCAATGAGAAGTTTGAAAAACAAGGTTCTTGGTTCGAGTTAAGCATGAGCATATTGTGATAATAAATTGTAGAAACAACCAAATAACGTGAATAGGTAAGTAGTCATTTTGTATTTATTAACCTCATGTAAGTGAGTAAGCGAAGCTATATCCAATTAACATAACTCTAAAATGCAATGGAAAATTTAAACATCACAAAAATGTCTAACGTCAAGAATTGGTTCGTAATCTATACTCGCCCAAGATGGGAAAAGAAAGTAGATCAATTACTTAAAATGCAGGGAATTACTTCTTTTTGCCCAGTAAGGAAAAAAAGGAGTCAATGGGCCGATCGAGTTAAAGACGTTGAAATGCCTTTGTTTAGCTCATACGTATTTGTGAAAATCACTCCAAAAGAAGAGTTGAAAGTAAGACTTACTTTGGGAGTGATGAATTTTGTTTATTACATGGGAAAGCCAGCCGTCATAAGAGAAAGTGTCATTGAGTCTATCAAAAATTATATGAAAATATATCCGGAGGCAGAAGTGATGAGTATTCCAGGTATGGAAATCGGAGATCGCGTAAAAATCAAAGAGGGTGTAATGACGCAAAAAGTTGGTGAAATTATTAGATTGCAGGGTAAAGATGTATTAGTGATTCTAGACAGCTTGAATTGTGCCTTAATCACTAAGGTTCCTTTCACTAACCTCGAGCTGATCAACTAACGATCTGATTTTGCATTTTATTTGCTGTATATGTTTCTTTGGCGATCTTCTTCAAGATGTTGTATGGGTTATTATGGTTATATCTAATTTAAGGTTATAGTTAAAGCGGATGTGAAAAATATTATTATATATGCTCAAAATTAAGGTTGTACACATTGTTGAAAATCTCCATTTTGGTGGAGCACAAAGATTTGTAATTGATTTATGTAATGAGGTCGCTAAAGTTGAAAAATATGATGTGTATATTATTTCACTATATGATAATGATTCAAGAAATACTCTAGTCAATGAAATAGAGTCAAATGTTCATTATATATCTTTATATAAAAGTAAAGGATTAAGCATTTCCGCATTTTATAAGCTTACGTTATGGTTGAAAAAAGAATGTCCTCACATTGTACATAGTCATTTAAATGCGTTTGAATACCTTTATTTATATAGATTCTTTGATACAAGAACTTCTTTTTTTCATACCATCCATAAGCCTGTTGATGTAGAGTGTCGCAATCTTATATTTAAGAAATTAAGAATGATTTCTTACAAGGGTAATCATGTTATACCTATATCTATATCACAAAATAGCAGCAGGGCCTTTCGGGAACACTATAAGGTCTATAATGATATTATTATACAACTTGCGCGACCTATTTTGAAGACCTCTACAGCAGAGATCGACTTACGGGATAAATATTGTGTAGATAAAGATTCTTTTTTAGTGGTACATGTGGGTAACATTACTGACGGTAAAAACCAACAACTCTTATTACGAGCTATACAGTTATTCAATCTAACTGCTTTAAAAAAATGTAAGTTGTTAATGATTGGGGAAATTAAGGATAGAACATTGTTTCAGCAATTAAGTGGCCTTATACAGGCTGATCCATATATTGAATTTATTGGACCAAAGCATAATGTTGCAGATTATTTAAGTATAGCAGATGGTTTCTGCTTGTCAAGTACTAATGATGGAATACCTATTTCTCTAATTGAAGCCATGTCTAGAGGATGCGTGCCCATTTGTACAGCTGTAGGAGGAATTAAAGAATTAATTGTTGATGGCGTTAATGGATTTTTGAGTAAAGGAATTGAAGTTGATTCTTATTGTAAAGCACTTCAACGGGCATTACATTATACCGATAAAGAACGCATAAAAGACAATTTAAAAAATCTTTATAATAAAAATCATCAGATAAAAACATCTGCATTAAACCATATAAATAGCTATAACAAAGCGCTTAATCTTTTTGAAGGCCGTGATAATGCTTTTGAGTTGTTATATAAATCTAAAACCTGACAATTGATTTGTCAAAGCTTCAGTACTTACCTTTGAAAAACATCCTATCATCATGAGCTAGGACAGGTGTCCCCTGGGTATTCTTATGATAAAAGCATAAATTTTGAACATTCTTTTCTAAATTTTAACCCAATTAAAATCTTATTATGCATAATGGTGAAATAATTGAGCTCGTTGTTAGACGGGATAAAATAAGTATAAGTGAACTTTCCAGGAAGCTGAAAGTGAGTAGAAAATCCATTTATAATTGGTTCAAGAAAGAGAATCTTAGTCTCGATGTTATTAACAGGATCGGAGAAGTCTTAAATCATGATTTCACAACTGAACTTCCTGAGAAATACGAAGAATTAAATGTAGAACTAAAGAAGTTAAGGCAGGACAGTGACACAATTGACGGCTTTGATCCAAACGTTGCTCATTATTGGAAAACTAAGTATATTAATCTTTTAGAAAGTTATACTGGTTTACTAATAAAGAACAGATCATAAACTTATTTCATCATGTGAAATTTCGTGTTATTAATAGGATAATTACTCTATTGTTAAAATTTCTGTTTAAATTTATGATTCATGAGATGAAAACTCGTGAATCTTAAAATACACAGACTTTATGACATCGAGATTTAATTATTTTATTAATCATTCTAGAAGTCAGGAATTTCACAGTGTATTATCATATTGGGATAAAAATTTGGACTGTAAGTTTGCAAATCAAGAAACGGTAAATTGGTTTGGGATTAAACCGTCACAACTTGCAGGCCGAAATAAATTAGAATTGCTTTTAGGTGAAGACTATAGCTTACATGTGCCATACGTGCAAGAAGTGTTTAATGGGAAATCCCAGGCATTCGAATATGACAGGACATTCATTGAGATAGGTAGAAAGCCTGTAATAGCTACCTATTTTCCTGACATAGAATTAGGTGTTGTAGTTGGATTCTTTCTACACTTTAGTTTGAAAAAGGAAAAAGCTGAAAATGAAAATTTGCTTAAACCAAATAACAAGTCTTGTTATCTTTCGCTAAGTTCAAATAATAAAATTCCACAAGTTGTTTTATATTTAAAAAGCCAATTATTTATAGGGTTTCCCAAGTTAGAATATTTAGCTAATATCCATCTGATATCGGTTTCTAAGCTGATGAGAGATTTTAAAAAGGAGCATGGAACAAGTCCGTTTTTATTTTATAGGAGCTTGCAAATGGAATTTGCTTCAAGACATATCAAGGATTCAGGGTATAGTAAAAAGCAATTAGCAATGATATTGGGATTCTCTAATCCTGCTAATTTTACGTCTTGTTATAACCGATGGCTTAAAGAGCAGATTCCAAGCGATTTAGTTTCAGAGTTAAACATAAAGACACCTGAAGATAATCTCCGATTCATAATTGCACAACTACCAATTTCAGTTGCTGTATTGGATCAACATTTAAATTTTACTCTTTTTTCTGAAAAATGGGTTTCAGACTTTTCTATAGA
This sequence comes from Pedobacter sp. CAN_A7, assembly GCF_015752175.1. Lineage (NCBI taxonomy): Bacteria > Pseudomonadati > Bacteroidota > Sphingobacteriia > Sphingobacteriales > Sphingobacteriaceae > Pedobacter > Pedobacter sp. CAN_A7. The sequence continues at coordinate 504,608 of NZ_JADOUW010000001.1, read as the reverse complement.
TCCTACAATTCTAACTAACAAAAGTGTGTTTGAGTTTTTTCCAAAACAGCGGATGAAATGGCTTAGAATTTTAGTAGACTGTTTAGGTGGGCTAACACGAAAAGCGTTGTTAGATCAAGTAGAATTTAGTAATGGCGCTTGTTATTTACTTAACTGGGAAATTAAACCTTGGATTGATGATCAAAAAAATGTCATAGGATTAATTATTTGTACTACTATACATTAATATGCGTGAATGTCAATAGCCATATTATGAGCATCAATAGGTTATATTAAGAGTCTTTATTTTATATTTTTGAAATAAGATAATATTAAATAAATAAAAGAAAAAAATAAAACTGTTAGATATTTTGCTTTCAAGTCAATAGTTTTCTAGTACTAACCAAAATTTCAAAGCTAAATGTGATGACGCCTTATAACGTTATCATTTAATTCCATTTAATAAATTATATATTATAAATTTAATTACCGTAAAAATGACAAAATTAAATGCTGGTGAAATTGTTGAGCATGCTGTTCGACGCCAAAATGTGAATATTAGTGAATTGTCAAGAAGGATGAAAGTTAATAGAAGAACTTTGTACAATTGGTTTCAGCAAAAGAGTTTAAATGCTGATGTAATTTGTGGAATTGGACAAGTTATTAACTATGATTTTTCTAAGGATTTTAATGATGAGCTTAACAGCTCTGCAATAAAAGGTTCTGCAAGAATGTTAAGTGTTAAAAGTGACCGAGATGGTAAAAATTCGGAAACAGTTTATTATTGGATGGAGAAGTATATTGCCTTACTAGAGGATTACAAAAAGTTATTACAAGATTCTAATTATGAATCGAGTTATGATCAGAGGCACAAGCAACAGGAAAACTAAGCTATCTATTATTTTTTTCTAATAACAATATCAACTTTTCGATTTTCTATTCGTCCTTTTGATGTTACATTATTAGATATAGGGTTTGTTTCGCCTACTGCTTCAATAGTAATGCGATCTTGATTTATATTACCAGATGCAATTAGCCATTCTTTAACTGAGTTTGCTCTTTTTAATGCTAATGCTTTATTTTCTTTAGCTGTTCCTATAGAATCTGTGTAGCCGTAAATTATGATTGAGCCTCCAGTAAAACGCTTTTCAGCTGAAGCAGAAATCCTTTTTAGTTTTTCTGCTCCTTTAGTGCTGATAGTATATTTGCCTGACTCAAAAAGTATCGCTTCTTTAAGACTATATACAGCATAATTTTCATTTGCTCTGACCTGTAATTCTGAATCTTTGATTTCATCATAATTAGCTGTAGGTATATTTGGATCAATACCGGTCCAATTATTATTTATTTCACTTTCTACTGTGGAAGAATCGCTGGCCGCTCCAATAAACTCAGCTGTGTTATCACGATTCCTCGAAAAGAAGATGATAATAGCTATAATAGCTAATATGCCTATTAACCAATATAGCCAATTGTTTTTTGATTGGGAATCTCTGTCGTTCATAAGTCAGATAAACAAAAATATTTAAGGTTTTACCTCTGTAATAACATCTTCTTTTCTACTATATTTGTTTTCAAGGTCATCTTTAAATTTTTTTGCCTTGTCCATGTATTCAGGAGCTTTTTCCTTTAAATCATCAACTATAGATTTACCGTTGATATCTTTTTTAGTTACATATTTAATGGCTCCATATACTGCGGCGCCAATTAATGCTGTTTTAAATAATCCCATAACTATTAAGTGTTTAAGTTTTAAATAAAACATCTAAAGTCACAAATTGTTTATTTTTTTATAAAGTTACGTTAGTTATGTGTTTTTAATATAGGATGTCTAGACTTTATTGCAATGCATATTTGGTTAAAATTCCAATAAGCGCTGATGAAGTGAAACTAACTAATGTCCCAACTAGTATGTATTCTGTTTTCAATTGTGTATTGCTTTCTTTTTCACTAAATCTTAAAATTGATTTAGCAGTCATTAAAAATCCAATTGCGGTGTATTGCTGAAGCAATATAAATGTCAATATCAGTATTCGCTCACAAATACCTATCCACTTTCCTGCACTGGCTAGCCCCAAGCCTTGTTCTTCTTTAAATACTTCTGTAGGTTTTTCCGTTTCGGTAATATTTCCAACTAAACTATTCTTCAATAGACGACTTATCTGAGCTTTTTCTTGTTCTATTGCAATTTGATTTCGCCATTTTTGAGTTCCTTTCCCTATTATAATCCCTAACGGCCAACTCACGAATAAGTAGGCTGTGCCTATTAGCCAAAAATTGTCATGAACTGCAAGTTGAGTTAGGTAATTTCCCATGTTTATCCATTGATTTTCTACACCTAGATATAATAAAACAATAACTAAAACATGTAAAAACTGATCAATAAGGAAATATGCAAAATTGTCCTTTAAGTATGACTTTATTAAATCTAATGAATAATGAGTAATGAAGATGGTAAGAGGAATGATCCAGTTTAAATAATATCCGGAGAAAGCATAAGCAAATAAGGTTGTTAGACAAATGTGAATTAACAACTTCCTTGATTTGATTTTCTTTTCATTTTTATCATCCACCCACTTTTTTGGTTGAATGATAAAATCTGTAATTAAATGGGCAATTAGTAATTTAAGTAATAAGTTTAATTCCATTATTTTTTTGCACTAATTCTGAAATATAATTGATTGCTTGCTCTATTTCTTTCCAATGAGATAGTTTTATTCGACTATTTATAGACGGTTGAGATACAGACAAGTTGTTTGCTATTTTTTGCTGTGTTTTCCCCTCTAATATATGAAAAATCACTTCCGCCTGTGGTATCGTCCATTCATTAATGATTTTATTAACAAAATTTAGAATGATATTGATCGCTTTGTTTTTCTCAGGATCGTTTGTATGAATGCTAATTAATTCTTCATTATTCATTTTATCAAAATTTCTTCCGGAGAGGTGAAATGCTTCCCCATCTGAGCTTAACACATTTTTTCCTCTATAGGATACACTGCCTATACCTATCGAAATTCTTGAACTTATATAAATTTTTTTCTCTTGATCTGACTGAATTTTAAACCAACAAATCAATTGGACACCTCGACTTATGGCTTTTGTTACGTCTTCAAATAATATTTGGTAACTATCGCCTCTATAGATTTCTGCATCTTCACTGATCTTAATCCAGCTTTTGATTAATTTTTCTGAATTTAATATTAATCGTTTCCTTTTTTGTGGATTTAGTTGTGTGAAATTTATAATATCGCCGGTTAAAACTGCTTGGATTTTCATTGTTTTTTGTTGCTTAATAAATAGTATATATATTCTATAATGATCGAATATAGTTTAAATATTCTATAATTATAATATATTGGATATATGTTCTATAATAAAGGTCATTAGTAATATAGTATCTGTTACTATTACCATGTTTTAAATTTAACTAACTAATAGCAAATTTGTGTATGGATAAAAATGAAGATATTATAAATATAAAACATTCGAGGTTGGCATCCAATGCTGCTATAAAAAGGAAAGATGTAACAGGAGTTTCAAGCTATTGGCTACCAGATTTTATCCAGATAGCAGGAGATGGAAGCCATACAATTGGCCGCGTAAAAATAGAAAAAGATTGGAAACAAATGTTTTCACACAGTAGTCCGGTTTTTGAAAGACTACCAGAGGAAATAATTATTGCAGAAAGTGGTGATATTGCATGGGAAAAGGGAGTTTGGGCCTATAAAGAAGAAAGGTTCTTTGGGAATTATTCAGCCATGTGGCGAAAACTTAATGGCAGATGGCTAACACAGTGTGAATTATATGTATCACTGCATTAATCGTTTTAGTAATTTAATATTCATTTAAAAATATACTGTCAATAAATTGCTGTAGGGTTGGAATCTTATTACCTTTAAAAAAGAACCACATATTAACACACGCTAATCAACCTTATGAAATCTAAAAAACTTAATTCTAGAAGGGATTTTATTAAAAATTCCGCAGTAGGTCTTGCTGCATTTACTATTGTACCCCGCTACGTATTAGGCGGTTCAGGCTTTATTGCACCAAGTGATAAACTTACTAAAGCTGTTATTGGCGTAGGAGGAATGGGTAGAAACCACTTTCCTTATGATGGTACCCAAGTTGTTGCTATATGTGATGTTGATAAGCGACATATAGCAAAGTCATTGCCTATGCTTGATAAGGGAGTGAAAACTTTTAGCGATTATAGAGAATTAATCAAACTTCCAGAAGTGGATATTGTACATATCGCCACTCCACCTCATTGGCATGGTATCATGGCAGTTGATGCAGCAAATGCTGGTAAAGATATTTGGTGTGAAAAACCGATGACACACACTATTGGTGAAGGTAAGCGAGTCATGGAGGCTGTGAAACAACATGGACGAATATTTCGATTAAATACCTGGTTCCGCTTTCATGATAAATTCTATGGAATGGGAACAACGGTAAAGCCTATTAAAAAATTAGTTGACAGCGGCATGTTAGGTTGGCCTCTTAAAGTTATCGTAAGTAAGCATACTGGGTTTGATTGGAAATTCTATTGGGTAGGACATGATAATTTAGCGCCTGAACCGATACCAGAAGGGCTAGATTATAATGCTTGGTTAGGACCTGCCCCCTATAAACCTTATAATAGTCACCGAGTACATCAAACTTTTAGAGGATATTGGGATTATGATGGTGGAGGTTTAAGTGATATGGGACAACACTATTTGGATCCTATTCAATATTTTTTAGGTAAAGATGATACCAGTCCAATTTCAGTCGAAATTGATGCGCCACAACAACATGCCGATGCAGTCGGGACCTGGAGAAGAATTACCTATACGTATTCCGACGGGTGCCAAATTATATTAGACGGCGAGGGAAAAGATGTCAATGTGCCATACATAGAGGGACCTAAAGGTAAGTTATATCCTGGGTTTAAATCAGATATACCAGATCTAGAAAGAAAATTAGCTGCATTTCCAGAACCAATACCACAATTGACCAATTTTACTGAGGCTGTAAAAACCAGGCAATTATTTGCACTTAATGAACGAAATGGACACCGTTCATGCAATCTGATTAATATCGGATTAGCGGCATTGAGATTGGGAAGATCGTTAAAATTTGATCCAGTTCAACAAGAATTTGTAGAGGACGAAGCTGCCAACAGGTTGATCGATCCAGTTATGCGTTCCCCATTTATTTTATCTTAATCTTATTTGCACTAATATAAAAAACATGATTAAATATATATACATAATATTTTTGTCATTTGGTCTTACAACCTTTAGCAGCCAGGCACAAACATCTACAGACCAGCGTACTAATACTACCAAAATTGCCGACCTACTTTCAACATTACCAGCACATGATTCAATTCAGCTACATAGAAGTATGCAGCAGATTTCCAATCTTGGAGAAGATGGTTATGTACAATTAATTACTGGTCTAACGGCGCCAGGGAAAGAAAACAATGCCAACATAGAATATGCTATTAGTGGCTATTCAGCTTATGTAATGCAACATGGTAAAGACGTTGAGCGACACAGAAGTGTTAAAGCTTATGGAAGAGCTTTAAAAAACAATCAAAATGAAAATAATAAAGCTTTTATAATTAGTCAACTAGAACTTATTGGAAAAAATGATGCAGTTCCATATCTGGAAGAACATCTTACAGATCCATTCTTGGCCGATCCCAGTGCTAGAGCCTTAGTAAAAATTAATACTGACGAAGCAAAAATAGCTTTGTTGAATAAATTACCTCTTACTAAAGGAAAAGCCCAATTGGCAATTATAAATGCCTTGGGGTTAACCCGCGTACGCGCAGCGAACGAAGCGCTAATAAAATTAGTTGGCCAGGATGAATCATTGACAAAAGTATCACTAACAGCATTAGCACACATTGCGGACCCCGCTACTGCAGAAGTAATCTCTTCTGCTGCTAAAAGAGCTAATTATGAATATGATAATACTAATGCCACGGCTGCAATGTTAATTTACGCTGGTAAGCTCTTAACAGATTCTAATTATACTTTAGCAGCTCAGATCGCCCAAACAATTCAACAAAATGCGCTATCGGTAGACCAGCTGCACAGCCGAACCGCTGCATTAGACATCCTAGTACACTGTGCAAAAGGAAATCCTTCTTCAATACTTGTTGAAGCAATGGATGATGAAAACCTTAACTATCGCGCGGCAGCATTAAAATTAGCAGGCCAGTATTTGAATCCTGAAACCACAATCTTATGGCTGAAGAAATTGGCTAAATCAAGTCCTTTAATAAAGGCAGAGATCGTCAATATGTTAGGGGAGGCAGAATCCAAGGCTTCATTGCCATCCATTGTTAAATTACTAAAGCATAAAGACCAGCAGGTGAAATTCACAGCTATTTCAGCAGCTTCGAAAATTGGTGCTGATCATATGATGCCCGACCTTTATAAGGTCATGCAAAAAGGTGATAGTGCTACAATTTCATCTGTAATTACAGCAATACAAACTATGAAAGGCAGCAATATTGCGAGGCAAGCTGCAGGATATTTACCTAAAGCTAAAACTGAAGTGCAGGTGGCACTAATTCAAATTATAGCTAGCCGTGCAGCACATGCACAAGTAAAAGACATCTATAATCTTCTTGATAATAAAAACCCTGTGGTACAACAAGCCGCTTTTTCTTCACTGAAGAAAATTGTTACACCAGCAGAACTTCCTCAACTATTCGTACTATTAAAGGAACGGAGTTTACCTGGGGAGCTGCAAGAAATTCAGGAAGCAATAATAGCAGCTACACGAAGCAGCGAAATAAACAATGAGCAGGTAGTCGCTACGGTCTTAGCACAAATGAAACAGGCATCTCAAGAAAAGAAACACCTATATTTTAAGGTATTGGCCAGCTTGGGAAGTAAGGAGGCCCTAAATGCAGTGAAAACTGCCTACATAACGGGACCGGACGATGATAAGCGCGCTGCAATCAGTGCTTTAGCATCATGGACAGATCCGCTTATAATGCCCGATCTACTTCAAATTAGCCGGGAAACATCAGATACTAGTTATGTGGCACAAATGCTGACAGGATACTTGCGGCTAATAGGATCAACCAATTATACACCAGAACAAAAGTATTTGAAACTAAGGGAAGCAATGGATGTAGCTTTAACAATTGAACAAAAACAAGCAGTTTTAAAAGCGTTTACCCAAACAAAGACTTACAATGCATTGATTTTTACAAGTAGCTATCTTAGTGTTCCTGAATTAAACCAAACAGCAGCCAAAACGGTGATGAACATTGCTTTAAGCAATTCTAATTTCAAAGGTGCTGAAGTGATGAGTTTGTTAAATCAAACCATGGAAGTACTTCGTGGAGACGACAGTGAATATGAAAAAGAGGCTATCCGTAAGCACATTACTGAGTGGACAAAAGAAGAAGGATTTGTAAGGTTGTTTAATGGAAAGGACCTCGCTGGTTGGAAAGGGCTTGTTGGCGATCCAATCAAAAGAGCTAAAATGGATTCAAAAACTTTACAAGCTGCACAGGAAAAAGCGAATGTAGCGATGAAAGAAAGCTGGACGGTTACAGAGGGTGAGTTGCGGTTTACTAGCCATGGCGATAATTTAGCAACTATTAAAAAATATGGTGATTTCGAAATGTTAATAGATTGGAAGATCATAGACGATAAAAAACAAAACGGAGATGCCGGTATTTACCTTCGAGGTACTCCCCAGGTCCAAATATGGGACACTGCTAGAGTGAAAGATGGTGCTCAGGTAGGATCAGGCGGGTTATATAATAATCAGACACACGAAAGTAAGCCACTCACTGTTGCAGATAATAAACTGGGTGAATGGAATACTTTTCGAATTCTAATGAAAGGCGATAGGGTTACGGTTTATTTAAATGGAATATTAGTGACCGACAATGTCATTCTAGAAAATTATTGGAATAGGAACGTGCCAATATATACAGAAGAACAAATTGAATTGCAAGCCCATGGATCTCCAGTAGCATATCGGGATATATTTGTTCGTGAAATACCCCGGAACGAGCCATATAAGCTATCCACCAAGGAAATTCAAGAGGGTTTTAAGGTGCTTTTCGATGGCACAAACATGCATCATTGGCTTGGTAATACCAAGGATTATATAATAGCGGATGGTAATATGGCTATTCGCCCTATTTCTGGAAAGGGTTCAGGAGGCAATCTTTACACAAAAGATCAATATAGCGACTTTGTTTTTCGGTTTGAATTTCAATTAACTCCAGGTGCTAACAATGGGCTTGGGATTCGTGCTCCTCTAACCGGAGATGCTGCATATGAGGGGATGGAATTGCAAATACTAGACAATGAAGCGCCAATATACAAGGATTTGCATGCCTATCAATACCACGGTTCAATTTATGGCGTGGCAGCTGCAAAGAGAGGTTTCCTAAAACCTATGGGAGAGTGGAATATACAAGAAGTGTTTGCTAAGGGTTCAAAAATTAAGGTAACATTGAATGGAGAAGTTATACTTGATTCTGACATTTCATTAGCCCGAAAAAACGGAACAGCAGATGGAAAAACACACCCCGGTTTATTGCGAAATTCAGGACACATTGGCTTTCTTGGTCATGGATCTCCTATGCAATTTAGGAACATTAGAATAAAAAATTTAAACACCAAAAAGTAATCAAAAATGCCTGAAAATAAAGATTCAGTTTATTTAAAGTCTAGAAGAAATTTTATAAAAAACACAACTCTTGCTGCAGCAAGCTTTATGATTGTACCTCGGCACGTTTTAGGTGGGAAAGGTTTTTTAGCTCCTAGTGATCGATTGTTAATAGCTGGTATTGGTGTAGGAGGAAAAGGTGAGAGCAATTTAAATAATATCTATAAAGGTGGTAAAGCTGATATTGCATATTTATGTGATGTAGATGATCGGAGGGCTGCTAATTCTATTAAGGCTTTCCCAAAGGCAAAGTATTATAAAGATTATAGGAAGATGCTGGATAAAGAGTCCAGAAATATTGATGCCGTTGTAGTATCAACTCCAGACCATAATCATGCCATGATGGCAATGGCTGCCATGCAATTGGGTAAACATGTATTTGTAGAGAAACCACTTGCACATGATATCTATGAAGCAAGGGCATTAACTGAGGCTGCTTTTCGCTATAAAGTAGTTACCCAAATGGGAAACCAGGGTTCGTCAGGTGATGGTGTGCGTCTTTTGCAGGATTGGGTTGATGCTGGGGTGATTGGAAAAGTGAAAAATGTGTATTGTTGGACCGATAGGCCTTCGTGGCCACAGGGAATTTTGTGGCCAAATACAGCAGCTGATGTTCCAATGGAATTAGATTGGGACCTTTGGTTAGGCAGTGCAAATTATAAACCATATGTCGATAAACTCGTCCCTTTCAATTGGAGAGGGTGGTGGGATTTTGGTACTGGTGCCATTGGTGATATGGGATGCCATTTAGTAGAACCTCCTTTTAGAATTTTAGATCTTGATACACCTATCGACGTGCAGTGTAGTGTGGGAAGCATTTATGTAGATGAATTTAAACGCGGCTATTTTCCTGATAGCTGTCCACCTTCTAGTCATGTAATTATGACATTTAAGAAAACAAAAAAAACCAAAGATGACCTGCAAATACAATGGATGGATGGTGGTATAAAGCCGGCACGTCCGGAAGAATTAGGCCCAAATGAAGCATTTGGATCGAATGGGGTGTTGTTTGAAGGTACCAGAGGTAAAATGATTTGTGATGTCTATGGTGCTAACCCTAGATTATTACCACTGACACGTACTAATGAGGTTCACGTAAGACAAAGTGAAGAAAGAGTGCCTGGAGGAGTTGATGGGCATTATTGGTCATGGGTAGAAGCTTGTATTGCTGGTTATGGAAAGAAAAAGCTTAGCTCATCGTTCGAAATTGCAGGTCCATTGACGGAAACTTTGCTTATTGCAAATTTGGCAATTCGGGGCACGGATGTACAAATTCCAACTGCAGACGGTAAAAGATTTAACTATCCAGGTAGGGACATCAAGTTGCTTTGGGATAAAAAACAGCTAAGGGTAACTAATTTTGATGCAGTTAACCAATTTATAAAGCGTGAATACCGTACTGGATGGAGTCTGGGGGTATAACTAATAGAATATGAATTTAGATAAAAAAAAAATACGCATATTGGTGGTTGGATGTGGGAATATGGGTACTGCCCACGCTTCTGCCTATCATCAGCTCGATGGATTTGAGATTTGTGGATTGGTTTCCACAGGGGAAAGTAAAAATGTGTTGAATGATTTATTAGGTGGTGGGTATTCCATTTTTGATGATTACAGGACAGCTTTATTACAAACTAAACCAGATGCCGTTTGCATTTCCACCTATCCAGATACTCATGAAACCTATGCTATTCAAGCAATGGAGCAAGGCTGCCATGTATTTATAGAAAAACCATTAGCAGATACCTTAGCCGGTGCTAAGCGTGTAGCCGAAGCTGCAATAAAATATAATAAAAAGCTATTAATTGGTTATATACTTCGTTACCATCCATCATGGCAAAAATTTATTAAATTGTCACATGAAATGGGTAAACCCTTAGTTATGCGTATGAACCTAAATCAACAAAGTCAAGGTGCTAAATGGGACGTACACAAAAACCTGATGAAAAGCTTAAGTCCGATTGTCGACTGTGGCGTACACTATATAGATGTAATGTGTCAAATGACACGGTCTAAACCGATACAAGTTTCAGCCATAGGCGCCAGGTTGACGGATGACATTCCGATTGGGAACTATAATTATGGTCATTTACATATTACTTTTGAGGACGGATCGGTAGGATGGTATGAGGCAGGATGGGGTCCTATGATCAGTGAGACTGCTTTTTTTGTGAAAGATGTTTTTGGGCCAAAAGGATCCGTTTCTATTGTAGCTAAAGATGCAGCGGCTATTGGTAAATCATCATCGATTGAAGATCATACAAAAACCGAAGGGATCAGAGTCCACTATGCAGCTCTCAATGCCAATCAACATTTTTTAACACCAGACTTATGGGTTGATTTGAAGGATGAGCCAGATCATCAGGAATTATGTAACAGGGAACAGCGTTTTTTTTTAAAAGCTATTGACGAAAATCTGGATCTAACCGATGCTACTGCTGACGCTATAAATAGTTTAATGATAGCATTTGCGTGCGATCAATCTGTAAAAAATGGTGAGGTTGTACGATTAAGTTAATGGTTACTGTTAAGTTCAATCAAACTATTTTTGGACTTCTAGGTTATGTAGTAAATATAATTACTTTACTATGGAAACAAATAAAGAAATCATTATCGACTTAAAAGATTTATTATCTATTGTAAACGATGGGAAAGTGGGCTATGAATCTGCATGTGAAGTAACCGATAATATAAGTTTACAAGGCGTGTTTTTAAAATTTGCTGCACAGCGTGCAGGTTACGCTGACGAACTGAAGACCCACATTGCATCACATGGTGACTTTGCAGAAAACGAAAGTGGTGGAATTTTAGGCGTACTTCATCGTACTTGGATTGATATAAAACAAGCGCTAAGCAGTAAAGAAGAAGTAGCGATCTTAGAAGCTGTTATTACTGGCGAAAAAGCAGCCATTGAAAAATACGATAAATACATTTCAAATTACGCAGATCATGCAGACCATATGCAGCTACTTACCAGACAAAGAGAAGGTGTACTTAATGCATTGAAAGAAATTGAAGAATTATTGGTTCTTCGCAAAGGATAGGGGGATAAAAGGTAGGTTAAAGCATAACCTACCTTTTATATATCATTTACCTGTGTTCGCTTTTAAAACACGCATTAGGTTACCTCCTAAAATTTTTCTAATGTCTTTTTCTGAATAACGAAGTTTCACAAGTTCTTCAGTAATTTTTGGATAGTCTTTCACATCATTCAAACCTATAGGGTAAGATTCTGCACCTTCATAGTCGGCTCCCAAACCTACATGATCAACTCCCATCAATTTTACCATATAGTCTATATGTTTAATAAGAATTGCCAAAGGTGGTCTTACAGGTGTGGATTGATTATAGGTGGAGTCTAAAAAACCACTATAAAAATTCACAAAGGCTACACCATTTTTTTTAGCTAGCGCAAGTAGCTGTTTATCTTTTAAATTACGCTGATGAGGGTTTAGTGCATAAGCACTACTGTGTGATGCAATGACAGGTTTTTTACTAACAGCCAAAACATCATAAAAAGTTTTTTCCCCAACATGTGAAATGTCAACCATTACCCCAAGTTTATTCAAGCGATTTATAATTTTAACACCTTTTTCACTTAATCCTTTATGGGTCAAACTGTCGCTTTTAAAAGTCTCATCATAGGCTGATGATGCCCAGTTTGTACTGTTGTTCCAGGTAAGAGTTAAATAACACATGCCTCTATTAGCCAAACTATCTATATAATCTAATCGCTCCTCAATCATATGCCCTCCTTCTACACCAATTAAAGCAGCAAGTTTGCCATCAGCTACAGCTTTCTTTATTCCTGACGTATTTCGTACTAAAACTATCCGATCTGGATAACGTGCAATTAATGAATATAATGAATCAATTTGCCGATTGGCTAAGGAAAATGCACGTCCTTTACCATAATCTTCCCCACACCAAATAGAAAATATCTGGGCATCCAGACCGCCTTGTTTTGCTCTAATCAGATCAAATTGACCTGTTGATTGTAGTTGACCTAAATCAACTCCATTATTCATCTGGTTAGACAACACATCATTATGAGAATCAATAACAATTGCTTTTTTATGAATTTTGGATGCTACCTGTGCTTGTAATGTAAACGAACATAGTAAGGCTAATAGAAGAAGAATTCTTTTCATGCCGGAAGATAGTCATTTGGAGCTATTCACTAAAATTTAGCTGATTTCAAAAAAGGTGCAAGTTGTTTTTATGCCCAGCGCTGTAGTCAAAGAGGTATATATAATAAACTTGAAACCATGAAAGAATAATTAAAGTTTAAATTATATTTGGGCACAATTATTTTTATATGGCCGTTAATATCTTTGAGCTTCTAAAACAGTCTCATCAAACTATCTTGGAAAAATGGATCCAAAATCAAATGTCTCAAATTGGACACAATGAAGACATGGTTAATTCTTACGAAATCAAAGAACAATCCAATGAACTTTTAAGCCTTTTACTTAAAAACCTAAATGCAAGTAATATTAATGATATTAATGCAAGTGATTTAGATGAAGTAATTGAATGTTTATCTGAAATTTCTATTAATCGAGCTAAACATGGATATAGTCCGAAAGAGACAGACCAATTTGTCCGGGGGTTAAAGAATGCTATAATTGAGGTGTTTGAAACAGATATTAAAGATCCATCCACGCTTTATAGCGAAAGTAAAAAAATAAATAATTTATTTGATGACCTAAGTCAGATTACTTTTGAAACCTTTATAAAAGGTCGTGAAGAAGTTATTTTGCGCCAAACTGATGAAATTTCCGAAATTTCAACCCCTGTAATTAAAGTGTGGGATGGTATTCTAGCCATGCCAATTATTGGAACATTAGATAGTGCTAGGACACAGATTGTAATGGAAAATCTCTTACAAGCTATTGTAGAAACTGGAAGCAGTATAGCTATTTTGGATATCTCAGGTGTACCTGCTGTTGATTCTCTAGTTGCTCAGCACTTGATGAAAACTGTTGCAGCTACACGTTTAATGGGTGCAGAATGTGTGATTAGTGGGATTAGACCTGAAATTGCTCAAACTATAGTGCATTTAGGTATTGATCTTTCAAATATTATTACAAAAGCAACCTTGGCACATGCCCTTAAATTTTCTTTTCACACACTCAAATTAGAAGTTAAAAAACAAGTTAGGTTAAATTAGACTATGGAAAAAATACCTATTTTAAGAATGGGCCCTTTTTTATTGGTCACTATTCAAGTAGATCTATATGATCGTCTAGCACTTAATCTTGAAGCAGATTTAATAGAGAGCATTAGTAAAACAAATGCTAAAGGTGTTTTAATTGATATCTCAGTGGTCTCTATTGTTGACTCATTTATGGGGCGGATCATCGGAAATATAGCTAGTATGTCCAAAATACTTGACGCAGAAACTGTCGTAGTAGGCATGCAACCTGCTGTAGCTATCACATTAATAGAATTAGGATTACCTTTAACTGGTGTACACACCGCGCTTAATGTAGATAGAGGAATGGATTTATTAAGGTCAAAAATTGATATTTATAATCCCTTGAATACAGATAATTCTGATGATTTTGTAGATGATCAAGACCCTGTCTAAACAAACTATTTCTATCCTTAGGGATCAAGATGTGGTTCCTTTTCGCAATAAGGTAAAAGATTCGGCTGTCCAGGTGAAAATGGGGTTGGTTAATCAAACGAAATTAATCACAGCAGCCAGCGAATTGGTGCGCAACATGTTAAAATATGGAAATGGTGGTATTGTTACCATTGAATTAGTTGTTGATGACAGAAATAAAGGTATAAGATTGATGTTTGTAGACAAAGGACCTGGTATTCCAGATATTACATTAGCCATGAGAGATGGATACTCAACTGGTAGAAGTCTGGGGTTAGGCCTGCCAGGTACAAAAAGATTAGTGAATGAATTTGATATTCAATCGGGTGTTGGTAAAGGTACTACCGTATCTATAATAAAGTGGTGTAATGGTTAATCATCATACCAGTTATACGGCATCAGATCGTAGTTATTTTGCATTGCTACGTAAAGCAATTCACAGACAAGCCGTGCAGGCTGAATTTAGTGAGAAAAAACTTGCTCATTTGGACCTAATCGTAGCAGAAATCACTTCAAACTTAGCAAAACATACCGTAGGTGGTGAAATTCTTTGTGGTCTGGTAGGCAAAGGTGATGGCCAGTATTTGGAATTAATCAGTATTGACAATGGCCCTGGAATAACGGATTTACCAGCCATGCTGTTAGACGGCGTTTCATCAGTGAGTACCCTAGGTCATGGATTAGGTAGTATTAAAAGATTGTCTGACTTCTTTTCAATTTATACGTTGAAAGGTTGGGGAACTATTTTGTTATCCAGACTATATAAAACTCACCCACCTAAAAAAATTCCACCTTTATCAGTAAATACGCTCGTCCTACCTAAGCCGTCCGAAATATTGAGTGGTGATGGTTGTATATATAAATCTACTGAAAGGTATTTTAAACTCCTATTATTAGATGGCCTAGGTCATGGTCCTGAGGCACATCAAGTGGTTATGGAAGCTAATAATACATTAAAGATATGTCCTTATCACGAACCCGAAGAAATTGTGCGTTTTTTACACCTGGCACTTAAAAAAACTAGAGGCGGCGTAGGTACCGTTGTCGTATATGATTTTAAGGAACAGGTGGCTAAAGTGTTGGGGGTAGGCAATATCGCTACCAGAACTGCTGATGGCAGGGAAGTCAAAAATATCATGAGTTATAACGGTATTATTGGACACAATATTCCTAACACTATGAGCAGCCATGTCATTCAACAAAAAGAATTTACTTATTTGATTCTCTGTTCAGACGGACTAAAAACTAGATGGGATTTCTCACAGCATCCAATGATATTACGGTACGACCCTATGATTATTGCAGCAGCAATATATAAAGATTTCGGTCGTCGAAATGATGATATGTCAATAGTACTTATAAAAGTGAATAAAATATGATCAGGCTGTTAGACGTTTCCCTGCAAAGTGAAATGGACCTGGTGCTATCTAACCAGAAATTTATTAAAGTAGCTGAATTATTAAAGCTAAATCTATCTTTAAAAAGCACATTCGGAAGTGCAATCTCAGAAGTTGTAAGGGTGATGACTGAACACACTGATGAAGGAGTGTTAGAAATTGGTATCGGTGAACAGAATCGCCAATACCAATTGATATGTAAAGTATTTTATCCTTTGTATGTAGCGCCTATTTCAAGCGATCTTTTTCTTTACGCTAAAAGACTTGTACCACTATTTAGTACTACTACGGTAGAAGATTTATATTGTATTGAATTTTCTATTGGCCTCCCTAAGTCACTTAATTTGACAAGTGAAAATATACAAAAAATATGCAATTCAATACGCAACTTAGGTCCGCTATCCTCTTATGAAGAAATTAAAATCAGTAAAAATGTATTATTTGAAAAGGCGAAACTGCAAAAAGAAGAACTTAAAGCTTCGAAATTTTTAAATGATCTTAAGTCAGAATTTATTTCTATGGCTAGCCATGAATTAAAAACTCCTATAACCATTTTAAAGGCCTACGGACAGCTTGCTTTGTCAAGCAAGGTTACAACATTGTCACAAGTACAGTCCATTGTAGAAAAGATGAATTCACAATGCACCAAACTCTCCATGCTTGCATTGCAGTTATTAGATTCTGCAAAAATAGAAAATGGTCAGTTAGAATATGTAATGACGAGTACTGATTTTAATCCTTTTTTAAATAAAACCATAGAAGACCTGAAATACTTGATTCCTGGCCATCATATAAATACCGACCTGAGCGATAGTCCACATATTTCCCTAGATCAACTTAGAATTGAGCAGGTATTAAGTAATTTGTTAAGTAATGCAGCAAAATATTCTGAACCCGATACAGAAATTATTGTCAAAACGGAATTGAGTTCTGAACGTGAATATATGATTCTTTCTATATCCGACCAAGGCATTGGCATCGCAGATGATGGATTAACTAAAATATTTGAGAAATTTCACAGAGAACCTGAAGTTCTGGGTAAACAATCAGGGTTGGGAATAGGTATGTATATAGCTTCCCAAATTATTCATGCTCATAATGGAAAAATATGGGTTACAAGTAAGCAAGGGGTTGGATCTACATTTTTTATAACTTTACCCATGGCATGATAAACAATGGTCTAAAAAATATTGCATTTATTTTATTATTATGTATTCCTCTAATTGGATATACACAGTACAGCGACACCATCCAACAAGACAGCGTTGAGAGAAAAAGCTACAAACCCTATGTACCCGGGCTCATAGCCATTACATATGGTGTCATTGCTTTAGCAGACGGCCCATTTAAAAATTTAGACCACTACATTACGGAGAGGCGTAACGAAAGGCGTCCAAATTTTCACACCACGGTTGATGATTATTTGCGCTATGTACCTTTCCTCGCCGTATATGGCTTTGATGCATTAGGCGTTAAAAGTAAAAATAACTTCAAAGAAAAAACTACAATGGTTGTGTTATCCGGCGCAATTGCTTATGTAACAACCGGACTACTTAAAGAAGTAACAAATAAACATCGTCCTAATCAAACAGATTATAGATCATTTCCATCTGGACATGCAACCATCTCTTTTGCCGGGGCCGAAATCATCAATCAGGAATATGGACATTTATCACCTTGGTATAGCATTGCGGGGTATACGCTGGCTTCTGCTACATCAGTGCTGCGTATTTATAATAACGAACATTGGTTTAGTGATGTTGTTGCGGGCGCTGGGGTAGGCGTATTGTCAACCAAAGTAGCTTACCACATGTACCCTGTTCTAACAAGGATGATTTGGGGACAAAATAACAAAACCCAGTATACCTTGCTTCCAACTTATCAGCAAAAAAATATAGGTTTTTCCTTAGTCGGCCAATTTTAATGGAGTAGCATAAAAGAAATCGATATATACCGTTGTCACCTATTAGCTAACAATTCTATTGTTGCCTCACCGAAACATAACAATAGAAGTTCTCCAGCTTAGCTATACATGAGTAAAATTTTTACCTTGTTAGCTTAAACATTGTATTAATACCCATCAATCCAAATTAAGACGAAATGAACAGAAGAGATTTTGTTAGAACCACCGGTGTTACCGCAACAGCAATGACAGTAATGCCAGATAATCAATTATTTGCAGGTGTTGCTGTTGAAAAACTAAAAATAGCTTTGATTGGAGTTGGACTACGTGGACAAAACCATTTAGATTTACTTTTAAAAAGAGCAGATGTAGAAGTGGTTGCAATTTGTGATGTAGACGCTAATATGCTTGATATGTCAAAAAAAATAATTGCAAAAAGTGGTAAAAAAATGCCGAAAATCTTTACAGGCCATAACTATGCATGGAGAGATATGGTTGCCTTAAAAGGTTTAGGATCAGTAATAATTTCAACCCCTTGGGAATGGCATAAACCAATGATTATCGGATCTATAAAAGCAGGTCTTAAATATGTTGGTACAGAGGTAACATTAGGTATTACTCTTCAGGATCATTGGGATGTGGTACATGCTGCTGAAGAATTTGATGCGCAGGTGATGATGCTGGAAAACGTATGTTATCGCCGAGATGTATTAGCCGTACTGAATATGGTGCGTCAAGGTGTTTTTGGGGAGATTCTTCATCTTCAAGGTGGTTATCAGCATGACCTACGCGATGTTAAATTTAACGATGGAAGTGCTGGTAAGGGGGTAGAATTTAATGAAAAAGGATATTCAGAAGCAAAATGGAGAACAAACCATTCTGTTTTCAGAAACGGTGACCTATACCCAACGCATGGTGTTGGTCCGATTGCACAAACAATTAATATTAACAGGGGAAACCGATTTACAAAGATTAATTCTTTTGCTACCAAAGCCAGAGGTCTTCATAAATTTGTCGTAGAACATGGCGGCGAGAATCATCCAAATGCTAAAGTGAACTTTAGGTTAGGCGATATTGTGACGACGACGCTACAATGTGCCAATGGCGAAACTATTATTCTTCAACATGATACAAATTCGCCAAGACCATATTCCTTAGGTTTTCGTGTGCAAGGTACGAATGGTTTATGGATGGATATTAATAATAGCATTTATATAGAAGGAGAAAGTGAGCCACATAAATGGGATAGTGCTAAAAAATGGTTAGACAGGTATGACCACCCCCTTTGGAAAAAATATGGAAATGATGCCCAGGGCGCAGGTCATGGTGGTATGGATTTCTTCGTTTTACATGCTTTCGTAGAAGCTGCAAAACGAAAAACTGAAACTCCGATGGATGTTTATGATGCTGCCACCTGGAGTGCGATAACCCCTTTAAGTGAACAATCCATTGATCTGGGAAACGAAACAATAGAATTCCCCGATTTTACTGGCGGTAAATGGATGAATAGAAAGCCAGTGTTTGCGTTAAACGACGATTATTAATAAACAATCCATAATGATAATGGCTTCCACAATTTTCAAATAATGCGACCTTTTTTTTGTTTTGACTATTCTATAACTTTCTTAATTTAGTAGCCTTAAATAATTATATGTCTTACCAACCAGCGATAAATAGATACGCGTCTATGCAATATAGGCGTTGTGGAAATAGTGGAATAAAACTTCCTGCACTCTCACTTGGCCTATGGCATAATTTCGGACACGTTGATGTGCTTGAAAATTCGAGAGAGATTATCAGATTAGCATTTGACCAGGGAATTACTCATTTTGACCTAGCTAACAACTATGGTCCACCTCCAGGATCAGCTGAAGAAAACTTTGGTAAAATACTTAAAGATAGTTTTGCTGGCTATCGGGATGAAATGATTATTTCGACCAAAGCTGGTTACCATATGTGGGAGGGACCATATGGCGAGTGGGGTTCAAAAAAATACTTAGTTTCCAGCCTTGATCAAAGTTTAAAAAGAATGGGTATTGAGTATGTAGATATATTTTACCACCACCGGCCTGATCCAGAAACGCCATTATATGAAACGATGTCTGCGCTTGATCTTATAGTTCGCCAGGGCAAGGCTTTATATGTAGGGATTTCAAATTATTCTGCTGAAGAGGCTGCTGAAGCCATCGCTATATTGAAATCACTTGGGACGCCATGTTTGATACACCAACCTAAATATTCTATGTTTGAACGTACACCGGAAGCGGGATTACTGGATGTTTTGGAAAGTACGCAGGTGGGCTGTATTCCATTTTCACCATTAGCCCAGGGTATGTTAACTGATAGATACCTGCAAGGAGTACCTGCAGATTCAAGAGCAGCTAAATCACATGGCTTTTTGCAAATAGATCAGCTTACTGCAAATAGAATTCATCAAATTCAGCAATTAAATGAATTAGCCTTGCAACGCGGCCAATCTTTGGCTCAAATGGCCCTAGCTTGGTTGTTAAAGGATTCGAGAGTAACATCTGTGTTAGTTGGTGCCAGCAGACCTGCGCAATTGGCTGAATCTTTGATATGTTTAAATAACCTGGATTTTAATACCATGGAACTACAGTCAATTGAATCTATATTAAAACAACATTAATATTTCCCAATAGATCGTAAACTTATCTCCTTTCATTCACAACCAAATGACTATGCCGGAATCTTCCGATCACGCTTCTATCATCAACTCCACTTCTCCAGATGAAAGCGAGGAACTTAATCACCAATCCATTTTTAAGCACTTCTTTTATGAATCGCCTTTCGCAAGTTATTCTTGTAATAAGGAAGGATATGTGACGGTATTTAATCAAGCCGCTGTAGAGTTATGGGGTAGAACGCCAGAAATAGGTAAAGACTTATATTGTGGTTCCTGGAGAATTTATCATCCTGATGGCAAGCAAATGCAGTTATCGGATTCCCCAATGGCGCTTGCACTTAAGGAGGGTAGGGCTTATGATAATTTTTTGATCACCATTGAAAGGCCTGATAGAACTATCAAAAATGTCATGCTATATGCAAGACCCATTTTTGATAAGAACAAATGCCAAATTGGTACTCATAGTATCCTGGTAGATGTGACCAACATGGATGTAACTGATAAAAAACAGGCAATATTATCAGCAATTGTTGAATCAACCGATAATGCCATTATTAGTAAAAATTTAGATGGTAAAGTCACGAGCTGGAATCCGGGTGCACAGCAAATTTTCGGCTATACCGAATCCGAGATGGTTGGCCAGTCTATTTTAAAAATAATTCCTGCTGACAGACAAACAGAAGAAATTGAAATTCTTGATAGGTTAAAAAAAGGGGAGCGGATAGAACACTTACAAACAATGAGGTTAACGAAATCTGGTAAGGAAGTTCCCATCTCATTAACTATTTCTCCAGTAAGGGATAGTTGGGGGATAATTATTGGTGCATCAAAAATTGCAAGAGATATTACCGAAGAATTGCGTATACAGAAAGCTATTAAAAAGAATACTCAAAACCTGGAAATTTTAAACGCGCTAGGAAAGGTGATTTTGGAAAAACTAGATGTAAAAGCTGTTTTACAAAAAGTTACTGATGCCACCACTAAAATTACTGGTGCAGAATTCGGTGCTTTTTTTTATAATGCTGTTAATGAAGAAGGTGAAAATTTACGTTTATTTTCAATATCAGGTACTGAAATAGATTCCTTTGAAAAATTAGGAATGCCTATGAACACCCAACTTTTCGATTTAACATTTAAGGATAAACAAGTGGTACGATCTGCAAACATTGCATCAGATGCCAGATATGGAAGCAATGGTCCCCATCACGGCATACCTGTTGGCCATATGCCAGTTGCAAGTTATATGGCCGTACCCGTAATTTCCACTTCGGGAGAAGTGATTGGTAGTTTACTTTTCGGCCATAGACAAGAAAATGTATTTACAACGGAACATGAAGATATAATTGGAAGTGTTGCCTCCCAGGCAGCTGTTGCATTGGAGAACTCTACTTTATTTGAAGGGATAAAAGTTTTAAGTGCTAAAAAAGATGAGTTTATTGCATTGGCTAGTCACGAGCTTAAAACACCAATCACCAGTATAAAAGGTTATCTTCAAATTTCGGCAAGAACGGAAAAAGATGAACTAGGACGTAAGTTTATTGGAAAAGCCTTAGCACAAGTTGACAAATTAGATTCCTTAGTTACTGATTTACTTGATAGCTCAAAGATTGTTGCGGGTAAAATTCAATTTAATCTGGCACATTTTGATCTCTATACATTGCTTCTTGATGTAATTGATACTTTTAAATATGCTAATAAAACACATGAGATAATTGTAATGGATAGTCAATGCGATTATATGGTCTTTGCAGATCAGCAGCGTATCGAACAGGTGCTCATCAACTTGCTTAGCAACGCTGTTAAATATTCTCCAAAAGCAGATAAAGTTTATGTATCCACTACTTCCGCACAAGGCAGTGTTACAATATCAATCAGAGATGAGGGTATGGGCATAAGTGAAACTCAAAAACATTTAATTTTCACCAGGTTTTATCGGGCAGATGGGCCTTCTAATATATCAGGGTTAGGTTTAGGTTTGTATTTAACCAAAGAAATCATCGAGCGTCATCATGGAAGCATTCATGTAAAATCAGTACTTGGTAAAGGGTCCAATTTCTATTTTAGTTTACCATTAGCAAAAGTAGACTAGATTGTTTCGCTTTTAAGGGGCTCAATATTTCCTGACATGTGATTTGAGATTTGATCTAAATCAGCTATTTGTTTTTTATAAGCTTCAGGCAGCATGATGTTTTTAATGTATTGGTGTAAGTTCAGAATTCTACATATTTTATAAATAAATATAGCCGGTTTTAAGAACGCAATGCGACCAAGTGAAAGCAAGTGGTTAACTCGCTTGGGCACAACTAATACCTGGGCTTGTAGAAGCACCTGGTACCTGAAACTGCCCAAATGCTTGCGATATTGCTTGTAAAGATCAGTTGTAAATTTGCTATATTTTAGGTTTTCCTTCAGATGAGCATCACGCATTACATGCCAATCAGTATAACTTTTAGGTAAATCTTTTAAGCCCATGCGAATACCAAGTTCATTAAACACATCTACAACATCTTGTTTTTCTGCCTTAGTCAATTTTCTTTCCAGCAGTTCAAAAGAACGTATGGAGTAATCAATAAGCATAAACAGTACGTCCCGGTAAGCCCAATCAGGGATTTTCGAACCCCGGTTATTTTCTACAGTCTGATGGATAGTATTTATCTTGTCAATGGCGTTAAGGGCTATATATCGTTCGGCAAATATGATTTTTCGTGCATAGTTTACAGTTGAAAATAGCCGTCCAATTGGATCGGCAGGAAGACGTCCAGTAAAATACAACCAATCAACTGCTTTATTTACGGCAAATTCTGCCGCAGATCCAGCGAATATAAATAAGATGGTGTCGCCTTTGCTCCAAATTTCACGTACAATTGATGTTTTTTTGACAAAGTACTCCATACTTAAAGAGCTGCAATTTAGATACCAAAATAAAAGCGCTATAATCTATGATTACAGCGCTTTTTCAGTTTTTAAATAAATATGTGATCCCGCTGGGATTCGAACCCAGGACCACTACATTAAAAGTGTAATGCTCTACCAGCTGAGCTACGGAATCATCTTTATTTTGATGAGGGTGCAAAGATAGTATTAATATGGAAACTGTCAATTATTTATTTAAATTATTTTATTGATGCATTTTAATAGGTCGTAATATGAACCTAATTAAAGATTGTTTATTAATTTATCATGTTATTCGTTTGTTATCAATTGCTAAAACCCATTCGTTATGATTACAATTAACACAATGAGTTTCAGTAGTTACCATCTGCTGAAAAGTACTACCACATTTTGAACAGGCATAAAGGCCTGGGTTATTGATCACAGAATTCTTTTGATGATAATCTTCAGGAAGAATAGGCAATCCCGGCTTAACATCATCGTCCGGGTAATAATAAACACTTATTTTCCCATTATCTTCTAATATCGCATACTTTATTTGACCCAGATGTTCAATGCTCCTTTGTCGTAACTCACCGAAAAATTCGTCTGACCCCAATTCATCGTTATTCAATTCCTTTAAGCAAAACTGACCATCTTTGATTAGGTATACCGGCTTGCCTTCTATCAGCAGTTCTGCTTTCTCACTTTTTGTAATGATGTAAATGATTAAACGATATAGAACTAACACAATGACGAAAACAGCAACGGCATGTAACATACCTACATCATCGTAAAACATGGAATCACCGGCCGCTGAACCTAAAGTAATAATCATTACCATTTCAAAAATGGATAGCTGTTGCACGCCCCGTTTACCAGTCAGACGTAACACCATCACCACTGCGAGAAATATAATGGGTGTTCTAAGTAAAATTTCTAAAAAAAACGAATAAGGGTGGTCGCTAAATAATATTCTATGCCAATCTATGTCCATAATGTGTTCTTTGTCTTCTGCAACATACAAATAGCACTTAATGTTTGGTGCATCTATGTAACCATTTGATCAAGTGGCATAGTCCATTTCCCTTTTAAATTGGTATGTGAAGTTTTAGTTGCCTGCCGAAAATTTAGTCAGGTTTAATTTTCTCAGTAAATTTCTCTCTTTTGCTACGTACCACTGCACGTAATTGCTGGTGCATGGCAATGATGTCGCCTATGATAAAATAATCCTTTAAATTGCTTCTGATACTTTTACGCATAATTCTACGAACCACATCCTTATGTATCTCACCAATCTCCTTCACCCGGCTTAAAAATTCTAAAGACAAGAGGGCAAGTATTGCTCCTATTAGAAATAGGAAGTTCCATTCATGCAATGAAATTAATCGCACCACTTTACTGATTCCGGAACTCGTCCAGGTTGCCTTTAGGGTAAGGCTTCGCTCAGCGAACAAATCTGCAAGCAACCCACCGATTAATGGGCCAAGTGAGGAAAATACCGATGTGATTATATTTTTAATCGAAAGATAAACGATGGCATCCTTATTTGGAGAAAGTTTTAACCCCATATTCGTGATTGATAGATTAATGCCAGCCGTAGCGATACCAGTAAATATGTGCAATACAACTAGTAGGGCAATGTTAAGGTAATATCGAGAATAAATGCCCACAAAACACCAACCTATTATACAAATGATGTAAATCGGTGCACTAATTGAAATGATACTTTTGTTACTGTAGCGATCGGAAAATTTGCCCCAGGTACGGATAGTCAATATGCTAAACAATTGTGCAATGATGGACAAGGATATTACATAAGATATGGGAAGACCCAAACTTTTAAGCATAAACACAGTGAAAAATGGCGTAGCTAAACTGATGGAAAATGCCCAGGCAGAATTGAAAATTAACAAACGCCTGAAATTCAAATTTGCTAAAGGTCTTTTAAAGAGTGAAAGAATCTTTGTGTTAGAAAGATAAGATTGTGGCTCTGGTGCATATGACAATACATAACCACCAATTGAACCAATTATACCAGCAATAATGAAAAATATAGCGTAAGTCTGTAGCTCATATTCTTTATAAAAGTTATTGATAAAATCCATCAATAATGCCAGTAAAATACTAAGAACTACGTTTAGTGTTTGATTGTAACGTCCTCGCTTAGAGAAATAATTCCCGAGCTTTGATTCTGGAATCATATCCTTCATCCAAGAGTTCCAACTTGGTCCTGCTATGGAGCCAAAAAGGTAATAAAAGAAAAGGAAAAAGATTAATATAGCTATGGAGCTTTGTGCTGTGGTTAACACTAATATACCAATAATAATTAGTGGTATTCTTGCTAAAAAAGCACAATACACTGTAACTGCACGCCTGTTGTTGTATTTTCCAACAAGGTAAATGGATAACAATTGAAAGATATTTGTGAACATGGGCAAGGCGGCCAAAATCCCGATTTCTAAGTTATTTGCTCCTAATAACAGTGCCATGGACACCAAAAAAGCTCCACCGGTAAAAGTAGTCATTACCTCTGAGCTTAAGCCATCCCAGATAACAACCTTCAATCCTTTTTGAACTTCATCTTCCGTTAAGGTTTCCTTTGGCTGTAAATTCATTGCCAGAAGTTAAATAAACGTTGTATTAGGTGGTCTTATATCAATTGCCCTTTGCCCATAACAAAGTAATTTGTATTGAGTTTAGATTTTCTTAATTAATCCTTACCAAAGGCAGGTTTTAAGGTTGTCTTGTTTATATTTGCCACGCCAATATTTTCATTTGGTAGGAATAAATCCATACACCAATTCCATATGATTGGGATATAATATACATCCATGTACGCAGACAGAATTAAGAGTGCAGCACTAAGAAACAGGTTAATGACTGCCGCAGAAGCAGCAGCATTGTTTAAGGATAAAATGGTTGTTGCGTCCAGTGGATTTACAAAAGCGGGTGATAGTAAAGCAGTACTGCCTGCGCTTGCTGAAAGAGCCATTGTTGACCCACTTAAAGTAACATTAATGACTGGTGCTTCATTGGGATATGGAACAGATGGTGCACTTGCTGCAGCCAAAGCACTTTCATTGCGACTTCCCTTTCAGGTAGACCCTGTGTTACGTAAAGCGATCAATTGTGGCGAAGTGATGTATATTGATCAGCATTTAGGAGAAACAGCAAATTTATTAAAGGCTAATAATTTTCCAAAAATAGATATTGCTGTTTTAGAGGTAGCAATGATTGAAGAAGACGGTAGTGTGCTGTTAACCACATCTGTTGGGAATTCGGCTGCTTTCGCCCTATTAGCTAACCAGGTGATTCTGGAAGTAAATATGGCAGTATCAATGGATATTTTTGGACTTCACGATGTATATTATACAAATGAATATCCTAATCGTACGGCAATTCCCATTACTGCTGCAAATTCCCGTGCAGGTAGTAAAACTGCAAAGTTAGATCCCAATAAAATTATAGGTATCGTTATCACTAATAAAATAGACAGTCCAGCGGATATTACAGCCCCTGATGAGGCAACTAAATCCATGGCCAAACACCTGGTCGATTTTTTTGCCTTCGAAGTAAAAACAGGTAAACTCCCTAAGTCCTTGCTGCCTTTGCAAGCAGGTATTGGAAAAGTCGCCAATGCAGTACTTGACGGGTTTAGGACAGGTGATTTCGAAAATTTAACTATGTATTCAGAAGTATTGCAGGATAGTACTTTTGATTTGCTGGATTCTGGAAAAATGATATTTGCTTCTGGTTCTTCTATAACTGTATCAGCAGAATATTACCAAAAGATTTTCAGTAATTTCAGTCAATATAAAGATAAAATCGTGTTAAGGTCTCAAAGTATCAGCAATGCGGCCGAGGTTATTCGCAGATTGGGTGTAATTACCATGAATACGGCACTGGAATGTGATATTTACGGTAACGTAAATTCCACCCATGTGAATGGGACCCATATGATGAATGGAATTGGGGGGTCAGGTGATTTCGCCAGGAATGCTTACCTGAGTGTGTTCGTTACACAGTCTTTAGCTAAAGGCGGATTAATATCAAGTATCGTTCCTATGGTATCTCATGTGGATCATACTGAACACGACGTCGATATTATCGTTACCGAGCAAGGTCTTGCAGATCTAAGGGGGCTTGCACCACGCCAACGGGCATTAGTTATTATTGATAAATGTGTCCATCCCGATTATAAAGCCCAGTTAAATAGCTATTTCGAACGTGCTTGTTTAAGAGGGGGGCACACGCCCCATCTGTTGGAGGAATCATATAGTTGGCACACAAGATTACGAGAAAAAGGAACCATGAAAGAAGATTAATGGTATAAAGCTATTTCTTTTTTCCATTTATCTTGATTAAAGCGTATTGCAGATTTTCCATGTCCAGCACGTTCTAAAGCACTAATATTCCATTCCTGCTCAAAATGGCTCGGTAAACAAAGCATATATACCTGGTTTTTTAAACCTGCATAGATTGTTCCGTTGCCACCGTGACATATCATGACTTTGCATTTTTTCAGCACCTGATCAAGGTTAATGAAAGTGAAGGAAACAATATGGGATGCAGACAGCACATTTGTTGTGTCACCAGTAGTAACTACTGCATATTTAGCATAATAGGGGTCGTTCAAAAAGCGAAGTGATTCCCAATCACCAGAACTTCCCATACAAACACATATTACAGGGCGTTGGGCAATAGCTTCCTGAAGTCGTTGTTCATCCATCGGTGACACATTATATAATAATGGGCCAATTATCTTATAAGATGGGGGCAGTGGCTTTAAGGGGAATAACTCAGGTAGGTCGCAAATTATGGTTTCATCGCCCTCTATTTCACAGAGGTAATCTTGTTTATTAGCTAAACCGTGTTTATTTCTGATATGATTAAAATCCTTTTGTATCCGGTTGAAAGCCTGTTTTTCGCCTAACCTTGTTAAATAATTTCTTAGCGGTATTGGAAAAATTTGTAGAAATCCATAAGCTTTATGGCTTCTTGATAGCTTCCTTGTCAACTTATAATATCTTGTCATATAGGCATTTAATATAGATATATAATGCGTTCCTGTAATTTCCGTTGCCATTTTTAACGTGGGCGCCATATCACCAATCACCAGGTCGGCATTTAAATGCTTAATAATCCTCACTTGGTCCAGCATTACTTCTTCCAGATCTGCCGTGTTTAACCAGGAGAAATCAAAACGACTTGAACAGCGCATCACCTCCGCAGCATCAAATTGTTTGCTGTTAAAAGCTTCATAACCCTGCTTAAGTACAAATTTGTTATACTCATTTGAACTGATAAAATATATTTGATACTCGCTGGGGTCATATGTTTCCGCTAGGACCAGACACCTTAAGTAATGAGATAGCAAATTGAAGGGAAAGAAAAGTACAGTTTTTTTTGGTTTTATCATCTGCCCCATAGCACGCTAAAACTAAGCCATTTTTATTACGGTTGCTCATCAACTATTTGTTAATTTAACTGTTATACCAAAATCATATAAATACCAAAATGGATATGAAAGCACGTTTTACTTCGATTATCCTCTTTTTCCTCTGTGTATTAATATGTGGTTGTTCGGGGTTAACGCCCATCCGCACATATACTGCTGCATCAACAAAAGGAATAGAAGCTTTAGGATCCATAACCTATAATTTTGAACAGCATTGTTTAGCTAGCTGCAGAGATCATGACCTCGAAGCATTTCGGTTGACAAGTGTAGACTGCAATTGTGAGGATAGTAAACATGCAGATAGCTTAAATTTATTAATGCAGCAAGCGGTTAGGGCTTATGTGCTCGCATTAGGTCAATTGTCTGGAAAAGAGGTAACCACTTTACCCATAACAGCATTAAGTGCAAGTATTCAAGCTAGTCCAGCGGCTAATTTAAAGATTAGTCAGAAAGAAATCGATTCTTATACCACTATAGGCGATTTGCTAAGTAATGTCCTTAGCGGGCAGTACCGTAAAAATAAACTAAAAAGCTTTGTAAGCAAAGGCCAAAAGCCATTAACTATTCTAATAGATTATCTTCAATTAAATCGGTCGAAAAACTTAAATGGGTTAATTGAAGTTCGGATTCAGCGAAACAAGCTAGCTTTCTATGAGTATATTCAAGACAAACGTTACACCCCTTATCAGAAAAGAGAAATTACCGCTACTTATTATAAAATATTCGACCAGCTCGAAGAGCAGAAATTAGCCAGCCTTTACTTCGTACAGGTGTTGGAAGAAATAAAAAAGGGCCATAAAGACCTATACAATAATTTGGAAGCTTGGAATAATGATCAATTAATTAACATGATGGCCAGCAATGCGGCCAAAATAGAATCCATACTGCGCAAAATGGAGAATCTAAAATAACTGGCTATGTCTAAACTCACTGCGAAAGAAATTACACAGATAGCGGATAACCTGGTGACTTTATCCCGGGTACTTAGTGATTATATTATTCAACATCAACTGTCGGTAAAGGGGAAATTAGGAAATTTGCATGCAGCCATCCTGGAAGACGCGAGTAAGTTGTACCTGCTATCTGCTTTAGAGATAGGCAAAGAGGTTCACAGATCCATCGATGAACTAAATGACCTCGCGACGGAAATACAAGAAACCTTTATACACCTAACAGAAATCAAGTTAATGGTTAACCTGGCAACCTCTGTCCTAAATGTCAGTACGGCAATCGCTAGTGGCAACTTGAAAGGTTTTGTGCAAGCTGTAAAGGACTTAAAGTTGCTGCTATATCCTGAAGAGGATTAATATATTACAGAAAAATAAAATTATATCCCTAATTATATTGTTAGGTTAGTCTAACTTTATATCTTTGTTACTCTAATCACAAAGTAATGAAGTTATCAATTCTCTTGTTTCTCTCCCTTTTCATGTGTTCGTTAATGGATGTTTCTGCTCAAACAGATACGCTGTTAATTAAAGCCAAAGAATCAAAAGTAAACCCACTCGACGAGGTAGTCGTGTCTGGAACAATGAAAGAGGTATCTAAACTTGATAGTCCTGTACCCGTTGAAATATATACCGCCAAATTCTTTAATGCTAATCCTACACCTTCCTTATTTGATGCTTTACAACATATTAATGGGGTACGACCTCAATTAAACTGTAGTATTTGCAATACTGGTGATATACACATTAACGGACTGGAAGGTCCATATACTATGGTATTGATCGATGGCATGCCCATCGTAAGTGGACTATCAACAGTATATGGCTTAAGTGGCATCCCACAGTCACTCATCGATAGGGTTGAAATTGTAAAAGGACCTTCATCTACCTTATATGGGAGTGAAGCCGTTGGTGGTTTAATTAATATCATTACTAAACAGCCAAAGGATGCGCCATTGGTATCAGCAGATATGTTCAGTACCAGCTGGGGAGAAGTGAACACCGATTTATCAGGAAAATTTAATGTAGGAAGCAAGGCTGAGTCTTTAATAGGAGTAAATTATTTTAACTATCAGCATCCGGTAGATCATAATCATGATGGTTTTACAGATGTAACGCTTCAAAATAGGGTGTCTATTTTTAATAAATGGAATTTTAAAAGAAAACAAGAGCGGGTATTTTCATTTGCGGCTAGGTTCATTCATGAAAATCGTTGGGGTGGTGAAATGGACTGGGAACGTAAATTCAGGGGCGGTAATGAAGTGTATGGAGAAAGTATTTATACCAGCCGTTGGGAACTATTTGGCAACTACCAATTACCTGTTAAGGAGAAAATTGTATTACAGTTTAGTGTAAATGGTCATGATCAAAATAGTGTTTATGGTAGTACTTCCTATCTGGCAGATCAATATATTGGATTCGGCCAATTGACCTGGAATAAGCAAATAAAAAAACACGATCTATTGGCGGGTCTAACGTACCGATATACATATTACGACGACAATACGCCAGCAACGGCCTCGGCTGTTCATGGTGGCAATCAACCTTCACATGTTAATTTACCAGGAGTTTTTGTACAAGATGAAATCACCATTAGCCAACAGAGTAAGTTGCTATTGGGTATCCGTTATGATTACAATTCCATTCATGGAAGCATTCTCACACCCAGGATAAACTATAAGTGGAATTCTCTCAACAAAAACAATATTCTGCGCGTAAGTGTCGGTAATGGTTATCGAGTGGCTAATGTGTTTACAGAAGACCATGCTGCCCTAACCGGCGCACGTGAAGTGGTATTTTTAGATAACCTGAGGCCTGAAACTTCGTGGAACGGGAATATCAACTTTGTTAAAAAATTCTATATCGGTGACCATGATTTCATAGGTTTGGACGGTACTGTTTTTCATACCTATTTTAATAATAAAATAGTGGCTGATTACCTGACCAATCCTAATCAAATTATTTATGATAACCTCGATGGACATGCAGTTTCGCAAGGCGCGTCACTGAATGTCGACTTTACCTTCGGTAACGGGTTGAAAATCCTAATGGGTGCAACGCTGTTGGATGTATACAGTAAGCGTGCGGGCATTAAAGAAAGACAACTATTTACGGAAAAGTTTACTGGTGTTTGGAACGTAGGGTACACCTTTAAAAATTTGGGTTTTACCATTGACTATACCGGAAATTTATATAGTCCAATGAAACTTCCTTTGTTAAGTGCTACTGATCCGCGTAAAGCATATTCACCAACCTGGAGTATCCAAAATATACAGCTTACCAAAGCCTTTCAAAATGGCTTGTCGATTTATGGAGGGGTGAAAAATTTGTTAAATTGGACACCAAATAAAGGTAACCCTTTTATCATTGCCAGAGCAAACGATCCATTTGATAAAAATGTTCAGTTTGATAACAATGGGCAGGCTATGGTTACACCAGAAAATCCTTATGGATTAACTTTTGACCCTACCTATATTTACGGACCAAATCAAGGTATCCGCGGATTTCTTGGAATCAAATATAACTTATACCGGACGGCCAAAAACCCAACGCATGCTGCACACCAATAGTGCATTTTATCCAGTATACAAAAGGTAAACTTCGCTATGAATAAGTATCAACCTGATATCTTTCCTGAATAGCAGGAGGTAGGGCTGCTATAAGAAGTCTTCTCGCAATGGGGTAAACGCATCGATCAATATGCCTGGCTCAAGGCAAATACACCCATGTATTTCATGTGGCGGAACATAATAACCATCACCTTTTTTTATGATTTGTTTTTGGGTACCAATGGTCATCTCAAAAACGCCACTGTCTACATAGGTTACCTGGGCATGATGATGTTCATGTAGCACACCAACGGCTTCTGCTTCAAACCTGGCTTTAACCAGCATGATCCGGTCGTCGTATCCATAAACCTTTCTTGATATCCCATTTCCTAAATCTTGCCAGTCTGTCTGGTCTTCCAATTGAAATAAATTGCTTTGTGACATTGTATAAAATTAGTTAATCAACGGTCGAGTAGTTGTTTAAAATTAAACAATGCTAACCACTACTGCAAAGAAACAAAGTTCCTACGGTATATTCATTTTCATTGATTCTTTTTGCATCAAAATAGCTTTCTTCACATCTTAATATTATTATTACTATGTAGCATTTATATAATTATCTTCGTTTCAGGTATATTACTTAAACCTTATCTAACCTACTTTACCTTGAAAACAAAAACCTTCCGTTTATTAGCCCTATGCGGCTTGATTACCTTCAGTTTTTTTTCTTGCGAAAAAAGCAATGATACAAAAACACCTAGAATTATATATGGCTATAGCTTTGGAATGGCAAATGCTTCCCAACAAATCCAACTTAACGAAAACCTTTTTTTATACGAGAATAAAAGCATGGCCTCGAATATCAATAAACGATGTAGTAAAGCAACAGACAAGGCGCTCTTTAAGGATATTTTAAACAGTCCTGACCTGAAAAATTTCCACCAACTTCCTGCAGTTTATGGATGCCCAGATTGTGCAGATGGGGGTGCAGAATTCATTGAATTAGAGATGGATGGAAAAGTATACCGGGTAACCTACGATTATGGGAAAGTGCCTGAAGAACTTACCGATGTAGTAGCGAAACTAAAGCCGGTGATAGGGTCGTTTAAAGATTGCCAGCCTTAAAACTTAAATCATGCCATTGCTATCTATAAGGTTTACTACCTTACCCATTTTTTTTTGAATCACCTCAAAATGGTGTAATTCATTGGTACTTACTAAAGAAATAGCTTCACCTGAAGCTTCTGCACGACCTGTGCGGCCAATCCGATGAACATAATCCTTAGGCGAACGGGGCAGTCCATAGTTGATTACATAAGGCAAAAAACTAATGTCAATTCCCCTGGCTATCAAGTCTGTAGCTACCAATACCCGCAATTTTCCAGATTTAAAGTTCATTAATGCCTCGGTGCGTGCACCTTGGCTTTTTTTACTATGGATTGCCTTAGCATCAATGTTGTTTTTACGTAGCTTATTCACGATGGCATCCACCTGAAATACAGATTCAGCAAATACCAACACCTGTTTCATATCATGTTTATTAATCAGATGGCGTAAAAATGGCCCTTTTTTCTCTTCAGGAACCAAATATGCAAGTTGTTTTATCGTATCAATCGAACTTGATTCTTCGGTTATTTTAATTACCTCTGGATCATGTAAAAGGATCTGGTTGATGTTTTCGATGTCCTTACTCAGCGTTGCAGAAAACAACAGGTTTTGTCTTTTCGTAGGAAGCAAACCAATAATCTTATCCATTTCTGCTTTAAAACCAAGATTAAGCATTTTATCTGCCTCATCCAGCACCAGCGTTTCAATCTCTGATAAATGAACGGCATTTGCCTCCACCAGTTCCAATAAACGACCTGGTGTAGCCACTAAAATGTTAACCCCTTGCATTGACATCATCTGTGGGTTAATAGATACACCACCGTAAACCGCCATAGATTTAATGGTTTCTGGCAGTGCCTGCCCAAATAGTTGGAATACTTCTGTCACTTGTACCGCTAGTTCGCGAGTGGGTACTACCACTAAAACTTTCACATGCCTGTTTTTTGTTCGCAGTGCATGTTTAATATTCATTAGTATTGGCAATACATAACCCGCTGTTTTTCCAGAGCCCGTTTTGGCAATCCCTAAAACATCTCTTTTGTTTAGGATAGCCGGTATAACAGCTTGCTGAATAGGTGTGGGGGTAGTGAAATGTTGGTCTGCCAACGCTTTTGATAAAGCTGGCGACAGACCTAAAGAAGTAAAGGGCATATTTTCTGATAATTATAAAGACTCGTGTGTCGTTTTAATGGTTTTTTCCAATGCCCGCAAGATCGTTTCTTTATACGCCATGAAGTTTACCTGACGTGCTTCGTCAGTTTCACTTCCTTTAACCGCAATCTTACCTTGTTTAATTTCTTGTAATTCTGTTTCATAAAACTCAGTAAACGTTTCTGGATCCTTATTCTTTAATATTCTAATGGTGTGAGAATATTTATCGTGACTATCGTTAAGGTTAGCAAACGTTTTCTCGTCATACGTTTCTAAACCTGCGATTCTTGTAATTAGCTTTTCCAGCTTTCCTCTTTCTTTTGCGTAACCCATAATTGGTGCAAATATACAGTTATCCCGATAGATAAATTATTTTTTAAAAATTCTACCTAGATATATAAATGTATACTATCTTCGCACTGTTTATATTTAGTCTAAATAAGCATATCTATAAAACACCTTAACAATTACAGCATACCAAAATATCTTAAACCTTAATTATTATATATGAAATCAATTAAATCAATCTTTCTTTTAGCCTTTATCCTGCTCACCTGCCAAACAGGTTTTGCACATGCATTGTGGATCGAAGCAAACGCTAATGCAAAAAAGGGCCAAACGCAGGAGATAAAAGTTTATTACGGTGAGTTTGCCACCGGCGAATTAGAGCCCATAGAAAAATGGTATGCCGATGTAAAATCATTTTCACTCTGGCTGACCGTACCTAACCAGCAACCTGTAAAAATAGATGTAACGCCAAAAGATAATCACTTTGTAGCCACTTTTACACCTCAGGCAGATGGTGTATATTACCTTTCCGTATTGCATGAAGCTTCAGAAATTGCGGGTAACACCAAGTATGAGTTTTCTTCAGTAGCAGCAATTAAAGTAGGAGAGCAGGTATCTGCCAATCACCAGCAGGTAAAAAACTCTTTAAAAGTGATCACCCCTCAAACAGTAACAAAAATAGGCTCGGCAACGACTGTACAAGTGTATTTGGACGGCAATCCACATGCAAATGGTAAAGTTTTAGTAACCTCTGAGCAGGGATGGGGTAAAGAATTTACGGCTAATGAAGCCGGACAAATCACATTTTCACCGGTTTGGAAGGGTAAATATGTGCTAGAGGCTACAAACTTCAAGAAGGGTGCTGGTGAGTTGAATGGAAAAGCTTTTGAAAGTACCTGGCAAGGGGCGACCACAGTGATGTATGTAAAATAAACAAGATTTAAATAAAGATCCTATGGAAAGAAACGGCAATTTCTAACCATAGGGATCTTTAAAGATGTAAGACAGCGGAAACTGTCAAACAAAACGCTTTTTTACAAAAGCGCTAACTCCTAACTCGACATTAAAAGTTAATATGCAAATTAAGCAATTATTATTAGTTGTATTGTTGGTTTTTTATCAAATTCAACAGTCTTCTGCGCAACAAAAAGCGCCCGTTTTCTCAGGTACAGTCCAGTCAGCAGCGGGCACACCGATCCACGGAGCTACCGTAAAACTCGGTGATTACACCCGTGTTACAAATTATAATGGGGTTTTTAGCTTTGAGAACCTTTCTCCAAAAGCCTATTCCCTTACAATAGTCTCTATCGGTTTTAAAACAATTTCCACAAACGTTAACCTGGGGGCAGGCCAACTCCCTAAAGGTCAGTTTACAATGGAATCCGACACGCGTCAATTGAAAAGTGTAGAAGTGATGGGACGCACCAAAGTACTGGAGGTTAATCGACAGCCCTTTAATGTGACCGCGCTAGATGCTACTAAACTGCACAACTCGACACTTGACATTGCTGGTGCGCTTGACAGGGTGTCGGGAGTGCGGGTTAGAGAAACCGGAGGTTTAGGTTCTAACTTTAACCTTTCACTTAACGGCTTTTCCGGAAATCACATCCGTTTTTTCCTGGATGGGGTACCTATGGATAACTTCGGTTCCTCCTTTCAGATAAATAACATCCCTATTAACATTGCCGAACGCGTGGAAATCTATAAAGGTGTTGTACCCATGTGGTTAGGTGCAGATGCCTTAGGTGGCGCTGTAAACATTGTAACAGGCGATCGCTACCGTAACTATGTGGATGTAGCATATACCGTTGGGTCATTTAACACCCATCGCAGTGTCATTAATGCCGCAGTTACGTCCGAATCAGGACTTACATTCCAACTGAATGCTTTCCAGAATTATTCAGACAACGACTATAAAGTAACCGTTGATGCTGCCGATATTAATACCGGTCAATATTCACCAGGCACCAGGGTAAACCGTTTCCATGATAAATACCATAACGAAACACTCATCGCTAATGTGGGGGTAGTGAACAAGTCATATGCCGACAAGCTACTTCTCGGTATCACGTTAGGTCAAAACTATAAAGAAATCCAAACCGGCGCCCGGATGGTATCTGTTTTCGGACAGTGGCACCGCCGGGGTAATATGGTGATGCCAACATTAAAGTATCAGAAAAAGGACCTGATTAAAGGGCTTGATGTGAACCTGAATGCGAATTACAATTTTGGTAAGGAACAAAATATTGATACCGCGTACCGCAGGTATGACTGGTTTGGAAACTATAAGCAGTATGCGGGAAATGGCGCCGAAAGATCCAGATCCATGTATAAATATGGTAACAATACCGGATTGGCGACCACCATGTTAAACTATCGTTTAACAGACCAGCATTCACTAGCATTGAGTAATGTCTTTTCTACCTTTAATCGTAAGGGTTCAGATGAGCTTAATCCAGCAAACAATGCTTTTGAGCGAACACAAAAAACCCATAAAAACATCCTTGGTCTAGGGTATATGTTTACCACTTCCGATAAATGGGATTTAAACCTATTTGGTAAATACATCCTTCAGAATTCTATTGTCGGACAGCAGAACCTCAATCAGGAAACCACACAACATCAGATAGGCTATGGTGTGGCAGCTAGTTACACCATCAATCGCAACCTCCAGCTAAAGACTTCTTATGAAAAGGCAAACAGAATGCCTGAAGCAACAGAAATTTTTGGGGATGTGGAGAACTTTGAAGGAAATTCCAGCCTTAAGCCAGAAGTGAGTGATAACCTGAACCTGGGTTTAATGTATTCCTTCTCCCTGCAGGAAGTAAATAAATTCTCCATCTCTGCCAATGCGATTTACAGAAATGCCAGCAATTTTATCTATTACCAGTTCAATCAGAATCAAAGCAAACTTGTTGCTGATAACCGGGAAGGCGTAACAAATATGGGTGGCGACATCGAGACCAGATACTCTTATAAAGACTGGTTCAGTGCAGGCATAAACCTTACTTATCAAAATATCGTCAACCAGCAACAATACGAAGGTAATCCCCCAGTATTAAGTCCGGTTTACAAAGACCGCATGCCTAACATTCCTTTTCTTTACGGAAATGGCGACGTCACGCTCACCTTTAAAGATGTAGGCAGTAAAGGGAACAACCTGAGTGTAGGCTACAACCTGCTTTATGTGCATGCCTTCTATTTATACTGGCCAAGCAGAGGTGCTTCAGGCGATAAATATGGTATACCTAAACAGCTAAGCCATGACGCCAACTTTATGTACAGCATGAAAAATGGCCGGTACAACATCTCCCTGGAATGCAAAAACCTGAATGATGCGCTGTTGTACGACAACTTCAGCCTTCAAAAGCCAAGCAGGTCCTTCTTTTTAAAATTACGCTACTTCATCAATAAAACATCTTAAATCTTAAAAAATAATAGAAATGAAAAATACCCTTAAAAATGCGTGCCTTGCCCTCGCCCTTGCAGCTGCAATTACCTCCTGTAAAAAAAGCAATACACCCACTGACATTGCTGATCCAACAGGCAATTATATATTAACAGTTACTCCGGTGGCTTCAACCGGCGTAGCCGATTACCTGCTGACAGCAAATAACCTGGACACAGGAACCATTACTACTGCCAGGAATGGATTAGAACAGGACGGAACTTTCCGTTATTATGTCACCCATAACAACAAATTCTTTAGTTTGCTTTACGGACAAGGAAATCCTGGTGCGGTAACAACCTACAACATGGAAGGCGGAAAATTGAATAAACTGTCTAATTTCCAAACGGAAACTGTTCAAGCCTTTGCACCGGTAAATAATGACTTATTACTGGTTAAAATTCCACGTACCTATGGGAATAAAGCAAATTGGTATCAGGTTAATACCGATAACCTGCTTATTTCAGGAGAGGGACAGATGGATGTAGCCAATCTTACAAAAAATGGCGAAACAGCACATTTCTCCTGGCTTAAACAAGTAAATAACAAGGTGTTTGCACCTTATTTCTCCATAAAAGCTTGTTGTGGCGATAGTTTTGGCACGAACTATCCCGACAGTGCCTGGGTTGCAGTATACGATTATCCAAGTATGACACTGGAAAAAATCATTAAAGATGACAGAACCAGTTTTATCGGTAGATATTTCGTAGACGGATTAGGTGTAATTGAAAACGGAGATACCTATGCGTTTTCATCGGCAGTAGCGACCACTGGTGGCGCGTTAACCTCTAAAAAGCCTTCTGCTATAACAAGGATCAATGCCGGAACAACAGAATTCGACCGAACTTATTATTTCAATTTCCAGGAAGCGTCAGGCGGTATGAATATCACCAACTGGATTTATGTTGGTGCAGGCAATTTTATTGTTAATGCCACTACAGCTTCAGAAAAAGGTGCTTTTAATACAGGTAAACACATCGGCATCATTAACGTAAATAACAAAACATTCAAAGCCGTTACCGGAATGCCTGAATTGGCGACAATAGGTAGCATAACCAGTCATAATTTTAGTCCTGTAGATGGCAGAACAGCTTATATGGGTGTAACCTTAGTTGATGGTAGCAGCTATGTATATAAAATAGATGCAGGTACTGCAACGGCAACTAGAGGTCTGAAAATAGAAGGTGGTGTAATTACCTCAATCAGTAAATTATAAATTATTCAGTAATGCTTTCAAGTAACCAGTCCGTTGAGCTTTCAACGGCTGGTTTATTAATAACCGATATGTACAGCACCATTATATTTTTACTCTTTGCAGCATTTCTGCTTTTATACAACCTTTCCAAAAAAGCACGGTGGGACCATAAACCGTTATGGGCCATAAAATTGGCTTCACAACCTCTGTATTCCAGAATAATAAGTGGTCTGTTAATCCTTAATGCTGGTGTTCTGCTTATAATTCTTAATGGAGTTGGGTCAGGAATTTTTTCCTTAGTCGTCGTGCTCATGTGCATTGGCTGTCTAACCATCTTATTATTCCCATTACGCTACCTCAGCTTTATGCATGTGTTACTGATCTACGGGTTGTTATTGAGTTTTGAAACTTTAATTTTTTAACCATGCCAGCTAAGAAAAAATACCTTACTAAATCTCCCTTTGAGCGGTTTTTTAAAATTACCGCTGGTTTTATTGGGGGTTATTTCGTCATGATCTCTTTTCACCACTTATTTAGCTACTTTTTTGAGCCTAAATATGTGGTCATCACAGCGGCCTTCACTGGTTATATCCTTTGGGCTGTTCTTCTACTGCTGGCTTTCCTTGCCGAACGCGCATGGAAAATCTGGTTGGTCTATGCCTTATTAACCCTTATTTTCTCCCTTCCTATCTTATTAAAACTCTAACCACCAGCTATGAATCTTAGAAGGTATAATATTTATTTTCATACCCATACCATTAGCGGCATCATTATCTGCGCCTTGCTTTTTGTCATCTTTTTTGCAGGTTCTTACTCTTTTTTCAAAAAAGAAATATCAGCATGGCAAAGTAATACTTCCTATCGCGCTCACCAGCATAAACCCATCACTTATGCCAAGCTTCTTGATTCGCTGCACCAAAAACATAACCTTACCGGTAGAGACATCTCCCTGTATTTTCAGGAGCACAGCTTCAATGGTTATGTAAACATGTCGGCTTCCAAAGACAGCACTTTAGTGCCAAAAACAGCCGTCGTTAAACCCGAAAAAGGTCGTGGACGTGGTCGGGGAAGGGGTGGAGACGGCGCCTACTTTAACTATAATTTCATGAAAGGCGATAGCAAGACCTACGCTCAATCTTATGATATGGGCGAATTTCTTTACCGGCTGCATTTCCTGGCCCAGTTAAATCAGGTACCGATCAGGATTGGTGCGCCCTTTGGCTATTTGCTTGCAGGTGTGGTTTCTTTTTTATTCCTCTTTGCCTTGCTCACTGGTTTACTGTTACATTGGGATAAGATTGTTTCAAACTTCTTCGTTTTCAGACCCTGGTCTAAAGTGAAGACCGTATGGACCGACGCCCACACGGCGCTCGGTGTAATCGGTTTCCCTTATCAGCTCATTTATGCGATAACGGGTATTATACTCATCTTTAATACCGCAATCATTGCACCTTTCAGTTATCTCTTTTATGATGGTAAATCAGAAAAGTTATATCAGGAACTTGATTACTCAGATACAAGGGAATATCCATATACTTATCAGGCTTTGAATAAGACCATCGATATCGACGCCTACATTAGCCATACCCGTAAACTTTGGAAAGATCCCTTTATAAAAAGTATACTCCTTAAAAACTATGGTGATACCTCTATGCATGTGGTTATTGAAGGGAATGCTAATCGCAAATATAGCTTTGCTGGCACAGGCCGGATCATCTATAATATAGCCAATGACCAGGTCGTTTACCATAAATCTCCTTTAGAAAAAGCGACTTATATGGATAAGGTAAAGAGCCTGATCTACCGCTTGCACTTTGGCGATTTTGGAGGGTACTGGTTGAAATTAGTATATTTCGTTTTAGGTATTATGGGCTGCGTAGTCATCATCTCTGGTATTTTAGTCTGGCTGGTAGCCAGAGATAAAGATAACGTGCCTGCCTATAAAAGGAAGTTTAACTTCTGGCTGGCTAATATCTTCCTTGCGGCTTGTCTGTCTATGTTTCCTATTACCGCAATGACTTTGATTGCCGTCAAGGTTAACGCCGCCACAGATCAGGATTTCATTTATCGTTTTTACTTTTACGGTTGGTTACTGCTATCAGCATATTACATTGTTCGCAAAGACCTGAAACGTACTAATCGCGAAACTATATTACTGGGGAGTGTATTTAGTTTATTGATCCCAGTAGCTAACGGCATCTGCACCGGTAACTGGGTATGGCAAACTTATGCAGCAGGGGCTACAGATATCTTGTTTATCGATGTATTTAGTTTTGCTATAGGTATTATTGGTTTGATCAGTTTCCTTAAAATAAAAAGTAAAGAAAGAATCCCAGCATAGCTATAAAACTTGATGTTCCATTTCGGAACATCAAGTTTAAATATTTATAATTATTTGACGGTAACACTAATACTGTCTTTCACAACCAGGCCGTTTATTTCAGAAGAATTGTATTTGATACTATATTTTCCGGGCTTTTGAATGGCGTATCCTTCTTTTAAATCTGTTACCACAGAAATACTGTCACCTTTATTCACCGTGATAAAACTATCAGCAGGTGGCGGCATCATTCTTTTGGCCATGGCACCTTTATAATCTACTTCTTGTCCAGATTCATCTCTTACATCTAAATACTTACTCATCAAACGTTCAAATGGGGTATGCCATTTACAAAAAGATCTAGTGCTATCCGTGTTATTGTAAACAGTGAATCTAAATGAAATAGAATCACTTAGCATTGCTACAGGTGCGATTGTCATTTTAGCAGTAAGTACTTTTTCGGTAACCATAGCCCCAGCGTTTTGATTAGAATCTGAAGTAGCGTCATCCTGAGTAGCCGTATGTAAGTTATTGCTACATGCAGCCAGTAAAACTACTGAAGAAAATAAAAGTTTATGTATGTTTTTCATACTACAAACATAGTGTTTTATGCGTTTCTATAACTGTGCTAAATTAAAGTGTTAAAGTAAGTTAAATCAGGCGTTTATAATATTCAAACAGATTAAATTGGTATGCATGATTGATGCCTTAAAATTTATCCAACCAAAGACGTTATACTTTACCATCATATTATTAATATGCATGGGCACTTTTGCGCTTGCTCAAGACACCACCATTCAGTTAGAGAAAATAGCTATCCAATTGAAGGAAGTTGTCGTTTCCGAAAAAAAACCAAAATTTATTATACTCGGGACCAGACGGTTTACACCCTTGTTTTGGGTGAGCGTTAGTGGAAGGGATGGAAACTACTATGAACACGGTAAGCTGCTGCACATCAAGAAACCTTCGAAATTATTAACGGCCAATGTCAGGGTAGGTAGCGATAAAAAAAGTAGGGATTCCGTCACTTATAGGCTGAATATTTATAAGGTACGAAACGGCTTGCCCGTAGAGCGACTACTAGATAAAGAGTTCGTTAAAACATTTTCATGCAGGGCCAATTTGCTCACCTTCAACATGATTTCCGAAAAAATATACCTTGATCAGGATTGTGTAGTGTCATTTGAATACATGCATAAACTTGATAAGAAAGGAGACCCAATAAGTTTTAGAGCAAATATGACCGGAGGTGATGCTTTTGTTAGTACAATAAATTCTAATGTATGGACTCCTTTTAAAAATGGAAGTGTTGCTATTTTTATCGAAGTAGAACAATAAAGGACGGGAAATCATTAAATTCATAGCATTATAAAAGATTAAAACGCAACTAACAATGAGCATCGATTTACAACCGATTTTACAAAATGATCTACTGACCATTCTGCCTTTAGAAGAAATGGATTTTGATACCTTATACCACGTTGCGTCAGATCCTGAAATATGGGAACAACATCCTAATAAAAATAGGTGGCAAAAAGAAGTTTTTGAAGTATTTTTTGAAGGGGCCATAGAAAGTAAAGCAGCGTTTAAAGTCATCGATAGGGTGACTGAAGCTGTGATTGGCAGCACTCGATTTTACGACTATAACCAAGAAGAAAACAGTATTTTAATAGGATACACTTTTTACGCAAAAGCCTATTGGGGTAAAGGTGTCAATTTGCTGGTAAAAAAGTTGATGCTGGACTATATCTTTCAATTTGTTACCAAAGTGTATTTTCATATTGGGGCTGAGAACATGCGCTCCCAAATAGCCATAAGCCGCTTAAACGCAGAGAAAGTTGATGAACAGGTCGTAACCTACTATGGCGAATTACCAATGCATAATTTTGTATACAAAATTGAAAGTAGAGATTGGCAGAAGACTAAAGTTAAATTCATGACGGCTTGATTATAGCGTGTATGTTGTAGTAGTCAAAAGCATATCTCCTGTATACCTCCTCTATATCCGCTTCGGTAAAACGTACAGGAGATATACAGCAAGTGACAGCTGTGAGTAGGCTAATCACGAACCCTGGTTTACAATAGGCTACCTGAAGCAGCAAAGGTTAATAAACACTACATCCAGGCTCATACAAAATATTTCATGCAGCTGGATAAAGACGATAGAGGGCTGAGATGTTAGAATCTGATATAAATCAAAAATGGGGCTGAATACTAACATAATTATGGATAATTTTGCCACGAAATACGATGCCATTTTGAAAACAGATCTTTTTCTTGTCACACCGCCTTTTACCCAACTAAATACTCCGTATCCTGCGACTGCGTATATCAAAGGTTTTTTAAACACAAAAAATATTTCCTCAACGCAGGCAGATTTAGGTATTGAAGTGATATTGGCCTTGTTTTCAAGGAAAGGTTTGCAAAAGCTATTCTCACAGGAGAATGGGATATCAGTTAAGGCTAAAAGTATAAATGCAAAACGGATTTATGCGTTAAGAAACGAGTACATCAAAACTATTGATGCAGTAATTGCTTTTTTACAGGGTAAAAACCCGACCCTGGCCTTGCAGATTTGTCAGGAGGACTTTTTACCAGAAGCATCAAGGTTTACGCAGTTGGAAGAGTTGGACTGGGCATTTGGTTCTATGGGAACACAGGATAAAGGTAAACATTTAGCCACGTTGTACCTGGAAGATATTTCTGATTTCATTGTGGAATGTATTGACCAGAATTTTGGTTTTAGTCGTTATGCCGAAAGATTAGGTAGAAGTGCTAACTCTTTTGATGAGTTGTACGGGGTTTTACATCAGGAATACACCTATATGGATAATATCCTGATGGATATCCTGGAGTCGAAAATGGCCATTATTCAGCCTAAGATTTTTCTGATATCAGTTCCTTTTCCCGGAAATTTATATGCCGCATTCCGTTGTGCGCAATATGTAAAACAACATTATCCGGAGGTAAAAATAGCCATGGGTGGTGGATTTGCCAATACGGAATTACGTTCCTTATCCGACAAGCGCGTATTCGAGTTTTTCGATTACATCTCCCTGGATGATGGTGAATTGCCAGTTGAATTGCTTCATCAGGCGGTTAGCAATGTCGGGGCCTTCCATCTCTATAAAAGAACATTTATGCTCGAAAATGGAGAGGTTGTT
This sequence comes from Pedobacter sp. CAN_A7, assembly GCF_015752175.1. Lineage (NCBI taxonomy): Bacteria > Pseudomonadati > Bacteroidota > Sphingobacteriia > Sphingobacteriales > Sphingobacteriaceae > Pedobacter > Pedobacter sp. CAN_A7. The sequence continues at coordinate 459,869 of NZ_JADOUW010000001.1, read as the reverse complement.
TTTAAAAATGATGCATTAAGAAACGATTACAAACAAAGTGATGTGGGAACGCCAGATTACAGCGACTTACCATTGGATAATTATATTTCGGTGATCGAAATTGTAAACCCGATGCATCGGATGTGGAGCGATGGTCGCTGGAACAAGCTGACCATGGCACATGGTTGTTACTGGGGTAAATGTACATTTTGTGATATCTCCTTAGATTATATCAAGGTGTATGAACCTGTCGCTGCCAAATTGATTGTGGATCGAATGGAGGCTTTAGCAACACAAACGGGGCAGAATGGCTTTCACTTTGTAGATGAGGCTGCACCACCGGCATTAATGAGGGAAGTTGCATTAGAGATTTTAAGGCGTGAAATATCGGTAAGCTGGTGGACGAATATTCGCTTTGAAAAATCCTTTACCAGAGATTTATGCCTGTTACTTAAAGCTTCGGGCTGTATTGCTGTTTCGGGTGGTTTGGAAGTAGCGTCAGACCGGTTGTTAAAGCTCATTGATAAAGGGGTATCTGTTGAACAGGTTGCCCAGGTTACGCGTAATTTAACGGAAGCTGGTGTGTTAGTCCATGCTTACCTGATGTATGGTTACCCCACGCAGACCGTTCAGGAAACTGTAGACAGTTTGGAAATGGTAAGGCAATTATTTGAAGCAGGGGTATTACAATCAGGATTCTGGCACCAGTTTGCCATGACAGCCCATAGTCCGGTAGGTCTGTATCCGGAAAAATTTGGCGTAATGAAGGAAACAGAAACGATCGGAACCTTTGCCAACAATGACATTAATTTCATCGATAAAACAGGAATTGACCACGATAAGTTTAGTTATGGTTTAAAGAAATCGCTTTTTAACTTTATGCATGGCATTTGCCTGGATTACAAGTTGCAGGACTGGTTTGACTTTAAAATTCCTAAAGTAACCGTGCCATTTGATCATATCAGGAAATCTTTAAAAGAAGAGAGTAAATTTAATACTAAACCCACGGCTAAGGTGGTCTGGCTTGGCGGAATACCCGAAACAACAAGTTTTGCTAAGTCTAAAAAAGGACAGACATTCGAGTCGATGGTATTAACATTCCACGATAAAAAAGAAACTTTTACTATTCAGACCAGTAAAGCAGAAGGGGAGTGGCTGCTAACCAATTTGCCGAAAATAGCGGTAATCAATATGAAGGTATATACTTTTCAAGACCTTAAAACTGACTTTGAGGCGAGTATGGAACATTTTGAATTGTTCTGGTATTCAAAACCGATTAATACGTTAAGAGATTTCGGTTTGTTGGTTTTATAGTAAAACCGAGCTAAACAATCGTCACGCTAAAAACAGTTGCTAATTAAAAAAACGCCTCAAGAACATTCTCAAGGCGATTTTAAACAAATTAAAGCTATCAACTATTTTACCTAAACTGTTCCGGTTTTTGCTTTAATGCTGCACAATCAGTGATTTGTTTTATTCGCTTTTGCCTGGTCTCTGGCCTTTTCGCCAACACCACCCATTGCAACATAGATTTTCTTACCGACTTACTAAAACTCGTAAAAAAGTCATTAGAACCCGCCCTGGTTTTGAATGATTCTTCCAGATCGTCAGGGATCTTAAGTTCTTCAACTTCGTCCAGAATGGTCCATGAACCATTTTCTTTAGCTGTTTTAATACTGGCATATCCTGCCGACGTCATGAGCTGCGCTTCAATTAACATGTCAACCTTCGCCTTATTAATTTTTGACCAATTACTTTTTGGTTTTCGCTTGCAAAAAAACTGAATGTATTTCTCTTTATCTAATGGTTTTGCCGTACTATCTATCCAGCCAAAACAAAGCGCTTCATCAACAGCTTGGCTCCAGTTAATGGTTGATTTGTTTGAATTCTTTTTATAATAGACTAGCCATACGGCTTGTTTTATATGATGGTTTTGCTGTAACCATTGTCTCCAGTCTTGCTGACTAGCCGGGCAAAATGTTTCCGTTTCTTCTAGCATAAGGGCAATTTCATTGTTATTATAATGACACTAACCAATAATGTTTCAGCCAAATGTTGCTTTCGAATATTTGTTTCCAAAGGATCGATCTAAATGCCTGATTATAATTTTTGAGTAATTAAGAAGTCGTAAATTTAAAGCGGTGGTATGACAACCCTATGTCAGCTATGAAATATTTACAACGTAAAAAACTCACCAAAATGCCAAAGCACACCCGATGGATCATGCAGGAAACATTCTCTGCCCCAGCTTTCTTCCCGTATAGGGGTTAACTTTACCTCCTTGTATTTGCTGCTTAGGTCCAGCGATTTAAGTCCATCATAAAATTCCTGTGTATTATCTACCTCCATAAAGATCATGGTATTCTCTATCCATTCTTTTACATAAGCATCCTGAAGATAAAATGCCAGGCTGCCACTTTTAAACAAGGACATATCTGGACTTAATATAACCTCCTCAAATCCCAGGTCGCGGTAAAAGCTTCTGGAGATGTCATAATTCTTTGCCCCTATAAATGGCCTGATTGATTTAACTTTGTGTTTCATAGCTTGTATTTATTCTTGAATTGCCCTCAATACCCTGTTGTTTGAATACCTCCAGATGATCCTTCATCGCTTTGAGCTGTTCCGGGGAATGCCTTTTCCAATCTTTCACCTCTCCAGTCACCCTAAGCTGACTTGCAGTACGGTATGATTTAGTTGGTAGTTCCGCCCCCCAAGCAGCCGCCTCTAAGGTGGCAGAAAAATAGACGAATTTAGCCTTATTTCTTTTTCCATAGTTTGAGCTAAACCCAGGGCTAATGAGGTCGCCCTTGTGTAGGTTTGCTTTAGTGCCATGATAAAGTGTTGTTTGTTCCATATCATCCTTCCTTTACTTACACACCTGTAGGTTTAAATTTAATGAAATCCAACGGATTATTAGGAATAAGCAATGTTTATTCAAGCATTGAAAATTGATTAGATGTAAAAAAACTTATAGCATTTGGTGTCATAAATAACCAACATAACCAAAGCTGTAAACCTTAATGAGGCTATTTGATTTAATTTCCAATTATCTTTTTTGTTCAGTTTGAGATCATTAGCTTTATAGCAACCAAGTATAGCGATAAACCTCTCATGCAAAAGAACGTAGTCTTAAACAGCGCCGTGCTATTCGTGTTCTGTATAGTAATATCATTACAATTATTTGGTAAAAAGCCAGATCTTGGCTTTAGCACATTTACCTCCAAAGATGGCCTTTCATCAAATACTGTAACTGCCATCATTAAAGATCATTTAGGATTTTTATGGATAGCCACAGAAGATGGACTTAACCGCTTTGATGGAACATCCTTTAAAGTATACCGACATGTAAGTGAAAACCCAAAATCATTGCCAATAAACCATGTTACCTCCCTATTTGAAGATTCGGACGGTACATTATGGGTTGGAACTAACGGAGGCTCTGTAAGTATTTACGACCGGAATAAAGATGAATTTATAGAACTTGGTAAATATAATAAGGAACCTATTGGGGTTGCAGCGAATTCAATTGTGGAGGATCATAAAGGGGATATCTGGGTGGCTTCTTATAGTGGATTGTATGTGATAAACCGAAAGACCCGGATAATTGAAAAGATTTATCAAGATAGCAGCGATCCTGGGAAGCTCCGCACAAACACGATCATTTCTGTATTTAAAGACTCTAGGAATATCATGTGGGTAGGAACGGATGCAGGGTTATACCGGTATAATAGAGCGAGTAATTCCTTTACACGATTTCTATACACTCCGCATGGGCCAAAAATGCAGCTTTCCGCATTTGTATTGTCTCTTAATGAAGATAAAAAAGGACGCATACTTGTCGCCACCCAAGGGGGCCTGCATGTACTTACACCAAAAGGAGAATTAATAAAAACGCTCAATCAGCATGGAGGGGACAATGCTAGCCTTAGCAATGATATTGTATATACGGTACAGGTGGCCAAAAATGGGTTATTGTGGCTAGGAACTGAAGATGGATTAAACCTTGTTAGCATTGACAGTGGCTTGGTTTACCAATATCGGGCAGACCGGCGAAGTAGAAGTAGTCTGAAAGCCAAATCTATTCGCGCAGTTTGTTTCGGTGATGATGGCATCACCTGGGTGGGAACCTTTCAAGGTGGTATTAGTAAATTCGATCCAAATTATACAAGTTTTAAACGTGTAGAGAGCAACCCATTCTTTACTAATGGCCTTAGTGCGCCTGTAGTTACGTCATTTGCTGAATATAAGGGGAAAGGTGTGTTTGTTGGTACAGATGGTGGAGGAGTCGATCTCTTTAGGCCTGGTAACGCGGCATTTACACATTATCAGATCTTACCTCATCGACGCTCAAAAAGTGGCGAGCCAATGTCAGTGTTGGCACTGGAAATGACCAGGAATAATAACTTATGGGTGGGTACTTACCTTGACGGTGTTTACGTTATAGATTTAGCTACAGGCAATCGTAAGCATCTTGTAAAGGGCAGTGGACCTGGTCACCTAAATTTCAGTGACGTGTTTTGTATTCGGGAGGATAAAAGCGGGCTTGTTTGGATAGGCACCAATGGTGGGGGAATTAATTTATATCATCCAGTAAATGGTCGCATCGAAAAGCTTATCAATAACCCGGTAAATGCGTTAGACCCTAATAGACTTTCCCATCCGGTAATCAGAGCCCTTGAAGAAGATGGTGAAGGTAATATGTGGATTGGTAGTTTTGGAGGAGGCATATCCGTTTATAACGCAAAGAAAAAAAGATTCAGTTTTTATACAAAGGATAAAAACGGTTTGCCCAGTGATTATGTAACCAGCATTTATAAAGATAGTAAAGGAGATATCTGGGTAGGAACTTATGGAGGTGGTTTAAATCTCCTGAATAAAAAGACTGGACTATTCACTAATTTTTCAATCAAGGAAGGTCTTGCGAATGATGCTATACAGAAGATTGTAGAAGATAAAACTGGGAAACTCTGGTTAAGTACAAATGCTGGGATTAGCAGTTTTAATACGGTAACTAAAAAGTTCAAGAATTACACACATCATAACGGACTACAAAATAGTCCATTTGTACTTGGTGCGGGCATATGTTTGTCAGACGGGACGTTATTCTTTGGAGGGCAGGAAGGCTTCAATTACTTCGACCCTTCGATGTTGAGAATGAATAAAAACGTACCTTCTATTGTTCTTACTAACTTAAATGTAAATAGCGTCCCAGTGATTCCCTCGGAAGAAGGCCCATTAAAGCAATCTTTGCTACTTGCAAAACAAATAGCTCTTAAACACAAGGATAATTTCTCCATCAGCTTTGTCGCATTAAATTATACGGTTTCTGAACAGAACCGATATGTTTATCGCCTTAGTGGAGTTGATGAGGATTGGACAGTGGCGGGAAAAGAGCATACAGCATATTATACTAACCTGGACCCCGGTGATTACACTTTTGAGGTTAGAGCCAGTAATAATGATGGTGTTTGGAATACAGAGGGCCGGTCTATAATCATTCATATTTCACCTCCATTCTGGCGCACTTCCTATGCATACCTATTTTATGTATTTACTATTTTAGGCTGTATCCTGGTGATAAGATATCGGGGAATCAAGAAATTGGAAATGAGGTTTGCCCTGGAAAAGGAACGCATGGAAGCCAAACAACTCATTGAACAGGAACGGCGCCATGCTGAGCATTTACACCAAATGGATTTAATGAAGATAAAGTTCTTGACCAACCTCAGTCACGAATTTAGAACGCCATTATCACTGATCGTTGGACCTGTTGAAATGCTTTTAGAAAACATTAAGGAACCTTCACAATCACGTCAATTAGGAATGATAAAGCGCAATGGCCGCCGATTGATGAACCTTGTAAATCAATTGCTGGATTTCAGAAAGATGGAAGAACAGGAATTAAAGCTTCATCTTGCCAGCGGTGATGTCATTTCCTTTATCAGAGATTCTACTGATTCATTTAGGGACGTGGCTTTGAGAAAGAAAATTACATTTACTTTCACTTCGAATATTACAAGCGTATTTGTGTTGTTTGATCATGATAAAATTGAGCGTATCCTTTTTAATTTGCTTTCCAACGCATTTAAATTTACTCAGGAGGGCGGTGTAATTCAGGTAAAAATAACAGCCCATGAGCTTCTGGCAGCTGATGGACGGCTGTTATTAGATATGATAGTCTGCGATTCAGGGATTGGTATTCCTAAAGAAGTCCAGGACCACCTTTTTGAACGTTTTTTTCAACATGATCCAGGTAGTATGGTACTTAATCAGGGAACCGGCATCGGTTTATCTATTGTCAAAGAGTTTGTAAGAATGCACCTGGGATCTATAACATTAGAAAGTCAGCAGGGAGAGGGTAGTAGTTTTACGGTATCTATTCCGTTTGCAAAGTCCGAATCGGGACTTGAGTTGGTTGAAAGTCAGCAACACCTTGCTGAACCATGTGAAAAACAAAAGTTTATCAATCAGGATGCTCAGCAAGATAATTCAAGTTTAACCTTGTCATTACTAATCATTGAAGATGATGATGATTTTAGGTTTTACCTAAAGGATAACTTAAAGTCACAGTACCGAATATATGAGGCTGCCGATGGCAAGGAAGGCTGGCAGCGGGCGCTATCTCTCCACCCTGACATCATCGTATGTGATGTAAATATGCCAGCGATGAATGGTATAGAATTAAGTCGGAAACTTAAGGCTGATAAAAGAACGGCTCATATACCGGTTGTATTACTAACAGCCTCCAGAGGAGAGGATGAACAACTAACCGGCCTCATGTCAGGTGCCAATGATTACATGACCAAGCCTTTCAATTTTGCAGTATTGAATGTTAAACTAAAGAATCTTTTAGCGCTGAATCAACAATTGAAAGATACATATGTAAAGCAGGTAAAAGTACTGCCAATAACTGCTGAAATAGCATCTGAAAGCGAAAAACTCATTAATGCAGTGCTAGTATATATTGAAGACAATCTCCACAACCCTCAACTTTCAGTAGAAGGTATGGCCAGGAGCCTCCATATGAGCAGGGCTAGCTTGTACAACAAAGTCCTTGAAATTACCGGATTGAGCCCTGTAGAATTTATTAGGTCTGTAAAGTTGGAGAAGGCCATTGTATTAATGGAGCAAAGTGACTTGAGCATAGCACAGATAGCCTATCATGTAGGTTTCTCTACTCCAAATTATTTTGCCAGATCGTTTAAGGCTAAATACAACGTGGTACCATCTGAGTATATGGTGAAAAAGCGAAATTTGCAGTCTGCGGAGCGATTGTAAATTACCCATATTATTAAAGCGTATGAATAGCTAGCTAAGCCAATCCATACGCTTTTTATAACCAATTATGGCCTTTTAATTGTTCATTGCATTGCCTGTTAAATTTTTATTGTTATCGAGTTCTGCCTGGGGAAAAGGGTAGTAAGTGGCTCTTTCTGTCCAACCTAATTTCTTAAGTGATTCCAGCCATTGTGGATCAGCAGATCCCCAGCGTAGCAAATCAAAATACCTTAAATATTCTCCGGTGAATTCAACATATCTTTCATGAGCAATAATGTTCTTGATATTGTTTAATCTGATACCGTTAATTGTGATATCCTGGGCTAATAGTGCATCTACAGTAGGGATAGTGCCAGGTGCTTTCTGATACCATAGGTGCGACTGCTCTGAAGGCACTATATTGTTTGCGCGTTTTCTTACCAGGTCAATATATGTTTTTGCGCCAGCTACATCACCTTTTTCGTTAAGGCATTCGGCGTACATCAGGTAGACATCAGCATAACGAAGCAGGCGATCATTATTATCATTATCAAAATCTGGAATTTGTACATCAGGACAATATTTACGTGTGCCATAGAGGTTCTTATTCGTAGCCAGGTTTTTCATCCAATCATCATAACTCGTTACCTTACCGTCAAGCTGGGTAAAATAGGCCCCATTATCACACCAAAGGGTCATGTATTTCCTCGGGTCTCCTGCTTCAAACTCATCATAAGTTTTTTTATTAGGGGCTAGGTTCCACCAGGCTCCGCCAGTCCCATCAAACATACCGATCTCTTGCCAGCGCCAGGAATCTGATAAGTCATCACCTAGCCAGCTTGGGCCATTATGCATCTGAATTTCAAATACTGACTCTGCGTTGTTCTCTGTCGACGCCAAAAAATTATGTCTGAATTGATCAACTAATCTATATTCCCCGCTTTCAATGACGCTTCTTAAGGCAACTTCCGCTTCTGCAAACTGGGCGCGCTGTCCCGGCTCTATAATGGGGCGGTATAGATAAGCCTTTGCTAGATATGCCTGCGCAGCACCTTTTGTTGCCCTCCCGATAAAACTTTGGTTGGCATAAAGTACACTTCGTAAGGGCAACAGTTCCGCTGCTCTTTTAAAATCATTAATGATTAGTGCGTACACCTGACCTTTAGCTGAATTTGTCGGATAATAGTCTGCATCCGAAGATACAGGTTTGTCGAGCAAGGGGATGGTCTCACCAAATAAGCTTGCCAGATGTAAATAGTGCAAGCCTCTCAAAAAATGTGCTTCTCCCAATAACCTGTTTTTGCGCTGTTCTTCGATTTCCCCTTCGAAATTCGTGATTTTATCAATTGCCAGATTTGAGGCAGCCACACCATTCCAAAGGTCTTTCCAGGTGCCGGCGGCCATTCCGTCACTTGCCGGCGTGTTATAGGTGTCCTGGTACATAGGTTCCCATTTGAATGTGTGATCAAAATCATCACCAGGTGCTAACAACTCATAATATAGGGAGCGACCATATCCCCCCTGAACACGTCCTATTAAAGCTTGGTAGCCTGGTATCACAGCAGCTTCCAACTGTTCGGCGGTTTTGTAGTAAATCTCTGTAGACAATTCCTGGGGATTCAAGAGATCTAAATTTGGCTTACAGCCTGCTGAAAGCAGTAATGCAAGCGCAATAATATTTCCAATTTTTACTGTCGTCTTCATGGTGAAAAATTATAATGTAAATTGTAATCCTAAAAAGAACTCTTTTGAATTGGGAAAAGTCCTTCCCCATGGCCGCTGCGCATCAATTCCGCGACTTAAATTATACCTGGCATCATCAGATCCCACTTCAGGATCGTAACCAGAATACTTAGTAAACGTAAGCAGGTTTTTAGCACCCACATAAATACGGAATCGATCAATATTCAACCTTTTCGAAAATTGGTCTGGAAGTGTATAACCAAGGTTCAACGTTTTTAAGCGGAGATAAGAACCGTCTTCTATGTAGCGGCTAGAAGCGCGTAGATTTTGATTAGGATCACCTAGTACGGCTCTTGGGATATCTGTGTCCACATTTTTAGGATATTGGGTAACGATGCCAGACACAGGATTAGTAAAAGACACATCCGCTGCACGGTAACGGTCGAGCGTCGTCGCAAAGTTGTTATAATAGTGATACATTCCTTCACCCCAATATTTGCTGTTATTGTAAATTTCATTACCCTGAACACCCTGCCAGATCATAGAGAAGTCAAGTGTTCCGAATTTTGCTGCATAGCTAGCGTCAAAAATAAAACCGTAACTGAAGTCTGGGATTGGACTACCGATAAACGATTTGTCTCGATCGTTCAATACCTTGTCGCCATCTAAATCTCTAAACCTAATGTCACCTAGCGATGCATTAGGAGCAAATGCTCTATCCTGTTCAAGCTGGTCAGCAGAGGTGTAAAGACCATTCGTTACGTAACCCCAAAATTCGCCTATGGAACGGCCAACAGCAGTCCTGGTTACATTTTCGCCACCCGGATTAACAGTTCCAAAAAGTATTTCATTGTTATTGCCCAAGCTCAGCACTTCGTTATCTACCAAGGATAGGTTTGCAGATGCTGAATAATTAAACTTCTGTCCTGAATTTTTATAGGTGGCAAGAATGTCCCATCCCCGGTTTCTAATACTTCCTGCATTAAGGATCGGAAAATTGTCAATGTAACCTGCAACATACGAAATTGGCACATTGACTAACATGTCTTCCGTTTTTTTGTTGTAGTAATCAACTGTAAAGGAGACTTTATTATCAAACATGGAGAGGTCTATACCAATGTCAGTGGAGTACTGACTTTCCCACTTTACATTTGGATTAGATGGTGTAAGGGGAAGTCCGCCAGTGACCATCACATCGTTCAAATAGTACCACACACGATCAAAACTTACTGTCCTCTGGTATTGGTATTGTGTGATATCTGAGTTGCCTAGCATACCGTAACTACCTCTTAATTTCAGGTCGTTAATGAAAGAAACATTTTTCATAAAGTTCTCCTGACTTACCCGCCATCCAGCGGAGATGGAAGGAAAGTTTCCGTAGCGATAGGATTCACTGAAATTTGCTGAACCATCACGACGGAAGTTCAGGGTGAGGAGGTACTTGGTGTCATAATTATAGTTGACACGTCCAAGCATTGAATACATTGCAAATTGTCCAAAGCCAGATCCTACTATTCGGGAAGATGCTAGGGTTGATTGCCCTAGCATGAGTAATTCCGGACTAGGGAGTGCCCTTGCACCTGCATTAACAGCTTTATATCTTGACTCCTCAGAGGTAATCCCAGCTAACCCACTAATGTTGTGCTTCCCAATCACCTTATCGTATGATAAAGTATTTTCAAGCAACCACCTGTTATTTTGATTGCTCGAAATATTTAATTCATCAGGGTCATGATTCTGATACTGACCTACCGAATAGGCAGCAATATACCCTTGGGTTCTTGCCCTGTTCATATCAATACCAAGATTTACCCTGTATTTCAAGCCTGCTAAGATCTCGTAGGAAGCCCACACGTTTCCATTAACAAATAGCGATTCATTATTATTTTCATTCAGATAAGCATTTGCTAGGGCACTTGCGCCATCTGTTCCATTTCCTGCACCTGCAAATCCTGTAGCGCTATTAGCATCGTAAAGAGGTAGGGTAGACGACCAACGTTGAGCATCAATGATGTTTTTATCACTCCAGGTACGACTATTATAATTAATAGTTACTGTTTCTCCTACCTTTAGTTTTCCCTTGGTAAAGTCAGAGATAAACTGCATACCATAGTTTTTCGAACCATCGCGTATCAGTATCGGCTTATCAGTAGAATAAATACCATTGACACGAAAAGTAGCTTGTTCAGATCCTCCACTAATCGATAGATTGTGTTTTTGGTAAGTGCCGTTGCGAAGTAATGCATCAACCATATTGTATCCTTCACCAATACTTGCAGGGTTAGCTAATGCAGCGAGATAATCTGTTCTGGAAGGGTTTTGGTTATACATCTCTTCGTTGATCAGTTCTGCCAGTTGCTGACCGTTTAGCATGTCTACGTTATTTGCGATGGACTTAGTACCACCATAACCAAAATAATCTATTTTCACGGCTCCTGCACTGCCGCGTTTAGTGGTAATCAAGATTACCCCATTGGCACCTCTGGACCCATATATGGCACTCGATGCGGCATCCTTTAAGATCTGGATGCTGGCAATGTTATTATCGTCAGGCACTGCGCCTCCAATCATTCCGTCAACAACATATAGTGGGTCAGTGTTGTTGATGGAGCCAACACCACGAATCCTAATGGTTCCTGAATTTACCTGTACTCCAGGCACCGTACTTTGTAAAGCAGCCTGAAATCCTCCGGGAACTTTTAACAGGTCTTTGGTGTCAACCGTAGCAATAGAGGAAGTCAGATCAACTTTCCTTTGTGTTCCATAGCCAACAACAACAATCTCCTCGAGGTCTTTTTCTCCAGCAGTCAACTGTACATCAATTACAGTTCTACCGGTCACTGGGATTTCCTGAGCAGCGAATCCGACGCTTATGAACTCAAGCACGGCAGTTGCAGGTGCTTTGATCTGGTATTTTCCGTCCGTATTAGACATGGTGCCTGTTCGGGTTCCCTTTACTTTTATACTTACTCCCGGAAGCACACCGGAGGCATCTCTAATTGTTCCGCTCACCGTAATTTCACCTCCCTGTGCTTTCACCCTTGAAGGATTAAGCAACATTAGAATGACCAGGAGGGAAGCTATAGTAGCGCCTAAGTTTGGTTTAAGTTTTAACATCGTTTTATTTGATTGATAATTTGTCATTTGATTAATTTGGTTTCTTTAGGAAGTGCTTATCCGTCCCGAACCTGGAAAAAGAAGATTCGCATCATGACAGTTTGATTGATAATCATTTTGAGATGTTATTTTAAATACTTGAAATCGATTTTATGGCTTAAAAACCCAGTGATCAAAGTTGAAGAGCTTTCTGCCGGAGATAATATTGTGGCTTTTGAAAACGAAGAAGAGGTCATGCACTCCCGTAACCTTTACATCGATATTTTCACTAAGGGTTTTCCATGAATCCCACCCGCCTGTGCGAGGTACATTTATGGAGCTCAATTTTGGACCTTTAAGACTATCGATATGTACATCAAGAATTCCACCATCTAACCCTGCCGCCAATGAAGCTTGAAAAGTATTAGGGGATATGGAACCGAAATCTACTGATCGTACTTTGATATGGCCTCCAGTACGGATGTCAGATACATATACGCCCACTTTTTTATCCTCACTAGTTGTGCATTTTTCAGCCCAGGCTATCGTCTCCGCCTCTGTACGGGTATAAGGATTAAGCGTTGCAACAGGTTGAACGCCTTCTTTAGTAATAGTGATGGAAGGAATAGTACCGTCAGCATTGTATTTAAATTCCTCAATAGCGGTTGCCCGGCCATAACTTCCTCCGCCGGGGAGTAAACCTGTATGGTAAAAGAGGTAAGACTTTCCTTTAAAATCAATAATTCCGCCATGGTTGGTAAAGCTATTCGTTGGTTGGTCTGTCATAATTTTACCTTGATACTTCCAGGGGCCGGTTGGTGAATCACTTACTGAATATGATAAACTCTCGGCACCCTTACTCATACCTGCGAACATTTGGTAATACTGTTTTGACCGTTTAAAAAGCCATGGACCTTCTATATAGGTGTCTTTAGGTTGAACGGTTTGCTGATTGTTCTCGTTGGCATTCTTTGCTTGCCTAATTCCACCAAAAGATTTAACACTTTGTGGTATCTCAACGATATCCCCAGAATAGGAAACCATATCTTTGTTTAGTTTTACATAATATAAGCTGCCATTTCCCCAGTACATATAAGCCTGGCCGTCATCATCAATATGAACAGTTGGATCTATGGTAGACCATGCACCAGTTATAATTAATGGTTTTCCTAATGCATCTTTAAATGGTCCGGTAGGACTGTCTGAAACCGCAACACCAATGGCCATATCATTTGCGGTGGTCTGTGCACATATATACCAATAAAACTTCCCATCTCTTTCCATACACTGCGCGGCCCACCCACGGTCTCTGGCCCATTCAAAAGACTCTAAAGAAATCGGAGAACCATAGTCTCTCCAGTTGACCATGTCTGTAGATGAAAATACCCTCCATTTGGTCATGTTGTAAAATTCGTAACCTGGAACATCATCTCCAGTATACACATATACTGTCCCATTGTGTACAATAGGCGCTGGATCTGGAGTGTAGTGCGTTTGAATGATAGGATTTTGCGCGTACAGCGAATACTGCATACATACCGCAGCGACTAAAGCCGTGAGTTTTGTAGGTCTCATTGATGATAGGTTTGAATATTTGGTTACCCGTTTATGGATGATCTAAATTATTTAAGAAACCAGATGGTAAGTGATACCCTTGTCCAAAAGAGTAGGATAAATGTCAAAGTAACATTTTAAACAAAACTGCTATCTTTTTGGTCATAATTGTCTTGTATGGGGCCGGTAAGATGTTAAATTTGAAGTAACCAAATAAATATATCGGGAGCTAAAAGCTCCAGGTTTCTAAACCACACAAGTATGAAAGCTATAATTTTTTCGATCATTATCTTGCTCACGTCCGGGTTATCGTTCTCGCAAACAAATATGAAAAGGGCACCTGACGGATTTGATTCCCTGCGTACTGAAATCCCTCATGGAAAGGTGGATACCGTATCATACCAATCGAAGACCGTGGGCACAGTCAGAAAAGCCCTGGTATATACACCCCCTGGTTATAAAAAGAATAAGAAATACCCTGTATTATACCTTTTGCACGGCATTGGAGGTGATGAGAAGGAATGGTTTAAAAATGGTAGTCCGCATATTATTCTTGACAACCTCTATGCGGAAAATAAGCTTGAGCCGATGATTGTTGTCCTCCCAAATGGTAGGGCCATGAAGGATGACCGGGCGGTGGGCAATATTATGGCTGCTGATAAAGTGGAGGCATTTGCAACATTTGAGAAAGATCTGCTAAATGATCTCATACCTTATATTGAACGAAAATATGCTGTGATCAGGAACAGGGAGCACCGTGCCATCGCAGGACTATCCATGGGCGGGGGACAATCTTTGAATTTCGGACTTGGAAACCTCGATAAGTTTGCCTGGGTAGGTGGATTCTCCTCCGCTCCAAATACGAAGCTTCCAGAACAGCTGGTTCCTAATCCCAAAGAAGCTGCTGCAAAACTAAAATTGCTATGGATTTCCTGCGGAGATAATGACAATTTAATCGCATTTAGTAAACGTACTCATGATTATTTGGCGAAAGAAAAAGTTCCTCATATTTTTTATATAGAACCTGGAAATCATGATTTTAAAGTATGGAAAAATGATTTGCATCAATTTTCCCAACTACTTTTTAAACCTGTTGATCAGTCAAAGTTTTCTGCCTTTACTGTACTTGGACTTCCTGCATCAACAAACATCAGGTCATCAAAATATCCTCAAGTATTGCCAGATCATCGTGTTTTATTTAAAATTAAAGCGCCTGAAGCACAGAAAGTTCAAATCGATCTTGGCAGAAAATACGATATGATTAAAGGAAAGGATGGTGTTTGGGAAACGACTACCGACGCTATAGGTGAAGGTTTTCATTATTATACCTTACTGATAGACGGTGTGGCACTTGCCGATCCCGGCAGTGAAACCTTCTATGGTATGGGAAGAATGGCCAGTGGTATAGAAATACCTTTTGCTGATGGTGAATATTATGCCGAAAAAGATATACCTCATGGAGAGATTCGCATGAAACGTTATTTCTCCAAGGTATCCAATTCCTGGAAAAGGTTTTTTGTCTATACGCCTCCTGGTTATGAAATGAACGTGACGGAAAAATACCCCGTTTTATACTTATTACATGGTGGAGGAGAAGATGAAAGAGGTTGGGGTATGCAGGGAAAGACTGACCTGGTGATGGATAACCTTATTGACCAAAAGAAAGCAAAACCCATGCTGGTGGTCATGATGGATGGAAACGTTGGAAACGGTAGCTTCGGTGCACAATCACTACAAACTTTTGACCGTGAGCTAAAAGCCCTCATTCCTTTTGTGGAGGCAAATTACCGCGCTGATGTCAGTGCCGGGAGCAGGGCCCTTGCCGGTTTATCAATGGGTGGAATTCAGACACTACATTCAGGAATCAGAAATACAGCTATGTTTTCCTACCTGGGCGTATTCAGCTCCGGATGGTTCGCTGAACGTAATGAATTAAGTGATCCTGAATATAAATTTATTGGCGACAATTATAAATCCATTAATACTAACCTGAAGTCATTATGGATTGCAATGGGCGGGAAAGAAGATATTGCCTACAACAATTGTAAGGTGATGCTTTCAAAATTTGATGAGCTCAATCTTAAATATACCTACTCAGAATACCCTGGAGGCCATACGTGGCCTGTATGGCGTAATAACCTCCATAATTTTGCACAGGTGTTATTTAAGTAAACCAGTTCAAATTATTGAACATGAACCGATGGCTAAGGCTACAATTGTTACACATGTTGATTAATCAACCCGAATGAGCATTTACAAGAGAATTTTTCTATTTACGATCCCAATTTTTAGCTTTCTATGTCTTCAAGCCCAGACTGAACAACAATGGCAACAATCTGAATCGTCTTTTAAACTTTGGTACGATAAACCTTCTGGTCAAGTATGGGAAAACGCAATGCCAATAGGAAATGGAAGGCTAGGAGCTATGGTTTATGGAAATGTAGAAAAGGAAACCATCCAACTCAATGAACATACGCTTTGGAGTGGAGGTCCCAATAGAAATGATAACCCCGCGTTGCGAGACTCCATGGAAGTCATTCGTAATTTAATATTCAACGATAACCAAAAACAGGCAGAACAGCTGGCCAATAAGGTCATGATCAGTAAACAATCCCATGGACAGGTATTCGGTCCTGCTGGAGAAATCCATTTATCCTTTCCAGGCCATCAGAACTACGTTAATTACTATAGAGAATTGGATTTGGAAAGAGCAGTGACCACCACGTCCTATGCAGTTGGTGGGGTTCAATATGCCAGGCAGGTCATTGCCTCCTTTCCCGAGCGTGTAATCGCCATTCGTTTAACTGCAAGTAAAGCCAGGAGCATTTCATTTACTGCCTCTTTTTCCTCACCACAACCCAAGGTTGCGCTCAGCACTAATGCTACCAATCAATTGACATTTTCTGGTACGACCATAAATCATGAGGGGGTTGAGGGACAGGTGCGCTATAAAGGAATCGCTGAGTTTAAACCAGAAGGTGGATCTTTATCTTCAACAGATACGACCATCACCGTTAAGGATGCAAATTCAGTTACCATTTATATTTCTATTGCCACAAGTTTTAATAGCTTCAAGGATATCAATGGGGATGAGCATAAGCGAGCGGAATCGTATTTGGAGAAAGCCCGCTCAAAAGCATTTGACAATATGCTTAAGGACCACATAGGGGCTTATCAAAAGTATTATAATCGTGTAAAATTAGATCTTGGAACTACGGGGGTCGAAAAATTCCCTACGGATGTGCGTTTGAAAAATTTTAGTACGGCCAACGATCCCCAGTTCGCAGCGCTTTACTATCAGTTCGGTCGTTATCTACTGATCTCTTCCTCCCAGCCAGGTGGCCAGCCTGCAAATTTACAGGGGATTTGGAACGGCAAATTACATCCCGCCTGGGATAGTAAATATACGATCAACATCAATGCGCAAATGAATTATTGGCCGGCAGAGAAAACTAATCTCTCTGAACTCCATGAACCATTTATCAGGATGGTCAAAGAACTTGCTTTAACAGGTAAAAAAACCGCGAAAGACATGTATGGTGCCAAAGGCTGGATGGCCCATCACAATACAGATGTCTGGAGAACAACTGGTGCTGTAGACGGGGCCTTTTGGGGGGCATGGAGCCATGGAGGTGCCTGGACCAGTCAGCACCTTTGGGAGCATTATTTATATACCGGAGATAAGGCTTTTTTGAAAGAAATATATCCCATACTGAAAGGGGCGGCAAAATTCTATGTGGATATCCTCGTAGCACATCCGAAATATGGATACCTGGTAGTTAATCCAGACCAGTCGCCCGAGAATGCGCCGCAAGCCCATCAAGGCTCATCACTAGATGCAGGGGTGACCATGACTAACCAAATTGTATTCGATGTATTTAGTTCCACGATCAGGGCAGCAGAATTGCTGAAGAAGGATAAGAACTTTATTAAAACTTTAATTAAAACCCGTAACCGACTAGCACCTATGCATATTGGTCAGTATGGTCAGGTACAAGAATGGCTGGAGGACATCGATGATCCAAAAGACAACCATCGTCACGTATCCCATTTGTATGGGTTATTTCCATCTAATCAAATATCGCCGTATCGCACACCCAAACTTTATCATGCGGCTAAAAATACATTGCTCCAAAGGGGCGATTTGTCTACAGGATGGAGTATGGGTTGGAAAGTGAACTGGTGGGCTAGGATGCAGGACGGTAACCATGCCTATAAATTAATTCAAAATCAATTAACGCCACTTGGTGTAAACAAGGATGGAGGAGGTACCTACAATAACCTTTTTGATGCGCACCCCCCTTTCCAGATTGATGGCAACTTTGGCTGCACCTCAGGCATGACTGAAATGCTAATGCAAAGTGCAGATGGTGCAGTTCATTTGCTCCCTGCTTTGCCAGATGCCTGGAGCGCCTTTGGGTCTATCAGTGGTATCAAAGCTATTGGTGGCTTCGAGATTGTTCACATGGAATGGAAAGATGGCCTGTTAATGAAGTTGGAGGTGAAATCAGGTCTTGGTGGGAATTTACGGTTAAGGGTGCCGAATTCACTTAAGCTAAAAAGTGGGGATTTGAAATTAGCTGGCGGAGAAAACACCAATCCATTCTATAAAATAACAGCTACACCGGGGGCTGTTATTTCTCCAAAAGCTATACTTGCCGATGCTCTATTAAAAGAAACCCTGGTCTTTGACGTACCAACCGTAGCTGGTCAAACTTATTCATTTTACGCCCAATAATAGGCCTTACTTATTTATCCAGCAATTAATCAAATATGAAAATAAAGCTAGCCATCCCATTATTACTATCCTGTTTGTTGATAGCCTTTTCACATCAGGTTATCGGGCAACCCCCAAGAGGGCCACAAATTGTTTCACCACAGGTCCATGCAGATCGTAAGGTAACTTTTAAGTACCTGGCACCCTTGGCAAATGAAGTCAAATTGAGTACCCAATTTACTCATGGTGATGTGCCAATGATAAAAGATGCTGAAGGGATCTGGAGTGTTACGCTAGGGCCGGTAAAACCCGACATTTATCCTTACAACTTTCGTGTTGATGGGGTTTCCGTCATGGACCCCGCTAATACCTTTTTTTTCCCAAATGAGCGTTTCAAAGGCAGTCTTCTAGATGTGCCTGGCGATAAACCGCTGGTTCATGCTGCCAATAATGTACCCCATGGAACAGTGTCTTATACTTATTACCCTTCAATAGAGGAGAGCACCGGGTCTTTGCTAGTATATACGCCTCCTGGTTATGAGAAAAATGCGTCCAAAAAATACCCTGTTTTTTACCTGATCAGTGGAACTACCGATACGGAAGAAACCTTTTTCAAAGTAGGGCGCATCAATTTTATACTGGATAATCTGATTGCAGAAGGGAAAGCAGCACCTATGATTGTGGTAATGCCTTATGGTAATCCAGCCGCAAGAATAGCTGAACAAACAGGGCAGGCCAAGCCTTCAGATTTGATGTCCCGGGAAGGTAAGGATGCCATTAACCGTTCTAAAATGTTTGAAACAGATCTGATGACCAAAATAATTCCTTTTATTGAAAAAAACTATCGTGCAATTAGTGATCGAAACTCACGTGCTGTTGGTGGTTTTTCCAGAGGAGGAGGTCAAACCTTGCGCACTGGCTTTGGCAACATGGATCAGTTCGCCTGGATATGCTGTTACAGCGCCTACTTGTCTACACCAGAAATGGAAACAAACTTTCAGCACATTTATACGAATCCTGAAAAAACCAATAAGGATTTAAAGCTTTTATGGGTCAGCGTAGGAAATGATGATTTCTTGTATGAGCAGACCGTCACCTTTATTGACTTATTAAATTCTAAGGGAGTAAATCATAAAAAACTGATCACTGATGGCGGACACACCTGGATGAACGTTAAAAGTTACTTTGCCGAAACAGCACAACTACTATTTAAATAGATCCTCATGAAAAAATATCTCTATATCATAGCCATCCTATTATTTTCAAACACCGTGGTCGCACAGCGTGCACCTAGCCTGAATTCTCCAGAGGTTAAACCTGATCAAAGGGTTACCTTTTATTATTACTCCCGCACAGCAAAAAGTGTGTCATTGAATGGCGAATTTTTAAAGAACGCTGAGCCGATGATTAAAGACACTTCGGGGGTGTGGAGCGTAACCGTAGGCCCGGTTAAGCCTGACATCTATCCTTATTTTTACACTGTAGACAATGTGCAAATTTCAGACCCCAATAATACACATGTGTTTGCTAATGAGCGTTTCAAGAGAAGCATCCTAGATGTTTCCGGCCCATTGCCTTTAGTTCATTCCTTACAAAATGTTCCGCATGGAAAAATTGATTACCGTTACTACAACTCAGTAACGTTGGATACCTTACGCCGTGTACTTGTCTACACACCCCCAGGATTCAACCCTGCTGGTAAAATAAAATATCCGGTGTTATACCTGATTCATGGTGGTTCTGATACCGAAGAAACCTGGACAAAAGTAGGGCGTGCAAACCTTATTGCTGACAATTTAATCGCAGCAGGCAAAGCAACCCCGATGATTATTGTGATGCCTTATGGCAACGTACGACCTAAAGAAATGGCTGATTTCACTAAAGATGTTTTAAATAATGTGGTACCGTTTATCGAAGCTAACTATCCGGTGATTAAAGATAGTAAAAGCAGAGCAATAGCTGGATTTTCTGTAGGTGGTGGTCAAACCTTAAATATCGGCCTTACAAACACCGATATTTTTGCCTATGTAGCTTCATATGCACCCTACACGGCTACCGAAGAGTTTAAAAAGAACTTTTCCAGTTGGTCGCCTGACGCGAAGTTATTGAATAACAAACTGAAATTGTTTACCATCAGTGTTGGTACTGACGATTTTTTGTATGAAAGTGTTAAGCAAAACATCGCCATGTTTACAGAAAAAGGCCTCCTTCTTAAAACATATATTGTTCCAGGTGGGCATAGCTGGATGAATTGTAAATTATTTCTAGCCTCTACGCTACAAGAGATCTTTAAGTAGCTAACAATCAACCTAACCAGTTATAAAACCTAAACTATAATCAAATGATATTAAAGTCTTTAACCATTGCCTTTGCCAGCATGATGCTGACAGGAGTTAGCTACGCACAAAACGCTGCTACCATTCTGGATGATTTCAAACCATCCACATTAAACCAACCTGGCCAGCAATATCCTCAGGTGAATTCTCAAGGATATGCACGTTTTCAAATAATGGCTCCACAGGCAAAAACTATCGTAGTGAGCCTTGGTCTGGGCGGTACTTCGGGGGGTACACCACTTAAAAAGGTTACCGATAGTCTTTGGACAGGTACCACTGCAGGACCTATGGAAGAAGGATTTCACTATTACCACCTAACAGTTGATGGGGGAACATTTAATGACCCCGGTGCCTTGAATTTTTATGGTTCAACACGTTGGGAAAGCGGTATTGAAATACCTGCACATGATCAAGATTTTTATGCCTTAAAAGATGTTCCACATGGGCATGTACACCAGGTCCATTTTACATCCAAAAGCACTAATACTTCTCCACGCGCTTTTGTTTATACACCACCAGGTTATGAAAGTAACAAGGAAAATCGCTATCCGGTCTTGTATCTTCAGCATGGTTGGGGCGAGGATGAAACAGCCTGGATTAATCAGGGGCGTGCCAACCTGATTATGGATAATCTTATTGCCGAAGGTAAAACTAAGCCTTTCATCATTGTGATGACCTATGGTATGACAAATGTAATCAGACCAAGGGCTGGAGGTCTCCGTAGTTTTAATATTAAACCATTTCAAACAGTGTTACTGGATGAACTGATTCCATATGTGGATGCGAACTTCCGAACCCTTGCTAACAAAGATAACCGCGCCATGGCAGGGCTTTCTATGGGTGGATTCGAAACCCATACCATTACACTTGCCCAGCCCGATATTTTTTCTTATTACGGATTGTTAAGCGGCGGCACCTATAAACCTGAAGAAATAAAAGATAAGTCAAAAGTTAAACTCATCTTCATGAGTTCCGGTAGTTTTGAAAACCCAGATGGGGTAACCAAGGCTGCTAAGGCATTAAAAGCAGTAGGGATTAATGGCGTATCCTTTGTCTCCCCAAATACTCGTCATGAGTTTCAAACCTGGCGCCGCAGTCTTCAGGTACTTGCATTATTGTTGTTTAAAAATTAAATCTCCAGATATAAACTGCATTAAAGTAATCCTACTATTTTTAACAGTCTTTCTTTGAACCAACTTTTCAAACCTATAACCAAATGAAAAAATATGTACTGGGTGTTGCCATACTTACCGCATCCTTATTCGCAAAATCAGCATCAGCACAGGCAACGAATCCAATGATCTATGCCGATGTCCCTGATATGGCCATGATACGGGTTGGCGACACCTATTACATGAGCAGCACCACGATGCACATGAGCCCAGGTTTGCCTATCATGTCGTCTAAAGATTTAGTCAACTGGAAGCTGGTAAGCTATGCCCACGATATCCTAATTGATAACGACGAAATGAACCTGTTGGATGGAAAGTCAACCTATGGCAGGGGATCATGGGCCAGCAGTTTACGTTACCACAATGGAACTTATTACGTGTCTACTTTTGCCGCAACCAGTGGTAGAACACACATATACACCACTAAAAACATTGAGAAAGGCCCCTGGAAAGAGACTTCATTTAGTCCAGCGTTACATGATCATTCCCTCTTTTTTGACGATGATGGTAAGATATATATGATATACGGTAATAAGGAGCTTAAACTGGTGGAATTAAAAGGTGACTTATCGGGCATAAAAACAGACGGTATTAACCAGACCATCATTAAAGATTCCACAAAGCCAAGTCAAGCTGTAGGCAATAGTGGACTGGGGGAGGGTTCGCAATTATTCAAACTTAAGGGCAAGTATTACCTATTCAATATTACCTGGCCTAATGGCGGCATGCGCACCGTGGTTATACACCGGGCCGAAAAACTGACAGGGCCATGGGAAGGCCGGGTAGGCTTGGCAGACCTGGGTGTAGCACAAGGTGGTTTGATCGACAAACCCGATGGCAGCTGGTATGCCTACCTCTTTCGTGATTTCGGAGCAGTAGGTCGTATTCCTTATCTTGTTCCTGTGAAATGGGAAGACGGCTGGCCAGTGTTAGGCACAAATGGAAAAGTACCGGAAACGTTAACGCTACCAGCAAGTAATGGCCTCGTTCCTGGTATTGTAGCATCAGACGAGTTTACGCGCAAACAAGGTGATAGTTCCCTGCCTTTGGTTTGGCAGTGGAATCACAACCCTGATAACACCTCCTGGTCGCTTCTGGATAGGCCTGGGTATATGAGAATCACCACAAAAAGAATAGACACCAGTTTTTTAATGGCCAGGAATAGTTTAACACAACGAACCATTGGCCCTGTGAGTACTGGTGTTACAGCGCTGGATCTCTCTCACATGAAAGATGGAGATTTTGCGGGCCTGGGACTTTTACAAAAAAACTATGGTTTAGTAGGTGTTAGGGTTGACGGGAATCGTAAAGTAGTTGTTATGATAAATGCCAGCACAGGGAAAGCTGTCGAAGCACAAAACATAATAATCAAGCAAAATGTGGTCTACTTTAAAGCGCAATGTGATTTTACAGATAAAAAGGACACTGCTGATTTCTTCTATAGCCTGGATGGTAAAACCTGGATGCCAATTGGCACCCAGTTGAAAATGTCCTATACCTTACCACATTTCATGGGCTACCGTTTTGCTTTGTTCAACTATGCAACAAAAACTGCAGGTGGATATGCCGACTTTAATTATTTCCGCATTAGCGATAGGTTAAATTAAGAGGCTTTAAACTGCTTATTGATTTCAAGGCTTACACTTTCCACATCTAATTTAATGGCTGCTTTTACAGCTGGTGCTGCTGCTTTGCCACTGATAGCGGTGATGGTTACCGCAGTGGGTTCATTTAAAACGATCAACTCAAATACAACGTCATCGCCGAAAGTCATATTGAATTTCATTTGCTGATTGTCCTTTTCAATAAATTTTAGAAATTCGTAGCTATCGCCAAGGGCATAGAATTGGTCCCTTATGGCGTGAAAGATTAGCTCCGCTTCAATATTTAAACCATTGATCATGATATTGGCATTCAATAAAGCTGCCTTGAGACCGGCATCATGAGTTGCTCCCTTATGAATATGGTACACGGTTTCTAACAAATCCTCGCTATATAGAATTTCCTTTTTGTCCCTGATCACAATGGATGTTGTACTTCCATTGCGTTCAACTTGCTGCTTAATTCCTATTGCCGCATTGCCATCAATGATTGCGATTTCATCAGGTGCTAATTGTTTAACTTTGGAGCCTAAGATGGCCTTTTGTAGTACTTCTACAACATACTCCAGTGCTGCGTATTGTTTAATTTCAGACATTATATAAAAATTTTAGCAAAAATACCAATTCAATAATAGTGATACTACGAACTTGTCATTACTTTGTTTTGGATATTCGTTTAAGCTTTTGTGAAAATACAGGAAATTTACCAATTCCCTTAAAATAAAAACCCCTGCTCATCTTTCGATAGCAGGGGTTTAAACATTTGATTCAAAATCTGGTGATCCCGCTGGGATTCGAACCCAGGACCACTACATTAAAAGTGTAATGCTCTACCAGCTGAGCTACGGAATCAACTCCTTTTTAAAGTGATGCAAAGATAGCCTTTTATCTTAAAAAACCATCATCAAGTTAATTAAAACGAATAAATATGTTAAATTATCTTACAAAAGCCTGATTAAGAGCGTTAAAAATTTCAATCATTAAACCTTTGCAGCTTGCAGCGAAACCGTCTTTTTCGCTGCAAACAAAATTAATAAGGCCGTTAATACCGCTACCGTCATGATCAAAGGCATCGGAAGGGTAGAGGTTTCAGGGAAGAAACTGACCGCCATAGATGCCAAAGCACCTAAACCCATCTGAAATGCACCCATTAATGCAGAAGCACTACCCGCATCTTTCGAAAAAGGCGCAAGCGAAAGTGCAGCAGCGTTCGGATTGATTAACCCCAGGCAACTTAAAAATAAGGCAATAAAAGCGATGGTGCTGTATAACGAAAGTAGGTTATTTAGTGCAGCCAATAAGAAAAGCACACTTATGATGGCCTGTGCGGCTAAAGCCCAGGTGATAATGGTTTTGCTGCTGTGCCAGCGTAAAATTAAACTGTTCAGTTGACTGGTGCCTATAAAAGCCACTGATAACAAAGCAAAGATCCATCCGTAACCGGTTTTACTTACGCCATATAAATTCATAAACACCATGGGCGATGCCGCTACATAGGTAAACAGACCTGCAATGGATAGGGAAGTGATTAATGCATAAGTATAAAACTGAGGTACAACCAACACACTTTTAAATTTAGTGATCATCGCTACTGGCTTTAAGGAATAGGTTGGATCTGGTTTAAAGCTGTTTGGCAAAAAGAATATAACAGCTAATAACATCAGTACGGCCATACCTGCCAGGAACATAAACACCGATTGCCAGCCAAATGCCGTCATCAAGTAACCACCCGCTGTAGGGGCAAGCATGGGCGAAATGGCAATAACCAACATCAGCGATGCAAATACTTTAGCACTTTCTTTAACAGGAAAGAGGTCCCTTACCATTGCCATAGAGGCTACCGCAGCAGCACAACTACCAATGGCTTGCACAAAGCGCAATACGATGAGCTGATTTATATTAGTGACCGCCAAACAGCCTATGGAAGCAATAATATACAGTGCCAAACCAAAATATAAAGGCTTTTTACGGCCAAATTTATCCAGTAAGGGTCCGTATAACAATTGCCCGAAAGATATTCCAATAAAGAATCCGGTAAGTGATAAGGAAACTTTAGGTACTGTGGCATTTAAATCCGCGGCAATGGAATCAAAGCCTGGAAGATACATGTCGATAGAAAATGGCCCTAGTGCCGCCAAAGCGCCCAGAATCATGATAAGATTGAAGTTTTTAGATGTCGCCATAGGGTGCTGTCATAAATAGGGCGCAAAGGTTGCTATTTTTTTAGAAAAACCAGTACCTTAATTTGTTCCTCACCTGCAAATCATAGCAGTAATTTAAGGCTAACTATTATCAAACATTAATTATGTTCTGCTTATAAACCGTTAACAAGAAAAAACACAAATAAAGCAACTAAGACCCTGGCGACTTCAGTCGAGCTGGTTTAATCAGCTAACTCAATCCAAACCGGACCATGATCGCTCGATTTCTCCCAGCCACGCACATCGCGGTCTACACCAGCTGCCTGCAGCTTATCACTCAGGTTAGGACTTAGCAGAAAATGATCGATGCGCAATCCTGCATCCCTTCCATAGGCGTTTCTAAAATAATCCCAAAAGGTAAAAATTGTTTCATTAGGGTACAGTTTACGGATGGCGTCTGACCAGCCTTGATCAACCAGGGTTTTAAAGGCTTCCCGACTTTCCGGCCTGAATAAGGCATCTTTCACCCAGCGTTCTGGTTTGTAAGCATCCTGCTCCGTGGGAATTACATTGTAGTCGCCAGTGAGCACCACAGGAACTTTAGCGGTTAATAGTTTGGCTGCGTGTTGGCTAAATTGCTCCAGCCACAGTAATTTATAGTCAAACTTAGGTCCAGGAGCGGGATTTCCATTTGGTAAATACAAACATCCAATTATAACACCATTGATAAACGCTTCAATATACCGGCTTTGGGTATCATCGGGGTCATTAGGCAATCCCCGGCGAAGTTCTTGAATTTCCCCATAGCGGGAAAGGATGGCCACACCGTTCCAGCTTTTCTGTCCATGCCATATCGCATGATAACCTGCATCATTAATTGCCTGCAGTGGAAATTTATCTTGGGGTGCTTTAAGCTCTTGCAAACACACCACATCGGGTTTAGTTTGTTCAAGCCATCGTAGCAGAACCGGTAAACGTCCGTTAATTCCATTTACATTGTAAGTAGCGATTTTCATTAGTATAAAATTTGTTTTTTAACGAACGTCTACCGGTAAATAAAAGTTTTAGTTTGCTTTCAGTATAGTCACTTCAACCCTGCGGTTAATCAACCTTCCTTCTTTTGTTTTATTATCGGTTACAGGTTTGGTATCTCCGGCACCTATAGTTTTAATCCTGTTTGAATCCAGGCCCAAACTAGCCATATATTTCTTTACTGATACCGCTCTCTTCTCAGATAGCCATTGGTTATATTCAGGAGTTCCCGTTTTATCAGAATGTCCTTCTACCAAAATCCTGCGGTCTGTAGCTTGTTGTTTAATCACGTTTGTAACATCGGCAATGCTTTTAGTAGAGTTATCATTCAAATAGGAGGAATTGGTAGGAAACAGAATCTCCGAGCTAAAGGTAAACCTAATGCCTTCATTCGTTCTTTCCACCTGGTTTTCTGGTAAGTCTTTTTTGATGTTAGTTAACTCATTGTCGGTTTCTGTCTGTTTAACAGGTGTTTGAACCGCTATTTTTTTCGTTTTACAGGAAACAGTGACCATGGCGATCACAACAAGTATTAGGCTTTGTTTTTTAGTCATGTAGGTTGGATATCTCATCTGTTAAAACTAAATATTATTTCTTTAAGATAAAAGTTTAGCGAGCAGTTCGAAGCTTTTTATGGTATCCTTTTGTTCCTCGCCATTAATGATTAACGACAATTGATGCTCGCCTGGGTAAAACACCCGGGTGGTAATGGGCCTAAATGATTGTTTCCGCTCAATGACCACACGTTCACCCGCTTTATAAATTCGCTCACTGATCTTAAACACTTTTCGGGCAAGCGTGCCATTAGCTTTCTTATAAAACAATCCATATTCCAGCCTGATTGTTTTTGACGCGGTATTGGTGTTC
Organism: Pedobacter sp. CAN_A7; assembly: GCF_015752175.1. Lineage (NCBI taxonomy): Bacteria > Pseudomonadati > Bacteroidota > Sphingobacteriia > Sphingobacteriales > Sphingobacteriaceae > Pedobacter > Pedobacter sp. CAN_A7. Next base: position 432,431 of record NZ_JADOUW010000001.1, on the reverse strand, counting down.
TGTATCGAAAATGAAAATGCCATCGCGTCTCCCATCATCACCAGGGGTGTCTTCATTTTAAAATCAGTTACCAATAAGCCCTCCGTATCTAAACCATAGTGACTCAAAATATCCGCATGTCCTTGTTTTAACAAGGTTCTACAGCCATGTTTCATAATGGCATCAGTTTCTTTACTATGTCCAAGCCATTCTTTCGCCAGAAGAAGCACCACTTCCGGATTATCTTTAGAAATATCGTTCAGATTATTGGCCACACTTCTTCTTACCGATTCAGATGGATCGTTCTTTAGGTTTTCCAGGATAGGAAGAATCAGTGCGGGGTCTTTTTTCAATTGGGGGATGGCCATGGCCCAGGGCAAACGGGGCCGACTGCCTTCTGTGGCCAAACGTCTCACTTTTGCACTTTCATGCCTAGACCAAAGTTTCATCTGCTCCATCATCTGGTCAAAATATTTGATGAGAAAAGGACGGACTGCGAATTCACAGCTCACAAATTGGGTAACGAACTCCAATGCAGGAACGGAGGCCTGGAAATCGTCGATACCATAAACTTCGAGATAATCGGGCAAAAAGATAAATGCAAGTTCGTCCTCACCACGACCCATTTGACGTAGTTCATTAATAAGTTTATAGATAACGGGTACGGCAGCTGTGAACTGGGCTGGCATAAATTCATGAAGCACTAGGGTGGTGTGCCGCATCCTTTCCTTTAACTCCATGTGCTGGAACTGCTCGTTGAAAATTAGAGACTTGAATTTAACCGAATCGAAGGCAGGAAGGACCTTACTTAGTGCGGTAGCCACGCTAACGTAAAACGCTGTTCCGTATAAATTTTTCAACATAAAACAAAGCTAAGGAAACAATAACCACGTAAAGGAATAGTCATCACTTTTGTTTTTAACCCTTATATTTGGGTAAATATTTTTTTCTATGGATGAAACGCCGAAACGTTTTGATAGAATAGTGGCTATTCTGATCCAATTGCAATCCAAAAAAATCGTGAAAGCACAGGAGCTGGCCGGGCGTTTTGATGTGAGTCTGCGGACCATATACCGCGACATCCGCACCTTGGAAGCATCCGGCGTTCCTATTTACAGTGAGGCCGGCATAGGATACTCCTTAATGGAAGGCTATCGTTTACCACCGGTCATGTTTAGTCGTGAGGAAGCCAGCAGTTTCATTGCTGCAGAAAAACTGATGCAAAAGTTTACCGATCAGGAAATGGGTAAACATTATGCTTCGGCTACTTATAAATTGAAAGCCGTTCTTCAAAGTGCTGATAAAGATTGGGTTTCCAGCATTGAATCTAATGTGTTAATGCAGCCAGGAGGTAAGTTGTTTAATGAAAGAGCACCTGATACTTTGGCCTTACTTTTTAAAAGTATTGCGGAGAAAAAGCAAGTGGTACTTTATTATAAAACGGCAGAATCGGAGGAAGCCATCGCAAGAACGATTGAGCCTGTGGGGGTTTTTCATGATCACGACAATTGGTATACCCTGGGCTATTGCCACTTGCGACAAGCTTACCGGCAATTCAGGACGGATAGAATTTGCCAGATCAATCTGACGGAAAAGCCATTTACATTAACACACCAGCCGCTCGAAACCTATCTTCAGCAGAATGAAAAAGCATGTGCAACAACCAAAGTGGTCATTTTAGTTGACAAAAAAATCAGGAAACATTTGGAGTATGAAATGAAATACCACGGTTTTGTGTCGGAAACCTCTGTTGGAGACCATTGGGAAATGACCTTTCTTGCACCCAATATAGAGGAAGGGTTTGCGCGCTGGTATTTAATGTTTGGCGATTATGCGAGTATCATATCGCCTGAGCAGCTAAGAAACAGGGTAATAGAGTTAATGGATAAAATACTGTGCCGGATAAAGGTAAACCACTAAGCGGTAATTAACGCGCTTAATGGTTTAAAGGTATTACGATGACGTAACCTTACCTTTCCCAGAAAAAAGGAGGTTGTATACCCAAAGCTCTTAAATACACATAACCTTGTCCGCGGTGGTGAATTTCGTTATCAATAATGTAAAGAATATTTTCAATCACCGGGAAATTATAGTGGCCGAAGAGGTTAACAGTTTCATTAAAATCTTCCACTTGTAACTTGCTCCAGTATTGGTTGATTTCTTCAGTAGCCTGATCCCATTTCTCTAAATATTGCTCCTTGGTGGTTAGTTCTTGGGAATTTTCCTGAAAAGGAGTTTCTTGTTTTTCCACTATTCCTTTCATCCCTGGAGCACCCATTGCAAGCAACTCTGAAGTCAGGGCCGAAAAAGACCTCATACCTCCGATAGAGAATTCAAAGAAATCTTTCTCTGGAAAAGCCTCAATGACTTTTCTGGTTAAATTACGGTGTCCTTGCCAATGGCTTAATAGTTTTTCCGGGCTGATTACTTCTACGATTGTGTTCATAATATTATCCTTTATGGTTTGTAAATCAAAAGTAAATAGGGGTGGTGACAACAGTTTGTCAGTAGCATTTAGAATCTTTTATTTTTGATGTTTATTTATTATTCTGTAACCTTGCCCATCATCAACCACAGATAAACTCATTTAATAAACACTACCTACATTTGAACGTTAAAACCACAAACCCAGAAATACTTCAGTCTAAACATCATTTCGAAATCCTTGACGGCCTTCGTGGCGTAGCAGCATTAGCCATTGTATGTTTCCATTTTATGGAAGTAGCTTATCCAGATGCCACTAAAAACTTTATTGGTCATGGTTTTTTAGCAGTTGATTTTTTCTTCTGTTTATCAGGTTTTGTAATCGCCTACGCTTATGACGACAGGATCGGGAAAATGGGCTTACTGGAGTTTTTTAAGTCGCGAATCATTCGCTTACATCCTTTAGTTATATTGGGTGCGGTGTTAGGATTGTTCGCCTTTCTCTTCGATCCCTTTGGCGGTAGTGCAGATACCTATAGTGCAGGAAGAATTTTCTTAATTTTTGTAAGTTCAGTTTTGTTGATCCCATTTCCGGTAATGGAAGATCGTTTCTTTAATCTTTTTGGGTTAAATGCACCAGCCTGGTCGTTGTTTTGGGAGTATGTAGCCAATATCGCCTATGCGTTGGTTCTGGTAAAGTTGGGGCGAAATATTTTGTTAGCATTAGCCATTATTGCTGCAGGGGCACTTATTTATGTAGCTTACAGTTCCGGTTCTTTACTAGGGGGTTGGGGAGGATCGACCTTCTGGCATGGTGGGGCAAGAATTGCCTATTCCTTTTTAGCAGGGATGCTCATTTTTAGATTCAACCTGATCATCCGGTCGCAGGTTGGTTTCCTCGGTTTATCTATATTACTGCTGTTGGCTTTTTTAATGCCCTTTAATTGGGGTTGGAGAGCTGAATTAGTGGTCGTGTTACTTTACTTCCCCTTGTTAATTACGTTAGGGGCAGGGGCTCAAGTGACCGAAAAATTGAAAAAATTGTGCAAGTTTTCAGGAGAGATCTCCTATCCTTTATACATGACCCATTATGCGGTTATCTTTATGTTTCTTAATTATTATACTGCAACGCAGCCCACTACCACACAACTTGTTTTAATTATTATTACGGGTATGATCCTTTTAACAGGTGTTGCCTATATCGCCATGGTGTCGTTTGATATTCCAGTGCGCAGGTATTTAAATGCGAAAAGAAAAAAGCAAGGATAATAGCTTAATGCCCATGTTGTCAGACTTCTCTATACTGTAGTTTAGTTAATTGTAGGTGTACGCGTTAATTTGTACTCCACCGTTTTCCGTGCTTTCTGGCCATCGGCCTGGTCAATATTTTGGATAATCAAAGTGTTTTTATCTATGAAATGCAGTATCTGTCTAATCCTGATTACCTTTCCACCACCCGGACTAATCATTTGCCCAGATAAGGTTGCTATTTTTGTGTTTTGATTCCAGGCACCGGTCAGTGATAGGGTTCCAGTTCCCATATTGGTGATGGTAATGAGGTCCATATTTTTACCGCTGGTGTTAAAACCGATGGTAGTTACCGATTGGTAGTCCATGTCCATCATGGTGCCGGTTTGGCTAAGTTCGAGAAAGCGGCCTCCTAGTATCATTTGGTTTTTAGCAGCTACTTTTACCTTCATCGGATCTTTTCCTTCGGCGGGCCACATGGAAATTTCCATATCGAAATCTCCGGCGTATTCACTTAACATACGGTGGACTTCGTTTGGTGTCATGTATTCTTCCCATGGGTCACTTTGCTGGGCAATTACAGAGAAATAGCTGATCGTGAGGAGTATGGCCAGGATTAATCTTTTCATAAAGTAATTTAAGCATAAATTATATATATTTAGTAAGGTGTGTAGTTGTACAAATAAAATGGTCATTTGTGTCCCTATATAAATAATGGTAACACGATGAAATTTTAGGTGCATATAATTTATGCCTGTTGTATCCTTAGCAACAGGTCAGGCAGATGTTATAATTAAAGCTTTTAAGCCCCAACTATTAGACAGATGCTTATATTTGCGGAAATCGTTTTAATATTTTGTACCACCAATGAATACCGCATCTACAACCGAAAGCATTGCCGAGAAAACAGTTTTCCCCATTCTTTTCGCCATAAGCTTTTCACACCTGTTAAATGATACTATACAATCGCTAATTCCTGCTATTTATCCGGTAATTAAAGATGCTTACCAACTCAGTTTTACGCAAATCGGATTGATTACCTTAACATTTCAAATGGCTGCATCATTGTTCCAGCCATTTGTAGGGCTTTATACTGATAAAAAACCGCAACCTTACTCTTTAGCTGTTGGAATGACCTTTACCCTGGTGGGGCTTATTTCTCTGTCGTTTTCTTCCAGCTTTTACATGATGCTGCTTTCCGTGGCATTGGTAGGTACTGGGTCCTCCATATTTCATCCTGAAGCTTCCCGTATGGCCCATGCGGCATCGGGGGGCAGGCGTGGACTAGCACAATCCATCTTTCAGCTAGGTGGTAATTTTGGTAGCTCTCTGGGTCCTTTATTGGCCGCCTGGATCATCGTGCCCTATGGACAATCAAGTGTGGTTTGGTTTTCGGTCATTGCATTGGTGGCCATTATGGTACTCAGCAAAGTTGGTACCTGGTATAAAGGCCATGTAACTGCCCTAAAAGCCAAAGGCAAATCTAAGATCACCAGCATTACCCATACCTTTTCCAAAAAGAAGGTGGTTTTCGCTGTCGCCATTTTATTGATCCTGATTTTTTCAAAGTATTTTTACATGGCTAGCCTAACCAGTTACTTCACTTTTTATGTGATGGATAAGTTCGGCGTATCCGTGCAAACCTCACAGGTATACCTATTTATATTTTTGGTTTCTATAGCTGCAGGCACCTTAATTGGTGGTCCGGTGGGCGATAAGATTGGCCGTAAATATGTAATCTGGTTTTCTATCCTGGGTACAGCCCCCTTTGCTTTGCTGTTGCCTTATGCCAATCTGTTCTGGACGGGTGTATTGATTGTACCTATCGGAATGATTTTAGCTTCAGCTTTCTCTGCAATTCTGGTGTACGCGCAAGAACTTATTCCTGGTAAAGTGGGCTTAGTATCAGGCCTGTTTTTTGGTTTTGCTTTTGGAATGGGCGGAATAGGTTCGGCGTTATTAGGTAATCTTGCCGATAGCACCAGTATTGAATACGTGTTTCACGTCTGTTCTTTTCTGCCGTTAATAGGATTGCTTACCGGGTTTTTACCAAATATTGAGCGCAAAAGATAACAACTAAATTTAACTTCTACCCCGAGACTATTTGTGGATACATCCTCGTATCCCTCATGGTCGTTGTTGGCGGCAATTTGTCTTATACTGCTTTGAATACTTCGTTAGATACGTCCGCCAAATTCAGGGGCCGAATAAACAATTCACCCACAGGCAGTTATTTATAGGTTTATTATCATCAACCGCAGGATTATTAATAGCTTGGAGAATTACCCGCAAGGTATATTTAAGGAGTAAACCAACTAAAAAACTATAAAGAATCAATGAGAAAGGAATTCATTAAATCAGCACTGGTTATATTTATGGTGGCATCAGTATCCCTCGTTAATGCACAGGTACGCTTACCAAAATTATTTGGAAACCATATGATCCTGCAAAGAGATGCTGCGATCCCAATTTGGGGAACTGCCAAGCCTGGAAGTCAGGTCGTGGTGGTGTTAAATGGTAAACGCGTAAAAACAACTGCAGGGCCAGATGGCAAGTGGCAGTTAAAACTTCCAGCCATGAAAGCCGGTGGTCCGCATACCTTGTCTGTTTTTGAAGGAAATAATGTAGAGCCTGCGTTTGATTTTAGCAATGTTTTGCTGGGCGATGTTTGGTTGGCCTCGGGGCAGTCGAACATGGAATGGCAAGTACAACAGTCGGCCAATGCAGCAGCAGAAATCAGGAACGCTAATTTTCCAGCAATTCGTTTTTTTAATGTACCACACAATGTGCAGGTTAAACCACAGGATAGCCTTGCAGGCGGTTCCTGGGTATGTATGGATACCGCAGGAGTAAAAAATGCATCAGCTGTTGCCTATTTTTTCGCACGAGATCTGCATGCAGAATTAAATGTGCCCATAGGTATTGTGCAATCCACCTGGGGCGGTACACCGGTAGAAGCCTGGACGAGTAAAGAGCAGCTACTTACTTCCACAATTACCCGCGAAAAGGTTCTTCAAAATGATACCATCACTGCAAAGCATTTTATACAAGACAGCCTGGACCTGGTTCGGTTCTGGGAAATTGTAAACCAACCGCCACACCATGTAGTTGGTAGCGTTACCAAAGTGGATTATAATGATTCTTCCTGGCTACAGCTAAACATGCCTGCAACACTAAAGAACATGAATATGCCTGGTTATGAAGGCATGATGTGGTTACGCAAGACAATAAACCTTCCATCGGCCATGACAGCTAAAGATTTAACGATTGAGCTTGGGCAACCTGAAATGAATTATTCTTTGTATTTCAATGGAGAATTGATAGCAAAAAATATATGGAATGCTAACCCGACGCATCACTATACCATCCCTGCGAAATTGGTAAAACAGGGTAATAATGTAATCGCCATACGCATGGCCTTTTTGTGGCAAGGGGGTGGTTTTAATCCGCCAGCTGATCGGCTATATATTACAGATGGACAAACCAAAATTAGCATGGCAGGAAGCTGGAAATATCAAAAAAGCCTGGAACCTGCAATACCGTCAATAAAAAACTATTACCAGCATCCTGCTTTTCTCTATAATGGCATGATAAATCCTGTTATTCCTTATGGCATAAAAGGATTTATATGGTACCAGGGAGAAAACAATGTAGGTGCACCTAAGGAATATAGAACCACATTTCCAATGTTAATCGCTGACTGGCGTGCACGTTGGAAAAAAGGAGATTTACCATTTTTATATGTGCAGTTGGCTAATTTTATGAAGCAACATCCTGAACCCACAGAAAGCGACTGGGCATTACTTCGTGAAGCGCAAACGATGAGTTTAAAACAGCCAAATACAGGCATGGCCACAGCCATTGATATTGGCGTGGCCGACGATATTCACCCCAGAAACAAGCAGGAGGTAGGCAGAAGGCTTGCGCTATTGGTTAAACGACAGGTGTATAAAAAGAAGGTACAAGCCACTGGACCTCTTTATAAAAGTCACAAAACGCAGGATGGTATAATTACGGTCCGTTATGCTGAAACAGGGAAAGGATTAACCACTAGTGATCATGGCAAATTGAAAGGTTTCGCCATCGCAGGAAGTGATAAAAAGTTTTATTGGGCCAATGCTGTTTTACAGGGCAATACAGTAGTCCTTTCAAGCGATGAGGTTAAATCACCTGTTGCCGTACGTTATGCATGGGCCGATAACCCGGATGGCAACCTAATAAATAAGGACGGGTTACCTGCAGTTCCTTTCCGAACAGACATTGACTAAACTACCGCCTATTCATCTATTTACCACCCGGTACTAACGGAGTGGTAGATAGGTGGAAGTGGGATCGTCGCCTTTTTTAAAAATAATGACGGCCTTGCATCTTTGGTCATCCCCAATTTCAAAGGCAATACCATCTTTATCGTTCCAGACCTGTATTATCTGATTAGGCGTTAAGGGGTATTTAATGTGCTGTACATCGTATGCTTTTTTAATTTCCATAAGTGTATCATTTACACCAAACCCTTCCTTAGTTTTAAAAGCTGGTGAGGTCACCCGAATTTGTCGAACTCTGGAGGGCGAGAGTTCTTCTGTGGTTCGGGCAGCAAAGATAGAGGTGGAATGCCTTACACCATCTTGTTCCTGGAACCAGAAGGCAACCATTTTTTGCATAGCCGCATCACTGGAGTCAGGTTTACCCAGCAATTCGAATACCTCTTCAGTATTTCCATCAATTTTAATTTTGCCCGCAGCAATACCTGGCAGTAAAGTAAAATCAGCGCTTACTTGTTCTGGTGAATCCATCAAACTGTCACGAATTGTAGTTGCCGCGTTCTCCTTATCATCCTGGCGATCATCATTCGTTTCCTTATCGTTCCTGCTACATGCTGCAAATGAAGTTGTTAAAGTTATTAATACTGCTATTGCAGTCTTTGAATTATACATATCTATTAATTTGATAGAAAACGGATAATCAGAACAAAATGTTCTAATTAATATTTGTAATCTTATGTCGAAAAGATGGTTATGCAAATATTTAAAAATAATTTAAAATGTTTCTTCGGCACAGTCGTCTTCATAGTATAAACAGCCAATATTTTGAAAGCCGCATTCATGCCCAAAGACCATAATAGCTATATCGTAGATACCATTAAAGCATATGGCAAGAGCTTGATGGGCTTTATTAGAAAGCAGGTAAGCAATGAAGCCGACGCAGAAGATATTTTACAGGATGTTTGGTACCAATTAAGCAACGTCATTAATGCGCAACCTATAGAGCAAACCAGTGCATGGCTGTATCGCGTAGCTAAAAATAAGATTCTTGATAAACATAAAAAGCATCGGGAGAGCCTGTTAGATGACTTGTACAAAGAAGAGGTTAATGAAGAAACATCAGATTTAATAAGCATTCTGATGATTGAAGTAACTACTCCTGAGACTGCCTACTTGCGTAATCTTTTTTGGGAACAGCTTTTCCTGGCATTAGACGAGCTGCCCATAGAACAGAAACAAGTATTCGTGTGGCAGGAATTAGAAGATCAGTCTTTCGATGAGATCTCCGAAAAAACGGGTATTAAATTTAACACCCTGGTTTCTAGAAAGCGTTATGCTGTACTGCACTTGAGAAGGCGACTAAAACAGCTTTATACAGACATTACCGAATATTAATAAACATACAATCAAATGAAATCTACTTTCAATAGAAACCGAAAAAAGTTCCTTTTTATACCTTTTGGCGTGGCCGCTTTACTCGCTATCATCAGCTATATAGTGATGGTGTTGTGGAATAATTTACTGCCTAACATACTGAATGTTAATGTAATTACGTTTTGGCAAGCGATGGGAATCTTTATCCTATGTAAGATCCTATTTGGTTTTGGAAGACATGGTGGTGGCGGATCATGGGGGGCGCGTAAAATGGTAGAACGATGTAAACAAATGACGCCCGAAGAAAGACAGCAGTTTAAAGAGGAAATGAAGCAAAAAATGTGCGGGTGGAAAAAACAAAACGATCCGCAAAATAGCTAATCAAAAAATTAAGAATATGTACCTTACAGTATTCAAAACAAGTGTGAATACACACGAACAAAGCCTTAAAATTCAATTGCTATTAAGCGGATTGCCGTCAACTTCAGCATGTAATTTCGATCTGGATGATAGTGACAATATTCTAAGGCTAATCAGCACAGATTCGGAGCCACATAGGGTTTGTCAATTACTACAGCGTGAGGGCTACCACTGTGAAACCATGGAAACATTTAACTATCAGTACGGTTAAAAGATTCCTGTGTAAGCTCCATATTGACCATAGCCCCTGCTAATGCACCAGTTGCTACAGCATTTGATACGGCGCGCATAGGAGATGAATTGTCTCCGCATGCCCATACGCCTGGGATGGTGGTCTTTTGAAAAGAATCTACTTGAAGATGCCCCGAGGTGGTCATTTCGCATCCTAAGGATAAGGGTATATCAGTATGCTGTACAAATGGAACAGCCGCATATAAGGCTTTCATTGGAAGATGTGTACCATCCTTTAATATCAATTGTTGCAAATGGCCATTTTGCTGCTCAATGGCTAAAATTGGGCTTTCCAACACTGGAATATGGCGACGTGCTAAAAGATCTGATTGTTCCTGAGTAAATTCAGCTGGACCATTAGTTAAAATGGTTAGTTCGTTGGTCAAGTTACCGACCAAAGAGGCAAGGTGTAAAGCCCTATCTCCATTCGCATAAATTCCGGTAAGCTGATCACGGTATTCATAACCATGACAATAAGGGCAATGGATCACCGAAATACCCCAAGCGTTAGAGAACCCAGGTATATCAGGTAACATGTCTTTTATACCGGAAGCTAAAATAAGCTTTTTAGCTTGGAAGGTTGTGCCAGCTCGTGTGCTTACCAAAAAACCAGTGTCTGTTTTAATTGCCTTTACGGCGATATCGTTGAAGAATTTTACGGTATCGTATTGTTCCACCTGTTGTTTACCAAGAGCGGCAATTTCCTGAGGCGGTTTCCCATCCTGTGTCAGAAAATTATGTGATTGCGGTGTTTGTGCATTACATGGCTTTCCACTATCAATAACAAGTGTTTTCTTTAAGGAGCGCCCAAGAGACATGGCTGCTGAGAGGCCGGCATAACTTCCACCTATGATAATGACATCAAATAATTCGTTTGCTTTCATATAACCTACTTTAATGAGCATATTTATTTCTGTCATTAAAGATACGAGTATTATTAATAAATGCAATAGTGTTGCATCTATTTATCTAAAATCAAACCCATAAGCAACCGCGGAAACCTCTGGCAGCGTAATAAGATTGCGCACCGTTATGATAAATGAAGACATGCTGGTATCGAAAATCTCCAAAAATAGCACCACCATGTTTGCGAATAGGATCTGGGGTTTTCAGCCAGCTTGAGGTTTTTTTATCAAATTCCCCTAAGCGCTGCAGGTGCCGGTATTGCTCTTCGGTAAGCAGTTCAATTCCCATTTCCTTTGCCATGTCGATCGCAGAATTTACTGGGCGATTTTCCTTCCTCGATTCCAGTCCTTCCCGATCATAACAAACACTTCTACGTCCAGAAGGGCTTTCTAAGGAGCAATCAAAAAATAGGTATTGATTAGTATCTGCATTGTAATCAACAACATCTGGTTCACCACCGGATGTTTCCATTTCATGAAGAGACCATAACTTTTCAGGTTTACCTTCTAGCTGTGTGCGTATGTTGGCCCATTCCATGATGGTGTGCCGATTTGCGTTTTTTTCGAAACGCGTTTTTAAAATAGCTAACAATTCTTCCTGTTGTACTGGCGACAGCTTGGTGTTATTATGAGTCATACCTATAGTTTAAAAGGATTGAAATTAAAACGATGCCATAACTAAGTTAGCAAGTTTTTAGCGTCAATGGGGCCATTGGATGGCTATAATTTGCCGTATAATATTTTTGACCATTAGATATTCAATTCGTCACCATTACCCGGGTTATATATATATTCAATCAGCAATACCTAATAAATGAGATCAAATAGCATTTAACTCGACTCAGAATGAAATAAACCATATTTAATTGCGCTTTAATGCTACTTTTTTAGCACAAATCTTCTTTTGTCACAGAATTGTTTATAAAAACGTTGGTAAGTAAGGTGTGTTTAATTGAAATTCCATTACTTTAGCGGCTTTTAAAAATAAGATGGAGAATATTATAAACACAATCAATGGTTTAATATGGAGTGATGCTTTAATTATCCTTTGTATGGGCGCAGGTATCTATTTTTCGATATCAACCCGATTTTTACAAGTCAGATATTTTAAGGAAATGATTCTTTTGCTGTTTGATGGTAAGAGTTCAGCAAAGGGTGTAAGTTCTTTCCAGGCATTTGCCATAGCGATATCTGGACGAATAGGAACAGGAAATATAGCTGGAGTGGCTACAGCGATTGCCATGGGCGGTCCAGGTGCGGTATTCTGGATGTGGTTAATTGCCTTTTTGGGCAGTGCATCAGCCTTTATCGAAGCCACACTGGGGCAGGTATACAAGCAAGTGAACAACGGACAATACCGTGGGGGGCCTGCATATTATATTGAAAGGGGATTGGGCATTAAGTGGTATGCCATTCTATTTGCTGTCGCAACGGTAGTAAGTACGGCGATGTTTCTTCCTGGTGTTCAGAGTAATAGTATTGCACTCAGCATGCAGAATGCATTTGATGTTCCTGTTGCCTATACTGGAATTGGCGTTGTTATTTTACTAGCGATGATCATTTTTGGTGGGGTTAAACGGATTGGGAAAGTAGCTGAGATCGTTGTTCCATTCATGGCAGGTGCTTATATCCTGATGGCGCTTATCATTATGGCACTTAATTTCACGCAGATTCCATCAGTTTTCTCGCTCATCATCAGGTCTGCATTTGATTTGGAACCCGCCTTTGCAGGTATATTTGGTATGGCTGTAGCCTGGGGAGTAAAACGAGGAATCTATTCTAACGAAGCTGGTCAGGGTACTGCTCCGCATGCTGCAGCTGCAGCAGAAGTAAGCCACCCGGCTAAGCAAGGGTTGGTTCAGGCCTTTTCGGTTTACGTGGATACGCTATTTGTTTGTACAGCTACTGCGTTTATGATCCTGTTTACAGGTAAATATAATGTTGCCAATCCTGCTGGTGGTTTTCTATTGGAAAATATACCCGGTGCAGAAATCGGTGCTGAATATACTCAGCTAGCCATAGCTTCGCACTTCCCATCTTTGGGTGCAGGTTTTGTTGCAATATCTTTGCTGTTTTTCGCCTTTACAACCATCATGGCTTATTATTATATAGCAGAGACTAACCTAAGCTATCTGGATAAAAAAGGTAACAAGTGGTTACTTAACGGATTAAGGGCTTTGATTTTGGTCGCTACCTTTTATGGATCTGTTAAAACTGCTGAGGCCGCATGGACACTGGGAGATATAGGGGTAGGATTAATGGCCTGGTTAAACGTCATTGCCATATTGCTGCTTAGAAAACCTGCCATGAAGGTTTTCAGAGATTACGAGCGGCAGAAAAAGGAAGGAAAAGATCCTGTATTTAAAGCCAAAGATGTGGGCATTACGAACACAGATCAATGGTAATTTAAAGAATAGCTAACGATGTTCATCGTTAGCTATTCTTTTTTAGATTTAGTTGTTATTGGGTAATACACCACGTTACAAAGATATTTAAACTTCGACAAATGCTGGCAGTGCTTCATTGACAAAGTAATTCCAGCCTGCAGTAAAGCTTTCCACCCTAAAGTTCGGATTATCTTGAGGGAAACTTTCCAACCCTTCATGAGTAAGCCTTAGCCGCGTGCGATCGTCACCTTCTGAAAATAGCTCCCAGGTTAATACGGAATACCCCTGATACGCTGGATATACCCAGGAATAACTCAATTTATGCGGTGGATCAACGTGCAGCACTTCGCATTCATGGAGATATTGTACATGTTCATCACCTCCTGTAAACTGGAACTTAAATCCCTTTTCCGCTTTGAACTCATTAAAGTCAAAATACCATTCTTTCATCTGTTTGCTATCGGTTATGGCTGTCCATACCCGATGGATCGGCGCATGGAAAGTACGCTCGATAATTAGTGGTTTTGTTTCCATATAGATTCATTTTTAGTTAGTTCTATAATCACTTTAAGTCAGTATCATTCTGGCTCTCCAGAAATTTACCGAGGTTATCTAATTGATGGTTCCAAAATTTTCTGTAACGACCGAGCCATTGATCTATTTCTACAAGCTTTTGTGCATCTACGCTACAGTTTCTTTCCCTGCCCGTTTGTTTAACCACAACCAGACCACACGCTGTCAATATTTTGATGTGTTTGGAAACAGCCGGTCTGCTAATATCAAAATGTCCGGCAAGGGCATTTAGATTCATCGGCTGTTTGACTAACAAATCGATTATTTGCCTTCGGTTTGGGTCGGCAACAGCTTGAAACACGTCTCTTCTTAATTCCATATATTAGAAACCAAATGGTTACACTAATTTATATAAAACCATTTGGTTACACAACTATATTTTAAAAACTTATATTCCTAATTTATAGAAGTGTAAAATAAATTGAAAATAAGCTATTTAAGTCCTTTTAATTAAATGACTGCCTGAACTCCAATGGAGAAAGTTGGGTTTTAGACTTGAATAATTTACTGAAGGATTGGGGGTGCTCGAACCCTAAACTATAAGCAATTTCACTCACTGAAAGATCTGTAGTAGATAGTTTCTCTTTTGCCTTTTTAATCAACTTGTCGTGAATATGCTGTTGCGTGCTTTGCCCGGTTAACACTTTCAACAGGCCGCTCAAATAGCTGGGAGATACATTTAACGCATCTGCAACATGCTGAACGCTGGGTATGCCTTGTCTAAGCAGCTCATCACCCTGAAAGTAATCTGCCAGCAACTTCTCTAGCCGGTCAAGCACCTGGTGATTATTTATTTTCCGTGTAATAAACTGACGCTGGTAAAACCGTTCCGCATAGTTGAGCATTGTCTCCAACTGCGAAATAATAATGTTCTGACTGAAAGAATCAATATTGGCGTGATACTCCTGTTTGATGTTCTGAATGATATTATTAAGGATCAATTCTTCTTTTTCTGAAAGAAACAAGGCTTCGTTCACCGAATAATCAAAAAACTCATATCGCTTAATGCCTGAGCTTAGGGGCGTGTTCCAGAGAAAATCAGGATGGATCAAGAGAATCCATCCTGAAGGTTTTACTGCTGCATTCGTCGTTCTGCTGGTTTGCAATACCTGGCCAGGCGCCATGAAATACATCACACCTTCATCAAAATCATAAGATTGCTGACCATAACGCATTTTTTCGCCTAGTCCGCGTTTTACCGAAATGGAAAAATGCTCAGATATTATGGTGTTAATTTCCGTATCCGTTTTGGCAGCCACCAATACCGCATAATCAATCACACTGATCAGCGGATGCTCAGGTTTAGGCAGGTGCAGCAGGCTGTGAAATTCGGTGATCGACTTAATTCGGTGGGGTTTCATAACGTAAAGATAGATAGATTATATAGCCTGTCCTCCAGAAACTTCAATACGCTGTGCGTTGATCCAAAAGGATTCCGCTGTGCATAAAAAAGCAACCACGCCTCCAATATCATCTGGCAGTCCAACCCGACCTAATGCGGTGATGTTAGCCACCTGATCGTTGAATTCCTTGTTATCACGGACACGGCCTCCGCCAAAATCTGTTGCTATCGCACCTGGTGCAATAACATTGACACGTATTCTTCTGCTACCCAATTCTTTTGCCAGGTAACGGCTAAGTGTTTCCACTGCCGACTTTAATGAACCATATACTGCTGAACCAGGCATAACTAAACGTGTCAGTCCAGAAGAAATATTAACGATACCGCCGCCATCATTTATAAAAGGTAAAAGTTTTTGGGTTAAGAAAAAAACACCTTTGTAGTGGATGTTAAAAACTGCATCCATTTGTTCCTCAGTGGTGTCTGTTACCGGCGCATATAACGCTGTTCCTGCATTATTGATGAGGTAATCGATATTCGGACTGTTGTTTTCTTTTTCAAGATGTGTCGCCATTTCGCTCACAAAGGAATCGAAGCTTTTCATGTTGCTCGTATCCAATTGGAAGGCTATTGCGTTTTGACCCATCGTAAGAATCTGTTCTACAACTTCATCGGCAGCCTCTTTATTCGCATGATAAGTAATCACCACGTCAATACCTTTTTTAGCTATGGCTAATGCCATGTTTTTACCTAAGCCACGGCTGCCGCCGGTAATTAGTGCAATTTTATTTCTTGTTTCCATGTTATATATTATTTAGTTATTGATACAAATTTCCATAACATATGTAAAGTCAACGTAGCCGAATCTACTGTTGTTGTAGCCTAAACAATTTCGTCAATAGATGCTATACCATCCTCCTTCAATTAATCTTTGTTTAGTAATTAAATATTTTGATATTTAATATATGACCATACTCATCGTTTTACTCTGCATCATCCTGTTAATTGTGATGATTTCCGCATTTAAAATCAATGCCTTCCTTTCGTTCCTGGTCGTGTCTATCGTTGCAGGTATAAGTTTAGGCTTACCGCTTACAAAAATTGCAGGTGCTGTTGAAAAGGGGATGGGTGATGTGTTAGGGTCTTTAGTAATTATCATTACTACTGGAGCCATGCTGGGTAAGCTTGTTGCAGAGAGTGGTGCAGCCCAAAAAATTGCAGAAGTCATGATGACCACCTTTGGAAAAAAGCACATTCAATGGGCCATGGTCATTACCGGTTTTATAATTGGCATTCCTTTGTATTATGGAATTGGATTTGTGTTAATGGTACCGTTGATTTTTTCCGTCGTCTACCGTTACCAGCTCAATGCCATCTATATCGGTCTGCCCATGCTGGCCGCCTTGTCCGTAACCCACGGTTTTCTACCACCACATCCTTCTCCGGCAGCATTGGTGGTACAATTTGATGCCAATATGGGGCTCACCTTATTTTATGGGATGATCGTCGCCATTCCTGCTATAGTGATCGGCGGACCAATCTTTGCCAAATCCTTAAAACACATCGAGGCAAAACCACTTGAATCCTTCAGAACGAAAGAAATGCCTTCTGAAGAATTGCCCGGGCGTTGGGTAAGTTTGTTTACCGCGCTACTTCCGGTTATCCTATTGGCACTAGCTTCTTTTTTACCTTTATTGCTCCCTCCAGGTTCAGCCATTGCGCCGGTCATCGGTTTCATCGGCAATCCTTCAGTCGTCATGATGATCGTGTTGCTGATTGCCACTTGGCTGCTTGGTACATCAAGGGGAATGAAAATGAATGACATCATGCTGCTATACGGGGATGCAATCAAGGATATCGCCATGATTTTATTGATTATTGCAGGATCAGGGGCATTAAAGGAAGTCCTGGTTCAAACAGGGGTGAGTCTTGAAATTGCCAAATACCTGCAGGGAATAAACGTGGAACCACTGTTTTTAGGCTGGCTAATTGCAGCGCTGATCCGCTTTGCTGTGGGTTCAGCAACCGTAGCCGGATTAACTACTGCAGGCATTGCATTTCCCTTGATGGTGAGTGCAAATACCAACCCCAACCTCATGGTGCTAGCCGTAGGTGCCGGCAGCCTGATGTTTTCCCATGTGAATGATTCTGGCTTCTGGTTATTCAAAGAGTATTTTAACCTTAGTCTTAAAGATACCTTCCGTTCCTGGGCCTTGATGGAAACTATTGTAGGGGTGGTAGGGCTGATTGGAATTCTGATTCTCAATACCCTTTTGTAAATTGCTTGCGTACTACCAATCAAAATTGCTTATCAAAGCGGTAATTATTAAACACTACGAATAACCGAATATGGAAAATTTAACTGCAGACCAACGTTTTGAAAAACTTGGACTAAACCTCCCACCAGCACCAGCCCCCTTGGGTGTTTATAAACCATGTCTTATTGATGGCAAAAACCTTTATTTAAGCGGGCATGGTCCTGTTAATGACGACAAATCCCTAATTATTGGCAGAATAGGCACAGATCTCAACCAGGATGAAGGAAAATTAGCTGCAAGGCAAGTGGGGTTAACCATGTTAGCTACCATTAAAGCGCAATTGGGTAGCCTCGACAAAGTAAAAAGGGTGATCAAAGTATTAGGTATGGTCAATTGTACAGCTGATTTTGAAAAACATCCTTATGTGATTAATGGCTGCAGTGAATTATTTGCCGAAGTATGGGGTTCAGAAAATGGCATAGGAGTGAGAAGTGCCGTAGGATTTGGTTCCCTTCCAGATAACATACCCGTAGAAGTAGAGGCACTTTTTGAACTCTACTAATCAAACTATATTTAAATCAATGTGCTAGTGATCTTTAAATTAATTGCCTAATCATGAACAAATCAAATTGGTATGAACTGGAAGATGTGGCAAACATAAGTTCCCCGGGGCTGGTTTTTTATGAGGACCGAATCCAGCAAAACATAAACCTGCTTATCGGTATGATTAAGGATAAAAGCCGTCTTCGTCCACATGTAAAAACACATAAATCTGTGGAGGTAACAAAACTGCTTATGGCGGCAGGTTTACAGAAATTTAAATGTGCAACTATTGCTGAAGCAGAGATGCTGGGCAGTTGTGAAGCACCAGATGTGTTATTGGCTTATCAACCTGTAGGCCCCAATATCAACAGGTTTATGACTTTGCAAGAGCGATTTCCTAGAACCACCTATTCCTGTCTAATAGATAATTTAGAAACGGCTAAAAGCATCTCCTTACTTGCCAAACAAAATAACACTACTGTAAAGGTATATATTGACATTAACGTAGGCATGAATCGCACAGGCGTCCTTCCAGGTAAAGTATTTAAACTTTATGAAGACATCTCTGCGATCGTAGGATTAAAGTTCATGGGGCTGCATGCTTATGACGGTCATATTCATGACAGTGATTACTCCATTAGACAGCAGAAAGTCAACGAAATTATTGATGTGCTTCATGAATTAAGTGAACAGGTAGAACAGAAGTATCAGCACAAACCAACTATCATCGCGGGTGGTACACCAAGTTTCCCTATGTATGCAGAAGCTACAAATTTTGAATGCAGTCCAGGAACCTTTGCCCTATGGGATAGTGGTTACCAGCAGGCTTTCCAGGAACAACATTTCCTGCCCGCAGCAGTGCTGATGACGAGGATTGTTTCCTTGCCAGAGGAGAAGCTGATTTGTACTGACCTGGGCCATAAAGCTGTGTCGGCAGAGAATGAATTGTTGCGGAGGGTAACCTTCCTTAATGCCCCAAACCTGATACCCATAAGCCAAAGTGAGGAACACCTGGTTCTTGATGCCGGAATACACCACGGTTATCAAGTTGGTGACGTGTTATACGGATTACCACATCATGTTTGTCCGACGGTTGCCCTTTACGATGAAATTATAAGCGTCTCTCCTGAAAGAACACCTGAAGTGTGGAAAATCAGTTCACGAAAAAGAAAAGACACCATTTAAACGAATTACAACCTATGTTTAAGATAGATGCACACCTGGATTTGAGTATGAATGCCATGGAATGGAACCGAGACCTACGGCTTCCATTAAACACGATCAATGAGCGGGAATACGGCTTAACAGATAAGCCAGACCGGGGCAATGCAACAGTAAGCTTTCCGGAATTACGAAAAGGAAACATAGGACTAGTGGTGGCTACACAAATTGCACGCTACGTTGCTCCAGGCAATGCTTTACCAGGATGGCATTCTCCAGAACAGGCTTGGGCACAAACGCAAGGGCAGCTTGCCTGGTACCATGCCATGGAAACAGCCGGGGAGTTGGTGCAGGTGAAAGATCTCGAAGGTTTAGAAAAGCACCTGAATTTGTGGCAAAGTGAAGTACCCTTACCCGAAAAGCCTATCGGTTATATACTGAGCCTGGAAGGAGCAGATTCTATAGTCGACGTGGGGTACCTCAAAATCGCTTATGAAAAAGGATTGCGGGCAGTTGGTCCGGCACATTACGGACCAGGGAGGTATGCACAGGGTACCAATGCCACTGGCAAAATGGGCCCTGATGGTTATGCGCTGCTTGCCGAAATGGAACGGTTGAACATCATTCTTGACGTTACCCATTTAAGTGATGAAAGTTTTTGGGATGCCTTAAGTCATTTTAATGGGGCAGTGTGGGCATCACACAACAACTGCAGGGCATTAGTAGATCATAACCGCCAGTTTACCGATGAGCAGATCAAGGAACTAATCAATAGGGGCGCTGTAATTGGCGCTGCACTGGATGCCTGGATGATGGTGCCGAATTGGGAAAGAAAAATTTCCACACCTTTGGGGATGCAATGTAACCTGGAAGTAATGATTGATCATATTGACCATATCTGCCAGCTGGCCGGAAATACAAATCATGTAGGTATCGGCTCAGATCTCGACGGTGGTTATGGGAAAGAACAATGTCCTTATGATTTGGAAAGCATTGCAGACCTGGATAAAGTGCCCGCTTTATTTGCTAAGCGGGGGTATAGTGAAAACGATGTCCAGAACCTGATGTCTGGAAACTGGTTGAAGTTCTTAAGAAAAAACTGGGTTTAGATTTAAAGTAAAACTACGTAACTTGCCTTTTTTATCATTTTACACATTTCAACTATGCGCATAGATTATATTAAAACTGTACTTATTTCTGCTTTTATTTTAGTTTGCACCCTTCAAGTAGCGGCTCAGCAAGCAATTATTAAGCAAGCAGAACCTAATTTGTATATTAAAAATGAGGTGCCAATGGAACGTTCCCTTTCCCTAATCAATGCACTTCAGCCCGTAAGTTTTGATTATGATTACAAAAAAATAAACAGTTTGCCTAAAGGAAAACAGTATTCACTAAAAGTTGATGAGGTAAAGCATTTGGCCAATGAGCTTATTTACGATCAGTTCTATTCGTCTCCAAAAGGCAAAAACAGCAATCACCAGGTAAAAGTAAAAACGGTAGACCTTGAAAAACTTGTTCCATTTATCATTAAGGCTCTTCAGGAACAACAACAGGAAATAGAAGAATTAAAAAGGTTACTTGCAGCACATCAGGAAAATTCTGTTGCTACGAAGTAACCTATAAGGCTTATGGATTCAGGTTAAAATACCAATTAAATGCAATACGATGAGAAAATTAATCTTCGCCATCAATATTACTTTAGATGGCTGTTACGACCACACCAAATCCATTGCGAACGACGAAGTACATCACTACTTTATGCAGCTTTTAAAAGATGCTGATTTACTCGTTTACGGACGTAAAACCTATGAATTGATGGTCCCTTTTTGGCCTGACTATGCATTAGCTCACGATGGTGAGCAAACAGCAACTTACGAGTTTGCAAAAATATTTAATGCTATCGATAAAGTTGTGTTCTCCCAAACATTAATACACACTGACGAAAAAAACACGAGAATTCTTCATAACAATCTTGAAGCGGAAATACTTAAGATGAAAGAACAGCCCGGTAGAAATATTTTAGTAAGCGGAATAGCACTTTCATCGCAACTTATAGCGCTTAATTTGATTGATGAATATCTTTTTGTCGTTCATCCCATCATCGTAGGAGAAGGCAAAAAATTAATAGGAGAGCTGAAGTTGCAAGATAAATTGTTGTTAAACCTTGTAAAAACTACACTCCTTAAACCAGGATATGTAGCACTCCATTATTCCAGGCAGTGAAATGATTCCTACTCATACTTCAAAGCATCTACCGGATTTGCTTTAGCCACCTTGAAACTTTGCATGCTGATGGTAAACACGGCAATCGTTAACGAAATACCTGCTGCCATAAAATATGGCCATAATCCCATGCTTACTTTGTAATCATATGTTTTGAGCCAATTCGTCAATAAAATATAGGCCACAGGGATCGCAATGACATTAGAAATCAATACCAATTTGATAAAATCCTTATTCAGCAACATCAAGATGCTTTTTAAATCTGCTCCAAGAACCTTTCTGATACTAATTTCACGTTTACGCTGCTCAGCCATATAAAGCGCCAGGCCTAACAAACCCAGGCAGGAAATTACAATAGCAAAACTTCCGAATATATTAGAGAGCACACCGAGTAATCTTTCCGACTTTACCTTTTGTTCCATCCCTTCACTCACATAGGTCAACGCAGGTGGATAGGCAGGATTCAGTTCCTGGCTAATCTTATTGATGGTTTGGACAGCCCCATGAAGAGGTTGGTTAGGATGAAGTCTCAACAGTAAAGCGCTGCTCTTTTTAGGATTATAATAAAATACCGTAGGTTCTGAAGGATGCCTAAGGTTTGTATTATGATAATCATTCACCACACCAATCACTTTTAATTTTAAATCACCCCAGGTAATAGGTGTACCCACAGGTTGCTTAAGCGCCATCATCCTGGCTGCCGCCTGGTTAAGGAGTACTCCACTAGCTGTATCTGATGCCAGTTGACGGGAATAGTCGGCCCCACTTACCAATTTAGCACCGATGGTTTTCACAAAATCATAACCTACACTGCGGTAACTTATAATAAAATCGTCTTTTCCATTCTTGCCCGGCCAGTCGAAGTCGCCCGTAATCGAGCCACCATTAGCTGTAAAATCTGCGGCGTATTCTGTTGCAGAAACAATGACGTTTGCATTTTTTAGCGCTGCTTTTAAGATCTCTACCTTATTTGGATTGGCAAATTCACCCTCCAGGTTCATTTGTACCAGGTTATTTTTATCAAAGCCCAGAGGCTTATTTTTCATGAACTGAATCTGTGAATATACGATGGTAGCACCGATGATCATGACGATCGATAAACTAAACTGGAACACCACTAACAGCTTCCTGATCGGTAATGAGGCCTTTCCAATATTGGTGAAGCCTTTTAAAACTTTTACCGGGGTGAAAGAGGAAAGGTAAAAAGCGGGATAACATCCAGCTAGAAAACCAGTAGCCAGGATCAGGGCAAGGAGGAAACACCAGAATAATGGGGAATGGTAATTAATGGTGATGACGATTTCCAGCAGGTTATTAAAATAGGGAAGGGTCAATTCGATCAGTGCAACCGCAATAATCATCGCTAAGAATGACAATAACAAAGATTCCATCAGGAACTGGCCAATTAGCGACCGTTGGCTTGAACCTAATGCTTTCCGTACACCAACTTCCCTTGCACGTTTTTCTGATCGTGCGGTAGAGAGGTTCATGTAATTGATACTGGCAATCAGCAGTACACAAAAAGCAAGAAAAAAGAAAAGCCGTACCTGATCGATCCTGCCACCTACAACTTTCCCATTATTAAACTCGTCATACAATTGATATTTTTGGTATGGAAATAGGAAGATTTCCATTTGACTCTCTTTATGATGCGCTTTTGCAAGCTTACGCAAGGATGCATCAGTTGCGCTAACATCTGCATTCACTTTTAGTTTAAATACAGTTGCACAGTTGATGCTGCCCCAGCCACCGTTAATTTCATTCGGATATTCCTGGCTGTAAAAATCCCAGGTCTGGAGCGCTTCAAACTGCGTGCTCTGGTTTTTAGGCGGATCGGCAATTACAGCCGTTACCGTCAGGGTTTTGCGGTTATCCCATAACAAACTTTTCCCTATAGGCTCTTCAAACCCAAACAACTTGTTTGCAGCACTTTCTGTAAGAATAACGGAATTGGGTTGTTTTAATGCGGTTGCCTGATCTCCCTTAAGAAAGGTATAGTCGAAGATTTGCAGATATGTAGGGTCTACATAGGTGAATGATAGTTTAATCTTTTGCTGCTGGTAACTAAAGAGCTTGTTTTCCGGATCACTTATACGTGATGCCACCTCAATACCGGGAATCTCCTGGGCTGCAGTACCGGCAAGCCCATTTGGTGTAGCCTGCAGCGTAATGATGTTACTTCCAAGCTTTAAGTTAAGTTGGGCAAAGTATATGCGATCAATATCCTTAAACTGTTTGTCATAGCTCCATTCGTAATTAACGTAAAGCAATAACATCATACAGGAAGCAAGTCCAATTGCCAGTCCGCCAATATTAATAATGGAGAAGCCGGGATTTTTACGAATGTTTCTTAAAGCTATTTTAAAGTTAAGTGCGAGCATAGGATCATTTTTGCTGGCTTTTGCGATTAGCATGCCAAAACAAATGTTGTTAAGTATCATGCTGATGCTTAGCCTAATACATGCAGTATTCAAACAACATGTTCAATACTGAACATCCAATGTACGGTTATGTACAGTGACCAACACCATATAATTCCTATCGATCGACTTTAAAGTTAATTTAAATTTCTGTATTCATTGGGAGAATAACCTACATGTTGCTTAAATGATCTACTGAAATGCTGGGGATACTTAAATCCTAATTCGTATGCTATTTCACTAACGGACTTTGTAGCATCAAAAATCCTTTCCTTGGCTAAGTCCATAATTTTAAACTGAATGTACTCTTGTGCTGATTTTCCTGTTTCCTTTTTAATCAAGTCACCAAAATAATTTGCTGAAAGGTTCAACTGATCTGCGCAATAGCCAACAGAAGGCAGACCAATTTCCTTTGGTTTTTCTGAGTTGAAATAATTATTCAGCAATTCTTCAAATTTCTGCAATATTCCTTTATTAACATTTTCACGTGTGATGAACTGCCTGTCGTAAAAACGAATGCAATAGTTTAGCAAAAGCTCAATGTTACTTACAATTAAGGTTCTGCTGTGTTTGTCAATACCACGAACTAATTCATATTTTATCTTAGCGTAACAATCATATATGATCTTACGCTCAGCTTCAGATAAATGAAGCGCCTCGAATACTTCATAAGAAAAAAAATTATAGTCAGCTATATGTCGCCCTAGTGATGTACCTTTTAACAAATCAGGATGAAAGACTAAAGCAAGTCCTTTTGGCTGATAAAGCTCCCCATTATTTTCTACGCCAATGACCTGGCCAGGCCCTACAAATACCAGGGTACCTTCCTCATAATCATAATAATTGCATCCGTAATGTAAGTCGCCGCATTTAATCTCCTTTAAAAACACAGCATAAAAGCCATAATTCGACTTTCGGTTTTGTCTCTCCTCTGCCTTAGACAGATCGACAATATTTACTAATGGATGTAAAGTTTCATTGTTGTTTATAGTGCTAAACTGACCGATGGAATCAATCATCAATATATTTTCCATATCATTTATTATTTCTTTACTCAAAGATACTACATCACCAACCATTTGAATTACCCGTAAGCCCTAATCAGTAATAACGGTAGGCATTCCAGTAATCTGTATAACAATTAACGTTTATTAAGTCTCGACCTTTGTGCAAATGAATAGGTTACGCGTTAAGTTGAAACATTATAACATCACCTTGTTCGCAGATAAGTTCAAATTTAAATGCCATGATGCAAAACGTTGATGAAAATCATAGTGAAGTGTATTGCCACAATTTTTTAAAATCAAAATCACAATCGACATGAAAACAAGAACATTAGGAAATAGCGGATTGGAAGTTTCTGCATTAGGATTGGGTTGTATGGGCTTGAGCTTTGGATACGGCCCGGCCACAGAAAAAAAGGAAGCGATTAAGCTATTGCATGCTGCATTTGATGCAGGTATTACATTTTTTGATACAGCCGAAGTTTACGGCCCTTTTGATAATGAAACACTTCTTGGCGAAGCGTTCCAAGCAACAAGAGATCAGGTGGTGATTGCTACAAAATTTGGTTTCCTTGATGGAAGCTCATCCAACCCACCAGACAGTCGCCCATCAAGTATTCGTAAAGCACTTGAAGGATCGCTAAAACGCTTAAATACAGACTATATTGATTTATTTTACCAGCACCGCGTTGACCCAAATATACCGATCGAAGAAGTTGCGGGCACCATTGGGGAATTAATTAAAGAAGGCAAGATCAAACATTGGGGATTATCAGAAGCAGGTGGACAAACCATCCGCAAAGCACACGCTGTACAACCGGTTGCCGCACTACAAAGCGAATACTCCCTGTTTTTCCGTGAACCTGAACAGGAGATTTTACCGATCCTGGAAGAATTAGGGATCGGCTTTGTACCTTTCAGTCCACTGGGTAAAGGTTTTCTGACTGGTGCCATTAATGAGCATACACAGTTTGATAAAAACGACTTTCGAAATATCGTACCGCGTTTTTCAGAAGAAAACAGAAAAGCAAATCAGGTTTTGGTAGATCTGGTAAAAACTATAGCTACTGAAAAGAATGTATCTGCTGCCCAAATTGCTTTAGGATGGCTGCTGGCACAAAAACCTTGGATTGTTCCCATACCAGGTACAGCTAAACTTCATCGATTACAGGAAAACATTGGATCGGTATCGGTTGAACTGACCACTGAGGACTTGTTGAAGATTGAAGAAGCGGCTTCAAAAATTACCATTCAAGGAGCAAGGTATCCAGCGAATTTACTTAAAAGGGTGGGTAACTAACCTTGAATACTTAAACTGATTAACCAATGAAAAATGCCACACAGAAATTAGCGGTCATATTGCTAATCATGATGTCAACAGCTTGTACTAAGGCTCAACCGCCAAAAGAAAATTTGGAGAAGATAACAGGTAAAAATATACTTATCGTTTATTTGTCACGAACCAACAATACAAAGGCTGTTGCAGAAATGATCCATCAACATGTTGGTGGCACAATTACAGCTATTGAAGTGCTGAAACCTTATCCCGCTGATTATAAGACAACAGTTGATCAGGTAGCCAAAGAAAATGAATCAGGCTTCCTGCCACCTTTAAAAACAAGAATCGACAATATCAAGAAATACGATATGGTGTTTGTTGGTTTTCCTACCTGGGGAATGCAGTTGCCACCTCCTATGAAAAGTTTTCTAAATGAATATGACCTTAGCGGAAAAACGATAATTCCCTTTAATACTAACGCAGGTTATGGCATCGGCAGTAGTTTTGAAACGGTGAAAAAGCTTTGTCCAAATAGCAGGGTATTAGAAGGTTTCACCGTAAAGGGTGGGGTAGAGCGTGACGGTGAACTTTTTGTCATGGAGGGTGATAAAGCTAAAAGCGTCAGTACCAAACTTGTCCGTTGGCTTGAAAATATCAATATCACAAGGAAACAAGAATAGTGCCTGACAGCTAATAAGCCTTATTTCATTAGACTGATATTAGTCATGCCGCCATCTGAAAGAATTTCGGTTCCTACGATAAATTCGGAGTCGTCAGATGCTAAAAACACTGCAGCTTTGCCAATGTCAGCTGGCAACCCTTGTCTGCCCACGGGCGTAATATCTACCCACATTTGTTTTACCTGTTCCAGTTGTTCTTGGGGAACAATTTTTCCAAAAACGGGTGTATCAATAGAGCCAGGAGAAAGCGCATTAACCCTTATTTTCCTCGATAACAAGTCCAGCGACAAGCCCTTTGCCAATGATATAACCGCTGCTTTTGCTGCACCATAAATGGCCATGCCCGGTGCGGCTCGATGCGCGGCACTCGATCCGATCAGGATGATGGATGCACCGTCATTTAGATAGGGGAGTGCTCTTTGCACCGTGAAGTAGGCACTTTTCAAATTCAGGTCCATGTAGCTGTCATAGTTCTCTTCCGTAACATCGTGTATGGCAGCCATTGGCATCCCATCCACAACACCACCCGCATTGACCACTAAAACATCGATTTTCCCATATTGATCAGCGGTTTTTTTGAATAAACTATCTAAATCATTGTTCTTTGTTACATCACCTTTAATGCCAGTAAAGGCCGCACCTAAAGCGGATAAAGCGAAGTCTAATGTAGTCTGGTTTCTTCCTGTAATTACGCCAATTGCGCCTTCGTTTTTGAATGCTTCTGCAATACCGAATCCAATACCGCTATTGCCGCCTGTGATCACGGCTACTTTGTTTTTTAACTTTGTCATTTTGTTAAATCTTAATTTGATGTAGAATTAAACGCCGTAAAGGCCTCCGGATACGGATATTTTCTCGCCCGTGATCCAGGCAGAATCATCGGAAGCCAGGAATACGGCTACTTTCGCAACGTCTTCCGGTTGTCCTGTACGGCCGAGCGGTGTAGTGGTTACTAATTTAGCTTCAAAGTCACTACCAATAAAACCCGCACTGTGCGAACCTTCAGTTTCTACTACTCCTGGTAAAATAGAATTGATGCGAATATTTTTTCCGCTAAATTCTTTAGATAAAGCAATAGTAATGGCGTCTAATGCTGCTTTACTTGCAGAATATACGGAGCCCGTTGGTAAAGGTGTATTGCTTGCACCAGAACTAATATTGATAATATTTCCACCTTTATCACCGAACAACTTTACGGCTTCACGGATAGCCAGGATTGGTCCCATCACATTGATGTTGAAATGCGCTTGGATAGACGCTGTAGACACCAATTCGATGGCTTCATATTTATAAATACCTGCATTGTTTACCAGAATATCTAATGTGCCGAAAGCATTCTTGGTTTCTTCAAATAGGCTAAGTAGGTCTGCCTCTTTTGATACATCGCCCTGCACTGCAATGGCAATACCTCCTTTATTGGTGATGTCTTTTACCACCTGATCTGCACCTTCTTTGCTTGAAGCATAATTCACTACAACCTTTGCACCCGCTGCTGCGAAATATTTAGCAATGGATGCACCTATTCCTTTTGAGGCGCCTGTAACTATGGCTACTTTGTTCTCTAATTTCTTCATTACTTTTATGTCTAATATTGACCACAAAGTTAGCTGGTGATAATAACAATTAGTAACTTTGTAACTAAAAGTAACAGTAACCTAGAGGTAACAAAGTAACATATGGAGTGCAAAAAGGAAGTAGCGTTGGATCGTAAAACAGAAATGAGGGCTATACACGATGCGATGGATGTACTAAGCGGTAAATGGAAAATCTATATTATTTCATCTGTTTGTCTTTATAACAAACGTCGATTTTCAGACATTTTAAATGATGTTGACGGTATTTCCAATAAGATGCTGAGCAAAGAATTAAAAGAATTGGAAGTGAACAAACTGATCGAACGAACGGTATTAAATACTCACCCAGTAACCGTTCAGTATGGGCTTACCGAACATGGCAAAACATTACAAACCATTATTACCAACCTTACGGATTGGGGATTAGCGCACCGAAGAGAAATTATTGGACAAAAGTCATAATCCCTGATATCTTAAATGCATCCTATCATTGAATAAAAGGCGAAAAGCCTTTACCTGCTGCAAATACACAACTGAATACAGAACCACTGTAGCCGGCTAATAATTTATCATTATTCCATTTTTGTTTGCCGGTGAACAGATCTATCGCATACAAATAGTTAACTGGTGGGGAATAGAAAGGGCCTAAATTGTTGTTGGCTTTATGAAAATACATGGTATTGTTCACAATAAAACTTTCAAGATCATTACCCTTACCAATATCATCAAAGCTTAACTTAATTGAACCGCTACCTATATTTAGCAGCCTAAAATTTTCGGCGATATTTGTACCATATTTACTGCTGGATTTGATGCCGTTTTTAACAATCAATTGATTATTCCAAACCTTTTCGACAGTATTGACAGTATCCCAGGAAGAATAGCCGCCACCAAAATTAATTGTCCATACATCTTCCCCGGTTGCTCTGTCTACAGCACTCAGGAATGAGGTAGATTCAGGCGTGTTGAAATGATATGTTTTTACAAAATACAGTTCAATTGTTGCATACGCTATCTCTGCTTGCACAGTCTGGGTGCCGGGCACCAGCGGTACGTTTGCTGGGCTTGCAGACCATATCTTAGTCCCACTGGCAGCATCAATAACGTCTTTTCCAGCTATAATTACCCCTTTATTTAATGCGGCTAATGAATAAAGGGCGGTGTTATTCGTTGATATTTCCCATTTTAACACACCCGTTATTGCATCTAAAGCGACTAAATGTATTTTGTCTGCAGTTATATATATGGTCCCATTATAATACCTAACGTCGTACTTTATGATAGGGTAAAGTGGCGGATTATCAACGCCTGGAGGAAAAGTAAGGGGAAGACGAGTTAACTTATACTTCCAAATATAATCATTAGATGGTTTTTTAGCATCCAGCGCGTATACGGCATAAGATGTATTATTTTCCCGGTAAACTCCGTAAAAAGTGTCATCATGCAAAACGGGAACGGTCAAGTTATCAACCGTATCCGTCCATAATACTTCGCCAGTATTCATGTTTATGGCATTAATTTTTTTATTTTCCAAGCTATACAAAAACCCATTGCCCGCGGCCGGATAGCTCCATGTTGTATTTTGATGATATGGGTAATGGTATTTAGTTATTAATGAGCCGGTAGACGCGTTAAGCACGTAAATTGTCGTGCCTAAATTGCTTTTTGTAATGGTATCTAATGTGCTTACAAACATCACCGAATCGGGCAATTGCGCAAACACGGGAGTGTCAGTATTATCCTTTTCAGGATTCTCTTTCTTACATCCAGCAATTATAATCATTATTGATGCTATTGCTATGAGTAGCAACTTAATATGCAGCGATTCAGGCAACCTGTTCATCCGTAAGCCCTAATTTAACGTGAAGGTTTTCTACCACTGCGTGGCTTTTCTTTTCTTCGCCTTTAATTTCTCCTTTTGCCACACCTATTGCTTCACCTTTGCGATAAAGGAAATCTTTTTCTTCCTTGAAAAATTTCGTCACTTGTTCCATAGCTTTTTCAAATTGTTGTTCAATATTTCTAAGCAACTGAATAAAGATACGCATTTCATTTAATCATTGCCTACTCTATAATACTAACCATTTTGAGTTTTAAGGGGGTAATTCATACACATTTCTTTCGATAATAGGAGACTGCAAAACCTCTATCCAATAGCACTTGATATCACCTCTGAAGAGGCTGTTAAAAGTGCCATAAACAAAGCGGTAGCCCATTTCGGACAGATAGGTGTTGCGACGCTAAGGCAATTCAGGTCTGTGTTCAACTGATCGCCATAGCTCATGTTTTTTTATCAATATGTTCTAAAATGTCACCAGGTTGGCATTCTAACACATCACATATGGCTTCCAGGGTACTAAAGCGAACAGCTTTTGCTTTACCTGTTTTTAAAATAGATAAATTAGATAAGGTGAGGCCAACTTTTTCTGAAAGCTCATTCAAAGACATCTTTCTTTTTGCCATCATCACATCCAGGTTTACCACAATAGGCATAGTTATATCGTTAAATTATTTTCAGTTTGAATTTCTATCCCTCTCTTTACGATCTGCGCGATAACTAGAAGTATCACTGCCATAAAAAGCCACACATCAGCTCCTGCAAAATGTAATGACTTTAAGTCGGCAGTTTCTAAATGTTGTGTAGCAAGCCAGCTGGAAAATTCAAAGCCAGCATTAGAGAATAAGCCTATGCCAAGCGCTAAATAAGATATGTTTAACATAAAATGCCTTAATTCGAGACTGAAGGGCTGATCGATATTTAGTTTTTTCTCTGTAAACAGTTTCACAATAAGGTAAAACATTATTGCCTTTAAGACGGCTACAATGCTCATTACTAGTGACATTGTCAGAAAATACCCATTATCAACGTTGTAAAGACCTGATAAATAATCTGCACCTTCCCAAAAGTTCTCCACGCCAGCAGGGTTTATGAATAGGGTAATGAAAGTATTAACCAAAATGCCTCCTGCCTGAATACATAAGCCAATAAAGATAATCCACGAAAGTATTTCCAATACCCTTAGGATTTGATGAGTTGTGATTTTGATATCCATAATTTTATGTTACAAAATGAATAGCATAAATATCAGTAAATATTTATTGATAAACAATAAATATATTTGATTTTTTTGCTATTAAGAAGGCCCGTGAAAAAAGTTAGGTAAAGCCCCACTAGCTTCGACTGCGCTTGCAGGTTAGTCCGCAGATCAGACTACTTAGAAACGTGTTAAAGACGCGACTCGTACGGAGAATCCCGTACGATGGCCGTACTAATGCCGTACCAGTGCCGTTGAATCCCCGGTCTTACCAGCAACCTGCCTGGAACCCAATTAAACGTATACTTTGTAGTATAATTTCATAAATAATTTGAATATTTACTATAATAATCAATTAGTTATGAAATTAAAACTTGTTTTATCGTTATTGCTTTTAACCACTTGCTATCTTGCATTCAGTCAAGATAAACCCGCTGAGAAGGGCTTAATTAAAATATCCATCATGTATCCTTATGCCGAGGGTAAAACCTTCCATATGGAATACTATGAAACGAAGCACATGCCCATGGTGGCGGGGTATTTAGGATCAAACCTGGTTAAATATACCATTGAAAAAGGGCTTTCCAGTGGTATTCCAAATCAAGCTTTACCCTTTATGGCTATCGGTACATTTTACGTAAAAAGCTTAAGTGAATACCAGTCGGCTGTAACACCAAACAGAGAAGCCATCCGTGCCGATTTTAAAAACTATACCAATGTTATTCCTGTCATTCTGGTGAGTGAGGTGGTAAAATAATGATGTCGTTGTTTTTGGTTACAAGTCTCCCTGATTTGGTTACAGTATCTAAAGCCTGAACCATGACTTTTGCTTACGTAAAATATTATCGTAATCATATGGAAAATCAAAATGAATCAACCACAAACAATCAACTTATTGCTTTAGTAACCGGTGCCAACCAAGGTGTTGGCAATGAGATCGCCAAAGCACTTGCTGCTCATGGATATATCGTATACCTGGGTTCACGTAAACTAGAAAATGGAGAAAAGGCAGCTGCTGAGATCGGCGAAAACGCAAAAGCCATTCAGCTGGATGTTACCGACCAATCGACCATCGACGCCGCTGTAAAACGTATCGAAAGCGAGTACAGCCGACTGGACCTGTTGGTCAATAACGCTGGTATATCGCATGGTGGAACAAGCCCTAAAAGCCCTGAGGAATTAATGAGCACCGGACGGGCCGTCAATATATCACTTGACGAAGTACGTACGGTTTGGGAAACCAATGTATTCGGCGTTATTGCCGTAACCCAGGCTGCTTTGCCGTTACTGCGTAAATCATTGGCAGCGCGTATTGTCAATGTATCGAGTGGTCTGGGTTCATTAACCTGGATCTCTGACCCGGAATGCTGGGCAAGAGAGAACTTCGGCATTGTTTACGCGGCCTCTAAAACCGCCCTTAACGCCGTGACTTTGGCCTTCGCTTTAGAGCTGGAAAAAGAAAACATCAAGGTGAATGCTACTAGCCCAGGTTATACGGCTACGGCGCTGAACAATTTTCAGGGTACGGATAGCCTGGAAGTCGGCTCAAGAGAACCTGTGAGGGTAGCCCTGGAAACAGACGGCCCGACTGGCAGCTTTACAGGCCCTGAAGGACCGCTGCCTTGGTAATACTTTTGCCTGGTCATACTTTCAACGGTTGCCATTAACCGCATTTCCACTTAAATTATGACCGGTGGCTGTAACTGGCTCCGGTCATAATTCATTATCTTGCCTCATCTTACCGCATGAAAAACGACTCACCAAAAATTGAAAAACTGGAATCTATAACCGAGATCCACCGTATGCTGGGCATTCCAGGACCTGCGCATCCACTGATCACTTTACTGGATACCAGGGAGGAAAGAGTTAACTTAAGCCGACTCCCGGTCAGCTATGTAACCACACTTTACAAGATTTCTTTTATCGCTAAATTAGGCGGTCAGTTCAGGTATGGCCAGGGTTATTATGACTTTGACGAAGGCAGTATGGTTTTCACTGCACCTAATCAAATTGTGGGCAGTACTGCCATTTACAAGGGAAACGAAGGTTATTCTTTGATCTTCCATCAGGATTTTCTTCAAGGATATCCGCTTGCCGCAAAGATCAAGCAATATGGGTTCTTTACCTACGCCTCGAATGAGGCGCTACACCTTTCAGAGCAGGAGCGAACCACCGTATCGTCTATTTTCACCATCATCCAGGAAGAACTAAACAACCGGATTGACGATTTCAGCCATGAAGTGGTCATTGCACAGATCGAGTTGCTGTTAAGTTATGCCAAGCGCTTTTACAAACGTCAGTTCCTAACCCGGCAGTCAGTGACCAGCGACTTGCTTCAGAAACTGGAAGAACAACTTAATGCTTACTTCCATGAAGAAAAACCAATTAATCAAGGCGTGCCTACGGTGCAATACCTGGCAGAGCAATTAAACTATACACCCAACTATTTAAGTGATATGCTGAGATCGCTCACCGGGCAGAACGCACAACAACATATCCATGAAAAGCTGATCGAGCGGTCTAAAGAACTGCTTTCTACAACAACATTGACCGTCAGTGAGGTCGCTTACCAGTTAGGATTTGAGCATTCTCAGTCCTTTAGCAGACTGTTTAAAATAAAAACCAAAGTTTCTCCTGTGCAGTTCCGATCGTCTATTAATTAGGGTGTTTGTTGGCGGAAGCTTTCTTATTTATGGCCTGGAAGCTAAAGTTGAATAATGGGAAGCTGGAAGTAAAAACTAGACCCTTGTCCAGGGACGCTTTCAACCTCTATTTTTGAATGGTGGTAACGGAGAATCTCGGCTACAAGATATAGGCCTATGCCGAAACCTACTTTGTACCTTGTCTCCTGGCTTTGGACCCTGTAAAATCTTTCAAACAGTCGCTTTTGGTCAGTTTCTGAAATACCTATTCCCTGGTCAGCTACATAGATTTTCACTGTAGATCCCAGCTTCTCATAACCAATGGAGACAGTACTATAATCTGGTGAATATTTGATCGCATTACTGATCAGGTTGATCATTACTTGCGCCAACTTAGTCATATCCGCTTCAACATGAATAGGTCCGCTGTGTATTAGATTAATGTTGTGACTGTGGTGATTGAGCTGTATCTCCTGGATCACTTCTTGTAATAAAATGTGCAGTTCGATCGGTTCAAGATTAAGCTCAACTTTGGCCTCTTCCAGTCTCGAAATGTTCAGGAAATCCTCGATCATCTTTGTCATGGTCTTGGCCTGCTTCTCGGTACGGTTCAAAGCCTGGTTAAGAAAAGAATCGCCAGATTTTGCAGTACGCGAGGCCATGATTTGAAGGTAGCCCAAAATAGAAGTCAAGGGGGTTTTGAGTTCATGGCTCACCATTGCTACGAAATCATTTTTTCGCTGCTCTTCAAGTACCATCGCTGTGATATCCTTTGTAAAACATCGGGTGTGGATGAACTTTCCATCTTTTCGAAGCACATTAGAGCTGATCAGTACATGTTTAATCGTTCCGTCCTTGCATATTAAGTCTGCTCGATAGTTAATGAGTGTTTCATTGTTGATGAGTCTGGTAAGGATATCCCCAATCGTATGCTGGTCTGCATGGAATTTAGCGATAGGCTGCCCAATGTACTCTTCTTTTTGATATCCTAGTGCTGTTAGCTCTGCCTGGTTTGCCCAAGTAATTACCCCTTCACCGTTTACCCAGTGTAGAGGTAGCGCTGCGTTTTCGATAAAATCGGTCAACTCTTCATTGGCAAGTGATAGCTGGTCCAGACGTTCCTTATACTGCGCAATTTCTAGTTGAAGCTCCCGAAATGATTTTTCTTCCACAAATATCTATTTTTACAAACTTACATTATTTGCTCAGTAAAAAGCGTTTTGCAATTTATGATTATCCAAGCTGTCCAATGTTGTTTTTAAAAGTGACAAAAGCGAATCAAACATACCTTACCTACGGTGTAATACCTGGCCGAACTTAACGAGGTCGCTTATCAATTAGTGTGCAGTTCTGATCGTCAATTAATTAGGGTGATTGCCTTAGTTGTTAATCATAACCCCAAGCTTTGGATCTTTGTTACGCAGGTCAATCCCACCTTCACAAACTGATTTTAAATTGTGCAAATAAAAGGCCCAGCCATTTGAGCAGCCCAAACGAATGTGCTGTTTGGAATGATCATCCTGTGGAATATTGTGGTGGCGCAGTTCTACAATAACGTATTCATCGAGCGTACTTAATTTGACATCTACCAAACTAACGCCCTCAAAAGTAAATTGGATAAAATCTTTTCCATTTGCGCGTAGGATTTCTCCGTGCATAGGTGTTGCTTCAAGGTACCAGTACCAATCGTATCGAGTACCGCTTTTCACTGGCTCGGTATGTTCAAGTTGGTTATTTCCCATATCTTGGAAAACTACACGTTCCAAAAACCATTTCTCCAGATTGGCTGCAACAGTCCAGGCTTCATAAATTTCACGGAGTGAAGATTTAATAGCGATACGCTTAGTGAATGATGTCCAGTCGAAATTATTCATGATCGTAAATTTAGATCAAACGGTTGCCAACCCTATTGCCGATATTTGCATTAAATTTAGGGTAAGGTTAGCATACCCATTGCAGCAATAAATATAGGAAATATAAAGGAAAGAACGTATTCATCAACCATGCCTGTTCATTCCTTGACATGGGGGGCATATGATAGAATTAGTTAATAATGAGACATTTCATCACCTATACAATCATGTTGCCAGGTAAATTGTTTTATGATGAGTTTAAAACATTGCAGGGGAGTACCAAGGAGCCCTTGGCAAGATTACTTATTGCCTTTGCATGTTGCGAATAGTATAAAATAATGGTACGTATTTGTATCTTGTTTAAGATTAATGATTTATGATATTTATTAAGGCTTCAACGTGTTAGGCCTTCTTATATCTGCATAATTACCTAAATAATTCTGACAAAACATGAGGTTTATCTTTCTTCTTTTGCTGTTTCTGTCCTTAAAAGCTAATGCTCAGAAAATAGACATTTTATTAATCGGAGCCTCCCATAACTATAGTAATGCTCCCGTTCAGGACTTTTCAAATATCTCTTCTAAAATTAAAAAATTTAAACCTCATGCGTTTTTTGGAGAATTTTTAAGCAAGGAAGATGAACGGTTAATTATGGACTATTGGTGTAAGCCTCAAAATATTAAAAGACTGGAGATGCTCAGCGCTAATAGAAGTATCTCCACAGCGGATTTGCCTAAAACAATTGATAGTTTAACAAACTTAATCTTCCTACACCCGAAAGACTATAAATTAAAAACCGATTTAGCACACGCCTATTATCTTAATCAAGATGTTGCAAATGGTCATTATCAATTTTGGCAAGTGTACAATCATCTTAGACAAACGCCGAATACCGATCTTGAAAAATATGTCGATAACATACTTAGTCCTCCATTAGATACAACAGGACGGAGCATGAAAAGACTGAAAACCTCTGAATATGCAAATATCGCTTTTCCAATTATGCTGGACATGAAAATCCAGGAATTGTTGCCGATGGATTGTCAATCTTATGATTTGAATTGGTCAGCCGCCGCCCTTGCATTTTACAATAAATTTGAAAGGGGTAAAACTGATGCCATTGCAGCTAATAAAAACGACTTTATAGCCATACTTAACAAAAGAGATAATGGCTTTAAAAAATATGGAAGTATCGAAAAAAACTCCCAAAGATTTACTGAATGGCTAAATACAGATGAAGCATCAGCCATTTTAGCTTCAGGTGATTTTTATTTCCGGGAGTTGTATGAGATCAAGGATTTTCCAAAAGAAGAGATGCTTTCACAAATACATTGGTGGACCATGAGAAATAAAGGAATGTGTGACAATGTTATCAAACAAGCCTCTTCATTAGGGTTGAAAAAAGTAGTTGTTATAGTTGGTGCTAACCACAGGAAATACATGCAGGATATATTTGAAAAAATGCCAAATGTAACTGTACAAAACATCAATGAATACTAAGAATTGCCTACTTCACTAAAAAATCAGCCGGTATTGCCCATCCACAATGATTAAGTTATATAGGCTATACATCAATTGATTACCTGTGCAAGTGACTATGTTTAACATTTAGCAATTTCATAAAAACTTAATATATAGGCGTTTGTTGAGGATTAATCAATCATATAAACCCTTTAGTTTCATGGAAAAAGAAATGGACCAACCATCTCCAGTAAGTATCATGCAGATGGGCACCGGATTCTGGGCTTCTAAAATTCTACTAGCAGCGGTTAAATTTCAACTCTTTACATTTCTGGCAGAAAGAAAAAGCATGTCGGCCGGGCAAATTAAGGATACACTGCATCTGAAATGTACGGACAGGAATGTTTTTGATTTCCTGGATTCCTTAACAGCATTCAAATTCCTACATCGCGAAGGGCTTTTAGAACATGCCTTATATTCAAACAGCCCAGATACAGATACCTTTCTAGACAAACATAAACCTTCCTACATTGGCGGATTACTTGAAATGCTAAATAACCGCCTTTACCTGCACTGGGCTAATCTGGAAGAAGGGCTGTTAACTGGTATGCCGCAAAACGAGGCTAAAAATGGCAATGGAGATCTATTTGGTGCCATTTATAAGGACCCACAAAAATTACGGGAATTTATAAATGCCATGAGTGGTATACAAAGAGGAAATTTTATAGCCTTTGCGCAAAACTTCGATTTTTCCCAATATAAGACCTTAACAGATGCAGGAGGAGCAGGAAGTTTACTTTCCCTATCTGTTGCCAGGTTTCAACCACATATGTCATGTACCAGTTTTGATTTACCGGTAGTGGAACCCATAGCCATGGAAAATATACAGCAAGCTAACCTGGGCGACCAAGTTAAAACTGCTAGTGGTGATTTTTTTTCTGATCCTATACCACCAGCAGATGTTGTAGTGATGGGGAATATATTACACGATTGGGATGAAGATAAAAAGCTAATCCTGATGAGAAAAGCATATGATGCTATTCCTGATGGCGGTGCCTTTGTGGCAATAGAAAACATTATTGATGAGGAAAGAAAACGCAATGTTTTTGGTTTAATGATGAGCCTGAATATGTTGATCGAAACCGGGAAAGGCTTTGACTATACCTTTGCTGATTTTAACAAATGGGCTAAATCAATTGGGTTTCGTTCCACATCAATAGTGTCACTCTTAGGGCCTTCTAGTGCAGCAATTGCTTATAAGTGACACCCAGTTATGAACCACGTTATTGTGTGGCTTACATGGTTACAAAAACCTGCCAGCTACGATGTCAGTGAATAGGAGATAATTGCAGCTGATTGGGTGAAACCCCGTATTTCTTTTTGAAAATGAAGGAAAAATGCGACAGGTCTTCAAAGCCAACTTCAAGATAAACCTCGGTCGGCTTTTTCTTTTTTTCAGCTAAATGATAATAAGCTTTATCTAATTTTAAATTTTATGATTTCGATTATTAAAAACAAAGAAGAAGTGGATGGGCTAGAGTTACCTTTTTCGTATTATAAAGACAATTTATCTTTAATAACTAAACAAGGCTATCTTATAGAAAAAGACGAACTTTATTGGAATGACGATCCAATATTGGTTGAAATTGAATCATTATATACAGAACGATTTAATGATTTACCAAGTGACATTGGTTTCTTTATGGATCAGCCGATAAAAGAATCTTTATTTTCAATTTGTGGATTCAAATGTCATAAAGGAAAATTAAAACTGGAACTATGCTCTTATCAACATTTTGTCTCTTGGGAGACATCAATTTATAATCCAATAAAGATAATTGAAAAACTTAAGGAAGTTTCATATCCTGATTTTGAATATTGGGAACCAGTAGATGATAATTATAATATTTTTTTCTATTATGAAAAAGCTAAAGAGCATTATCTTACCATAGAGGATTTTGTAGAAGACGCACTAAGTAAGTTTAAAAAAGCCGAACAAGCCGTTCGTACTGGACTGTCAGGATTTAGATGGAAGACGGACTATCAAAATAGTGAGATTCTATATTCAAAGGAAGTTATTATGCCTTTGTTACTAAAAATGGGATTTTTGAATATATCTTATTCCCATGGTAATCGTGAATTTGGCAAAGATTTTGTCTTTTCGGCTACTGATAAATTTGGCAATTTTATACATTATGGGATGCAGGTAAAAGCTGGAGACATTAATGGTAAAGTTAATGGTCAAATTGATCAATTGATCGGGCAAATTGATGATGCTTTCAAAATACCATTTAGATTGAAAACTGAACAATTACAGTGCATAAGTTATCTTTACATTGTAATAAGCGGTAATTTCACTGAGAATGCAATTGAAAAAATACTATATAAAATCCCAGCAAAGTATAATGAATATGTAAAAATGTTGGACAAAGAAAGTGTAATCCAACTTCTTGGTGTATATGGATATTAGTAATGAACATTATTTGGTTACATACTTTTTATTGCAAAGCTTTGAATCATTAAGTAGTTTAAAAGACGCAAATCTGCATATTCGTATCTTATTCAATTAAACGCCTGCCGGAATTCCAAAGGTGACAAACTGGTTTTCTTCTTAAACAACGTACTAAACGATTGTGCGTGTTCAAAGCCCAACGTATAAGCGATCTCACTCACCGATAAATTTGTAGTCGATAGTTTTTCCTTCGCCTTTTCAATCAACTTTTGATGGATATGCTGCTGTGTATTTTGTCCAGTATGCATGCGCAATAAATCACTCAGGTAGTTTGGAGACAAGTTCATGAGATCGGCCATGCGTTGAACCGTTAATAGCTCCGGTATCGCTGTAGTACTGCTGTCGAAATACCCATCAACAAGGCGTTCAAATTTGGCAAGCAGTTGATGATTGTGGTTCTTCCGGGTAATAAACTGTCGCTCGTAAAAACGATTGGAATAATTGAGCAGCAACTCAATCTGAGATAAAATAATTTCCTGAGTATGTTTATCAATATGCAGGCATTCCTTATCGATCTTTTTCAATATGGTAATAAGATCATCTTCTTCTTCAGCAGAAAGATGCAGCGCCTCATTAACCGCGTAAGAGAAGAAGTTATAACTGTTGATGTTGCTTGCCAGGGGATGGGCCAGCAAAAAGTCAGGATGGAAAATAAGCAGGTATCCTGATCCGCATTCTATATTATTCAGATCCAGGGATTGAACTTGATTAGCTGCAGTAAAGCTCAGGACGCCCTTATCGTAATCATAATGTTGCTGGCCATAACGTATTTTCCCCTTGGCTTCCCTTTTGAGGGCAACACAATAAAACCGATTCACGAAACCTTTCCATACCTCATCTTCCAGGAAAACACTTTCAGCAAGGTTAATCACACTGACCAGTGGATGGCGTGGCTCGGGCAAAGAGAGTAACCGGTGGAATTCTGAAACTGAATTTATGGCATTCATCATACTAAATTAAACATTTTTAGGTGTAGAATAGCGGTTGCATCCTTAAAATGCAACCGTAGAAATAGGTTAATCAATTAGCCCCATACTAAACTCATCGTACGGTTTACCGGTATCCGTACCCAAGGGCACAATGCTTTCGAGTTTCGACAGATCCGCTTCGTTTAATTCAATTTCTGTGGCCGCTATGTTTTGCTCCACATATTTTCTTCGTTTGGTGCCCGGAATAGGGACGATGCCCTTTTTCATAATCCAAGCCAGTGCCAATTGTGATGGGGTAATGTTTTTCTCTTCCGCCATGGCCTCAATTGCTTTAACCAGTTCCATATTCTTGTAAAAATGCCCTTCCTGAAAACGGGGAATTGCACGGCGAAAATCGTTTTCCGGTAAATCATCTATCGATCGGATTTGCCCGGATAAAAAGCCACGTCCTAATGGGGAATAAGCAACAAAACCTATCCCAAGTTCATTTAACGTATTCAGTATGCCACGTTCTTCTGTGGTACGCTCAAATAAAGAATATTCACTTTGCACCGCCGTAATTGGGTGAACCGCATGAGCTCTTTTCACAGTTTCTGAAGATACTTCTGATAGTCCGAGATAACCCACTTTTCCTTCCTTCACCAGCTCGCTCATCGCCTCCACGGTTTCTTCGATGGGTGTATTTTTATCAAGGCGGTGCATATAGTACAAATCAATATAATCCGTGTTAAGATTTTTAAGAGATCGTTCCACCGCTTTTTTCACGTATTCTTTTTTCCCATTAATAGCCCAGGTCACTTTATTGTTGTCATCTATTTCCCAGCCGAACTTTGTCGCGATAAGATATTTTTCTCTGTTACCAGCTATTGCTTTAGCAATCAACTGCTCATTTTTGAAAGGCCCGTACAAATCGGCAGTATCTAAAAAATTACCACCTAATTCGAGCGATCGGTGAATGGTGGCCATAGCTTCCTGCTCATCTGCGGCTCCATACATATTTGCTTCTCCAAAACCCGTCATCCCCATACAGCCCAAACCTATAATGGGTACTACCAAACCTTCGCTTCCCAAATTTATTTTCTTCATTTCCATAAGATTAATTGTTATAGGTCAAAGTTCGCTAAGAACACTTTAATCGCTGTATGCAAAGCCCTGAAGGTTGTATGCAAATCAAGGAATAGGTAATAGGGTTGAGGTTGCAGCCTATCGTATCTGTGGAATAGGTCGACCAGATATAAAATTAATAAGCCTGTATTAAGACTTCTGCGGGTATATGAAGTACATCTGTTAACTTCCGGATCATAGAAAGACTTAATTTTCTTTTCCCAGATAGGATTTCAGACTTCCTTGAACGCGTACCTAACAATTCACTTAGTTCATTTTCAGATAAATTCATTTGTTCCATCCGAAATTTAATCGCTTCAATTGGGTTTGGATAAGATACAGGGTAGTGTACCAATTCAAATTCCTTAATCAATAGGCTTAAGATTTCCAATTCATCTGAAATTGCAGATCCCTCAACGATATCAGTTTGCATT
Organism: Pedobacter sp. CAN_A7; assembly: GCF_015752175.1. NCBI lineage: Bacteria > Pseudomonadati > Bacteroidota > Sphingobacteriia > Sphingobacteriales > Sphingobacteriaceae > Pedobacter > Pedobacter sp. CAN_A7. The sequence continues at coordinate 390,177 of NZ_JADOUW010000001.1, read as the reverse complement.
AACTCATACACCCGAGCCAGCGCATCATCGTATTCTTTCTCAGTTCTAATTGGTTTTAACATAACTAATTGTTTTAGCATTTATTTTATCATATTGATTATGCGATCCAAACCAAACAATAAACACAATTTTTAATCGGTACTCTATATCTACAATTAGTCGATAATTATTGCCATGGATGTTGAATACGACTCTTTTTTCATTAAGGACAGAAGCATTTTTATATTGCGCTTTTAATTCATTTGGATTACTCCACATTGCAGAAACGGCTTCTTCATGCCAGCTTAATAAATCCTGTTCTGCCTGATGAAATTCGCCAATGTAATCCTTTAGCGTTTTTATTGCTATCACTCGCATAATAAACAAATATACTAAATTGTTCCCAAAAAGGGAACGCGAGACTCAGGTATAAAGTGAAAGACGCTAAATCGTCAATTTGGCTTGCTAAACTACCAATTAGATGAATTGGCCCCACCATGTATTATCGAATTTTGCATCATACACTAATACATAAGATCATGCAAAAGACAATCTTCATTACCGGAGCCTCATCTGGGTTGGGTAAAGCAACCGCTAAATTATTTCAGGAAAAAGGCTGGCAAGTAATTGCAACCATGCGTAACCCTGAGAACGAGAACGAACTGAAAGCGCTTCCTAATGTAACCGTATTACCATTGGATGTTACCGATAGTCAGGCCATACAAAAAACAGTCTCAAAAATTATGAAGTCCCATTCAGTTGATGTGGTGTTGAACAATGCCGGTTACGGCCTGATTGGTCCCTTGGAATCATTTAACGATGAACAGATCGATACGCAAATTCAGACTAACCTATTTGGTGTTATTAATGTAACAAGGGCGTTCATTCCTTTCTTTAGGAAAAACAAACGCGGTATGTTCATCAATATTACAAGCACATTTGGTCTGGTGGGTTATCCCACCTGTTCCATTTATAACGCAACCAAATTTGCAGTCGACGGATTCTCAGAAGGTCTGGCCTATGAGTTAGCTCAGTTCGGCATTCAAGTGAAAGTAGTGGCACCTGGAGGTATGCAGACTAACTTTGCCGGTAGATCTTTACAAGGTGGAATGCATCACGCATATAGCAAACTGGTGGAAAAAGTGAGTGAAGGTTATAGCGAGGAACAGCTTGCCAATTACACAAAAGCAGAAGCGGTAGCCCAGGTCATTTATGATGCGGCTACAGACAACAAAAACCAGCTTCGGTATATTGCAGGTCATGATGCTATCGGCTTATATAAGGAACGATTGGAATTAACACCCGAAGGACAATTCGAAAAAAATTCAGCTCAGTTTATATTTTAGTGTCTTCGTCATTTTTGTCGGAACTAATATTGATCCGGCAGAAACGACTTCTTAATGAATAACTTAAATTTGTATCATGAAAAAACAACCGGTCATCTTCAATTCTCTGTCCCAATTGCATAAGGCCATGGGACAGCCGGCTCCTTCACATCCGCTGATTAGCATCATGAATTATGGAGAGGCACGATTTGACCCAAAGGATTTTGAGCAGGGTATTATCCTGAACTTTTACAAGATCTCTTTTAAGACCAGCTTTTCTGGAAAACTGAAATATGGTCAGGGGTATTACGATTTCGAAGAAGGCGGAATGTCATTCATAGCACCCGGCCAGCTATTGAAAATGCAGGAGGAAGAAGCCAATTATGAAGGGATGACACTTCATATCCACCCGGATTTCCTGAGGTCCTATTCGATAATTGCAAGCATCAAACAATATGGCTTTTTTGGCTACTCGGCAGCTGAGGCCCTGTACCTTTCAGAAAAAGAAAAAGCAACCATTTTAAGCATTTACGCCTTTATTCAGGAAGAACTGAACGAGCGTATTGATAAATTTAGTCAGGATGTGATCATTGCGCAAATTGAACTGCTGCTGAATTATGCCAACCGCTTTTATGACCGTCAGTTTCTGACCCGAAAGGCCGTAAATAATGATATTCTTGTGAGGTTGGAAGAACAATTGGAGCAATATTTTAATGAAGATAAATCCTTAAATCAAGGACTGCCTACCGTTAATTCAGTCGCAGAAAATCTTAATGTTACCCCACGTTACCTGAGCGATCTGCTGCGAAATCTTGTGGGATTGAATACCCAACAGTTCATCCACGAAAGAGTGATAGAAAAAGCAAAGGAATATCTTGCAAAAGAGAAGCTGACCATTGCTGAAATCGCCTATCATTTAGGCTTTGAACATCCGCAGTCCTTCAATAAACTCTTTAAAAGTAAAACCACTTTGTCGCCATCAGCATACAAAAGGAGTTTGCTGAATTAATTTAGCATATCGCTTGTTGTTCAAGAAAAATGATCGTAAGCAGACAAATTCTAAAACGTATGTTTCAGATAATTTTTATCTTTGCACCTGAGGTATGGCAAGAAATGTAGAATTTAACGAGCAGCTAGCGGTTTCCAAGGCAATGGATGTCTTTTGGAGGAAAGGCTATAATGGCACCACAATGCGTGACTTGACGGAAGCCATGGGGATCAACAGCAGCAGCCTTTACAATACCATTGGCGACAAGCACGAACTCTTTGTTCGCAGTTTAAAACATTATACGGAATCCAGAATGCAGGCCGCCTTAAAGCAATTGGACCCCATTAAATCGCCGATAAAAGCTATCGATAAATTTATCCAGTCGTCAGTATATGTCATTACCAATGAACCTAACAGCTGTCTGGCCATTAAAACTACTTTTGAGGTAGCAACTAACGATGAGCAGGTGCAGAAGATCATCAAAGCAGACAATGACTTTACCTATAATTTGTTGAACGGATTGGTAGAAAAAGCAATCCAGAAAGGCGAAATAACGGTAAGTCAGGACGCAGCAATGCTAACGGATTATATCATTAACCACTTTAGCGGCTGGCACGAATCATTTATCATTCACAAAGACAAAACGCGGATCAAGAATATGGCTACGTTCCTGCTCAAGCAAATCACTCAATAATTTTTTTAGCCAAATCTGAAACAAATGTTTTATAATCATAAATAAGATGGATATACTCGCAGCATACAAAGACTATTATACGGCAAGTGAAAAGCCGGAAGTAGTAGAAATAGGGGAAGCAAGCTACGTCTCTATATTAGGGCTTGGAAGTCCTGGTACTCCAGCTTTCTATCAAAAGAAAGCTGCAATTAAAGAATTTGTAGCCGCATTGGCGGAAAAGCATACCCTGGACAATAAGCCGTTTTCAAGCAGTGTAGTGGAAATATTTTACTGGTTCGACGAAGAAAAAGTAGGGTACGTTGATATCGGAAATTTCTATACAACAGTAGACTTAGCCCTGCTTCAATACCGAATTGCGATCCGCATTCCCAATTTTATTAGCAGTGAAGATATCAAACAGGTCACCGAACAAAGAGGGGAAATTTTATTCGCAAAAGACTTTGAACATTTTACGTATACAGCCGGGACGTGTGTGCAGCTTTTGCATAAAGGACCTTTTGCTGGAGAATTGCAAACGCTTCCTATCCTTCAGAAATTTGCCACCGACAATGGCTTTAGGAAATCTGGTATGCATCACGAAATTCACCTCACCCATTTTGAATTGGGACAAAGTCAGGCACACTTGCAAACCATCCTAAGAGATCCCGTGGTAAAACAGCACTAATTTTTTTTAACCATATCTGAAACAAATGTTTCAATAACTAATAAAAACAAAAATGGAAATATCGACTAAAGAATTATCGGGTAAAATAGCCCTGGTTACCGGAGGAACAAAAGGAATAGGAAAAGCCATTGCAGACAAGCTGGCCTCAAAAGGAGCAACGGTTGTGGTCACTGCACGTAAACCAGCAGAGGAAAATATCGAACATCATTTTATAATGGCGGATCTGACAAACAGTGGTGATATCGCTGAACTAAGCAAAAATCTGATCGAGAAATATGGTACGCCCGATATTCTTATCAATAATGTAGGTGGTACTTCTTCTCCCGCAGGAGGTTTTCAAATGCTCAGCGACGAAGACTGGGGTAGGGATATCGAACTCAATCTGCTGGCCGCTATCAGATTGGACAAGGCCATTGTTCCCAGGATGATTGAAAAGAATTCCGGCGCGGTGATCCATATATCATCGCTGAACGGCAAAATCCCATTGTACGAGTCCAATTTCTCCTACGGAGTCATGAAATCAGCTTTAAACGCCTATAGTAAAACGCTGGCCAATGAAGTTGCCAAACATGGTGTTCGGGTAAATACGGTATCTCCGGGAATGGTAAAAACAACAGCGATGGAAACTTTTCTGCAAAGCTATGCACAATCAATCGGTAAAACCGTAATGGAAGCATCACAACAGATCATGGCTAGTTTGGGTGGTGTGCCAATGAACCGTATGGCCGAGCCTGAAGAAATTGCCAATATGGTGGCCTTTTTGGTATCCGATGGTGCCAGTTACATTACCGGAACCAATATGCTTGTTGACGGCGGCACAAATCCATCTTTATCATAATAATTTGAACCTAAAAAGGTGTAAGAATATGAATAACAAGAAAAACAAGCTCTTAATTTACGGCGCTACCGGATATACAGGAAAAATCATTGTAGCCAGGGCGAAAGCGCTTCACCTTGATTTTGAGATTGCCGGAAGGGATCCCCATAAAACCAGGCAATTGGCAGCCGAATTTGAAATAGCTTATCACGTATTTGACGTGAATACCGAGAGCGCCTGGCCAAAAGCACTGACAAATATAAAAGTATTAATCAATGCGGCAGGTCCATTTCAGTTCACTGCCGCACAGGCGATGAAAGCTTGTTTAAAGGCAGGTGTGCATTATCTTGACATCAGTGCCGAAATGGATACCTATAGGTTAGCGGAATCTCTCGACAAGGAAGCTCGGGAAGCAGGAATTCAGCTGATCTCTGGTGCAGGACTTTTTGTAAGTTATGATGCATTGGTCGTGCATCTTTCAAAAATGGTGGCTGAACCAGAATATCTGAAAATAGGGTTTCGTCATTATGGCGGGTTCTCCAGGGGTTCGGTATTGAGTAGTAAAAACATCGCAAACTTAGGTATCTTAGTTCGCAAAAATGGTGATATCATTAACCAGCCAGCTCCAAAGTCAAAAACCTTTGCGTTTGGTAAAGAGGAAGTGGAATGCATGCCAACCCCTTTAGGGGGTATAATTTTGAGTTATAAATCTACAGGCATTCCAAATATTGAGGAATTTTTCTCTTTAAAACTGCCCGCCATTGAATTGAATCAAGGCACGACAGTGGAACACCTGCCCGAAGGGCCCACAAAAGAGGAAAGGGCAGCAGGCAGAAATGGTATTTCGGCAGAGATTACCGGTAGAAATGGTCAGGTGGTAAGCGCTTATGTTGATGCCCCTTCAGGATACGACCTTACGCCACTTTCCGTAGTGGCAGTAGCGCATCGCATCTTAAACGGAGACTTCAAAGTGGGCTATCAATCACCTGGCTCTGCCTATAGGGAGGACATCTTAAAAGATATTCCAGACACCTATTTGTTTGACATGGTCTAAACAGGAGCAAATAACAATTCGTCAAAATGGCAACATAAAATCCCATTCTGACGAATTTTAAAGCTATATGTTTGTGCACCTTGCAACAACAAATCATAATGATAACACATGCCACAAGTAGGTATAAACTAAAGAAAATGAATATACAAGGTTTTATTACGAAGTGGATTGCTGCCAGCAATGCATTCGATACAGAAAAGTATCTCGGACTTTACTTACAAGATGCTATTTTAGACGACCCTTCTGTAGGAAGAAAGTTTGAAGGGCATAGTGGTATAAAACAGTATTTTGACAACTACTTTATAGGCTATCAGACTCGTACAGCACAGACTGCACTTAAAATTGTAGATGAAGAAAACGCCCATCTGGAAGTAGAATTTACCGGTGACTTTCCGGAAGGAAAAATTGGTGGTACTTTTGATTTTACATTCAAAGACGGCAAAATAGCATTCGTAAAGGCAGACTTGATTCACTAATAAAAGGAATAATAATGAGTAAAGAAAATTTTGACGAGATCATTCGTCGCTCACTTGAGCTTAGAAAAAAATACCACGAGCTGGAGATGCAGCACCACGGAAGCGAATGGACGGTGGAAGAAGATGCCTTGGCTTATCTTACCGATGCAGGTTTGGTTGGACGCAACATCATGTCGCAACAGCAACGCTGGCCCAAAGCAGGTGCTGAGGAAGAATTAGAACATAAACTGGGCGAAAATATCTGGTGGTTGGTTGTTCTCGCCGAAAGGTCGGGTATTGATATCAAAGAAGCCGTAAACAAGTTTCTAGAAAAGACCGAAAAATTATTTTAAGCCATTCCGCTTCCGCCAACTACTTTAATGCCTTCGGCGAATTTTTTCCAAAAGCGGATGTAACGATAGGTGACTTCAAAGGGCACATTATTGAATTTTCCCTTTAAGTCCATTGTTAAGGTAATGACTGCCAGATCATCAATGATGTTCAGGTGCTCAACATTTGGTAGCAATTCGTCAATCTTGAGTGACCCGTCACGATAGGAATTCAAATCGATTTCTTTGGTGATGACTTCGCCAGACGGGATGATAAACAACAAATCTTGATGCAATAATTCATCAAGCGCACCGATGTCACTTTGTTTAATGGCGTTGTAGAGTTTGCTTTCCTGCTCAAGGATATCGCGTTCTGTTAGTATAGTTCCCATACTTGTCTATTAGCAATTACATTAGTAACACCATTCCCTTACCATCCCATTCTCCTTCTTAACGAGATAATTTGCTGCGCATGGTGTGTTCCGTGCCACGCGTAATGTTGCGTCATTTGCCATACCTGCACGTACTCTTTATTTTCCGGATGGTAATAGCTTCTTTTCCAGTCTTCTTCCGTTAAATTCTCTAACAGCGTCGACCATCTGGCGTGCAGCGCATGGAGTAGCGTAACCGACATATTGAGCGGTACCATGGCAACGTCTGGAAGCTCAGCCCAAAGTTTCTCGTTGTATGGACTAATACTAGGTTTGTCTTCGGTCAGGGCCAGCTTCAACCTGATGTAAGCATTCATATGGCTGTCGGCCACATGATGTATCACCTGGGCAATATTCCAGCCCTGCGGCCGGTAGGGGACTTTTAACTGCGCTTCGTCTAAATTCTCGATACACCTATCGAATAATAGCGGTACGGTTTTAATGCTACGAATCCAAGTAATAAGATTGCTTTCGTTATAGCTATCCGCTGCAGAAAAGCGACCAATCGGATACGTTAGTTTTTCCAGAGGTATTTCCATGCCCTAAAATAGGAAAATTGTTCACATCATTTTGGATTGCTAAACATAATACCTAAACGGTTTTGGAGCATGTTTTGAGGGTGGTTACTTTACAGTCTATAAATCAATTTATATATGCAAGATTTAAACAACAAAGTAGCTTACGTTACTGGCGGAACAAAAGGTATCGGATTTGGCATTGCCAAAGCATTGATCGAAGCCGGATTAAAGGTAGCCATTTCGGGCCGAAAGCTGGAAGATGTGCAAAAGGCAGCGGAAGAACTTGGCTCAGATAACGTCATTGCTATCGCATCTGATGTATCAAATTACGATGATGAGGTACGCGCGGTGGAACAGATCGTAGAAAAGTTTGGTCGGCTTGACATACTCATTGCCAATGCGGGAGTAGGAAAATTTGGGCCTGTTGATCAGTTGAGTCTGGAGGATTGGAATGCAATGATAGCTACCAATCTTACCGGTGTGTTTCATACGCTTAAAGCAGGGGTGGAGCAACTCAAATCGAATAAAGGTTATTATATCACTATTGCTAGTCTGGCCGGTACTAACTTTTTCGCAGGCGGATCTGGTTATAATGCTTCAAAATTTGGTGTTGTGGGTTTCACCCAGGCTGCGATGCTGGATTTAAGGGAATATGGAATAAAGTCAACTACCATTATGCCGGGTTCGGTAACCTCTCATTTCAATGATCACCAACCAAGTGAAGCCGATTCATGGAAAATTCAACCATCAGATATTGGTGAAATGATTGTTGGTTTGCTGAAAATGAATCCAAATGTACTGCCGAGTAAAATTGAGGTTCGCCCTACACAGACTAAATAAAACAACACTGATCACGAATATATCATTAAGTCAGTAGTGCTTAAGATATATTCATGATCATCGATTAGAAAATAAGGATTCCAAAACACTGAAAATCAATCTCGTTTAACTTTCAATAATGAATTTTATGTAAAGTACGGTAAAATCGCATCATGGGGTATATATCATTAATCCTTAATCATGAGTCGAGTAAGCTTCGTATTTTTAATAGTTGTATTCATTCTCTTTAGTTGCGAAAAAAAGATTACCGATGAGCAGTTTGAACAAAACGTTTTTTCCGAAATAATTTTAAAGGTTGTTGATTCGACCTATCAGGATTATAGAATATTAACAATTGTTCCGGAAATGGGGGAAAGAATTTATGACAAAAATGGAAAATGGATTGGACGAAGTCTAATTGGCCAACGTGAAAGAGATCTTAAACGTAAAGCTAAAGCGGAAGTTTTTATAAAAGACAGCTTAAATCTCATTATCGCTATTGGAACCGGCGGCTTAATAAATGACAAAACAGAACTACAAAATTATAATAGTCCAAAATTTAAATTCAAACACCTTTCCGAATTACCAGCAGATGAAAACTATAAAAATTGGGCTGCTAAGTATCCTAAATTTGCAGGAGCTTTGGTTTTTTCTAATATAAATTTTGATGTCAGCAAAATAAATGGAACTTTAAATGTAAGTTATTATTGCGGAACTAGATGTGGCTTAGGTTATGTCGTCACTATTAAAAAAATAAATAATAAGTGGGTAATCAGCAAAGTTGAGAATTCATGGATTGCTTAAAGGCGACTGCGTATAATTGCCTGTTTTCTCAAACAGTAGAAAATGTTGCAGCGGTAAAAATGTGCCGTTCCTAACCAGCTTAAAGCCACTAGCCTCAAGTTCTTTTTTTACCTGCCTTACACTCATCTTGTGTTCAGGTTTAATGCCTACCGTAGGGTCTTCCTCCTTGTACTCCAGTAGCAGCAGCTGTCCATTGGGTTTAAGTGCCCTGCTCAGGGCCTCCAGATAAGCTTTTGGGTGTTGTAGTTCATGGTAAACATCAACCATAAAGGCTAAGTCAATGGAGTTGGCCGGTAGATTGGGTGTGATTTCGGTACCCTTAATTACTTTCACGTTGTCCAGGCGGTCGTCAACTGCCTTTTTCTTCAGGTAGGCAATAGCGTGATCCTGGATCTCTACCGCGTAGACTTTACCCTCTGAAATGCGTCGGGCAACCCGAAAAGTGTAAAATCCAGATCCCGCGCCAACATCGGCAACAACACTGTTGCTTTTCAGCGGCAGGGAAGCCAAAGCCAGGGTAATATTTTCTTCCCGCATTCGGCTGTTGCGTTCCAGCCATTCCACGCCATCAAAACTCATTACCTGTGCAATCTCCCTGCCCATGTAAACCTTACCGGTACCATTGGCCGAAGGCTTTTTGAAAGTGTAGGGTGACTGCTCCTGGGCAGAGGTGGTATGCACTACTATCAAAAAGCAAAAGGGGATTAGAAGGTTTGATATTTTCATAACGATGTAGCTTATGGGAGCAACGAAAAGCAGCACACAAAAGTTTGCGATAGTTATATTAATTTTTCTTTTATGAGCTGATAGTTCATGATTAATTGGATTAAATTAGTGCAGAAACATACTATAATTATAAAAATCTTTATTATTTAAAACTAAATAAATACTTTTATGTACTAATGTTGAAGTTAATTAGCGCTGTTAACTCCTATTTTTATAGCCTTGAATTGTAGCATTAGATTTTTCAGATAATTAAGAGGATGAATTTTGAAGGTAAAAACATATTAGTAGTCGGTGGAAGTTCGGGTATAGGGCTTTCTCTGGTAAGGTCGCTGGCTTTAAATGGTGCAACTGTATATAATATATCAAGAACTGAGCATCCAGATTGGCCTAAGGGTATTAGGCACCTGTGTTTGGATGTTCTTGATGATCTGAGTGCCATGGCAGACTTTCTTCCTGAACAATTACATGGTTTGGTGTATTCAGTGGGGAGCATTACCCTTAAGCCTTTCCATAGGCTTACTGAAGAAGATTTTTTAAACGACTATAGCGTAAACGTTTTGGGTGCTGCACGCACTATTCAGCAATCTGTTAAACATTTGAAAAATGCTCCTGCATCATCTATAGTTTTGATTAGTTCTGTTGCTGCTAAGACCGGAATGCCTTATCATGCCAGTGTCGCTACAGCAAAAGCGGTGTAGAGGGTCTGGGATTATCATTGGCAGCGGAATTTGCTGCCCAGCAAATACGGGTAAATGTGGTAGCTCCGTCGCTTACTGATACGCCACTGGCTAAAAATCTATTGAACTCTGCTGAAAAACGTGAAGCCTCTGCGAATAGACACCCTTTATCAAAGGTAGGACAACCAGAAGATATCAGTAGTTTGATTGCTTTTTTACTCTCGGATGAAAGCAACTGGATAACCGGGCAAGTCATTGGTGTGGATGGCGGATTGGGAAAGCTAAAAACAAGTTAATATGATAAATATTAAGAGTGAGCAGATCTACCAGTTAGAAAAACAGTACAGGATTAGTCTGATTAATAGTTTAGTTGGTTATAAGTCCCTGAATCTTTTAGGAACTGTCAGCAGTGAAGGGATTACTAATTTATGCGTGATTAGTTCGGCTTTTCATTTGGGCGCTAATCTACCGCTTTTGGGTATTGTGATAAGACCAGAACGTGAGCAGAATAGCACGCTTTCAAATATTAAAACCACCGGCCAGTACACTTTAAATAATGTATTGCCTGAATGGTACAAGCAGGCGCACCAAACCAGCGCCTACTACCCATCTAATGTATCAGAGTTTGATACGTGTGGATTTCAAGAGTTATATGTTGATCGTTTTAAGGCACCTTTTGTTAAGCAATCCTCCATTTGTATCGGACTGGAGCTAAGGGAAATTATTGATGTAGAAATTAATGGCACCACTATTCTGATCGGAGAAATCGTTCAAATCTTAGCTGATGATGATTTGATCGCAGAGGATGGTACTGTTGACCATGTGAAAGCAAAGACCATGACTGTAGCCGGTTTGGATGCTTATTTTTTGCCGCAGGCTGTTGGCCGTTTGGCTTATGCTAAGCCAGGAGTTGAGCCTCATTAAATAAATAATCTTGTTAATTCTTGACATTAAATATGGAAAAAGATGTGATTATCATTGGTGCGGGTTTAGCTGGTTTAACAGCTGCTAAAGTTTTAAAGGAAGCGGGTAAATCAGTGCTTGTTATTGAATCTTCTAACGCGGTAGGTGGCAGAGTACAGACAGATGAAGTAAATGGTTTTCTTCTTGATCGTGGCTTTCAGGTTTTATTGGCTGCCTATCCAGAAGCAAAACGCTTTTTAAATTATGAAGCGTTAGCGCTTTGCAAGTTTGACCCGGGTGCTTTGATTTTAAATAAAAAGGGAATCTCCAAGATTGGCGATCCGCTGCGCCAACCACGCGCATTGATAAGCACACTTTTTTCTTCTGCAGGTACATTAGCTGATAAATTTAAGATGCTGAGGCTAAAACTGAAACTTAGCCGCAAGACCATACAACATATATTTTCAGAAAAGGAGATCAGCACTATTGACTATTTAAAAAAAGAGGGGTTTAGCGAAACGATGATCAGTCAGTTTTTCAAGCCTTTTTTGACGGGTATTTTTCTTGAAGATCAGTTGAGCACATCAAGCCGCATGTTTGAATTTGTATTTAAAATGTTTAGCGAAGGAGATGCCGCCATTCCAGCTAATGGAATGGGAATGATTCCTTTACAACTGGCGCAGAGTCTTTCTGCTGATGAATTAGTTTTTAATGAAAAAGTAGAAACTATTGATGGCGGTAATGTGATCACGTCTACAAAATCAGTTTACAAGGCTAAATATATCCTTATTGCCACAAATCCTATTCAAATGCCAGCTCCTTTTCAGCAGCGAGTGGTAAAATCATACCACTCAGTTACTAATATGTACTTTACAGCTGATAAAAAGCCGTTTACCGTGCCGCTGATTGCTTTGAACACTTTATCCGGAAAATTGATTAATAATATTGCTGTCATGGATCAGATATCCCCAGCGTATTCCAGTAACGGCAAGGCTTTAATATCAGTATCTCTTATTGGTAATCATTTTCAGGCGAATCAAACTCAACTTCAGGATAGTGTGATAGCAGAAATGAAATTTTGGTATCCTGATGCCCTCAACTGGAAGCATCTTAAAACGTACCATATCAGTTATGCGCTACCTAATGATGATCAGGTTACTAATCAGCCAGGACATCATCTTCTGAGATTAAATGACCAGTGCTTTGTTTGCGGAGATTATTAATGAATGGCTCAATCGATGCAGCCATGAAAAGTGGCAGACTCGCTGCCGAAGCTATAATTAAGACGGCAGAGCATGGTTAATTGAACTGCAAATATTTAATAAAGTCTAATTTTTACTACTTCATGAAAATGAGTGATTATGAAAAGGGGGAATGGCAGTCTGTATGGGACGGGTTATTTTGGCGGTTTATGCACGTAAATCGTAGCTTCTTTTTAAAGAACCCTCGGTTAGGTATGCTGGTAAATATGTATGATAAGATGCCGATCGAAAAGTAGGATCTTCATCTGATCCATGCTGAAAATTTTTTAGAACAATTGAATAGTAAAACAAACTGATGAATAATGTGAAAAAACAAAATTTACCATCTAAAATTTGCGTGGTTTGCAATAGGAATTTTACTTGGCGCAAAAAATGGGAGAAGCATTGGGACGAGGTTAAATACTGTAGTGATAAATGTAAGAAAAACAAATAATAGGATTTCAGATTTCCTTGAACGTGTACCGAGCAACTCACTTAGTTCATTTTCAGATAAGTTCATTTGTTCCATTCGAAATTTTATAGCTTCTATTGGATTTGGATAAGAAAGAGGATAGTGTATTAATTCATATTCTTTAATTAATAAGCTTAAGACTTCTAATTCATCTGAAATAGCCGAACGCTCTACGATATCAGTTTGCATCAACTCATAAACCCGAGCCAGCGCATCATCGTATTCTTTCTCCGTTCTAATTGGTTTTAACATAACTAATTGTTTTAGCATTTATTTTATCATATTGATTATGCGATCCAAACCAAACAATAAATACGATTTTTAGTCGATACTCAATATCCACGATTAATCTATAATTACTACCATGGATGTTGAATACAGTAGCTAGGCTCCTTAAATATTGGCTTAATTTAGGTTTGAAATTATGATTATATTTGATTATGCAAAAGCCAGTTCAAAATAAGCAATCATTATTGGTTTTACTTAAAGCCAATGGTAAAAAGTTAAAGTCGTTTGGTGTTTTGAATCTAAGCTTGTTTGGATCTTTCATTACTGGTAGATTTCATGCGGATAGTGATGTTGATCTTTTAGTAGAATTCGATCCACAACAAAAGAGTTACGATAATTTCATAGAGTTATCATTCTTTCTAGAAGATTTGCTAGGTCGAAAAGTCGAAATAATAACCCCGCAATCTCTAAGTAAACACATTGGCCCATATATTTTATCTCAAGCCGAGCATGTTCCCTTCTAATATAACGTTATTAAAACATATTTTAGAAGAAACCATCTTTCTACTTGATTCTACAGCTGGCAGAAATAAAGAAGATGTAGTTAATGATCCTATTCTTTCAAGGGCATTAATAAGAAGCCTTGAAATCATAGGTGAAGCTAGTCATAAAATTGATCCTGATTTCAAATCTTTGTATCCTCATGTTGAATGGAAAAAAATGGCAGGAACTAGGAATCGTCTCATTCACGTTTATTTCGGAATAGATTATGATATTGTATGGGACATCATTACATCTAAACTTCCCGATCTCAAGAACGATATAGTTAAAATAATTACAGAACACCAGCTGAGTTAAATTCAACCTTCATTAAGGTTTCATAGCAGCAATGAGACCGGTGGGATTCCCGCTTATACATCTAGCCTAGCAAATTTTTCTCTTACCGGCATGCAGACTCAATACGAGTATCTAATAATCCTCTTAATAGGAGGTAATCAAAATGGAGGCGATCACTAGTATATAAATTACCATATCTGATATTTGAGTTATAATAAAATTATTGTAATATTGAATATGTTAATTAACCTCTCATTCATATTCTCAGTTAACATATTAATTTCAACTGCAAATCAGGTTTATGATGGATTTATATTTTTCCATCACAAGGTTATGCGGTCCAAGTTTTCTTGTCTTTCCATTTTTACTATAAATGCAAATTACTATGCGGGAAATTGCAGCTATACCGATGGTGGCAAAGTTGTTTGGCTTTGCAAGAGTAACTGAGGACTTGAGAAAATTTCTATCTGCAGCTATTGAACATGCAGTAGAGAAAAGGGTGGTGTTGATAGACGGAGAATTTTTGAAAATATCGAATTGATTTTAGAAAGAAAAAGTTAGAAAGTCAATTAAATAAGGGTTTCAATAGATGGTGATTTAGCTTTTGAAGCCAATGGTGGATATACCCCCCCTAGCAAAACATTAATTAACCATCAAAAAAATGAACTAAATCTAGGTGAGTTTATGTTAAATAAATAAAGCAGAATAAACATAATTACTAATCATATTAGCAGGAGTTAATAAATCAATGGAAAAGCACACTTCAAAAATAACAGCAAAGAGCATCGAACAGAGCGGATTGCCAACAGATTACAAGAAAGCCTTGGCGGAATATATTTGGAATGGTTTTGATGCACATGCAACAAAAATACATTTGAACTTTGAATCTAATGAATTGGGACGTTTAGAGTCGTTTTCAATCAGCGATAACGGTAAGGGCGTTAATATAGAAACTATTGATGATAGCTTTGGAAACTTCCTAGATTCAAATAAACGTGACCCATTTAATAAAGAAATTTTTCAAAAAGGGCGAAAAGGAAAAGGTAGATATGCGTTTAGTACTTTTGCTAATAAGTGCATTTGGAACACGACTTTTAAGGATGCTACCGGCAAGTTACTCACTTATGATATAATGATTAACAAGGAAGACCTGCAGAATTTTATAATTGAAAACAGAATCATAAATAAAACAAATGAGACTGGTACGATGGTGAGCTTTTATGATTTTTTTGAACTATCGTCAATATCATTGTTAAACAAAGAGTTCGACCGTTTTTTATCAAGTGAGTTTGGATGGTTTTTATTTCTAAATCGAGACAGGGGTTGCAAAATTATCATCAATGGGGTGAAGCTGGCGTATGAAGATTCTATTGGTGATAGCGAGGAACTAGTCTACGAAGTTGGCGGAGAAAATTTTAAAATTGTGTTTATCCGTTGGAACCAGAAAATCGGAGATAAGTATTTTTTCTATTTCCTTGGTCAGAATCAAAAAGAAAAAGCAAAGAAACATACTTCATTTAACAATAAGGCTATTGAATTCCATCATTCTGTTTATGTAGAATCCCCTTTCTTTGATTCATATCAAGAAACAAGCGACGACAATCCCATCTTTGGGGCTTTTGGCAATAATCAGGCTCACCCTTATTTTAAGACCCTTTTAAAGATGCTTAACGTTTTAGTGTCCCGAAAAGAAAAAGAGTTTATTAGAGATGTTCAAGCCGATAGGCTGATAGAAGACTATCAAGCAAAGGGTATATTTCCAGAATTGAAAATCAAGACTAATGAGTTGGAAAATGTTGTAAAAGAAATTTACTGTGCGGAGCCACGCATTTTCTTGACCTCAAATCTTCAACAAAGCAAGACCCTCATAGGGCTAATAAATTTATTAATAGCCGCTGGTAACGCTCTAAATATCCTCGAAGTAATAGAAGGAGTTGTTGAATTAGGTGATGAAGAAAGGGCAACTTTAACCAGAGTATTGCAAATATAAATACTTTTTTTTAGCGAATGACTATGTATGTTAGATTAAAACATATGGTTACTCAGTGATGGCGCTGTTATATTTTTATTGTTTTGAATTAGGAACGTTATAAATGTTGAATCCCAACTCACACTGAGGATTGTCTCCTATATAGGCTACACTTACGGTTTACCGTAAGAAGACCATTCTAATCATATGTATGTTTGGTTGTTAGAAAATCAATTATTTTATTCAGATAAGCTGCATTCTTAGTTTGTCTATTAAAACAAGACTTAAACCCAATGTCCAATGATTAATGGTGTTCATCTTAAAAATATCGCAACTTATGATTCTACAGGTGTGGAAATCAAAAATCTCAAAAAAATAAATTTTATTTATGGTTCAAATGGTAGTGGGAAAACCACTTTCACTAAGTATCTTTTTGCCCCTGAATCCTATAAAGATTGCAGAACCACGTGGGTGAATGACCAACCAGTAAAACTTTTGATATATAATAAGGACTTTCGTGAGCGTAACTTCGGAAAAGGAAACATTGATGGCGTTTTTACACTTGGTCAAGCAACAAAAGAAGAAGCTGAAAAGATAGAAGAGTTAAAAGCAAGACGCAAGGTGTTGTTAGTAGAAGGTGGGACAAAACGGGAAACGCTAAAAAAGATGACTGAAACGCAGCTAGAACTTGACAATGACTTTAGAGATAGTGTGTGGGCAGCAGTATATAAAAAACATGAACCCAATTTTAAGGAAGGGTTCAGAGGTTATATCAATAATAAGGAGTCCTTTAAGAGCAAGTTTCTTGATGAGAATCAAAAAAATAAAAGTAAACTCTTAGACCTTGAAAAACTTCAAGGCTATGCCCAAACTATTTTTGGGAATAAACCAATACTTCAATCTACTTTAATAATCTTTGAGTTTGATAAAATCAATGAAATTGAGCAAGATGATATTTGGTCAAAAAAAATCATAGGAAAGTCCGACATTAACATTGCTAATCTAATTCAGAAATTCAATATGAATGACTGGGTTAACCATGGCAGAAGCTTCCTTCAAGGAGATCATACTTGCCCATTTTGTCAAGAGGAAACTATCACATTCGAATTTAGAAAGCAACTGGAAGATTACTTTGATGAAACTTTTATCGCCGATACTAAAAAAGTCAAAAATCTTGAAGAAGACTATTCCCTCTTCTCTTCAAATTTATTGAATGTTCTGCATGAGATTGAAATTAATGAAAAGGCAAACAAGAATTCGAAACTTGAGACAGAGTTATTTTCTGCCTATTTGAAAACACTTGACACGCAATTTCAGCATCACAATAATTTAATAAAAGCAAAGTTAAAAGAGCCAAGCAGGTGTATTGAAATAGGATCAACTACGGAACAATTAGGAAATATCATAAATGTTCTTGAGGCAGCAAATAAGGCTATTAACCAGCATAATACTATTGTCAATAATTTTGAAAAATCAAAAGCAGAATTAATAGGAAATATCTGGCAATATGTGATCAACGATTTTTCAACTACAACTCAAAGCTATTTAAGTAAGAGCATTAATGGACAAAAAGGAATTGATGGTATGCAAGCCAAGATAGATAAGTTGTTGAAAGAGTATTCGGAAGTTAATGCAGATATAATCAACAGAAGTAAGAATTTAACAAGTGTACAGCCTTCAGTTGACCAAATAAATCTTACACTTAAGTCATATGGTTTTAATAATTTTATGATCGTCCCTTCCAATATTGAGACAAATAAATATCAGATCCAAAGGGAGGGAGGTGAAATGGCTGTTAATACGTTAAGCGAAGGAGAAATTACATTTATAACTTTTTTATATTTTCTTCAACTCACTAAGGGTAGTGTCACCGAAGATAATATATCAGAAGAACGAATTCTTATAGTAGATGATCCCATTTCAAGCCTGGATAGTAGCATATTATTTGTGATTAGCTCACTGTTAAGAGTGATTATCAAAGATGTAAAGGCAGACAAAGGAAATATTAAGCAATTGATTCTTCTTACTCATAACGTTTATTTCCATAAGGAGGTGTCATTCATTAGTAGTAAAATCAAAGAATGTAAAAACACGAATTATTGGATACTAAGGAAGCACCAAAAGCATACTTGTGTACAAAGTTTCTTAATGATAAACCCCATACAAAGTTCATATGAGCTGTTATGGAAAGAGATAAAGAACAGAGGAGAATGCTCAACTATATCTATACAAAATACTATGCGTCGGATTTTAGAAAATTATTTCAAGATACTTGGCGGAATTTCCGAAGATAACATTGTTGAAAAGTTTACTATTCCAGAAGAAAAGGAAATTTGTAGATCTTTGATGCTTTGGATAAACGATGGGTCGCACTCAATGCCCGATGATCTGTTTATTGAAAAGCAAGATGACGTCATCGAAAAGTACTTTGACGTATTCAAAAGTATATTCATTCATACTAAACATGATCAACATTTTGACATGATGATCGGGCAGCAAAATTAATCATTGGAAAATACTTAATAAGTATTCAATAGAAGACTCTGCTAAAAGGGTAGGGGTAAATTCTAATCTCCATTAAAGCAGTAGTGAGCACCTCGTCATCGAGCATTGAAGTTGAATAAGTTAACAGCCTTTTTTTTTTGTGGACATCATTATAACTGATTGGTATAAGCCTCTGTAATTCTGGTAACAAATAGTTCGGGGTAACTTGGACTGGGGATAATGTGGTCAACTCATCCATAAATGCATTGTTTACATCTCCAGAACTATCTTACGCCACACAACGAGCGGCGATGATGGTAAACTCTGTACGAGGTTCCTGAAAGTTAGGGTTTGCAAATTCAATTAAATGAACTAAACATTATAGGGAAATATACTTTTAGGAAGAAAATATTATACTTTTGAATTAACAAAATATAAACACTATGGGAATACACGCTCCGGGTCAGGTTTTAGGGTACGGTTTGCAATTTCCTCGCGCCCTCTACCACCTGTTACGCTGTGAACCAGATGATAAGGTTGCCATAGAAGTCTTGGGAGATGTTGCAACATTAGCAGCTGATAAATCTTTGATAACCGAAGAAGACAAATCCTCGCAGGTTAGTAATCCTGTAACTGATTTATCAACAGACCTATGGAAAACATTTTACAACTGGGTTGGATTGATCAAGGACAAAAAAATTGACGCATTTAATACCAAGTTTGTATTATATGTTAACAAGAAAGGTAGAAGTGCCATTGTTAATACGTTTGATAAAGCCACTTCTCCCGCTGTCGCAAAAGATGTAATTGACAAAGCAAAGAAAAAACTTAAAAAGTTAGACTCTAACCATGAAATTTGGCCTTATTACGATTTTTTGGTAAACCAAAATGAAGAAACTTTAATAGATGTTATTTGCAATTTCGAATTACAAATATGTGCCGGAGGAGGCTCTGAAGCGGTAAAAACAGAAATTAGAAAAAAGCATATACACGAAACGCAGATTGATTTCATTCATGACAACCTTGCTGGATGGCTACAGACAACAGTTCTGGAGAGACTCGCAAAAAAGGAAGATGCAATAATAAGCTGGGCGGAGTTTGACAAACAATTTCAACCGCTTTTCGAAAGGGCACGTAAAAGGGAACTTATTGACTTTACCTTAACCTATCCACCCGATGCAAAGGAGATTAAAAAACATTTAAAAGAACGGCCCGTCTATATTAAACAGCTGGAAGAAATAAAAGCAGATGACGATTTAATACAGCATGCAGTTACGGATTATCTAAAGGCAAAAGTGAATAGGTATAACTGGATTGAGAAAGAGCTAATAGACGAACCTACAGCAATCGATTTTGAAGCCAAGCTAACTGATTTTTGGGAAAACAGTAAAACTAGAATTCAAATCGTCCATAGTGCCAATGATTCATGTCAAAGGGGGATGCTCCTGTATACCGAATGTAGATCCCGGCAGGAAACTATCAAAGATCAAAGTCCTCCATCGGCAACTATTGCAGGCACTTATCATGCGCTGGCAAACACCACGGAATTGGGCTGGCATCCAGAATGGGAAAGTTCATTTAAAAAACAGAAAAAATAGAATATGGGTGAAATCGTTGAAGAAGTCAAGTTATTCAATACCCCTGCTTTGGGTGCATATCTTTTATGGAAATTTACTGAAGGCTATACAAATGGCCATAAATCTGGTGACGCTCCAATTGCGCTACATCACTTTATAGCATCGGCAATACTAACAAGCGAAAATTTAAAAGTACCCATCAGCAACAAAAGAGAAAACCTGCAATCATACATCAGAAGTTTCGAAGATAATAAAACATCCGACTTACTGTTAGGAATCCATGAGCGCATAAAAGAAAAGATGCATTATACCTGGTCATCAATAGATATTGCAGTAGCCAATGGCTTATTGTTCTGGGACGTTAACACAGGAAAACTATATTATAAAAAACAGGAAAATCAACCTAAACATGGTAATGCTCCCAAACCATCAATTAAAAGAGACGGGGAAAAGGCTGAAATATTGGGCAAATGGTTTTCAGAACACGACCTCACAACAATTACCGCTTATTTTAAAATCCTACTCTGATGCAATTTCAAATATTAAAACTGATTATCTGGCCTAAAAATCAAATGTTTTTACCACAAATAGTCCCATTTGAACCAGGGAAAGTGAATGTAATCACAGGCGCATCCAGAACGGGTAAGTCTGCCATTATTCCAATCATAGATTATTGTCTTGGTTCATTTGATTGCTCAATACCTATTGATACCATCAGGGACTATGCAGTGTGGTATGGAATAGTTATAAAAACGTCGGCTGAAGAAATTCTGATAGGAAGAGAAGTACCGGTTGGTACTACATCTTCGAATAACTTTTTCCTCATGCGAGGTTCAAACCTCGTTCCTCCTGTAACAATCTTTCAGCCTAATGAAAAACTTGACGGGATCAAAAATTTTCTAAACGGATTATCAGGGGTACCCTTTCAGGGGCTTGGAAGCGAAGATAACCGGGGTTATCAGGCCAGATTGAGTTTTAGAGACTTAATGGCCTTCGTATTTCAAAGTCAGGACATTGTTGCAAATCAAAATATCCTGTTTTATAAAACACACTCACATGAGCATCGGGAAAAATTAAGAAATTGGTTCCCATTCATCATAGGTGCTGAAAACATGGATATCCTTACAGCTAGAAATAGAGTACAGGAAATAGAAAAGCAGTTAAGTCGGTTACGTCGGGATTTTGAACGTGCTAAATCAGTGTCCAACTCCTGGGTAGAAAATATGCAAGGACACCTAAGAATCGCACAGGAATACGGTCTTATAGACAAGGCTGGTTTGAGTGACCCTAATCCGGAAATGCTATTGGAAATAGCCAGAACTTTGCTGGAGAACATACCGGATTATTCACAAACCACTATCGAAAACATTGAAGAATCGTCGAAAGAGGTCATGGAGCTGGACGCTTTAGAAGGAAAGCTAAGTTTGAACATTGGGCAGGCGAAAAAAAGATTGTCTGATTTGAACGAATTAAAAAGCGGGTTGAAGGACTATGGTAATTCTGTCCGCAGAAGACAGGATCGGCTGCATATTTCTCAATGGCTTCTTGACATGCAATCTGATGGTCAGGAATGTCCATCCTGCGGAAGTCACGATCATCCGAAAAAAGTAGAAGAAATTACCAAAATATCGACCGCATTTAAAGCCTTGGAATCTGAATCTAAAACCCTTGCTGAGGTTCCGGCATCATTTGCACGCGAGGAAGAAAAGATTAAAGCACAGCTTGCACTGTATCTGGAAGAAAAACAAGAATTACAGGGGAGGATTGATAATATTGCTGCGAAAGACCAGAAAGTCCAGCAGGAAATGCAGAAAAGGAAAAATATGTTTCTCTTTTTAGGCCATCTACAGGCACACTTACAATTTTTTGATAAATTAAGTGATGGAGGTGAATATCAAGATCAGATCAAGGTTTTAGAGGAGGAACTGAAACGCTTAAACAAAGTGGTCGATGCAAATGGAGTTTATAACAGAATCAACGGTGCGACAGCAAAAATCGCAGCTAAAATCCTTTCCCATCTTAAGACTTTAGATGTTGAAGATAAGTATAAGGAAGTTGCACCCAGATTTGACATCAAAGATTTAAATATTTCTGTATTGAGCAACGATAGCCACTGGCATTACTTGGGTCAGGTAGGAAGTGCATCGAACTGGGTCTCATTTCATATAGCATTGATGTGCGCATTACAGGAATTCTTCCTGGAATTGAGGAATTCATCGGTTCCAAGTTTTGTAATTTTTGACCAGCCTAGTCAAGTCTATTTTCCAAAATTAAAAAAGGCACCAGTGGAAGGTGAAGGTATAGATGTGAAATTCGAGGACGACGAGGACGTCACTGCCGTTAAAAATATTTTTAAAACCATTTCAAACTCAATCAAGACATCATCCAATGGTAAGTGGCAGGCGATTATCCTAGATCATGCTGATGACATAATTTATGGCGAAATTGACCTGATTCACGAAGTTGATGTCTGGCGAAATGGAAAAAAGCTTATTCCATTGGAGTGGATTGAAAGTGGTAAACAAAATGACGCGCCCAAGCTACAACCAGACCGCTAATTGATCCGGTCAAGTATCCAGAGAAAAAAATTGTTTACTTATGGACAGATATTGGCCGATCTGTGAAAAAAGCCAGCGTACCTTTCCAAGCACATCGCTAAAGGAAACCTGTTGGAGGCGATCTAGTCGATTAAACTTGCCTATATTACATCCTTTCCAAATGAAACATTTTTACAAAATGAATATGTCAATAGCAAACACCCCAATCCCTGTTTTTCAAGTGCCAGCCGTAATTGGTTCATTTGACCTTTTTCCATTGGAGATTTCCTCTCGTACCGATGTGGTCTACCACGGGACTTCGCTTGCCTACAGCGAGGGCATCGAAACTAATGGGTTTTCGGTAGGTCACTTGCCTGTAGACCGGGCAAAGGTTGAGTTACTAGTGGAGTCGCTGGGAATTCTTGGAGAGATCTCGAACCATAATGCCAATTGTTTCTTACAGGCCAGTCTGAATGCCCCTGGGAGGTTAGACCATTACCTTCAAAAGATTACGACCAACAGTTTTTCTCCCTTGAGCTATACCGCTGCAAGGTACGCCAGTCTGCCGTTGGTAGGTGGTCAGATCATACAATTTATTGCTGAAACTGCTTTGGAAGTGAAAAATAAACTGGAAGCAATGGGGAATGCTTCTGATGATGCTCATATCGAAAACTGCAGTTCAATCATTTTGGAGTGTGAGGGGTATCGCCAAGCTCCGGGAGTTGTCTATGCGGTGAGCATTACCCCTGAATTAGCAGCCTGTTTCAAGTCAAATTTATTGTTCGTGCTCCTATCACAGGTGGATATTCCTCGAGAACATATTGTTGGGAAAATGATCATCCCTTCTGACTTTGTTTTGCCCGCTGTAAGTGAAAAAGAGAAAGTGAAGCTAGGCCAAAAGGTAATACGAGACTCGGGCGTTGCAAACGATATTTATGAACAGGGCGGAGAGGCACCTGACGATTATAATTAATTCATCAGTTTCATGCTTGCAAAAAATATAAGGTCTCCTGCTAAAGGGATAGTTCTATAGTTAGTAGGACTTCATGATTGATTCGAAAATCCGGGAATTAAACGGGAATTTCATTTAAAAGCTATGGATTGTTTTAGCTTTGAAACAAATTTACGCGCATGGCATTTGACTTTGGATTCACTCTGTATTTTCTTGACCCGCCTCAATTGACAATCCTGGAAACATTTTTCATTCAGGTTCAGGGCAAGATTGCGATGTATAAACAGCACGCTGAAACTACCACCCAGCTTTATCAATCAGAAGCCGATGGAAAACTGGCAATTCAGCGGGCAGAATTTAAAGCTGCCATGGAGGAGGCAAACCTCGTCTACAAACGTGTTTACGAGGAAACCGGCGGAAGTGAGGATGATAAACATGGCAATGCAACCCACGAGTCGGGCACCCAGGAAATCGAGCACCATTATACCATTGGGGAAGAAGACCTGAAGGCCAGTTTTTTGGAAATTGCCGATCATTATAACAAATCTTCGTTGGTTACGCTTTACGCCCTGCTGGAAACTGAACTTCGCCGCCTTTGTGATCATCTGCATAGTACGTTTGGTCTAAGATTTACTGTGGAGCGCTTTGAAAAAACGGATTACCTGAAGTCGATCATGGAATATATCTCGCTTGTTGCGGATATTGACATAACCTCGGTCGAGCCAAAAATGAATAAACTGCAAGGACTGCAATTCTTACGGAACAGGATCATGCATAACGGTGCTGAGTTTACAATTAAACTAAACCAAAAATTGGATGATTTGGTTGCCAGTAGTGATGGCGGACTGGTTTTGGAGCTAATTCCGGAGGAACTGTCGCGTGTGTTGCGTGTCCGCTCAAAGTTCATTTCACCCTATTACACAATTATCAGTGATTTCTTCTTTGATCTGTTCCGTTCACTGAATGTTAAGTTGGGATTTACGATTCTAGCTGACAGGATATCTTTCCTGTTCGGCTTCATAACCAGGCAAGCTGTTGCCACCTTTGTTTCCCAAAGTGATGTTGCCAGTGGGAAGCAGTATCTCTTTTTAATTGAATCCGATGATTTTGAAAATCTATTTTCGTTCAATCTAAAATTGACAGTTACTGCTGCGAATACTGAGCAGGTCATAATTACCAATCAACTCAATGAGGTTGACCGAATGGAACGCTTGGTGGAACAGCTTAACGAAAATCCAGCTGTACTCCGTCTGGCATTGAATGGATATTTTTTTCCAAACAAGTCACATAAAATTGAAATCATGCTTTATTCCCAAAGCTAGACAGGACAGAAATTTTCCAACTATGTTGAAAATTGACGTGAGCGGAATTTCTTTGATTAGATGCATTTCCCAAATTCAACCCCTAACATCCATTTCGGGGAGCGGTTGTTATCTGATTGCATATATCAGTCTATAACGGGCCGCCTGTATCGGTGATACTGGGCCAGTCCTATCGGTGATACCGGGCCAATTTAAACAAAGCAGTATTTTACAGCAAACAACTCTGTAGAATATGGCCGGCCACCGAAAAGACATGTTAGATATTCAACGTATTATTCAATTAAAAGCCCGTGGTGAAAGTAACCGTTCGATCGCCAGACTATTAGGGATAAACCGCAAAACTGTTAATGAGTATGTCCTGAACCTAGTTGGCTCGGTCAAAGATTTCTCAGTGTTAAGCCGTCTCGATGAAGAATCACTGGTTTCTATCTTGCCTGAAGCGAAAGTATTCAATACGCCACAGGCCTATCTGGATTTACAGGCGCTGGTTCCCACTTACAAAAAAGCCCTTAAGCAATCAGGATTCACCTATTTAAACATCTGGGAAGAATACCGAATGAAATATCCTGATGGATATGGCTACACTCAGTTTAAGGAGCAGATACAAAAGGCATTTGCCATTCAGCAGGCATCCTTTCATATGGAACAGATTATGGGAGGGAAATTACTGATCGACTATGCTGGTGATAGGCTAATTCTCACCGACCGGGAAACAGGCGTAACACGACCCGTAGAGCTTTTTGTTGTTATTCTTGCTGGTAGCGGTTACACTTTTGTGGAGGCCAGTGAAAGCCAGCAGAAAGCGTCATTTCTGAATATTATGCGGCGAAGCCTTGAATTTATCGGTGGTGTACCCAAACTGATCGTTACAGATAACCTGAAATCGGCAGTCACACAGGCTCACCGGTATGAACCGGAACTCAATAAAGACTTTAAAGCCTTTGCCCTTCATTACGGTACTGCGGTGTTAGCCACCCGTGCACGAAAACCAAAGGATAAGGCATTAGTAGAAAATGCGGTCAGACTAGTCTATCAGCGGATCTGTTTTGCTTTAAAAAATCAGGTGTTCTTTGACTTGCATACACTCAATGCGGCCATCAAGCGATTATTGGAACTTTATAACCAAAGAATGTATCAGCAAAGGGAAACCAGCCGCACCGAACTGTTCCTGGAACAGGAACAGCTGCTACTTTCCCCATTACCCGCCCAAGCTTTCACTTTAATCACCTATAAACAGGCTACGGTCCAGAAGAACTACCATGTGTTCATCGGCGAAGACAAGCACTATTACAGTGTTCCTCATCAATATATCGGTAAAAGTAGAGCTCCGTTACAACGAAACACTCCTTGAAGTCTATTCTTCCGGTTCTAGAATAGCTTCACATCCCAGAAGCAAAAAAAGTGCATGCTTTACTACTAATACCAGCCATATGCCTGATAACCATGTATTCATGCAAGGATGGAATATGACAGACTTTTTAGCCTGGGCAAAATCAAAAGACCAGGTTATCCATGACTATGTAGAGACTGTATTTGCACAGCGCGCACATCCGGAACAAGCCAGCCGGTCTTGCTGGGGCATACAGCGACTGGGAAAAATCTATGGAATTGAGCGTCTTAAAAGTGCTTGTATACGGGCAGCAGACTTTGAGCAGTACGGCTATAAAGTACTAGAATCGATACTGAAGCAAAACCTTGATCAGCAGGATCATGATCAAGAACAGAATTGTCTGCCAGTGCATGATAACCTGCGTGGGGCCACTTATTATCAATAATCCAATAGACAAATATGAATACACAACAAACATTAGAAAAAATGAAAAGCTTGCGCCTTCCAGGAATGCTGCAGGCTTACAGCAGCAGTATTGAAAGCCAAGGGCATTTACAGTTGACTGCGGACGAACTTCTCAGCATGCTGGTTGATGCAGAATGGCAGGACAGATCAAATAAAAAAGTAGTTAGGTTAACACAGGGGGCAGCTTTTCGTTACTTATCTCACTTATCTGAGATCAACTATCAGGCAGCCAGAGATCTGGATAGAGAATTACTGAACAGGCTTGCAACCTGTCAGTTTATTCAGCAAAAAGAGAACATCCTGATCACTGGCCCTACAGGTGTTGGCAAAACTTTATCGCGTCGGCTCTTGGCCATCAGGCTTGTGCTATGGGCTACAGAGTCGCATATTACAATACAGCCAAACTCTTTACCAGATTGCATGGAGCCCGGGCTGATAACTCATTATATAAAGAAATCGCCCGCATAGAAAACAGGACCTACTGATTCTGGATGACTTTGGTTTGCTGAATTTAGATAAACCGCAGAGGGATCTTTTAATGGAAATTATTGAGGATAGGCATAATAGCAAATCAACCATTATTGCCTCTCAGTTACCGGTAAGTACATGGTATGAAGTGATTGGCGAGGGAACAATTGCGGATGCAATCCTGGATCGACTTGTACACAGTGCACACCGCATAAGTTTATCAGGAGAATCCCTGAGAAAAGTGAAAAAATAATCCTATAATTACTGGCCCCGTATCACCGATACAGCTGGCCCACCTTCAAGCGATACACTAGTGGTCGTATTCAGCCAGCGCCTGCGTTTGATGTGAAGAAAAACCTTTAGAAAGCAGCTTCTCTCCATCAGGCACATCTGGCGTCATATTGACTTCCTGAAGATCTAAATGAAATACATCTTTCTTCTTTCCGAACTTCCTTAAGTTCAAAAAAATCAAGAATAAAATCTGGGAGTATAAGCTTATTAAAGAATGGTAACCGTCATGTATGAAGTAAGAAATCTAAACAATCAAAGTTAAAAATATAAGACTTACTCCACAAGTTGACTTGATCCGAATTAATGCCAAGGAACCCATACCTATTGCGAAAATCAATGTTTATTCATTATCTGGGAGGTTTTTAAATTGGTACTCACCTAATGACTCACCTTTATTTTGTACGTTTTTGCTGCAAATGCTATATGTAAATGTAATTTTATTTTAGTTGAAATACTCAATCATGCTTTAGATATTCTTACTCTAATAAGCTGTGTATTGTTAATGTCTTCTTCCTTTTGCATAGCTTAAGCGCATTAAATGAGATGACATATTTTTTTATGGTTGTATTGCTTCTAAAAATGGTATTTTAATAACATTTTTATCAGAATATCTGTTTTTTTTTAACATACCAATATATTTGTCATGTTGAATTCCCTCATTTTTTAATGCAACGTATTGTTCTTCATAATACATCAACATATCGTTGCTACAGCAAAAAGCAATATAATTTTCTGATATACCGAATAATCTTTCCCAATTTCTAACTTCTTCATCAAAACCTATACAAGAAAAAGTGATGTTCATATCAGATTTAGCCATACCTATTCCATACGTCTTACTTAATGATATAGTTATATCTATATCAGGTGTATCTCTTCTAAAGGGATAAAATGTTTTGATTTTCTCATTCCCAATAAATCCCTTTCCTTTTTTCTTTTTGGGCGTACGAATCGGATTTTGCTCTAACTTATATTTTGAATTACAAGTATCACAGATAGGAATAAGATTTTTAAAGTTTACAGATGAAAAAGGAAATAATCCCTTTGGAAAATAGTGATCAAGTGCACTTCTCTTAGAATGGAACTGTCCAAGAATATTACCGATCCCACAAAATCGACAAGTAAGATCAGCTCCAGCAAATTTCCTATAGTAGGATTCGACTTTACCATACACTGAATAAAACGCTTCTAGATTAATAGAATGCTTATAAAGATGGTCACAGAAAACCTTCAGATATTTAGCTAAGTCGGCATTTAAATTAATTATGTCCTCATATAAAACTGGATTAAGTTCACCAGTGCACAATTTTCTAATTTGATTGTTATTTAGTACTGCACTCTTCAAAAGTTTTAAATCCTTTTTTTTTAACACATTTTTACATATTAAAAAAGATTCACTTATTGGCTTTAGTATATATTCATCATTTACATTATCGACTAAATCTCGATACTTAGGAAGTAGCAGTAATGAGCTAAATTGATCTGATATGTGCGGTTTGCACAATACATCAATCACTAAATGATTTACAAAAGACTGTATCTTATGGATATCATGTTTTTGAATTTTATAAGGCTTTAACATATTAAAGATTATCTTTTTCTGTGATTTCTTTAATTAACATCAGCTTCTCAATTGAATCTCCAAATGTACGATTCAGATCATCAATAACTTTTTGTCCATCTTCACCTTGATCATATCGCTGTTTGTATATTTTCAATTTATCTAAAGCATGATTACCTATTGTGTTTCGTTTATCATATATTAGATTGGATAGGATATTTATAGAAGTGCCAAATGTTTTTATTCCTAAAGATGAAGCATAGTTACACTCAACTTTATACTTGGTCTTCTCATTTTTTTCAAAAACAATAACTTTATCGGGTAAGCAGTCAGAAATAATGAATGGAGAATGAGAAGTTAGTATTATATCATTAAGCATATTGTTACCGCCTCCTAATTCAATACTATTCTTTAATATTTTAATAAATCTTGATCTCCAATCTGGATTAAAATGCGTTTCTGGCTCATCAAGTAATATTAGCGTTCTGTGGTTTTTTAATAAAAGACAAATGCCCATAGTGTGTAAGAATTGATGTTCACCATCACTCAGATTTTTCATCAACATTTTTTTTGGGGTATCTTCACCTTCTTTTTGAATTTCTAGGTAGTATTCTAGAAAATAAAACACCTGTTCGCTAGGCTCAGAAATAGGAATTTTACCTTCGGTGTAAAATCCTTTCGATTGGTATACTTGTTCTTTGATTACATCATCGACTTTTCTATTATTTAATACATACATGATCTGCAGCGCCCTAAAAAAATCAAATGCATCAGTAAAATTCCCTTCTTTTTGGACTGCGCTGATAGTCTCTGAATCCACGAAAAAATCCAAAACTAACCTGTCACAATCATCATTAATTGGATATTCAAACCAAGAGGTTGCACATTTTTTTAATTTGTCAATACGTTCAATATTTAATTGTTGTGTAATACTTACACGTTGACCTTCGTTGATGATTTGTTTATGTAAGTTGAAATTTAATCTAAAACTCCTTATTCGCTTCAGACCCAATTCCTGGCTTAAAGGTTTTAATACTTCTCCATTTTGAAATAACAAATTGGCTAATAAAACTGCCTGTGTTAATTCATAATCCATATATATTAGGCTGCTTTCTGGCTCATGATAGTAATCTCCACTTTTTAAAGCTTGAATATATTCGTCATATTGTATTAATCTAGTTTTTATAAATGGAATACTTAATATTTCATTTTCGCCAGATGAATAACCAATAACCAAATCTGGTAGAAATGATTTTGAGGTGGCCCTATGCTTCTCACCTAAAGAAATCACACTTTCCTTTTGCCAAACTTCATCCTTTGTAAAAGGATATCTTTGTGTTAGCATTTTAGGCGGTTTATTCTCTAGTTTTGTTATTCTAACTTTGTAAAAATTGGGAAGAATATAGGATCTACCATCATTCAAGCCAATAAAGTATTCTATTTCAAAAGCATTTGGTGTACTAATTGATGGATTGAAGTTCGGTTTAAATTTTTCAGGTTTAAATTTTAGGGCACAACATTCCATATGATAAAAAATGTTTACCAAAGCCTCTAGTACATTAGATTTTCCCGTTCCGTTTAGTCCTGCAAAGCAAAAAGGATGGAATCCTGAAAGATCTTCGTATGGATATTTTTCAGGATTTTCATAATGAAAATTGATTTTAAAGCCATTATGTAAACTGCTAAATCCTTTTTGATCTTTAATCTTTAGACTAATTAATTTCATTGATGATTATTAGTTCCATTTTGTTCTTTCTATTGTTGTACTGTTGCTTAAGTCCAGAGCTTGGTTCGTCTAAAAGAATGAAGATTAACTCTTTAGCTATGTCGTATGTTGCAATGTCTTTTATTTTCTTGTCATTAATCAAAGATACTAAATTCTCTAATCTCGATTTGTTTCCAAGAAAATCAGTAACATTAAATTCTTTCAACAAGTCCTCAAAGATATCACCCTCACTTATTATTTCTTCTCCTTTAAACGTTTCTTGTAATATGGCATTAAACAAATCAATTAAGCTTTTTAAGGATTTTTTATTCAATTCCCTTTTTTTCTTAAGTGAAACAATTATATGTTCATATTTTTTTTGCTCTTCAATAGGAGGTAGAAAAATTGCTTGTTTCTCAAGTAAGGGAGGGCTGAAATTTGTTAGATTTCCTGAAGATTTTGCATAATTAAATAATAGTCTTTTGCCAAAACTCGAATTCAAGTAACCTGAAACGAAATAAGGATTTGCAAATTCTTCATTTATTATGAATCTAACCAGATATCCTGCAAAGCAGCAATCAATATCATTGTCCCATACTGCATTTTTCCCCACCAATTCCCGACTATTTGTTCGATTGAACAGTAGGTCTCTTTTATTGAGTTTATAGTTGCGAAATTTAGCATCAGGTAAATCTTTGTACTTAAGGTTAGATAAATCAAAATCACCAGTATTAGTAATATTGTTCATTCTTAATATTGGGGTGCCTACGCTTGTTGAATCAAGTCCATCTGATATCCCATATTGAGATTTTAAGATAATATCTTTAAAGCTTACTGTGCTCCATTTTTCTTCTCGAACTTTTTGGGGACCAAACATTTGAAGGAATGTCGATTCTATCAGCTTTTCATAAAGTTGAATAGATCTTTTTCTCTTCTCGATTAAGGATTGTAGTACGTCGAGTTGTGATACTATCTTGGATTGGATACTAAGATGTTGTGGAAAGTATACTGGTATTTTTCTTAAAACACTGTTGTTTAGTATAGGAATTACAGCATAATTTGAATAATGTGACAATAATGCTTTATTACGAAGCACCCAATAAAAGAAAAATTCAGATGAAATAATACTTTCATCTACTACAACACCAGTTATTTGCTGATTCGAAGAACTGCTATCTTTAAGCATTCCTGGTTTACCGAGGTCAGATCCAATACAGGTTATTAAAACCGTGCCCTTTTCAAACATTACTGCTTTACCTTCACTAACAGCAAAGTCAGAGATTTTTTTTGATGATTCCGGCAAATATTTGTTTCCTTTAAAATCTCCTGGGGCGTACCAATTTATTGTTCCGCCCTGAAAAAATACGTCTTCATTTGTAGGTGGTGTTTTACCTGTTTTAATCTGCAGGGCTAAATCCCCCAATAAGAGTTTAGTGTACTTCATTAACTTAACATCTCTTTTAGTCCTTTTAAATCATTCATGATCTCCGTTTCTAATTCCAAAAGATTTCCAAGTAGTTTGCTCGGCTTTTCGAAGGCCTCGTCTTCGTATACAAACGTTTTATATTGATTCAGATTTAGTTCAAAATCATTATTGATGATTTCGTCTATTGGGATATAGAAAGAAATCTTAGTTCTATCTAATTGCTTGTTTTTTCCTCGATTTCTCCAGTCATCAACGATTTTTGGTAGTGGGTTTTTTTTAAGTTTTCTCCTATTAGCATCTAGAGAATAACCATCTGAATCAATATCATAAAACCAAACTAAATCGGTACTATAGTCAGCACTATACAACTGTTTCTTCGTAAATATTAATATTGAAGTTTTAACTGCTGTATATGGATTAAAAACTCCACTAGGGAGAGATATAACAGCATCAAGACAACAATCTTTTAATAGAATCTCTCTCGTTTTTCTTTGTGCTTTTGATGATCCAAATAGAACTCCATCAGGAACAATAACCGCAGCTCTACCATCAGGTTTAAGCATATGAATTATACGATCTAAAAAAAGAAGTTCTGTTTGAGGTGAATTTATTCTATGTAATTTATCACTTAAACCAGATTTATCAATTTTTCCAGTAAATGGAGGATTAGCCAAAATGCAGGAGTATTTTTCACCAGTTACTTCATTCTTTAAATTTGCCCCGTTTTTATTATTAGTAATTACCTGTAGATCATCAAATTCCTGTGATAGACTGTCAACTTTATATATTTTTGGTTCAGTGATGCCATGCATAATCATATTCATCATGCCAATTCTAACCATTGTTTTATCGTTGTCAAATCCAAAAAAGGTCATTGAATTCAATTTAGACCTATCAGATAACTTGTCCCCTAAAACACTTCTTTTAAATCCATCATCATCAGTTTGAATATTCTTTGAAGAATACTTTGTTATTAAATACTGATATGCTCCTACCAAAAAACCAGCGGTTCCACTTGTAACGTCACAGATTTCATCATTTAGATCTGGATTCAAAAGTTCACACATCAGATGAATTATATGCCTAGGCGTTCTAAACTGACCGTTTTTGCCAGCTTGACTTGTGGCATTTAACAGGTATTCGTATACATCACCTTGTGTATCTTGAAAATGCTGTCCACTTAGCTTTTCCTTCTCAATTTCTATATAAATTTCATCAATTACTTCTACCGCTTCTCTCAATAATGTTCCTTTTTCAATTTCAAAAGTAGCATCAGCCATCTGCTGGAAAAAAGTATCTTCAGAATTCTTTAGATTTTTTATAAATGGAAAGACATTTTGCTTAAAATGTAATACAAGTTCGTTGTTGTCAGTTATATCTTGAGTGAAAACACTCCATTTTAACTTTTCATCTGGGATAAGTAAACCATTGTCTACAAATTCTAACCTCCTTATAAACAGTAAGTAAGAAATTTGCTCTATTGCAACTATTGGATTCGCTAATCCCCCTGACCAAAAGCGATCCCATAGCCAATTAATCCTTGATTTTATTTCTTGTTTTAACATAACAAATTACAGCATTAGTATTTAGAACGAAATTAGTTCAATTAATTCCTTCTATACAAACATACGAAGACTTAATACGATGGGAGAACCTACCATGCCAATAAATCTCTAAAAATTAATTTTATCCAACTTCACATATGATGTTATGAAAATCAACCATTTTAAGTTTAGAAAATCTTTTAAGTTTTTTTCTTCATCCCTAAAATGCAGTTAATCTTGTTGGTTCTTGGAAGAATATATGAGCAAGAATTGGGAAGTAGCTCTATTTTATGTCCCTTTGCGTTACAAATCGGGCTGTAAGAATCCTTGAGGATTCTTACTTTTGTAGAAAGGTTATAAGATAGGGGGCTATCTGTAATACTCTCTTTCTATCTGGTCTACTTAAGACAGGAAATAAAGAAAGGTGTTTTGGCAAAAGAGTTTACCCCTACTTATTTGTGGCTTGCAAAAACACCTTAATCCCTGGCCACCGTGCACTTTTTGCGGAGGTGTTTACGGAAGAAACTGTGGTTTTGGATAAAATGTAATAGTTCAAATATCTATCAATATACTTTTTAAACTTTCAATTTCCGGATGCTGGTTTGCTAGTGTGCCCTGCTGAAAGTCAAATAGTTTTTCCATAAGGATCACTTTTTCGTACGGAATATCTCGTGAACTTTCCAGCGGTATTCTCCGGTAGTTGTGGAAGGTGTTTAGTGGTTGGCAATAGGGGGATTGCAGATCTGGTTTTGTCTTTTGCCTGTTAGTGAAAATCCATCGCTCCCCGTCATTTCCTTTTTGGATATGCTCCTGTTTCAGTTTAAACACATCTACATAAGCCAGTCCGGTAAAACAGCAAAAAACAAAGACGTCACGCACCTGCCTTAATCTATCAGATAGGAACTCTTTTCCGGCGATCTGCTCCAGTTCTTCTTGATTAAGATAATAACGGTCAACGTTCTTGGTTTTGCCTTTACAACCAAGAAAATGATCCTTTTCTACCCAGCCGTTTTCTAAACCGATCCGAAGGATCTTTCCTAAATTCTTGACGTTCTTAACCACATAGTTATTCTCACAGTCTTTATTCGATCTTAAATAGTAGTCAAAGTCATTTAGGAAGGCTTGATCTACTCTTTTAATATCCATATCCGCCAGCTCGTATTTTGAAAGCATAAAAGTTGACAAGTGTTTTTCTAAGACCTTATAAAGGTTCTATGTGCCCTGTACGTAACCTTTACCGACGATAGACTGCATCTTTTCGTTATGATCTTTAACAGCCTCCAGTAAAGTATGCGAGCCATCCATTTTACCCAAATACCTGCATTTAATAGCCTCAGAAGTTATGCCGATCCCGAAACTTACCAACTCCTGGTGTGCCTAATAAACGGAACTTTGCAGTTGAGTCTAAATAAGAATTAAGCATTTTCACATCTTCTTTAGTGCCGATCAGTCGGCTGGATCGCTTACTCCAACGGCTGGGGTTACAATCCCTGCTGGTCGCGATTTCTGCACGTTTACCGTCTACCGTAATTCTCATGTAAATAGGGGGGTGCCACTGATGTAGTTCTTTTGCTTTTTCAGATAGAAAAGCAGGCTAAAGTTCGTTTTCATCATTCAATGATTAAGGGTGAAACAAAAATAGCTTTGCAGTTTAACGATTACAAGATGTTCAGTTTGTAACTAATTGTTCAGTAGCTGAATATGTAGCATTCGGTGAGTTGGGTGAATTTTCCAAACGACTCACCGAATCGCTCACTATTTTTATGAGAATTGGTGCAAGTTTTGGTACCCCCGTAAAAGTAAAATGGCCATTAATCATGTGATTAACAGCCATTTGTACGTTTTGATTCTATATCTGGTGATCCCGCTGGGATTCGAACCCAGGACCACTACATTAAAAGTGTAATGCTCTACCAGCTGAGCTACGGAATCATCGTTCTTTTCAGAACTACCCTAAGCGTTTCCGTTTAAAGTGATGCAAATATAGGATTCATAGTAATATGTTGCAACATTAACCTTCAAGTAATATTCAATTAATAGCTATAAACTTGATTTAAAGGCAGATTATTTCTCATCATCTAAAATATCTTCCGCTTCATTGGTCTTCCTGGCGATGTTATACAGCACAAAACCCATCAATAAAAAGAACAATACCCCTAAAATCTGGTAACCACCTTCGCCAAACCACTCGCTAAACAAAGGTTCCACGTTAACTTTGCTCAAATTATCACGTACAGAAGGGATCACCATCAATACTGCAACCACCACACCGGCTAATGCACCACCGGCAACAAGCCCTGTGGCAAACAAGTTCCCCGGACCTAACTCTTCCTCCTGTGCAGATTTCACTTTCCTACGTTCCTTCCAGTCGATCGCCCCTTTAATGGCACCACCCACAAAAATAGGCAGGGTAGTGGATAGCGGTAAATAAGCCCCTACAGCAAACGATAAAGAATTCACGCCACATAGTTCAATCACGAGGGAAATGAACACACCCACGAGCACATATTGCCAGTCCAGGTTAAAAGAAAGCATTCCTTTAATTAAAGTCGCCATTAGTGTAGCCTGTGGTGCAGAATATTCCTGTGTACCGATCGCATGTTGTATACCCTGTGCAAGCATCTCCGGAGTAGGCGTATCCAGAATGCGCACGGTCAGACCGATCACAATCGAAGAAACAATCGCCCCAATGAATAAAGCAATCTGCTGGTATTTAGGTGTAGCGCCCACTAAATAACCTGTTTTTAAATCCTGTGAAGTGGCGCCTGCATTTGCTGCCGCGATACAAATCATGCCACCAACAACCAGTGCCATCGGTTCATAAACCTTCCCGGTCCAGCCAACGGCGATAAAAATCAAACAGGTACCCATAATGGTCGCAATGGTCATCCCCGAGATGGGGTTATTACTGGAACCAATCAAACCGACAATACGACTGGATACCGTAACGAAGAAAGCTCCAAAAATCACCACCAGGATCCCGATGATAAATTTATTGGTAATGCTGTCGCCAGGAATCTGTGGCAGAAAAGCCACCAATAGGATCAGTCCTAAACTACCCAAACCAACGATTTTCAGCGAAAGATCGCGGTCCGTTCTCTTGGTCTCAGCAGCGGTCTTACCTTCCTTAATGGAACCCAGACTGTCTTTAAAGGAGGATATAATGGTCGGTATAGTTTTTAATAACGTAATGAAACCACCTGCAGCCACGGCGCCAGCACCAATCTGTTTCACAAAAGCCTGGTAAATGGCCAAAGGATAATCAGCGAAAGTCTGCGTTACCGGATCCCAGCCACCGGCACCACCAGCTTGGGTGACATCGGCCAGCATGCCCAGTTTAACCAATTGCATGGCTGCACGGATCGGGTCAATTAAGGTCGCTAACAAAGGAATCAGGGCCAACCAGGCTAAAACACCACCAGCTACTAATACACCGGCTATCTTTGGACCGATGATATAACCTACACCCAGGTACTCCGGTGTGATCTCACCACTCACTTGTGCTGAAGGTAAAAAGCGGTTCGTTTGTTTACTTACCCAGGTTGGCGCCTCGGCAATCACATGAAATACTTTCTGCAGCATCGCATAGACTAATGCAAAGCCTAATCCCCAAAAAGCGGTTCTGGCAAAAGATCCGCCTCGTTCACCGGCTTTTAATACCGAGGCGCAGGCCGTTCCTTCCGGATAGGGCAGGCTTTCATGCTCCTTCACAATCAGTGAACGGCGCAGTGGAATCATCATCAGTGTACCTAAAATACCACCAAGGATGGCCAGTATTAAAATGGTCATGTAGTTAAAAAACGCTTCCCCAGAACTTACCC
This sequence comes from Pedobacter sp. CAN_A7, assembly GCF_015752175.1. NCBI lineage: Bacteria > Pseudomonadati > Bacteroidota > Sphingobacteriia > Sphingobacteriales > Sphingobacteriaceae > Pedobacter > Pedobacter sp. CAN_A7. The sequence goes on along the minus strand of NZ_JADOUW010000001.1, from coordinate 352,764 downwards.
CGCCTACATCTGAACTTAAAAACAAAAAGCCGGGCAGGGTAAACACCACGCCAGCAGCTATGGATTCTCCAGCCGAACCTGTGGTTTGGATAATGTTATTTTCCAGGATAGTGGTTTTGAAAAACTTCTTCCCAAGGGTAATGGCCAATACGGCGATGGGGATGGAGGCTGAAACGGTTAAACCAGCTTTCAAGGCCAGGTACACGGTGGCTGCACCAAATATGATTCCCGCTACGCAACCTAAAAGAATAGATTTTAAGGTTAATTCCGCAACATTTTCTTCCGCCGCAATGAAGGGCTTGAATTCGTCTTTGTTCATGAATGTAAAATAATTTTAAAGGTATCTTTTTTAATGTATATATTCATCCGGAAGTAAATACTAAAAATGAAGAATAAAGCCGTTTTTTTAGACCGTGATGGGGTTTTAAACCATGAAATATATGATTACATCTGCAGGTTAGAAGATTTTGAAGTACTGGAATATCAAATTCCACCTTTAAAGAAACTCTATGATGAGGGTTACATGCTCATCGTGATCACCAACCAGGGTGGCATTGCCACCAACAGGTATACAGAACAAACCCTTGCAGAAATGCACAAGATCCTTTTTGCGAAATACGCGGAGCAGGGCGCCATATTTACGGATGCTTACCATTGTCCGCATCACCCAACTGTTTCCGGCGAATGTGCATGCCGCAAGCCGAAGTCGGGCATGTTATTGGAAGCGATTGCTAAATACAACATTGATCCCGCCTTATCGGTGATGATTGGTGATAAACCACGTGATGTGGATGCCGCAAATGGGGCAGGGGTGAAAGGCATTTTGATTGCACCGGATGAGCAGATCAATTACGAGAAAGTAAAGGAAGTATTAGCGGCTTAAAAAGCTCGTCTAAAAAGCTAATGATTCCTTAATATTAGCTTATAAAATATGGCGTTCACCGTCGCACCTGCGCCGCACCTCCTTCGCAACTTGTTTCACAAAACCGAACGGAGATGCACTTGAAGTGCGGTAGCCGTCGCACGGCAAATGCCATTTAGGATAAGCTAAACTTAAAGCGCAATCAGGTTGCTGATTAGCTCAAACAAAAGCGGCCGTATCGAAGATAAAATTTATCTCTGATACGGCCGCTTTAATATATAAGTTTTACTTACAAGGCTGCTTTCGCTGCTTTATCATGGTCAGCAAGAAACTGGGCCAATCCACTGTCAGTTAATGGGTGTTTCAACAAACCTACAATGGCAGATAATGGTGATGTAATCACATCAGCACCTAATTTAGCACAGTTGATAATATGTAAAGGGCTACGGATAGAAGCCGCTAATATTTCAGTTGGGTATTCATAGTTATCAAAAATCAACCTGATGTCTTCGATTAAGTTTAAACCATCGTTACCGATATCATCTAAACGGCCTAAAAATGGAGAAACATAACTAGCACCTGCTTTTGCAGCCAATAAGGCTTGTCCTGCAGAGAAAATCAACGTACAGTTGGTTCTGATTCCTTTTGAGGTTAAATATTTAATGGCTTTAACACCATCTTTAATCATCGGGATTTTAACAACGATTTTCGGATTAAGCTTAGCTAATGCTTCGCCTTCTTTAATCATTTCGTCGTAGGTAGTGGAAATTACTTCTGCACTTACGTTGTCGTCAACGATGTCGCAAATAGCCAGGTAATGGGCAGTCACATTGGCTTCGCCAGTGATGCCTTCTTTAGCCATTAGGGTAGGGTTGGTGGTTACGCCGTCTAAAACGCCTAGATCCTGGGCTTCTTTAATTTGATCAAGGTTCGCTGTATCAATAAAAAACTTCATATAATATGATTAATTAATAATTCAAAATATTTTTATGAAGGCTAAATTAGACAAATACTTTGCTTATACAGCAAAATTCTGCCTTGATAATTTAGATATTAATAAGTTAGTTAGGGGTATGCCGTTTTTTACTTTATCAGAAAAAGTAAAAAATGGGCAAGCAACTTTTATCGCACCGCTACAACCTTCTACCCTTGCTTCGTTCCCGCCCTGGGGGAGTTCAAAGGGAGCTGATCGTAAAAGACTTGCCCGTCACAAAAGTAGCAATAGTTATCAGTTTACGAAACTAAATGGTGTAAATATTAGCTGTTTTTTTGCAATTAATGGCTAAAATATTGATGTTTAAGCTATTGTAGCTGCATTTTATTTTGAAAACAAGGAACTTTATTCGGCTGGATTTTAATAGAATTCACGTAATCATAGCAATAAACATAAATCTCCTGATATTAATAGGCTGTTAAAATAGTGTTATAATGTTGCGTAAAATACGTGTATTATGGCATCTTCATTTCAATACTTTAAAAAATAACACCTATAAATTGTAATATTGTTAATTCTTACACCCTTCCGCAATTAAACAATTCAATATTTCAAAAAATAAGTGCAAAAATGGTAATTGGCATAGGATTTTCCTATCTTAGTGTTTTAAATACACTAAACCAATATGGACCAAAACGAAGAAAATACGGGGTTATATGATCAGCGATTCGAGCACGATGCCTGCGGCATTGGTTTCGTTGCTCATGTAAAGGGGAGGAAGTCCCAGCAAATTGTTTCAGATGCGATCACCATTCTGGAAAACTTAGACCATAGAGGGGCATGTGGTGCGGAGATTAATACCGGCGATGGAGCCGGAATAATGATTCAAATTCCTCATGAATTCCTATATGACGAATGTTTAAAGGTTGGCTTTAGCTTAAACAAATCAGGCGACTACGGCGTAGGAATGCTGTTTTTACCTAAAGACATTAAAACCAGGGAAGAATGCCGCGAGATTATTTACCGCGCAGCAGAAAAACTGGGCCTGGAAGTATTAGGCTTTAGAAAAGTGCAAACGAACTCGTCTGATTTAGGCGATATGGCACTTTCTGTAGAGCCTGAAATGGAGCAGGTATATATTGCACGCCCTTATGCCATTGCAGAAGGCGCTGATTTTGAACGTAAATTATATGTGTTCAAAAATTACCTGACTAACACCATTCTTAATACTGTAAAAGGTGTGAAGTCTGATTTTTACATCGCTTCGTTCTCTTCCAGAACAATCGTATATAAAGGTCAGCTTACTTCCATGCAATTAAGAACCTATTTTACCGAATTGAGTGATAAACGTGTGGTTTCAGCTTTCGGTTTAATACATTCACGCTTTGCAACCAATACTTTTCCTTCATGGCGTTTGGCGCAACCCTTTCGTTATATTGCCCATAATGGGGAAATTAATACCTTACAGGGTAATTTAAACTGGTTTAGGGCGAGTGTGAAGTCCTTTGCCTCACCTTATTTTACACCTGAAGAACTGAATATATTACTTCCCGTAATTGATGAGTCACAATCTGATTCGGGTTGTTTAGATAATATTGTGGAGTTGTTACTCCATGCTGGTCGTTCATTACCCCATGTACTCATGATGCTGATCCCGGAAGCCTGGGATGGTAACGAGGATATGGACGAATTGAAACAGGCCTTTTATAAATTCCATGCGACATTAATGGAGCCTTGGGATGGTCCTGCAGCCATTGCTTTTACGGACGGAAACCTGATTGGCGCGACGCTAGACCGTAACGGACTTCGTCCTTCGCGTTATGCCATCACTTCAGATGATATGGTGATCATGGCTTCTGAAGCGGGTGCATTGGCTTTAGATCAAAGTAAAGTGATCGAGAAAGGACGCCTTACGCCTGGTAAAATGTTTGTAGTAGACATGGAGCAGGGCAGGATCATTAGTGATGATGAAATTAAAACCACCGTTTGCAGCAGAAGACCTTATGCAGACTGGATTAACCAATACCAGATCAGACTGGAAGAACTTCCGGCACCTCGTGTGGTGTTCAGTAATTTAGCCGAAGAGTCTATTTTTAGGTACCAGCAGGTATTTGGTTATAGCCGCGAAGATATTGACCTGATCATTAAACCGATGGCATTGGACGCCAAAGAGCCCCTGGGTTCTATGGGTACCGATATTCCTTTAGCCGTTTTATCGCAAAAACCACAACATTTAGCTTCTTACTTCAAACAGTTGTTTGCACAGGTAACTAATCCGCCAATTGACCCGATCAGGGAAAAAGTGGTGATGAGCCTTGCTGGTTTTATGGGTAATAATGGAAACCTACTGGAAGAAAACGCCTTGCAATGTCACTGTGTGGGCATTAAACATCCCATCCTGACTAACCTGGAGCTGGAAAAATTAAGAAGTATCGATACCGGTGCTTTTCAATCTAAAACCTTGCAGACTTACTTCAGGGCTACCGGCAAACCGGGTGCCATGGCTAAAGCGCTTGATCGCTTGTGCCGTTATGCAGTTGATGCCGTGGAAGATGGTTTCCAGGTATTGGTACTGTCTGACCGTGCCCTTGATTCTGAGCATGCAGCTATACCTTCATTATTGGCGGTTTCTGCCGTGCATCACCATTTGATTCGTAAAGGATACCGTGGTGCTGTTGGTTTAGTAGTAGAGGCTGGCGACGTTTGGGAAGTTCACCATTTTGCTTGTTTAATTGGCTTTGGTGCTACAGCGGTAAATCCTTACCTGGCCCTGGAAACCATAAAAAGTTTCGAAGAAGAAAGCACACTGGATCTCGAAAAGTTATCTCAAAATTATATCTATGCGGTCAATAATGGCTTGTTAAAGATTTTCTCTAAAATGGGAATCTCTACCTTACAATCTTACCATGGTGCACAGATCTTTGAAATATTAGGCATCCATGCTTCAGTGGTTGACAAATTCTTTACTGGGGCGGTTTCCCGTATTGGTGGTTTAGGTCTTGATGAAATTGCTACAGAGGCCTTAATTAAACACAGCAGGGTATTTGGTATGGCGCATCGCCCGGATGGTATTTTACCTACTGGCGGTAACTACAAATGGAAACGTAAAGGGGAACAGCATTTGTTTAACCCACAAACTATCCATTTGCTGCAAAATTCGACCAGAAAGAAAGATTATTCAACGTACAAGCAGTATGCAAAACTGGTTAATGAACAAGGTAAACAAGCTTTTACCATCAGAGGCCTTTTTGAATTTAAATATAACCGTCCGGCAGTGCCGATTGACGAAGTGGAACCGGTAGAAAGTATTTTCAAACGTTTCGCCACTGGTGCCATGTCTTTAGGATCTATTTCTCAGGAAGCGCATTCAACCTTAGCCATTGCCATGAACCGCATTGGTGGTAAAAGTAATACCGGCGAGGGTGGTGAAGATGAGGTACGTTTCGATAAATTACCAAACGGAGATTCCATGCGTTCGGCCATTAAACAAATTGCTTCTGCCCGTTTTGGGGTAACCAGTAATTATTTAACGAATGCTGATGAGCTGCAGATTAAAATGGCTCAGGGGGCTAAACCTGGTGAAGGTGGTCAGCTGCCTGGTCATAAAGTAGATGATTATATTGCCAAGGTTCGTCACTCGACGCCTGGTGTAGGTTTGATTTCGCCGCCGCCACACCATGATATTTATTCCATCGAAGATCTTGCTCAATTGATTTTCGACCTTAAAAACGCCAACCGCGAAGCGAGGATTAACGTCAAGCTGGTTTCTAAAGCGGGTGTTGGTACCATTGCAGCAGGTGTAGCGAAAGCGCATGCTGATGTGATTTTAGTATCGGGTTTTGATGGGGGTACAGGTGCTTCACCATTAACTTCTATTCAACATGCAGGTTTGCCGTGGGAATTAGGCTTAGCCGAAGCTCACCAGACCTTAGTTAAAAACCGCCTGCGCAGCAGGGTCGTGTTACAAACGGATGGTCAATTGAAAACTGGTCGTGATATTGCCATCGCTACGTTATTAGGTGCCGAAGAATGGGGTGTGGCTACCGCTGCCCTGGTTACTTCTGGCTGTATCATGATGCGTAAATGTCACTTAAATACCTGCCCTGTAGGTGTGGCTACACAAGATCCTGAATTAAGAAAGTTATTTACTGGTGATGCAGATCATATTGTAAACTTATTCAATTTCCTTGCACAGGATTTAAGAGAAACCATGGCAGAACTTGGTTTCCGTACCGTAAATGAAATGGTGGGTCAGGCTGATGCTTTAGGCGTTAGAGATATTGACCAGGCCGATTGGAAACTGAAAGACCTTGATTTCTCTGCCTTATTATTTAAAGCGCCTGAAAACGGCCTGACTTTATACAATTCTGAGAAACAGGATCATGGCATGTCTACCTTATTGGATCACCAGTTAATTGAAGCAGCACAGCCTGCCTTAGGTAATAAAGAGCCCGTATTTGCTTCATTTACCATTAAAAATACAGATCGTGCTACAGGTACCATGTTATCGAATGAGCTATCGAAAATCTATAAAGGACAAGGGTTGCCGCCAGATACCATCAACTTTAAATTTGTTGGTTCGGCAGGACAGAGCTTCGGTGCTTTTGCAGCCCGAGGTATATCGCTTGAACTGGAAGGTGAAGCAAATGATTATGTAGGTAAAGGTCTATCCGGTGCCCGCTTATCGATCTATCCTTTCGCTAACATTGGTTATGTACCAGAACAAAATATCATTATCGGTAACGTGGCTTTATATGGTGCTACCTCTGGTGAGTTGTTTGTAAGGGGACAAGCCGGTGAACGTTTTGCCGTAAGGAACTCTGGTGCAACAGCTGTTGTAGAGGGCTTAGGCGACCATGGTTGTGAGTACATGACAGGTGGTGAGGTTTTAGTGATCGGTCAGACAGGAAGTAACTTTGCTGCCGGTATGAGTGGTGGTGTAGCCTGGATTTATGATACCAAAGGTGATTTCCATAAAAAATGTAATAAGGAAATGGTTGATCTTGATCCACTTAATGAAGAAGATGAAGCCAGAATAACGACCTTACTTAAACAACATATTCAACTGACAAATAGTAAATTAGCCCAGTTTATATTAAATGATTGGTCGGCCCAGGCCCTGCATTTCGTTAAAGTATTCCCTAAAGAATACAAAGCTGTATTAATCAAAAGAAACTCAACAATAAAAATATCTTAATCATGGGAAAAGTAACTGGATTTTTAGAATACGAGAGAACTGCTCCTGCGAAAGAAGATGCGAAAACGCGACTAAAACATTATAATGAATTCGTGCACCTTTACCATGCGGAGGAAATCAACAGGGAAGCTGCACGTTGCATGGACTGTGGTGTTCCGTTTTGTCAATCGGGATGCCCTCTTGGTAATGTTATTCCTGAATTTAACGATGCTGTATATCAAGCAGACTGGGAGGAAGCAACAGCTATCTTATTGAGCACAAATAACTTCCCTGAGTTTACTGGAAGGATTTGTCCGGCACCTTGTGAATCGGCTTGTGTATTGGGTATTAACAAATCGCCGGTATCCATTGAGGAAATTGAGAAACATATTATCGAAATGGCCTTTGCCAAAGGTTATATCAAAGCGGAAGAGCCGCTAATCAGAACAGGAAAAAAAGTAGCCATTATTGGTTCTGGTCCTGCTGGTTTGGCCGCTGCTGCGCAATTGAATAAAGCTGGTCACGAAGTAACCGTTTTTGAACGCGATGATACCCCTGGTGGTTTATTAAATTATGGTATTCCTGATTTTAAACTGCAGAAAGATGTAGTGACCAGAAGGATCAGCCTGATGGAAAAAGAAGGAATTCAGTTTAAATGTAACGCCAACGTGGGTGTAAACGTAGAGCTGAATACTTTATTAAGAGACTTTCAGTCGATTGTTTTAGCTGGTGGTTCTACCATTCCGCGCGACTTGAGCATCACCGGTCGTGATGCTGATGGCGTGCATTATGCCATGGACTTTTTAAAACAGCAGAACAAACGGGTACGTAATTTCAGCTTTGAGCAGGACCCAATTATGGCGACTGGTAAAGATGTGATCGTCATTGGTGGTGGTGATACGGGTTCTGATTGTGTTGGAACCTCCAACAGACAAGGTGCCAGATCGGTCATGCAGTTTGAAATCATGCCGATGCCAGGTCAGGCACGTACGCCGAATATGCCTTGGCCAACTTTCCCAATGTTGCTGAAAGTAACTTCTTCGCATGAGGAAGGCTGCAACCGTGCATGGGGTGTAAATTCTAAAGAGTTTATCAAAGATGAGTCTGGTAATTTAGTAGGTTTGAAAGTGGTTGATGTAGAATGGCAGATCGATGCCAACGGTCGTCCGGTTAATTTCACTGAAATTGCAGGTACAGAACGTGAATTGCCTTGTCAGCTGGTTTTATTAGCCATGGGTTTTCTTCACCCACAGAAAGAAGGTTTGTTAGAGAACCTGGGTATCGAATTGGATAACCGTGGGAATGTGAAAGCCGAAGAAGGAAAATACCAGACTAATATTGCAAAGATATTTGCTGCTGGTGATATGCGAAGAGGACAATCGTTAGTTGTTTGGGCGATATCTGAAGGTAGGGAAGCAGCACGTAAAGTGGATGAATACCTGATGGGATATAGTAAACTGGCTTGTAAAGACGGGATTCCTTACGCGTAAATAGTATAAATCTCGATAGAAAAAAGGGCCTGAATCAAATGATGATCAGGCCCTTTTTCATTGATAAATTTATGATTTTACAATTTCAGTTTGGCAAAGAAATCCCATAATACGATACCTGCGGAGATGACGATATTAAAGGAGTGTTTGGTGCCGAATTGTGGTATCTCGATACATTCATCGCACATGGCCATCACCTCATCACTGACCCCATCCACTTCGTTTCCGAAGATCAGCGCATATTTTTTAGTCATGTCTGGCTGGTAGGTATGCAGCATGGTGCTGTTTTTTGCCTGCTCAATGGCAATGATGGTATAACCTTGTTCGCGCAAGGTGGTCACAGCAGCAGTGGTTTCTTCCACATGTTCCCAATCTACAGAAGCGGTAGCCCCTAAAGCGGTTTTCTCAATCTCCCGGTGTGGTGGGTTAGCGGTAATGCCACATAACACTAACTTCTCTATGGCGAAACCGTCGCCTGTTCTGAATACAGAACCTACGTTGTGCATGCTCCGTACATTATCTAAGATCACGACAACAGGTAGTTTTTCCTGTTCTTTAAAAGCCTCCACACTTACCCTGTTCAGGTCTTCTAACTTTAACTTTTGCATGGTACAAAAGTAGAATTAAATTGTTGATGCACCATTCCCGATATCACTAAAGTAAACTTCAGGTGCATAACCCACTTTTTCTTCGTAATAAGGGGTGATTTTAGCAACGAAATCATCTTCATATCCCTTTGCTAGAAAGGCGATGGCACAGCCACCAAAACCGGCACCAGTCATTCTTGCGCCCACTACATGTGGGTACTGCGCACAAAATTCCACTACCGTGTCTAATTCCTCTCCTGAAACTTCATATAAGTCTTTTAAAGATTGGTGAGAAGCATACATTAAACGGCCGAAATCCTCAAAATTATCTTCGCTTAAAGCTTTGGCGGCCAAAGTTACTCTGTCATTTTCTGTAATGACATGGGTGGCACGTTTTAAGATGACTGGATCTGTAATGAGATGGGAGTGAAGGGCAAATTTATCTGCAGTTAACTCGCAAAGGTTGTTTAAAGTAATTTCCTGGTTAAGCTGTGCTAAGGCGGTCTGGCATTCAGCGACCCGCTCATTGTATTTAGATTCTGATAATTTACGTGGTTTGTTGGTGTTGATGATGGCCAGTACATAATCGCCTGGTTTACAATCGACCAACCTGTACTTTAGGGTATCGCAATTCAATACGATAGCTTTGTTTTTCTCACCGAAAGTAACGGCAAACTGGTCCATGATGCCACAGTTAACACCAATAAATTCGTTCTCTACTTTTTGGGCAAGTAAGGCAATTTCTTGGCGACTGTAACCCAGGTCAAACTGCTCATTAAGTGCATAGGCGGTGATGACTTCAATGGACGCGGATGAAGATAGTCCTGAAGCGACTGGGATATTACCGTAAAAAAGAAGGTCAAGCCCGGTAGTTATTTTTTTAGTTTTTAGGATCTCGTTAAACACACCTAATGGGTAATTAAACCATTCACTGCCGGTTTTTGTATAACTTGAGGCTAAGGGAAAGGACTGTTCCTCCGAAAAATTTAAACTTTTAAACCTGATCACCTGATCTTGATTTGGCGCAACAACCAGCCAGGTACCTAAAGTAACTGCACAAGGCATGACCAGTCCTCCGTTATAATCGATGTGTTCCCCAATTAGATTAACCCGTCCGGGTGTAAAATAGGTGGCGGTGGCTTGCTGTTGGTAATGCGCAAAGAATTTATCTGATAATTCGGTTTTCATTATAAAAGTTTAAATTAAGTTGTTGTTTTTTATAAAGTAATGTATAGTATTGTCCATCCTATAAATACAGCCCAATATACCAATATGAAAGCAAACCTAATAAAGACCGGCCATGTAATTGGCGGAAAAGATGTATACGCCGTTGAACTTATTAATAATCACGGCACTTATGTTAAAATTTACAACTATGGAGCAATAATCAGCAATTTTATTGTAGTGAATGCGCATGGAGAAAAGCAGGATATTGTATTGGGCTTTGACGACTTAGCAGGTTATTTGACAGACGATTACTTACTTAAATATCCTTACCTGGGTGCAGTGATTGGTCGTTATGCAAATCGAATTAAAGGTGGTCAGTTTACCATAGACGGGAAGGCCTATCAGGTTACTGACGACCGCGGTAAAGACAGTCTGCATGGTGGTAATGTGGGTTTTGATAAAGTGGTGTGGGACATTCTACCCACCATTGATCCTAGTTTGACACTGCAATATGTGAGTCCGGCAGGTGAACAGGGTTTCCCGGGAAACCTGACCATCCAGCTGACTTTTAAACTGACGGACGATAATGAGCTGATTTTAGACTTTAAGGCAGACACCGATGAAGCAACAGCGATTAACCTTACCCACCATGGCTATTTTAATTTAGCCCCAAAGGGAGGTTCTGTGGCGAAACATGTACACCACATGCCTGCGAGTTATTACCTGGAGCAAGATGATAACTTTGTGGTGACTGGCAACTTGATTCCTGTACAAGGCACCCCACATAACTTCCTTGGCGCTAAAGAAATTGGGGCAGACTGGAATGCACAAACGGGTTACGACCAGACTTATGTGTTGGATAAAGATGCTGGCGAATTGACACTGGCATCAGAAACATGGGAAGAGACGAGTGGATTGAAGTTATCTGTTTATACCACTGAACCTGTAGCACATTTTTATACCGCCATTTCACTGGAGGTAAAGGATGGTAAAGATGGTCTTCATTATGGTCCTGCAGAAGCTTTTTGTGTAGAAACGCAGCACCATCCAAATGGCATCAATATCCCTGAGTTTCCATCCACGACTTTACGTCCTGGCGAAACCTATAAACAAACAACGATTTATAAAGTAGAACACAGGTAGTTTTCTGTGTGCGGAATTTCGACATTCGAAATATGAGGGATGGTAAAGGTGATCGTTGTACCGGTGCCTTCCTCACTTTCTACTTGTAATGTTCCCTGGTGTTTCTGAATAAAGTCATGACACAATATAAGTCCTAATCCGGTTCCCGTTTCATTGTTAGTGCCGGTAGAGGTAATCTTTTTATCGATTTTAAACAGATTGTCCATTATCTTTTTGGTCATTCCAATGCCGTAATCGCGCACGGATATGGTAATGAACTGCTGTTGGAGCAGCTCGTCATAATATTCACCTGAAGCGATCTCTACTTTACCGAAATTAGGCGTAAATTTAATGGCATTGGACAAGAGGTTTCTGATAATGGTATTCACCATATCAAGGTCTGCACTGGTTTTAAGGGTTTTGTTAACCTCGTTAATTATCGTAATATCCTTATGTGCGGCCACGATATGAAGCAACGCAATGTTGTTTTCGATCACCTCATGCAATGCCATGTTCACCGGTTTAAAAGTGAGGGTTCCCATATGGTTTCTGGACCACAACAACACATTTTCCAATAGTTTTCCTGTTGTGCTTAAGCTATTTTGCAGCAGTCCGTACATCCGTTTACGCTCCTTTTCATCCTCATCAAATAAACCATCTTTCAGGTGCTCTGTTAAGGCAAGTGTAGAAGATATGGGCCCCCGGAGGTCGTGTGCAAGTATGGCAAAAAATTTGTCTTTACTGTTATTGACTTTCTCCAGTTGCTCCGAACTATTTACGAGTTCCTGGTAATTTTCTTTTAAAGTTTCCTGCTGGCTTCTGATGATATGGCTTTGCTTAAAGCGGATGGTATTTGTTCGCCATTGCGTGATAGACAAACCGAAACATACTACAATGGTCGCAAAACCTTCACTGATGTTAACCAGCCGAAGCATGGGGTCAACCTGATTTTGCACTACGCCAAAATAATAGACCAGCATGAGGATGGATAAATATACGGTGATACGCCAGGGATTGATGAGTAACATTAAAGAACAAATGATGCACCCTAGTATAAACGAAGTGATGGATGAAGTAACGTTCTGATCAAAAATGGTGGTCAGGGCACCCCACAAGGTGATCATGAAAAAGACCACATGTGGGACGTATTTACCAACAAAGTCTTTCCAATTGGAGTTTAAATAACTTCCAACCAATAAAAAAAGGTTCAAAATAGACAATAGAAGGATAACCTGGTTAACGGTGATGATATTTCTAATGGATGCAGCCTGGGCAACAGACACTGTATAATCATCTTGAAAGAGCAGCATTAAATCGAATGCAGATACGAACATGCTTAAGCCCATTAGCACCAAAGACCTTAATATATTAGTCTCCCGCACTTCATTTTGTATGATGAGCCGGTCGAGAGGATTTGTACCTATATGTTTTCGAAGTAACGTGTATATTCTGAGCATGAAGAGGTTACAACAAATTTATCAATTAAAATGAAATTTGCTGTAACTTCTAAAAATTTATTTTCTTATACTATTATTCTTTTGGCTTAACTCATAATTTAAGTTAATTTTTTTCCTCCAGATGCCTTGTTTTCTTTTGAAAGCGTATAAACAGGAATATAGATGCGCTGAGCAAACCAACGGTTAGGCCATACCAGATGCCATTTACACCCCAGCCTAAAGTAATTCCCAATAGGTATCCTAAAGGTATTCCTACTACCCAATAGGCAACGAAAGTGATTAATGTGGGTACATTCACATCACCAATACCCCTTAAGACGCCAAGGCCTACAACCTGGGTTCCATCAAATAACTGGAAAAAGCCTGCTATAATTAATAATTGTGCAGCAATGGCTATTACCGCCTTGTCTTCCGTATAAATATATGGTAACAAGTTATTGGCTACGATAAAAAGTATAGCGGTTAAACTCATAAACATGATGATGACATGGTAACTGGCTACTGCCGACCGCCGCAGGTCTGTGAAACTACCTTTACCCAGGTTGTTACCCGTTTTAATGGTGGCTGCTGATGCAATGCCTGTTGCCAGCATATAAGTGATGGCGGCCAGGTTAATGGCCACCTGATGGGCAGCTTGTTCAATGGCACCAATGGTACCAATCAATATGGCGGCGCCACTGAAAGCACTTATTTCAAATGCATATTGTAAAGCTACCGGAGCACCGATTTTAAAGATCTTTTTAACGATGGCTAAATTGAGCAGCCTGAGTTTAAAGGACTGGAGATACGGTTTGAAATGTTGTGACCTGAACACATAAATGCCCATGACTAAAGCCATCAGAATCCTGTCAACCAGTGTGCTGATGCCAACACCTACAACACCCATTGGGGCAATGCCAAACATCCCTTTAACCAGGATAACGCCCAGCACAATATTGATCAGGTTACCCCAGATGGATACAAACATGGCTTGTTTGGTAAAACCCAATCCTTCTGCAAATTGCTTAAAGGTTTGGAAAATCATGAGGGGGATAATGGATATACCCAGGTAGGCCAGGAAAGGTTTTGCATAGGCTACTACTTCTGGCGACTGGTCCAGGTGGTCGATGATGGAAAGTGTTCCAAAATGTACAAAGCCATACAGCAGAATACCTGTAGTCAGGTTGATAATTAAACTGTTGACTAATAACGTGCCGCAGGAAGCATAATCTTTACGACCATTATCTCTGGCAATTAATGGCGTTAAGCCGTAGGCGATACCGAGCCCAAGAACCAGGACCAGCATAAATATGCTGTTAACCAGGGATACGGCAGCTAACTGTGTGGTGCCTGCAAAATGACCCACAATGACGCTATCGGCCATGTGGACAATGGTATGGCCTAATTGTGAAACCACAATAGGCATGGCCAATCTTAAATTATCTGTATAATAAGGCTTGTATTTAGTATATAACGATTGTAGCATATTTTGAAATAATCGGCGAATCTACATTTATTTACACAATATACTCTTGTCGTTTACCCTAAAGTATTTGCCCCAGTTCTTGTTTTCGTCAAGGGCGTAATGTGGCCCCGTGTCACTGGCACTGATATGCACCACCAACACCAGTTTGCCTTCTACCTTGATTTCTTCAAAGGAATGCCCTATGGCCGGTTTGCAGTATTGGTTAGCAGATTTGGAAATCATGTAACGTTCCTCATCTTCAGATTTTACTCCTTTAATGGAGCCATCATCGGCAACGCCAATTAAAAGTTGGCCACCCATATTATTAGCAAAGGCAACGAGTGTACGTGCTATTTTTTCGACGCTGGTGATGGTGGTTTTAAAATCGACCATGGTTCCTTCGCCTTGCAAAATTATCTTTCTGATATTCATCGCCATTTGCACTAAGTCATGATATTAATAGGCTACAACCTGTTTTTCTCCATGGTGCAGGTTTCTTACATAAACCTCATTGGTTACCGTTGCACATACCTCACCAGATTTGTCTGTAATTTCCATGGGGTAAGCTTTTACAAATTTGCCGGTTAGGGTTAAGGCTTCTACGGCCTCAGCTAACATCTGGTCGGTGATCACTACCGTAAAAAACAAATCACCGCGCCCAGGTTTAAGGTATTGAATGGAAGCGCTTTTTAACCAGACCCGGTTTTTATAGCCTTTCCTTTGCAATAACTGGTCGAACAGAAGGGCATAAAATGGATCTGTAGCGCCGTAAATGGTGCCGCCATAAATAGAACCGTTGTAATTTTTATTAAATAAACTCTTGTTAATTTTCACGTCTACGCCCCTGAAACCGGGGTGAAATCTCTTTATCCATATCCTTTGGAACAAAAACGGTGGGTATAAACATAGGGCCCATTTAAGGGTAGTTTCAGATACAATCATGGTGTTTAAAGATCAGAAACATTATTGAATTTTTGAAAAACTATTTAATGCATGTGATGTTCTCTATTTAAATTAAAGACATAAAACTTATGAAAAGAACATTTCTAAGTCTTGCTGTAGTCGGTTCATTTGTTATTGCCACTACAGCATGCAATTCTACCCGTAATGCTTCTGATACCAGGGATAGTACGGCGATGGATTCAACAATGAACACCCCGACAACAGACACTACCACCACCAGTAAAACGACCAGTACGATGGACACGACCAAAACGACCATGCCACCAGACACCACCACAAGGCAAACTATGTAATGTACAGCAAAAAAAAGCTATCCAAAAGGGGTGGCTTTTTTTGTACTGTCAAACAATTGTACTATCTCTAATTATTAAGAACGAAGGCAAAGTTTAGGGTTAACTTTGAATTATGATTTTCAAAGAACAAGTTGCCGAAGCATATAAGATAATACAGGACGAGATTTGTGAGGCGTTGGAAACAGCCGATGGCGGTTCCAGATTTGAGGAAGAGTTATGGGAACGTGAAGGTGGTGGCGGTGGCCGCACCAGGGTGTTCCAGGAAGGTAATGTAATTGAAAAAGGTGGAGTTAACTTTTCTGCCGTACATGGTGTTCTTCCAGAATCTGTGCGGAAAGCATTTAAAGTAGAAAGCCAGGAGTTTTTTGCTACAGGGGTTTCCATAGTGTTGCACCCTAAAAATCCTTTTGTACCCATCATCCATATGAACATTAGGTATTTTGAAATGGATGAACAAACCAGGTGGTTTGGTGGAGGAATTGATTTGACCCCGCATTATGTGATTGACACGGATGCCCGCTATTTTCATCACCTGCTGAAAAATACTTGTGATGAATTTAATCCTGATTTCTATCCTAAATTTAAAAAACAGGCTGATGACTACTTTTTCATCAAACACCGCGCTGAAACCAGAGGTATTGGCGGTGTTTTCTATGACCGGTTAAGGCCTAATAACACCCAAATGGATTACCAGCAAATTTTAGACTTCTCGCTGGCCCTTGGCCGCACATTTGCCCCCATCTATACTGAACTGATTGACCGTAACAGAGATACGGAATATACCCCTGAACATCAGGAGTGGCAATACCTACGCCGAAGCCGCTACGCTGAATTTAACCTGGTTTATGATTCAGGAACAAAGTTTGGACTGGAAACCAATGGACGTATAGAATCGATATTAATGAGTTTGCCTCCGCTTGCCAAATGGATTTATAATTTTCAACCAAAAGAAAATACGCCAGAAGCAGAGACCACCAGTAAACTTATCAAAGGAATTAACTGGGTTTAACATTTTTTGGGGTTAAACAGCATTATTTTCTTAAATTCGCAAGGTTATAACAATACCTTATTTATATCGTTTTTATACGAACATTTAATTTATGGCAGAAGATTTAGAAAATCAGGAAAACGACAAGATTATTAAAATTAATATAGACGAGCAGATGAAGTCTGCTTATATCGATTATTCGATGTCTGTTATAGTTTCAAGAGCTTTACCTGATGTACGTGACGGCTTAAAACCTGTACACCGCCGGGTGTTATATGGTATGCTTGATCTGGGATTAGCAAACAATAGACCTTATAAAAAATCAGCACGTATCGTTGGAGAGGTGCTCGGTAAGTATCACCCCCATGGTGATTCGTCCGTATACCTAACCATGGTCAGGATGGCGCAAGAATGGAGTTTGCGTTATTTAATGGTAGAAGGCCAGGGAAACTTTGGTTCAATTGATGGTGATTCACCTGCAGCAATGCGTTATACGGAAGCAAGATTTCAAAAGATTGCGGAAGATATGCTTGCCGACATCAATAAAGATACTGTTGATTTCCAATTAAACTTCGATGATTCCTTACAGGAACCAACCGTATTACCGTCAAAAGTTCCAAACTTATTAATTAATGGTGCATCGGGTATTGCAGTGGGTATGGCTACAAATATGCCACCACATAACATTACCGAGGTTATTAATGGTACCATTGCTTATATTGAAAATACCGAAATCACCATACCAGAATTAATGAAGTTTATAAAAGCACCTGATTTTCCTACAGGAGCAATTATTTATGGTTATTCTGGCGTTCAGGATGCATTCGAAACTGGCAGAGGCCGTATTGTGATGCGTGCGAAAGCGGAAATTGAAACACATAAAGAACGGGAAACCATTATTGTTACCGAAATACCTTACCAGGTAAACAAGGCCATGATGATTGAACGTACCGCCGAATTGGTTGGGGAGAAGAAAATTGATGGTATTTCGAACATTAAAGATGAGTCGAATAAAGATGGTATCCGTATCGTTTATGAAATTAAACGTGATGCCAATGCGGCTATCGTTCTTAATAACCTGTTTAAACAAACGGCATTACAGACTTCTTTTAGTGTAAATAACATTGCCCTGGTTAAAGGAAGACCAGAAATGTTAAACTTGAAAGACCTGATCAGGCATTTTGTTGACCACAGACATGAAGTGGTGGTTCGCCGTACCAAGTTTGAATTAAACGAAGCACAAAAAAGAGCACACATTCTGGAAGGTTTATTAATTGCCCTTGATCATATTGATGAGGTGATTAAATTAATCCGTGCTTCCAATACTCCGGAAGAAGCCAGAACTGGTTTAATGGACCAGTTTAACTTAAGTGATCTTCAGGCACGTGCCATTTTAGATATGACTTTACGTCGTTTAACTGGTCTGGAACGCGATAAAATTAAAGAAGAATACGAAGAATTAATGAAAACCATCGAATACCTGCAATCGATCTTAAATGATGAAGGTCTAAGAATGCAGATCATTAAGGATGAGTTGAATGAAATGATGACTAAGTATGGTGACGAACGTAGAACACAAATCGTTCACTCTGCTGAAGACATGAGCATGGAAGACTTCATCGAAGATGAGGACGTAGTGATTACCATTTCTCGTGAAGGTTATATTAAACGTACGCCTGCTACAGAGTACAGAACACAAGCCAGAGGTGGTAAAGGTTCTAAAGGAAGTGATTCTAGAAGTGAGGACTTTATTGAACATTTATTGATCGCTTCTAACCATAATTACATGCTTTTCTTCACAGAAAGCGGTCGTTGTTTCTGGTTAAGGGTTTATGAAATTCCTGAAGGTTCTAGACTAAGTAAAGGAAGAGCAATACAGAACATTATCAATATTCCTAAAGAAGAGAAGATTAAGGCCTATATCAAGGTGAAGAACTTGAAAGACCAGGATTACCTGGAGAATAACTTCATCATCATGTGTACTAAAAAAGGTACAATTAAAAAGACCTCTTTAGAAGCTTATTCTCGTCCAAGAGTAAATGGTATCAATGCGATTAACATTAATGAAGGTGATCAGTTATTAGAAGCCAGCTTAACCAGTGGTAACAGTGAAATTGTAATGGCCTTACGTTCAGGACGTGCGATTCGCTTCAACGAATCAACGGTTAGACCAATGGGTAGAACGGCCACAGGTGTGAGAGGTGTTACCTTAGCACATGACAAAGATGAAGTTGTTGGTATGATTGCTGTAGATAATGCAGAGGCAACTATTTTAGTGGTTTCTGAAAAAGGATATGGTAAACGTACGGATATCGACGATTATCGCGTTACTAACAGAGGTGGTAAGGGTGTTAAAACCATTAGCATTACGGAGAAAACGGGTGATTTAATCGCGATTAAGAACGTTACTGACGCTGATGATTTGATGATTATCAATAAATCAGGCATCGTAATCAGAATTGTGGTGAGTGGTTTAAGGGTGATGGGTAGAGCAACACAAGGTGTCCGTTTGATTAATTTAAAAGGAAATGACGCCATTGCATCTGTAGCCAGAATTGACCATGAGGATGACGAAGAAATAGATGAATCCGTTTTAGTAGATGCTGAAACTGCTGACGCAGAAGTTTTGGAAGCAGGTGCAGAGCCATCTGTTGAAGACGAAAAAGCGGATGATGCTGAAGAGACCGCAGAAGATGGGGAAGCCGAAGACGAAGAAGAAAACAATTAATAAATAAGTATAAACAAAATCATAGAAAATGAAAAAAGTACTTTTTAGCATACTATTAATAGGAGCAGGCACCCTTGCTCATGCACAAAAAAGTGAGGTTGCAGCAGCAAAAAAGGAGTGGGGCATGTTCCAGCTTCTTAGCGCAAATCAGCCGCTTGATAAATCTTTGGCAGCTTTAAACGCTGGTTTGAAACGCACCGATGCTGCGATTGCACATGAAAAATCTAAAGATTTGCCAGAAGCATGGTCTTACCGCGCTTTATTTGCATCGGCTATTGCGGTGTCTGATACGGTAAACGTGGAAAATTCAATTGCCAATCAGAAATTAGCTGAAGAAGCTATTGCTAAAACAAAACAATTGGATACCAAAGGTGATGAAAAAGAAAACCTGGCTACTGCAGAGTTAAACCTTAACAATGCATTAAAAGTAAGGGCTTTCACAGCTTACAACAAACAGGATTTCGCTTCTGCATTGAAATACTTCAATGAAGTGACAGAGAAAAACCCTAATGATACAGCCATGTACTTAAATGCTGGTATCATGGCGAGGAACCTTAAAAACCATCCGGAAACGATTAGAAACTTTAAAAAGGTGATCAGCTTTAACGCTCCAAATGCAAAAGATTTGTATTTAGAGGTGATTAACCTGAACCTGGCTGAAGTGAAAGATACGGTAGCTGCTATGGAAGTTTTGAAAGAAGCTTCAGCAAAGTTTCCTGATGAAATGAGTTTCATTCAAACAGAAGCGCAATTATACATTAACAAAGGTGATATTGCTAAATCTGAAGAGATGTTAGACAAGTTAATCGCAAAAGAGCCGACTAACTCTGTTTATCAGTACCTAAAAGGTGATGTTTATTACCTTCAGGCAGTAGAGCTTCAAGGTCAAAAAAACAAGCTTGATCCGAAAAATGTAAAAGAAGGAAATGCAATCAGCACCAAAATGGCTGGTTTGTTAGACAAAGCATTACCTTTCTATTTAAAAGCAGCTGAACTTGATCCGAAATCTGCTTCTGCTTTAGAAGCCTTGAAAAGGATTTATGCCTTTAAAAATGATACTGCAAAGTATGATGAAGTGAGTGCTAAATTGAAAGCTTTAACACCATAAATCACAGAATGATAGTTTAAAAAAGAGGGATAAGTTTTATCCCTCTTTTTTTTTGTATATTTTTGCCTTAAAACAGAACCTGATGAAACATAGATCCTTTATTATATTTGTCGCCACCTTATTTATTTCCTTCCAGGCTTTTAGTCAGAAAAGCCAAATGAAAATAGCCCAAAATACGGTGGGTAAACTTCAGGCAGCCATTGTTGATGGCAAGAATGAAACGGACCAGTTAAAGGTAATTGGAGAGGGGATTAAAGCTGTTGAAAATGCCCAAAAGGATAGGAGAACAAAGAATTGGCCGGAGACCTGGGCCATTAAAGCTTACCTCAGTTCTTACATCTCGCTGATCGATGAAAATGAATCCAATGCTGATAAATATTATAATGAAGCCGTGTTGGCCTTAGATACCGCAGAAAAACTGGACCGTTTTGAGAACAACAACTCATTAATTGCTGCAGCAAACTATAACCTGGTACTTAGGAAACAGGAAAAAGCCAATACAGCATTCAAAAATAACGAGTTTAAGGTCGCTTTTAACCTGCTGAAGGAAGTAAGTGACTATTTCCCAACCGACACTACACTAGCCATTAACACGGGTTTAAGCGCCCAAAGTATTAATGATTATGATCATGCACTTTACTACTATAAAAGAGCAAAAGACAACGGTGCCGGTAACCCGACTTTATTTCAATCCGTTGCCAGTATCTATACCTCAAAGTTTGAAAATGACCTGGCTATCCAAGCTTTGGAAGAAGGATTAATTAAAAACCCATATAATACATTCATTAATAACGATTACATTAACTTGTTGATTGACAGCGAGAAATACGATAAAGCGATTAAAGCGATCGATAAAACTTTAAATGTAGACAACCAAAATAAACTGCTTTATTTCTTGTATGGGTATTTACACCAGCAAAAAGACAAAAACACCACCGCTGAATTGTCCTATAAAAAAGCACTTGACCTGGACCAGAATTACTTTGATGCTTTGTATCAATTGGGCATCGCTTATGTAGACATGGCTAATTCTTCACTTAAACTGACTGATTCAACGGAGCGGACGGCTACCTATACAGCTAATATTAACCGCGCGGAGCTCACGTTGTTACAAGCTTATGAAATCAATCCTAATGACAAAGGAACAGCACAGTTACTCATTGATATCAATACCAGGAAAAACAGATTAGATAAAGTACAGGAACTGAAGCGTAAATTGGAAGAATTCTAAAATAGGACTGTTCAACTATGATATTTTGGATCATACTTAACATAATATTAATTATGGCGACTAAATAATTTTTTATTTACTGGCCTTTGAAAATCTCAACTACTCATCAATTATCCTGTTTTCTCTGAACCCACATGTTTCATAAGCCGCTTCGAAGCATTCAAGATTTTTTATTAGGTACATATTTCGCTGAAGGTATACGAATAACCATTGGCGTATTGTGTCCGTCACTGATTCTTGCTCAATTTGGCTTGTTGACATTAGGAATGGCCTTGTCGTTGGGTGCGCTTTGCGTAAGTGTTGTGGATTCGCCGGGACCCATTGTACACCGTAGAAATGCAATGATCTTTACGACCGTATTGATTTTCGTGCTTTCTTTTCTGGTTGGATTAACGAATCAAAATCTATATTTCATTGGCATATTACTGCCGCTTGGGTGTTTTATATTTTCCATGTTTTCGGTTTACGGCATGCGTGCTGGTGCCATTGGGACAGCGGCGCTGTTGGTCATTGTACTCAGTGTTGATGATGTTCGCCCTTGGCAGGAAGTTTCCTTGCATGCAGTTTTAATTCTGGCTGGCGGCACCTGGTACACCATATTGAGTTATTTCATCTATAGACTTAGGCCATATCGGCTGGCCCAGCAAAACCTGAGTGAATCCATCTATGAGGTTTCGTCATTTCTACGCGCTAAAGCTACGTTTTACCGTGAAAATGTAGACTACGATGCGAACTATGCCAAATTATTGCAACTACAAGTGCATGTGCATGAAAAACAAGATGCGGTTAGAGAAGTTTTGTTTAAAACCCGTGAAATTATTCGTGATTCCACACCAGAAGGACGGTTTTTACTGCTCGTTTTTGTAGATATGGTCGATTTGTTCGAACAAATTATGTCTACTTATTATAATTACAGGCGTTTACATGAGCAATTTGATTCTTCAGGAATTCTTAAACATTATGAGATTGTCATCAACCAAATTGCTGATGAATTGGATAACCTGGCTTTTGCCTTAAAAACTGGAGGTACTCCTCTCCTGCCTAAGCAGTTGATTGCGGAAGTGGCCAGCCTAAAATCAAGAATTACAGCGTTTGAGGCAGATAGCGAAGCTAGAAAGTATAACACCTTAGGCATCTTAGCCTTAAAGAATATTGAGGTTAATATTGAGAATATTTTATCCAGGGTAGTTACTATAAATGGTTATTTCAATAAAAAGGAAAAGAAAAACCTGGTGACCGGAAAGATTGATACCGACAAATTTATTTCCCATCAAACTATCGATTTTAAATTGATGCTTGAGAATTTGACATTTAAATCCTCAATATTCAGGCATTCCCTTAGGGTGGCCATTGTGATGTTTATTGGCTTTGTGGTCTCAAAAGCACTCCCATTTTCTCACAGTTATTGGATACTATTGACCATCCTGGTGATCTCCAAACCGGGTTTTAGTCTGACTAAACAACGAAACTATCACCGTATTATAGGGACGGTGGTTGGTGCCCTGGTTGGTGTAGCGGTTTTAACTTATATACATGACAAAAACGCTTTGTTTGTGGTCCTCCTCATCTGCATGATTGGATGTTACAGTTTCCAGCGTTTAAATTACGTAGTAAGCGTTCTTTTCATGACGCCCTATATATTAATCCTTTTCAATTTCCTGGGGATGGGAAGCCTTAGTATGGCTAGTGAGCGCATCATTGACACCTTAATTGGATCTGGAATTGCTCTGTTTGCAAGTTATTCCTTGTTTCCTAATTGGGAACATGAGAAACTAAAAGAAGCGATGATGGCGACATTATCAGCTAATGCCACCTATTTCAAAAAAGTTACGCAGCTCTATTTTGAAAATAACGAAAACCTAACAGACTACAAACTTGCCCGTAAGGAAGTATACGTGACGTCATCCAATCTGACATCCTTGTTTCAACGGATGTTTTCTGAACCTAAAAGCAAACAGGTGCTCATGAAGGAAATGCATCAGTTTACAGCGCTAAACCATTTACTCTCCTCGTATGTAGCCACCCTTTCCTTATACCATAAGGAACACGGTATGGCTTTTAAAGATTTCCAAGAGTTTAATCCTGTCATTAACAACACACTTTACCTGATCAACCTGTCTAATGATAATTTAGTTACACATAAAGAGGAGATCAGTAATGTTCCGCTCATCAGGTTAAAAACTGAAAACAATGAACCAGATGGAGATGGTGAATTGGTTACGGAGCTGCTGAGCCTGATCCAAAAGGTGGCCTACGATATCTATAAGCTGACTGAAAGGATAAAAATATAAAACTATCAATAGCCCCATTTGTTGTACCTAAAATATAACATATAATGGAAAAACTATATACAGCTTCAGTAACCGCAACAGGCGGTAGAGACGGACATATTAAATCTAGTGATGGTCAGATTGAATTTGATGTGGTAAAACCCAGAGAAATGGGCGGTCAGGGAGGCGGCACAAATCCCGAACAATTATTTGCTGCAGCATGGGGACCATGTTACCTGGGTGCATTAAGTGCCGTAGCTAAGAATGATGGTGTTGATGTATCTGAAGCTAACGTTACGGTACACGTATCGTTTAATCAGGATGGAAATGCATTTGTATTATCTGCTGAATTAGATGTTCATATTCCAGGTATTTCTACAGAAGAAGCACAAGCCTTAGCTGATAAAGCGCATCGTGCCTGCCCGTACTCTAAAGCGACCAGAGGCAATATTGAATCAAAGGTTACTGCACTATAAATAAATAATATAGGCTATAAAAAAAAGGCAAAGCAGTGATGCTTTGCCTTTTTTTATGAATAATTTTAGCGTAACAAATAACAAAAAATTTTATAATAATAATTTACTAGCCAGGCCAAGTAAAAGGAAAAACCCAAAAACATCAGTGAAGGTTGTAATGATAATGGACGAAGCAATAGCAGGGTCAATGCCCACACGTTTTAAGATTAAGGGGATCCCCGCTCCTGTTACCCCTGCAACAACCAGGTTACCTGTCATCGCAAGGAAAATAACCACCCCTAATAAGGGATTACTATCGAAGAATAAGGCGACCACCAACACAATTAATCCTGTTACCGCCCCATTGATTAATCCCACAGTAAATTCTTTCAGTACGGTTCTATAAGCTTGCTGATCGGTTAAATCATATAAAGAAATCCTCCTTACCGTAACTGCAAGTGCTTGAGTAGCTGCATTTCCACCCATACCCGCAATAATAGTCATATAGGCAGTTAAAATAGCAATTTTAGCTAAGGTGGGTTCAAAGTATCGTACCACGGCCGAGGCTAGAAATGCCGTACCGAGATTAATAATCAGCCATGGTAGTCGTGATTTCACCGCTTCTACCCAATTACCGCTTAATTCCTCATCTTCCGAAACGCCGGAGATTTTTAAAATATCCTCTGTATTTTCATCTTCAATAACATCAATAACATCATCAAAGGTTACACGGCCTAATAAATGCATATCACGGTCAACAACCGGAATACTGGTCAGGTTATATTGAGAAATTAACCTGGCTACTTCTTCCTGGTCTGTATCAGGATAAACCCAGGCTACTTCTGCCTTCACCAGGGCTGTAATTTTAACATTACCCTTCGCTTTAATAATATCTTTCAGAGATACGATACCATGAAAGACGTTATGATCGTCTACAACAAATATGGTGTAAAACTCTTCAATGTCTTCACTTTGCCTGATGAGCTCCACTATGGCATCCTGCTTATTCAGGTTCAGGTTGATTTTAATAAACTCTGTGTTCATTAAACCACCTGCCGTATCTTCAGCGTAACTTAAGAGGTTCCTAATGTTCGATGCGTCATCCTCATTTAAGTCCTCCAGAATCTCCCGCTGCTCATGTGCATCTAATTGGGAGATAATATCGGTAGCATCATCATAATCAAGCTCTTCTACAATTTCTGTTCGCTTTTCCGGATGTAAAAGCAACAGTAATTCTTCAGGATGCGCTTCTTCATGCATCTCTGAAATCACTTCAGAAGCCACCTCAACAGGCAGTAAATTGATAATTCTTTCGCGGTCGTCCTGCTGGATGCTTTCAAATAAAATAGCAATTTCAGAGGCATGATAGGCCCCTAAAAGCACTTTTAAATGCTCATCATCGCCGTTTAAGGCCGACCTGATTTTTAGGACGTCGGTTTTGTCTAAGTCGAAAGATTGCATATTATTTAAACCACCCTTTCCGCCAGAAGTAGAAAACTTGTACTAAAGCAATAAGGGCCATTACAGCCATCGTATAGAGGTAACCATGTTCGGTATATAATTCGGGCATATTGTCTGGCAAGTCTTTTCCGGTTACCGGGTCTTGTTTCGCAAAATTCATACCGTATATACCTGCGATAAAAGTTAATGGAATAAAGATGGAGGAAATGATAGTAAGCACTTTCATGATTTGATTCATCCGGTTACTAATCAGGGAAAGGTACATATCCATGTTACTAATGCATATTTCTTTCAGCGACTCTACCATCTCTATGATTTGAATACTATGGTCATAAGCATCCTTGGTAAACATTTTTGTTTGATCGGTAATAAAAGGACTATCAGACCGCAGAATGTCATTTAATTTATCACGTTCCGCCCAGGCCACTCTTCTCACACTGATCAGGTTACGTTTTATTCCCTGGATGACGAAAACTAAAGAGCGGTCGGGTTTCTCTATAAGCTCATCATCAATGCGGTCAAGTTCATCTCCCCAGGTATTCAGCATAAAAAAATATTTATCGATTACCACATCCATAACGGCATACATCAGGTAACTGCTACCTGCGGTCCTAATGTTGCCTTTTCCGGCTTTTAAGCGTGCCCTAACCGGATCCATGCCATTAATGTGACCTTCCTGAAAAGTGAAGAGTACATTTTTCATTAAAATATAAGATACCTGCTCATTACCTAAGCCATTTTCTTCATCCACATATAACATCCTGCTGATTGCGAAGTCGTAACCATCATACTCCTCATATTTTGGGCGTTCGCTGGTTCGGGTAATATCTTCCAGAACCAGTTTATGGATATCAAACTCAAGTAGCAGTACCTCAAATAAGGCCTCTGATTTTAAACCCTTTACATCAATCCAATAGGTGTTTTGCGGATCTGACAAATGCGCCTTCAGTCCTGAGAGACTTTCAATTTTTTGACATAGGTAATGCCCTGCATGATAACTATGCAAGGTAATGACCGATGGAAGCGCACTTTCATCAATGTATACCAATCCTGGGCTGCTGCCCGCAATCGGTACATTATGGTGCTTTTTCTTTTTGCCTTTTTTTGGTTCTTTGCCCATTTGACTAAAGGTGGTTTTTTGCCTGTGGACCCTGACTAAAAAGTAAGTCTACAATACTCAAATTAGGCATAAAACCATTACGATCCTCAAATACCTGAAAATAAGGTTTCGCTGGGAAATCTAGTTCCGGATGTTTAAAATTACTCCGGTCCCTAAAATCTGCAGCCAGTCCGGCATCTTTGAAATATTCTGGCGTAAATTGGAGTTCCGTCGGTTTTTTAAGCTTCTTTAATACCCATTCAAAAAGTTCCTGGTTATAATCGTAAAGGAATTCATCCTTTTTTTCATAAAACGGGGCAAGCTCGTCCTCATAGTATTCAAAATAGGCAGAATTGCGATAGCAGTTTTGTAAACTTAACCAATGGAGCCGCTGCCATTTAAAATCATAACTGATTTTAACATCTTTAACCAGGGTATGCATCTTTGCGCCCTTCACCACAGGGATATACAAATCTAAAGGACCATTTGGTGAACAAATGCTGGTCCTGTTCCGAAAAGTTTGTTTTGGAAAATGCTCATGCGCTTCTAAGACAAAGTTAAAATCATGAGCCTGTAGCGCGGATAAATAACTCACCGGAGGAAGATAAAAAAGAGGAAAAATTGCGGGACTTTGCATTTGTTAACTATGTTTGCATTCTTAAATCGCCAAATTAATGATAAAAAAGGGGTTTTCTTATATTGGAATATTTTTTTTATACAGCTTAGCCCTGCTTCCTTTACCCGTTCTTTATACATTTTCTACCATTACCTATTATATATTGTATCATCTGGTTGGCTACCGTAGAAAAGTGGTTAGAGAAAATCTGCTTAATTCTTTTCCGGAAAAGGCTATGCCCGACATATTAAATATAGAAAAGACCTACTATCGCTATTTGAGTGACCTTATTTTCGAAATCATTAAAATGCCACTGATTTCTAAAAAAGAGCTACACAAAAGGTATAAATTTACAAACCTCCACCTTATTGAAGATCGTTTGCAGCGTGGAGAAAGCGTTATTGCTTGTTCTGCACACTATGGTAACTGGGAATGGGGCATGTTGGCTTTCGGGTTAAACTTGTCAGAGACGAAATATGTCATCTACAAACCTTTAAACAATAAGCTATTTGATTCCTGGTTTTATAACATGCGTGCGCGATTTGGCAATACCCCAATAGCCATGAAACAAACCTTAAGAACAATAGCGGTTTCCAGAAAAAAGCCAACGGTTTTTTGTTTTGCATCTGATCAAACGCCGGTTAGGGAACCGTCAAATCACTGGTTAACATTTTTACACCAAACCACTCCTGTGTTCACCGGACCAGAAAAAATAGCCATGCAAACCAACAGGCCCGTTTATTACCTGCGGGTAAGTGTGGTGAAAAGAGGATTTTACGAAGTTGAATGTGTACCTATCATCGAAAATCCTTCGTTATCCAGTGAGCATGAAATTACCACAGCGCAATTTAAATTGCTGGAAGACCATATTAACGCTGCGCCCCCGTATTGGTTATGGAGCCACAGGCGATGGAAACATAAACCAGAAAACGTAACTTATGAAGCCTAGTGTAGCTGTTGTCATTTTAAACTGGAATGGTAAACGTTTGTTACAACAGTTCCTGCCAAGTGTGGTTAACTCTAATTATCCCAACCTGCAAATTGTTGTTGGCGACAATTGTTCCAATGATGGTTCCGTAGAATTTGTTAAAACAACCTACCCCTTAATAACGGTGTTGCAAAATAAGCGTAACTACGGCTTTGCTGAAGGTTACAACAGGGTGTTGGCACAGGTGACTGCCGATTATTACGTGCTTTTAAATTCGGATGTGGAAGTACCGCAAGACTGGATTACACCCGTGATCAATCTGATGGAGACTGACGAACAAATAGCCGCTGCGCAGCCTAAAATTAAATGGCAGCTGGATAAAACGCAATATGAATATGCCGGGGCAGCCGGTGGCTTCCTGGATAAGTATGCTTTTCCATTTTGTCGCGGAAGGATATTTGATGCCGTTGAAAAAGATTTGGCGCAATATGATGATGTTAAAGAAGTATTTTGGGCCAGTGGTGCAGCTTTATTTATTAAAAGCACAGCATGGAAAGCAGTGGGCGGATTAGATGGTGATCTTTTTGCACACATGGAAGAAATAGATTTATGCTGGCGCTTAAAAAATAAGGGTTATAAAGTGATGTTTTGTCCGGATGCTGAGGTATACCATGTAGGTGGTGGATCATTAAATGCAACCAACCCTTTTAAAACATTCCTGAATTTTAGAAACAACCTGGTTATCATGCAAAAGAACCTCCCAAAAGCTGAGGTTTTCCAAATGATCTTTATTCGATTTTTTATAGACTTTGCGGCATTAATCCATTTCCTGATCAAAGGCGAAACAAAGTTTGCCTGGGCCGTTTCTAAGGCACACATAGATTTTTTTAAACGATTAAAAGAAACAAACCGTAAAAGAACGACTGTGCAACTCCCTTATTATCAACATAAAGGTGTTTTGCAATCCAGCATTGTTTACAATTACTTCATCAAGAAGATAAAGAGTTTTAACCATTTAACAGACTCTCTATAGCGAGTCTGTAACCGTCCATACCAAAACCGGTGAGTACACCTTTACAGTTTTTACCGGTTAGCGATACATGTCGGTATTCTTCGCGGGCATAAATGTTAGAAATGTGAACTTCAATTACCGGGGTATTTACACCAGCAATGGCATCAGCCAAAGCCACAGAGGTATGCGTATAACCGCCGGCATTAATAATGATCCCATCGTAAGTGAAACCTACCTCATGAATTTTATTAATCAGCTCCCCTTCTACATTACTTTGAAAATAACTTAACTCCTGCTCCTGGTATTTTTGCACCAATTCTTCGAAATAATCATCAAAACTTTTATTTCCATAGATTCCTGGCTCCCTAATGCCTAAAAGGTTTAAATTTGGCCCGTTAATTATTTGTATCTTCATGCTTTCCAAACTTAGTTGTAAAAATTTAGAGTATAAAATATTTGTGTGATTATTGACGCTTACTTAAAAGAATTTAAAACCTACTTAAAAATAGAACGGGCGCTATCTGCGAACTCTATCGACGCTTATATTAATGATGTTCATAAGCTGATCCAGTACTATGAGTTTACGGGTGTACCTGCAGAAGTTAAACAAATAGACCTCCGCACCTTAAAGTCCTTTGTGAACTGGCTAAACGAACTTGGGGTGTTACCAAATAGCCAGGCACGGATTATTTCGGGCTTAAAATCTTTTTTTACCTACTTGCTTATTGAAGAAGTGATTGCCAGCGACCCTGCTGAAATGCTGGAGGCGCCAAAACTAAGCCGTAAGCTACCCGATGTACTTCACGTAGAGGAAATCAATGCCCTTATTGAGGCTATAGACCTTTCTTCGGCCGAAGGCATGCGTAACAAAGCCATGATCGAAGTGTTATATGGTTGCGGCTTAAGGGTGTCTGAATTAATTAACCTGCGTATTTCTGACCTAAATATTGCCGCAGAATTCATTAAAGTCACCGGTAAAGGCAGTAAGGAACGCCTTATTCCAATTGGTCGTGTTGCCCTGAAATACATAGACATTTACCTGACGGAAGTACGCGTTCATGTTAACATCAAAAAAGGTTTCGAAGACTATATATTCCTTAACCGCAGTGGTACCAGAATCTCCCGTATTTCGGTGTTTACCATAATTAAAACATTAGCAGAAAAATCAGGGTTAAACAAGAGCATAAGTCCCCATACCTTCCGCCATTCTTTTGCCACCCATCTCATTGAAGGCGGTGCCGACCTGCGAGTGGTACAGGAAATGCTTGGCCATACCAGCATTACCACAACAGAAATCTACACTCATTTAGACCGCGATTACCTAAAGTCGATCATTACACAGTTCCATCCAAGAAATTAAGTTATTTACGGCAGCAAATCATCCGGTCTTTCCCCTGCATGTCTTTTCTTAAGACAATGTTTCTTAATCCTTTATCCCTTAATATTTGAACAGTTTCAGGACCAAGGTATTCGTTAATTTCAAAAAACAGGTAACCGTTTTCATGGAGGTTTGTGAGTGCAAAATCTGCAATGGCTTTGTAAAACAACAGCGGATTCTCATTAGTTACAAACAGTGCCTGGTGCGGCTCATGGTCTAAAACAAGGGGCTGCATGGCTGCCATTTCATCCTCTTTAATGTATGGCGGATTGCTAACGATAACGTCAAACATTAAATCTGATTGGTAACCGAGGATGCTGCCTGAAATAAATGATATAGCGGCATGATTAGCCAGGGCATTCTTTCTGGCCACTTCCAGGGCTTCGATAGAAACATCCATAGCATAAACTGTGGACTGTAAAAAGTGTTTTTTTAAACTCACTGCAATACAACCACTGCCCGTTCCAATATCTAAAATAGCTTTTTTACCACCAGAATCAACTTCATCAACTATCCATTGTACAAGTTCTTCGGTTTCCACCCTTGGGATTAACACATCAGCATTTACTACAAATTGAAGCCCGTAAAAATAAGCCTCCTGTAGAATGTGTTGGATCGGTAAGCCATTGTTTAATTTTTCTATGACTTGCAGGTAGCGCTCCTGTTCAAGAGGTTGCACCTCCTCCAATTGATTCAGCATCGCCTGACTTCTGTTCCAATTTGATATGCTTTCCATGGCCAGATAAAATATAGAAGAAGCTTCTTCTACATCATACACACTTGCAATTTTTTCAATAAAATGTTGCTTTAAAGCTTTAAAATTCATGCCTGGTAAAAGTAATGAAATCAAACTATATACCTTACTTTTGCGATAATGACGGATGAAATATTTATGCAGCGCTGTTTGGAACTTGCCGAAAATGGTATGAGTTCCGTAAGTCCGAATCCCATGGTGGGATGTGTGATTGTAAAAAACGGTAAAATTATTGGCGAAGGTTTTCACGCGAAAATCGGCCAGGCCCATGCCGAAGTCAACGCAGTAAAAGATGTGATTCTAAAATATGGTGAACAGGCCAATACGCTTTTAAAAGATGCCACCGTTTATGTAAGCCTGGAACCCTGCGCTCATTTTGGGAAGACGCCACCCTGCGCTGATCTGCTCATCAAACATGAAGTAGCCAAAGTGGTGATTGGCAACAATGATCCCTTTCCTGATGTGGATGGTAAAGGCATAGAAAAGCTTAAAAATGCAGGCATTGTAGTGGTACAAGGTGTACTGGAACAGCAATGCAGCCAGCTGAACCGCCGTTTTTTCACCCGAATTACCAAACAGCGTCCATATATTATATTGAAATGGGCACAGACCGCAAATGGGTATTTCTCCCCCCTAAATCCTTCAAAAAAATGGATCAGCACTGCGCTTGCTAAGAAAATGGTTCATAAATGGCGTACGGAAGAAGATGCCGTGCTGGTGGGTAAACAAACTGTAATTGCCGACGACCCGCAGTTGACTACCCGTGAA
The DNA here is from genome assembly GCF_015752175.1 of Pedobacter sp. CAN_A7. Classification (NCBI taxonomy): domain Bacteria; kingdom Pseudomonadati; phylum Bacteroidota; class Sphingobacteriia; order Sphingobacteriales; family Sphingobacteriaceae; genus Pedobacter; species Pedobacter sp. CAN_A7. The sequence goes on along the minus strand of NZ_JADOUW010000001.1, from coordinate 320,473 downwards.
TGGACAGGTAAAAATCCAATCCGTTTGGTCATTGATAAAAACCTTCAAATCCCTTTAGATAAACAGATTTTTAACGGTGCTGGCAAAACCATCATTTTCAATGAGCTGAAGTCTGCTTATTCAGAAAACCTGCAATATGTACAAATGGAAGATATGCACTATTATCTGCCGCAGAAAATTGCTTTCCAGTTATACCTCATGGATATTCAATCCGTCATTATTGAAGGTGGTGCAAATATACTTAACCAGTTTATACAAGCCGGACTATGGGATGAAGCCAGGGTCTTTAACTCCTCCGTTAACTGGGAAACAGGTGTGGCAGCGCCCGCTATACATGGTTTAATTACTGATGTTGTTGAAATAAGTCAGGATAAGCTTGTGGTTTACCAAAACTGGGAACGTCCATGATTTATATCTTAATTAGCATCTGCTGCAGCATTACAGTTGCCGTACTTTTAAAATTAGCTCGTCGTTATAAAATAGATGTCGTACAGGCCGTTACCTGGAATTACCTGGTTGCTATATTTTTGGCTGTTGTATTTTTTAAGCCACAAGTCAACGACTTGCTGCAACGCCCTGCCCCTGTTTATATGGCACTGGGCATTTTACTACCTGTAATTTTCTGGTTTCTGGCGGCCTCCATAAAAAACATAGGAATCGTTAAAACAGATATTGCCCAAAGACTTTCCTTATTTCTGCCTATCCTTGCTGCATACTTCATTTTCAACGAACAACTCAGCACATTCAAAATCATTGGCTTAGCGGTCGGTATGCTAGCTATTCTACTTACTTTACTTAAAAGAAATCAACAGTCTGGCGCAAGTTCAAACTGGGTATATCCCCTGGTGGTGTTTTTTGGTTTCGGCATCATTGACATTCTGTTTAAACAGGTGGCGCTGCTAAAAATCATCCCTTATACCACTTCATTAATCGTCGTGTTTAGCATCGCTTTTCTTATTTCATTGGTGTACATGCTAACCTTAGCTTATCAGAAGAAACATAAAATTGCCTTAATCAATGTGATCTGCGGAGTTTTTTTAGGGGTTTTTAATTTCGGTAATATCCTGTTTTACCTCAAAGCGCATCAGGCATTTGCCAGTAGCCCTTCTACCGTTTTTGCAGCCATGAACATGGGGGTAATTATTCTGGGAAGTATAATAGGTGTTGTTCTGTTTAAGGAAAAATTAAGTAAAGTTAATTACCTGGGCTTGTGTTTAGCACTGATGGCCATTGTTTTGATCACCCTATCACAGATTTATGTTATTTGACGATACGTATAAGACCGTTGAAGGCCCAGCTGAAGGCATCTTTAGAGATAAAGGGAGTAAGTTTATTGCTTATGCCTATCCTATTACCCAGGAAGAAGAAATTAAACCCATCCTGGCAAGCCTTCGTACAGAACACCCTAAAGCCAGGCATTTCTGCTGGGCTTTTCGTTTAACGCCTGATCGCAGTATTTTCCGGTTAAATGATGATGGAGAACCTTCGGGCACTGCAGGAAGACCAATTTTAAATACCTTACTTTCAGCCGACCTTACTAACCTGGTGGTTATTGTAGTACGGTATTTTGGTGGCACACTGTTGGGTGTGCCTGGATTAATTAACGCCTACAAAACAGCCACCGTAGAAGCACTGGCTAATGCAAAGGTCATAGAAAAAACGGTGAATGATCGTTACCAAATTACTTTCGATTATCTGGGTATGAATGAGGTCATGAAAGTGCTTAAAGAAGAACATATTGCTGTTGTTTCCCCTACCTACGATACCCGGTGCAGCATAAACATAGAAATTAGAAAGGCTAAACTTAATGCTGTATTAGGTCGTCTGGAAGCCATTGACACCTTAAAAGCAACCTACATCGGTACGGTTTAATCCATTAGATTTCTACGCTAAATTTAAAATCAGGAAACAATATTCGGATAAGAATGTTGAATTGATAAACAATAGGAATAAACTGATGTTAGAAAACTTAAATCATAAATTAGCGATATTTACCGGAAAATTGTTGTTAAACATTGAAGATGCAAGAGAAATGGAGGCTGGAAAAAGACTGATTTCTATTATTGCAGGCGCATATATGTTTCAACGTGGGGTAAGAATTATTACTAAATCGCCAGTTATTGCCGTGCAGGAAGTTTTATTAGGAAGTTTTCTTTTATATAACGGCGCTACGGGGATAAATTTACTTGCTTACAAAAAACCAAAGGAAGCTGCAGATATGCGTAGAAACCAAATTCAGGGCAATGAACCTGGGGCAGTCCCAGCTTTTGTGTAAAGAACCACCTTATTGGTTCTTTACACCTTTACACGCTAGTCGTTGTTTATTATTTTATTCTTGAACATCGTTGATCTCCGCCTTAGCTCCCGCAACGCTTTATCTTTAAGTTGCCTTACCCGCTCTTTACTCAAGCCATTTACCAGAGCAATTTCCTCCAACACCATCGCATCTTGTCCATTAAGTCCGAAATACAAGGAGATGATATTCCGTTCCCGTATAGGAAGGGTGTGTAATATTTTTCTGATATCAGAATAAAAAGAGTCTAACATAAGGTTATGATCTGCGCTGGGATGTTCATCAGAAAGCGTATCCAGCAAACAACAACCAACATCCTCACTCACCTCTGCATCAAGCGAAACCGTCATTCTGGCAATACTTAAGTGATCAGCAATTCTTTCCTGGTCCAGATCCAGGTATTTTGATAGCTCTACCAGAGATGGTAATCTTTCTAATTCTTGTTCAAGGGTTAGGGATGCCTTGTTAATTTTAGTGATCGAACTGATTTGATTTAAAGGAAGCCTGACAATACGGGTCTGGTCTGATATGGCCTGAAGTATAGATTGACGAATCCACCAAACGGCAAAAGAAATGAATTTGAAACCCTTAGTTTCATTAAAACGTTGCGCGGCTTTAATAAGCCCCATGTTTCCTTCATTAATTAAATCACCTAAAGACATGCCCCGATGCTGGTATTTTTTAGCTACCGATACCACAAACCTTAAATTGCACCTCACCAGCTGGTCCAATGCGCGTTCATCACCCTCCCTCACCCGTTTGGCCAGGCCTATTTCCTCTTCGAGACTTAAGAGGTCTATTTTTCCAATGTCGCTTAAATATTTATCCAGAGAAGCAGAGTCTCTGCTAGTGATGGTTTGCCCAATTTTTAACTGTCTCATGTTTTTTTAAATGTTAAATATTAATTCATCTCTTATCTATGTAAACAACCCTTGGTATTTATATTAATTAATAAAAAAGACATATTTTAAACTAAATATTATTCAAACTTCACTTTACCAAATATTAACACAATCATTTACATTTCAAAATAATTAAATCATTTTCTATCATAATCTTTTTAACATAATGTTAAAATCATCAGTTTATCAGACAAGTGTATTTAAGTTAAATAAGCGTCAACAGTAAACCGCCTGTCCATTCTGACCCGGCTTTTTACAAGCCATTGACCTCTTTACCTCAAACTTTACTTTAAAAGATTTACTTTTGTAGCTGAAAATAACACAATGAGTAAAAGAGGCAGAATATTAGTGGCCATGAGTGGCGGTGTTGACAGTTCTGTAGCTGCTGTAATGCTACACGAACAAGGGTATGAAGTAATTGGCCTAACCATGAAGACCTGGGATTATGCCACATCGGGTACAAGTGGTAAAGAAACGGGTTGCTGTAGTCTTGATAGTATCAATGACGCAAGAACACTTGCCGTTAATTACGGTTTCCCTCATTACATCCTGGACATCAGAGATGAATTTGGAGATTATGTTATCGATAACTTTGTAGATGAGTACCTGGCTGGCAGAACACCTAATCCATGTGTATTGTGTAATACCCATATCAAATGGGAAGCATTATTAAAACGTGCAAATAAACTAGATTGTGAATTTATTGCAACAGGGCATTACGCAAATATCAGACAACAAGACAGTGGCCGTTATGTGATCTCCAAAGGGCATGATGAGAATAAAGATCAATCTTATGTGCTATGGGGCGTTTCTCAGGAAAACCTTTCCCGTACACAATTTCCATTAGGATCTTTTGCGAAATCTGAGATTAGACAGATGGCTTTAGATATGGGCCAGGAAGAATTAGCAAAAAAGAGCGAAAGCTATGAAATTTGTTTTGTTCCAGATAATGACTATCGTGCATTTTTAAAACATAAAGTTGGTGACCTGGAAGCGAAAGTTGCCGGTGGTAATTTTGTAACCAGTGATGGTATGGTGGTAGGACAACATAAAGGTTATCCATTTTATACCATAGGCCAACGTAAAGGTTTGGGTATTGCCTTTGGCGAACCTATGTTCGTTACTCAGATTCTACCAGAAAGTAATACCGTGATGTTAGGTCGTGCAGATGAACTGGAGCGAGGTGAAGCCTTGGTACGTAACATCAACCTGGTTAAATATGGCAACATCAATGAACCTATGGATAACGTGATTACAAAAATTCGTTACAAAGATGCAGGTATGCTAAGTACTATTGTACAGGAAAATGATAAAATGCGCGTGGTATTCGACCATAAAGTATCCGCCATTGCGCCAGGACAAAGTGCGGTTTTCTATGAAGGAAACGACTTGTTAGGCGGAGGATTTCTTTGCTAAGAAAATATATTGAACATAAAAAAAGGGGCTTATGCCCCTTTTTTTATGGAATAATGTTTACTTCAGGTTAGTGGTAATGGCCGGATCTAAGGGTGTAACCTTCGAGCGGTAACGATGTACCAGGTTGCCTTGCTCATTAATTAGAAACTTCTCAAAGTTCCATTTAATTTCGCCCGTAAAATCTGCGTTCTGCGCTGTAGTGAGGTATTTAAATAAAGGATTGATATCAGCTCCCTTAACACTTACTTTCTCACTTAATAAAAAGGTAACCCCAAAATTCTTTTTACAGAATTCTTTAATCTCCTCATTGCTGGCTAACTCCTGGCCACCAAAATTGCCGGCAGGAAACCCAATAAGCACCACTTTATTGCCATACTGCTTGTGTAATTTCTCTAGTTCCTCATATTGAACAGTAAAGCCGCATTTAGATGCCGTGTTCACCAGTAAGATTTTTTTACCCTTAAACTGCGATAACTTAACCTCCTTACCATCGATAGTTTTGATTTTAAAATCGTAGATGTTTTTCGGCGGCGAAAAAAACAAAGTCAATAGAATTAATAAGATATTCATAGGTAATTGGATTAATGTTAACGAATTTAAGCATTAAAACTAAAGTAATATAAACGATCTGTAAAAACCGATATTTAGTTTTGAAATTTATTACGATATCGTTACCCAATATCCTTAATCTGTGTATTCTAACCACACTTCACTTCTAGGTATATCACTTGTTACACCTTCATTTTTGACTGTATCTTGATAAAAAATTAGATTCTATTTTGATTTTCGCGGTTATTATAGCTTTATTTGCAGAAAAACGTTCTGAATGGCGAAGAATTTATTAATAGTTGAGTCACCCGCAAAAGCTAAAACCATCGAAGGGTATTTAGGCAAGGATTTCCTGGTAAAATCAAGTTATGGACATATTCGTGACTTAGTGAAGGGGGATATGGGGATAGATGTTGCTAATAATTTCAGCCAGACCTATGAGGTACCTGCCGATAAAAAACAGGTGGTTGCTGAATTAAAGAAGCTAGCTAAATCTGCCGAAATGGTATGGCTAGCGTCCGATGAGGACCGTGAAGGGGAAGCGATTTCCTGGCACCTTTTTGAAACATTAGGGCTGCAGGAGAACAAAACCAAAAGAATCGTTTTTCATGAAATCACTAAACCTGCCATCCTTAAAGCCATTGAAACGCCCAGAACCATAGACTATAACTTAGTTTATGCCCAACAGGCACGCCGTGTGCTGGATCGTTTGGTGGGTTTCGAACTCTCTCCGGTATTATGGCGTAAAATCAAACCTTCTCTCTCCGCAGGCAGGGTACAATCTGTAGCCGTAAGGTTAATTGTAGATCGTGAAAGAGAATATAATAACTTCAAGCCCGTAGCAGCATTCAAAGTGAGTGCGCAGTTTTTTACGGATAAACAAAAGGAACTCGTTAAAGCTGAATTACCACAACGATTTGATAAAGAAGCTGATGCCGAAAAGTTTTTAAACGATTGTGTTCAGGCCGACTTTCAAGTGACTAGCCTGGAAACAAAACCTGCTAAACGTAATCCTGCTGCACCATTTACCACCTCTACTTTACAACAGGAAGCTTCCAGAAAATTAGGATTTTCTGTGGCCAGAACCATGCAGGTAGCGCAACGCTTGTATGAAAGTGGTAAGATTACCTATATGCGAACCGATTCTGTAAACTTATCTGAAACTGCCATTCAGGCTGCATCCAAAGAGATCAAATCTGCTTACGGCGATAAATACTTGCATACCCGCATCTATAAAACTAAATCAGCAGGCGCTCAGGAGGCTCACGAAGCCATCAGACCTACTTACTTTAGTGAACACACCATAACTGGCGATAGCTCTGAACAACGTTTGTACGACCTGATATGGAAGCGTGCAATCGCTTCTCAAATGAGTGAAGCCCTTTTTGAAAAAACAACTGCTCATATTGCCATTAGCACCAGGCCAGAACATTTAGTGGCCGAAGGTGAAGTACTGAAATTTGATGGTTTCTTAACCGTCTACCTGGAATCAATAGATGATGATGACCAGGATGAAAACGATAGTAACTACTTATTGCCGCCATTAGCGAAAGGGCAACCTTTAAAGTTGAAAGAAATGAATGCTGTTGAACGATTCTCTCGTCCGCCGGCAAGATACACCGAGGCTAGTCTGGTGAAGAAATTAGAAGAACTAGGTATTGGCCGTCCGTCAACCTACGCCCCAACAATTTCTACCATTCAAAATCGTGGTTATGTAGTCAAAGAAGAAAAAGAAGGTAAACAACGCTCCTTTACTTCCTTGACTTTAGCAAATGACACCGTACAAAAACAAATAAAAACTGAAATTACGGGTGCTGAAAAGAATAAATTATTTCCTACAGATATTGGGGAGGTGGTCAATGACTTTTTAGTGGAGCATTTTAAAGATATTGTCAACTTTAACTTTACCGCTAAAGTGGAAAAGGAATTTGATGAAATTGCACAAGGCTTACAGGAATGGACAAAAATGCTCCACTCCTTCTATACACCTTTCCACCAGGAAGTAGAAACCACTTTAGAGACCGCCGACAGAGCCAATGGCGAAAGGCTATTAGGCCTGGATCCTGCAACGGGTAAGAATGTTTATGCTAAAGTCGGTAAATACGGTCCTTTAGTACAGATTGGTCAGAATGATGATGAAGAAAAACCTCGCTATGCAAGTTTGCCTAAATCACAAACTGTAGCCACCATCAGTCTGGAGGATGCTTTAGAGCAATTTAAACTTCCATTTCAATTAGCAGATTACCAGGATAAAGAAGTATCTATAGGCGTTGGTCGTTTCGGTCCTTATGTGAAATGGGGAGAAGCATTTATATCCGTTCCAAAAAACGAAGATCCCTTATCTATTGATATTGAACGGGCCATCGAGATTATTGACGAAAAAATCCTAGCTGATGCACCTGTTGCACATTACCAGGATTTGCCTGTTACCAAAGGTACAGGTAGGTTTGGTCCTTTTATCAAATGGAACGATTTGTTTATCAATGTACCTAAGGCTTATGATTTCGAGAACCTTCGCGACCAGGACATCAATGAACTGATTGGTAAGAAGGTGGAAAAAGAAGCCAACCGTTACATTCAGCAGTGGAATGCAGATAAGATTGCCATAGAAAACGGGCGTTGGGGTCCCTTTATCCGTTTTGGAAAAGAAATGCTCAAATTGAGTAAAAACCCAGCTACCAATGATAAGTATACGCAGGAAGAACTGAAGGAACTTAGTTTAGAAGTCGTTAAAAAACTGATCGAAGAACAAATTCCTAATGCCTTTGAGGTTAAAAAGAAAGCAGTAAAGAAAAAAGCAGCCGCTAAACCTGGTGCTCCAGTTAAAAAGGCAGCAGCAAAAAAACCAGCAGCGAAGAAAAAAGTAGTTAAAGCAAAATAACTATAGATCATTTATGAAAAAGGACCTCCCAGAAAATATTGTCCAAGATGTTGCCATGGCCGTTGTACTGATGAATGAAACGCCGGAAGTGAAAAATTGGACAGTTTACCTGGTAAACTTGAAAGATGAACCCATCACCAACGTGTTAATTAGTGCTAAAGGTTATGGTGAAAAAGATGGACGTGTAGTAAAGACTTCGGTTTTACGTCACTTCCTAGGCGACATTGCTCCTCATTCGTTTGCGGGTGTTGAAGCCATTGATACAGAAGTGTTCGGTTTAACTAATGAATATTGGTTAAGCTATTACATAGGTGGTACCATTTACGATAAGAAATTTATATTCCTGCCGGAAAGCATTGTTGATGAAAACCTGATGAAGATACCGCTGGTAAATAAACCAGGAGTAATGATTAAATAAGGCTATTGATGATGCAGTAGCTGGCGTTCAACACCACCGATAATCACGAGGTACTGCCCAATAACATAACCACTAAACAAAACTAGCGAAGCACCACTAAAAGGTGCAACAAACTTGTTTACCGTGAATACGGCTAAAGTTAGCGCCAGGCAAATCGATCCAGTCAGAATCAATTTAAAGCTAAGTTCATTCACTCGCTGGTTTCTGAAAATAGCCATCATTAACAACATACTGATTAAAAAGGTGGCTAACATTACCGCTAGCACATCTTGCCTCACATAAGGCCTTAGATAGATGTAAAACCCCATTCCTAATATGGCACAGGTAGCTATACCTATTCTTGCGCCACTTTTATCCAATTCTTGCGCTGACCTGAAATCCAGGTAAAATGCACGGATATAAAAAATGGTGGCAAAACCAATAACGATAAAAGTATATACAGGCAGAGATGCATGACCATGGTAAAACAGCATGATCAGATCAGCCAGTCCAGCAAAACAAAGACCTGTAAAAAGTCTTTTATGAAACCGGCCTTTAAGCCTGGTATTTACAAAAAAATAAATAAGCAGAGATAATACCATACATGGTCGGGCGACCTGGTATAAAACAGCATCCTGAAAAAATGCCGATGCCAATAAAAGACTGAAAACAATAAAATAGAGCAAGCTAAATGCCTTATGTTTCATCAACATGAGCAAGGTGTTAAAATAAAACAACCAGCTGTAATCAAATTACAGCCAGTTATATATATTTTAGTAGCTTCTTTCTCTATTGTTGTTACGCTTAAAGCCACCGCCAGCAGCACCGCCACCAGTATTAGGTTTTTCTTGCGCTTCAGCAACTTTAATACGGTTACCATTGTAATCGCCGCCATTCATTCTTTTAATGGCTTCCTTCGCTTCCTCGTCGTTTGGCATTTCTACAAAACCAAAACCACGGCTCTGACCCGTTTCGCGATCCTTGATAATCCTAAGTGATTTTACTTGACCGAAATCACCAAATACGGCCGTCAATTCATCTTCCCCTACTTCTAAAGGAAGGCCTGTAATAAATATCTTCATTAATGTCTAAAAATTTATACAAAACTAACGAAATAATATGTCGAATTTGCAATGTGAGTGTAAGTTAAACCATTTTTTCTTATTGATTTATCAACAATTCAAAAAATAAAAGGTTTTGTATTATTTTTTATCCTTATTCCATTTCAACTTAATCTTGCCATCTTCTCCATCTACAGCCACAATTCTAAGTACTAAACCACGCATTCTTTTTTCCCTGCGCTCCGCTGCATCCTCAATGAGTTTGTCTTTTTTCGGATTCCGAAGTGGTATATCTAGAGCAATATGCGTTCCCTGTGTAAAAGAATAAATACCTGCAATATCCATATTTAATACACTGGAGCTTATTTGCATCGGGTTTATGGTAATCCTGTTGCCCTTCAAGTCAAACTTACCATTTAAATTGCTAAACGTAATGTTGTTTAGGTTTCTTAAGGGGAAGGCAAATTTAGCCACATTAAGTATAGGGTCGAAGTTGTTTAATTCTCCCCTTTTTAAGTCAAAAATAACATTCCCATAAATTGAATTTTTCTGTAATGTACCGCGATCTGTAATCACGCCTTTCAGATTCGTTTTAGCAAATAAAAAGCCCTTTAAATTTTCTGAAGTCAGGGTGGTTAACCCAAAATTATTAAATGCCCTAAAGAAAGCTTTGATATCAACCTTGCTAATGTTGGCATTGAGGGCAAATAAATTGTTCTGGCCCTTCTGTGTCAAGGTTCCATTTAATTTCAGTGACCCGCCCGCATGATTTATTTTCACGTTTTTCAGCGCCATTCCGCTTTGCGATAGGTATAAATTGGCTTGTGCATCAGTGGCCAGAAACTTGTTATAATATACTTTATCCAGACGCAGGTCTAAATCTACATTACTTTTTTCGAAAGCCGCTGCAAGGTTATCCGAGAAGGAACCCGACTTTTTCCGTTTCTTAGCTACCGTTTTACGTGCACCCAAAAAGCCGAAGAATTCGCCCAAATGGATTTGAGGACTCCTCACCTGCCAGGACAACAAGATTTTTTCTGGCGCATTGTAATACAGGTTAAGGAAGTTTTTAACCGTACCTTCCATCAGCACTACACTTTTTCCACTTTGTAACTTCAGGTTTTTAATCAACAGGTCTTTTTCCGTGAAATGGAGAGAAATAGACGTATTTTTAAACTGCAGGTTACGTGGAACATAATTGATAGACGCATCGTCAATGATCACCGTTCCTTGTACATATGGCTTGTTTAACTGCAGGTCTACCATATCGGCCTTGTAATGTAAATTAACCCGGGCAGTACCTTTTTCAAACTTTAACAGGTCATCGCCAATCACTTCATTCAACCGTTCAATATTAAAATTTGATCTGATTACCCCGGTAGCCACCGGCCTGTCGAAATTATTTATGGCTGCTGTATCTACCTGGAAAGGAATGCCTTCAAAATCACCTGTAAATTGATAGAGTTTTATCGCAGAATTTGCATCATTAAACCCCCTACCTTGGTATTGGTTATTTGTAAAACTGCCATTAAAACTACATTTAGTTATTTTACCACCCGGAGTGGTCAGCGTATTATTTTTTACGATTGTAGCTACGCGTATGGAAGGATCTCCACCACCCCCCAGATTACCTACGATATCACAATTCACATCTAAAGGTTTTTCAAAATCGAACTTCCCTAATTTTGTCCTCACTTTTGGTAGAAGCAGGCTGTTAGCCTGTTTCCAGTGAATCTGGTCTGCTTTTATATTTAAGGTAAAGGTTACCGGATCTGGCGCAAAGTAAAACTTTCCCGCCACCCTGAAATTTCCATCGCCGATTTTTAAACGGTTTTCTTCGACGGTTATCATATCTGATTTATCATTGTAAAATACAGAAAAAGGTCCTTCTATCTCTTTATCTTTAATAAAACTTCCCTTTTTCGTGTTGAATGCAAAACTATTTACCTTCGTTTTAAGCTTAAAACGGGCATGCCAGCCTGTAGATGGATAATCTATTTTCCCTGATAAATTACTAATAGCAAAATCAAAAAGTTTATTTCCTTTTTGATTGTCTACCTTAAAGCTAACTTTAGTTAAGGAGAACCTTTTTAGCTCAGTCGACATACCGCTTTCCCCTGTTTCAGCAGTATCAGTTTTTTTCTTAAAAACAGCGGTATTGCTATAACCATTAGTATCGGTATACAGATAAATAGAGGCGTCTTCTATATCAATTTTTTTTATCTGTATGGTTCCCTTAAGCATGGCCAGGGTGTTTAAGGAGATGTTAAATTTTTTGGCCTTTAATAAAGTATGCTGGTGACGCTGCCATTGTTTATCGCGAAGTTCAACGTCCGTGAGTAATAACGATACACCTGGGAAACTCTTTAATAACGTAGGGTCCATCCCTCCGATGGTCATGTTGCCATCCAAATTTTTATTAAGAGCCGCAGTAATGGAAACCAGCAGTTCCTTTTTATTCAGGTTAACATAAATGGCTAAAGCGATAAATACAATAAGGAATAATCCCAGCAGTGCAGAAAGGATTTGTAGGGTGAGTTTTGTCCAGCGAGGCATTTTTAGATTTTATAGATAACAATATCGGCTATTGTTTTGTTTTAAAAGAGACTGTAACCAATTATCAAAATTTCTTTTAGCCAGAAGACTTCAAAAAGGTGAATATGAAAAAGCTGAACCATATTTAGTCCTAGCTGACTCCTAGTTTTCTAGAAAACTAGGATTTTTTATGGATTATAGTTGATTAATATCTAGACGCAGGATAAGGCCGTATCGACCTATACTAAATTTCGTTACTGGAAACAGGTTATGAATTTATTTGGCAACGGAACGTTTATACTTAAAAAATAACTGCGATATGGGAATTAACATCAATCCGCATAACGCGAAAATGATGAAGGAGGACCTTAAACCAAAGGCATGTGCCAGGTAACCTATTATTGGAGGACCCAATAACATACCGGTAATGGAATAGGTAGCAATGATGGATATGGCCATACCTGGCGAATATTTTTTCGACAAGCCAGCTAAAGCGTAGGACATGGGCACAACAGCTGCAGTACCAAAACCAACCAAAGAGAATCCAATCATGGCCGGCCAGAAATATGGAAATAGAATGGCTAGTAATATACCGACAATGATAAAACCGGCACTGATGATATACATGGCTGCCATGCCAACCCGATCGACAATGGCGTCAGAAATAAACCGGGATAAGGCCATGAAAGTCATAAAAATCAGGTAACCATAGGTGAAAATCTTGACTTTAATCACTTCCTGGAAATAAATACCACTCCAGTCAAACATACCTCCTTCGCAGATGGCGGAGAAAAAAACAATCAAACCCAGGTAAAGAATATATGGATCTGGTTTACTTAATACCAACTTATTACCTGAGGTAGAACGGTCGTCTTGAAGCAAAAACCGATAGGAATAACAGGTGATGAGCAATGATATCAGGGCAATAACGATGAAATGAACCTGCATACTCACATTGAAGGCCAGGAAAAATGTAGAGAATAGAATTCCTGCTATGCCCCCACTGCTCCAAAAACCGTGGAAAGACCCGATGATCTTTTTATCATATAATTTCTGCAACGTAATCCCTTGCGTATTTACCGAAATGTTAAATATGCGCATTGTAAAAGCAAAAATCATTACAGAGACCACTAACATAAAGGTGCTGCTGGCAAAACCGATCATGGCCAATGCAATGGTATTCAAACCAAAGCCAATGGCTAAAGGGACCCTGCTGTTAAAACGTGACACTAACCAGCCTGAAATAGGTAATCCAATTAAAGAACCTATGGGTAATGCCAATAAAATGGTACCTAAAGTAGCTTCATTAAAGTCGAATGCAGATTTAATGGTTGGAATTCTGGATGCCCAAGTAGAAAAACTTAATCCCGACATAAAGAAAAAAAGACTTAAATAGGCTCTGTGTTTGTTTTTCGTGATCATTGCTTTTAAATGGGTCCGCAAAGGTAATTAAATAGGTTATCCTAATCAGGATAACATTTGCTTTTTAAAATTGTACTAATTATTTGTGGTTTAGGAAACATCAGGATAACAGCTTTTATGTATTTTTTAAAACATATATATACTACACTTGTTCTAACCACATAAAAACCTTTTATCATGAAACTAAATAAAATGCTATCCAAGTGTACCAGACAACATACTGATTCTTCAATGCCTATCGTGGCGTTATTAGCCGGACTTGCCGTTGGCGCAGTTGTAGGACTGTTATTTGCACCCGAAAAAGGTGCTGATGTTCGCGGAAAAATATCCGATAAAGCAGGCGATTTGGCATCAAGTGTAAAAGACAAAATCCAAAGTGTTAAAGAACAATTTAGTGCTGAATCAGAAAAAGTGGTTGAAGTAAAAGACCAGGTGGTTGATGACGTTAGAAAAAAAACTAAAGCTGCCGCTGATCAGCTGAGCGGCGAAGCCGATGCGACCGCATCCGGTAACGATCCGGTTAAAAATAGTTAATGATTTAAAGGCTGGTACATTACCGGCCTTTTTTTTGTTTAAATCGATACCTATCATTTTGTTATTCATTAGGGTGTATTGGACAGCTAGTTTATTACCTTTGTAAACTAAGTAAAATTAACAGCCATTGAAGTGGATGGCTTTACAAAAACATCATGATAGCAATAGGACAGTACAACGATTTAAGGATCATCAATAAAACAGAATCTGGATTAATATTAACAGACGGCGACAAAGAAGTGTTATTACCCTATAACCTTGCCCCTACAACTGCTGAACCCGGAGAAAACATTAATGTATTTGTCTACATTCATAAAGACGGCAGTTTAATTGCCACGACCAAAAGACCTTTTGCCTGTGTTGGCGATTTCGCCTACCTGACCGTTGTAGATGATGGTGAGGATGGTATATTTATGGACCTGGGTATTGGTAAAGATGTGTATGTTCCTGAAAAAGAGCAAAAACGTCCCATGTTTAAAGGCGATCAGCATGTGGTTTACGTATTTTTAGATGGCGCCAATGACCGTATGGTGGCATCATCGAGGTTAACCAACTTTGTTGAAGAAGAAGATATTGACCTTGATGAAGGCGATGAAGTAAGTTTATTGATCGTTGATCGCTCTGATTTAGGTTATAATGCCATTGTTGATAATAAATATATCGGCTTGTTGTATACCAATGAGCTATTCGATGAATTACATCCCGGAGAGATAAGAAAAGGCTGGATTAAAAAAGTAAGGGTTGACGGAAAGATCGACCTTAGTTTACAGCCCATGGGTTATAGCCATATTTTAGACAATAAAAATGTGGTACTTGAAGAATTGAAAGCTGATGGCGGCATCATTAACCTGGGCGATAAAAGCTCACCAGATGATATATACAGTCGTTTTAAACTAAGCAAGAACGCTTTTAAGAAAATTATTGGTGGACTTTACAAAGACCGCTTAATTACCATTGAAGACCATGAAATTAAACTTTTTAAAGACGACGAAGCGGAATAAATAATGATATCGAGTCACTCTAAGCTTCCTGGTATAGGTACCAATATATTTTCTGTGATGTCTACCCTGGCGGAAGAACATCAGGCCATTAACCTTTCGCAAGGGTTTCCAGACTATGCTTGTGATCCTAAATTGATTGAGCTGGTTAGCGATGCCATGAAAAATGGCGATAACCAGTATGCACCAATGGCCGGTTTACCAGTGTTAAGGAATTTGGTTGCCGACAAGGTGAACCATACGCATCAGGCTGCGTATAATCCTGATTTGGAGGTGACCATTACCGCGGGTGGTACCCAGGCCATATTCACGGCCCTGGCTTCCTGTATTAATCCTGGCGATGAGGTCATCATTTTTGAACCTGCCTACGATTGTTATGCCCCTACCATCAGAATGTTCGGCGGTTTAGTCAAACCCTATAGCATGGCTTTTACCGAGGATAAAATAGATTGGGACATGGTGAAAAAGCTTTTTAGTGCCAACACTAAAATGATCATTATTAATAGTCCGCATAACCCTACTGGCTGCATCCTTCAGGAAGATGATATTCAGGCCCTCATCAAGCTCACCAGAGATACCGATGTATTGATTTTAAGTGATGAGGTGTATGAACATCTGGTGTATGACGGTAAACAGCACTTAAGCGTTGCAGCCTACCCTGAACTAAGGGAAAGGGCATTTATTATCGCTTCGTTTGGCAAAGTACTGCATACCACCGGTTGGAAAGTGGGGTATTGCATAGCTCCTGATTTTTTAATGAAAGAGTTCAGGAAAATACACCAGTTTAATGTGTTCAGTGTGAACACCCCCATGCAGGTGGCCATTGCAAACTATTTACAGGATGAAACTGTATATAGTGATGTTACCGCCTTTTTTCAACAAAAAAGAGATTACTTCCGTTCCTTACTCGCACAAACACGATTTGAAATGCTTCCTTGCGAAGGCTCCTATTTTCAGTGTGTAACCTATAAAGCCATTAGTGATGAGGGAGATTACGCTTTGGCTACCCGCCTGATAAAAGAATTTGGAGTTGCAGCCATACCCCTTTCGGCCTTTTACACCCGCAGTACCGACTGCCAGGTATTGAGATTTTGTTTTGCGAAAAAACAAGAAACACTCGAAAATGCCGTTAATAGATTAATAAAACTATAATTTATCAATAACACCTACCTACCCACCATGGAACAACCGAGTTATCTACAACTAAGCAATTTAAAGATTACCGTTTTCCAGGCTTACTTATTTTGGGAAAATGTAGATAAGAACCTAAAGAACTTGTCACTACGTTTATCATCGGGCGTAAAAGAAAAAACGGATCTTATTGTATTGCCAGAAATGTTTAACACAGGTTTTAGCTTGAATTCTGAACTACTGGCCGAAGAAATGAATGGTAAAACCATGGATTGGATGGCAGATGTAGCACGTACATACGATTGTGTAGTTACAGGTAGCATGATGATTAAGGAAAATGGCCATTACTTTAATCGCTTGATCTGGATGACGCAGGAAGGAGAAGTCACTTATTACGACAAGCGGCATTTATTTAGCATGGGTAAGGAAGATGATTATTATACTGCTGGAAATAAGAAAGTCACGGTAGAACTTAAAGGTTGGAAAATACGCCTTGCCATTTGTTACGACTTGCGTTTCCCGGTTTGGATAAGAAACCAGGGGGCAGATTATGACTTGCTGTTAATCGTTGCCAGCTGGCCTGACCAGCGCATGGCCCATTGGCGTGCATTGATACCTGCAAGGGCAATTGAAAATCAAAGTTATGTGGTAGCTGTAAACCGTGTGGGTCACGATGGTAACCAGGTTTACCACAGTGGACATTCCATGTGTATCGATCCTTTTGGTAATACGGTATACTACAAACCCGAGGATGAAGACCTTTATACTTTCAGTATAGGTTACGAAGAACTGGTTAAAATACGCAGAGCATACCCTTTTCTTCCCGATGCAGATAATTTTACGATAGTTTAATCAATCAAAATCTTATCTTTGCAGCAAAGATGAAGCACATACGGAATTTCTGCATAATTGCACATATAGACCACGGAAAGAGTACCTTAGCCGACCGTTTATTAGAATATACAAAGACGATTACCCAGCGTGAATCGCAGGCACAACTGTTAGACAACATGGACCTGGAACGTGAACGTGGCATAACGATTAAAAGTCATGCCATTCAAATGAACTATATTGTTGACGGACAGGAATATATACTAAACCTGATTGATACTCCGGGACACGTAGATTTTTCTTACGAGGTATCGCGTTCTATTGCTGCATGTGAAGGTGCTTTATTAATTGTAGATGCTTCACAAGGTATACAGGCTCAAACCATCTCCAATCTTTATCTTGCCTTGGAGCATGACCTTGAAATTATACCCATTTTAAATAAAATGGACTTACCTGGTGCCATGCCAGAAGAAGTAAAAGATCAAATCATAGATTTAATAGGTTGCAAAAGAGAAGACATTATTCCGGCCTCGGGTAAAACCGGTTTAGGCGTAATGGATATCCTACAAGCTATCATTGACCGTGTTCCTGCTCCTCTTGGAGATCCGGAAGCACCTTTACAAGCCTTAATTTTTGACTCCGTATTTAACTCCTTCAGGGGAATTATTGCCTACTTTAAAGTAGTAAACGGCGAAATTCGTAAAGGCGATAAAGTGAAATTTATTAATACCGGTAAAGAATACCTGGCTGATGAAGTTGGTGTACTTAAACTAAATATGTTACCTAAATCGGTGGTCAAAACTGGCGACGTAGGTTACATTATATCTGGTATAAAGGAAGCCCGTGAGGTAAAAGTTGGTGATACCATTACCAATGTTGCCCGTCCATCTTTAGATGTCATCCAGGGATTTGAAGAAGTAAAACCGATGGTATTTGCGGGTATCTATCCAGTTGATACCGACGAATTTGAAGAACTTCGTGAAGCCATGCACAAGTTGCAACTTAACGATGCTTCCATTGTTTTTGAACCAGAAAGTTCTGCAGCCCTGGGTTTCGGCTTTCGTTGCGGTTTCCTGGGCATGCTGCACATGGAAATTATTCAGGAACGTTTGGAGCGTGAGTTCGACATGACGGTAATTACCACCGTACCCAACGTATCTTATATTGCAAAAACAACCAGAGACGAGGAATTCCTGGTTAATAATCCATCTGATCTTCCCGATCCAAGTAAATTGGAATATGTTCAGGAACCATACATTAAAGCAAACATCATTACGAAGGCTGATTTTGTTGGCCCTATCATGTCGCTTTGTATTCAAAAAAGAGGAATTATTACCAACCAGAATTACCTGACCTCTGATCGTGTTGAGCTGGTATTTGAAATGCCAATGGGCGAGATTGTATTTGATTTTTACGATAAACTAAAAACCATTTCCAAAGGTTATGCATCCTTTGATTACCACCAGATAGGCTACCGCCAATCAGATTTGGTACGTTTGGATATCCTGTTAAACGGTGAACATGTAGATGCTTTATCATCGCTGATCCACCGTTCTAACTCTTATGATTTTGGTAAAAAAATCTGTGAAAAACTACGTGAACTGATTCCACGTCAACAGTTCGACATTGCCATTCAGGCTTCTATCGGTGCGAAGGTTATTGCACGCGAAAATGTGAAAGCGATGCGTAAAGATGTTACTGCCAAGTGTTATGGTGGTGATATTTCACGTAAACGTAAATTACTGGAGAAACAGAAAAAAGGTAAAAAACGAATGCGTCAGGTAGGTAACGTAGAAATACCACAAACTGCTTTTATGGCGGTATTAAAATTAGATTAAGCGAAATCATATACATAAACCATTAGGGACCACCATTATTATGCAATTACTAGACGGGAAATACGCTTCAGAAAAGATTAAGTTAGAAATTGCTGCCGAAGCAGCAGATTTTTTAAATCAAAGCGGAAGAAAACCACACCTGGTGGCAATACTGGTTGGAAATGATGGTGGTAGTGAAACTTATGTGGCCAGCAAGATGAAAAACTGTGAGAAGGTTGGCTTTCAATCTTCTTTAATACGCTATGATTTAACGGTAACTGAGGAAGAATTATTGGCTAAAATTGCAGCTATTAATGACGACCCTGGGGTTGACGGACTTATTGTTCAGCTACCACTACCTAAACATATTGATCCGGAAAAAGTAACGGAAGCCATCGACTACAAAAAAGATGTTGATGGTTTTCACCCGGTAAACTTAGGTCGCATGATGCGCAACTTGCCTTGTTTTATTCCGGCAACACCTTATGGCATCATGCTCATGTTACAAGCATACGAAATTGATACCACAGGTAAACACTGTGTAGTGGTAGGAAGAAGTAACATTGTGGGAAGCCCGATGAGTATTTTAATGGCTAGAAACGCCAATCCGGGAAATTGTACGGTAACCTTAACGCATAGCAAAACCAAAAACCTTAAAGAAATAGCTTTACAGGCCGATATCATTGTGGCCGCCATTGGTAAAAAGAATTTTGTGACGGCTGATATGGTTAAACCGGGTGCCATCATAATTGATGTAGGTATCAACAGAGAAACTTCTGCAACGACTAAATCTGGTTATAAATTATTTGGTGATGTTGATTTTGAAAATGTAGCGGAAAAGGCTTCCTGGATTACTCCAGTACCAGGTGGAGTTGGTTTGATGACGATTGTTGGTTTGCTAAAAAATACCCTGGCTTCTGCAAAAAAAGAAATCTATTCCTAAAGATAATAACTGTTTATCCGGGAATGCTAAATTTCAGGCCTAATATTTTGTAGGGGATTTAACACTTAGCTAAATAATTGCTTAATCCAACTTTCTTTAATACCGATGTAAAGTCCGTCTTTGCGTTTTTCTAATGGATACGTATTAATATAATCGCCCTGCCCAGTAGCACCCCTTCCGGTTTTCAGGTTGTATTCCCAGCGATGAATCGGGCATACTAAATGTCCGTTTCTACACCAACCCCCGCTTAGTATACCTCCAGCATGCGGACAGGTATTTTGCACGGCATAATATTCACCCTGTTCTTTGATCAGGCACAACTTTTTACCAGATACATTAATTTGTTTCACAAAGTCACTTTCTGGCAGCTCCTCTTCTAACTTGTACCATTTTAGCATGACTGCGCTATTATCGTGTTGGATTTAAAATTCACAGGTGGGTCATTTAAATGAATATGAAGATACATATAATGTTATTCCTGTTCGGAATTATTTACATTTGCACAATTCTATGGCACATCAAATACCAAGCGACGGCACACTACTTCCATTGATGGAAGAATTTTACACTATTCAGGGCGAAGGATATCACACAGGCAAAGCAGCTTATTTTATTCGCCTTGGCGGATGTGATGTAGGCTGCCATTGGTGTGATGTGAAAGAAAGCTGGGATGCAGAATTACATCCGCTAACTTTAGCTGACGATATTGTGGCCAAAGCCGAAACCTTTCCCGGTAAAGCAGTCGTGATCACCGGTGGTGAACCTTTAATTTACAACATGGATTACCTGACCAAAAAGTTACAGGAAAAAAATATCCTCACCTTTATTGAAACGTCCGGAGCGTATCCGCTTTCAGGTACATGGGATTGGATTTGTTTATCGCCTAAAAAGTTTAAAGCTCCAAGACCAGACATTACGCCTTTTGCCAATGAGCTAAAAGTAATTGTATTTAATAAAAGTGATTTTGCCTGGGCAGAGGAATATGCGAAAGCTGTCTCGCCAAGCTGCAAATTATATTTACAACCAGAGTGGTCAAAGGGTGCAGAAATTACACCCTTGATTATTGACTATGTGATGGCGAACCCGAAATGGGAAATATCGTTGCAAACACATAAATACCTTAACATTCCTTAAGTGGTATTGACCAGGAACTGCTGTAGTTAAAACAGTAAGGTCTTAAAATAAGAAAAGCGGTTAAATAACCGCTTTTCTTATTTTAACTAATTTTTCGAGCAATTCTTCCAATCGATCGAGATGAAGCATATTGGCACCATCTGATTTTGCATTGGCAGGATCTGGGTGGGTTTCAATAAATAAACCATCGGCACCTACAGCTATCGCCGCTTTAGCAATAGTAGCAATCAGTTCCGGTTTTCCGCCAGTTACCCCGCTACTTTGATTCGGTTGTTGTAAAGAGTGTGTGCAGTCCATCACCACGGGTACGCCAAAACTTTGCATTTCAGGTAAACCGCGATAATCAACGATCAAATCCTGGTAACCGAATGTGTTACCCCGGTCTGTTAAGACTACACGGTTATTTCCGGCTTCGATAATTTTCTCTACCGCAAATTTCATAGAGCCGGCCGAAAGAAACTGGCCTTTCTTCACGTTCACTACTTTTCCCGTTTGCGCAGCTGCAATTAAGAGATCTGTTTGCCTGCACAAAAAAGCAGGGATTTGAAGTACATCCACATAGGCAGCAGCCATCGCAGCTTCTGCACTTTCATGAATATCGGTCACGGTAGGAACCCCAAAAGTATGGCCCACCTTTTCTAAAATCTTTAGTGCTTTTTCATCGCCAATACCGGTAAAGGAACTTCCTTTAGAGCGATTAGCTTTACGGTACGATCCTTTAAAAATATAAGGGATCTCCAGTTTATTGGTAATTGTTATAATTTTCTCTGCAATACGCATAGCCATATCTTCACTTTCAATGGCACAAGGACCGGCCATTAAAAAGAAATTATCACTTTGCGTATGTTGTAATTTATCTATATCAAAATTAATCATGTATGCTGTTTTATTAAGGGCAAGTATTAATTTCCGAGTTCTGACATGAATTTAATTCGCATCAGCTGAATTTCTTCACGCGTATAGTCTGTTTCACCAAGATCTTTTAAAGCACTATCGATAGAATCATTCTCCGCATTTCTGAAATAATCGAACACCTCATCCTGGCGGTCGTCGTCAATCATTTCATCTACGAAATAATTAAGATTCAACTTGGTGCCTGAATTGACGATGGCTTCGATTTCCTTTAAAATATCATTATAGGTGATGCCTTTTGACCTGGCAATATCTTCCAGACCAATTTGTCGGTCTACATTCTGGATGATCGACACTTTAAGTTGTGATTTGTTTGCCTGTGTTTTGATAATCAAGTCTACCGGGCGCTCAATGTCATTATCCTCCACATATTTCTTGATCAGTTCGATAAATGGTGCACCGAACTTAAAGGCTTTTCCATTTCCAACCCCTGAAATCTGTTTCAGTTCCTCCATGGAGATGGGATAATGCGTACACATCTCTTCCAAAGAAGGTTCCTGAAAAACTACAAAAGGAGGAACGTTTTTTTGTTTAGCAATCTTTTTACAAAGGTCTTTTAATAACACCAATAACTGTGTATCCAAAGCACCGGTGCCATGTTTAACGTCATCTTCATCATCATCCGGAGCTGCATCAATAGGATCATTCAGCACGAATTTGAGACTGTAAGGGTTATCAATAAAATCCTGACCAGATTTAGTTAAACGCAACAGTCCGTAGTTATCAATGTCTTTAGACAAGAAATTATTCAATCCAGCTTGTCTGATCAGCGATTTCCAAAGGTTCTCGCCTTCAATTTTACCTAAACCATATTCCGCAATTTTACGGTGTTCGTAAGCAATGGTTTGAGCAGTTTCGCGGCCCATCAATACGTTAAGCAGGTGGGCATCGTCAAACTTCTCCCCTATATTTTTGATTAATATTAATAATGCCTTTAGGTGTTCCTCTGCATCAAACGATCTTTTTGGTTTTCTGCAATTATCACACATGCAATTACAGCCGGTTTCATTAAAGTTTTCACCGAAGTAATGTAAGATCTGCTTTCTGCGACATACGCCAGACTCTGCGTAATCAATCACCTCTTTCAAGATTTGGGTGCCTATTTCTCTTTCGGCAACCGGTTTATCCTTCATGAATTTGGCTAATTTATCTACATCTTTTTGCGCATAAAATGCCACGCAAATGCCTTCCCCACCATCTCGTCCGGCTCTTCCAGTCTCCTGGTAATAGCCTTCCATGCTTTTAGGAATATCATGGTGAATGACAAACCGAACATCTGGTTTATCAATACCCATACCAAAAGCAATGGTGGCTACAATAACCTGTGCATCTTCCATCAAGAATTTATCCTGTGTATCAGCCCTTACTTTTGGTTCTAAACCTGCATGGTAAGGCAGCGCCTTAATGCCGTTCAGGTTTAAACTGTCGGCAACCTCTTCCACTTTCTTGCGGCTTAAACAATAAATAATACCCGACTTGCCAGTGTTATGCTTAATATACCTGATGATTTCTTTAACCACATCACGCTTGGGGCGGATTTCATAAAATAAGTTGGGGCGGTTAAATGACGATTTGAATAAGGTAGCTTCCGTCATTTGCAGGTTTTTGATGATGTCCTGCTGTACCTTAGGGGTAGCCGTGGCTGTTAAAGCAATGATAGGAATATCATTCCCCAGGCCACTGATTACCTGTCTGATTTTTCGGTATTCAGGTCTAAAGTCATGTCCCCATTCCGAGATACAATGGGCTTCATCGACGGCTACGAATGATATTTTGATTAACCTGAAAAAGTCAATATTATCCTGCTTGGAAAGCGACTCTGGTGCTACATATAAAAGTTTAGTTTGTCCACTTAACAAATCACTTTTTACCTGTGCAATATCGGTTTTATTAAGGGAAGAATTAAGGAAATGAGCGATACTGTCACTTCCGCCAAAGGCCCTTAGTTGATCTACCTGATTCTTCATTAAAGCAATCAGTGGGGAGATAACAATAGCGGTCCCCTCGCTCATCAATGCTGGTAATTGATAACAAATAGATTTCCCACCCCCCGTTGGCATGATTACAAAAGTATTCTTTCTTTCAAGAACATTGGTGATGATAGACTCCTGATCACCTTTAAAATTATCAAAACCAAAAAAGTTTTGTAAGTTGTCGAACAACGACTTTTTCACATCCATTCCGTGTATAAAATATTCCGTGCTATTTTTTACTCAAAATAACATAATTTTGCCTTAATTAAAGCATCAAGATACTAAATAATTCTGTTTGAAAAGTAAAGAATCAATTATAGAGGCGGGTATCAACACTTTACAGTTGGAATCACAGGCCATTTTTGGCTTAATTAAGAGCATTAACGATGATTTTGTAAGCGCGGTGAACTTAATCATGGCCACGGATGGTCGTGTGGTGGTTACCGGAATCGGAAAGAGTGCCATCATTGCTCAAAAAATAGTAGCTACATTCAATTCTACAGGTACACCTGCGGTGTTTATGCACGCTGCTGATGCTGTGCACGGCGATCTGGGCATGATACAAAAAAACGACATCGTGATCTGTATTTCCAAAAGTGGTAATACTCCCGAAATTAAGGTGCTCTCTCCCCTGCTTAAACATGCGGGTAACACCTTAATTGGCATGGTTGGGCAATTGGATTCTACACTGGCCAATCACGCTGATTTAATACTAAATACCACCGTAGAAAAAGAGGCTTGTCCG
This sequence comes from Pedobacter sp. CAN_A7, assembly GCF_015752175.1. Classification (NCBI taxonomy): domain Bacteria; kingdom Pseudomonadati; phylum Bacteroidota; class Sphingobacteriia; order Sphingobacteriales; family Sphingobacteriaceae; genus Pedobacter; species Pedobacter sp. CAN_A7. The sequence goes on along the minus strand of NZ_JADOUW010000001.1, from coordinate 295,999 downwards.
CATAACCTTGCACCTACCACCAGCACCAGTGCGCAGCTGGCCATGGGCGATGCCCTTGCCATTGCGCTGCTCCATGCCAGGGAATTTAACAAAGATGACTTTGCTAAATATCACCCTGGTGGTTCTTTAGGTAAAAAACTATACCTTAAAGCGGCAGATTTAGCCGTAAGGAATGAAAAACCAAGTATTTCTGCCCTTGCCCCCATTAAAGATGTAATCATAGAGATTAGTCAAAATCGCTTAGGCGTTGTTGTTGTTATCGAAAACGATGCTATATTAGGGGTAATTACTGATGGTGACATTAGAAGAATGTTGGAAAAACATACTAATTTAGCAGAAATCAAGGCACAGGACATCATGAACAGACATCCGAAGAAAATTGACGAGGCTGAGTTAGCCATTAATGCATTGGAGATTATAAAACACAATAACATCACCCAATTGTTGGTTACAAAAGGGAATTCGTACTTCGGTATTATACATTTACACGATCTTCTTCAGGAAGGAATTATATAACGCGCTCAACATAATGATGAACAAAAACAATTATGCATTAATCATGGCCGGTGGCATTGGAAGCCGCTTCTGGCCAGTAAGCAGAACAGAATTTCCTAAGCAATTTATCGACTTTTTCGGCACAGGACAAACCTTAATTCAAAGTACCTATAACCGATTTTTAAAAATATGTCCTCCGGAGAATATTTTTATTGTTACCAACCAAAGTTATACCTCCATCATTAAAGAACAATTACCTGCCATACTGGATAATCAGATTCTTGCAGAACCCATCATGCGTAATACAGCACCTTGTATCGCCTATGGTGCCATGAAAATTGCACAGATAAATCCGGAGGCTACCATTGTAGTTGCCCCTTCAGATCATACCATCGCTCAGCAGGATAAATTTATTGAAGCCATCCAGCAATCGCTCCAGGCGGCCGCAGAAAATAATTGCTTAGTTACACTAGGTATCAAACCAAGCCGTCCTGATACCGGTTACGGTTACATCCAATATGAGGATGAAACTTTAGCTTCCGATCAGGGCATTCATAAAGTAAAACTGTTTACTGAAAAACCTAACCAGGAATTAGCAACTTCTTTTATACAAAGTGGCGACTTTTTGTGGAATGCAGGGATCTTTATCTGGTCGGTTGAGGCCATTAATAAAGCCTTTGAGAAACATCTACCAGATATGTATGAGATTTTTCATGCAGGCGAGGCATTTTACAATACCGAGAACGAAGCTGCTTTTATCAGTAATGCATACCAGCAATGTACCAATATCTCTATAGATTTTGGCATTATGGAAAAAGCTGATAACGTGTACGTGTTGCCTTCAGAATTTGGATGGTCAGATTTGGGTACCTGGGCTTCTATTTACGACATGGCTGAAAAAGACTATGTAGGCAATGCCGTCATCCCAGCAGAAAAAGTAATGATGTTTAATTCATCTAATTGTATGGTCAATGTACCAGATAACAAATTAGTTGTTTTGCAGGGTCTTCATGATTACATTGTTGTGGAGTCTAATAATATTTTAATGATTTGTCCAAGAAGTGAAGAGCAGCATGTGAAATTGGTTGTTGCTGATGTAAAAGCCAAACACGGATCAAAATACATTTAAACCTATAGTTACTTAGTATACATTAAATTAGCTATCATTAGCTGTATGGATTAAGCACTTATTTAGGCCTTTAGACACAAAAAAACCGCTTCCTTAAAGGAAGCGGTTTTTTTGTGCCTTGCTATTTATGATCTTGACTATACCTTATTGATTGCGGTGTTTAAGCCGTACGTTGCCTAATAGCTTCATACAAAATCACACCTGTAGACACGGAAACATTTAAGGAACCAATTTCACCGAACATCGGGATCTTAGCCAGGTGATTGGCCATACGCATGATTTCATTAGAAACGCCATCATCTTCAGCACCCATCACAATCGCTGTAGGCGCTGTATAGTCAGGTGTATAAATCATATCAGTTGTTTTCTCTGTACAGGCTACTATTTGTAACCCACACTCTTGTAGGTACAATGCTGCTTTATGTAAATTGGCATGACGACATACCGGAATGTTAAACAAGGCACCAGCAGATGTTTTTATGGCATCAGCATTAATCTGTGCAGAGTTTTTAGTAGGCACTAAAATGGCATGAACACCCGCACATTCTGCAGTCCTTGCAATGGCACCCATGTTTCTTACATCCGTAATTCCGTCCAGGATCAGGATCAATGGGGTTTCGCCTTTTTCGTATATAAATGGAATAATATCTTCAATTTTTTGGAAGGTAATAGAAGAAATGACAGCAATCACACCCTGGTGATTTTTCTGTGTCATTCTATTTAGTTTTTCAACAGGAACCGTATGGATAGGTGCCTCAACTTCTTTCAATAAGGGTTTTAGTTCTGTAATCAAGTCGCCAGATAATCCCCTTTGGATGTAGATGCTTTCAATTTCTTTACCTGCTTTAATAGCCTCTATTACAGCACGAATACCAAATACAAACTCATTATTTTCTTTAGGTCTTCCAGACCTTTTAAAGTTTTCCATACGTATATATTAATGCGCAAAAGTAGCGCAAATAAAAAGATTTTCTGCATAAATATTTTTCAGCACCTGGTTAGGAAATAATGTTCATAAACATTTATTGATGGGCATTTAATTTTGACTAATTTTGCTGCATGAGTATCGATACACAGGGGCAAGAGAAATCAAATTATACAGCAAGAAAGACCAGGTTAAGCAATACAGCAGGTGGCATGGGCAGAATACCACCACAAGCTATTGATTTGGAGGAAGCTGTTTTAGGTGCTTTAATGCTTGAAAAAGATGCCCTATCTACGGTAATCGATATTTTGAAACCTGAAGTTTTCTACCAGGAATCTCATAAAAAAATCTTTGAAGCCATTCATTTGCTGTTTCAAAAATCAAAACCCGTAGATATTTTAACCGTTACTTCTGAGTTACGAAACCTGGGAACCCTGGAAATGGTTGGTGGTGCATACTATATTACTAACCTAACCAATCGTGTGGCCTCTGCCGCAAATATTGAGTACCATGCTCGTATTATTTCACAGAAATACATACAAAGAGAACTGATCAGGATTTCCTCCGAGATCATTCAAAATGCCTACGAAGATACCACCGATATTTTTGACCTCTTAGACCACGCAGAAAAGAACCTGTTTGATATTGCCCAAAATAACTTGCGTCGTGATACGCAAAAAATGGATGAGATCATTAAGCAGTCTTTAGCCACGCTAGAGGAGCTCAGAACAAAAACTGATGGTTTAACCGGTGTACCTTCTGGATTTACTGACCTGGACCGGATTACAGGCGGCTGGCAGAAATCAGATTTAGTCATCATCGCTGCACGTCCGGCGATGGGTAAAACCGCTTTCGTGCTTACCTGTGCAAGAAATGCTGCCGTTGATTTCCAAAAACCTGTGGTGGTGTTCTCCTTAGAGATGTCGTCAGTACAGTTGGTTAATCGTTTAATTTCTGGGGAAACAGAAATCGAACAGGAGAAAATCAGAAAAGGAAACCTGGCAGAATGGGAATGGCAACAATTACACAGTAAAATTGGCCGCTTAACAGAAGCCCCTTTATTAATAGATGATACCCCAGCATTAAATATCTTTGAATTCAGGGCAAAATGCAGAAGGTTAAAATCTCAATACGATATCCAGATGGTCATCATCGATTACCTGCAGTTGATGCACGGTAAAGGCGAAGGTGGCGGTGGTAACCGTGAACAGGAAATTGGTAGTATTTCAAGGGCATTAAAATCGGTAGCTAAAGAGCTAAACGTACCGGTGCTCGCCCTTTCACAGTTGAGTCGTGCCGTGGAAAACAGACCCGGACAAAACGGTAAACGACCTTTACTATCCGATTTAAGGGAATCTGGTTCCATTGAGCAGGATGCCGATATGGTATTATTTTTATACCGCCCGGAATATTACGGCATTACAGAAGACGAACAAGGCCGTTCACAAGCCGGGATTGGTGAAGTGATCATCGCCAAACACCGTAACGGTGAAACCGGCATCGTTCCACTTCGTTTCATTGGTAAATATGTGAAGTTTGCCGATTTAGAAGAAAACTTTATGCCTCAAAATGCTTTTGCTATTGACAGCCCAGGTGCAGGCATGCTTCCGTCGCCAGAATTTGATCGTCCATCAGGTAACGTCATCATCAAGCCATCTAGAATGGACGATATGCAAGATGAAGACGCTCCTTTTTAACAAGGGCCAGAAAATTAAATAAAGTAACCTAATAACATCACGGCGATCACCAGAAACGGCGGACTAATTCTAGTAAAGTTCAATATTAAAAAGGTGACCGTCATGATGGTCATGGACACCGGATCCAGGCCAATGGGTTTAAGCAATAGCATAAATGCAGCTACTATAAAACCAACACTTACGGCATTAATCCCTGCCAATGAATATTTTATACGTGTTATCTTCTTTAAATCGTCCCAAAAGGGGACAATAAAAAGCACCAGAATTAAACCTGGTAAATTGATACCTACTACCGCAATGATCCCTCCTGCGATTTGACCAAATACACCATAGCCGAAATTCTTCATGCTGAGCGCACCTACATAACTGGTAAAAGAAAATGTAGGTCCAGGGAGTGCCTGCTGCAAGGCAAAGCCCGATAAAAAATCGGAAGCCATCAGGTATTGTTTCATTTGCACAAACTCCGTGAACATGAGGGGCACCAGCACCTGTCCACCACCAAAAATGAAGATTCCATTTCGATAGAAATTTTCAAACAACCTGATCGGTAAACTGAATGGGGATGTCGTGTTGATTAAAGCACCTAATAGGGCCAAAAACAGCAATACACCAATCAGGTAAGCCAGTTTTCTGGGATTTACATTGGAAAAAAGGCGAACCCGGAGGTCGGTTTCTTCCCTCGGACTACCAATGGCCGAAGAAACAATGCCACCAATGAGTATGGCTAATGGGAAAACATAGGCGTTTTGAAGCACCAGTGTGGCTACCACAGAAGCTACAGCTAACATGATGGCCATTTGGTTGACCAATACTTTTTTTGATAAATGAAAGGCAGCATAGGCTACAATACCCAACGCAACAGGTTGTATGTATTGAAGAATATTGGCAAAACCAGCCTTTTGATCCACCCTGGCAAAAGTAATGGCCACGAAGGTCATCATGGCTGCAGATGGTATTATCCATATCAAAAAGGTGATCAAGCTAAGCTTTAAGCCCCCTACCTTATAAGCTATGCCCACAAGTGTTTGCGTAGAAGCCGGTCCAGGTAAAATCTGCGCAAGTGCATTCAATTCCAGCAAATCTTCTTCTGACACAAATGGCGTATTTTTCACAAAATACTTCAGTAAAAGTGCCATATGCGCTTGTGCACCGCCAAAAGCCGTAAAAGTAAAAAGGATTACGTTTCGCAAAAATAACAGCTGTCTATTTTTCAAGGTACAATAACTTAGTCATCTTCATAATCCAAGCCCATAGCAGAATTATAGGCAGCCTGTAATTCTGAAAGTGCATGGTTGTCTCTTTTCTTACGGGCAACCTCCATCCCTTTTTGGTAAACCATAACCGCTTTGGAAAGGTCATCAGTTTTTTCATATAATTTACCCAAATGATAATAAGTGCCAACATAATCAGGATGTTCGTTCAGGAGGATGTTATAATAGTAAAAGGCCTTTTCTGAGTCCTTGAGGCTGTTATATTCTGTAGCCAAAGCATAAATAACAAAAGGATCCTGAGGATCACTCTTTAAAAATTCCATTAAGGTGATTAATCGGTTACTTTGCATTTTAAATCCCTGCTTTTTTAATTAGATTTGCAAAAAGACAATTTTTATGAAAATATTAGTTTGTATCAGTAATGTGCCCGACACAACGACAAAAATAACTTTTACTAACGATAATACACAATTCAATACAGCAGGCGTACAATTTATTGTTAACCCTTATGATGAAATTGCGTTATCGAAAGCTATTGAACTTTGTGAAGGTGGAAAAGGAACCGTAACGGTGTTAAATGTTGGCGAAAGCAACACCGACCCAACCATTAGAAAAGCCTTAGCAATCGGAGCAGACGACGCAGTAAGAATCAATGCAGCTCCTCGTGATGCTTATTTTACTGCTTTTCAAATTGCCGAATATGTGAAGGCTAATGATTTCGATATGATCCTTTGTGGTCGCGAATCAATCGACTACAATGGAGGCCAGGTGGCTGCTATGGTAGGCGAATTTTTAGCTATTCCATCCATCTCTATTATCAAAAAACTTGACTATGACGGTACCACAGCAACCTTAGAACGCGAGATTGAAGGTGGTAAGGAAGTGGTAACTGTTACCGGAAAATTCATTGCCAGCTGTGCAGAAGGTGTTGCAGAAGCTAAAATACCTAACATGAGGGGAATTATGTCGGCCAGAACTAAACCATTAGTGGTTGTAGAGGCTGTTGCTATTGAAGAAGTAGCCAAAGTGGTGAAGTTTGATACCCCGGCACCAAGAGGAACAGTTAAATTAATACCTTCGGAAGAAGCAACGAAATTAATTGATTTATTACACGCAGAAGCAAAAGTGATCTAAGGATTAATCTTGTACCCTAAACATTTAAAAAGATAATATGTCAGTATTAGTATATATAGAACAAGTCGATGGTAAGTTTAAGAAATCCGGTTTTGAGGCCGTTTCTTATGCAAAAGCAATCGCCACTGCACAAGGAACCAGCCTGACTGCGATTTCAATCGGGAACGTTGAAGAAAGTGAACTTAAAGAATTAGGTAAGTACGGAGCGTCGAAAGTTCTAAATGTCAATACAGACCAGTTAAATAGCTTTGTTAACCAGGCTTATGCTTCGGTTATTGTAGAAGCGGCAAATAAAGAAGCTGCAGACATTCTGGTGTTGTCAAACTCCTTTTCCGGAAGAGGTTTAGCACCACGTATTGCGGTAAAACTTCAGGCAGGTCTTATTGACGGTGCTGTAGAACTACCTCAAACAGATGGCGGTAAATTTTCGGTGAGAAAAACAGCTTTCTCTGGTAAAGCATTTGCTGTAACAGAACTTACCTCAGCAAAAAAGGTAATTGCTTTGATGCCAAATGCTTTCGGTGTTAAAGAAGTAAATGAAGAAGTAACCATTGAAGCTTTTGCTCCTGAAGTTAAAGCTACTGACTTCAGTGCCATTGTGAAAGAAATTGTAAGGGCTACCGATAAAGTTTCTTTGCCTGATGCTGAAATTGTTGTTTCTGCTGGCCGTGGACTTAAAGGTCCGGAGAACTGGGGCATGATTGAAGAACTTGCTGAGCTTCTTGGTGCAGCTACGGCTTGCTCTAAACCAGTGTCTGACGCCGATTGGAGACCACACTCAGAACACGTTGGACAGACCGGTATATCGATCAGTCCTAATTTATATATTGCCGTTGGCATCTCTGGTGCCATACAGCATTTAGCTGGGATCAGCTCCTCTAAAGTAATCGTTGTCATCAACAAAGATCCTGAAGCACCTTTCTTTAAAGTGGCTGATTATGGAATCGTTGGCGATGCCTTCGAAGTAGTACCTCAATTAATCGAAGCGTTAAAAGTACATAAAGGATAAAATAACAGGCAGGTTCCGGCCTGCCTGTTATTCTTTCATATGAAAAAAGTAAAACTTGATATTGTTGGTTTATCCTATAGCCAGACCCAATCAGGCGCTTATGCACTGGTATTGGGAGAAGTAAATGGAAGAAGACGACTTCCTATTATTATAGGTGCGTTTGAAGCACAGGCTATTGCCATCGAATTAGAGAAGATGACGCCAAGCAGGCCGCTTACGCACGACTTATTCAAGTCATTTGCTCAGGCCTATCATATTCAAATACAGGAAATTTTAATCTATAACCTGGTCGATGGTGTGTTTTTCGCCAAACTAATCTGCTCAGATGGAGTAAACGTCCGTGAAATTGACGCCAGAACATCCGATGCCATCGCCTTAGCCGTTCGTTTTAAAGCGGCCATCTACACCTATGAATTCATTATTTCCTCCGCAGGTATCGTAATAGAAGGAAATGATTTGCTTTTCCTGGAAAACATGGATAGCATGACTAAAGAAAAGGGCTCCGAAGATATTTCTACTTCCATTCCTGGAAATAATTACAAATCTTTATCTGTAGAAGAACTGCAAAAGAAATTGCAGGAAGCCATTGCCGAAGAAGCTTATGAAAAAGCTGCCCGATTAAGGGATGAACTTAACAAAAGAAATTCATCTTAATCCTATTTAGTCCTATCATCCACCCTTACCTCACACCTCTATGATGAATGTTAAGATCCGCTTAACGCTGATGAATTTTTTGCAGTTTTTTATATGGGGTTCATGGCTTCTGACGATCGGAGTTTACTGGTTTCAAAACAAACAATGGTCTGGCACTGAATTCGGAGTTATTTTTTCTACCATGGGCATATCTTCCATTTTTATGCCTGCCATCATTGGTATTATTTCTGACCGTTTTGTTAATGCAGAAAAACTATTGGGTATCCTACACATCTGTGGTTCCATTGTGTTATTTAGTCTACCAATGGTAACAGATCCAGGCACATTTTTCTGGGTGATCTTGCTCAACATGATCTTTTACATGCCCACCCTGTCCCTATCCATTACGGTGGCTTATTCAGCTTTAAAAAATGACAACAAGGACGTCGTAAAAGATTACCCACCCATTAGAATTTGGGGTACTATTGGCTTTATTGCTGCATTATGGACCGTTAGCTTAACCGGAAATGAAGCCAGTTCTAATCAATTTTACATTGCATCTGCAGTGTCTATGATTTTAGGAATCTATGCTTTTACCCTTCCTAAGTGTCCGCCACTGGCTAATCAGGTAAAAACAAAATCTTTTGTTGATGCTTTAGGCTTAAGGGCTTTTACTTTATTGAAACAACCCAAGTTTGCGGTTTTCTTTCTGTTCTCTATGTTGTTAGGGGCGGCTTTACAGCTGACTAATGCCTATGGCGACACCTTTCTGCATGATTTTAAAAATGTACCGGCCTATGCCGATTTACTTGCGGTTAAATATCCTGCCGTGATTATGTCCATCTCTCAGATTTCTGAAACCTTATTTATATTGGCCATCCCTTTGTTTCTGAGAAAATTTGGGATTAAATATGTCATGCTCTTCAGCATGCTCGCCTGGGTATTAAGGTTTGGTCTTTTTGCTTATGCAGATCCTGCCGGTGGTTTGTGGATGATTGTATTGTCATGTATTATCTATGGAATGGCATTTGATTTCTTTAACATCTCGGGTTCTTTGTTTGTAGAAACACAAGTAGATGCCAAGATGCGTGGAAGTGCGCAAGGTTTATTTATGATGATGGTCAATGGCTTTGGTGCACTTTTTGGAAGTTTTGCCAGTGGTTTAATCATCACGGAGTTTTTCACCTATGCCGATCAAAGTAAAGACTGGACGAATATCTGGCTCACTTTTGCAGGCTATACCTTGGTGCTAGCGGTTATCTTCCCCTTTGTATTTAAATACAAACACAACCGTGCAGAAGAATCAGCCATTAAAGCCATGAACAGTTAAACAAATAAATTCCTATCCTATAAAAAGGCCTGCCTTCATTGTTCATGAAGGCAGGCCTTTTACTTTTATACCAAATGTAGTATTGCTTTTCTTATCTGTTTTCGATGTTTACAAAATCCCTGTTGGTGTGACCTACGTAAATCTGACGTGGGCGACCGATTGGTTCTTTGTTTTCATGCATTTCTTTCCATTGTGCAATCCACCCTGGTAAACGTCCTAAAGCGAACAACACGGTAAACATATCCGTAGGGAAACCTAAAGCTCTGTAAATGATTCCAGAGTAAAAATCAACGTTAGGGTAAAGTTTACGTTCTACAAAATATGCATCGTTTAATGCTGCTTCTTCTAATTTCTTAGCTATTTCTAATACTGGATCATTGATACCTAATTTGTCCAAAATGTCATCACAGGCTTTTTTGATGATTTTTGCACGTGGATCAAAGTTTTTATAAACCCGGTGCCCAAAACCCATCATGCGGAAAGGATCATTTTTATCTTTCGCTTTGTTAATCCATTTCTCCGTATCACCACCGTCAGCTTTAATATTCTCAAGCATTTCAATCACGGCCTGGTTAGCACCACCATGTAGCGGACCCCATAAAGCAGAAATACCTGCTGAAACCGATGCATAAAGGTTACAATCAGAAGATCCCACCATCCTTACTGTGGATGCAGAGCAGTTCTGCTCATGATCAGCATGAAGAATCAAAAGGGTATTCATCGCAGTAACCACTACCGGATCAATTTCTACTTCTTCAGTACGCTGGCCAAAAATCATGTTAATGAAATTGGTCACGTAATCGAACTTATTTTTTGGATAAATAAGCGGGTGACCTAAAGATTTTTTATAAATAAACGACACGATGGTCGGGAATTTAGCTAACAACTTAAGCATGGTTTGATCCATGGTTTCAGGTTCTGAGTTAGCAACAAGTGATTCAGGATAGAAAGTAGACAACGAGCACACCAAAGAGGCCAGCTGAGCCATTGGATGAGATTTAGAAGGATATCCATCTAAAAACTTTTTCATGTCTTCGTGGATCAGCGTATGGCGGCTAATTTGAGATTGAAAACTTTCAAGTTCAGCCGTTTTTGGAAGATCACCATAGATTAGCAGATAAGCTACTTCAAGAAAAGTTGATTTTTCGGCAAGTTCTTCAATACTGTAACCACGATATTTTAATATTCCTTTTTCTCCGTCTAAGAATGTTATAGCGCTTTTAGTAGAACCTGTATTTTTGTAACCGAAGTCGAGCGTGATATAACCAGTTTGTTCTCTTAATTTTGAAATATCTATTGACTTTTCGCCTTCCGTTCCCGTAATAACCGGGAATTCGTAAACTTTTCCGTCAATCTTAATCTCTGCAATTTCTGACATATTTAATTTTTTATAATAACAAAAGTAACTAATCTATATTAATTGAGGTTGATTATTTAGTATGAATTTCTTCTAAAACGGCACCACAATCCATCATTTCGTCGCCGTAATAAGGGTTTTGGATTTGCTTTTCAGAAGCTAACCACTCGCCTCCATCGCCATTGTTAGCCATTGGACAACGTTGCACGTAAATGGTACCTGCAGTTAAATCAGCATGTTTAAATAAGGCGATGATGTCAGAACTAAGAAATGTAAATTCTTTACGCTGATCGGCAATATTTTTAGCCTCAGCGATTTTCTTAGCAATTAAGGCAGTGTTCTCACAGCCTGCATAACCTGCAAGTTTAGCCGACAATTCCGATGCTGCCGGACGAGCCTGCTCAAAGTTTGTGGCCACTAAGGCATCTTTTAAAATAATGTAATGGTTATAGATCTCCTGAACCTGTTGATCGTCTAAAGCTATACTAGTTGCGGTGCTATCCACCTGTACAGCTGTACTATCCTGAGTTTGATTTGCGTTTTCTGTCGCACTATTACAAGAAAACAAGGCAAATAGTAGAACTACACCTATATATTTATTCATATGTTTTGTTTTTTGCTCAAAATAGCATTTTAAATTTGAATAAAAAAAAAGCCCCTGAAAAAATCAGGGGCCTCATAATTTTGTGAGTTAGTGATTACAATTTAAATCCATAAGCTAAACGTAAAGCTACGTGGCCTACATTTTTCTCATAAGCTGGGTTAGCTTCTCTAGCGCCTGAAATACCTTCATATTTAACACCTAGGTCTAAACCGCTACTCCATGAGTAACCAATAGCTGGCGAATACAAGAATCCGATTTTAGCATCCTCGGTTACACCAAAAGCAGCACCCACTTCAGCTAAACCATAAAGACCTGATCCTGATTCATTAAAGAAAACTTTAGCACCGGCTTTAACGGGGATATAGCCATAATCTTGTTTAAAGTTTGCACCACCAATGTTAAGGTCTTTTGCAAAGAAATGCGTGTAACCAACTGTTACTGGAATTGACAATTGTTGTGATACATCAAATTGTAAACGAGCATCAGCACCTAAGGTTAAGTTATATTGATCTGTAGTTGGAATACCTGCATTAATACCTATTCCTAATTTAGGGCCTTGCGCATTTGCATTTGTAGTGAAGAATAAAGCTACTGCAGCTACTGCAGATGCTAAAAATTTAGTAGTTGTTTTCATAATTGTGTTGTTATTTCGTTTAAAAGCCATTTTTACCTGGCTCCATGGCTTAAACAAATTGCATGCCACGGTACAATTATGTTTAATTTTATTTTAAATTAACCTGCATCTTTAACTCCTTAATTAACTTTGCAGCCAGGTCATCTTCCTGGTCAACAGCATACCAATGGATCTGAACCCCGTCTTTTTCCATTTTTCTAAAAAATGTCATTTGTCTTTTTGCGTACTGACAAATGGCAGTATACAAGCGTTCCTGTAACTGATCAAAACTGATCTCCTGCTGTAAATAAGAAACCACAAATTTATATTCTAAACCATAAAACACCAGCATCTCAGCCGTAACTCCTTGTTTGATTAGGCGTTGTACTTCTTCAATTAAACCCTCTTTCAACCTGTATTTCAGTCTTTCATAAATTCTGTTACGACGGGTTTCTACTGATGAGGTTAAGCCAATAATATGGGGTTCCAAAGTTGGGCGTTCTCGGGGAATCAAGGTATGGTGCGTCAGGTAATCGGCGATTTCTATCGCCCTGATAAGCCTTTTACTGGTCGATAAATCGGCATGCTCCCTACATGCGATAGGAAAAGTGAGTAATTGATCTTCCAAATCTGCCTTAGTCTTCAGCAAGAGCGCATCCCTTAATGGTAAATTGACAGGAATAGCCGTGTAATGGTGGTTTTGTAATAAACTATGGATGTACATACCTGTTCCTCCGCAAAGGATTGGCAGTTTAGCCCGCTTTTTAATATCGACATAGGCTTCGTAGAAATCATCTTTAAAGGCATCAACCTGATAACGGCTGCCTGCTTTCTTATGATCAATTAAATGATAAGGTACCTGTTGGCCATCGATCATGTATTCATTAAGGTCTTTTCCCGTGCCAATGTCCATGCCTTTGAATACTTGCCTGCTATCGGCACTAATAATTTCACCATGTAAAGCATGGGCTATAGCTACAGCTAACCTGGTTTTACCCGAAGCTGTAGGGCCTAATATAATGATAAACGGCTCCTTCATGACAAGTCCAATACATATTTTAAATTGCCGGTATTAAATATTTCCAGGCAGGTACCTACCCCTGCTGCATCCAAATTTCCAGCTAATTGTTTAGCCGAATAGCGTTGCAGACTCTCCGCGTCGAGGTAAAAACGGACAGGGGCTGTAATGGCTTTTAATTGGAACCCTGCTGCCAGATAGGCTTTGCCATGCGACCAATCCCGGTCTGCATAACTCATCAGGTCATTGGGTTTAGCCATTTGCACATAATGTTTTATGAGTTTCGAAAGTCCGCCGGTAACCGTAAAGCCGTCTTTAGTAGCAAACCTGATCAACTCTGCTGAAGTGTGATCCTTCGCTCGATCTTTCATAGTTCTTTTATTGCTAAATGAGGCTACCGCAACCAGTTCCTCCTGCAAAACTAATCCAAAATGGTAACGACCCCCGGCGCCTCCCTGCAGGTGATAAAGATTAAGAAAGTTTTCAGCGGCGGTTTTAGTAATCTTAATAACCTTGGTGCTACGTCCGTGTATACGCTTATTTATGCCTACAAGTGATTTTAGCCTGCTTAACACTTGTTGCTTGCGACTTAACCATACATCCTGCCATAAGTGGATAAGCATTTTGTCTTCAGCCAAATAACGCTCCTGCAACCCAATTAATGTATCAGGTGACCATTTGGAAGGAATGGAAATCAGGTTAATTATAACCTGAGTCTGATGTAACCACAACAATTCAACATCTCCTATCACCTTCCATTCAACAGATAGGTTTTCCAGTGTCAATAGTTGTTCAACTTCTTTAGTCCAGTCTACATTTAGACCCATTCATTCTCTTTAAACTTTTTAAAACCAGTGGCAAATATTTCTTCTATCTGGTTTATCATCACCTCATCTAAAGTTTTAATCTTAACATCTTGCTGACCGTCAACTCCTTTGTGCTCAAATCCTGTACTTACCAGCACATGATCAGCAGCAATGCTCACACTGCCAAAGAAACTTTCCGTCCTTTGCTCCCCTTCAACCGTGATGTTTTTTTCGCTCCATAAATCATATAAAATTTCACTGTTGGTCCGGTTAGTAAATCCTAGTACGGCATAAGGTTGTAAGGCAGCTCTAATTGTTTGAAAAATTTCTATAAGGTCTGTTTTCATAAGGTTGATTGTTCTATTTACTAAAATAACATTTATAGCTGTCTATTAATTGCTTTCTTTATTTAGGTAGAAGGCTATCTTTTGAAGAAGCTCATCCATATCAAAAGGCTTTTCCAAAAAATCATCTGCACCAGCTTCTTTAGCTGATCGTTCCAGTTCAGTACTTGCAGAAATCATAATGATCGGCATTTTTTTGCTGCTTTCCTGGGCTTTCAATTGCTTACACACATCACGGCCATCTGTTCCTGGCATCCAGATATCCAGCAATAATAAGTCAGGGAAATTATCATGAATATCCAGTAAGGTTGCACCATTAGGCGTAGAACTCACTTCATAACCCCCAAATTCTAACATCGCTTCTACAGCATCTAGTATCCCCGGATCATCATCTGCAATCATTACTCTTTTCTGTGTATTCATGTATGTGTGTGTGTTCTGGTAACCTGTATAGAATGAAAAACAGATTTGTGCAAAAACAGTACCACAACCACATAAAGTGCAGGTTATTAATTAGTTTTCACCTCCATTTTATTTAGTAGTCCTGCTCCCGCAAGCAGTAACTCATTTGTAATCGTTCTAGTATAATCAGAAATTTCCGTTTTAAAATCCATTACCGATGCGCCTCCTCTAATTTCTTCCAATCTCTTTTCCCATTGGCCTGTTAATTCAGCCTGAGCAATTTTCTGATCCTTCACCACATCATAGACAGCTAAGCCTTTCTGTGTGGGGATTAAATTTCTTTTTTCCCGAATAATATATTCACGGGTAATTAAAGTTTCAATAATAGATGCACGGGTTGCAGGCGTACCTAAACCAGTGTCTTTCATTGCATAACGCAACTCCTCATCTTCTATTTCTTTACCTGAAGTTTCCAAGGCTTTTAAGAGCGATGCTTCGTTGTACATCGCTTTTGGTTTGGTTTGCTTTTCCAGTAATGCTTTCTCAGGGAGGGGCAAATGCTCCCCTGCTTTCACTTTTGGAAGCGAAGGATTATCCTCGTCTTTTTTATCTTCGTCCTTATCATTTAGCACAGAACGCCAGCCAGCAGCACGGATAACCGTACCATTAGCAATAAATATAGACCCACTGGAAATGGTAATTTTAGTAATTTCTTTTACACATTCCTGGTGAAAGGCTTCCAGCATGCGTCCAATAACCATATCGTAAATGGCTTGTTTATCATCACTTAATCCATATACGGGTTCGCCAGTGGGTAATATAGCATGGTGATCAGTTACCTTCTTTGCATTGACACTTCTTTTATTTAGCGGAATGGTTAGCAGGAACTCAGCTTGTTTACCAAACTGGGGGTGTGACTGTGCCTTCTCTATTAAAGCCGGAATATTGGCAAAAATGTCATCGCCTATATAACGACTTCCAGTTCTGGGATAGGACACCAGTTTACTTTCATACAGGTTTTGCAATAAACCTAATGTTTGATCGGCAGTAAAACCTTTCTTTTTATTGGCCTCCTGTTGCAAACTACTTAAATCGTGCAATAATGGTGGGGGTTCTTTTCTTGGTTTAGCCTCTACATCAATTACCTCTGCCCCTAACGGAAATCCAGATTTAAGGTCTTCTATCTTTTCAAATAGTGCCTCGGCATCCTCTTTTTTATCAAAGTTATTGACCGACATGGCTTTAAAAAGCTGTCCGTCCTTATCTACCTGTATAGCCAACTGGTAATATGCCTGTGGCACAAAGTTCTTCACTTCCAGGTAACGGGAACAAATCATGGCCAGGGTTGGTGTTTGCACGCGCCCTAAGGATAATACCGACCTGGAACCTGCAGATATACTTAATGCCTGTGTAGCATTCATACCCACCAGCCAATCTGATTCAGAGCGGCAATGTGCAGAATTGAATAAAGTATCGTAATCTGTACCGGGTTTTAAGTTTCGGAAACCGTCTTTAATGGCCTCATCTGTTTGGGAGGAGATCCATAGCCGCTTGAAAGGTTTTTTACAACGCAAAAAGTAATAAATATATCGGAAAATCAGTTCACCCTCCCGCCCGGCATCGGTGGCTACTATGATCTCTGTTGCCTCGTCAAACAGCGTTTTTATAATGTCTAACTGCTTTTTAACAGAAGGATCATCAACAAAACCGTCTTTGGTTTTCACCTTACGGATAGCAAGTTTGAATTTTTTGGGTAACATGGGCAAATGCTGCCTGCGCCAACCAATAAAACCATATTCTTGTGGGGGTGCCAATTGTAAAAGATGGCCGAAAGCCCAGGTAAAAGTATAGCCTTTACCTTCTATATATCCATTTTTCTTGGTCGTTGCCCCAAAAACCTTTGCCAGCTCACGTGCAACGGAAGGCTTTTCTGCAATTACAACTTTCATTAAATAGGGTTAAGTCCGGACCGCCAAATTTCATTAAAATTATCCTAATTCAGACTAAAAATTACCAATTTACAATTTGCTTAACACAAGAAAGTTAGCTTTTGAAAACAGCTAACCAAAAATATCACGGGCCAACTTAAAGGTATTACAATGCGCGTCAACGATGTCTTTGAGCTGGGGAGAATAACCTCCACCCATGCTAATTTGAAGTGGGACCCCCGCATCGCGGCAATGCTGGAGCACCAGGCGGTCCCGCTCTTTACAGCCTTCTTTTGTAAGGGCAAGTTTACCCAGTTTATCGGTAGCTAATACATCAACCCCGGCCAGGTAAAACACAAAATCAGGCTGCTGCTGTTCAAATAAAAGTGGTAATGTTTCAGCCAGTTTACCCAGGTATGGCGCATCTTTAAGTCCTTCCTCCAGGGGAATATCAAGGTCAGATTGCTCTTTTCTAAAGGGGAAGTTTTTATCGCCATGCATAGAAAAAGTAAACACACAGGCATTCCCTTGAAATATTTCGGCTGTACCATTTCCTTGGTGCACATCTAAATCAATGATTAAGATTCGCTTGGCCAGGTTATTATTTACTAGGTAGTTGGCAGCAATGGCCTGGTCGTTGAGCAGGCAAAATCCCTCCCCCCAAAAACTTCCTGCATGATGCGTGCCGCCAGCCACATTAAAGGCCACACCTGTTTCCTGAGCAAACCTGGTTCCATCAATGGTGCCTTGTGCTATTCTTTGTTCACGTTCTACCAACTGGGCAGTTAATGGGAATCCGATGCGCCGCTGTTCGCGCGGTGGCAAGGTGAGGTCACGAAGGGATTCCCAATAAGCTTGTTCATGCGACCATAAAATTAACGGTTCGGCAATTGGCTCGGGTTCAAATAAATTTGCGGCAGAAATAATACCTTCATGTAAAAGCTGCTGAGGAATCAGTTCATATTTAAGCATTGGAAAACGATGCCCTTCAGGAAGTGGATGTGCATATAAAGGATGCCAGGCGATTTTAATCAAATTTTAGAACTTTAATTTGTCGTGGTGCCCTTCATCATATTGTTCGCCGGTTACAATTGCTTTTAACATATTAATGGCAACAACCATTTTTGAGGAGGTGCTGTCCCAGTATTCTGCTACCACAGGAGTAATTTTAATCAGGATCAAATTAGGGTCTGCAGAGCCATCAGGAAACCAGGCTTTATCAATTGCTGAAAAATAGCTGTCTTTTTTACGCTGGTCATCTACTAATTCCGCCTTTCCGTTAACGTACATATAGGTATTGCTGGAAGGGTTGCTATAAATTAGGGAAACCATGTTATCTCTTGATATTTCCGTAGTTTTCAGCGTGTACTCATTGGTAAAAAACCAAATGCTTCCATCGTCTTCCACATTGGCCGTTGCCATTGGGCGACTGGAAAATTCGTTATTTAGTGACAAGGTGGTCATCATGCATGTACGCACATCCTCAATCTTCTCTTTTAGCAATGTTATATTTTTCTCCGTTTTCATAAGCTTTGGATTTGAATTTTATGTTTGTCATATCCAACAGCACAGTACACAGATTGTTTTATTTTGTATGAGGTTTACTCACGTATTTATTGCCTTTAACATAGTACCGCCAGGGTAACAGCGCATGATCATCGGCATAAGCCACCCCTATTCTTGGTCCGGCAACAAGCTGTTCTGGCTCGTAATAGATCCCATTGTCTTCTATCCAGATTTCGTCGCCCTGAAGGTCTTTTGCATTTAGTTTACTGTCTATTCCTAATGCTTTAGCCAATGCGCCCGGTCCGGCACTAAGGTTAGGTTGTAATATGGCCTTATTTCGCCGCCGCATCATCACTTCCAGACCGGTAACTGGTTCAATCCCCCTAATCAGTACCGCTTGTGGAATTCCCTGAGTGCCAGACACCACATTAAACAGGTGATGGATGCCATAGCATAAATACACATACGAAAGTCCACCCTGCTCATACATCACCTTGGTACGGTTGGTAAAACGACCACCATATGCATGCGACGCTTTATCCATGACCCCGTTGTAAGCTTCTGTTTCCACAATGGTGCCCCCAGTAAGCTCGCCATCAATCAGGGTAAACAATTGTTTGCCTAAAAGTTGTACGGCCAGGTCAGTAACTACATCATTCTGGTAAAACGATAGCGGTAATTTAGACATAGATCAACTCAATAACCTTTTTTAAATACATGGCATCTACTTCGTCAAAATGATCCAGCTCATCGCTATCCACATCCAAAACCCCGATAACCTTACCATCACTAAACACTGGAAGTACAATTTCAGACCGCGATGCCGAACTGCAGGCGATATGTCCGGGAAAAGCATCTACATCTGCCACAATGATGGTTTCGGCTTTTTCCCAGCTCTGCCCACATACACCCCTGCCTTTTTTGATTCGTGTACAGGCAACAGGTCCTTGAAAAGGACCTAAAACAAGTTCATCTTCTTTCACCAGGTAAAAACCTACCCAGAACCAGTTAAACTGTTCTTTTAGGGCTGCAGAAATATTGCCAAGGATGGCTATGAGATCCGTTTCTCCTGTAATTAATGCTTCTATCTGTGGTAATAAAGATTGGTATTGCGCCTCTTTGTTACCAGCTGCTATAATGTTTAAATCCTCAGCCATATGTTTAAATATCTGACAAAGCTAATTATAACCTTTGTGTAAATGCAAATAAACAACATTAGCCCTGCAACAGCTCCGGGTTCAAGGAAAATATTATAATTTATTAGTTTATTTTATTTCGCCAATAATATGCAGTAAAGGGTTAAAAACACCTCACCACAAACGCCCTTTACCGATCCTGAAGGCCTACATGGCGTACACCTGAATCCGTATTGAATACGACATGAATCCGACATGAATCCGTGTTTTTCTAGAAAAAGTCGTATTCAACATATATTCATTAGCTATTTAACCTTTATTTAGGTGTACTCCATGTCCGCCTGGAGGTCAATTTCTTTTAACTTAAACATAAGGATGCATGACTTTTTGTGCGGGTTATTTTGATTTTTGCAGGCAATGCAGCAAAGATATGCAGTTGTCAATGGCTGCAATTCAATCAAAAAAGCAGTTAGGACGGTAAAACCTTTGAAAATTGCTAGATTTGAAACAATTAACAAAAAATTCAAACACATGAATAAAAAAACCTTATTATTTACCTTTTTGCTCATATTTGGAATCCTGCAATCAGGATATACACCGCCTGATGAAGGCATGTTCCCTTTGAGCGAGATTCACAAACTCGATTTAAAAAAAGCGGGCTTAAAAATAGACCAGAATGAAATCTATAATCCAAATGGCACCAGTCTGGTTGATGCCCTGGTTAATGTTGGCGGTTGTACCGGATCATTCGTTTCTAACGAAGGATTGATCATTACCAATCACCATTGTGCATTCGGCGCTGTACAGCAGGCCAGCACACCGGAGAAAGATTACCTGACCAAAGGGTTGGTAGCGCGTTCTTATGGTGAGGAAATTGAAGCTAAAGGTCTTACTTGTCGCATTACTGAAAGTTACGAAGATGTATCTGACCGTATTTTAGGTCCGGTAGCACAAATTACCGACCCGGCAACCCGTTTGCAATTAGTAAACCATGCCATGAAAAACATCGCTGCCGAAGCAGAACAAAAAGATCCAAGCATAAAAGCAGAGGTATCTGAAATGTTTATCGGCAAAACCTATGTGCTTTTCCGTTACAAAACTATACTTGACGTTCGTTTGGTATATGTTCCAAACAGACAGGTTGGAGAATTTGGTGGGGAGACTGATAACTGGGTATGGCCCCGTCATACCGGAGATTTCTCTTTTATGCGTGCTTACGTAGGTAAAGATGGCAAACCAGCCAAATATTCAAAAGACAACGTTCCATATACCCCTAAAAAGTTCTTAAAAGTAAATGCAAGTGGTACTGAAGAAGAAGACTTCGTATTTATTTTAGGCTATCCGGGCAGAACTTTCCGTCACCGTCCAGCTGGCTTTATCGAAAATCAACAGCAATTTGTATTGCCTTATACTTCTGAATTATATGATTTTCAGAATGCTACCATGGAGAAAGCTGGCAAGAAAAATAAGGAAACCGAGATTAAGTTAGCTACGCGCATTAAAAGAAATGCGAACGTGATGAAAAATTACCGTGGTAAACTTCAAGGCTTAAAAGGCATTGACTTGATCGGTCAGAAAAAACAGGAAGATGCTGCTTTAGCTGAATTCATCAATAACAACGTGGAGGAGAAAGCTAAATATGGAACATTGATGAACGACATCGACAACCTGTATAAGCTGATCAATGGCGATGCACAAAGAGATTTGTGGTTAGGACAAATCTACAGTTCTACAAGTTTATTGTCGGTATCCCGTACCATCAACAACTTCAAAGAAGCCTTAAATGCGCAGAGTCCTGCTAATAAACAACCGTTTTTCGATCAGAACATCCCACAAGTAAAACAAGCCCTATCGTCAACGTATGCATCATTTGACATTGATGTAGATCGAACGGTATTCAAAAAAATGATGAATGACGCGGCTGCTTTCTCTCCATATCAAAAGATTAATGCAGTAGCGAAAGTAACCAGCAAGGGAAACAACAGCCAGTCGGTCATAGACCAGTATATTAACAACACATTTGGTATTTCGAAGTTGAAAGACCAGGATTATGTGATAAATACCTTGTTAAAATCGCTGAAAGCATTAAGCGCCTATAACGATGGTTTGATGTTGTTTGAAAAAGACCTGCAACAACAAATTGCTGCGATAAAACCAGAGAAAGATGCGCGTGAAGGACAGTTAAATAAATTGATGGGTGACTACGTAAGGGTGAAAGAGAAATTTTTGAAAAAGGATTTTATACCTGATGCAAACAGCACCTTAAGATTAACATATGGTTATGTAAGGGGTTATTCTCCTGCTGACGCCACTTACATGAAACCATACACTACCATTAAAGGGATACTGGAGAAAGGCGCTTCTGGCCATGCAGATTTCGGTTATCCGGAAACGATTAAAACCCTTTGGACTGCCAAAGATTTTGGTCCTTTTGCAAAGAAAGATTTGAATGATGTTCCAGTATCTTTCCTTTATAATATGGATACCACAGGTGGCAATTCGGGCTCACCGATTATGAATGCAAAGGGTGAATTAATTGGTGTAAATTTCGATCGTGCCTATGGGGCGACCATCAACGATTACTCCTGGAATGAAAGCTACAGCCGATCGATTGGTGTAGACATTCGTTTTGTATTGTGGGTAGCAACTAAAATTGATAAAGCTGATTTCCTGGTAAAGGAAATGGGTGTTAAATTGTAAACAAAATTTAAAAGGCCATTACCTGAATGCTATGATAAATAGGTGTTTCAGGTAATGGCCTTTATCTGTAAAATACGAAAGTTCAAGAAAAAAATTATGAGAGTTATCGCTGAATTACCGCACCCTTCCTGCAAGATTACGCTATTCAATATGAATCAAAAATACATTGTTAAGTTTGAGTTAGGCAGCTTTGAACAGAGTTATAAATTATCAGAACTAGACTTAACCGGCGGTGGGGCTAATGAGATTTTTCAAATGCTTGATGAGGAATTTATTGCTACTGTAGTAGAACGATTCAAGTTAATGAGGGATGATTTTTCTGCTGCATTCAAACGTCAACAATAAATATATATAACCTTCTTAATTAACTGTAGTACAGTTAAATCAAGACTTAAACAAAATTTAATATGGCAATCTTAGTGTTTTTGGAGTGCTTAAAAAGGCAATAACTACATTAAATATATAATTAAACTTCATAAAACATTGAAATTAAATTAATTAAAATATCATACAATATTAAATTTTGAAGCATAAAACACAAAATTATATTAGGTTGCCGACAATTAATACCAAAACCAAACATATGGCAAAGGCGTGTGTTTTAAAGTAAACCTAAGACCTATGAAACTAAAATTAAGCCTATCACTACTGATTATATTATTGGTAAGTGGTTACCATTCCGGTTTTGCACAATCCGATCTTTTAGGTCGCAAAGACAAATTATATACTTCCAGTGGATTTGGCTTTTCGATTCCAGTTGGGGAAACAGCTGATTACTTTGAACCGAAATTTTCAACCACCATAGGATTAAACATAGGCTTGGGAAATGGCGGTGTTTTCCTATACCCAAAGGTTAGTCTCCATGCCTATAAATATGATCAGCCTTCGCTTGATCAGGGGCAAACTACGCTGCTCCATGATGGTCGTGCAACCACCTACTTATTAAACATGGCTATAGGGTACCGAAAGTTCCACGGCAACTTTGCTTATTATGGTTTTGTGGGCGGCGGCGGAGGCTTCCTGTTAACACCAAGAATCGAATTAAACAATACCAATGCTATAGCAACGCAGCGTAACGAAAACGTTGGCATGGCGATGTTGGAAACAGGTCTGGGAATGGAGTATAGTTTTAATAAAGTTTCTGTATTTTTGGAAAGCAGTTTTATGCATGGTTTTAAAAAGATCCAGGACAGGCGTTTTCAATCTGTTCCTATTTCTATTGGCATAAAACCAAACCTAAGTTCAATCCTAAATGGCAAAAAATAGACAGTTCCTTCTTCTTGGTTTAGCTTCGATATTGTTTTTATCTTGTACGATGAAAGAGGACATCAAAAGAGATATTGTCATAGAAACAGATTCCATAAATTTTATTGTCCCTATCAGCACTAATTTGGAGGACACACTGACTATTGCGGAACTACAAAATAAGGTTGATTTAAATCAACAAGTGGAAGACAATACGGATCAGTTTACTTTGGCTGATTTACGCTCAGCGTACATCACTAAATTTGTGATTAAACTAGACGATCCTGATACCAATGGTAATGACCTTTCTGCCTTCAGTTCCATGAGGGTGCAAATGAAAGCGGCTGCAAAACCTTTAATTCAACTTGGGGCTACCAATAACATTTCTACACAGAACTTAAATACGTTGAATGTGACTATTACGGCGGCTACACAGCAGCTACAGGAGTACCTTAATGCGGATAGCCTAACTTATGTGATTACCGGTGTCGCAAGAGATTCTACGACTAAGGTCATTCAGGCAAAGGCTGTAGCCGGCTACAAGTTGACCTTAGGTATGTAAATATTCAGATATATTGCTTATATTTGCATAAAACGGAATAAATTTAAAACTTTTCTCTAATGCATTGCCAATCATTATCAATTGATTGGACTGAATTCCCCTGATGTTCCTCCGTTACCATCGAGAATTTTAACCTTACTGCTTAATCAATTTAAAATGAGCATTTTAAATTGCAGTATAACACCATACAGAGAAACGTTATTTTCTAACTTAAACTATAAAATACATGGCTAAATCTCAGGCAACTTTCATGAAAAAGCAACTTGAAAAAAATAGACAAAAGAAAAAAGAAGATAAATTGCAACGTAAAGAAGAGCGCAAGCAGAATCCGAATGACGGATCTTTAGAGAGCATGATGGCTTACGTAAATGAATTCGGAGAAATTGTATCCACTCCACCAGAAAAGCCAAATACGCCACCGGAAAAGAAATAATTATTTCCGGATGGCCTTTTCCCATATCACGGACTGTTCTCCAAAGAAATAACGTAACAACCCAGCCAGCACCGCGTAGTTCATCACGCAAAAGTAATAAGGTATAAATAACACTTTAACCCTTATTTTTCTGGACTCCATTAACTTGCCCAGGTAAGCAGATATATAAAATGCTATTTGGGCAATTAGCAACACCTGATAGGTAACCCCTCCCTGTTGCAACACAATGAAGACATTCAATATCAAAGCCAATATCATTAACAATGGCGTAACCGTCCACCGTAAAACGCGGTGGCTGATGTATTGGAACGTCAGCAATGGGTATTTAATCGGCCATAGCAAAGATTTTAACCAAATGACAGATTGTATACCTCCGGCTGCAATACGCACTTTGCGTTTCAGTTCCTCTGCAATATTTGCCGATGAGGTTTCCTGGGCATAGGCCTCGGGTTCATACACAATGACATCCCCTTTTTGTGCAATTTTCATGGATATCATAAAATCATCCAATATGCTGTTTGCCGGCACGGGTTCATAGCGTGATTTCCGGATGCTAAAAAGCTCGCCGGCAGCCCCAACCACAGAATAAAGCTCGGAATCCCAAGCCTTTAATTTTGATTCATATTTCCAATAAAAACCTTCTCCAGCAGTTGCATCAGCCGATTTTTCGATCATGACCCGCTTTTCGCCTGCAATGGCACCTACTTTTTGATCTGCATAATGACGGCAGAGGTAAAATAATGCCTCGGGATTGAGAAAGGTGTTGGCATCAGTGAAAACAATTAACTCGGTTGTCACCTGTTCGATCACGCGATGTACTGCAGCAATTTTACCACTACGCGCCGGTGTGTGCATTAACTTAATTTCCGGATATTGTGCTACGAGTTGTGGCGTACGATCGGTGGAGCCATCCGTAACAAATACGATTTCCAGTTTACCTGCTGGATAGCGAAGCGCAAGGGTGTTAACTATTTTTTGAGTAATAAAATCTTCTTCATTATAAGCTGCTATCACCAGGGTGCAGCTAGGCAGGTCTTCAAAGGCATATAAAGCCTTTTTTTTCAGGTTAAACAAACGCTTTATCCTGACTAAGCCGTACAATAAAATGCCGTAACCAAAAAAGGTGTAAAAGACAAGGAATACAGCAATCCAAAAGGTAGTGATCATGTGATTTATTTTATGGTATAGCCAAGGTATTTACTGTTCACACCATGTTGAATATTCCAGCCAATGGCCCGTAAAAGTATGTTGATGTAACTGTAGTTTTTTTCTTTACTATATTTCAGGACATTTCTGGTGGCTACAAAACTGAGGAAGTATAGGTAAAAAAAGCAACGCTGAATAAGGTTTGCATTACGCCTGATAAAAAGGATCCGGTTTCTATTCATAAAATATTCCTTTAAAGCACTGTTTTTACCTACAGCCAAAGATTCCTTATGATATATGGTGGCCGTGGTATTTACCCAAACCTGGAAACCAGCCTTTTTAATTTTTTCGCACCAATCCATTTCTTCATAATACAGGAAAAAGTTTTCTGCCATTACTCCGGCTTTTTCCATTGCCGTTCTTGAAATCATCATGGCAGCGCCGTGGCAATAACCAGTAGGCCCCATCAGTCCCTGATATTGGCCCTTGTCTATTTCAAATTGACCAATACATTCATTTCTACAGGTATAATAATTCATGGGTGTAAACCCGGCATACTGGATTACATCGCGCTGCTCCTCATATTTAATCATCGGAGAAATAATTCCTACCTCCGGGTGAGCCTCCATGGTCTGCACCAGCGTATCTACAAGTCCTGTTGTAAATTCAGTATCGTTATTAACCAGAAACAGGTATTTTCCGGTGGCCTGTTGAATACCCAGGTTGTTTCCTGCGGCAAAACCTAAATTCTTCTTTGAACGAATAAATTTAATATCTTTGCAACAAGCCATATAGTCGAGCTCTTTGTTTTCCAGACTTCCATTATCAACCAGAATAATTTCCAATGGGAAATGACATCCGTGTAGCTTAATGGACGTTAATAAATCTATAGTTGCCTGGGCCTGATTGTAGTTAACGGTTATAATTGAAATTAATGGCATTATTATAGATTTGTAATAAAGCTTTATACAACATTGTTTTGGCTGATAAAATTAAAATTTCTGAGAATCTTAAAGAATTTGCTAAACTTGATCGCAAAGATGAAGAATTAAATCAGAAATTAAGCGAGTTCATTACCTTACTTGAACAAAGTAATTTAAATTCTGAAAATATAAAGAGTTTACAGACAAGGGTAAATGTGGCCCTTAACGACAAACTAGCCAATGACCACCTGATTAACGAAATTAAAGATGTTTCACTATCAGATCTTGACAAGATAGACCAGTTAGATCAGCTAGAGTTTTTGCTTAATAATAATTTCCTCGATTCGAAACAAACTAATAAAATTAATCTATCAGAAAAGTTTATTAAATTTGTAAAAATTGTAATTGGTTTCTTGTTCGTCACTTTAGGTTTTGCCATGATTATCATGCCTGCACCACCCTATTTTGAAATGTTTACGGTATTCTATTTTACACCAGATGATGGGGTAACGTTGATGGACTTGATATCATTAATA
Source organism: Pedobacter sp. CAN_A7 (assembly GCF_015752175.1). Lineage (NCBI taxonomy): Bacteria > Pseudomonadati > Bacteroidota > Sphingobacteriia > Sphingobacteriales > Sphingobacteriaceae > Pedobacter > Pedobacter sp. CAN_A7. The sequence goes on along the minus strand of NZ_JADOUW010000001.1, from coordinate 269,177 downwards.
ATCATTGCAGTAGGTATATATATAATCATAAAATCAATCTCCAATACCAAGAAATATGAATAAAACCGTTCTACTGGTTGATGATGATTTATTTCAGTTAAAGCTTTATGAAAAATTATTACAAAATAACGGTTATACCTGTCGTATAGCATTATCAGTAGACGAAGCCGAAATCATATTAGCAAATTTTGATATCCCAGACCTTATTATTTCAGATTATGAAATGCCTGATAAAAATGGCTTTGAATTTAGAAAAAGGTTATTGAAGAATAACCTGCTCAAAAATGTCCCATTTTTATTTTTAACTTCCGTTAACGACGAACATTTTATACAACAGGGATTAGATTTAAAAGCAATTGATTATATGGCCAAGGATGTGCCTCCAATGCGCATTTTATCTAAAATAAACAACCTGATGCTAGCCGTGAGGGAACATTATGAACGTTCGCTGAGTGAGCTTAAGGGCATTGCCGAGAAACTAAGCTTAAGGAACATTCCAAAAACCCCTCCTCAACTGAAAAACTTTAGCCTTCAGTATTTCAACCATTCCTATCAGGACCAACCTGGTGGTGATTTTATTGATTTTATTCAGATTAATGACCGCTTTACCTTTGTAATATTGGGTGATGTAATGGGCAAAAAATGGGGTGCATGGTTCTTTTCCTTTAGTTACCTGAGTTATGTACGGTCTGCCATACGTCTATGCGTATTTGACGGAGATTTCTCTCTATCTACGATCCTCCACAAGTTGAATCGCGTAGTCTATGCTGATGAGTTCCTGTCAGACATTTTTTCCACCATAAGTATTGTATTAATAGACGACGAAAACTGCAGCCTTTGTTACTCGGGTGCTGGTGATTTGCCACTATTAAAATACGACTCGCAGACAAAGGAGATCACAGCTTTCCAGTCTGAAGGAATTCTTTTGGGTTTTAGCGAAGATGCCAGTTATTCAGAACTGGAAATCATGATTCAGGGTACAGATGAGGTTTTTCTGGTTACCGATGGCATGATCGATTTTGAAATAAACGGAGAGAAAAAATCTGATATGGAACTATTTAAGCGTAAACTCCATGTATTAAAAGAAAACAATCACCCTACTGAGGAAATTGTAGATAATTTATTTAATAAACATACCTCACAAGTAGATGACTGTAGTATAGTCATTATAAAAAGAACAAAAAATGAAGTTAACTAAAGAAACAATTGATAATATTTTAGTCATTATTATTGAGAATAAAGAAGCTAACTTATCTAAAGCAGAGCAGTTTAAAGAACTAATGCTTCAGGAAATAGAGCTTGGTGCACGTAACCTCATCATCTCATTTAAAAACGTAGATTATCTTGACAGTTCTTTTTTAGGTGCACTGGTTGCTGTACTGAAAAAACTGCTTCCTTTACAAGGAAAATTAGTCATTACAGAATTGAATGATGATATTTTAAACCTATTTACACTCACCAGGCTTGACAAGATTTTCACTTTAAGCACCACCGTAAAAACCTCTTTAGAGAAATTTTAATGAATAACCTCCCTCCCATAAAAATCGGTCTTCGAATTCCAGACCATCCTGATGATATACAAGGTTATATTTTTCAGGTATTGGGCGAACTTGGCAAGCATATCACCCTTACGGAGGAGTTGGAAAGAAAAGTGAAATTGATATTAATAGAATTGATTACCAATTCCATTAAACATTCTACTGATCCGGAAGCCTTACTACAACTGACGATTACACACCCCAGGTTGACCATTGAAAAGATTGACGTGGGTTTGCAGATTATTTTTGAAGGCGCTGAGCAAATACCTTTTAAGGAAATTGATAAAACGATGCAGGTCAGTTTTTCTAATAATAATAGTCACGACATCAAAGTAACTGATCATTATAAGTTCAGGTTTTTAGATAAGTATAAAGATAACATGAGCATTGACCACTTTCCTGAGAACTTTGGCTTTTTCATCATTACGGTAGCCTCCGATAGTTTTGAATATGAGCATGATCCTGAATCAAAAAAAAACACCTTTATCGTACAGATAAATCTATAGCCAAATATATATTACATTAATAATTTATGAGAAATAAACTTCTACTCACTACAATTGCACTCAGTATTTTCTTATCATCATGCAAGAAAGATGCTAATGATGTTCCCGGCGCGGGCGACATCAGCAACCTTGTTGTTCCAGCAAGCTTTAACTGGCAAACAGCCAGAGATGTTAATTTTAACATTGCTGTTCACGACACCCGTTTTCAGAATGCCTTACACATTATTGAAGTATTTCAAGGCGACCCTGCAAAAGGTGGAACATCGCTTGCTAAAGGAGCAGCTTCTGTAACCACTGCATTTAAATTCAAAGCAGAGATTCCTGCAGGCATCAATGAAGTATACCTGATTAAAACTGCTCCAGATGGATCAAAAAATACACAAAAAGCCACTGTTGAATCTACATCGGTTTCCCTTTCTTTAGGAATAGAAAGCCTTACGCAGGCGGTTTCCTCCCTAAAAAATTCCATAAAACTTCCGGCACTCCGGGCTAATATTGTAGTAGAAAACAGTCCAGGTTGCGCAATTGCACAGGGTGAGATTGAAATCAAAAACTCACCATCACAGCAAATTGACTTAAATGGCGAAACCTATGTCATTACAGGTAACAATATTAGAGTCAACTTCCGTAATTTATCAAAAGGAAATGTACGTATTTGTGGTACCGGTGTTACGATTGACGGCTTAAAAATTAGAAATAACATCAGCGTAATCGTAACTGAAAATGCTTCTGTTACGTTCAATAACCTTAACTGGGAAAACGGTGGAACATTTAAAAACTTTGGTGTGGCCACAGTTGGAAATGTAAATAGCACAGGAGAATTTTATAATTCAGGAAACCTGACGAGCAGTGATTTTTCAGTGGAAGGCAATTCGGCATCGAATAGCAGCGTAATCACAGTTAACGGTAATACCAAAATCAAAGGTACATTTAACCATACAGGTACATTAACTACTAATGAACTAACCTTTGAAAATGGAACTAATGCAACCCTTGGCGGAACAATTACGGTAAAGGGTAACTTAAATGCAAGTGGCAAGATTGTCAATTCTGGAAATTTAAGCGTTGCAGGAGTTTTTAATTCAAACAACAATCCTGACTTTACCAATACCGGCACATTGAACCTGAATAATAATATGACCATTGGGGGGAAATTTGAAAATAGCGGTACTGTAGTGGCTAGCAAAGGCGAGATTAGTTTTAATAATAATCCGAATTTTGTTAATTCAGGCATCTTTACTGCAAGATTATCTAAATTAAATGTGTCAGGAAACTTTACGAATGCAGGTAACATGGTGGTTCAAAACATGACCGTAAATTCAGGAACACTGACCAATACTTGTTATTTAAATGTATTAGTAGATTTTGATAACAATGCCACCATCCATAACCACAGCTACATTCAGGTAGATGAAAGAAGTAATTTAAAAGGCAACTTCAATTTACATAATGCGGCAATATTCCGCACTAAAAACTTAATTGGTTTAGATGGTACAGTTACAGGGCACGGCAGTACCTCTTTGTTTAAAGTAGTTGAATCTTCAACGAATAATGTGAACGATAACGGCAATCAAAAGTTTAAAAATGCCTTACAATATTGCGATCCAAGCCGTACCATAAAAGCATCTCAGTTTACAGGTGGTGCTGTGCAAGGCTGTGATGTGTATATAGCCATCAACAATTGTAACCCAGTAGGAAATGGTATCGTACCAGGACCTGTATTAGTAGATACAGATGGTGATGGTATCATTGATACAGAAGACGATTACCCTCAGGATAAAACTAAAGCTTTCAACAACTACTCTGTAAATTATGATAACGGTGGTTCTACTGTTGCATTTGAAGACAGCTGGCCAATGAAAGGTGATTACGATTTAAATGACGTAGTCATTGGTTATAAGTATTTAGTGATTACTAATGCCACGAACCAGGTTGTTCATATCAAAGCTGACTATGCTTTAATAGCTACAGGTGGTGAATTCCAAAGTGGTGCAGGTATACAATTTAATCTTCCTTCAGCAAGTGCCGCTAATTTCAAAACCAATACCGGCGTAAAACTAGAAAGTGGTCAGGACAGCGTGGTGGTGATTCTTTTCACCAATAGCCGCGCCGAACAGGCAACCTGGAACACTGTTCCTGGTCAGACCGTATCACCTGTTAAAAATTATGAGCTGAGCTTCGACGTAGTCGACGGTCCGCAGTTTGCAGTGTTCGGAATTGGTACTTACAATCCTTTTATTTGGAATGCAAACAGAGGCAACGAAACGCACATGATTGGCAAAACACCAACAAAATTCGCCAATTTAGATGCTTTTGGAACCAATGACGATAATTCAAAGGCTGGAAAAACTTACAGTACTAAAGTTAACCTTCCATGGGCCATTAGCATTCCAACAAGTTTCCAATATCCATCGGAAAGAATTGCTGTTACAGATACATATTTGAAGTTTGGCGATTGGGCCAGCTCAGGTGGTGTAAATAGCGTGGATTGGTATTCAAATACAGGATCTGGTTATAGAAATACAGCTAATATTTATAAAGCGAACTAATTAGTTTCAACAACGTAAAAAGGCTGAACCCAACAAAGGGTTCAGCCTTTTTTTTGCCTAAATTCGCAACATGAATAACGGCAATTCTTCTTCTTCTATCTTTGATCAGGTCATCTCCTTTATAGACTATACTAATCAGAATATATTCCTTACCGGAAAAGCAGGAACAGGAAAAACAACCTTGCTTAAAAGAATTAAGGAAAAAAGCACCAAGAAAATAGTAATTGTTGCACCAACAGGTGTGGCGGCTATGAACGCCAAAGGAACCACCATCAATTCATTTTTTCAATTGCCTCCAGGGTCCTTTTTCCCAGGTGATATTAGCCTGGAAAACCTGCAATCAGGCATCCTGTCCATTGAGTCGACGGTGGCCAACCTGAGCTTCAGCAGAGATAAAATAAACCTTTTTAATGAGTTAGAACTGTTAGTAATCGATGAGATTTCTATGGTACGCTGCGACCTGATGGATGTCATTGATGGTATACTTCGCTCCGTACGTAAAAATAATGCACCATTTGGCGGTGTACAGTTGCTCCTCATCGGCGACCTGTACCAATTGCCACCGGTAACCAAAAGAGAGGACTGGACCTTTTTAAGTAAGGCCTATGCCTCACCCTATTTCTTCGAATCATATGTGATCCGCCGTAATCCCTTATTGCAGGTAGAACTGACAACAGTATTTCGCCAGACAGAGCCTGAATTCATCAATATCCTGAACGATATTAGAAACAACCAGATTAGCGAAAGTAGTCTTGCACAGCTTAACAAGCGTTACGACCCTTTATTTAAGGCTTCCAACGAGTTAAATCCAATCATCATCACTTCCCATAATGCAGAAGCCAATGCTATTAATAAAGAAAAATTGGAGGAGCTGAGTGGTGTGGAACATGTATTTGAAGGAGAAATCAGTGGAGAATTTAGAGACCTGGGCTTGCAGGCTGAGCAAAGCCTTAAGTTAAAGGAAGGCGCACAGGTGATGTTCATCAAAAATGACACCGGCGAAAACCGAAAGTTTTATAATGGAAAAATAGGTAAAGTAAAGTCCATCAGTGCCGGCAACATCTACATATCCTTTCCACAGGAAGAAGATATGCTGCTGGAAAGATCTGCCTGGCAGTCCTTTGAGTATAAAACAGATCCGGATCAGGTCATTGTGCAGCAGCAGGTAGGTGAGTTTTCACAGTACCCCATTAAACTGGCCTGGGCGGTAACCATTCATAAAAGCCAGGGTTTAACGTTCGATAGTGCCATCATCGATGCGGGTAAGTCATTCGTAGCCGGACAGGTTTATGTGGCCTTAAGTCGCGTAAGAACGCTGGAAGGCCTTGTGTTGAAATCTAAAATCAGCACAGAAAGTTTAAGGTCGAACCCAGCAGTGATTCATTACATGAACCCTGCGAAAGACGAAGAACTTAACCAGCTGTTGTTAAGCGCCCAAGAAAAGTACATTCTTCAATTGATACTCAACCATTTTTCTTTTCACCGTATCCATCTGGGACTTGGCGAGTTAAGTGTCCATCCTGAGTTGATTAAAGCTAACCTTCCTGAATTCAGCGCCTTGACCAATCAACTCCAAAAAGCCATCGATAACCTGATCGCCTTATCCGATAAATTCCAGGCACAAGTGATTCAACTGCACAAACAAAGCGGATTTAACGATCAACCGGCCTTAATGAAAAGAATAGACGCGGCCTATGACTATTTCTCCAAAGAAATTACAGCCACACTTATCAATCCGCTCAATAAAGTAATCCGGTTAAAGCCCAAAAATAAAAGTCAACAACTTTTACAACACTTGCTGCGCAAATTTAGGCCAGTCATAGAAAACAGCATTTCCAGCATGCAAGCTGCAACCACACTATGGAAGGAGCCGATTATAGCTACAGGTTACACTAATTGGATAGAGAATCATAAACAACAAGCCTTGATTTCGGCCAAGTCTGCAACTGGAGAAAATCAAATCAATTCCCTCCAGTTGTTTTAAGCTACAGCTTAATGATGGAACACTTCAGGATTTATGGCCTGTGGCATTTCTTGATCTTTCAAGACCGCGATGAGGTTTTGAGCAGCCATCACCGCCATGTTATCCCGCGTTTCCGCAGTAGCAGATCCAATGTGAGGTAACACACATACATTCGGCATGCTCAACAGAGGGTGTGTAGGTTCCATGGGTTCAGGATTGGTCACATCTAGTCCGGCACCCCATATCGTTTTATTTTGTAAAGCCTGCAGCAAATCATCCTCCTGGTGTATCGCACCCCTGGCTGTGTTAATGAATATAACAGACGGTTTCATTTGTTTAAAAGCTGTGTGATCGAATAGCCCCTTGGTTTCAGGGGTCAGGTTCACATGAACCGACAATACATCACTTTGCTTTAATAAGTTTTCAAAAGACACATATTGTGCATCCAGGCTTTCTTCTGCTTCATCATTAGGCTTACGGTTATGATAAATTATGTTCATGTTATAAGCCGCCTTACACTTTTGTGCCAGCTCCATGCCTATTCTCCCCAAACCAAATACACCTAAAGTTTTGCCGTTTAGTTCCTGCCCAAGGTTTACCGTAGGTTCAAAAAATCCCCATTCCCCTTTTGCAATAGAATTAGACATATAAAACGCCTTACGTGAAACAGCAATCATCAACAGGAAAGCCACATCGGCCGTGGCGCCACTTAATACCCCTGGGGTGTTACTTATGGGCACGCCATACCGGGTAGCAGCTTCCACATCTACATTATCGTAACCTACACTCATCAAGGCAATTCCCTTAAGGTGACTGCATTGTTTCAGAAAATTTTCATCGATTTTATTCGGACCAACACTTAACAACGCATCATGATCCTTACAGGCCAGGATGAGTTCTTCCTGCGAAAGTTCACGCTTTTCTGTATACTGCGTAACTTCAAAACCTGCTTCAATTAATAAATCTAATCCTTTTTGAGGTATAACTCTGGTCACAAAAATATTCATTGCTGTTGTTTTTTAACTGTTTCATTATCTGTTCAATCCCTTAAATACCATCTTTAAGCTAATTTCCTTAAAATCGAACGTTGTAAAACTAAGTAATTAATACATTGTTTAGCTAACAATTAAACTTCCTTACCTACAGGTGATTTTCTTCCTGTGTCTATTTTATTTGACTAAACATAAGAAGCTAACAAATGTTGATCATATAAATACCCGATATTTATCAAAAAACACCGTATAGAATGTATAGATACATCTTATTGATCTTTATCATGATCAGTGTGCAACCAAAAGTTTTCAGCCAGACACTTATTTCCACAGATACGCTACAACAAGATACCACACGGATACCTGTACAACAGTTTGATGTAGCCGATCTTATCAGAACCATCATTCGCCCTAACAGCAAGCCCAAACCGGTTCAAACCAAGTCTGCCATTACGCCCATGCCCAACGTGGCCTATAACCCCAGCATTGGTTTTCAGATTGGAATTAAGGCGGTAGCGGGTAAAAAGCTTGGTAACGACCCCAATACCCTCATGTCAGTAGCAGCAACATCGGCATCCATTACCACTAAGGGCATCATATATACTTATTTAAGTCATAACGTATATACCCCTGGTAATAAATGGAATCTTCAAGGTATCCTTGTCGCCGCCATAACCGTTACACCAGATTTTGGCTTAGGAATTGGCTTGAGTTCTGGCGACAGCGAGGCCGATCGCATCCTTACCAATCCGGATCGGAAAGGTTATGTTCTGCATGCCCAATATTATAAAATAAGCGAAAAAGTATACAAACAGATTAAGGACAACCTCTTTGTGGGTGCAGGTGTGTCCTTTGATATCAGAAGAAAAATCGAAGACCGCAATGCTACAGATACACAAACACCCTATTACATCTATAGCGAACGTTCTGGATATGACCCTCAGGATTATATGGCCAATGGGTTTCTTTTCAATGTTCAATTTACCACCAGAGATAACCAAAACCGTGCATATAAAGGAATGTATGCCGATGTAGGCGTCAGGATTAACCAAAGCTGGGTAGGGAGCACAAAAAATGCAGTACAAATTACCACTGATATCAGGAAATACTGGAGTCTGTCACACCGCAACCCCGAGCATGTTATTGCCTTATGGAACTGGGGTTCGTACCTCACCAGTGGTTCCTTACCCTACCTGGAACTGCCGGGAACTGGAAAAGACAATAACGCCCGAAGTGGCCGTGGTTATACCACAGCCTATTTCAAAGGAAACAATTATTTCTATTCAGAGATAGAATACCGCTTTCCCATCACCAGGAACAAATTCCTAAGCGGAGTAACGTTTTTCAATGTCCAAACCACACATGATAATCTCGGTACCAAGCTCTTTGACCATTGGCAACCTGCAGGTGGTGCCGGTCTGCGTGTACTCTTTAATAAAGCAACCAGAACCAATTTGTGTATAGATTACGCTGTGGGTAACTATGGTGCGCGTGGTCTGTTTTTAGGATTAAATGAGTCTTTTTAATAAATTTGCCTTTATGATCATTACAAAAGCAAAATATAACTTCCCAGAATATTTTTATTCCGTCCTGTTTTTTTGTAGCTTTTTACTGCTGTGCTCCAACTTTAGTCAGGCTCAGGATACTACTTCTGTAACAGATAGTTCCATCATCAATAAGGCGCCTGTTTGGCCTGCAGATTCTTTAGGCAGGCGTACACCACGTGGCACCGTAGAAGGCTTTTTAAAAGCAGCAACTTCGCAGAAGTTTATACAAGCGCAAAACTATTTAAACCTTGACTCCAGTTTTACTGGCGATAAAGATAAATATGTCCGTGCCCTGCAACACGTTATAGAAACCTCTGGAAATATATACCCATACTCCTGGATCAGCAATGAACTAGATGGAAAAAAAGACGATGATTTAGGTCCTGAACTGGATAAAGTTGGTGAAATCACGATAAATGATAAATCATTTGACCTGATGTTGGAACACCTTACTGATTCCACTGGCGCCCCTATATGGCTCTTCTCGGCACAAACAATTAAAAGTGTACCCATTGATTCTATTAAGGTAGCGCAAGCCACACTGGTAGAAAAAGCAGCTCCTGGCTTTTTATTACGCAATCTATGGGCTGGCGTTCCCATCGCTCATTGGCTTGGCCTTATTGTGCTTGTCGTTATTGCCTACTACCTCGCGGGCGCCATCACTAAATTCCTAGTATTTTTTATCCCACTAGTATGGCGTAAAGCCAGGCAGGAATCTACGGCTGGCATTATTCAATCCTTTGTTAAACCCATACAACTGTATCTTGGGGTATGGCTTTTTGTGGTTGGAAGCAGGCAAGTCGGCATTTCTTTACTCATACGCCAACGTTTAAGTGACCTCACTATCCTGGTTGGTTTGGCTGCCATACTGCTACTCATCTGGCAACTCATTGATTTTATTTCCAAATTAATGGAAAAACGGATGCGTTTACGCGACCAAACTTCGGGGGTTTCTGCGCTATTGTTCTTTCGGCGAACAGCAAAAGTGGCCTTGGTTATCCTGGGCATGTTAGCGATACTCGATACGCTTGGGTTTAATGTCACCACCTGGTTAGCCACACTGGGTATTGTAGGTATCGCTTTAGCACTGGGTACGCAAAAAACAGTAGAAAATTTAGTGGGTAGTGTCACCCTGATTGCAGATCATCCCATCCGGGTGGGCGACTTCTGTAAAGCGGGCGATGTAACAGGTACCGTAGAACAGATCGGTATGCGTACCACACAGATCCGTACTGGTGAACGTACGGTGGTCAGCATCCCCAATGGCGATTTCTCTTCTATGAAAATAGAGAATTTTGCGCCACGTGATAAATTTCTTTTTGCCAGTACCTTTGGCATGCGCTATGAAACCACCCCAGAGCAAATCAGGTATTTACTGGTGGCTTTACGCAGTATGTTATATGCACACCCCAAAGTAGACCCCGCTCCAGCCAGGGTACAATTAGTAGGACTTGGTGCTCATTCCATTGATATAGAAATCTGGACCTACATTAGTACCCGAAATAATGATGAATTTATGGAAATCAGAGAAGATTTACTGCTACGCATCATGGATATTGTAGCAGAAAGCGGCACTGACTTCGCTTTCCCATCGCAAACTTTATATTTTGCAAAAGACAAAGGAATTTCTGAAGAAAAAACCGCAGCTGCAACAGCAAGTGTAAAACAATGGCGCAAATCTAATGATATACAACTTCCACATTTTAGCCTGGAACAGATCGAGAAACTAAGAAACACGCTACCCTATCCTCCAGAAGGATCTGTATCCAATAAAACCTAAGCTATAGATTTCCCAAAAGGAGAAAATGCGAGGCTCATTAATTTGAAATGCTGTCTCCCAAAAGGAATTCCGATAATGGTGATGCTAAATAGGATACCGAAAAGTAAGTGCGTCAGCATGATCCAGAATCCACCAAAAATGAGCCAAATCACATTCATGATGGTGGATAAACATCCGCTGTCATGAGGGTTTTCGGTAATTTTTACTCCAAATGGGGCTAAACCAACTACGGCAAATTTAAAACATTGCAGACCGAAGGGTATGCCTACAATGGTGAGGCATAAAAAGAGTCCGCCTATAATGTATTCAAAAAAGATAAATATTCCGCCAAAGATGACCCAAATGATGTTTCCGATTAGATTCATAGTTTATTCTTTGTGACATAAAATGTGCGTATAAGTTACACCCGACAATAAAAATAGAGGGCATTTACTTTTATTTCCAGTAAAATCCTGCTGGCAATAACAAAACCTGGTTCAGGTCCAGTTCTAAACTGGTGTAGGCCTGTTCTGATTGGATATCAACCAGCGCGGCTACCGTAAAGGCTTCACTGGCTAACACGGATACAAATACTTCCGAAAGTCCCTCCGCATTCAGCAAACGTACGTCAGGATTTAAATAGTCGGGCAATAATATAGCTACCGGACCAGAAAAGACCGACCCATGTCCTGTGCGCAAAGTTATAGTCACTTGAAATAAATCAATAATGTTAGCATTTTTCACCGTTGCCGATAGTTGTAACCCTTACTCTATGCGTTTCCCGCCCCACCTGCCTTTCTGCACATCTTGATAGGCTAACACTGGTTTTGTATCAGCAATACGGTTAATCAGTTCCAACAACAAAGGGTTGTCTAAACGCTCCGTTTGCAGCAGCTCCTGTGTACGCACTGGCGAATCAGGATCATTAATCAGGCGAACCATGGTTTTATTCTGTTTCTCCAATTTTGCAATCAGTTCCAGCTCGTTCTTACTTTTTGTTAGAATCTTTGGAAAGTCAATGCGTGTCCATAAATAACCAATGATCACTCCGCCAATGGAGTAAAATATAATAATGGCATAAGAAAAGACATAAAAGCTTTTACAGCCCTGTGCCTGCGGAATACAGGGGAATATGGCAGCAACGTTACCGGCCGCAGATTCGACTGTTTCTTTCAGGTAAGAAAACTGTGTCAAACTTAAACCAATGATAATTTTAACCAACCAGTCTGATATTTCCTCCAGGCTCGTATTATCATGATAGTAGCCGGTCGTACCCAGGCGGTTCCCCTGGTCGGTAATTGGCAGCCGATCCTGCCTGGCACCCTGTGCACTTTTTGGAATGGCAAATATAAATCCAATAGCACAACCAGTCAGGTAATAAGCAGCCATAACCGCTAAGATGGTGAATACTTGAAAATACCCATCCTTTGGAAAGGATAGATAAAAGGAAACCAGAATCACCACAGTGATTAGACCAATGAGCAACAAGAGGTTATAATAAACCTTCCTAATGTTGTGATCATGAGGTGCTGCAGGTTTAAACTTAAACAGGTTAATAAATTTTACAATCCAGTTCATGACATTCGTTACTTAAATATACCAAGAATAACGGTTAGCCCCAATATGTTCATGCCTTGATTACTAATATTTAATTTGACAAACAACCTACGGCACAGCCTGTTAATTAATTAGTCTATAATAACTGTTATCAAAACAGGTATTTGTTAACTATTAAACTACCGATGATGGATATGATCACAAAAGAAGCATTTAAAGAACTGCTCCAATTCCAAAACTCAGCTTGCGTATCAATTTACATCCCTACACACCGTTCAGGTATGCAGGTTAATGAAAAACAGGATGTTATTGTTTTTAAAAATGCCTTGCAGGCCGCACAATCCTCTTTGCAACAACAAGGTTTAACTCCACCGGAGATCGAGAAACTACTTAAACCCGCGTTAAAATTGGTTGGCGACGACCATTTCTGGAATAACCAGGCAGAAGGTTTGGCTGTTTTTATTAGTCAGGGATTTGACAAAATCATTCACCTTCCATTTACAGTGCCGGAAAAATGTTATGTTAACGCTACTTTTTATTTGACCCCGCTGTTACCAGCCATGCTTAAAACCAAGGAGTTCTACCTGCTGGCCTTAAGTAAACATGACGCTAAATTTTATCAGGGCAATGAATTTGGCCTACAGCTGGTAGAAGTAGAAGGTTTGCCCAATGGTATGGACGACGTCGTCCATTTTGAGGAAAAAGAAGGTCGCCAGTTATTTAGAAAAGGTGGTGGATCAGGCGCAGAAATAGGTGGTTCCCATGGCCACGAAGGCCCGAACGATGATAAAGCTAACATCACCACTTATTTTCAGGAAGTGGACCGCACCCTGATGGCCGAAGTATTACATGATAAAAATGCGCCGTTATTATTGGCGGGGGTCGAATACCTCATTCCAATTTATAAAAGCGTAAGCAAATACAAACCTATTTTGGAGGAGGCCATTACTGGAAACCAGGAAAGAGAAGCTGTACAAGCATTATTTGAAAAGGCTAAGAAACCATTAATACCTTATTTTGAGCAACGTACCAAAGAGGCTTTAGAAAAATATTATACGCAAATTGCTACAGCGGCCACATCGTCTATGCCAGAAAAAGTAATTCCGGCAAGTCACTATGCGCAAGTCTCTGAGCTCTTTATCGCTAAGGGGCAACACCTTTGGGGCACGTTCAATAAAAATGATAACCAGCTGGAAGTGCATGAACAGAAACAACCCGGAGATGCATGTTTGTTAAACCAGGCCGCAGTACAAACCCTATCTAATGGTGGCAACGTATATATGCTTGATCAGGATCAAATGCCAAAAGATAGCCTCATAGCTGCTTCTTTCCGGTTTTAACCCAGCTTGCAGCTGTTATTAGGCACCTAACAACAGCTCAAATACCACACGAGAGCCATCAGGTGCAATGGCAAATACCTGCACTTTGCTATTTCTGGCCGCCATTAATGCTTTTTCAATGTCAGCTGGCGTATTCACTTCCCTGCCGTTGATATAGGCGATAATGGTGCCTGCCGGAATGCCGATCTGACTGAAGAAACCGCCCTGCCGCACTTCAGCAACCACCACACCACCAGTAAGTTCCAGGCGCTGCTTAAGCGCCGGACTTAATGGTGCAAAGGTTGCACCCAGCCGGTCATAAATCTCTTCCATTGAATTACCATCTGTTTTTGCAATCGCCTTTTCCTTATCCAACGTAACCGAAGTGCTATTTTTCTTGCCGTTGCGCAGGTAATCTAATTTTAATTTGTCGCCAGGCCGGCGTCTGGCAATACGTTCAGAAAAATCTGCTGAAGAGTTGATGGTCATGCCATCAATACCTTGCAACACATCTCCCTCCTTTAATCCTGCCTTTTCCGCAGCACTTCCCGGTTGTATATCCATTACGATAACTCCTGTAATGCTGCCCGGACTAATGCCTTGTTGTTTTAAATAGGCATCTTCGGCTGCTGGTGCCGGAAACGAGACGCCAAGCACTCCACGTCTTACTTCTCCATATTTCTTCAGGTCGTCCAGTATCTTTTTTGCCAGGGTTACCGGTATGGCAAAAGCATAACCAGCATAACTGCCAGTCATAGAAGCTATGGCGGTATTAATCCCTATCAGCTCGCCATTGGTATTTACCAGCGCGCCACCACTGTTACCTGGGTTTATGGCGGCATCAGTTTGTATAAATGATTCTATGGCCGTATTTGCTTCGGCTGTGCCAGGCTGCGCACTGTTAATTATGCCTATGCTTCTGCCCTTGGCACTTACAATGCCTGCCGTAACGGTTGTATTTAATGAAAATGGGTAACCTATAGCCAGTACCCACTCGCCTACCTCCAGCAGATCAGAATTACCAAAACCTATATGTGGAAAATCATTGCCTTTTATTTTAAGCAGCGCCAGGTCTGTATTAGGGTCACGCCCAATAAGCTCAGCAGCAAATACCCGGCGGTCGGGCAAAATGACCTCTATGGCTGTAGCATCCTCAATCACGTGATTATTGGTAGCGATGTAACCATCTGCAGAAATCAACACGCCAGAACCCGAGCCTTTCTTCACCGGACTTTGCCCACCCCTACGGTACAATTCATAGGGATCAACAGGGGTTTCATAGGTTGTTTTCACGTGTACCACAGCAGGTGTAACCAGGCGTGCGGCTGATATGAAATTAACTTCCTGTTTGAGCAGCGCTTTGTTTGAGGTTACAGGCGAAGGCTCTTTGTGAGTAGTTGGATGGGTAATGTAATAGGTGCCGGCAGCTATAAGCGCAACCACAACTAAGGCAATCAAGATTTGACTAGTGTTTTTCATAAGCATAACGAGATAGCCTAATATACAAAAATCAATTCTAATCACCTACCTTTGTTCATCGAAAACCGCAGGCCACTGCACCCCACGGCTGTAAGCTCAGGCCATAATTTTAGACAAAATAGACTGGATAAACAAAAAAGGTTAAGTGGTATTAAGCCTTATCGTCATCCTTTTTAATCACCACAGAACCTTCGGTAGGTACGGGTTTATTAGATCCTGTTCCATTGGTATCTGGCAGGTGTTCTTTTTCCGGGTCTTCTACAATTTTGTCAAGTGCACTTCCTGGTATTACATCTTCCTGATTTTGTCTGTTATCGTTTTCTTGTTCTTCCATGATATTTGTTTTTCTGCTTAACAACAAAATAGGCAATACTGTTTTTTATTGAGAAGCAGACTTCATCGAAGAGTGAAGTATACGTCAAGATAAGGCCCGTATTTTTCCAATGGAAAGATACGGGCCAGGAGATTTGAAAGTAAATTAACAAATTATTATTTTATCTCAATTTCACGAATAACTTGTTTAGCTTCTTCTTTTTTTGCTACCGATATATTTAAAATGCCATCATGATAAGTGGCCCCAATACCGGAATCATCTGCAGATTCTGGCAACGCAAAAGAACGCACAAAAGAGCTGTAGCTAAATTCGCGTTTGTTGTATTGCCTGTTTGTTTCTACATTTTGTTTTCGTTGTTCTACAGAAACGGTGAGCAGGTTTCTGTCTAACTTAATTTTAAAATCCTCTTTTTTTAAACCTGGAGCTGCCATTTCAATATGGTAATGATCTTCGGTTTCAGAAATATTTACGGCTGGAACTTTTGACATTAGCCGGTCTGACATAAAGCTGTCCTGGAACATGGATTCAAAAACATCGTTGAATCCTTTTGTTATATTACCTTCTTTTGTTCCGCTGTTAAATTTAATAAGTGACATAACAAATCCTCCTTTTTATTTTAGATAGTTCAACATCATTAAATAAACTTTCAAATCCGTAAAAGAATATTCAAGGCTTGTGCCAACTAAAAACACCTACCAGATAGAGGTCATTTAGCGTTTACGGACTGAAAATATTACATTTTAAGTGAAATGTTGACAGGTGTCTGTTGCGCTTAAAACGCCATAATTTCATCATCAGCAGCGCTGACTTCCATGTAAAATTGTAGTGAACAAAGGTAAAAGATCACTTTTAAAACTAAATTCAGGCTTTAATAAACAAACAACTTATCATGAATAAAAAATTTACCGCAACCTTATTGGCCGTCGGACTTTTTGTATCTGCCCTGGCGCAGGAAAAAGTAGACCAGGCAGCCGTACAAAAAATTAGAAAAGAAGGTCTGGAAAACTCTAAAGTAATGGACATTGCCTTTCACATGACGGATGTGCTTGGACCCCGCCTTTCTAACTCACCAGGTTTAAAAAAAGCACAGGATTGGGCCGTAAAGCAGTTTTCTGACTGGGGTTTGAAAAATGCACGCCTGGAAGCATGGGGAACTTTTGGTAAAGGCTGGCAAATTGATAAATATTATGCGGCAACTACGGCGCCTTTTTATAAAGCCATTATTGCCTCACCAAAAGCATGGACCACTGGAACCAACGGACCTATTAAATCGGCTGTAATTTTAATCAAAGCCGATACGGTTAGTGATTTAGACCAATATAAAGGCAAACTGGCAGGCAAAATTGTGATGTTAGACCAAAGCAATGTACAGCCTTTAAAAAACTCTTACAAACCAGACGCGACCAAACATAGTGATTCTACGTTACAGGCAATGGCGGCAGCTACTTTAGGTGGCGGCGGGCAGCGCAGGGCAGCAGCACCAGCGGCAATGTCTGCCATGATGCGTCAACGAGCAAACCGTGCAGCTATTGCACAACGTTTACAGGAAGAAAATGTTGGTTTATTGCTTAGTTTCGCACGCGGAAACCATGGTACACTTTTCACCAGCAATGGTGCATCCTATGCATTAGATGCAAAACCAGCTTCACCAGAACTGGAAGTATCGGCAGAAGATTATTTACATATTTTACGTTTATTACGTGCAGGCCATCCGGTAGAATTAGAAGCGGATATCAAAACTTCGTTTTTTGCAGAAGACCCACAAGGTTACAATGTAATCGCTGAAATACCGGGCACAGATAAAAAGCTGAAAGATGAAGTGGTGATTATCGGGGGTCATTACGATTCCTGGCATGCCGCTACAGGCGCAACCGACAATGCTGCAGGATCTGCAGTGATGATGGAAGCGATGCGTATTTTGAAAGCCATAGATTTTAAACCAAAGCGTACTTTACGTGTGGTATTATGGAGTTCTGAAGAACAGGGTTTATTCGGTTCCAGGGGTTATGTAGCCAAACATTTCGGCGATCCTAAAACCATGGTATTGACCAAAGACCAGAAAAAAGTAAGTGCATATTACAATCTTGATAACGGTACAGGTGCTATCAGAGGTGTTTATATGCAAGGAAACGAAGCTGCTAAACCAATTTTTGAAGAATGGTTAAGTCCATTCCATGACATTGGTGCAAAAACAGTAACCCTAGGCAATACCGGTGGAACAGACCACCTGGCTTTCGATGCTGTTGGTATTCCAGGATTCCAGTTTATACAGGATCCTATGGATTATGGAACTCGTACACACCACTCTAACCAGGATACCTTTGATCGCCTGGATGCAGAAGCCCTTAAACGCTCTGCAACAATAGTTGCTTCATTTGTATACCATACTTCAGAACGTGCTGAACAAATTCCAAGGAAACCTTTACCACAGGCACCTGATGCAAAACCATAGTTTAACTAATTCAAACTAAATGTAAGGCAAATTGTTATGCTAAAATAACTTAAAGGAAAAAAATTATGAAAAATTATCTTGTTATTGCTTTACTTGCTGCATCAACTGTGTTTGCTTCCTGTTCAGGAAATAATGAAAATGCTTCCGACACTGCAGGTACCGACTCCTTAACCACTGGAATGGATTCTGTAAGTGCGGGTACTGAAGTGGCTTCGGCAAAATTAGCAACCACAGCAGATTCGAAAGACATGGGAACGGCCAGGTTTTTTCAATTAGAAGATGGTCAAATACGCATGGATCTGGAAATTAACTTTGCTGCACGTGCAGATAGCACCGTTGCGGTACATTTCCATGAACATGGTGATTGTGGTAACATGGGCGAAAATGCACATGGACACTGGAATCCAACAAAAGAAAACCATGGTAAATGGGGTTCAGCTGCTTCGCATGCTGGCGATATTGGTAACATCCAATTGGATAACCAGGGCCGTGGAACCATTTCGATTACAACCGACAGGTGGACTGTAGAAGGTGATACTATCAAAACCATTATTGGTCGTGGTATCATTGTTCATGGTGGAACGGATGATTATAAAACTCAACCAACCGGAAACTCTGGTCCTAGAGTTGGTTGTGGTGTAATTACTAAGGTTTAAAAAATCAATTTCACCAATTTAAAAAGCCGTTGCTGCATGATTTGCGGCAACGGCTTTTTAATATATTAAGGTTGGTCAGTACCAGCTGCTCCGCCAGCACCACCGCCACCGCCAGCACCACTTGCTGAACCACCAGCGCCACCGCCGCCACCAGCACCTGTACTACTAGCGCCACCCATACCAATGGTATCTGTTCTTGCTGCGCTGTCTACCATGGATGCCGAATCAGTAGCTACCGTGTCGATCATTGATGTATCGGTAATAAGAGAATCGGTATTATCCGTACTGTTCGTGTCAGAATTACATCCCGCAACAGCTATTCCTGCTAATGCAAAGACTATTAAAATTCGTTTTACCATAATTGTTGTAAATTTTTATTTTCGTAAAAACCGAGTTAATTGTTTGGAAAACAGCGCGCAGGAAAGTAAGTTTAACTTAATTGACAATTAGGTGTTTACCACATCTATACGTAATAACTACATTTAAAGCCCTTATTTGATCAAAAATGAAACTTAAAGCTATATTATTTGATTTGGATGGTACGCTGGTTGACTCTGAATTATTCCATTTTGAATGCTGGAATGAAATATTAAGAGAGTCGGAAGTTTGTCTGACTTATAGCGACTGGCTGAAAGACTATGCTGGCATACCATTGGCACGAAATGCATCGACTTTAACTGAAAAATATGCGCTGACCATGCCCCTACAGGAACTTATCCATCGGCGTGAAACACTGAGTATCCAGCGTATGAATGACCTGGAAGTACCATTAATGTATTATGCGCGGGAAATTCTTGACTTCTTTAAGCAAATCCCCATCACCATGGCTCTGGTAACAGGAAGCAACAGGGATGAGGTCAATTCCCTCTTTAAAAAAAATGGCTTAAGGCCATATTTTGATACCATTGTGACCAATGATGATGTAAAACAACCCAAGCCCAATCCGGAGTGTTATAACTTGTGCCTGAAGCAATTGGGCTTGGAAAAAGAGGAATGCCTGGTTTTTGAAGATACTGTAAATGGGCTAAAAGCCGCTAAAGCAGCTGGACTCACTTGTTACGCCATTCAAAGGCACGAACAACAACATGCTGCCTTGCACCAGGCCGATCGTTTGTTTCTTGACTTTGAAGAGGTTAAATCTTATTTGTTAGCCCATCAGCTGGTTTAGGGATTTGCATTATTTTCTCATAAGCTGCATCCCATAAGTTTAACCTTTGTTGTAAGGAAGCCAGGGCTACCACTTTAGCCTCATGCCAATGCTGATCACTATTGCATAATTCAGCTGTCATGGCCAGGGCCAGGTGGCTGTGCTGGTCGCCATCTACTTCAATATGCCTTTCCAGGTAGTATTTAAATTTAGATAACTGCGCAGGGAAACGTTGATCAAGATCGGCAACCATAGCGTAAAACATGTTAGGGATTAAATCCTCGCGACCAAACGTAAAGGCACTGGCTTGCTGGTGCAGCTGATTACCTTCGATCAGGTCGAAAGTATAGTTTACAAACTGCCTTGCAGCTAAAGGGGCATCGGCAAGATCATAGGCCTCTGCCCTGCTTTTACCAGCTTTTAACGCTTGCATAAAGATTTCAAAGGCCGTTGTATTTGCTCCACACTGCTGCATGGCTTCCAGGTACATTTCAAAGTGACTCATTTCCATACCATCTGCATCAACATCAGATTCTTCGCCAGCAACAATTTCATTGATCAAAGACCTGGTGGTAGCTGATCCTACAGGGAACCAGGGAATGCTAGTACAGGTAAGGTTTATCTGCAGTGATTTCAGCAGCGACATGAAGTCCCATACGGCATAAATATGGTGTTCCATAAAAATACTTAGGTCTTGCAAATCATTAATCACGGCATAAACCGGGTGTTTAACGATTTCTTGTCTGATGCCGAAAATAGATTGTTGAATCTGGTCGATTGCTTTTGTCATACTCTTGCTACTAAAATGTGGCCGCAAAGGTAACAGATTATCTAAAGAACTAAATAGGCAATAATTACGTTATAATAATAAAAATATCATATGGCAACGTCTCAGCAAATCAGAAACGGCTATGTTGATTATGTGCTCACACATGATGAAAAGCCCAAATCTGTTTACACTTTCGCTAAAAAGCTTAAAATAACGGAAGTAGAATTTTACCAATTTTTCGCCTCTTTTGAAAGTATAGAAAAAACTATCTGGGTAGATTCAACTATTGAAACCATCGATACCATTTCACAACAGGAAGTTTGGGAACAATATTCCTCCAGAGATAAAATGCTGGCTTTTTTTTACAGTTATGTAGAGGTATTAAAAAGACAACGAAGTTTTGTGATTTACACTTTGAAAGATCATAAACAACTGTCCACACCCCCAGTACTATCAGGTGTACAGCCTATTTTTGAGAATTTTGCCACAAACATTATTAATGACGGACTGGAAAGTGGCGAACTTGCCGACAGGAAGTTTCTATCTAAGCGATATAAAGACGCGCTATGGGTGCAATTTGCCTTTATCCTGAACTTTTGGATAACAGATGACAGTGATGACTTCGAGAAGACAGATGAGGCCATAGAACGCGGTATTAACGTAACGTTCGATTTATTTCAGCGCTCACCGCTCGACAACTTGTTTGAATACGGTAAGTTTTTATCCAGAAATGCAAAACTGCAGGAAAAGATGAGGTATAAAGCATGAGCGAACAAGATTCTATTCCTACCACCAAAACAGAACGATCGGCCAAGTTTGTAAAAACCGGTTTTCAAATTGGCGGCAACTACATCAAACATTATTCTAAAAAGTTATTCAATCCCGAGCTAAACCGGGATGAGCTGAATGAAAATAACGCGACAGACATCTACAAATCGCTTAGCGAACTGAAAGGAAGTGCCTTAAAGATCGCACAGATGCTGAGCATGGACAAAAATATCCTGCCTAAGTCTTACGTCGATAAGTTTACGCAATCGCAATATAATGCCCCTCCCTTATCAGGACCATTGATTGTGCGAACCTTTACCAAGAACGTGGGGAAGTCGCCGGAGCAGGTTTTTGATAAATTTAAACTCACTTCCACCAACGCCGCTTCCATTGGGCAAGTGCACGAGGCAGAGTTAAATGGAAAAAAATTAGCCATTAAAATTCAGTATCCGGGGGTTGGCGACAGTATTTCTTCCGACCTGAAGCTGGTGAAACCATTCGCTTTCCGTTTATTAGGCATGAGCGAAAGGGAACTCAACATCTACATTAAGGAGGTGGAAGAACGATTGCTGGAAGAAACCGACTATGAATTGGAAGTAAAACGTTCCATGGAGATTACCCTGGCTTGTAAAGACCTGGATCATGTGGTGTTTCCAACTTATTACCCTGAACTTTCGGGTAAAAGAGTAATCACGATGGACTGGATCGAAGGAATGCACCTCAAAGAATTCCTAAAAACTAACCCTAACCAAGAGCTTCGTAATAAGATTGGCCAGGCCTTATGGGATTTTTATAATTTCCAGCAACATGAACTGCGTGCCGTACATGCGGATCCCCATCCGGGAAACTTTATGATTACACCCGATGAAAAGCTCGGCGTGATTGATTTTGGCTGTATTAAAGAAATGCCCGATGATTTCTACTACCCTTTCTTTTCCCTGGTCTCTACGGATGTGATGCGCGATAAGGAAAAGACGCTGGAAGCTTTCAAAAAGTTAGAGATGATCCATGAGGGCGATACGCCTGCACAAGTGGAGTTTTACTATAATGCCTATAGGGAAATGATTGAGTTGTTTGCAAAGCCTTATACAGGCAGCACCTTTGATTTCAGTAGACCTGAGTTCTTTAACCAGCTTTACGCTTATGGCGAGAAGATGGCCAAGATGCCCGAGTTTAAACAGGCACGTGGGGTAAAACACTTTATCTATGTTAACCGGACTAACTTTGGCCTGTATACCATTCTTCAGGAATTAAAAGCCGTGGTTCAAACGGATACCTTTAAACCACGACAGTTGTAAAATTACTTATTGTGTTCTACCCATACCAAATCCCCGGTATCATAACCCAGACTTTCTGCATGCTGCAGGTATTTGGATTTTATGTTATCGGGGATTGTTGTTTGGCGTGATAAGATCCACAGGTATTTCAGGTTCTTTCCGGCAACCAATGCGTATTGGTAATTGTCGTCTACAGACAGAACATTATAGGCCGCATAGAACGGCCCGAAGAAGGAAACCTTTAAACGTCCAACCTCCGGACTTCCTTTAAATTTCGCCTTGCCAATACTCTCTTTCCACTCGTTTTTCATATAGTCAAAACCTCTGTTTTCGACACGGATTTTACCATCATCTTTTAGTGAATAGACCGCCGTAACGTTGTTCAGGTTCTTCTCATATTTGAAATCAAGTCTCGCAATTTCAAACCATTTTCCCAGGTATTTTTGCTGATCAAATGGACGGACGGCAACGGCACCTTTAGGGATAGACGCACAACTGGAAAGGTTAACGGCGATGGCTCCAAGGGCTAAAGCAACAACCCATTTACTTACTTTAATCATAACAATTTGAATTGATTTATACGTTTAGATCACTCGCAAAAACAACACCTTAAAGGCTATATTGTTTGGACACAATCGCTTTTTGCAACGTCTTAGCAGCATAAGTACTGCATAGATTTACTTATATTTATTATTTAATTAACAGTTATAAGGAATTGATTTTTATATTAATGTAATTTTCAGTTAAAGTGAGAAAGCACTATATGTGGCAGGAAACAGTTGCAGTCATTCTCAACGTTAAAGATCAGAATTTAAACTACTAACATGCTAAAATATTTAGTATTATTTTTTCACTTATAAATCTCTTAAATAAGTCCGGCAAATTATATTTGGTCATTTCATTGCGTATATATTTCTTACATTTACGTAGAAACAACGGTGGAACAAACATGTCGCAGAAGCAATATTTCAATGGACTATATGGATCAAACGCAATAGAATTTGAACGCGGACTGATCAACATTTATCCATTTGGCGTGATCGGAAAACAGTATAATGGCGCCGTAAAAGTACATGCTCACCATAACCTGCTTCAGCTCTTTTTAATCAACAGCGGAACTACCGAACTTCGTGTTAATGATGAAGCCGTAACCGTAACTGGCCCCTGCTTTATTATCATCCCAAAAAACATGGCCCATGGCTTTAATCACCTTGGCGATGTGAATGGCTGGATCATCAGTTTATCGGATATTTACATAGAGCACATGGTACAAACCGATGTCGACATTCTGACGGCTATTGATGTTTTCCAGGTAACACCTTTAAATGAAGAACAGCCAACCACCATGGCCATTTATAAGGCTGCGCAAACTTGTGTTGATGAATACCACAGTAATTTGCCCGGTCGTATTTTAATGATGCAAACGCTCGTCGGGCAAATCATGGTGAACTTGTTTCGCCAAAAAGATATAAGTACCCATCGCGAAGCTGCTGCTACCGACACCTCCAGTGCCCTATACTTCCGGAGGTTTAAGCAAAACATTAAATCATCCTATTCCTATAAAAAGACCGTTAACCAATATGCCGAAGACCTGAAAATCACTAGCGGCTATTTAAATAACATCTGTAAAAGCGTTTCCAATCAAAGTCCAAAGGACATTATTATAGACTATTTCCTTATAGAGGCCAGGTTCCTGCTCCTCGATCCCGAGAAATCAATTAACCAGGTTTGTTACCTGTTACAATTCGAAGATCCCGCTTATTTCACCCGCCTGTTTAAAAAGAGAACAGGAACGACCCCAAAAGAATTCAGAAACTCTACTGGCATTAAAAATTCCCTGATCAACAAAGCAGTTTATTGATTTGTCCTAATTATAAAAGATTAGTCCTGTATTTCAGCCCAGGTTTTCAATAAGTTTGATTCTACATGATAAAGTAAACCGGATAACGGGCTGCTTATCTGAAGTATACTTATAAAACAACAATTCGATATGGATCAATTTGCCCTCATAAAACAAGTGGAAACGTTCATTATAGACCTTCCCACCATTCGGCCTCACCACCTGTCTATGGCGGTGATGCACAAGCAAACCATGGTGATTGTAAGGATTATCTGCTCGGATGGTATCGAAGGCATCGGTGAATCTACCACCATTGGCGGCTTAAGCTATGGCGATGAATCGCCGGAAGGCATGAAACTGACCATAGACCAATACATTGCCCCTTTAATTGTAGGGCAGCAGGCCAACAATACCAATGCCGTAATGCAGTTGATGGGTAAATATATACAAGGCAACCATTTTGTGAAATCTGCTATAGAAACAGCACTACTTGATGCTAAAGGCATTCGTTATGGCCTGGCGGTATCCTCGCTATTAGGAGGTGCTGTTACGCCTACACTTCCTGTATTATGGACACTTGCTTCTGGCGATACCGAAAAAGACATTGAAGAAGCGCAGCAGCTTATTGACAGCAAAAGACACCACACCTTTAAACTAAAAATTGGGCGAAATGTCCCGAAGAAAGATATTGCTCATGTGGCGGCCATTAAAAAGGCCCTGGGTGAAGACATTAAAATTACAGTTGACATTAACCAGGCCTGGTCTGAAAGTACCGCCAAACAGGGGATAAAAAAACTGCAGGATGCAGGGATTGATTTAATTGAACAACCCCTGGTGAAAACGAATGTGCAGGGCTTAGCACGACTTACCCGATATTTCGAAGTACCCATTATGGCCGATGAAGCTGCGGGTACCGTAGTTGATGCTTTTAAATTAGCCAGCAATTATGCAGGCAGCGTATTTGCACTAAAGATTGCTAAATCTGGTGGTTTAACCAATATCCAGCGTCAGGCGGCCATTGCACAAGGTGCAGGTATTTCCCTATATGGCGGAACCATGCTGGAAGGTACTATTGGTACCCTGGCATCAGCACATGTATTTGCCACCCTTCCTAACCTGGACTGGGGAACTGAGCTTTTTGGCCCTTTATTATTAACAGACGACATTGTGAATACCCCGATTACCTATGGTAATGGCGTGCTGGAATTACCACAAGGCCCAGGATTGGGTATTAGTATAAACTGGAACAAAGTAGAAACTTATAAAAGAAAATAATCATGTTATTTCATGTAAAAATGACGGTCAACATCCCATTGGATTTAGACAAAGACTATGTTAACGAACTCAAAGCCACTGAAAAAGCACTTTCGCAAAAGCTGCAGCAGGAAGGCAAGTGGACACATATCTGGCGAATTGTTGGAAAATACGAGAACATCAGCATTTTCAATGTAAACAGTGCCACTGAAATGCATGAAATACTGATGTCGCTTCCGCTATACCCTTATATGGCGATAGAGATCACCTCTTTGTGCCAGCATTACTCATCGGTTAAAGATGAAGAAATCCAGGTCAACCCCTGAAAAATATATAAACCTAAATATAAATAAAATGGAAAGAGCAAAAATCGATGCCGTACTCGCTAGAATTCAAGAAACCGAGAATCCAGAGCAGGGCGATGCACGCATAAAAGAAATTGTAAATCGTTTAACAAAAGACCTTTTTTACGCTATTGAAGACCTGAACATCAGCCCTGAAGAGATTTGGAAAGCGGTGGACTGGTTTACCGAGACCGGCAAAAACAATGAATTTGGATTGGTATGCGCTGGGACGGGCTTAGAGCATTTCCTTGATGTAAAAATGGATGATGAGGAAGAACAAGCCGGCATTACAGGTGGCACACCCAGAACCATTGAAGGCCCGCTTTATGTGGCTGGATCTCCGGAAACCTTAAGTTACGCAGAACTGGAAAACGAGCCAGAAGAAAATGGCGAACGTTTGTACATGCAGGGTTATGTCAAAGATGAAGACGGAAAGCCTGTAGAAGGTGCTTTGGTAGAAATATGGCATTGCAACTTAAAAGGCATGTATTCCTATTTTGACTCCTCACAATCGGCCTTTAACTTACGTCGGGCAATTAGAACAGGTGCCGATGGGCAATACCAGTTTAAAAGTTTCCTTCCTGTTGGATACAGTTGTCCGCCGAACGGTTGCACAGAACGACTGATGTTTGCCTTAGGCCGCCATGGTAGTCGCCCGGCACACATCCATTTCTTTGTCACCGCCCCTGGTTTCAGAAAGCTGACCACTCAAATTAACATCGATGGCGATCCATTATTATACGACGATTTTGCATTCGCTACCCGCGAAGATCTAGTGCCTGCGGTAACACGCATTTCTGCAGAAGAAGCAGAAGAGTTAGGAAAAGACGAAGCCTTTGCGTCTATCGACTTTAATTTCAACCTGATTGGCGAGAGAGAAAGCCTGTTTTCAGCAGAAAACAACAGAGCGCACGCTTCGCTTTAGTCCTATTGAACACACCTGTTCAGCATTTAATTTAAACGGCCAGTCCACTTTAGAAACGCTAACCACAGGTTAAAAAACCAATTATGCAAAACGTCACCAAAGAATATTTAGAAGGGTTATTGGTACACGATACCGAGGCCGGTCTATATCGCCACCATCGCGAATCTTTTACTCATCCAGAACTCTTCGAATTGGAGTTAAAACAAATCTTTGAATCCAATTGGGTGTATTTAGCGCATGAAAGTCAGATTCCGGAGAAAAACGATTATTACAGTACTTATATTGGTCGCCAACCCATTTTTATTTCCAGAAATAAAGAGGGCGAGCTAAATGCCTTTATCAACGCCTGCAGTCATAAAGGCGCCATGGTATGCCGTTTTAAAAAAGGCAATAAGTCTACGTTTACCTGCCCTTTTCATGGCTGGACCTTCAACAACTCTGGCAAGTTATTAAAGGTGAAGGATCCACGTGAGGCAGATTACCCGGATCAATTTAACTGTGAAGGGTCTCATGACCTTAAAAAGGTTGCGCGTTTCGAATCATATAAAGGCTTTTTATTTGGCAGTTTAAATGCTGATGTGATTTCTTTAGCTGATCACCTGGGTGAAACAAAAGCAATTATTGACCAGATGAGCGATCAGGCTGAATTTGGATTAGAAGTGTTACGTGGCAGCTCTACCTATGTTTACCATGGGAATTGGAAATTGCAGATGGAAAATGGTGCTGATGGTTACCACGTAAGCTCTGTGCATTGGAATTATGTAGCGACCATGGGCCGCCGTAAGTATGAAAATGAAGGCACCAAAGCAGTTGACGCCAATAGCTGGTCGAAAAGTACTGGTGGTGTTTATGGCTTCGAGAATGGACACATTTTACTATGGACGCGTAAAATAAACCCAGAGGTAAGTCCGGTTTATGCCGAAAGGGAACGTTTAATTGCAACCTTTGGAGCGGTAAAAGCAGACCATATGGTGAACTTGACGCGCAACCTGGGGATATACCCGAATGTATTCCTGATGGACCAGTTCTCCACGCAAATCAGGGTGATCAGACCCATCGCTGTCGACCAGACTGAAGTAACCATTTATTGCTTCGCCCCTAAAAATGAAGATCCTGCTTCACGTGCCACACGCATCCGACAGTATGAAGATTTTTTTAATGTGAGCGGAATGGGTACCCCTGATGATTTAGAAGAGTTTCGTGCTTGTCAGAATGGGTATAAGGGCATTGCCTTGCCCTGGAACGATGCGTCGCGCGGAGCGAAACACTGGATTCAGGGTGCTGATGAACATGCCACGCAGATGGGCATTAACCCCATCCTGAGTGGCCTGAAATCAGAAGATGAAGGACTATTCCTGATTCAGCATGAATATTGGTTAAATAGCATGAAACAAGCATTGCAGCAACCAGAAGAATCTACAACCCTTTAATAAGCCGAGCATGACAGATTACCTTAAAATACAATCGTTTTTATACAAAGAAGCGAGATGTTTAGATGATAAGCAGTGGGATGAATGGCTGAAACACTATGATGAAAAAGCTGTTTATTGGATGCCGGCATGGGATGATGAGGAGGAATTAACGCAAGATCCGCAGGCAGAGATCTCGTTGATTTACTACCCTAACCGCGATGGCCTGGAAGACCGGATTTTTAGAATCAAAACAGAACGTTCCAGCGCCTCTACTCCTGAACCGCGAACCACACATAACTTGTCGAACCTGGAAATTCTGGAAGAAAACGATGAGGAAGTTAAACTTCGTTTTAACTGGAATACCATGTGTTACCGCTACCAGGCGTCGGACTTTTACTTTGGAACCTCTTTTTATACCTTAAAAAAAACAGAGGATAGTTTCCTAATTATTAATAAAAAAATAATCTTAAAAAACGATTACATCCGTCAGGTAATCGATGTATATCACTTATAATAAATAGCATATGGCAAATATAGCACTGAATTTCGAGGATGGCGTTACCCGCATCATCGATGGATTACCTGGAGAAACCGTTGCCGAAAGCGCATACCGTGTAGGCATCAATATTCCCCTGGACTGTGCCGATGGCGCTTGCGGCACCTGTAAATGTAAGGTTTTATCAGGATCCTATGATCCCGGCGACTATATCGAGGAAGCCTTGTCTGACGATGAGGCAGAGAACGGCTATGGTTTAGCTTGCCAGATGCGCCCAGACAGCCCCCTGGTGGTTGATATCTTAGCCAGCGCAGCTGCTTGTAAAGTGGAAGTCACCAGTGTGGACACCACCATTACGTCCGTAGAATTTTTATCTGCCGAGGTGGTTAAACTGATTGTAAGCCCTGTGGATGGAAAAGCAATTAATTTTTTACCTGGCCAATATGTAAATATTGATGTGCCGGGCACTGACCTTAGTCGTTCCTATTCCTTTTGCAACCTGCCTAACAGCAGTGACCTTAGCTTCCTGATCAGGCTAGTACCCAACGGGGTGATGAGTAATTTCTTAACAACGGCAAAAGTAGGCGATCCACTGCGCCTGACTGGTCCTTTGGGTAGCTTTTACTTGCGTGACCTGCAGCAGCCGAGTTTATTCTTTGCCGGTGGCACGGGCATTGCACCTTTTATGTCGATGCTGGAAAAGCTAAGTCTGGAAGAGGTTACCCAACCCATCCATCTCTTTTACGGCTCTACCTTGGCTGAAAATATGGTGGAATTAGCACGCCTGGAAAGTTTTAAAGAAAAAATACCCTTAACTGTACATACCTGTGTATCGGGTGAAACCTGTGCAAAACATGCCAGTGGTTATGTGAACCAGTGGATCAATAAAGATCACCTCACCTTAGCCAGTTACGACATCTACATTTGCGGACCTACAGCCATGGTTGAGGCGGTAAAGGCCTCTCTGGCCGATGAAAGCATAACTTACAGTAACTTCTATATGGAGAAATTTGTACCGAGTGGTACGGCAGTGGTAGTATAAACATCATTGTTCAATTGTAGCCTCGTACCACCAATTTTAAAAAGACAGACATGATATTTCAAGATAGATTTCAACACCAGACCGCCCTGGTTACAGGTGCAGCGCAAGGCATTGGTAAAGCAGTGGCTTTGCGCATGGCACAGGAAGGCGCACAGGTTATTTTAGTTGACCGGTCGCCGGTGGTGCAGGCTGTTTTAAAGGAAATACTTGACCTTAATTTGCGCGCTATATCGGTGCAAGCCGACCTGGAAAGTTTTGAAGGTTTTGAACAGGCCGTAAGCCAGGGACTTGAATCGTTCGGTACGATCGATATTTTAGTGAATAATGTAGGGGGTACCATCTGGGCCAAACCTTATGACGAATATGCGACCAGCGAGATTGAAAAGGAAATAAGCCGTTCCTTATTCCCAACGCTATGGGGCTGCCGTGCCGTTTTACCTTTTATGATTAATAATGGTGGCGGCACTATTGTTAATGTGTCTTCTGTGGCCACAAGGAGTGTAAACAGGGTACCCTATGCGGCAGCAAAAGGTGGTGTAAATGCGCTTACCCAATCGTTGGCACTGGAACAAGCGGTTAACAACATCCGTGTGGTGGGTGTTGCCCCGGGTGGCACTGCTGCACCGGAACGTATCATTCCCAGGAATGAAACTCTCCAAACAGCACAGGAGAAAATCTGGTATCAACAAATCGTGGATCAAACTATTAACTCCAGCCTGATGAAAAGATATGGCACCTTAGAAGAACAAGTAGCCACCATTCTGTTTGTCTCCTCAAGGGAAGCTTCCTACATCACTGGCTTAACTATTCCTGTAGGAGGTGGAGATTTAGGTTAATCACAAACACTGCTTACCTATTAAAAACATTAAAATGCCAATATTAAAATTATCAACTTCAGCATGTCAATATACCTTGGAAACTTTTGGACATGACAAGACCATTATTTTCTCCAATTCTTTGGGTACCGACCTATCCATGTGGGAATACCAGATGGATATCCTGAGTCATCATTTTAACGTGTTACGCCTGGATACCCGTGGCCATGGACAAAGCGACATCAACCAGCATGTGCTTAGCATCGCAGACCTGGGCACTGACATCATCGACTTGATGGATGCACTGGATTTGGATAAAGTTCATTTCTGTGGCTTATCTATGGGCGGATTGGTAGGCCAATGGCTTGGTATTAACCACAGCCAGCGCTTTGAAAAGATCATACTAAGTAATACTGCGGCTAAAATTGGTAATGAAAGCGGCTGGAACGACCGTATTTCGCAGGTAGCAGCGCATGGTTTACACAGCATTTTATCGGGTACTGCCGAAAGATGGTTTACATCCGCGTTCAGGGCGAGTTACCCGGAAGTAGAAACCGACATCCTGGCTAGATTTGAAAAAACTTCCTTACAAGGTTATATCGCCTGCTGTGCAGCGGTACGTGATGCCGATTTCATGGAGCAATTATATGATTTAGAAGTACCCACCCTAATTATCAGCGGCGTGCAAGACCAGGTAACCACCGTAGCAGATGGCAAACTGCTGCAAAAGCGCATTCCAGTAGCCCGACATGTGTCACTAGATGCGGCGCACCTTTCCAATGTGGAGTGTGCCGAAGAATTCGCGAAACACATTCTCCACTTTTCAGCACAATAATTTAGAAAGCATGAAACAAGTACCACAAATAAGTTTACAGGAAGCGGTTGCTTTAGTAAAAGATGGCGATACCTTATTGCAAGGCGGATTTGGCATGACGGGCAACCCCGTTCACCTGATGCATGCACTTGCCGAAACGGAAACCAAAGACTTAACCTTTATTGGAAATAATGTAGGGGAAGTGGGCATAGGTGGTGGTCGTTTATTACGCAACGGACAGATTAGAAAAATGATCGGTTCCTTCTTTACCTCTAACCCGGAAGCGGTGAAAGCGGCACAGGATGGCACGGTAGATTATGAACTTTTACCTCAGGGAACCCTGGCCGAAGCAATACGCGCAGGTGGCGCAGGCATTGGTGGTTTTTTTACCCCCACAGCTGCAGGCACAGCGTTGGCAAAAGACCGGGAGACAAAGCTATTAAACGGACAAGAACAAATATTTATTGAAGGTATTCGTGGAAATGTGGCTTTTATACGCGCCTGGAAAGCAGATACTGCCGGGAACCTCCAGTACCGGATGACCGAGCAGAACTTTAACCGGGGAATGGCTACTGCTGCCGACCTGGTGATTGTTGAAGTGGAAGAAATTGTGGCGGTAGGTGAAATCCTGCCAGAAAACATTCATACCCCTGGAAGTTATGTCGATTACCTGGTGCAGGCTAGCCTGACGCTCGAAGATCTTGGCAGTTCTGCAGCAGTAGCTACCGATAAAAAGGTTTCAGAAGTACGCATGAACATGGCTAAACGTGCATTAGCAGAGTTAAAAAAAGGCGATGTGGTAAACCTGGGTATCGGTATACCCACTTTGGTGGCAAACCTGATCAGCCCGGAAGATGGCATTATCCTGCATACCGAAAATGGCATGCTGGGTGTAGGCCCGGCACCTGCTGATGGTGGTGGCGCCATGACCTACCCTGTCAATGCTGGTAAAATCCCGGTAACGGCTTTACCGGGAAGTTCTTATTTCGACAGCGCAGATTCTTTTGCCATGATTCGTGGTAAACATGTAGACATTGCCGTCATGGGTGGTTTAGAGGTGGATGAGCAGGCAAATTTAGCCAATTGGGCAGTGCCGGGGCAACCGTTATTAGGCGTAGGTGGTGCCATGGATTTGGCTTCAGGTGCCAAAGTATTAATCATTACGATGATGCACACAGAAAGAGATGGTTCGCCTAAAATTGTTCCTACATGTATACTTCCACTTACTGCCATTAAGGCTGTAGACATGATCATTACCGATAAAGCAGTATTTAAATTTATCGACAAAAAACTGTGCTTAATCGAATTGATGCCATGCGCAACATTAGAAGAAGTACAGGCAAGCACCACCGCTAGTTTTGAACTTAGGTTGTCCTAAAGTTACACCCAACAGGTACTATCTGTTTTATTAATCTCTTGGATAATGATAAATAAATGGTTAAACAAAATTGTTGATTCCCACTATCTTCTATACACTTTTCGTTGTGTATTGGGTTTTGTTATTGGCTATGCTTTGTTTAAACATTTTGCAATAGAGGAATTGTTCTGGACGCTGATATCCATTGTTTTGGTCATTTCGCCGGAAGAAAAGGATACCAGGCGCATGTCTTTCGACCGCTTTAAATCGAACGTTATTGGCTCTGGTGTAGGATTGATCTGCTTCCTGATCCATCCGCCAAATGCCTACATGATGATTGCCGGCATCATTGTAACCACCTTAATCTGCCATTTATTAAACATGGCAAATATGGCCAGGGTGGCTATTGTGGCGTTACTCATTATCCTGTCCTGGCACCAAAGTGATCATTCACAGTTTGCACCCATCTATCGTTTCCTCACGGTCGCTCTCGGGTGCATCATCGGCTTAACCATTGTGGTGACTACCTCCTGGTTAAAAAACAAAATAAAAGGCTCACACTTATAACAATAAGAAAATGGAAAAAGAAGTATATATCATAGATGGTATTCGTACCCCAATTGGAAGTTTCGGCGGTAGCCTCTCCCCTGTCCGCACTGATGATTTAGCCGCTTTAGTAATTAAAGAACTGGTAAAAAGGAATCCGCAGATCCCTACTATCGCCATTGAGGATGTTATTTTAGGCTGCCATAACCAGGCTGGTGAAGACAATAGAAATGTTGCACGTATGGCCTTGTTGCTTGCTGGTTTACCAGTTACCGTTCCCGGCGAAACCGTCAACAGATTATGTGCCTCGGGCATGTCGGCCATTGTGAACGCTGCCCGTGCCATTAAAGCTGGCGATGGTGATATTTACATTGCTGGTGGTGTTGAGCACATGACCCGTGGACCCATGGTGATGTCAAAACCCTCAAAAGCATTCGGTAACGATGCTCAAATGTTTGATTCCAGCTTCGGATGGCGTTTTGTTAACCCGAAGATGAAAGATATGTATGGCGTAGATGCCATGGGTGTAACGGCCGAGAACCTGGCTGAGTTATACCAGATTACGCGGGAGGCACAGGATGACTTCGCCGTGAAGTCACAACAAAAAGCAGCAGCAGCTCAAGCCAGCGGCCGATTGGCAGAAGAAATTATGCCGGTCCTGATTCCACAGCGAAAGGCCGATCCAATTATTTTTGATCAGGATGAGTTTATTAAACCAGCAACCACTATTGCCGGATTGGCTAAATTAAAACCAGCATTTAAACAAGAAAACGGCACGGTAACACCTGGAAATGCTTCCGGCTTAAATGATGGAGCAGCAGCTGTCTACCTGGCTTCTTCGGCCGCAGTTGTACAATATGGCTTGAAACCTTTGGCTAAAGTTGTTTCCAGTGCGGTCACTGGTGTTGAACCACGCATGATGGGCATCGGACCAGTGGAAGCCACTAAAAAAGCATTAAATAAAGCAGGACTAACATTAGCAGAAATAGACGTCATTGAGCTTAACGAAGCGTTCTCCGCACAATCTATTGCTTGCTTGATGGCTTTAGGATTGGAGGTAGATGATCCGCGTGTTAATATAAATGGAGGTGCTATTGCTTTAGGTCACCCATTAGGCATGTCGGGAACAAGGATTACCTATTCAGCAGCGCTAGAGTTAAAAAAACAGGGTAAACGTTATGCATTAGCTACCATGTGTGTGGGTGTTGGTCAGGGTTATGCCGTGATTCTGGAAAGTGTGTAATACTAATTTTACGACTAAAAACATGACCTTTGCACATAATCATTTAAGCTTTAATATGTTTGGTAAAACCAAGTTGCATCCTGACTGTTAACCTATTACAAACTTACAGTCATGAATAAGTCAATATTTTGGGTGCTCATGGTGACGATCTACCTGATCGTATACATTACTTTGTTCCAGTTGAACGGGCCCGGACCGATAATTGCTTGCCTGTTTCTGATCTCCCCCTTCCTGGTGATCTGGATGGTCTATGTGGTAATTACCGATCAAAATGATTACCCAGACTTGCCCGAGGGGGACGAATGGGGATATCTGGATAGGCCAGGGTACAATAAATAAGATAGCTCCTACAAATGAACACGTAGACCTATACCTATCTTAAAGATATCAGTGACAGACAATGCGCCTACATTTTGAAAATAACTTACCATATAAAGTTCATTCGTATTGAACTCTGAATACACACTTATGCCTTTAATTTTGTCGGTTTTAAATAGTTTTTTGGCATCCAGTTGAAACTCTGTGCTTAGCGATAAGTGAGGCCGAAGTGCAGTGGACCACCAATAATACCCTTCCTCATAAGTGTCTTTATCCCAATGGAGGTCAAATTGAGGACCAAGGTGATAAGTAACAAAAGCACCCGGATTGGCAGGGTATAACTTTATGCCATCGGCGATGTCAATTTCCCAAGGGCGATAATTAAACTTAATACTCAGCACATGTAACTCTCCCCCTCTCTTTTCAGGTACAAAGCCGTAATTAAAATCAAGGTGACCACGCTGATTTTTAAACACAGGGTAACCAAAACCTGCACTCATAAAACCAATGCTGCCTGCATGTTGTAGTGTCACATCCTTAGGTATCAAAAACTGAGGGATTTGTGCATGTGCAGGAGATCCTATGTAGAAAAACAATAAGGCTGCAATATACCGTAGGTATTTAATAGGTGATATTTTCATACTTAAGTTTTCCATTAACAATTTCTATAAGTACGAATTTTCGATTTTCAATAGCATCTGTCACGATATAAGGTATAGCTAACTGATTTCCGGGAAAGAAAACCTCACTCGTATGGTTATGGGCATATAAAGCGGCTAGGGTATTGGGTGATTTGTTGACGATACTTACATAATTGTCGTTTAGTATTGGGTCGAAATCACCACTACCTGGGGGGATATGCGCCACGGCCACGTAAGCATCTACGCCATTTTCAGGTAGAAATTGTTCTTTCAGCCAGGGTAAATCTGGCACACTTCCATCAAAAGAGGTTTCTCGGCTATTGGTATTGTGGCAAACAAATTTTACACCCTGGTAAATAAAGGAAAAATCCAGGTCGCCAAACATCCTTTTATAGGACTTCTGACCAGTAGAAACCATATCATGGTTGCCAATTACACCGAAATAAGGAATGTGAAGTTTGGAAAAGATCTGATCAACCCACTCCATTTCTTGAGAAAGCCCGAAATCTGAAATATCACCAGCCAGAAACACAAAATCTACCTCCGGCAGTTTGTTAACAGCATCAACCAGATCGACTGCATCCTTATAAGCACGCTGGCTATCGCCGGTAAGCACAAAACGAATGCGTTTATCCCCGGGACTTTCCTGCAATCTTTTTATATTCTCTTTGTTGATAGCGGTTCGGGTATCACCGCTAAAACTTTGATTCGGACTATACTCAAATCCTCCGCAACCCTGCAGTAACAAGGCAATTCCAATAGCAGGTATGATTTTTGTCCACATAGTCTTTCCGTTTACGAGGTCAAAATTGACTATTTAAATTGACTATTTATAGCAAAAAGTCGAAAGGTAACAAACGGAAGACAATTGATGAAAGTATCATTCTTTAATGGAATTTAACTAAATTCGTAACAATCAAAGGAGTACATGAATAAATTTAATGTAGATGCCACTAATTGCGATCGGGAGCCCATTCGTTCACCTGGAATGATACAATCGCACGGTTTTATGATAGGGATTGACCAGCAAATGTTGGTTCAATTTTTTAGTGAAAACATAAAGAAATTTCTACCCTCCACACCTGATAGCCTGCTAGGTGAATCAATAAGTGTGTTGGATGGTCTATTAAGCCAGCAGTTGCATCACCCCGTATTAGAACAGTTAATTGCTATTGGTAAAACCAATGGCTTTGAACAAATTAATCCTATCTCTATCGAGATTAACGGTAAACCTTTTTACCTGATGATCAGTCCTTCCACCATGTATTACTTGTTGGAATTCGAACCTGCACAAACGGATCTTGACGTAGACCTGAATAAAATAATAGGGCGTTCAATTGCTGAAATGCTTGGTGATAAAAACCTCAATAACCTGTTAAACAACGCTGTTGCCCAGATAAAAAAGATCACTTCTTTCGACAGGGTGATGATTTATCGTTTTGCCGCCGATCATCATGGGGAAGTAGTGGCTGAAGCACGTAATGAAGGATTCTCCTCCTGGCTGGGTTTACACTATCCTGCATCAGATATTCCAGAACAAGCCCGCGAACTGTATAAGATCAACCTGACCAGGTTAATTACCGATGTTCATGCTGAACCCGCAAGACTGGTCACAGCGGTGGAAGATAAAGCCTTCCAATTAGACTTAAGTCATGCACAACTTCGTGCGGTATCGCCTATTCATATTGAGTACCTCAAAAATATGAAGGTGGCTACCAGCTTTAGCATTTCTTTAATATACCATGGCCAGTTATGGGGATTAATCGCCTGTCATCATTATAGTCCGCGATTCATTGATTATAAATCGAGAGAGTCTTCTAAACTCATTAGCCAAATCCTTTCATCAGCATTGGAATTTAGGCAGGACGAGGAAAATGAGCAAAAGCTACAACTGTTTCGCAATAACGTTGATGCCTTATCCAGGCAATTAATGATGCCAGGAAGTAATATTATAGAAGCATTAACAGCGCACAAAGTAAATTTACTGGAAGTTACTGACTGTAATGGGGCCGTCTTGTTGTACGAAAACAACATAAAAACCTTAGGCATCACACCCAGCATTCCAGAAATTACCGAATTAGTGAGCTGGATTAAAGATACCGTACATGACCGCTTTTACCACACCACTCACCTGAAAAATGTTTTTCCAAAGGCAGAAAGTTATCAGAAGATAGCCAGTGGGTTATTGGTATGTGTGCTGTCAAAAGAATTGAATGAGTACCTTTTATGGTTTAAGCCAGAGTATGTGCAAACTATTAACTGGGCAGGAAAGCAAGAAAAGGAACAAACCATTGATGGAACCGGATTGGTCCACTTATCGCCCAGAAAATCATTTGAAATATGGTCAGAAACGGTGATTGGCAAATCAAAAAGTTGGAATAGAGAGGAAATCAAAGCGGTAAAACGACTTAAGGAGGAAATTGTATATACCATAAACCTTAAGGCAAACCAAATCAGGCAATTGAATGAGAAGCTTCAAAAAGCTTATCAGGAGCTGGATACCTTTAGTTACACCATATCACACGACCTTAAGACACCCCTTTCTACGATTAAGGGTTTCTCCCAGATATTAAAACGAGAAAAGAGTTTAACACCACATGCTTCCAATGTAGTCGATAGAATTTTAGCCAGCACGGATAAAATGAACTACATGATTAAGGAGGTCTTAGAATATTCGAGGATCAACCAGGGGGAGTTAAGTAAAGTAGACATCCAAGTAAAAACACTGGTGGAAGACCTGATCAGGGACCTTCGCATTGCTTACCAAACTGACAATCTGGAGGTGATTATAGGCAATATGCCAATGATAAAAGGCGATCCGCTTATGATTTCACAGGTCTTTTCCAATCTGCTAAGTAATGCTATTAAGTACTCCAGCAAAAATGAGCATCCATGCATCAGGATTGAAGGGAATCTGCAAGGATCAGAAGTGGTTTATCGCATTAATGATAATGGAATTGGAATCCATGCACAGGAGCTGTCTAAAGTATTTGACTTGTTTAAACGCATGGAAAACGTACAAAACATTGAAGGCACTGGGATTGGTCTGGCAATTGTTAAGAGAATAATAGAAAAACACAACGGACATATCTGGGTAGAAAGCACGCTTGGCGAAGGTTCTACCTTTTTTATCTCCTTCACAGATTAATAATAAACGATTGTAATTATAATATGATAGCCGATCAAATCAAAAACAATACAAATACCCACCACCAGGCATTGGAAGTAATCATGATACGCCAATTAAAGTCTATGAAATCCATAAACGATTATACGGACATTTTAGAAATATTCTACAGTTATTTTGGCGGACTGGAACAACAAATCAAAGCACATCTGAATGATGGCTTTGCCATAGCAGAAAGAAGAAAAGCTGGTGATCTTGCCGCTGACCTGTCGCATTATGGGGCAGCAATACCCCCACTGGCTTCAGCAGATGACTTACCTAAAATTGAAAACCACCTGCAGGCCATTGGTGCATTATATGTGATTGAAGGATCTACCTTAGGCGGCAAATACATTAGCCAAATGATAAGTAAACAACTGGAACAGGCTGATTCTGCTGGACTAAGCTTTTTTAATGGTTATGGTGACAATACCATGGCCATGTGGTCAGATTTTAAAGATTATATGAACAAACAGGCTAACAATGAAGCAGAAGGAGCGGAAATTATTGCTGCTGCCAATGAAACTTTTGTAAAGTTTAAACATTGGATGGAATATTATCCCAAGCTTAAGCTAACTTTGCAAAATGAATAAAGAAATTGCCGTTATATTTGATATGGATGGTGTAATTTGCCATACCAATCCATATCATTCCCTAGCTTTTCGCGAATTTTTCTCCACTAGAAATTTAAATCCAACCGACGAAGAATTTGCTGCCCATATGTTTGGCAAGAGCAACAGTTATATCATGAGCCACTTTTTACAACGTAAAATAGAAAGTGCTGAATTATTGGAACTGGAAGAAGAGAAAGAAGGTTTGTTCAGAAAAATATATGAAGCACATGTGGACCCGATAACAGGCATTGTGCCCTTTATCACCGATTTACATGACCATGGCGTTAAGCTTGGTGTGGCTACATCGGCACCAAAAGCCAACCTTGATCTGATATTGAGCAAGGTGCCAATCAGGGAAATGTTCGGATCGATCATGGCAAGTGAGAACGTGACTAAACATAAGCCAGATCCGGAAGTGTACTTAACATCTGCAAAAAATCTACAGGTGGATCCTTCGCAATGCCTAGTTTTTGAAGATTCATTTTCTGGCATAAGTGCTGCGTTAAATGCAGGAATGAAGGTTGTTGGCGTGTTAACTTCACATCAAAAAGAAGAGCTTCCTCCCTGCGACCTGTACATCAATAATTACACAGAATTGTCGTTTGACCAGGTAAAAAAGTTACTATCATAACTGGTAGTTTTATAGCCACTATTATTCTTCCAGGTCGTACATCAATAGCTTGTCTATTTCCATTGCCATTTTACGATCTTTTTCTGTGACGAAATCTCCAACATCATGTGTAGATAGCCATAGTTCGACTTTATTATATTCATTAGTCCATTTAGGGTGATGGTTGTTTTTCTCAGCGAGAAAGGCAACCTTCACAATAAAAGAAAAAGCTTCCTGAAAATCTTTAAAGATCACCGCTTTATACAGTTTATTGTCTTTTTCTTCCCATTGTTTTTGAATGAAATGTTCCATTGTAGGTAGTAACTAACAGTTTGTAATGTTCTATATGTTTTATCATTTTAAAAGTATCGTCAGACGGCGATTAAATATATCTTAACAAATGAGCAACCATTGTTTCAGCTGTTTGACTATACTCCGATTCGTATTTTTCCAGCAGCGCTTCCCTTGTGGTAGCCACGCCCTTAGCCTGCTCCTGCGATAATACCGAGAGGGTACAGTATGGTGGTATTAAAACGCCAACTGCATTTAAGAAATTGCTAATGTTGCCTATAATATGTTGCGCACCATCAGAATCACCTGTAATCAGAATTCCGCCAACTTTGTTGGCCAGCCTTGATGTTTCGCCAGCTAAAATCATATCATGCACTTCGTCCAGCCTTTCAATAACCCGCTGTACTTCCGAAGAATGATTGTCCCACCAGATCGGTGTGGCAAAGATCAAAATTCTGGCTGCAAGTATCTTCTCCAAAATTGCCGGCCAGGCATCCCCCGCCCCCATGTCATCATAGGTTCCAGCAAAAATTGGGTGATCAACTAATTTAATAACCTCACAGGTCACACCCTGTTGTTCTAGTTTTTCGACAAAAAACGCTGATAAAGTCTCCGTATTAGATAGCCCTGTTTTCTTTAGCGTTCCGAGTAAAATTACTGCTTTCATCTGAATGAATTTAAGGTTAAACTAAATCGTCCGGTGGAATGTCTAATCACTAACACTAAAACTGACCAGTAGTTTTAGGTCAATACATTTATGATGACAAAAAGGAATTCATCATATAAATGTAACCTTATTTGTAGCGTTAATCCATTCACAGCAGTTATAGTCTTACCAGTACATTTATATCGAAGACCCATGTCAAGTAACGTTCAGGACAAAAACTAGATATTGCTCATGATGGCTTCAAGACCTTTATACAACTAAATATACACTTATGAAACTCTTAAATTTCAAAACATTAGGTAGTATAGCTGCGGTACTTTTTATAAGTAGCACAACTATTCAGGATACGTTTGCGCAAAGAGGGCGAAGCAGTAACGGTGGCGGCGGATCAGCAGGCCGTTCTGCACCATCAAGAAGCAGCGCACCAAGCATATCAAGAAGTTCAATGGGTAATTCTGGCAACAGATCAGCCGTTAGACCGAGTCAGCCGCGTTCTTTACAGGGCAATACCAGCCGATCGGCACAACGCTCCATCCAACGGAATGAAAACCGAAGCCTGCAAAGTCAGAATCGCTCGAGGATTAACCCGAATAGCAGCAGGAGGCCCAATTATGCTGGCCGCCCTACCAACTACCGTGGGCCCGTAAACAGCAGACCACATTATGGCCGCCCAGGTTATGGATATGGACATGGTTATGGCTACAGAGCTCCATTTTATGGTCGTTTCTATAATTATTACAGACCTTACCTTGGCTTTAGCTTAAGCGTATTGCCGTTTGGCTATTACCCATTCTATTTTGGTCAAACTCAATTCTTCTATTCAGGCGGATTATACTACAGACAATATGAAAGAGAATATAAGGTAGTCGTACCACCGGTTGGAGCTGAAGTACCAAGCCTACCAGAAGAGGCTCAGGAGGTTACCGTGAACGGAAAAGTATTCTATGAATACAAAGGTGTTTATTACCAGGCCCGCCAAAATGATGAAGGAAAAACAGTTTATGTCATCGCTGGAAAAGATGGTGTACTGAACACAGCTGATGGCCAGGCCCCGGTTGACGATCCTAACGAAGCCGTACGCATTGGCGACGAAGTTCAGCAACTGCCTGAAGGCAGTGCAGAGGTGACGTTGAAAGGTGCACAATACTTTGTTTCTCCTGATGGTGTCTACTATGAAAAAGTAGTTGCCGACGAAAAGGTCAGCTATAAAGTGGTTGGCTTATAAGCTTTCTTAACTTTTTTTTATACTTTCGCCGCCCCGGCAAAGTATAAAAAAAGGTTTTGATGAAAAAGATATTATATGGAATTGATTTTGGAACAACGAATTCGGCTTTATCCATTTATGATGAAGAAAAGAAGGAAATCCTAACCACCATACTTATTCCTTCCCTCATCTATTTTCCGGAAACTTCCGCTTCTGAAGGATCTTTAAACTATATAGTTGGCGAAACGGCAATTGATGCTTACCTCGAAGATGGTATGAAAGGCCGATTTATAAAATCGATCAAACAAATCCTATCCCGAAGTAGCTTTACAGAAACCCGTATTCAAAACAAACGGTATAATGCTTCACAATTGGTGGCCTTGATTCTTAAGGAGTTAAAAACAAGGGCAGATCAATTCATCGGGCAGTCCTGCACCAAAGCAGTCATTGGACGCCCGGTATTCTTCGACGATGACAATACTTCTAAAGACACCCTTGCACAAACACGTTTAAACAAAGCGGCTGAACTTGCTGGCTTCGATCAGGTGCGCTTTCAGTTTGAACCGATCGGCGCTGCCTTTGCCTATGAAAAAACTTTAACAAAGAAAGAACATGTGCTGGTTGCCGATCTTGGCGGCGGTACCACCGATTTTACTTATGTGATCCTTGACCCTAATAAAACAGGCAATATTGACCGCAAAGAAGATTTAGTGGCCTCAGGAGGTATCTACATTGGTGGCGATAGCTTCGACTCTGCATTTATGTGGGAAAAAGGCACCCCCTATTTTGGTAAATATACACAGTATGAAGCTACGCCGGGTAAAGTGTTAACAGTGCCTAAATCGCTGTTTGCTAATATTTGCTCCTGGGATAAAATGAACTTTTTCAATGGTTTGAAGATCAAAAAGGAGATTGAAGATTATTATTACTTTTCGGGCAATGACCCTAAATTTAAGAATTTGATCACTTTAATAGATCATAACCTGGGGTATTCGGTATTCCAGTCCATTGAAAAGACAAAGGTTGAGCTGAGTTTTCAAGACCATTCTTGCTTTGAATACAGCAACATGAATATAGATATTAAAGAAGAGGTTGATATTGCTGAATATGACCGCATCATTGATAAAGACCTGCAAAAAATAGCACATTACATGACCGAATTTTTGCAAAAAAATAATATCCAGGAGTCTGCTATCGACAGCCTGTTTTTAACGGGTGGTACTTCCCTGGTGCCTGCTATACAAAAGCTGTTCAAAAGCAAGTTCCCACATATTAAGGTCAACTCAGGCGACAACTTCACCAGTGTAGCCAAAGGCCTCGCCTACAGCAGTTATTTATTTGAGGATGGTTATTAAGACAGGTTTTCTAAATTGAGGTATTGACAGATTTTTTTATACAATTGATCAGGTAGAAAAGGTTTAACCACCACATCATCTATGCCCGAATCCTTTAGCCTGCCGTAGATCTCTTCAGGCAAGTTTGCAGTCAAGGCAATAATCGGAATAACCACGCCATCTGTACGCATCTTTTTTGACGCTTCATAGCCGTTCATTACGGGCATATGTAAGTCCATCAGTACCAACTGGTGTTTGTTAACATCAAGCTGATCCAGAGCCTCTTGCCCATCCATAGCTACATCAACGGTAGCACCCCAATTTTCAAGAAATTTTCGGGCTACCATCACGTTAATCATGTTATCGTCTACTACCAGCACCGCTACATCCTGGAAAGGTTTCTGACTAAGCGGCGCAGACTGGGTTATATCTTTGGGTACTATTTTTTTACCCTTTGTAAACAGCTGTTCAAAATAAAAAACCGAT
This sequence comes from Pedobacter sp. CAN_A7, assembly GCF_015752175.1. Lineage (NCBI taxonomy): Bacteria > Pseudomonadati > Bacteroidota > Sphingobacteriia > Sphingobacteriales > Sphingobacteriaceae > Pedobacter > Pedobacter sp. CAN_A7. Next base: position 225,146 of record NZ_JADOUW010000001.1, on the reverse strand, counting down.
CCCTTACCTTCTTCACTAACAAGGTCTAATGATGAATCCTGCAACTCAAGTATACGCTTTGATATCGCCAGGCCTAATCCAGTACCGCCAAAACTTCTTGAAATGGAAGAATCAGCCTGCGTAAAGCGCTCAAAAATGCGTTGCTGATTTTTAAGAGGAATGCCGATGCCGGTATCTTTTACCGCTACTTTTAAATATATAGCTGTCGCATTTTGTTTTAACACCTCGATGGTCACTGCCACGTAACCAGCGTCTGTAAATTTTATTGCATTGTGCAACAGGTTGGTCAGCACTTGTGTAAACCTGGTCGGATCACCAATCACCAGGTCTTTTAATTCCTGATCAACCTCAAATTTTAAAGCTATATTTTTATCTGTAGCCGTGGCATTTAATCCCGATACGATGTATTTAGCTATATCGGCCACGTCCATCTCCATGCGCTCAAAAGTAATTTTACCAGCTTCTATTTTATTGTAATCTAGAATATCATTGACAATCACTAATAAGTTGTTTGCAGAAAACAACATCACCTTCAAATTCTCTTCCTGATCCGGTCTTGGATTGTTATTTAATAGCAGGTGGCTCATACCAATTACTGCATTTAAGGGGGTCCTGATTTCGTGACTCATCGTGCTCAAAAACTCACTTTTCACTAAAAGACCTTGTTCCGCCTCGGTTCTGGCCTGTTTTAAAGCAGCATATACACGGTGTGACAGAATGAGCGACTGCAGAAAGAAAAAAGCAATGTAACACACAAAGCTAACCATTTGATAACGATCAATATATCCCCAAAAATGCAGCAAGGATATCGCAAAGGCAGTCACAATGGCAAGCGCACTCATTAATGTATAAATAGCGCCAGAACGTTTCCTCCTATAGGCAATGGTATAGATATAGGGGATATAAAAAATGCAAAAAGTGGCAACCAATAAAAAGGGCGTTAACAATTGCGTGAAATAATAAGGACTCAGCGCCAAGGTGAGAAAAGTAAATGAAAAACACACAGCATTGGTACATCTGATGACTACCTTATGGATGTCCTGGGGATACAAATAACGTGTATATAAACTAAAAACACCAATACTCAAAAACAAACTAATATATTCTAAGCGCACAGTGAGGTGCCAGCTCATCCCTGGGAAAATGGAATGTAACAGGTAATTATCAACCCCAATAATTCGATAGCTATACAATAAACAAAACAGCGCAAAAAACAAGATGGTTTTATCGCGGTTGCCTACAAGGTAAAGTCCCATAAAAAAAATACCAGCCATTAATAAACATCCGGTAAGCAATAAATCTATAGAGCTGGCACGATTTTCAGAGAGCCCAAGTTGCTGCTGTTTTCCAACCAATAGTGGTTGGGAAATTCCCCCTTTGTAATGAGCGAAGTTAGCGATATGCAGCGTAACCTGTAAAGTGTCCCTTCCAGGCGGAATATTGATCAATGTCGGGCGCCAGTATGGTCGAAAACCTTCGGCAGATGTACTGATGATTCCATTTGAAGATACCAGTTTACCATTAATAAACAATTTATAGGCACTATAGGTATCTGGAACTTTCATGCTAAGCGAATCGGTATTTGCCGGAAGCAACACCCTAACCCTGTAAGTTGCATAACCAAAAGATGGAAGTTTAGTACCATCCGAATGTTTATCTGTCCACCTGAAAGGGAAGTCTACTAACTTTCCACTTTTATCATTCGGTAAGTCAGGATCCAGAAATACTTTCCAATGAAATTCCCATTGCCCATTTAGTGGTATACCTGTTGAAAGAGATTGCATACGCAAGTCGATGGTTCCATTACTCGCCATGGGCGTAATGGACTTGGCGTTCACCTTCCAGGTGACAAGGCTAAAAAGAAGAACGAACAGGACAACAATTTTACCAACTTTCATGTTGCACTAAAAGTAGAAAAAAATTGTATTATTTCTTAACAACTAATTTATCTTCATTAACCTCCTTTACAGAAAGCACTTGCGACGTTCCATCATGAAAAATAATTAATAGGTTGTCGCCTTCCAGCCGCCAGGAACCAGTTATCTGCTCTGGAACATCGTTTCTGCCGATTTGAAAACTTGCTACTTCACCATTTTCCTTTAGGTCAAATTGACTTCTGCCACGCGAACGGTTAAAGGGAAAGTCGGCCGGACGATAAACCTGTTCCTGTTCATTATCTTCCTCAAAAGAGTGTGTCCACTTCCGTTGTAATTGTTGCAGTTCTGTATCAGTCATAACCTTCCGTTTGCTCTGTCTGTATTAAAGATGCCCTCGGGCCCTGCATGGTGGCATTCATCCGGGCAACCTGCCCATCAGTAAACATGTACATGCTGTCGTCGTCTACGTAGTCCATATAATTCATAAACATATCTCCATGTGGACCATTATCACAGGAAATGGAAGGAAAACTTGGTTTTTGATAATTAGGTCCTAATTGGTTTGGTGTATCGTCAACATAGTCAGAATCAGAACAGGTGCTGCCCCGACCCTCCCCAAAAATATGCGACAGGTTTAAATAATGTCCCACTTCGTGAGTAGTGGTCCTGCCTAAATTAAATGGTTCCAGTGCCGTGCCATTTGTTCCAAATGCACGGTAGTCTACCACCACGCCATCGGTTTCCGGTGGCCCACCTGGAAACTGTGCATAGCCCAAAATCGAGTTACCCAGGCTGCATACCCAAATGTTAAGGTAACGATCTGTGGCCCAAGGTGCAACTCCGCCCCTGGCACCATCCTTAACCTGATCATCTGTACCAAACCCTTCCACTGTCGTTGCTGTACGGGTAATTCCATTACTAGCCATACCATCAGGCCCCACCCTGGCCAGTTCAAAACCAATCAGCGAATCAGACACCAGGCCCGACCATACTTCAGGCACTTTGCTCCGATCGCGGTTCCTTGCACTGAAATCCTGATTTAATACCTGTAACTGACTGATGACCTGTTCTTCTGATATATTTTGACTTTCTTCCTGATACACTACATGTACCACCACCTGTATCATCACGTGCTCCCGTAGGCGAAAAGACCTGGTCTGGTATAACAGCGAATTGATGTTGTTTTCAATGGATGCCTGAGCCCTCCTGAACTCCGGAAAAGCTTCTACCTGTCGGTTAAATACCTCCATGGTGGCGCAGTTTCTCACTTTTATACCCTCTGCCATAGCCTGATTGCTTAAATAGGTTTCATAAATGATGTAACCCTGTTGTCAATCAACCCTGTACATCAATAAATATACTTATAATGCACAAAAATGGCACCAGAATATGGTGCCACAACAAGTATTTTATAAAGAAAATTTATGGTAAAGAATTAACCGTGAATAGCTTCCCGGTTTCCGAAGCTTTGTATTAGCTCACCTTCAAAGTCCAGCCATTCTTTCCATCTTTTGTTTACATCCACATCGATGGTATATTTGCGAGCAAAGTTTAAAAAGGTAGTGTAATGGCCAGCTTCAGAAACCATCAGCTCATGGTAGAATTTAGCCAGTTCCGCATCTTTTATATTGGTCGATAAAACCCGGAAACGCTCACAACTTCGGGCTTCAATCATCGCCGCAAATAATAACCGGTCAATAAAAGCAGAGTTTCTGCTGCCATCTTTTTTACTGAATTTCACCAAACGTCCAACATAATCGTCTTTACGCTCACGCCCCAGCGTATAACCACGTTGTTTAATAATGTCCACCACCATTTGAAAATGCTCCATCTCCTCAATGGCTATAGCGGTCAGCTCCTCCACTAAATCCATATGCTCAGAATTGTTAGCAATAAGCGTAATGGCATTTGTTGCCGCTTTTTGCTCACACCAGGCATGATCCGTCAATATTTCTTCTAAATTTGATTCCGCAATATTAGCCCAACGTGGGTCTGTTAGTAATTTTAATCCAAGCATGTGCTGATAAATATATTCTTCACTGCCAAAATTACATCTATTTTGCATAAATTTTAAAAGGAATGAAGGAAAACAACATCTTGGTTATTGGATTGGTTTGGCCAGAGCCTGGCTCCTCGGCGGCAGGCACCAGGATCATCCAACTCCTTCAAGTATTTCTTTCTGCCGGGGCAAACGTCACTTTTGCCTGCGCGGCTTCAAAAGGTGAATTTAGCTACGACTTACCTTCATTAGGTGTCACCGAACAAGCCATTAAACTTAATGACGACGGTTTTGATGAATTCATTAAAGTCCTACAGCCAAGCCTGGTATTATTTGACCGTTTTATGGTGGAAGAACAATATGGCTGGCGTGTGCAGCAGGAATGTCCCGATGCGTTGCGGATGCTTGATACCGAAGACCTTCACTGCTTACGTTATGCCCGACAACAGGCCATAAAAACAGCCAGAACTGTGACTACGGCCGATTTGTTCAACGAAGTTGCCAAACGTGAAATTGCGGCTATATTACGCTGTGACTTATCCTTAATCATCTCCCAGGCGGAGATGGACATCCTGAATCAGCAATTCCGGATAGACCCGGCCATACTTTATTACCTGCCTTTTTTAGAAGAAGAACTAAGTGATCAACGTGTAGAAAACTGGAACAGCTATGAAAACCGCGAGGGTTTCACCTTTATCGGCAACTACCTGCACGAACCCAACTGGCATACCCTTCAAACCTTAAAAACACAGGTATGGCCAGGGTTACGTGCTAAAGTGCCCGGTGCCAGGCTGCATATTTATGGCGCCTATGCCAGTCAGAAAGTTTTACAACTGCACAATGAAAAAGAGCGTTTTTATGTACATGGGCGTGCAGCAAATGCAAGAGAAGCCCTGGCTAAACACAGAATCCTGCTTGCACCCATACGATTTGGTGCGGGTGTAAAAGGTAAGTTTATCGATGCCATGCAGGTCGGTACCCCCTCGGTAACCACCAGCATCGGTGCTGAAGCCATGAAAGCAGAACTGGAATGGAACGGTTACATCGTTGATGACATCACCTTGTTTATCGAACAGGCTGCTGCTTTGTATCAGCATAAAACCCAATTTTTACAAGCACAACAACATGGTCGACAGATCATTAATGAACGTTATGGAAAAACAAAGTTTATAGCGGACTTCCTAAAAAAGATCGCTGAACTATTTGCAAACCTGACCAGCCACCGGCAACAAAATTTCTACGGACAACTGTTACAGCACCATACCGCAAACAGCACTAAATACATGTCTTTGTGGATTCAGGAAAAGAACAAACCTAAATAACCTAATTGCTTATTTAACCAGGTCTTTATATACAGCAATGCGATGGGTCCTCACCATATAGGGAATTTTATCCTTACTGTTACTCACTTGGAAACCAATGGTACCCGAGGTCTTTTTAGGCATATGGCAGTCAATACAATTGTCCGCCATGATGGCCCGGTCTTTTGCAGCCAAAGTAGGATGTGGTGTGTTCTCGTGGCAACTTTTACATTGGTTAGAATAGATTTTCAAACTTACCTTAGGTTCCCCATGCACATCGTGGCAGGATATACACTCGGCTTTGCCTATTTTAAAACAAGGACTCGCTTCCAGCAATTGCTTTTGATAGCCATGAACATCAGGATCCTGACCGGTATAACTGCTGTATTGGGGCAAACTCTTTAGCGTATCTCCAGGTTTAAAGGTAAAAGTAGAAGTTAGGGATTGGAGCTCCACTCCAGAATGGCATACGCCACAAGCATCTATTCGGCGAGCTAAAGGCAATGATTTATAGTTCACCATGTGTTTAGCTTCTTTTACTTCAGGATTTTCCTGATGAAATTCTACATGTTTCACGGCTGGTCCGTGGCAACGTTCACAATCGATACCGGCAATTAAAGATCCTTTTACAAACTGCTCTTCTAGCTTCAGGTCGGCCGTTTGTATTAGTTTTTTATTGACCGATGAACTATGGCATTCCAAACAACGGGCAATTATCGGTCGGCCAAAGTAAATCTGCTCCTCCGGGTAGCCAGGACTATTTACCCACTGGTGCTCCTGGGTCAGGTAATTGAGGGGCATCTGCATCAATTGGTTATTATACCAGAAAGCAAAGGTATATGCGCTGTGGCCGGAACCAAAAACAAAGTCTGTTTTTTCAGCTTTCACCTCTCTCCCATTGATGTAAGCAACCTGGTAAAAAGCGCCATTGCGTTTCTCTAAACCAACTCTAGTATTTTCATTAAACACAAATTCACCTTCGGGAAGCCCGAGGGAGTCTGTTGCTGCAGTGCCATCTAACGCCCTGGAAGTATTAAAATGGGCATTATGTGCATAAGAATCACCAACCGCTTTGTGGCAACTTACACAGGTAGCACTGCCCGCATAAGCCTGGCCCCGGCTGTCTGGCTCTTTTACCTTGGTCTGCGTGCATTGCACAATCACCACCAGCAATGACGACAGGGTAAACAGGAGAAGTATTAAACGTCGTTGCCTCATATTAATTTGGCTTATGGGTATCAAAGTTGAGCATTAAAAAATAGCCTAAGCTATGGAGTATAATAGCTTACGGAAGCTTTTTCAACAGGGCATTGACTTCCTTTTGGGTTAACACCTGCGGTGTAAAAATGATTTCCTTTACAGGTAGGTCGCCTTGTTTGGTTGGCACTGCATTAATGCGGTCGGCCACCTCCATACCTTCCACCACTTCACCAAATATGGTATAATCGCCATCCAGGTGTGGCGTTCCACCTATCGTGGTGTATACCTGTCGCTGTAAAGGCGAAAACTTAATCCCCTTCTTTTTCTCCAGTGCATCCAATTGTGCTGCTGTATGTTTTTTACCAGCTACCAGGTAAATCTGCGAAAAATATGAACTTTTCTCCGGATTGTCATTGCGTCCTGCACCCAGGGCGCCTTTTTTATGGATCAAACCTGCTACCAACTCTGCGTCAATACGTGATACCTGAATGCCAGGTTGTTTGGCCTCCCGTTCCAATATCACATCATCGAGTTCACCGGCCTGACTCACAAAACCTTTGATCACCCGGTTAAATGCAGCACCGTCAAACAGTCCTTTTTTAATGCTTTGTACAAAAGCATCCCGATGTTTGGGCGTCTCCTCATATAAATGCAATGTGATATCGCCCATGTTTGTTTTTAACCGCACAAACCGAGCTTGCGCAAATACGGTCAGGGCAAATAAACATAGGACAAAGCTTAGTGCAGTCCGTTTCATGAATTAAAATTTAGGCAATTGATAGCCATTATGATATTCCGACATTAAATACTTGTCATTAACCTGTTTGTTCGTAAACAGTTTTGTATGGTCATCCCAAGTTATTTTCTCCCCGCTGCGAAAGGCAATATTACCCATTTGAGCAACTGTAGCCACATGTGCACCCGCCTGTATAGAACAATTTAACTCATCCTTTTTCCGGCTCCTGATGCATTTAAAGAAATTCACCATGTGGTTGTCCAGCCCGTTATCCGATGCCTTTACCAAAGGTTTACTTACCTTATTGCCACTCTGTCTTTCTTCAATGACTTCCCAGCCGCCACGGTCTAATATCAAGGTGCCATTGTTACCTATGTAGGCAATTCCGTGGCCCCTGTTGTACGATCCGTTGTCAATACCCATGGCAGAATCCCATACCATGTTAAATTTATCAAACTCATACAGGGTCGTTAATGTATCCGGAGTTTCTTCGTACAAATCAGGGTAAGCAAAACGGCCGCCTAAAGCAGAAATGGTCTTAGGTACAGGCATCCCCATACCTAGCAAACCATAATCCAATAAGTGCACGCCCCAGTCGGTCATTAACCCACCGGCATAATCCCAAAACCACCTGAAATTAAAATGGTACCTGCTGGCATTAAAAGGACGTTTCTTTGCCGGGCCCAACCATAGGTCGTAATCAACGCCTGCAGGTGGCATGGCGTCAGGCACCACTGGCCCCGGTTTCATCCAACCTTGGTAACACCACACTTTTACTGTTCTGATGTTACCTAGCTGTCCGCTTTGTACAAAGTCGACCGCATCCTTAAAGTGTTGCTGACTGCGTTGCCATTGTCCGGCTTGTACTACTTTATTATATTTTTGTTGTGCAGCTACCATGGTACGGCACTCTACAATAGAGTTACCCACAGGTTTTTCTACATAAACATCTTTTCCTGCTTCACAGGCATGAATCATCATTAAAGCATGCCAATGGTCTGGTGTGCCAATAATCACGGCATCAATATCTTTCCTGTCTAGTAAAGAACGGTAATCACTATAGGTTTTCACTTTTGCGGCATCCACTTTAAGCTCCTTCAGCTCGGTCATGCGTTTAGCAATTACGTTCTGATCTGAATCGCATAAGGCAACCAGGGTTACCCCCGGCACTTTTAAAGCAGCTTTTAAATTGGCCCAACCCATTCCATTAATGCCAATAACGCCAATATTGATCTGGTCGTTGGCACCTATGGTTTGTTCATATAACGCGTATGCCGGATTGTCGAGTGCGGAAAGTAATACAGTGCTACCTAAAGCCCCTGCGCTGTTACGGATAAAATTTCTTCGGTTTAACATTTGGTTTATTCAATGGTTTGAAAAAGTAAATTACAAATATTTTTCTCCTAAATTCAACCCGGTATAAAATACTTATATAATATTTCCATTACGCAGATGAAACCTCTACATACCCTTTGTTGCCTCTTGTTGTTAACGGCAACCAGCTATGCCCAACCAACTGTTCCGCCACAGGCAGTCGAACCTGGGGTATCTTTAGCGCTGGCTACCCAACGACGAAATGACATCAGCCAATTGAATTACGAGCTTCACTTCCAATTACCAGCCGAAAAAAGCAAAGCCATAGCAGGCACAGCAGCCATTAGGTTTCAATTGGCTAACCGACCAGCACTTTTACAACTCGATTTTAAAGCGGGCGATTACCAGGTTAAAACCATTGCTGTTAATGGCAAAAATATTCCTGTCCAATTGAAAAATGAGCACCTGCTTATCGATGGAAAATACCTTGTGGCCGTAAAAAATACCATCAAAATTGAATTTATCGCTGGAAATGCATCGCTAAACCGCAATGACGACTACCTCTATGCCTTGTTAGTCCCTGATCGTGCCCGCACGGTATTTCCGTGTTTTGATCAGCCAGATTTAAAGGCCACTTTCGACTTAACTTTAACCGTACCTTCCCCATGGAAAGTGCTGGCCAATGGCGCTAAAACTGACTCCCTGGTCAAAGGGAACTTGACCACCTACCGCTTTGCCACTACTGAACAGTTACCCACCTATTTATTTTCTTTCACCGCTGGAAAATACACCGCCTTACATCAAAACCCGGGGTCAAGGGCCATGGAATTCCTGCACCGGGAAACTGACCTTAACAAAACAACACGTAGTGTAGACTCTATTTTCATTGCTCACCGCGATGCCATTCAGTTTATGGAGCACTGGACTGGTATCAAATATCCTTTCCAAAAGGTGGGTTTTGTAGCCATCCCTGATTATCAGTTTGGCGGTATGGAGCATCCTGGTGAAATACAGTACAAGGCATCAAGCCTGTTTTTAGGTGAGGGTGCCACCAAAGATCAGTTTATATCACGCTCCAACCTCATTTCACACGAAATTGCCCATATGTGGTTTGGCGACCTGGTGACAATGAAATGGTTCAATGACGTATGGATGAAGGAAGTATTTGCCAATTTTATGGCTGATAAGGTGACAGAGAAACTAATGGGCAGCCAGACTTTTAACTTGAAATTTCTGCAGGACCATTATCCCGCGGCCTATAGTGTAGACCGCACACGTGGTGCCAACCCCATTCGGCAGCAACTCGGTAACCTTCAGGATGCCGGTTCTATGTATGGCAATATCATTTACCACAAAGCACCCATCATGATGCGGCAGCTAGAGAAATTAATGGGCCCAGAACCATTTCAAAAAGGAATACGGGAGTACCTGAATAAATATGCTTACCAAAATGCCACCTGGAACGACCTGATTGCCATCTTGAGTAAACATACGAAAGACGACCTTTATGAATGGAATAAAACATGGGTAAACCAGGCCGGCCGCCCGGTATTTAATTATCAGGTAAATTACTCCGGAAATAAAATCAATAAATTTATAATCACCCAGCAAGCAGAATCAGGTCCATCACGTGTATGGCCTCAAAGTTTTACCATCAAATTAGTATACCCTAACTTTACTAAAATCATCCCGGTTAAAATTAAAGGCCAAAGCCTTGATTTAGCATCAATGAAGGACTTGGAAAAACCATTGTTTATTATATTTAATGCAGACGGTACCGGCTATGGGAGGTTTCCGGTCGACAAAGCCATGATAGACTCGGTATATCAACTGGAAATCCCGCTTGAACGTGCGGCAGCCTACATCAACATTTACGAAAACACGCTCTCCGGACAAGGTTACACCCCAGTTGAGTTGCTGAGGTTGTTTACTGAAGGCTTGCAGAAAGAACAGCAGGAAATGAATTTAAGGATGCTCACAGGTTACATCAGCACCTTGTACTGGACTTTTATCAGCCCGGAACAGCGTCTAGACTATAGCACCCTGCTGGAAGAACGTTTATGGACTACCATGAAACAGCGAAGCCAGGGCAACCAGAAAAAAATTCTCTATAATGCGTTTGAAAACATTTACCTAAGTAAAAAGGCTGGACAAAAGCTTTACAGCATTTGGAAAACCCAAGAGGCGCCAGCAGGTGTTAAACTGATTGAAGATGATTATATATCCCTGGCCTTAATGCTTAGTCTTAAAAGCGACACGACACTTACCGTTATCGATCAACAAATAGCAAGAACAGACAACGTAGACCGTAAAACCCGGTTATTGTTCCTGAAACCTGCTTTGTCTTCCCGCGTCGAAGACCGCGATGCCTTTTTTAACCGCTTAAGCCAACGTGAAAACCGACAAAAGGAAAGCTGGGTAGGATCGGCACTTGCCTACCTCCATCACCCCTTAAGGCAGTATACGTCGATGAAGTACCTGCCAAAAAGTTTATCGCTGTTAACAGAAATCCAGAAAACAGGCGACATTTTCTTTCCTACCTCTTGGCTTAGCGCAACATTTAACAGTTACCAGAGCAAGGCAGCAATGGATATCGTGAATGAGTTTTTACACCAGCATCCGGATTACAACCCTAATCTCCGTGGTAAAATCCTGCAAAGCACCGATCATTTATACCGGAATCAGCAGCTGCTCCGCCCATAAAAATCAGCTCATTATAGCTGCTTTGTAGCAGGCCTGCTCATACCGGGATCTAAAGCTCTATTGCTTGTCAGACACTTCTATATCTCCTGTATATCACAAGGTTGTTTTACCGAACCAGATATAGAGGAGATATAAAGGTGAAGTATAGTTAATAAGCACGAATACCAAACATTAGCCATGCGAAAATCAGTGCATGTCCAGTCGTTAGCCATAACAGTTTTGAAAGGCTAACCGCTCCTTACTAACTCCTAATTCTTCGCTGGGGTAAGCACAATTTTTCTGAACTCCACCGGGCCGTGATCACCCTGAATATAAATCGGTCCAGGTTCACCTTCCTTGCTATCCAGTGCCCCGCCAGTAATGCCGGGAATTTCCTGATTATTGATCACGGTTTTGCCATTGGTTTTCACAGTAACCATCCTGCCAATCAGGGTGACTTCCATGGTTTGCCATTGATCAGGACCTAGAGCAGCAATTTCGCTTGGTGCCAGAAATCCGTAGATACCACCAAATAAGACGTTTGAAGGGTGAGTGTTTTTGTCACTATCTTCAATTTGTAATTCATGTCTACCCCTTAAATAAATACCACTGTTACTTCCTTTAGGGTATTTAAATTCCAGGTATAATTTAAAATCGTTAAACTTCTGATCAGAAATAAGGTTGGAACCAGATTTCGGACTGCTTAATACGCCGTTATTCACCACCCATTGATTGGGTCCTGCGGCTTTCCATCCAGTAAGGTCTTTTCCATTATACAGATTAATGGGTTCAGCCCAGGTTACTTCCTTTGTTCTTTTCAAGTATGGTGCACGTACACCTGTCCAGGTATGTTTTTTACCTTCGCTAGTCACTAATGTACCACTGATCGTGCCGCCTTTAAGTTCTCCTTCGATCACAAAGTCCTGATCACCTTTTTCCCATTGTGGGGGCAGGCTAAAGCTGAATTTCCCCTGGTTAAAGGTCACTTTCGATACTGGTCTTGCACTGCCCGAGACACCAACAAAAGAGCCCACGAGCGTATGTGTTCCTGAAAGTTTCACTTCCAACCAGGAAGGCACGGCCTTACCATTTTCATCCATGGTGATGTCCCAGCGCCCGATAAGGTCTTTAGCCGTTACACTTTGCTGTAGCTGATACTTAGGCGCTTCATCCATCGCCATTAGGGTGTTGCCCATACCAAAACTGAGCAAGGCACTTAAACTGAATACTAGATATTTCTGTTGCATAGGTTTGAAATAAGCCATTAAGATAAGTTATATTTCATTAACTGTCTTCCTTAATCGCCTTCAAACCCTTAGTCCAGCGCAACAATTGTGTTAACATCACTTCTGCAGCCTTGTGAGAGACTTCATTAGCATGGAATTCCCCATGTTCATTGATGTTCTGCGTAAACATCGAAAAGTTGACTGCCTCTGTTAAGGGAACCACCTTGAAGGTTGCCAAATCACCCTTTAGTGCATTTGCTGCCCGGGTACCTGCAGAAATACCACCATAACTAACAATACCTGCGGGTTTATAAGCCCATTCCTGCACCAGGTATTCCAATGCATTGCGTAATGGCGCAGGATAGTTAAAGTTGTACTCCGCAGTAACAAATATAAAAGCATCGGCCTCTTCTATTTTTGCACTCCATTGTTTCGTATGCTCATGTGCATATTTTTTTTGTGATGGATGATGTTCTTCGTTCATCATGGGCAGGTTGATTTCACCAAGATCCAGAAGTTCAACATCAAAAATTCCTTTCAATTTGGCCAGTTCCGTAATCCATCCGGCAACAAGCGGACCTTTACGGCCAGGTCGTACCGTAGACGATATAATTTTAAGTTTAAACATGATATCTTTTTCTAGTTTACAGCTAAACATTTTTGCTATAGAACTAAAACGGTTTCTATCCTGTAATTGTTTGAGCAGGGCCTTTGCTATCCACTAACCGGCGACTGGTATGGATCACTTTTAAATTCATTAACAGGCGTATTTTCATTGGAAAGCAACCTGTGGTAATTAACATAAGAGATCATCAGGATGATTAAAAAAAGAAGCGGGAACAGTGCTATGACCCCCATGCCATCCACTGCCCAGTGGCTAATGCATGCAAAAATAAAATCGAAAGTAAAACCCGCATAAGCCTATTCTTTGGCGCGTGGTGGCAATTTAGGAATAATTAACAGCACACAGCCCAATACCTTAAATACAACCAGGGCGGTACCGAAATACACAGGATAACCTAAATGGCTGATGCCCTCCCTTGCCATTGCAGTGTTATAAGTGAACAAGGGCATCACCCCCTCAAACAAAACTATAATGATCGTGCTGATCCAGAAATAGATTTTAAATTTTTTCATCTTTAAATTGGTTTATGGTGTGGTGTTGGTTTACAATCGTAATGATATTTTTTAATTGGTGCAGGTGGCGACGGGTATGAATAACATTAAAACCGAGCCATTCTAGACGCGTAAAATGTCCATTTTCTGGTATTGCAAAGTCCAGGCACAGTTTCGTCAAATCGGTGGTTAGCAAGGCTTCCCGCTGCTGATCCAGGCGCTGGCGCAAGGCAGTCAATAATTCAGCTTTTTTTAGGTAACCCCCTTTGGGTAACACTTCTTTCGGCGCATTCATTTTAATGCTGAAATCTTCAAAAGCAATTTTCAAAGGCGGTAATTTCTGATCGGCAGGACGGTTACATTCTTCTACATGACCATAGAGGATGGGTAGAATTTCGTACGATTTATACAGATGATCGCCTACCTGCCCGGCGGTCCAGCTCCCGGTAAATGGCACCTGGTTCAATTGCTCCTCCTCCAGAGGAGAAAGCAGATGCAATAATTGGTGCGTAACCTCATCAAATTCCTGCAACAATTCCATTCTAGTCATAACCTATTTTGTTAAGTAACAGACCACCATACAGCGCCCATATAGCTCTATCTCTGGTGAATAATTAACTCAAATATAAGCCACACATGCATTGGGTAGCTAGTGTGATTACGGCAATCGTAAGGGTTGATTACGACAAGACAATTTTGTAACTTTATAATTGTGCGTTCCTCTATTAACCTATAAATTCTACAGGAAATCAGCGTTGAACGACCATCAAAAACAGGAAAGATGAAACAAGTAACCATACTTATCCCAAAAGGCCATACCAGCATGGTAAATATAGCCGGCACCCATCAACTATTTTCCTTTGTAAATGAATTTCTGGAGCAGCAGGGCAAACATCCCCTCTTTCATATTCAACTTGCCGCTGCCGAAAAAAGCATTATCCAATCAAATGGTTTGTTTTCAGTTCATGCCGATTTACTGGTCGAGGACATCAAAAAAACGGATTTAATTATCATTCCGGCCATTCATGGTAATTTTGAAGAAAACCTGGAAAACAACGCTGCCCTCCTTCCCTGGATTGTGGAACAATACCATGGAGGAGCAGAAATCGTAAGCCTTTGTGTGGGTTCTTTTTTCCTGGCCTCCACAGGTTTACTTGATGGTAAAAACTGCTCAACCCATTGGCAGTATGCCAATGAATTTAGAAAACGTTATCCAAAAGCTTTGTTGATGGATGACAAAATACTAACAGAGGCTGATGGAATTTACACCAGCGGTGGAGCCTACTCATTTACCAACCTGATTATTTACCTAATCGAAAAATTTGCTGGACGCGACATGGCCATCCTGGTTGCCAAAGGTTTTATGATCGACCTGGATCGGAACAGCCAGTCGCCATTCACCATTTTCTCTGGTCAGAAAAACCATAAAGATGACGATATCCTAAAAGCACAGGATTTTATAGAAAGGAATTTCCACCAGAAGCTTACCATCGACGGACTATGCGAACATATGGCCTTAAGCAGGCGAACTTTCGAAAGGCGCTTTAAAAAAGCGACTGCAAATACCGTTTGGGAATACCTGCAACGGGTAAAAGTGGAAGCTGCGAAAAAGGAACTAGAGCTGGGTAAAAAAACGGTAAATGAGGTGATGTATAAAGTGGGCTATACTGACCCAAAAGCATTTAGGGATGTGTTTAGAAAAATTACAAACATGACCCCGATGGACTACCTGAACAAGTACAGTGCACAGATGACGCCAACTTTTTAATGTTCTGATTGTTTGTGCTCATATGAAGCACCTTCCGTTCCGCTACCCCCTGCTCCTGCTATCTATCAGCCTGTTGTGCTGGTCATGCAACAATAAGTTAAGTCGCACGCTCTTTAAACCGGCCACACCACATGAACGCTATGCCGAACAATTGAAAAATGCAGGCTTAAAGGAAAGCGCTTTATACAGGTCATGGATGGAATCGGCGGCAAGAAGTATAAATCAGCCTACAACCATCAGCGTTCCATATGCTGAAAAAGGTTATTTCGCCAGTGAGCTGCCCGAGGCGGTAGGATTGGTATTTGAGGCGCGGCAGGGTGAGCAACTACAGGTGAACCTTAGTTTTCAAAGCGCTGATAGCGTACGTTTATTTATGGACCTTTTTGAAGTTCCTGCGGATACCACCACAGGACCAAAACACCTGGTTTCGGCAAAAGATGGCGACAGCAGCTTAAGTTACGCCATTGACATCGATGGCCGTTTTCTGCTCCGTTTGCAGCCGGAACTCCTGGCCAGGGTTTCTTACGATTTGCAGCTTACCGCTGGCCCTTCACTGGAGCATCCGGTAGCCAAAGGCACTAAAAATAGCATTGAAAGTTTTTGGGGCGTGGCCAGGGATGCAGGACAACGAAAGCATGAAGGACTAGATATTTTTGCAGCACGGTCTACACCAGCGGTGGCAGCCGCCAAAGGAGTCATCAGCCGGGTCGGCACGAATAACTTAGGCGGCAAAGTGGTGTTTTTACGGCCCGAAGGGCGTTCCATAAACCTATATTATGCCCACCTGGACAGCCAGCTGGTGGTTAGCGGTCAGCCGGTAGAGATTGGTGATACCATCGGTTTAATTGGCAATACGGGAAATGCGATGACTACACCACCTCACTTACATTTCGGTATCTATACCAACACAGGAGCCGTAGACCCCCTGCCTTTTATTCGGCCAGGGAAATCAACGCCAGCTAAAATTTTAGCCAATACGAACCGTCTGGGGGAAATGATGAGGTTAAATAGTAACCAGGCCGCAGGATTAAAACACACACCTGTGAGAATTGAAGCCGCTACGCAAAATGGCTATCGGGTGGTATTACCCAACCGGCAAAAGACTTTTGTTTTACAACAAGGCTTACAGCCAGTTGTGACGGCTATTCGCACCTTAAAATTGGATAGTGCCAGCGTAGTCTATGCTGCACCACACCCCATGGCAGCACAGCTGAAACCTGGTCCTGTGGCCACTCGTGTTAAGGTTATTGGCGAATATGAAGGTTACTATTTCATTGAACAGGAGAAAAGCCGTGGCTGGATTGCTGGCGATGGTTTGAACTAATGCAAAAAAAAGCTGGTTATGCTTTTTTCAGCATAACCAGCGCTCCTCGAAGGCTTTTATCTTACTTGGTAATGCCTTCTAATTTAAACAAAAAGGCATAGTTGAATGCAATGTCTTTTAGGTAGTCGAAACGCCCAGAAGCACCACCATGACCAAAGTCCATATCAGTTTTCAAGAGCAATACATTCTTATCTGTTTTAGTGGCCCTTAGTTTGGCTACCCATTTTGCAGGTTCGAAATATTGCACCTGACTGTCGTGCAACCCGGTAGTCACCAGCATATTCGGATAAGCTTTAGCTTCCACATTCTCATATGGAGAATAGGTTTTCATATAGTCGTAAGCTGCTTTCTGTTTTGGATTCCCCCATTCATCAAATTCATTGGTGGTCAAAGGAATACTTTCATCCAGCATGGTGTTGATCACATCAACAAAAGGAACTTGTGCAAGAACACCGTTCCATAGATCAGGCGCAATATTAACCACTGCACCCATTAATAAGCCACCGGCGCTACCGCCTTGTGCATATAAATGTCCTTTAGCGGTGAACTTTTGGTTTATCAGGAATTCCCCGCAAGAAATAAAGTCGGTAAAAGTATTTTTCTTTTTCATCAGCTTTCCGTCTTCATACCATTGGCGCCCCATTTCTTGTCCCCCACGAATATGTGCAATAGCATAAACAAAACCACGGTTGAGTAAGCTTAAAGTATTGCTGGAGAACGACGGATCTATGCTGTTTCCGTACGACCCATAAGCATATAAAAGTAAAGGTGCTGTTCCATCTTTCTTAAAGCCATTTTTATACACCAGCGAAATGGGCACCTTGGTACCATCTTTGGCCGTAGCATATAAACGCTCGGTAGTATAGGCGGTTTTATCGTAGCCTCCAACCACTTCCTGTTCCTTCATCAATTTCCTGGCTTTGGTT
Organism: Pedobacter sp. CAN_A7; assembly: GCF_015752175.1. Taxonomy (NCBI): domain Bacteria; kingdom Pseudomonadati; phylum Bacteroidota; class Sphingobacteriia; order Sphingobacteriales; family Sphingobacteriaceae; genus Pedobacter; species Pedobacter sp. CAN_A7. The sequence continues at coordinate 207,677 of NZ_JADOUW010000001.1, read as the reverse complement.
TCCATGTTATAATCGAAAACAGAATTTGGGGTAGTCATGGAGGTATAACTGTAACGCAAGGTTTTGGTATTGTATTCCGGGTTGGCACCCGTACCAGCACGGTAGGCAGGTTCCTCAAAAGCTACAAAATGTTCTGCACCATTGCGGTTTTGGATACGTAATTGTATCAATCCATTTTTACGTTCGGTGATGGTGATAAAATCCTTAAACTCATCAACACCTTCCAACAATACATCTTTGCGGTGTGGGATCACCTCTTTCCAGTTTTCTTTTGCCGTTTGATCCAACGGGCATTCCATCAAACGGAAATTTTTGGCATTCCAGTTGGTCAGGATCAGAAATTTATCATCCAGTGCAATCATCTCATACAACACGTCTTTACTGCGTGGTGCCATTAACTTAAAGGGCTGGTCTGGCATGCTTGCATCAATCATCCTCATTTCAGACGATAAGGTGGCCATGGAATAAATGAAAATATGCTTGCCATTTTTGCTTTTGCCTACGCCAATATAATTGGTATTGTCTTTCTCATGGTAAACCTCTGCATCTTGTTTGGCATCGGTACCCAGGCGGTGCTTTTTAATTTTTTCACTTAACAAAGTGACCTCATTTTTTGACGTGTAAAACAAGGTTTTATTATCAGCTGCCCAAATCGGATCTGCTTCTGTATTAGGAATGGCATCTTTAAGAATTTCTCCTGTCTCCAGGTTTTTGATATGGATGGTATATTGGCGGCGGGAAACTTTGTCGACCCCGTAAGCCAATAGTTTGTTATCCGGACTCACCTTCATGCCATTTGCCGAGAAATAAGGCAAACCTTTGGCCATTTCATCCACATCCAGCAATACCTCTTCCGGTGCACTCAAGCTACCTTTTTTGCGGCAATATTTAAAATATTGTTTGCCATCTTCGGTGCGGGTATAATAGTAATAACCGTTATTCAATACCGGGACCGACTCATCTTTTTCTTTAATGCGACCTTTCAATTCTTTGAACAGGTCATCCCTAAAATCTTTGGTACCACTCATCATGGTATCCGTATAGTTGTTTTCTGCTTCCAGGTATTGCACCACACGGCTGCTGTCTCTACCTTTTTTAAAGTAATCGATCATCCAGTAGTAATTGTCGACCACGGTATCAGCATGCAATACTCTGGTTGTTGGTAAAATTTCTGCTACAGGCGGGGTGGCTTCGGGCCATTGGGTTGATTTCATGTTCTTTTCTGAGTTGTTGCATGCCACCAGGACAGGTAAAAGCAGCAGGAGCGGTAATTTTTTCTTCATTTTTCGGTTATTTTAGCGGTTTAGGTAGGTTCTATCTCAACAAAAATAACGAAATTTAGCTACTGCAGAATAAAATGCCGAAAAACAAAACAGACAAGCAACCGTTTTAACTCCTATGAAGGAAATACAGGAAATTATAAAGGCTTTTGAGCATGCACAGCAGTCTGGACAGAAATCTGCCCTGGCTACGGTAGTGCAGGTAGATGGGTCATCCTACAGGCGTGCGGGTGCCAGGATGCTGGTCACTGAAGATGGCCAATTAACTGGAGCCATTAGCGGGGGTTGCCTGGAAGGTGACGCCTTAAAAAAAGCCCTTCTGGCGATATTTCAGCAGGAAAATAAGCTGGTCACCTACGATACGACTGACGAAGACGACCTGAAGTTTGGTGTACAGCTGGGCTGTAACGGCATTGTTCACATCCTATTTGAACCCATTAACGCAGAATCGCCCTTCCATCCCATTGACTTTTTAAAACAATTGGCCAGTGAGCGTCAAAACGCAATATTGGTTACCCTATTTTCCATAAGTGGACAGCAGCAGCCAGGTACCGCATTACTTTTAAGGGACACCTTAGAAAGTACCTTAGCTGTTGAACAGCAGGATCAGCTTTTACCGATTCTGGAAAAATCCCTTCAAGGCAAGAGGACCGGTGTGGAAACCGGTGTATTAAACGACCCCTCGTTAAATGCTTTGGTAGAATTTATTCCGCCAGCGGTTTCCCTGGTGATTGCCGGAGCCGGTAATGATGCACAACCGGTTGTAAACATGGCGAGTTTATTAGGCTGGCAGCTGACGATTGTGGACGGGCGACCAACACATGCCGTACAAAGTCGTTTCCCGAAAGCTGATCATGTACTTCTATTAAAGCCTGAGCAGGTTTTGGCACAAGTGCCCGTTGATGAGCAGACGGTTTTTATTCTCATGACACATAATTATAATTACGACCTGGCTTTATTGAAACTTTTACAACAGCAGGAAACACCCTATATTGGTATTTTAGGGCCGAAATCAAAGCTCAACAAGATGTTTACTGAACTGCAGGCGCAAGGCATTAACTGGACAAGCGAAGAGCTGGAAAAAGTGTATAGTCCGCTGGGCCTTGACATAGGGGCAGAAACCTCGGAAGAAATTGCCCTTTCCATGTTAGCGGAAATTAAAGCCGTATTATCCGGAACCACAGGCGCTTCATTAAGGTATAAAACCACGTCTATTCATAGCAAACCGCCTGATGCAGGCAAAGAAACATTACCCCTAAATAAATAGTAATGATTATAGACACCTACGGAAGAATTCATGATTATTTAAGGATATCCCTCACCGATAATTGCAACCTCAGGTGTTTTTACTGTATGCCCGATGAAAATTATGACTTTGCTCCAGCATCTAAATTGATGCAAGTGAGTGAAATAGAAACATTGGCTAAGTTATTTGTTGAACAGGGTGTTAAAAAAATTCGCCTTACCGGTGGCGAGCCGTTGATTAGAAAAGATGCTCCTAAAATACTGGAAGCCCTAGGTAAACTTCCGATAAATCTGGCCATCACCACCAATGGCACCAGGATTCATATGCTTTTACCAGAACTGATGGCGGCCAAAGTAAGCACCATCAACATTAGCCTGGATACCCTGCAGGAAAATAAGTTTTTCAAAATAACCAGACGCGACCTGTTCCAACAGGTTCGTCAAAATGTTGATTTATTATTGGCACTCCCTGTGAAAGTGAAGATCAATGTGGTGGTAATGAAAGGACTTAATGATGACGAGATTCTTGATTTTATCCACTGGACTAAAGATAGTCCGATTGAAGTCCGTTTTATTGAATTTATGCCTTTTAGCGGCAACCATTGGACCAGCAACCAGGTATTCACCTTGCAGGAAGTGCTTAATGTGATTGAAAAACATCACTCGGTACTGGCCGTTGCATCAGAACCCAATGATACGGCTAAAAGTTTCAGGATTCCCGGCCACGTAGGCTCTTTTGCCGTAATCAGCACGATGAGCGCGCCTTTTTGCAGCAGCTGCAACCGCATGCGGCTAACGGCAGATGGTAAATTAAAGAACTGCCTGTTCTCCACTACAGAGACGGATTTGTTATCGGCCTTACGCGCAGGGCAAGAAGTATTGCCCCTGATTCATTCCTGCATACAAGGAAAGGCAAAGGCCCTTGGCGGTCAGTTTTCCGGTATTTTCGAAGAAATAGATCCCGATACAATAGAAAACAGAAGTATGATTACCATTGGAGGTTAACCTTTAATTTATTCACCATATTCGCTTGGCCATGAAAAAAGAAGAAAAAATTGGAATTATTATTTTGGCCGCAGGAAATTCAATGCGCTTAGGGCGACCAAAACAATTGCTCCCTTACCAGGAAAACTGTTTGTTAAAAAGAATGGTGATGGAAGCGATGGCCGTGTCTAACACCCTAACCCTGGTTGTCACTGGCTATAAAAATGAGGTGATGGAGGCTGAAATAGCTGATACCGGGGTAAAGACTGTTTATAACCCGGAATGGCAGGAAGGCATGGCCTCCTCGATTCGATTAGGTGTAGAAACCTTGAAAGAATGGTTACCCCAGTTGGACTCCTGTATTCTTAGTGTGTGCGACCAGCCTCATGTTAATCGGGAGGTGTTCAAAGCGCTGATTAAGAAACACCTGAATGCTGGCGAGGAACTGATTGCTTCGGCCTATGCCGACACCCTGGGTACTCCAGCCCTGTTCAGGAGAAATTACTTTAAAGATTTAATGCTGCTGAATGGCAGAGAGGGTGCTAAAAAAATCTTTTTGCAATACCCTGACGTCGTATTTAAACTTCCTTTTGAAAAAGGAGCCATCGATATTGATACCGAGGAAGACTATATTAACCTGATGAAAAGTACTGCCATATGATTTCTGTTGAAGCCGCCAAAGCCATTATTAAAGACTGTACAATAAAAGCTCCAATAGTAAAAATCTCCTTAGTGGAAGCCTTGGGACTAACCCTGGGCGAACCGGTTTATGCAGCCATAGACATTCCAGCATTTACACAGTCGTCTATGGATGGTTATGCATTGAAATTCTCAGACTTGCGTGAACTGGAGCTGGCCGGAGAAATGCAGGCTGGCGCTACAGCTATACAAAAGATGGAACCTTACCAGGCAACACGCATTTTTACCGGGGCACCCCTGCCTGAAGGCGCCGACACGGTGATTATGCAGGAAAAAGTAAAACGGGAAGGTGGACAGCTGTTGTTATTGGATGACCAATTGCGGATGGGCACTAATGTACGGCCCATTGGTGCTGAAGCTAAAAAAGGCGAATTGGCCATGGACGCTGGCACTTACCTTTCTCCGGCAGCCATCGGGTTCCTGGCAGGCATTGGATTAACGGAAGTACCGGTTTACCAACCCCTACAAGTAACGATCATCCTGACAGGAAATGAATTGCAGGATCCGGGAAAACCATTAGCCTTTGGACAGGTGTATGAGGCCAATTCGGTGATGCTAAAGGCGGCCTTACAACAGGCCCAGGTGAAACAGGTAAAGGTTTTAAAAGCAGTTGATAAACTGGACGAGCTGATTTCGGTATTGCAGACGTCGCTGTTAATAAGCGATATGGTGCTGTTGACAGGTGGTGTTAGCGTGGGCGACTACGATTTTGTAGTGGCAGCGACCGCGGCGTGTGGCATCACTCAGCAATTCCATAAGATCAGACAGAAACCTGGTAAACCTTTATTTTTTGGCACAAAAGGTCGGCAACTGGTATTCGGCCTTCCTGGCAATCCCTCATCGGTTCTCACCTGCTTTTACGAATATGTATTACCAGCGTTGGCTGCTACTGGTCAACAGCTACAAGAAGTAAAACAAATAACTGCCACACTTACAAATAATTATAAAAAGACAATGGGACTAACTCATTTTATAAAAGCCTCTTACCAGAATGGACAGGTAACACCCTTGCCTGCACAGGAGTCCTTTCGTTTACATTCTTTTGCACAAGCTAATGCCTTTATCGTTTTAAAGGAAGAACAAACGGAAGTAGTGGCCGGGGAGATTGTTGATGTACATTTGCTACCCCTTTAATGAACTATGGAGTTATTTTATGTGATCCTTTTTATTGTTGCTTTTCTATATGCATCTGTTGGGCATGGCGGCGCTAGCGGTTATTTAGCATTAATGGCCATTTACGGCATTGCCCCGGAAGAAATGAAACCCACAGCCCTTCTACTTAATCTTTTTGTTTCAGCAGTTTCATTTTCACAGTATTATCGCGGCAATTATTTCAGGAAGGATTTATTTATCCCACTGGCACTTGCCTCTATCCCCATGGCTTTTGTAGGTGGTATGATTGATATAGAGGCTAACATTTATAAAAAAATTCTGGGTTTACTACTACTGCTGCCTATCATTCGCTTTGTCTTTTTCAGGAACCCCGAGCCAGGGGAAATGCGCTCTTACAAACTTGTACCCGCCTTATTGATTGGAGGAAGCATTGGATTGCTATCGGGCATGATTGGCATTGGGGGTGGAATTATTTTGTCGCCTGTTATCTTGCTACTCAAATGGACAGATCAAAAACAAACTGCAGCGATCAGTGCCATTTTCATCTTTGTTAATTCCCTGGCCGGACTAGCAGGCCAGTTTACACAAGGTATACAATTCAATAACCATATGTTTGCTTATGTGCTTGTAGCGTTTGCCGGTGGAAGTTTTGGCGCTTATTTTGGTGCGTTAAAGTTTAACCAGCGTGTGTTAAAACAAGTACTTGCTGGTGTGTTATTGGTTGCATCCTATAAATTACTTTTTACTTATGCTTAACATTCTTATTAAAACAGTCACCGTAAAGGTTTTTGGTCAGCTGGCAGACAACACCCGCTTAGCCGAATGGCAGATGCAGGCCACAGATACCGACGATTTACAAGCACAGATTGGAAAATTATATCCTGTGCTGCAAAGTAAGAATTACCTGATTGCCGTGAACGAATTTATAGTCACCGAGAACACCACATTAGAAGAAAACGACCTGGTGGCCCTGCTGCCGCCATTTTCGGGAGGATAATATGAAAGATAAACGAAAAAGTATATTTATGGCCGGTGCTATTCCTGCCGATTTTATAGCAACGAGTATACAAAAGCACGCCACCAATAAAACTATTGGCGCGCACAGCCTGTTCTTAGGTCAGGTAAGGGCCGATGCTATAGCTGAAAAAACCGTAGCTGCGATAGAATATACCGCCTATGAGGAGATGGTATTGGAATTAATGTTTCATATAAGAGAAAGCATATTTGAAAAATACCCTGCGCTTACCTGTATGCATATACACCACAGCCTGGGCATGGTAAAGGCTGGAGAAATCTGCCTTTTTGCATTCACCTCTTCCAAACACCGTAAAGTGGCTATAGATGCCTGTGAGGAAGTAGTAGAACGCATTAAAGCTGAATTACCTATTTGGGGTAAGGAATGGTTTGAAGATGCCACACACCAATGGAAAATAAATAAATAAATAAATAATAAGGGTAGACATATAAACATGGTAGACATAACACATAAATCAACCACTTTACGAAAAGCTATTGCCACTGCTGTGGTGAAAACATCCATGCGGGAAACCATGGAGGCTATTGACCAACGTAGGGTTCCTAAGGGTGATATCTTTGAATTTGCACGGGCTTCTGCCCTATTTGCCATTAAAAAAACAAGTGATGTCATTCCTGACTGCCACCCTCTCCCGGTAGAATTCGCTTCAATAAGTTATAGCATAGATGACCTTTCGGTGAAGATTACTGTAGAGGTGCATACGGTGTACAAAACGGGTGTGGAAGTTGAAGCTATGCATGGTGCTTCAGTGGCAGCATTGGTCATGTACGATATGCTTAAACCAATAGACAAACATGTAGAAATTCAGAATATCAGGTTGCAGGAGAAAACTGGTGGTAAAAGTGACCAGAAAATAGCCGCAAAGCTGGGCCTACGTGCAGCGGTTGTGGTTTGCTCTGACCGAGTTTCCAGTGGAAAAAGACAAGACAGTGCCGGTTTAGCTATTGTGGACACCCTAGAGAAATACGGATTTGCTAATGTTGCGTATTCGATCATTGCAGATGACTTTGACCTCATACAAACACAGGTAAAAAATTACAGTACTTCTGGAATAGACCTACTAATTTTCACGGGTGGCACTGGTTTATCAGCCAGAGACGTTACGCCTGAAGCGGTGAGTCCATTGATTGATCAACCTGTACCCGGAATTATGGAAGCTGCCCGTAGTTACGGTCAACAGCGCAGCAAATATGCCATGTTATCTCGTGGGGTGGCTGGTTTTGTAAAAAACACACTGGTAATCACCCTACCGGGATCAACAAATGGTGCAAAAGAAACCATGGCCGCCCTGTTTCCACAGCTACTGCATATTTTTGAAGTACACAATAACATAGACCACCCATTGGAACTAAAATAATACAGGTGATATCTTCATCAATAATTACCATTTGATTATTAACGCTTAACCTACGCTTATGCTACCTGCAGAAGAACATGTAACCACTCTTTATGTCAATGGGAAAAATTACCAGCAAAACTTCCAGCCCTGGGTTTCGCTACTTGATGCCCTAAGAGAATATTTGGACCTCACCGGGACCAAAAAAGGTTGTGATCATGGACAATGCGGTGCCTGCACAGTAATCTGTGATGGAAAGAGAATCCTCAGTTGCATGACCCTGGCCGTGATGAAAGACGGCTCCCAAATCACCACCATAGAAGGTATAGCCGATGAGGGTGAACTTCACCCATTACAACAGGCGTTTATTGATCACGATGCTTTTCAGTGTGGCTATTGCACACCGGGACAAATATGCAGTGCCATTGGACTGCTGCAGGAAGGCCATGCAAACACTCGTGAGGAGGTTAAAGAACTGATGAGTGGCAACCTGTGTCGCTGTGGGGCAAACATAGGCATCATTAACGCTATTATGGAAGTGAAAGACGGAGGTAAACATGCATAACTTTAGCTACACTAAAGCCAAAGATGTGCAAGACGCCATTGCGCAGCACAACGGAAATATGGGCACGAAATATATTGCTGGGGGCACCAACCTCACCGATCTGATGAAGTATTTTATCACTAAACCGAATCAACTGGTGGATGTTAACCAGCTAAAGGAACATCAAACAGTAGAGGAAAGTCCAGAAGGTGGACTACGTTTAGGAGCCATGCTGAGCAATGCCGATACGGCATATCATCCTGCAGTGGTATCACGTTATCCCCTATTGTCTAAAACCATTTTAGCAGGGGCTTCTGCACAAATCAGAAATATGGCTACCAACGGCGGAAACCTTTTACAACGTACCCGTTGTTATTACTTTTATGATGTCAATACCCCCTGCAATAAACGTGAACCTGGTTCTGGTTGTTCGGCTATAGGTGGTTATAATCGCATAATGGCCATTATGGGTACCAGTGATCTTTGTATTGCCGTATATCCTTCAGACTTGAGTGTGGCCCTTGCGGCAATGGAGGCTGTGGTTAATGTTTCCGGTGCAGACGGCCATCGTTCCATTGCCTTTGCTGATTTTCACCGTTTGCCGGGCGATACACCCCAGCTGGACAATAACCTGAAGCATGGTGAGGTCATTACCAGCATTGATTTACCAGCTCAAGGTTTTGAAAAGCACTATTCCTACCTGAAACTTCGCGATCGCAATTCCTATGCTTTTGCCTTGGTATCGGTGGCAACAGGACTGGATTTGGATGGCGACCGCATTAAAGATGCACGTTTGGCACTTGGTGGTGTAGCGCATAAACCCTGGCGAGTAAAGGCCGCAGAAGATTACCTCCGCGGTAGAATGGCCATCAAAGAAAATTTCGCTTCCGCAGCAGACATAATCCTCGAAGGTGCTGTTACCTATACTTATAATCATTTCAAACCCTCCCTAGCCCGTAAGGCCATTATACGGAATTGCATGATGGCCTTGGACCCTTCTTCACAATTACCGGGTGCCCAACCTTCCCTTTAATTAATTATAATGTTAAATCACTCTTTATGGCCGCTAAAGCATCAATAGGACAACCGATCAGCCGGTTGGAAGGTTACCAGAAAGTTACCGGTGCAGCGAAATTTGCCGGCGAATATAACGTGCCTGATTTACTGTATGGTTATGTCATCAACAGCACCATTACTAAAGGTAAAATAACGGCAATCTATACAGAACAAGCTAAAGCACTTTCTGGAGTCGTGGAAGTGTTTACGCATGAAAACCGACCATCAACCGCCAGGTTTGACATACAATATGCAGATATGGATGCTCCTCCCGGAATGGTGTTTAAGCCGCTAGCTGATGAGGAGATCAAATACAATGGTCAGCCGATTGGTTTAGTGGTTGCCGAATCCTTTGAACTTGCCCGTTATGCAGCAAGCCTGGTGATGGTAGAATATGTGGAAGAAATTTTTGCAACCGACCTGCAGGCCAACCTCGACAAGGCACGCGGCCCTAAAGTGAGCTTAGCCACCTTACTGAAACCTCTGCCTCCAAAGGACAAGGGTAATTTTGAGAAGGAATTTAAGAAGTCATATGCGCAATCAGAAGGTGAGTTTAAACACGGCACCGAACACCACAACCCTTTAGAGTTATTTACGACCACCACCGTATTTGAAGGGGAAGGTAAAGTGACCATTTATGATAAAACCCAGGGCACAGTTAATTCGCAACTCTATGTTGGCAATGTTTTCGGACTACGGTTTAAAAATGTGAGGGTGATCTCTACCTATGTGGGTGGTGCCTTCGGATCTGGACTACGACCACAATACCAACTTTTTCTATCCGTGATGGCGGCATTACAGCTTAAACGCCACGTGCGGGTAACGCTCGACCGCCAACAAATGTTTTCCTTCGGACACCGTCCACCTACGCTACAATATACCAGATTCGGTGCTCATCGTAATGGTAAAGTCAATGCTATGGCGCACCAGGCTTTTTCAGAAACATCGAGGTTTGAAGATTATACAGAAGTAGTGGTGAACTGGGCAAGCAAATTGTACCCTGCAGAACATACCAACCTGGAGCATAAGTTAGTTCCGCTGGATGTATTCACCCCCCTTGATATGCGCGCACCGGGAGGCAGCACTGGTATACATGCCATAGAAAGCACCATGGACGACCTGTCGTATAAACTAGGCCTAGATCCGCTGGAACTACGCTTGCTCAATTACACGGAAATTGATGGCACGGTAGATAAACCTTATTCCAGCAAGGAATTACTGGAGTGTTACCGACAGGGTGCAGCAAAATTCGGCTGGGCGAAGCGAAGTCCGGAACCCCGGAGCATGCGTCGCGGCAGCAAACTTGTAGGTTATGGCATGGCCACCGGTATCTGGGAGGTAAACAGGCTGCTCGCCCGCGCAGAAGCTGTGATGACACCTGAAGGCAAACTTCTAGTGAACAGTGCTGTGACTGACATTGGTACTGGAACATTAACCGTGATGACACAAATAGCGGCCGATGAACTCGGCCTGCCGGTTTCAGAAGTAACGTTTTCGTACGGAGACAGCAAAATGCCTTTCGCACCTATACAAGGTGGTTCCTTTACGGTATCTACGGTGGGCTCTGCAGTAAAGAAGACCTGTATGGAGCTAGGGAAGAAGTTATTAAAAGTGGCAAAAAACATGGATAAATCGCCATTGGCAGGAGCAGATATTAAGGAAGTCGTTTTTAAGGACGGCGCTATCGTGCTCAGAAAAAACACCACCGCCAGGGTGTCCTTCCACGAGATCATTGCCGCCAACAAAGGTAAAGTCATTAAAAGTAAAAATACATCAGTACCAAACCCACTAAAAACAAGAAAATATTCGAGTGCAACGCACAGTGCTGTATTTGTTGAAGTGGAGGTCGATGAGGAATTAGGGGTAATCAATGTGACTCGTGCTGTAACTGCTGTGGCTGCAGGCAACATCATTAATCCGAAAACGGCGAGGAGTCAGCTGTTAGGTGGAATGATTTGGGGAATCAGTAAAACTTTAAGAGAAGAAACCATCAGTGACCATGGCTTGGGAAAATATATGAATCAAAACCTAGCAGAATACCACATTCCAGTGCATGCCGATATACATGACCTGGACGTGATCTTTGTTACAGAACATGATGATGTGGTGAATGAAATGGGCACTAAAGGCATTGGGGAAATTGGAATTGTGGGCATGCCTCCTGCCATTGCCAATGCGATCTATCATGCCACAGGGAAAAGAATTAACCAGCTACCCATCCACTTTGACGTTTTGCTCAATGAGTAAACTGGATATTTGATGAGTAGCTGATTATGCGATAATTTTAAATCAATTTATCTGGTGTAATGGGTAAAGTCCTAATACGTTTTCCGGTTGCATTAAATACGGCATTGGCAATTGCCGGTGCCATTCCAACCAGAGAAATCTCTCCTAAGCCTTTTGAACCCATAGGGTTTGTATAAGGATCTTTTTTGTTCACGAAAAACACCTCCATCTTTGGGATATCCGCATTTACCGGAACATGGTAGTCAGCCAAATTATTGTTAATTGGTCGCCCAAAACGATGGTCAATAACCAGGTCTTCCATCATGGCCATACCTATACCACCTACTGCACCACCACTCATCTGACCGGCAGCCGTTTTTTCATTGATGATTGTACCTGCATCAGCACAAGAAACCACATGGTTAAGCCTGATCATCCCCGTTTCCGGGTGTACCTGCAACTTCACAAAGTGAACAGAAAAGGAATACATTGAATATTTCTTCATCTCATCGCCACCCTTTGAAGTAACGGTTACCTCCAGTTCTGTGCCTTTTTCTAACGTCCCCTGTTTTGCTTTTAAAGCCGCGCATGCTTCTACTACTGCCGAGCCTACAGATGAAGTTGTAGCAGAACCACCTTGTGTTGGGCCCGGTGGTAACCCCGTGCTTCCCATCTTTATGGTAATTTTATCTGTCGACAAATCCATTTCCTTGGCGGCAATGGCGGTCATCATCGTTGCCGTACCAGGTCCCATATCGTTTACGGAACACTCAAGCACTAATCTGCCATTGGCAAGAAGTTTTGCTTTTACTGATGTCGAATTTCTAAAGGCACCAAATGAACCTGTGCCCATTCCATAACCGGTTAGCCAGTCGCCTTCCTTCAAAGTGCCAGGTTCCATTTTACGGTTTTTCCAGCCAATATGGTCTGCACCCATTTCATAACATTCCTTCAGGTATTTGCTGGACCAAGGAATGTTCTTTTCGGGGTCCTGATCTGCATGGTTAACTAAACGAAACTCAAGGGGATCCATTTTTAAAGCATGGGCCATTTCGTCCATCGCACTTTCAAGGGCAAAAGCACCTGTCGCCTCTCCAGGGCCACGCATCCAAATTGGGGTACAGGTATTAAGTTCCACCAGTTTATATCGGGTAGTTACATTCGGGCATGCGTATAAAAACCGTGAAATGTTAACAGTCGCTTCAGTAAAGTCCTCATAAGTGGAGGTTTGTGCTATCGCTTCGTGTGTTAATCCGGTTAACTTCCCGTCACGTGTGGCACCGAGTCCCATTTTTTGTATGGTGATTGGCCTTGAACCCACATTAGTAAACATCTGTTCCCGGTGTAAAACAAGTTTTAATGGTCGTCCTACTTTTTTAGCGCCCAATACCGCCGCAATTTCATAAGGCCAGGTACGTAGTGCCATGCCAAATGCACCGCCAACATATTCTGCGTGCACAGTCACTTTCTCAGGAGTAAGTTTAAAGGCATCTACAAGTGAGCGCCTGGTAGACTCCACACCTTGTGTTTTGGTGTATACAGTCAATTGATCTTCGCCTTGCCAACTGGCAATAATACTTCCTAGTTCCATGGGATTATGCACTTCTATGGGTTGCACATATTCCTGCGCTATCGTTACAATGCCTTTTTTATAAGCATCTGCTTCTCCCCTGGTATAATCTTCAAACCTTGGACCAGTCGGCGTTTTTGCTTCCTCCAAATGCGATTCCAGGTTAGTTTGGTGTGCCGCTTTGGTGTATGTTGCTTTAATAAGCATGGCAGCATGACGACCTCTTTCAAACGTATCAGCTATCACCATAGCAATGGGCTGATCATAATATAAGATCTCATTATCATAAAAAATACGGAGTGGCTGACCAGTGGTAGGAGGTTTTGCAGGATCCTTGCCAGTTTGATAGCCAGGAATTTTAGGTGCATTTAAATAGGTCAAAACAGCAATGACGCCAGGAGCCCATTCTGCTTTTTTGATATCGATGGTTTTTATTCGGCCTTTAGCAATGGTACTGCCAACCAGAAAACCATAGACCATACCTTTGCTTTGATATTCAGCAGCATATGTTGCGGTACCGGTTACCTTCGCTATACCATCTACCCGGTTAATGGATTGTGATTTACCCATGAGATTATTAATTATGAAGCTGCAGCAGCCTTTGTTAAGGCTTCTACAATGCTGTTGGGTGCAAGTTTTAACTTAAAATTATTGTGTCCGTAGCCTGTGGCATTGCTCATGGCTAGTTTTGCGGCTTCACGAAAATTACCTTCTGTCGCGGCTTTGCCTTTAAGGAATTGTTCGGCTGCTGTTAATCGCCAAGGTTTATGTGCCACCCCACCCATCGCTAAGCGTACATCAGCGATGGTATTACCATCTATTCTGATGGCGGCAGCAACCGATATTAGCGCAAAAGCATAAGATGCACGGTCGCGTACCTTCAAGTAATGCACATGCGAACCAAATTGATTAGCAGGAATTTCCAGCCCCATGATCATTTCACCGCGAGCAAGGGTATGGTCAAGTTGTGGTTGATCACCCGGCAGTCGATGAAAGTCGGCAAAAGGAATACGACGTTCACCTTTTAAACCTTTTACCACCACGGTGGCATCGAGAGCCACCAAAGCGATACACATATCGCTAGGATGGACAGCAATACAACTTTCTGAAGCACCAAAGATAGCGTGCATACGGTTGAAGCCTTTTAAGGCCCCACAGCCTGTTCCCGGTTCTCTTTTGTTACAAGGTAAATCAGTGTTATAGAAATACGGACAACGCGTACGCTGCAGCATATTGCCGCCAACGGTTGCCATATTTCTGATTTGCTGGGAGGCGCCCTTTAACAAAGCCAAGGCTAATAATGGTTGTTGCTTTTTAACTAGGGCATCAGCAGCGACGACACTATTCAGCGCCATGGCGCCAATGTGTAAAGTCCCCTGACGTTCCTCAATTTTCTTTATATCAAGCCCGGTAATGTCTATGAGTTTATCGGGTGCAGCAACCCCTTTTTTCATCAGGTCTACTAAATTGGTGCCACCAGCAAGAAACTGGGCAGTACCGTCTTTAGTCACCGCGGTAATTGCAGATTCGGGCGTGGACGCCCTTACATATTGGAAATTTTTCATGGTTGTAGCCCCTCTTTATTTACCTCAGCAATGGCTTTAACAATATTATGATAAGCCCCACAACGACAAATGTTTCCACTCATGTATTCCCTGATATCGTCGTCAGTGTTCGCATGCCCTTCTTTGATACAGGCGATACCCGACATTACTTGTCCAGGGGTACAATAACCACATTGAAAGCCATCATGTTTAATAAAAGCTTCCTGTAATGGATGTAGATTTTTGCCATTAGATACACCCTCAATTGTGGTTATCTTTTTATCCTGTTGTGCGACCGCTAGGGTTAGGCATGACAATACCCTTTGACCATCCACGTGGACAGTACAAGCGCCACATTGCCCGTGGTCACATCCTTTTTTTGTTCCGGTAAGAGCCAGTTGTTCCCTAACGAGATCTAATAGAGTTACCCGTGGTTCCACAGATAAGTTGTGTTTCAATCCATTCACTTCTATGGAAAGGGGGATTTTTTCAAAATAAGCGGCAAACTTATCGTCAATATTAGCCTCTGCTGCTTTAAGCAACACGCCTGGGGATAGACTGAGGGCTGTAATTAGTGTTGACTGCCTGAGGAAATCACGCCGGCCATTACCAGCTGCTTGATTTACCTCTGCATCTTTTTGATGAGTATCTTTTTTCGACATAACCATTCAGCTGTTTGGGGTGAGGTAAATTGACAACCGCCGCCCCCATTATTTTGTTTTAAGTTAAGAATAATTTACGGGTAACATCACCATTACACATTCTTCTTCATACAATAAATTAAAACCATGTCATTAAAAAACTAGCTATTAATGACCAGTGAAAAATATGACAACTAAACTTACCATACATATTATGGCGTGTCTTTCAAAGTATTGTCAATGAACATTTCATTTTTCACCTCTGATGACAGTTCTACAAAACGCTCATATTGTTTAAGCGCATCGGCAATAATCTCATTTTTATTAAAATATTCAATGTTATAACCCATTCTGTTGTCACCAAAATAAGTCTTGGGAATATATGTTTTATTAATATCAACCCCTGGAATATTCTCTTCATTCACTAAAAAATCAGAAATCAATTTCGATTGACACCTCACCCCATAAGTGAAATCCTCAATAACATCATGTTTGATAGTCAGTTGCACCTCCATTGGTTTTTCATTAATTTGCACGACTGCTGTAATGCCCTTATTATTGAATTCTTCAGCAAGGTCTTCTAAAGCCGGGCGAACCCATTGCTGTAGAAATTTTTCCACTGCAGGACGGTTTTTATAAGAAAGGATGTGTTGAAGCCGCTCTTTCCAAAATTCTCCCGACCAGTTGTTTGCTGCAGGAGAATAACCCCTGGCGTAATAATTATGATCTAAAACCAAACCCTTGATGAGGCTGTAACAGAATAAACACATGATGATGGAGAAGGGTAAAGCCGTAATCAGGGTTAGTGTTTGAAGTGCCTGAAGCCCGCCGGCATTGAGCAATACCAGCGCTAAAATTGATAACAAGACGCCCCAAAAGATCAGTTGCCATTTAGGCGACTTTGCAGCATTATTTGTTGCTATGCTATTCATTACATAAATACCTGAATCGGCAGACGTGATAAAGAAAACGACAATGATAAATATGGCAAGTGAACTGGTTACTCCAGAGACGGGAAAATAATCCAGGAACCGGAACAGCAGTTCATCGGTGTTGTTAGCAATACTACTTAACACTTTATTTCCGATATTTCTGTCCACCCAAATGGCACTATTACCAAAAATCGTCATCCAAATAAAGTTAAAGATAGTTGGGATGACCAGTACGGCGCCGATAAATTCGCGAATAGTGCGTCCACGGGATATTTTAGCAATAAACAGTCCTACAAATGGCGACCAGGAAATCCACCAAGCCCAGTATAAAATTGTCCAACTGAAATACCACGGCTGACTTGCCGGGTCATAGGCATGCGTATTAAATGTTAAGGTAAAGAAGCTGGTGATATAGTATCCAATTCCTTCAGAAAAGGTACCTAAAAGATAGATTGTTGGTCCAAAAATAAGAATAAACGCCATTAGCAGTATTGCCGAGACGATATTAATCTGACTGAGCAGTTTCACTCCTTTGTTTACCCCGGAAGTGGCTGATAAGATGGCAACGGTCATGACCACTGCAACAATACCCACCTGGTAACCGAAGCCGGTGCCAGCTATCAACCCTAATTCAACAAGTCCAGCTGTTAGTTGTACTACGCCGAAACCCAGGGTTGTTGTTATACCAAAAAAAGTACTGCATAAGGCGAATGTATCAATCACATCGCCCGCCGGACCATTGATCTTATTTTTTAAAATCGGATAAAAGCAACTGCGGAGTGAAAGTGGTAAGCGAAAGCGATAGGCAAAATAAGCAAGCGACAAACCTACCACGCCATAAATTGCCCAGGCATGAATACCCCAGTGAAAAAAAGTAAAAAGCTGGGCATTCCTTGCACGTTGAGTCTCTTCAATACCGGCGAAGGTAGGATCTGAAAAATGTGCCATGGGTTCTGCTACACCAAAATACATCAGTCCAATACCCATTCCTGCGGCAAAGAGCATAGATATCCACGAAAAAAAAGAGTACTCCGGGTCAGCATCATACTCGCCCAGTCGGATGGATCCAAACTTACTAAACAATAGAAACAACAGAAATATTACAAATATGGTTACTGACCAAACGTATACCCAGTTGAGGTTAATAAATATCCATTCCTGTACTATCCCTAAATAATAGGCAGTCTGCCCAGGAAAGAAGCTGGATAGAAACGTTATGGAAAGTATAAAAATCAGACTCGGTACTACAATCCCTTTTTTAAAGGTAGATTGTTTAAATATGTTTGTCAACCTGTCCATGATGATGTCTTTAAATTATTCCAAAGTTACGCTTCCAGTTTAATAACAGAAACTTGAGCAAGTTGGAGAGTTTAAAGCATTATAATTTTATTTTACCAGTTGAGCCAATCGTGCATATATTTCCAGCATGCCAGCCTGATCAATTAGTGCCTTATGCTGACCATCCTTTAAGAAATTTTGCGCGTCTCGTTGTGCCCAAATGGCATCAGCATCTGTGACAAAGAAGTCGATCCAGCCCCAGTTTTTATCAATGCTATAAAGCTCCTGGCATCCCCTTAACAGCACCGCATTAAACCAATAGTCTTTAGGCAAGCGATTATTTTTAAAGAAATGTGTCTTTGCCGCTGTTGCAATGCGTTGAGCTTCCAATAAATATTTCTTATCCTTAGTTATATTATACAATAAAGCATTAGCCTGCATCATACTACCAGCATTATAAGTAAAAAAAGTTTGGTCAATTTTTAAGGAAGGAATTTTAATTGCGTCATAGAACAATCCATTCGGGGCCTGCAAAGTTTTATTCGTCCAGTTATACACGGACATGGCAGTTTCCAGGTATTTTTTTTCTTTAGTTACTTTATAAAGCTGCAGAGCGATTAAAATTGCCGGGCCATTTGAACAGGTGTTTTTGCTATCCAACTCACCCTCCTTCCAGTAAAGTCCTCCACCAGCTACAGTATCCAAACCGGTCATCATGAAATCGTGTATCATTACCGATGCCTGTAGGTATTTAGGATCGGGATTACGCTGGTAAGCATCCAGATAGGTAATGGCAATCCACTGGTTATCGTCGTAAAACCGCGAACTTTTCCGTTCTGCAGTTACATAATCCTGGTAAGCTACAGGTACAACCGGACTATAATATTGGTCAATGGCTTTCACCACCGGTTCCATGTGTTTTTTACCAGGCATCACCACATCAACTTCATGACTGGCCTGCAGCAACGCACAAAGTGGCCATAACCAGGAATGTGGATTGTCTTTTTGAACACGATCGGCTGTCTCGTAATATAAACCTGTTATCCCGGCTTTAAAGTGCTGGTCAATATTGTCGACCAGTACATCTACCCGCTCCTGATATTTTGTAGACTGTGTCATAGCGGGTAGGCTTGATACTGCAAATAATAGCATAAAAACGAAGGGTAAGGCGCTGGTAAATTTAGTTTGTTTTCGAATCTTGGTCATTATGATATAAATATTTGGTTTATCGAATATAGGTGTTTCAAAAAATATAGATTGGCGCCACACAGATATTGGGATGTAAATAATTTAGTTGGGTTTGTTTCGTTACAAGATTATTTCTACAATTCACAATCAAACAAATGCCTGGCAAATTGTTATATTAAATAAAATCATATTACCATAAATACATTTACATGAATTTTAGACCCTTTAGAGATACAAACATTGCAGAAGTTGGATTAGGAACATGGCAGTTAGGGAGTGCTGATTGGGGAACAGTTGATCAAGATGCTGCACTGAACATTTTGCAAGCTTACGTTGATGCAGGTGGTAATTTTATTGATACGGCTGATGTTTACGGCATGGGTGTGAGCGAACAGCTAATTGGCAAGTTCCTTAAAACTGCCGGACATGAAATACATGTGGCAACGAAACTAGGTCGGCGCGGCGACCATGAAAATGGCTGGCCACAGAACTTCAGTTATGAAGCCATGAAAAAGCAAACCGAAGAATCCTTGCAACACTTAGGTTTGAAGCAATTATTTTTGCAACAATTACACTGCATCCCCACTGAAGAACTGCGTTCGGGAGAAGTCTTTGACCATTTGAGGCGTTTACAAAGCGAAGGACTGATTAAACATTTTGGTGCGAGTGTGGAAACAAGTGAAGAAGCGCTTATATGTTTGAAACAGGAAGGTCTGGCATCGTTACAAATGATATTCAACCTGTTTCGTCAACATGTGGCTGATGAAATATTCGCCAAAGCAAAAGAGAAAGGTGTGGCATTAATTATCCGCGTGCCCCTGGCCAGTGGTTTGTTAAGTGGTAAATTTAAAGAAGATACCAGTTTTGCTAATAATGATCACCGAAATTTCAATGCAAACGGCGACCAGTTTAATGCCGGAGAAACGTTTTCGGGTATTGAATTTAAGGAAGGTATAAAGTTGAGTACCGCCATAAAAACCTTACTTCCTGATGAAAGGATGGCACAATGGTCTATTCGGTGGATTCTTGATCATCCGGAAGTAACAACCGTGATCCCGGGAGCGTCAAAAGTGAATCATGTGCAAAGTAACGTAGAAGCGTCTCCATTAGACCCGCTTTCAAATGAAACTCACAAAGCACTGAGAGAATTATATGACTCCAAAATCAAGGATCAAATCCGTGGACATTACTAAAACAGCTTATTCGGTATAATCGAGGTCTTTGGAAAAAGTCTCGTCCATTTTGCGGAGGGCAAGAAAAGCAACCAATATACTCACGATGGCAACAACAATACCTGCGTATACAATATTTCCATCAAATAGATTTTTCAACAATTGTGTAAGGATCGAGAGGGGCACTACTGCCCCTCTTACAAAATTAGGCACTGTTGTGGTTACTGTTGCGCGGATATTAGTTCCAAATTGTTCCGTTGCAATGGTCATAAAAATCACCCAGTACCCTACCGTAAATCCGAGAAATGTGCAGACAACATAAAAGGTAAAAATCTCCACATTCTGCATCATAAAATAAGCCGTAATGGCTATAGATGACAACACTAAATAAGTGTAAACTACCTTGATGCGGCTTTTAAGGTACTGACTTAATAAACCGCTGGCGATATCACCAAGTACAAGTCCCGCATAACAGCATGCTACGGCAACGCCGGCATCAACCACCCCTTTAACACCAAGTGCCCTGCCAAATTCTGGCGACAACGTGATGAGAATACCCACTACAAACCACAAGGGAACACCAATTACAATACAGTTAATGTATTTGTAAAGCCGTTTTTTATCCGCAAATAAATAGAAGAAATCACCTCTTTTTACATCAGTTTGTGTGGCCCTTCCAAATAGCCCGGATTCCGCAACACCTATCCGGAGAAACAATAAGGAAAGTCCCAAACCTCCACCAATAAAATAAGATGTACGCCAGTCAAAATATTGCGCAATAAAAAATGCAGCTACTGCCCCACTTACGCCTACCGTAGCCACTACCGTTGTGGCATAACCGCGTTTTTCTCGAGGCATCAATTCTGCGACCAGCGTAATGCCCGCGCCAAGTTCACCTGCCAAGCCAAAACCGGCAATAAAACGCCACAACGCATAGGCTTCCACAGAAGTGACAAAGCCATTTGCAATATTAGCCAGGGAATAGAGAAAAATGGAACCAAAGAGCACCGACAAACGGCCTTTTTTATCGCCAAGTGTACCCCAAAAGATACCACCTAACAACAAGCCTATCATTTGAATATTTAACAATAACAATCCGCTATCGGTAACCTGTTGTGGATTTAAACCCAAAGACTGCAAACTTGATACCCGTACAATGCTAAACAGCAAGAGGTCGTAAATGTCTACAAAATAACCCAGGGATGCGACAATTACTGCTGCACTGAACAATTTTGTTTGGCCAGACCTGGGGCTGCTTGATGGTGGTTTCATATTTAGTCGTGATTTTCTGAACACATTTTTTTTACTTCATTAACCTCACTTCAAAAATATTGGCAATAGCTGATTTTTCTTTGGCTACAAATTTCACCTCCAATTCCTTTGCATTTATCCCCGCTGGAAGCTGATAGTCTACATCTACAAAATCCCGACCTTTGGTGCCGTCTAATTCAACATGGCTAATGAGGATATTATTGATAAAAATATCAAAATTTCTATCTTTCTCCGCACCAAAATAAGTTAACCTGAGTTTTTTAGCTAAGCCTTTAGGGTTTCGAAGCACATAACTAAACCACCCTTTTCCGGTACGGAAATGCCGCTCCATGAATAAGCCGTTTTCAGCGTTTTCACTTTTAAATTGATGATCTGATTCAGGTTGTTGTTGACCCGTATTGACCTGATCGACGGTTTGCGCTTCCAGTGCCGCAGCAGCTATTTCTCTTTTTTTCACTGCGCTTAATAAGCCATCTAATCGATCCGGGCTGGTATACGGCCAGTAAATGGTGTACCTGGTATCATGAAGTTTATAAAATGGCACTAAATCGAGGTCCTTATATTTCTGCTGATGAATAAGGGATGGTGCCTTAAAAGTTAGCGGTCCTTTCTTTGATTTTATTAGGCCTTTGACCAGCGCAGCTTTAGAAGACACAATTAAAGGAGCCTCGTCTAATGACATTAGAGGGCCAGAAGCAATATGCCCCATCCTGCTGCCGTCAGCTTTTAAACCAGTCATATCGTTGTTATCTGTGGCAGCGGCCAACACCATTGGCCCGTGCACAAATGACACCCAATCACTCTGATCCGGCAAAAATTCTGCCTGGGTATGCATTGGCAGGGTAATGTTGATCCGGTCGCCGTTTTTCCATTGTCGTTTTATACTGACATACGAAGCTGAATCTTTAATTAGCTGCTGCTCTTTGCCATTAATGCTAAGCTTCATTTTCTCAGGAGCTACCCAGCTCGGATACCTAAAATGAATGGTAAATTTTGCAGGTTTATCGAGCGTTAACGTAAGGCTTGAATGTTCACTTTCCGGGAAAGTGGTATGCTGAACAAGTTTTAATCCCTGCTCCTTCCAAGTTAACTCAGAAGCCATAAATAAATTAACATACAATGATTTATCCTGATGCGCATAAATCAGCTCTCCATATTTACCATGATTTTCCAACCCTGAACCTACACAGCACCAGAAGCCTTCATGTGGCTGAGAATACACCCGGTAATGGCCTGGACGCATGGGGGTGAAATAGACAAAACCACCGTCTGGATGTTGTGAAGAAAGAATATGATTATACACCGTACGCTCATAATAATCCATATATGGAGCTGTATGGTGGTTTAGGAACAGCTGTTTACTTAGTTTCAGCATGTTATAGGAATTACAGGTTTCAGGTCCTTCCCGCGATTCCATCATGGAAGAGAAATTGTCGACTGGATGAAAATGTTCACGGACACTGTTCCCACCTATAGATACGGTTCTTTTATTCACCACCGTATTCCAAAAAAAATCAGCAGCACCAGCCCAGTCCGAATCACCAGTAAGTTCAGCTACCCGCATATAGCCAATCACCTTAGGTATTTGTGTATTGGCATGCATGCCCGTTAACACGTCCTTTTGCTTTAACAGCGGATCTAAAATCAAGCGCTGTGAAAACTGACGTGACAACTTGAGGTAACGCTCCTCACCGGAAATCTCCGCCACATCAGCAAAAACTTCATTTAAACCACCATATTCACTTAGTAATAATTCCTGGATCTGCTGGTCTGAAAGACCTGCTGTTAAGTGGTAAGCCCATTCGGCAAATTTAAGCAACATACTTTTAGCCTTTTCATTACCCGTATGTCGATAAGCATCGATAAGTCCGGCATAAGTTTTATGAATGTTATACAGCGGCACCCATTTATCATTGAGCGAAAAGCTAGCCGCCTTTATTTTACCTGCAGCAATATCTTTCCAAATGGCCTTGCCACCTGGCACCCCTCCAATATAACCATCACCATTAGCCAGCTGGCATTTTTCCAGCTCATTGAGCATATATGTTAACCTTGCTTTCACATTGGCATCGCCAGTAGCGGCATACATATTAGCTAAGGCAGACAAGTAATGGCCCCCGATATGACCATCCAGACCTGTGTTTTCCCAATTGCCGTAACTTGTGTTTTTTGGTTCCAGTCCTGATTCTCTTTGGAAAGGTGCCAATAGGCGATCCGGATCCATGGCCAGCATATATTTTTTATCAGTTTGTTGTGCCTGCAGAAAAGGGCCATTTAATAGCTTGACCGAGGCTAAAGGAAAAGCTTGCAATTTCCCTGTTTGTGCCTGCGTGCCAACTATTGGGAGAAGCAAGACTAAAATACCATAAAAACGACGACGATTGTTCCTTACCATAGGCCTAAGCTAGAGATATATTTATTAAATGTCAAGGTAACATTTAATATCCCTATGGAGAATTCCATTAAATCTTTAGTTTTCATAACCTTTCATTTAATCTGACTAGTATTTATAATTAAAAGCAGCTGCAATTGCCAGTAAATTCAGGATGCTTTACCAACTTGCATTTGCCTTTAAACGCTAATTAAAGATACGGGATGTTAGGCTAAGGATGAGGCTTGAAAGCGACATCATTAGGGGGTATTGCGACAAAAAACACCTCAAAGACACCAATAAGCATTACTTATCACTTTCAATTATAAATAGTCAAAAAAGCATATATCTTTGTGCAAATTTTTTACAATTAAATTCTTTATGGCAAAGGCATCAGAAATTAAAGTTGGTAATACATTACGATTTAACAATGAACTGGTAATCGTTTTAGAAATCATACATCGTACACCTGGTAAAGGTGGAGCTTTCTACTTAGGTAAATTCCGTAACATTAAAACTGGTAAAATTGTAGAAGCTCGTTTAGCAACTGATGAGCAAGTAGAAATTTGCCGTGTGGAAACAAATGACTTCCAATATTTATACGAAGAAGGCGACTACTTTGTCGTAATGGACAATGTTACTTTTGACCAGTTCAATGTAGCTAAGGCATTATTCGGCACTTCTGCAAAATTTTTAAAAGAAGGTATGGATGTGATTGTTTCTTTCGAAAGCGAAGAACCAATTATGGCACAGGCTCCAAATTTTGTGGAGTTAGAAATCACTTACGCGGAGCCCGCTGTTAAAGGCGATACTTCATCAGGAGCACAAAAATATGCAACAACTGAAATTGGCGTAGAGATTAAAGTTCCTTTGTTTGTACACCAGGGTGATAAGGTTAAAGTTGATACCCGCACAGGAGAATATGTTGAACGTGTTAAATAAATAATACTGTTTTTAGTTAAATACCTGCGATATAGTTTTATAAACCTCTCTTTATCGCAGGTATTTTTTATGCAGCAGCTTGTTTAATGGCTTCGATATCAAACTTTGTCATTTGCAAAAAAGCTTCTGTAACCTTGATCGCCTTATCTGGGTCGCTCATCAGCGGAACTAAAATGGAAGGTACTATTTGCCACCATACACCGAAAGCATCTCGACACCAGCCACAGCGTCCTTCCATACCGTCTTCGGTTAAGTTAAGCCAATAAAAATCTATTTCCTCCTGAGTATCACACTCCACCACCAGGCTGAGCCCTTCGTTAAAAGCGAAATCATGCTCCATTGCGCTTTCCATGACCGCCATGCGGCTACCATCGAGGAAAACCTCGCCGTATTTTATGTGGCCTTCTATATCGTTGTCGCCAGGCTCATACCTGGCTATCACTTCAATAGCAGAGTTTTTAAATAGAGAGGTGTAAAAATTGATTGCATTTTCTGCTTGTCCATTTTGCTCACCTGTAAATAACAAGGATGGGAATAAATCAGCTTTTTCCTCAGGTTTGCCTAATGCCAGCTGCCAGGAAATTCCATATTTATCCTGTACCCAGCCATATTTATCACTCCATGGATAAACATCGAGTGGCATCATCACCTTTCCTCCCTCACTAAGTTTATTCCAGCGCTGCTCCACTTCTTGTGCTGATTCACAAACGTTAAAAAAGGAGATCGATGGATTGGGTTTATAAGCTGGGCCACCATTTAATAAGATAAACTGTTTGCCATTGATATCAAGGGTAACAACTACTGGGTTACTTGCTTTAATTTTGGCGTTTAGAAAGGTATCTGTATAGAATGCCGCGGCTTCTTCTGCCTGGTTATCAAACCAAAGGCAAGGATAAACTGTATTTTTCATTACTTTGGGAAATTAGGGTCTGCTTTAATTTCTTCAATTTGTGCCGTATGCCTGGATGTATGTGCAGCAATGTATAAAAAACCGTGGTAAGCATCAACAGGCCCGAAATAAGAATCGTTGACGCGGTTGCGCATATCATCGACTGAAAATTGGTTAAGGTAAGTTAATATAGTCTCCCTGCTTTTTTGCAAATCAGCAAGGGCAGTAGCCGGCTGAGTATAAGTGCCTTTCCCCACGATGTTTTCTGGTGCTTTGGCTTTCGAAGTCCTGTCGTTCATCCCTTTGATCAACTCCTCATCTTTGACCTTCACGTCTTTCTTCCGTTCTGGATTAGCTGCCTTTTCCATACCTTGTTTAGCATAATCAAAAAGGGCTTTTTCGGTGAGTAAAATATGGTCAAGGCATTGACTAATGGACCACTTGTCGTCTGCAGGTTTAAATTGCAGTTGCGCTGCACTCAGGCCATCTATACTTTTCTTCAATGCATCAAATGTTTGCTGATAGTAGCTAACCATAAATTCTTTTCCATTTACAGAGGTTGCTGCTAAGGTATCCGTTGTAGCCTTCCGCTGTGCGAAAGTATGGCCAACGGCAACAAATAGAAGTATTCCGGTGATTAATTGTTTCATAAAATTTAATTAAGGTGTTTATAAACTTTAAAGCCTTTATGCCTCACAAATTTCCTTCAGCTTTTTTAAAGCTTTTGGATAAGTCGTTTTAAAATAATCAACCATCTGCTCGTTCACATCTACTTCAACAGTTACTGTAGATTGGCCATTATCACCTGTAAACGTATAGTTTTCATAGGCCCCTATCCAATCTTCTACATGGGGGCCATCTTTCACTTCCTTATCCCCATCCACCATGGCAATGTATTCTATAGAAACAAATTCTTGAGGGATATGCTCTTTAATCAAGCCCACCATCCCCTCTTTTTTACCTTCTTTATTGGTGCCAACAAAAGAAATTTTTTCGCCTTTATTCCAACTGCCTTCGAAATCCGAAGTAGGATTAAAAACACTTGTCCATTGACGGTATCCTTCATTTTCCAGCATGGTCTGATAAACTTTGGCGACGTCTGCCTGGATGTCTGTTTTAAACTGCATTCTTTCCATATGATCTAAGTTTTGATTGTTAAGTTTATTTCTGCTAATCAAAATTAAATCAATTCGTTAGCAATCCTCTTGCCTTATGACAAGAAACACAGGCTATGTATCTTTTACCAGTTCTTTTCTGATACGGCTTAAGGAGGTGTCAGTTATCCCTAGATAACTGGCAATAAATTTTAATGGGGCTTGTTGTAGAATATGGGGATGCTGACGTTGTAAACTTTTATAGCGCTCACTTGCCGAATCTGAAATCATAGAAATGGATCGCTGTTTCAGTTGAAATAAGCTTTCAGACATCCATTCACGGCCCCATTCATTTAGCCCTTTCATGGAATGGTATAACCCCTGAAAGGTTTCTAAATCTATTGAATAACATTCACCATCGGTTACTGCCTGGAAATATTCGATCGTGGGGATCCTGCGAAACAAGGATGCTACATCAATAGCAATCTCATTAATTCCTATAAATCCTGTGGTAATATCGTGGCCATCATAATCGTATACAAAAGACCTGATTAAGCCATTTGACACACAATAATAGGCATTAGCCACTTGCCCTTTTTTAAGCAGAAAATCTCCCTTTTGGAAATTAAACTTATGATGCGCTTCAAAGATGATTTCAAGATCTTGAGGCTTTAACAAGGGATGTTGATAGACCTTTTGTAATGCTGTCATCAGGGTATTATTTAATTAAAGATAAATATTTTACTTGTTGTTTTATCAGTACAGAAGATAAAGATGGCTACTTGTAAATGACAAACAACTTGAAGGTAATTGGTACATTTGGTAACAAAACATAGTTTTGACTTCAATAGCCATTTAGGAGAAAGGAAATTTTTATGGCGGACGAAACTTTAAATAACCGCAAAATCATTCATATTGACATGGATGCATTTTATGCATCGGTCGAGCAGCGGGACCACCCAGAATACCGCGGTAAACCTTTGGTTGTTGGTGGCCAGCCCGAAGGCCGGGGTGTGGTTGCTGCAGCCAGTTATGAAGCTCGCGAATACGGTATCCACTCGGCCATGCCATCAAGAACCGCCTACCAACGTTGTCCACAAGCTTTATTTGTCAGACCCAGATTTGATGCTTATAAAGAGGTTTCTCAAAAAATTCGGGAGATCTTTCACCGCTACACTGATCTGGTTGAACCCTTGTCCCTTGATGAAGCATATTTGGATGTTACTCATGATAAATTAAACATTGGCTCAGCACTTGAAATAGCAGCGCAAATAAGGACAGCCATTAAGAATGAACTGCAGTTAACAGCTTCTGCGGGCGTATCAATCAATAAGTTTGTTGCAAAAATAGCTTCGGATATCAATAAACCCGATGGATTAAAGTTTATTGGTCCCTCTGCCGTTGAGGCTTTCATGGAAAAACTACCGGTTGAAAAATTTCATGGCGTGGGCAAAGTAACTGCCGCCAAAATGAAGTCGATGGGCATACATAACGGTGCCGACCTTAAGAACCTCACGGAACAACAACTAACCTGGAGGTTTGGAAAATCAGGCCGGTTCTATTACCAGATTGTGCGTGGTATCGATCACCGTGAAGTTCGGCCCCATAGGGAAACAAAATCGTTGGCCGCTGAAGACACCTTTGCGCATGACCTATCTACGATGGAAGAGTTGGAAAACGAACTAGACCGTATAGCCGAACTGGTTTGCGACCGTTTAGCCAGAAAAAACCTGAAAGGGCGCACCATCACATTGAAAGTAAAATACAATGATTTTACGCAAATAACAAGGAACAGGTCCTTCCCATTCCCTGTTGGCGATCTGGAAACCATCAGCACTACAGCCAAACAATTGTTAACGAACACTTTTTCTGAAGATCAGAAAATCAGGTTACTGGGTATATCACTTTCTAATTTCGTCGACTTAACAGAGCGGTCGAAGGCAGCGATGGCGGGTGACCAGCTTAGCTTATTTTAATCACCACTTTTCCACGAACGCCTTGCGTTTCTATCAAATGATGGGCTTGGACAACTTCTTCCATGGCGAACACTTTTGAAACTTCCACATTAAGCTGGCCCTCTTTTAGCATACCTGCAATTTGTTGCAATGTTTCTTGATGAGCTGTCATCATAAACCAGATCAGCTCTACTCCACGCTCCCGTGCCAGTTCAATGGCTTTAGGATCATCTTTAGTAAAGGATGGCAGACAAACCACCCTTCCACCAGGTTTAACACAAGCAATTGAACGATAGAGGACTTCGCCTCCCATAGTATCCATAACAGCATCAAGGTCAGTGGCAATGGTTTCAAATCTCTCCTCCATATAATCAATGGGCTGGTCAAGTCCTAAGTCTTTTAAAAAATCCAGGTTTTTACCAGAAGCCGTACCACTCACCCAGGCACCACTTATCTTGGCGAATTGTAAGGCTAAGTGGCCGACGCCCCCTGCTGCCGACTGGATTAATACCCGCTGACCGGCCTTTACCTTTAAATGTTCATGAATAGCCTGGTAAGCTGTTAATCCAGCTAAAGAAACCGCTGCTGCCTCTTCAAAAGAAACATTTTCTGGTTTTTTAACCACAGCATCCGGATGGGTAACTACATATTCACTGTAAGTATTGGAAATGCAACCAAAAACCTCATCCCCCACAGCAAAACCTTGCACATTTTTACCCATAGCCTCAATAATTCCAGACATATCTTTTCCTAGAACAGCTGGTAGCTGCAAACTACTGCAGGACACATGTTTCCCTGAACGGATCTTGGCGTCCACAGGATTTAGTCCTGCTGCTATTACCTTTATTAGTAGCTGGTCATGGCCATAAGGAGGCATTTCTACAGTGGCGATGTGTAATTTATTGGCATCCCCGAATTCGTTGATTAAAATGGCTTTCATGGTTTTGGTTGGTTGCTGGTTAAATAGTATAGTTTAATTGGCTGAAATAGCAGTTAGCACTGTCCCTTCAAACTGAATACCATCCCAGCCATTTGACATAAATTGCCTGATATTTTGGTGATCTGTTGCGTCCGGTTGTGCTAATACGGCCTGGTAATGCTCGGCAAATAGCGTAAGGGTTTCTGCCGCATTCAGGTTATTGATTTGCGCAAAAGCAAAAACTTTTGCACTACCCTGATTTTGCGTAGCTTCATTATAAGTATCCCCATTTTTAAAGGCAGTGGGTTGGTGAGTATAGTATGTTTCAATAAATGTAATTACCGAAGAGAATGGAATGGTATTGGCTTTTAAACCGGCAAGTAAAGTATTTAATTGATCTTTCATGAATATGTATTTTATAATTAACCGGGCAGCATTCACTTTACAAGCTTTATTCAGCTAAACCGGCAATACAAATGTAAAACAAACTCCTCATAGACCATACTCCTTTCAACTTGGCATTTGCTAAAAAAAACGTTATGTTGTCACAATGAGCACAAAAACATTGGCTATTGTAGGCTGTGGCAAACTCGCCACCCTGGTTACCGACGCTTTAATTGCAGGTTTACTGCCTGATTATAAATTAATTGGAACTTTCTCACGCAGCATAGACAAAGCAAAAGCTATTGCCGAAAAAGTACAACATGCCAATCCAGGTAATCTATGTACACCTTGTGAAAACCTGGAAGATTTGCTCTCCCTTAAACCAGATTACATCCTGGAAATGGCTTCACCTGATTCTATGCGGTCACTGGCATTGCCTGCTTTAAAAAACGGATCTTCTATTGTTACCCTTTCTATTGGAGTATTTGCAGATACCGATTTTTACGAAGAAGTTAAAAAAGTAGCGCTTGAAAACCAAACACGCGTCCATTTGGTTTCTGGTGCTATTGGTGGATTTGATGTATTACGTACCGTATCTTTAATGGGCAATTGCAGTGCCTCTTTCTCCACCGAAAAAGGGCCTCAATCTTTAAGGAAATCATCAATTTATGATGAATCCCTGCAAACCGAGCAGCGAAAAGTATTCGAAGGTAATGCCAAAGAAGCCATTGCCCTATTCCCGACCAGCGTAAATGTGGCCGTGGCCGCCTCATTAGCTTCTGTTGGACCAACAGAGATGAAAGTATCAGTGACCTCAACACCTAATTTTGTTGGCGATGACCACCGCATAGAGATTAAAAGTGATCAGGTCCATGCGGTGATTGATGTATATAGCAAAACAGCACAAATTGCCGGCTGGAGCGTAGTAAATACGCTGCGCAACATAACTTCGCCTATTGTGTTTTAAGATAGGACGCCATATTGGCCAGGACTTTTTCGCTCAGGCGGTCAAAGGCCTGGCGAGTACGGCCAACCGAGATTTCCATGCAATGCACATGCGGATGACCTAAAAATTGGCTGCCACCCAAAGCACCGATGGTGTCGCAATAACAGCGGTTATCCTGGGCAATCCATTTAGCAAAAGGCGCTTCCTCCCATGCAGGCGAAAGTCCGGTATTAAACAATATTTTACGATTCCCCAGCTGTGCAAATTCTTCTTCCTTCAACAGGATCGTGTTTTTATTCAAACAAGTGATCACCACTTCATTTTTTTTAAGCAGCTCTTTTAAAGGCAAAAAGTGGTAAGCTTTTTCCGCGGCGCCCGGTTTTTCGGTGCGGGAGAAATAGGAGATATCAGCGCCAAAAAAATTTAAGGCATCAGCTACCATACCACCAGATACACCCAGGCCTACAATGCCAACTTTTAATCCAGTAATTTCTCTAGCCACACCATCCCATGGCGCCACCGGCTTACCTTCCGTATCGCGTCCAAAACCATGCAAGCAGCGTACTAGTTCGCTGACCACATATTCCACAACGCCTTCATCACCATAATCCCGGATGCCTGTAACCGTAATGCCACGTGCGTTGGCGTAATGGATATCCACATTTGCACTTTCTGCAGAATATAAAGAACAGCACATGCCAATATATTTCACCTGTTGGCATTTACTTAATGTTTCGGAACCAAGACTTGAGGTATAACTTAATAATACCGCATCTGCATCACCAATGCGAAAAGCCATTTCTTCCGCATTTGCTGGGATGTCACGATAAATAACTACCTCTTTTGCAAAGTCATACAGCTTTTCTTCTGCTGATGGGTTTAAACTCAAGGGTTCTATAGCAACTAGTTTTCTAAACATACTTTTTCTTCTATCAGTAAAGCCATATGATAGCACATTTAAAAGGAATTTGCAAACCAGGACGGATTTACTTTAATTTCGTCTTAAATAAATCAATTGTTCTACCCCAGGCAAGCTTAGCAGCCGCTTCATTATACCTTGTGGGTGATGTATTGTTGTTAAATGCATGATTAACACCTTCATAGATAAAAAGTTGGTAATCAATACTGCTTTGTTTTAATGCGGCCTCATAAGCCGGAATTCCCGCATTGATCCGTTCATCCAGACCGGCATAATGCAACATCAGCGATGCCTTAATTTTCGGAACATCGGCTACCTCTGCCTGTGATCCATAATAAGCCACAGCCGCCTGTAAGTTAGGGTCGTTTACCGCTAGCAGGTTCGCCATGCGCCCACCCCAGCAAAATCCCACGCAACCCACTTTACCATTCCCATCTTTCCGTTTCCTTAAATAATCCAGGCCCAGAATAAAGTTTTGAAGATTGGCAGCAGGGTCAAGTTTACCTATTTCTTCCCGTGCTTTATCTTCATCTGCTGGTGTACCGCCAGTAACCGATAAGGCATCTAAACCTAATGCCAGAAACCCTTCGGCAGCAACCTGTTTCGTCACGTCAATGGTATGCGGGTTCAGCCCACGATTTTCATGAATCACCAGTACTGTGCCTAAGTTTTTGCCGTTTTTAGGTTTCGCCATAAAACCTTTCATTTCGCCATTTACTCCTTTATATGTTATGGTTTCGGTCTCTAGCTGACTGTCGTCTACCAACGATGCTGCAGCAGCATAATTATTCTCCAGCAAGGGCAACATGGTCAAGGCCATCGCTGTGCCTCCAGTTAAAATAGATAATTTTTTAATGAATTCTTTTCTGCTTAGCTGGCTGTGTGTGTACGAATCGTACAGGTTGATAATTTTCTGATCCATAATGTGATGGGTTAGGTTGATGACTACTAAAATAGGTGTACTCTTTTTATTTTTTGCTTATTTCTAGGAATAAAAATTAGCATAACATCAGGTGATCATCCAAACCATTGATTTCCCGCACCAGTTACTTACCTTAGTGATTTGCTTCCTAAATCACCCTGATGAAGATACTCTGGAAATACCTTAAACCACATGGTTCATTAATTGCCTTATCCCTGGTGCTGGCAGGTGTAGCACAATTACTGAATCTTTTGGATCCGATTATTTTTGGGCGCATTATCGACGACTACTCCACCAACAAAAATAACCTAAGTGAACAGCAGCTCATCACTGAAGTCACCTATTGGCTATTAATCGCTTTGGGTATTGCAGTACTGGCCAAACTTTTTAAGTCCATCCAGGAATTTACGACCCGCAAAGCTGTTGCACGCTTCGGCATGGGCATCTTCAATGACGGCTTGAAACAAACGCTGCGACTTTCTTTCCAGGAATTCGAAGAAAGTCGCAGTGGAACCACCCTCTCCGTACTTCAAAAAGTAAAAACCGACGCAGAGCGCTTTATTAATGCCTTTATCAATATTCTTTTTTCTTCTACAGTGGGTATTTGTTTCCTGATCTGGTACAGCATCAACAAAAACTGGTTACTCGTTCCTGTATTTTTTGTGGGGGTGTTGTTACTGGGTTCCTTAACCGGATTAATATCTAAGAAAATAAAAACCATCCAACGTTCTATTAACCGACAGACCACCAGTCAGGCAGGCATCATTACGGAAAGCCTGCGTAACATCGAGTTGGTTAAAAGTCTCGGACTTACCTTTTCGGAGATCCGGAGGCTGAATATCCAGACCTTGAAGATATTTGACCTGGAAATGCTAAAGGCAAGAAAGGTCAGTCTGCTTTCATTTTTACAAGGAAACCTACTCAACCTGCTTAAACAATCTGTACTATTTATCTTATTGTGGCTTATTTTCAGGCAGGTGCTCACTACCGGAGAGCTGATTGCCATGCAGTTTATATCGGTTGCCATCTTTACGCCGCTCCAGGACCTGGGTAATTTTATTCTTCTTTATCGGGAAGCCGATGCCTCGCTCAAAACTTTTGATGCACTGATGAACAAATCAATAGAATTGCGTCCGGAAAACTCCATTGAGGTGGGGCCACTAGAGCGATTAGCGTTTAAAAATGTTGTTTTCCAACATAAAACTTCTAGTTATAACGCCATAGACGACATTTCCTTTGGCATTGAAAGAGGGCAAACTGCGGCCTTCGTAGGTCCTTCTGGATCTGGAAAATCTACCCTGGTCAAACTTCTGGTGGGACTTTACCTACCCGTTGAAGGACAGATCATGTTCAACGGAACAGACTCCACACAGATCCGCTATAACCCCATGCGCAGGCAAATAGGCTTTGTTACCCAGGATACACAGTTATATGCCGGATCCATCAGGGAGAATATGCTCTTTGTAAACCCAACGGCTACAGAAGCTGATATGATGGACGCACTGGCAAAAGCGGCAGCTACCGGACTGATACAAAGGGCATCCCATGGCATTGACACCGTGCTTGGTGAAAACGGGATGAAACTATCTGGAGGAGAAAAACAGCGTCTATCCATTGCCAGGGCATTGCTAAGAAAACCGCGCTTGCTGATCTTCGATGAAGCGACTTCTGCACTTGACTCCCTGACCGAGGAGGAAATATCAGCTACCATCAGGGATATTTCCAACATGCGTGAACAAATGACCATCCTGATTGCACATAGGCTATCCACCATCATGCATGCCGATACGATCTATGTATTAGAAAAAGGCAAGATCTCTGAAATGGGCAGCCATGACGAACTTTTACAACTCAAAGGGCTGTATTACTCTATGTGGCGACAACAAATTGGTGAAAGAAGATAGTTAAGCTATAAACGCTAAGCAGGTGTTTTTTGGCTGCTTTCGCTAATCGTTTTTAAGTTAGCCAGCACGATAGAAATAAATATGACTACCACCCCTAACCATTGAGTAAGCGATACCTGCTCGCCTAGAACCAGTTGTGCTGATGTAATGGATATGGGTATCTCTACCGAAATCAGGATACTGGCAAGTCCTAAACCAATATAAGGGATCCCCTTGGTAAATAATAAGGGAGGCAATATGGTACCAAATATGGCTAGCACTACCCCACTGATTAATATGTTGATGCTATTGAAATTATTGGTGATATCTGTATTCCAAAAAACAATCACAGCAAGCAATCCACCAATGACAAGGTATTGGCTTCTTACATAACTATGTACATTTTTTTCTATTGTGCTCGAAGCATATAAAGACAAAGTATAAGATGCAGCAGCGGCCAGCCCCCACATAATTCCAGTCCAGCTGACTTCCCCTGTCTGAAACAATACATCAGATGCCAACACGGTTCCAAAAATAGTGATCAAAGCCGCCACAATTTTTAAAGTAGAAACCGGTTTCCTCGTGAGTATAAATTCCAGAACAACCCCCATCCAAATAGACTGCATGAGCAATACTATACCCACTGATACAGGAACATATTGAATAGAAACATAATACAAACAACTGGTAATCCCAACAGACGTACCATACATCACCAATTTCAGTTTTGCTGAAGCACTTGGCATAACATTACCTTCCCTCTTCTGATTAATACCTGCCAGAAAACTAAGTACAATTGCGCCCACCAGGTATTGCATGAA
This sequence comes from Pedobacter sp. CAN_A7, assembly GCF_015752175.1. Taxonomy (NCBI): domain Bacteria; kingdom Pseudomonadati; phylum Bacteroidota; class Sphingobacteriia; order Sphingobacteriales; family Sphingobacteriaceae; genus Pedobacter; species Pedobacter sp. CAN_A7. The sequence continues at coordinate 172,516 of NZ_JADOUW010000001.1, read as the reverse complement.
TACAATAACACCTGTATGCATGCCTAAATTATTTGAATATTTAACTATAGTAGCTAGGATGCCATAACTGATGGCACCAGAAAGAACGAGCAAAACACCTTTAGCGGTAGGATTCATAAGTAATTTTAAATTGAAAATACTTTCAAAATATGCCAAATAGAGTGGGCCTTTTGAAATATGGCGCAAAGGTGCACAAGCTATCGGACAATAGCGACGATATGTGTAAATACTATCACATATTTAATTTAAAATAGTTCTTGCAGCTTTCAAACATAATTTGTTGCTTTGTATCACAAAGTACTTTTACATGAAAGAAACAGATGTTTATTCGGAATTAGCTTCTATAAGGTCCCTTATGGAGCGCTCCTCTAAATTCATATCCCTTAGCGGACTGTCGGGAGTAATGGCGGGTATTTATGCATTGGTGGGCAGTTATTTTGCTTATCGGATACTTTACAAAAATCCGGCTGCACTAACGGAAGGTAATTTTGATGCCTATGCACCAGCAATCTGGCCTAGTCTGGTGGTCATTGCTTTAACTGTTTTGATCCTGTCAGTTACTACAGGTCTATTTTTATCGTCAAGACAAGCAAAAAAAGAAGGCCAGCCATTTTGGAACCCGGTAAGCAAACGTTTATTTGCTCATATGACACTGCCCTTAACAACCGGAGGCATCTTTATCGTCATTTTATTAGCTCAAGGAAATTACCATCTACTGGCCCCTGCCTGCTTATTGTTCTATGGTCTTTCATTGGTAGCTGGTAGTCAATATACCTTTTCTGATGTCAAATGGCTAGGCATTTGTGAAATTGTGTTAGGTTTGCTTTCTGCCGCCATACCGGGTTATGGGCTACTATTTTGGGCTTTTGGCTTTGGCATCCTTCACATCTTATATGGTTCCATTATGCATTTTAAATACAAACAGTGAAGGTAACACTTGAACAATTCGATAAAGCTTTTGAAAACCGACTACGCCTGCAAATCATGAGCGTGCTGGTTGCTAATGCGTATTATGATTTTAATTCGCTGAAAGAGCTATTGAATGCAACTGATGGCAACCTTGCCTCCCATTTAAAGGCTCTGGAGAAAGAGCAATACATTACCGTGAGCAAAAGTTTTGTAGGCCGTAAACCGAATACCCAATATGCGGCTTCTGCAAATGGCCGTGAAGCATTTAAAAAGCACCTTTATGCCCTTGAAGATTTAATAAAACAACAAAAGAAATAACTTTTTTTTTATCTATACACTTTGTATTTCAAAGTACTTTCAAACTATAATCATGGAAAATCAATCAACAAAAAACGATGGAATTATCAACTGGATCAATGAATCCGTTTTATTCCGATTAGGTGTCATCGGGTTTTTAACCCTGGTGCTGCTCATCCCTTCTGTTTTAGTTCAAGAGCTCATTCAAGAACGTCAAAACAGACAGGAAGATGTAATCAAGGAAATAGCAGACAAGTGGTCTGGCAGCCAGCTAGTACAGGGACCGGTGATGGTATTACCCTATAAAACCTTGATTCAACAAAAAGATAGCGCAGGTAAATTAAGTTATGAGGAAGTGATATCGAATATATATATCCTTCCCGAAACCTTAAACATCAGCAGTAAAACAAATCCTGAAGTGCGACACCGGGGCATTTATGATGCCGTTGTCTATAATGCAAGTGTAAAAGTGAATGGTAAATTTAGTGTTTTGGAATTACAGAAATCGGGTATCAATCCTGATCAGGTTCAATGGGACAAAGTTAAAGTAGCCGTCGGCCTTAGTGACCTTAAGGGACTGAAAAACAACCCGGTTATTAATTTAGCGGGCCAGCTATACCAGGTGGAGCCAGATTTCACCTCCTTAAAACTTTTTAGCCATAACCTGATCATTTTACCAGACCTGAGTAAAGATCGAAATACTGCTTTACCCTTTAGTTTTGATCTCGACCTCAGGGGAAGCGATGCGCTTAATTTTCTGCACCTGGGGAAAAGTACCGTTGTGAAAGTGGAAGGCGAATGGAATAACCCAAGTTTTACGGGCCGTTATTTGCCAGAGGATCGGCAGGTATCTGAAACGGGTTTCAGTGCAACCTGGAAAATGCCCTTTTTTAACCGTCCTTACCCGCAGCAGTGGGTAGCAGAAAACACGGCATTAAACACGGTGATCCAGGATAAGACAAAAGACCCGGCACCTAGCTCCGCATCTGCTGTGATTAACGCTGATCAACAGACCAACGATGCTTATTTCGGTGTGAATTTCAAATTACCTGTAGATCAGTACCAGAAGACCATGCGTTCTGCCAAGTATTCGGTCCTAGTTGTGCTTTTAACGTTCCTATCGCTATTTTTCACTGAACTGCTGAATAAAAAGAAAGTGCATTTGTTGCATTATGTGCTTATTGGTGCGGCAATGGTTATTTATTATGCCTTGTTGCTGGCCTTTAGTGAGCAGGTTGGTTTTAACAGTGCTTACCTGATTGCCTCTATAGCCACCGTGGTCCTGGTGAGCGGTTTCCTGGCCACTTTACTTAATAACAAAAAACCTGCTTTGCTATTTGGAAGTATCCTCTGCGTGTTTTACAGTTTCATCTTTGTTATCATTCAACTGCAGGACATGGCTTTACTTTTCGGAAGCGTGGGCTTATTTATAACGGTCGCCGTGTTGATGTACTTATCGACTAAGATCGACTGGAATAAAGAAAATTAATAACAAAAGAGGCCTGCAGTATCAGTGATGCTGCAGGCCTCTTTATGACTAAAATGTTAGTATTTTAAATTTTATTTTACTGCTTTAAAACGAGCTAGCGGTGCCATTCTTGCTTTGTTCAGTGATAAATCATCACCACTTAAGCTATAATTATCTGTGGTATTCAACACGCGTTTAAGTTCCGTTTCAATTTCCATGTGCTCACAAGCCATCATGGTTGACATGCCTAGCGTGAATTTTATCCTTCCATATGCTTGCAAGGAAAACTCACCACCTAATCCGTTACAGCCAGCAGTTGCAGCATAACGATTATCTTTAGATTGAAGTAAAATAAATGGTTCCTTACCGTTAATTTTATCGGCTACAGGTTTCCCTGCAAGCTCCACCAACTTCCACTTGCGGTCAGTGATGACCGTACTTTGTGCAGTTTCCTCACCAGTTTTGGGGGTTTCAGTTTTTTTAAAGATGTTACATGCGCTTAATGAAAAGACGCATAAGATGAAGGTAATGTGGGATAATGTTTTCATATGATGTAAAAATTGGGCAAATAAATTTGCCCAAAGATACATTAATTCCACATGGTTCCATCCAGACCTAAGACCGTACCCATCCATAAACCAATGATGTATACGATTAAACTTAAAACATTTGCAGCAATTTTAGCCAGGTCTCCACGGTAACGCAGGCTATCCATAACATAGTAAAAGGCACCACCAACAGCACCTGCTAGCGGAACAATAATCAATGGTCTGATCATCCACAATTTCCCCCATTCCGGATTCGGCTCTCCTGCGCCCATCAGAAATATGGAAATAAGGATTAATGCAACGGTACCGCCCTGTAGCATACGTTTGCCTAGTGAAGCCGGATGTGTCGGCTGTGTTGTAAAATTTTCTGTCGTTGTCATGATCATGTAGGTTTAATGTGTTTGTAAAATAGGTTTGTTTTGCATTCTTTGCTTTTTACTAAGCATGACATAAAGATAATTAAAAGTACTTTGCATTTCAAAGTATAAAACGCAATTACACTAATTTTTCTTACTCGCATAATCTTGGTGGTGATTGACCTTAAATAAAAAAGCCTTATCACGACTGACAAGGCTTTACTTTACTACAGTTTCACTTAATTTTTTACTTTTAGTTCAGTAACAAGCAATTTAATGGTAGTGCCCCCTGTATTTTTACCCATGTGTGTTGTCGCAGACATCTCCATAACTTCTCCTGCTTTAAACTCGGCAGTTTGTGGAGCTTTGCCTTTGTCTGTAATTTCAAGCTTCCCGTCTGCCATAGCATAAATTAAATGATAAGGATGGCTATGCCAAGGCACCGTATCATTAGGAGCTATGATAAGCTCCATCACCCTTACCTTATCATTGTCTAGAATAACTTTATATAAATTTGGAGCAGCTTTAATGGGGTCCTGTGCATTCCCTTGTGCACTAAGGATCATCAATATCCCGCAGAGCAGAGACATCAAGTTCTTTTTAATTGTTTTCATTTTATTAAAGATTAATTAAACAAATATGGAGCGAACTTAGATGAATCAAAAACCATTAACTGTAATAAAGGTTTCTGATTTATAATAAAATGCATCATGAAAAACCTTGTCATGCTAATGGCTTCATTAGTACTTTCCACATTGGCCTATGCACAACACGCGGTGCCTGACTCGATCCTGGAAGCTAAGATCAAAAAGCTGGATCTCGCCCACGCCCTGGCCATTTATAAGAGCGATTCGGTTGGATTGGACAGCTTAATGGCAGATGAGGTCACTGTTAACCATCCCACCAATAAAATTGTAGAGGAGAAAAAAGAGCTATTGAAAATGATCAGACAAGGTATAATTCGGTATACCATATTTGAGCGATATCCTGAGAAATTCCTATTCTTTAAAGACATGGTTGTGGTGATGGGCAGAGAAAAAATTGTACCTGCAACCGGCGCACCAAATGCTGGGAAACCACTGCAACGCAGGTATACTAATATCTGGATGAAGTTGAACGGGAAATGGAAACTCACCGTTCGACACGCAAATAATCAACTTTAAAACCGGTATGCTTAAGGTGTTGCCGGCGTAAATAGGACTACTTTATTTTTAATGGGTGGCAACTCCCTTAGGTAAGTATAAATAGCCTCCAGATCACTTTCTTTCATACCACTATACATCGCCCATGGCATAGGCGTGTTCATTTCATTGATGGCCACTCGGGCAGCGGTGTAGTTAGGCGAAGCGAATGTTTTGAAACGGGTTACAAACCTGTCCCTTGTCCAGGACCCCAAACCTGTAGCCGCATCTGCAGTGAGGTTAGGCGATCTCAATACCCCTCCAGGAAACTTAAATTCCATACCGCCGCCAAATTCTGTTCCCTTAACCACGCTACCTTTATCTACCTTACTGTGGCAGTCAACACAGCCTGCTGCATTCACTAAATAGGACCCATACCGAACTGTATCAGTCGGTTGAGGTTTTTCTACAAAACTGGCCTTTTGAGGCATCGTATTTACCAAGAAATTTACAGGGAAATCAAGTTTCGATTCTGGCACATCCCTGTTTACCGGTTTCAGTGTCCTGAGATAGGAAATAATATCATGAATGTCGTCCTGATCCATTTTACCAAAACGATGTGCAGCCATCAACGGAAATAACGCCTTGCCGTTTTTAGATACGCCAGTAGTTACGGCCCTAAAGATTTCGCCATCAGTCCAATTCCCTAGCGCTGCCGGCGTGATGTTAGAAGAATAGAAAGTCCCTGGAAAGCCCATTTGCTGGTTAAAAACTTCTCCGCCTGCACCAAGTTTCGCGTCAGCGATTGGCGCAGCAAATAACTCCCAATCGCGTTTGCTATGGCAGTCCATACATACCGTCACGTGGTTGGCGAGGTAACGGCCGTTGGCAATATTTTCAGGTGTCCGTTTTACCTTGAGGTCAGGTGGCGGACCAGTATCAGGCAGCGCCACTTTAATATAGGTTCCACCAGCAATAAGCAGTAAGGCAAAAATGCCAATCAGCAGGGAAATAACTTTCAAAACTTTCATGCGAAGATTAATTTAATGACGGTTGATCAGTGGTATAAGGAAATAAAGCTGCTTTGTAAGTCAACATCTGCATCTCATACACTTACCAGTGGTATTAAAAAATCCGCCCCATCAAATCACACAACACACAGAAAATCAACAAGTAACACTATAAATTTATTAAAATAAATTTCTAATTTCAAAAATAAAATACGATTATCCGGGCTAATTTTAACAAGGTGTCGTTATTACACTCCTTGAATAGGTTTAATGCAGATTCATCGAATGATGGCAAATTTTATTAGCTTCGGCCTTCGTTTTTATTAAAGTTCTCCATATGCGAATAACACCATTTATCGAAATAATGCAGCAATAATTAACCTATGACAGATTGGATTAAATCGCTAAACATTAAGGTCATCCTGGCCTTTGGCGCTGTATATATTATTTGGGGTACAACTTACCTGGCCATCAAAATCGGTATTGCCGAGATGCCTCCCTTCCTGATGGCTTCATTCCGTTACTTTATTGGAGGCATGGTATTGATCGGGCTTTGTTTAATCAGAAACAAACAACCATTAAATAAAGAGGTATGGCAGAACATGGTACTTGGCGGATTCATGCTTACTCTTGGCCAGGGCACACTTTTCTGGGCAGAACAGCATATTTCTTCAGGGCTCACCGCTGTATTGGTGTCCACCCTACCCATCTTCTACATTTTGGTAGACAGAAAAAACTGGAAAGGCTATTTTAACAGCAAGTTGACTATAGTAAGTATTTTACTTGGTTTAATAGGCATACTGGCACTGTTTAAGGACCAATTAGTTGTGGGGGCCAGTAAAGATCCATTAACCATCATCGCTTCATTGGTGGTGTTGAGTTCCTGTTTAAGCTGGGCAATAGGCTCTATCTATTATAAAAACCGTGCGTCACCAGAAAGGTTGTTCCATGATGTAGCCTGGCAGTTGATTGGCGGGTCAATTGCCTGTATATTAGTTAGCCTGGTTGCAGATCCACTGGCCACATTTAGTTTTGACCAAGTATCGCTTAAAACCTGGGGGGCAATTGTTTACCTGGCCATCGCAGGATCTGTAATTGCCTTTACGGCCTCCTATTATTTATTATCGGTTCGTCCGCCAGCGGTTGTAGGTACCTATGCTTACGTTAATCCAATTATTGCTGTGATCCTTGGGGTGTTGGTTGCTGAGGAGGTCATTACCTGGAGCCAGTTTGTCGGGATCTTGATCATTCTGTTGGCCGCTTATTTGTCAAACAGAGTAAAACTGAAAAATAAATAGTTTTTTCTTAGCGATGTCCAACTTTAGGTAACTTCATTTGCCTGTATAAGCGTGTAACACCAATCCTAAATATATCGTAAAGCAAAGCATACATTAAAATAGAAACCGGAAGCAAAAAAGCATGAAAATGAAACCTATTATAGAGATACGCGCCCAATACGGCACCAATGAGAAAGAATAATATAATGGTAAGACGCAGTTTTATCCTGGAGCGTAGAATATTGTCAGGCCAATTACCTTTTTGCAAGACCTGGGCAAGATCTATGCCCAGATCAGTAAAGGTTCCGGTCAAGTGTGTTGTTCTTACCACAGAACCAGAAATCATAGACACAAGAGAGTTTTGCAAACCCATCACAAAAAGTAAACTTCCAGCATACAGCTCTCTTGCCGCAAGACTGCCATTATAACGGTAACCGGTCAATGCTACCACCAATAAAATAACCAATTCAATCAGAATAGGGATAACATATGAAAACCTTTTGCTAGTGCCAACGAGCGAAACGATTAAACTGGAAACAAATGCGCCTGTCAGAAAAAGGAACATCCAGAAGGCTACTACCTGTACAGTCTTCCAGTCCTGCCTGGCAATATTTTCTGCAAATATGGCGGCATGGCCGGTCACATTTGTTGTTAAAACAGAAAATGCCAGAAAACCAGCTGCGTTTACAAATCCGGCAGTAAGACATAACAACGCAGCTAATTTCACATTATGCCGGTAAGTTCGTTTTATTCCTAGGTGCCTTAACATAGTCAAAAATAATGATTTCTGCTACCACTCTACCAAATTATTATATACCTGTACCAGATGTTATCCGTGAAAAGTTATTAAGAAGAACCGATAGTACTGATCAATATCATAGCAGCTGATGACGGCAGTCATGTGAAAATATTTATCTAACAGGAACTTAGTGGGAAAACAAGACTTATGAAAAAGCAAAGATATATGGATATATCTTTTCAGAACGTGAATTTTTGATTAAACTTCATAAAATAGTTGGACATGCTCGGTAACAAAGCCTTTGACCCCTATCCTTTTAGGACAAAATAAAAATCTTTATGATCTGCAGGCATGGAGATTGAGCTGCTTAAAGAAATAAAAATGCTAAATCAACATTACAATTTGAAGCTCAATAATAGCAACAAAATTGCCTTGAAACTTATCATGACCAATATCATGATAAAACCAGACCGCCATCAAGTATTTTACAAGTAATTCCTATTAATTTTATGTTTTAATTCATAAATCAGATTTAATATGCTAGGTAAACTTACAGATATTCAAATAGATAACCTGGTTTCCAGCCAGGTCACCGGCCGGCTAGGATGTATAGCTAATGATAAGGTCTACATTGTCCCAATCAATTATGTTTATAAAAATTCCACTATCTATGCGCACTCAGCACCGGGCAAAAAGATTGATATGATGCGGAAAAACCCGAATGTATGCTTCCAAATAGACGACATAAGCAATATATTCCGCTGGCAAAGTGCTATACTTTGGGGCACCTATCAAGAAATTATCGATCCCGACAAGAAACAGCAAGCTATGCAAGGCATCATTCATAGGCTAATGCCACTGGTTAACTCTCCTTCAGGCCACCCCTCTCATGGAATTACCGCTAATGAAAATGACCTGGGGAGCAAAATTGATTTAATCGTCTACCAAATAAATATTACAGAAAAAACAGGAAAATTTGAATTCACCGAAAGCATGTAATAAATTTATGGTTATTGCAATTAACGGATTACTAGGAACAAAATTAGAGGCATCAACCTATTATCCTATTATTTAAAGGACTTAAAACCAAAAGGTTTATGTAAATGATCCGGCTGAAGCTTGCTTATCTGATCGCTGTATCACTTCAGCAACTTTAACACCCAGGTAAATTCCAGTAATATATACGATGATATAGGCCAGGTTATGCTCATAAACAAAGAATAGGCTAAGCAAGATGGCCACTACATAAATTATCCACAACTCGATTTTGATTTTATCGCTCACCCGTAACTGGTAGGTACCATAAAAGTATACCGTGGTGGTCATGACACCCAAAACCCCACTAAACGCGCCATCAAGTAAACCTCTTGGGCCTGAAAATATGGGAAACAACAAATGTGAGAGGTTATAAACGATTGCCGACAAGGCAACAAAAGAAAAATAAAGTAAAATAGTTTTAGCCGATCCAATCTTAGTTATAAGCAAGTTACCAAAAAGCCATAACATGCTAATACTTAATAGAAACTCGCTTGCATTTAAATGAACAAACTGATAAGTAAAAATGCTCGTGAACGTTTGCCATTGGATATGTTGTAAACTGTAAGTTGCTGGAACATTATAATTAACAAAATGGTTAAATGTACCATTTGACCAGTATTGCCCTATCAGACCGTTCGGTCCGCTTATTAAGTACCAGGTGAAAAACACAAAGTGTACAAGGATTAATAAATTAATGTTGTTGCGAAGCCCTATTGGAAATGTAATTGTAGTTTCAGGCATTCTCGCTTTTGACTGTTGCGTAACATTGACGTTGAAATTCTTCATAACATTTACATGACAAGCAGTAAGCCAGTAAGAAGTCATATACTAGTGGATTCAACAAATTCAACCACTAAACTTATGTTTTTAAACAACTTAACTGAAACAACAGCATTTAACCATTGCGATCAGTTATTTCTAAAAGTTGTTGATAATGTCTACATAATGCGGGACAGCCCCCTACTCGCCTGACTTCATATTATCGCCATCTTTAAAATGTAACCTTCTAAATATGAATCCCGACAGGATAGTCAAGGAGCCCACCACTAAAAAAGTATAGCGAAAAGCATTATGAATTTCGTTGTGAATAAGCTTTACATCGCCCTGGAAAACCTTTAATACAATTAGACCGAAGGCGATACCAAAACCAATAGCCAATTGCTGATTCACTGAAACCAATGAATTTCCGCTACTGGTATGATACTGCCTTAAATCAGCAATAGAAATGGTGTTCATTGCCGTAAACTGGATGGAATTAAAAAATCCAAGGATGGCGATGAGGGGAATATACCAGTAAATGGAGGCGTTAACTGCAGGTATGGCCATACAGCAAATTAAAAATCCAATAATCATGGTATTGGTCATTAGTGTAGCCCGATAGCCAAACCTATTTAATACGCCAATTACTGCAGATTTGCCGAACATGGCGGTAATGGCCATAGGCGCCACAATCCAACCCGAGGTTACAGCCGAGCGGCCATAAGCGATCTGGATCATCATAGGCAGCAATAGCGGTATAGCACTTATGCCCAGTCGCGTCACCATATTCCCAATAATACCCACCCTAAACGTTCTTACCTTAAACAAGTTTAAAGGGAATATTGGGTTATCATCTGTTGTGGCATGACGATAATAAAAGTATAACATTAAAAAACCTGCTAATAACAACAGTAAAACCGGTGTGATGTGGATGGTATTGCCAAATAACTCCAGAGAAATAGAAAGCAGTAAGGAAGCCGCAGCAAAGATCAGGAAACCTTTCAAGTCGAAATCAATAATTGGCGATTTATAATCCGGCATATAGCGAATACTCAACACAATCCCAAGCAAACCAATGGGGATATTGATTAGAAAAATCCAGTGCCAGGAAAAATAATCCACCATATACCCTCCTACCAGCGGCCCTAGTACAGGACCAATCAAGGCAGGGATGATAGCGAAGTTCATCGCTTTTAGCAATTCCTTTTTTTGGAAAGTTCTGATCAACGCTAATTTCCCAACCGGGGTCATTAAACTTCCACCTACCCCTTGAATCATTCTCGAAATCACCAGTTGTGTTAAATTCTGAGAAAGCGAACAAAAAAGTGAACCCAAACCAAATAAAAACAATGCAAAAATAAAGACCCGCTTGGTACCAAACTTATCGGCAAGAAATCCACTCACTGGCATAAAAACAGCCAGGGTAAGCACATAACTGATAATGGCATTTTGCATGTTCAATGGCGATTCGTTCAAATCCTTTGCAATGGCAGGCAATGAAGTATTCAGGATCGTGGAATCAAGCATCTGCATAAAAATGGCAGTAGCCAGAATCATGGGAAGCAGTTTTTTAGTGGATTCCGGCGATTGCGCTGATACCTTCCAAATCATAGTTTAATAATCGTGTGATTGATAGTTAGTGTAACAAATCAAAGGTGAAAATGTTAGCAGTGTGGTCATAGTCTGCTTGCAGGTAAAGTTACACACACCTCCAACATGGCTATGGACTGGCACCATCAAAGATCAGAAATTCCCGAGCATGTATCGAGCAAAACCGGTGCGAGGTTGCTCGCATGTCCGGTTTTACCATAACCACAGGGGAACCACATGTAACTTATTAACCCATCACACTAAATAATCTTCTTGATAGCAGTCACCACAGCAACTACTACCACACCAGCTATAGCACCCATGGCCATCTCAGTCAGGATTACGGGAACTGCTGGATATAGTCCATGCAGAAAAGGAATATTATGAGCAAAAATACCACCTGCAACCATGATCAGTGCAATCGTTCCTACTACTGCAAGTATTTTGATGATTACCGGAAGTGCTTTAACCAGAGCCATGCCCAGGGCATTCATGAACCCTTTTTCACCACTACGCTTGATTAGCTTATAGCCAAGGTCATCCATACGAACAATCAGGGCAACAATACCATAAACACCAACTGTTGCCAGGAGCGCTACTACCGATACCGTTAGGATCTGAATCGTCATACTGCTTTCCGCGGCAGAACCAAGGGCGATGATCACGATTTCGACAGACAGGATAAAATCGGTCATGATCGCCGACTTAACTTTTAATTTTTCTGCAGCAGGATCTTCTTTAAGGACCTCTTCAGCGGCTTGGCGAACAGGCTTTTTACGGTGGAAGATAAATTCAACAATCTTTTCCATTCCTTCATAAGCCAGGTACAAGCCACCCAAAACTAGGATCACTTTGATGGAAATGGGCCAAAAAATGTTAAGCGCCAGGGCAATGGGTACAATGATCAGCTTGTTCAGAAAAGAACCTTTGGTGATCGCCCATAAGACAGGAATTTCCCGTGAAGAAAGAAAACCCGTTGCCTTTTCCGCATTTACCGCCAGGTCGTCGCCCAGAATACCTGCAGTTTTTTTCGTCGCCACTTTCGCCGCCACGGCCACATCATCCATCAACGCAGCGATATCATCTAAAATTGCAAAAAAACCAGAAGCCATGTAATAATCGTTTAGGCCGCAAAATAGGAATTAGATTACATTTTACCTTCCATCATGATCACATTATCTTTTACAATTTGCGTTTTACCATGGGAATGCTATATTACACCTTTGAATAACGGCTCGCTATTGTTTTAATCATTAAATTTGTAACACCACTTTTGCAACTTTCCATTTTTGCATATTAGTATTATCCCTTACTAATGAAAAAACACCCCGTAAGCCAACAAGAAAAAGAGCGGATTCAAGCGCTCAAAAATTATGGAATTCTGGATTCCCTTGGCGAAGAAGCCTTTGACCGCATCACAGAACTTGCTTCACTGATTTGCGACACCCCTATTGCATTGATTTCTTTATTAGATGAAGACCGGCAGTGGTTTAAATCAAAAGTTGGTATCGATATAGCAGAAACTGCCCGCGATCTTGCCTTTTGCAACTATGCTATACTTGACACCCATATACTTGAAGTAGAAGATGCCACCAAAGATGATAGGTTTAAAAATAATGCATTTGTTACGGGCGACCCGAATGTTCGTTTTTATGCCGGGCAGCCATTAATAGACCCAAACGGCTATCCGCTGGGGACGTTATGTGTAATTGATGGAAAAACAAAAGTACTTAATGACAAGCAAAAAAGGGCGCTTAAGCTGCTGGCTGAAGAAGCGATGGCACTCATTCTGGAGCGACGACAAAAGGCAAACGTACAGAGTTTCGAAAATTTATTTGAGTGCTATAACGACCTGATTTGTATTGCGGGAATCGATGGATTTTTCAAAAAAGTCAATCCTGCCTTTCATAAAGTATTAGGATGGGACATTAAAACTCTATTGACCACTTCCTTTTTTGACCTGGTGCATCCTGATGATCTTGGTCATACCCAACAGGAAGTCCAGCGTTTAGCCGGAGGTGCAAGTTCCATAAATTTCACCCATCGGTTTAAAACCATTGGTGGCGACTACAAGATTCTGCAGTGGGTAGCTACACCAGAGCCCGAAACAGGAAATCTATTTGCTATAGCCAGGGATGTATCCACTGAAAAATTTAAAGAACGACAACTGGTACGCAGTGAGGCACGGGCAAGGGCTTTCTTTGAAAATTCACAAGGATTTATGTGTACGCATGATTTGAATGGAAAATTCAAGTCTGTAAATATGGCGGGTGCAAGCATGTTAGGATATAGCGTAGCAGAGATTCTGGAATTCAGCTTATTCGACATCATTCCTGCATCACGCCACGACTTTTTAAATACCTATCTTAAAGAGATTGCTACTAATGGGCATTCTACAGGGCAAATGATTACCCGTGATAGAAGCGGATCGTACCACATCTGGATGTATAATAACGTGGTAGAAACAAGCTTTGATGGAGAAGCCTATGTTATTGGAAATGCGATTGACATTACAGAACGACATCAATTAGAAGAGAACCTGCGTAAAACTAAAGAAACACTTGAACAAACTAACCGTGTAGCACGTGTTGGAGGATGGGAATTGGATCTGCAAAGTCAAAAGATAAGCTGGACATCGGTCACCAAAGAAATTCATGGTGTTTCTCAAGATTTTGAGCCTGTACTCAGCGAAGCTATCAACTTTTACAAGGAAGGAAACAGCCAGGATATTATTAATAAGGCTATTCAGGAAGCCATTAATGAGGGTAAACCATGGGATCTGGAATTACTGCTTGTAACCCAGCATGGTAAGGAGATCTGGGTGAGAAGTTTAGGCAATGCCGATTTTGTAGATGGCGTATGTAAGCGTATATACGGAACCTTCCAGGATGTCAATGAAAGAAAAATTACCGAACTCCAGGTGAGCAGTTCACGCAAATTGCTGAATGATGTACTGCAGGCCGCCTCAGAGATTAGTATCATTGCCACAGATAAACAGGGATTGATTACGGTGTTTAATGCAGGTGCAGAAAAGTTACTTGGTTACACGGCCGTGGAGATGATCGGAAAAAGTTCGGCAAGCCTTCATTCACCAGAGGAAGTGAGCGACCGGGCCAAAGAACTGAGTAAAGAATACGGATTTCCAATTGAGGGCTTTCGTGTGTTTGCGCACCTGGCTGAAATAAAGGGCATGGAACAGCGGGAATGGACATATTTCAAAAAAGACGGTTCAGAGAAAATAGTTTCCCTCATTGTTACGCCTATTCATGATATCAATAATGAGATCAATGGATACCTGGGCATTGCAAAAGATATTACGGAGCAGAGAATCATCGAACAAGCCTTGTTTGTTGAAAAAGCAAGATTGTCTTCCTTTGTCGAACATACGCCTGCGGCTGTCGCCATGCTTGATAATGAAATGAAGTTTATCACGGCAAGTAATCGTTGGAAAGAAGATTATCGTTTAAAAGGCCAAGAAATTATTGGCATGTCTTATTATGAGGTCTTAGGTGATTTAGACGAAGAACGCAGGGCGCGCCATCGTCGTATACTAAATGGTGCTGTAGAGCGGAAAGAAGAAGATATATACCGGCTTGCAAATGATACTGAAGACCAATATGTAACCTGGGAAATGAGGCCTTGGTATCAGTTTGACGGTACCGTAGGTGGAATCATGCTATTTACCCAAAACATTACCCCCATTATCAAGCAGCGTGAAGAGCTTCAAACGGCTAAGATGCAGGCAGAACAAGCAAACAGGTCAAAGTCAGAGTTTCTGGCCAATATGAGTCATGAGATAAGAACGCCATTAAATGGGGTTATTGGATTTACTGATCTGGTTATGAAAACTGCACTAACAGAGACTCAAAACCAATATCTTACCATTGTAAATCAATCTGCAAATGCACTGCTCAGCATTATCAATGATATACTTGACTTTTCAAAGATAGAGGCTGGTAAATTAGAGTTGGATGTGGAGAAATGTGACCTTTACGAACTAAGCAGCGAAGCTACTAACATCATTACTTATCAGATCCATACGAAAGGCTTGGAAATGCTTTTAAATATCGAACCTGATCTTCCTCGCTTCATCTATGGCGATTCCGTTAGGATTAAACAAGTGTTGGTTAACCTTTTGGGCAATGCCACCAAGTTTACAGAAAAGGGCGAGATTGAACTCAAGATTGAAAAAATAGAGAGTATAGCAGATCAGACAACGTTACGTTTTTCGGTCCGGGACACAGGTGTTGGTATACAGCCCGATAAGCAGCACAAAATTTTTGAAGCTTTTTCACAGGAAGATAGCTCGACCACCAAGAAATACGGTGGTACAGGCCTGGGTTTAACCATTTCAAACAAGCTGCTGGGCATGATGGGCAGCAAACTTGAATTGCGTAGCACACCTGGTATAGGAAGTACCTTTTATTTTGAGGTCACTTTTAAATCTGAACAGGGCGAAGCATTGGAATGGGCAAACATCGATGACATAAAAAATGTGCTTGTTGTTGACGACAATGAGAATAACCGCCAAATCGTAACTGCGATGTTGTTGCTCAAAAATATACAGACTACAAAAGCATCCAACGGCCTCGAAGCATTACAGCTACTTGCACAAGGCCATCAGTATGATACCATTATTATGGATTATCGCATGCCATATATGGATGGCCTGGAAACCACCAGAAAGATAAGGGATAATTTTAGTCAGACCGGCATTAAACAATCGGTCATTTTGCTGCATAGCTCATCAGAAGATGGTAAAATGATTAGAGAATGTAGTGAGCTGGAAATTGCTTACCGAATTGTAAAACCGATCAAGATGGACGATCTTTATCGTGTATTGTCGCGCCTCAATCAGAAAGATGTCCAGGTTGAACAAGCCACCATGGTAGCGGAAGTGCCATCTCAGGTAGCCTCTCTCATTCTCATTGCCGAAGATAATGCAATTAACATGTTACTCGCACGCACCATTGTGAAGAGAATCAGACCTCAGGCAAGAATCGTGGAAGTTGTAAATGGTGCTGAAGCCGTTGATTTTTGTAAAAAACAATTGCCGGATCTTATTCTTATGGATGTGCAAATGCCCGAAATGAATGGATATGAAGCGGCTGCCGCAATTAGGAAATTAAGCAATGCTAATCATGTTCCTATCGTTGCACTTACCGCCGCCAACATTACGGGAGAAAGAGAGAAATGTCTGGCTGCTGGTATGAATGATTTTGTGGCTAAACCAATAATCGAGAATGACATCGTGGCTGTTTTTAAAAAATGGCTGGATCCTCCGATTGGGTATGTTGATTAATACAAATTAATTGGAGATTGCCGCATTCACACCGTGATGGCAAAATTATTTTCTCGAAATTTATAGGGCATAAACTCAAATCCTATGAGAAAGATAATTGTGTCCGAATTTATGACGTTAGATGGCGTCATACAAGCACCAGGTTCACCTGAGGAAGATCCATCCGGTGGCTTCCAATATGGCGGCTGGTCTGCACCTTATGATGACGAAGTTGCTCATCAATTTATGGAGAAACAGATGGAACCTGCAGATCTGCTATTAGGTAGAAAAACCTTTGATATTTTTGCCTCCTATTGGCCATCGCATGCAGATCAATGGCCTGGCATCAATGAAGTCACTAAATACGTCATTTCAACTACCAAGACTAGTTCAGATTGGGAGAATAGCTTATTTTTAAAGCATGTGGAAGATATCGAAAAGCTCAAGAAAACAGAAGGCACCAACCTTGTTGTTTGGGGCAGTAGTGAGCTTGTTCAATTACTACTTATGCATGACCTTATAGACGAACTATGGCTAAAAATTTATCCCGTGATGTTAGGCAAAGGAAAGAAGTTATATAATAATGGAGCCTTTCCTGCAGCTTTCACTTTATCAGAACATGTGGTTACAACCAGCGGTGTTATAATGGCAAACTACGTACGTGCCGGCGAAGTTACGACAGGTACTATGGCATAATTGCCCAGTCTAAACCCTATTTATTCAGCAATGGTTTCACTTTTTGAAGCATTTCATCGGCGGTAGTTTCAGCCAATACTTTGATTTCAAAACCTGCCAAAGCCTTATTAAGTTCATTTAACTGCACCGTCTGTTTATTTTTTAGGTAAGATGCTTTTAACTGTTTTATTTTTTCAAAGTCTTGCGCCCCTTCCAGTAGTTTCTCAAACCTGATTGAACTCAAGGGTCCAGGATAAACCATATAGGTATCCCCTGCTGGCCAGGTAATAAAACGACTATCTTCCATAGGATTTTTTGTCCAGCTGTTATAAGCCCACCTTAAATAACCATCCATGTTTTTACTTGCTGTATACCAGCCTATCCACACCCCTTCAGCAGGAGGTGAAAAAGTAAAGCCATTTGGGTAAGGCTCCGTGCAGCAGGTATACCAGGTGCTTATTTTACCGGCTTTCTGGCGTTTTGCTAAAGTAGCTGCCGGGAATTGAAATCTAGAAGCAATGCAATAAGTATCGATATCATTTTCTATCTCCTCATGATAATCGCCAGCCAGCGCAATTTTCCAGTCTTTATCAGTCTCTTTTAAGAGTTTGATGACGGCTTGCATGGCTTTCATCGGACGTTCATCCATGGCGATATAAGTTTTGTCAAACCACCCTTTCTGTTTCAGGTGTTTGGTGAAATCAACCAGCATGGTTTTCCAGAACACATTATAGGCTGGTGTTCCAATGGCATCTTTAAAAACCACTTCTTTTTGCAATTGTTCATCGTAATAGGTGAAAGCAATTTTCCAGGGAACCATACTGTAACAGTTGATCCGTTCTGTAATACCGCACTCCATTACAAATGTTATATATTTATCAAATAAGCTGTAATCATAAGCCCAGTTGCCATCTTTTTTCTTGGTCCATTTAACTAAACTTGGGTAATCATCGTAAGTCTGATGGCCCCAGGGCTCGTTAACAATGCTTGCGGTAATGGTTTTCTGGCCAGCGCTGGCCAACATCTGGTAATATTTTTTCATGGATGCGAAATGTTCCGGGCTCCATAGTGGCACATTGTGTACACGGGCTATCGCTGCAGGATGTTGCCAAAGGTCTAAATCATAGGCCCATTCATTGGCTGGCGGAAGCATTTTATTAATTACCTGGATGGTGAATGGCATGCTGTAATCCCGATCAGCATTGATGTTAAGGGTACCCTGGTAGTTTCCGGGGCTGGTATTAGCCGGCACCATTACACTTAGCCAAACCGGTTGAGTGTTATTTTTAGCAATGCGGAGTGCTGCTGTCTTCGTATCAATGACATCTGCCACCAGGGAGGAATCAAAATCCTGCGGTTTCCGATGTCCACAACCGGCTGAGTATTCATCGGTCATCACATATTTCAAAAATCCAGCAGAGATATTACTTTTAGGGATTATATGGCCCTGGCTGTCTTTTAAATCACCCACCTGCAAACTTATGTTTTCGACGTTTTTGTTTGTCCAAATGAGCACTTGCGCATGTACTTTCTCCCCTTTCCAGGCTTTTGTTTCCCAGTCTGACTGTTGTTTTCCTTGTGGAGGCAACTCTTTTGGAAACCTGACATTGGATGAAGCAAAGCTGGTGTTTAATCCATCAGACACAGCACCCCAAGCTTTGGCCAGGATCTGCGCATTTATTACAGGCTTTTTCTGAAGGGCTAAACTTACATCTTGCCCAAGGGCATGAAAAGAGAAAAGCGTTAGCAAGACAATACATAATTGTTTCATCTCCCTAAAGTAGCCAATAAGTTAATAAGGGTCAACGATTATTGAATTACCATATTTACGCAAGCGTTTGATATGATGTAACATTTCTGATGGGTTATATTTTAAGCATTGTTTGTCCCGATTTTGAATCTCGATTGTCTTATGAGTATATCAAATAGAATTTATTAACTTAAAAAGAAAATTATGAAACAATTCTTGTTGCTCATTCGTGAAAATGCTGATTATGGTAACCTTTCTATTGAGGAGATGGAAGCCACCAAAAAATATAACAGACCTAAACTTCATCAAGGAAAAAATAGCAAAGATTAACACAGTTTAAGTTAGCCGTTTTCCAGGTCTTTTAAGGAAGTATGGCTTACGCCTTGAGATTTTTTGATGACAGTAAGTTCTCCATTTAATTCCATGACCACCGCTTCTACCTGATCTACGTCCAGCATTCTGAATTTCCTGATTTCGGCATAAATCTCTTCACGTGTAAGCACCTCTTTTTTCATGGCATCCTCAAGAAATTCTCCGCGGAAAAATACGATGGTTGGCGATGAATTGATCACTTTCTCCATGGTTTTAGATTCACGTGCCGTCCAAGCAAGCAGGTATTGCAAGCATATAATGATGGCTAATGCAACAGCGCCTTCCGTTAATGTTACTTTTCCAAGAATCATGGAGGATAGCGTAGAACCGAGGGTAATGGTAACCACAAAATCAAATGCAGTGAGCTTGGCAAGTGTTCTTTTTCCAGAGATCCGGATAAATAAAAATAAAATAAAGTAAGCGAGTATTGCGCATACACCTACATGCCAAAGGCTTTCCCAATTCTTGAAAATAAGATCTTTCATAAATTGTTAACAGCATTTACAGAGAATTGTTGGTTAACGTTGTTGTAATTTGAACATCGCCTTTATCCGTTTTGACTCCTATTTGATAATTCTGAAGGCTAAATAAGCGTATGTTTGTTAATGAAATACCAACAGAATTAAAAACAATCAAGCAAAATTTCATCTTTTAAATTAGATATGGAAAATTTAAAAAAAATATACATAGCAGGCGGCTGCTTTTGGGGAATGGAAGACCTCTTCCGTGTACGCCCAGGCGTCATTGACACCGAGGTAGGTTATTTGGGAGGAGAGAACGAAAACCCAACCTACCGCAACCACCCAGGACATGCAGAAGGAATAGAAATCACTTACGATGCCAACCAGACTTCGTATAAAGCGCTGTTGGATTACTTTTTCACCATACATGATCCCACCACAGTGGATAGGCAGGGAAATGACAGAGGATCAAGTTATCGGTCGACTATATTTATTCAGGATGATGTGGAAAATGAAGTGGCCGAAGAAGTTATTCAGCTAGTTAATGATTCAGGCAGATGGCCCGGTCCAGTGGTCACCACACTAGAGCCTTTCACCAAATTCTGGCCAGCGGAAGAAGAACATCAGGATTACCTGGTGAAGCAACCCAATGGTTATACTTGTCATTTTGAA
Source organism: Pedobacter sp. CAN_A7 (assembly GCF_015752175.1). NCBI lineage: Bacteria > Pseudomonadati > Bacteroidota > Sphingobacteriia > Sphingobacteriales > Sphingobacteriaceae > Pedobacter > Pedobacter sp. CAN_A7. Next base: position 152,193 of record NZ_JADOUW010000001.1, on the reverse strand, counting down.
CGATTTGGCAGTTATCTGTAAGCGAGTTATTGGATAATTTCATGGCCATGAGACCTGCACATACAACTAGTTACATCAAAAATTATTAAATAATAGCTAAAAAAGGCAGGCCTGGTAATCAAGATGATTACGACAGGCCTGCCTTTTTTATAATTTTAAGACGCCACTGTTTTTTTCACCACTTCAGTCAAAGATGTGGTTGGACGGCCAATTAACTTAGATAGAACTTTGCCATCATCGAACACATCGCCCTTAGATATCCCCATGTCCCAACCCGCAATCGCCTGCGCTATGCCTTCAGGTAAACCGAATGATTTTAACAGACCTGCGTATTCTTCCTCCGGTAAGTTTTTGTAAGGAATGTCCTTCCCAGTCTGGCTGGATAATTCAGCAGCGAGGTCCTTCAGCGTATAAGTTTCATCACCTGCCAATTCATAAACTATACCATCCTGTCTTTCACTGGTCAACACAACCGCAGCAGCTTCCGCATAATCTTCACGCGAAGCGGAAGAAATCTTTCCTTCTCCTGCGCTGCCCACAAAAGCACCTGCAGCTAAAGCACCCGGTATAGATGCCGTGTAGTTTTCTGTATACCAACCATTTCTTAAAATGGTGTGAGGGATCCCTGAAGCTTTCAACATCTCTTCCGTTGCCACGTGTTCTGCGGCCAGACTCAATGAAGAAGTATCTGCACGAAGCAAACTCGTGTAAACTATCCACTTCACCCCCGCTTCCCTGGCTGCATTAATCACGTTTTCATGTTGAACCTTACGTTGACCGATTTCATTTCCTGAAATGAGCATCAAGTGATCAATGTCCTTTAAAGCATCAGCCAAGGATGCTGATTGTGCATAATCAAAGGCCCGTGCTTCAATTCCCAGGTCAGTAACTTTTTCTGGTGTCCGTACCAAGGCCACTAAACTGTCTGCATGAACACGCTGTTTTAATTTTTCTACTACCAGACGACCAAGTTGTCCGTTAGCTCCTGTGATTCCTATTTTCATATATTATAATTGTAATAAAAGTTGTTACATTTAGAGTCAAAAAAACGAGCTAAAATTGCTCAACAAAATCTTTTAAGGTTTTACCCTGGAGTGAAGTGATCACCAGTTGATCTGTTTCGACAGACAAAGTTGCCAGTTTTTCATTAATATCCTTTCCTACGGGGCATTTCGGATTGGGATTAAGGTTCTTCTTTCCCAGAACATCAGAATTCTTTACGGTTCTGTATATGTCTGCCAGGGTAATCTGATCACTCTTAACATTCAGCATCGTTCCCCCATCTTTACCTTTCCTGCTGGTTATCCAGCCTTGTTCCTGCAAGGCACCTAATTCTTTACGAACGATTACTGGGTTAATGTTGATGCTCTCTGCTATCCAATCAGAATTCAACCATTCTGTTGGGTATTTAGCCAAAATGGTTAAGATATGGATGACCGTAGCAAACCTTGTATTGTTCATGTTGGGTACAAAGATAAAGAAAATCCTAATTGTAACAAGTTTTATTACAATAAACTTATTATACAAGTTTAGGCAATGCGAAAATCAGATAATTACTATTATTTACCGCGAATATTCTTGCACCAGCATGTCCCATTCTTCTGCTAATGAAACCTTTGGCCTGGTCTTGCCTGCCCTTTTATACCAATAATCTGCATTCCAGTTATCACCTTCCTTACGGTGCAGGTAAGCATGGATATGGGCCGAGCGCTGGTCTGTTAATTGATCAATTAAATCGTGTGCAGTTTTCCAATCACCAGATGCATCATACCACAAGGCCATTACATGCAAAGGCAATCCGGCAGGTAAGCGTGCATCATTTATGGATTGTTTGAAATCATTGACATCAATCATATTTCAAATATAACGAAAATCTATTTAGACTTCCTGAACTTGTTGTACCACATGATATAGCCCGTAACAGGCATACCCGCACAGATCAGTGAAATCAAAAAAGCAAACATTTTGGTAGGCATTCCGGCATAAGCTCCGGTATGTAGGTCATAATTCATCGTGCGAAATTTTTGTCCGCCTTTAACATCCTGATCACCATAATTCAGTAGCAATTTACCGGTGTTACGGTCAAAATAATACCATTCAAACAGGTGGGTACGGTTTTTGGCGAGCCTTACCTGCACGTCAAGAGGATCTGTTTCTTTATCACGGAAGCGGACAGAAAAAACGTCGGCAGTGCGGTGTCGTTGCAAAAGATCAGCGATGGCACGATCAGCGGCGCTCAAGTTATAATCAGGATGAGGAGTAGATAATGGGATCTCGAGTTTTTTGGCTGCCTGTCCACCATTGGCCACATACTGAACAGAATTGTCTGCCCAATCGAAAACAAATACCAGACCTGTTACCGCAATAAGCGCAGCCGGAATCAGCATGTAAAAGCCAAAAACATTATGCAGGTCATAGATCAGGCGTTTCTTGCCTACGCTCAACTTTAAGGCAAGTCCTCGATTAAAAGCCTTTTTCTTCCACTTACGTGGAAACCAGAGCACCAGGCCACTGATCAGCAATACAAAGAAACACAAAGCAGAGGTTCCAGTAATGATCCCCCCTACGGTATCGCCCAAGAGCAAGTTTCTATGCAAACTCAGCATCAGCTGGAAAAACTCATTTAAGGTGTCTTCTATATGGACTACTTCTCCAGTATAGGGATTCATATAGACCCGGTAGTAGTATTTGTTGTAATTCCAGTAGCCTATACCTTTTTTGTCGGTCAGGGTAGCACGGAAAATCCAGGTGCGTCCACCAGAGGGATATAGCTCACTGCGCGTAATCTTGTGTTCCGAACCAATGGCCTGCTGTGCACGATCTCTAAGTTTTGTGAAACTTTGAAATTTACCCTGTTCAGGGACCGCTACATACATGCGGTCCTGATAAAAGTATTCTTTAAGCTCATCAGAAAATACATTGATACAACCGGTTACACTGATGATCAATACAATTAAACCAGTGATTAACCCCAGCCATTTATGAACCCAAAAGAATACCTTTCTGGCCATGCCTAAAAGTTGTAGCTAAGATTCAGGCTCATGGTCGTACCATTGCCACGCACATATTCCGCATCGATGGCACGGTACTGACTTACCACCGGATAATAATCATTGTTTAACAAGTTTTCTACACCCAAACCGGCAGACCACTGGGTATTCAGGCGGTAAGCTGCCGAAAAATTGAATAAGTTAATCTGCTTAACGGGGCCTTCGCTATTTGCATATAAATTATTTGCACGCACATCAAAGCGGTCGCGGCTGCCAGTGTTTACCCAAAGCAACTTTAGATCAAGCGAAGTCAACGGACGGTAGCCGAGGTAAGCGGTGGCTTTTGGAGGAGCAATGCGCAAGCCGTTCATGTACACTTTAGCACCATCTTCCTGTTCAGCTTTGCCCTCCACATAAGAGTAGCTGGCGCCTAATGTCCATTTGTTGTTGAAATAAACATCTGCAGTAATTTCATAACCCTGAATACGTTCAGGTTCGCGCTGTGCTACCAGGAAACCGCCCACATCCACCAGGTTGGCACCCAGGTTAGAGGTACTAATGTAGTAAGCAGCAGTTAAATTGACAATGCCAAGCCTGCTGCTGAAACCTGCCTCATAGTTATTAGTGATGATCGGATCTGTTGCAATACTTTCCAAGGTACTGCTTGTTGCTCTGCGAAGGATACGGCCAAGTTCATTGATCGCAAATCCCTGAGAGAAACTTAGGAAGGGATTGAAAATATCATATTTGTTATAGCGTAAACCCGCATTAAAGGTGGTGGCATTATAGGGTATCTCACCCCCTGTTACAGCAGTGCTGCCAGCACCATTGTCACCAGTAGCGATGGTATTAAAATCCTTTACTTTAACCTTTGCATTCTCATAACGTATGCCTGCTTTCAAAACGAAGTTAGTCATCAGGTCAACATTTAACTGTGCGTAGGGCGCCAGATTTATCATGTCCATATCAGGAATGTAAACGCGACCGTCGGTAAGTACCTGGTTCGTGCGGTCGTTTAGTAAATCGAGCCCGTAGGTTAGTTCTCCCTGCCCAAAATCACCAAGTTTCCATGGCGTGTTTAATGTTAGTCGTAGCCCTTTTTTGTATGACTGGATTTTAGTTTGCCCCGGTCCAAACCAGGCTGTTCCTTTCTCTACATAGCGGTTCATGGAAACGAAGCTGTTCAGGTATGCCGAAACATCAAGTGAGCTGGCTAAGGGTAAGTTATTATTACGGTAGGAAATTAAAGCATTATGATTATACGGTGTTCCTGCCGCCTCACCTGGATCCTCTCCTTTTACACCTATCGATGGCGACATGCCGTACTTGCCAGGTACATTGATGTAATCGGTTTGCTGCACGCTTCTAAAAAGGTTGTACGAAGCCACAATTTCACTATGCTCATTTGGTTTGTAAGCCAGTTTTGCAAAAGCGTTATAAAGTGAGTTTTCACCAAGCCCATCAGGTTGCGAGTTTACATTTCCTTTGGCATCCTTTAAAACGCCGGTATAATTATATGTACCGTTGACTACATAAGAAAACTTGTTCACCGTTCCTGAGAAACCCTGAGAAATGCGGTAACCTAACGTATTTGATGGGTGTGCCAGATTTCCGTTGAAACCCATGCTGGTTGTGCCACTAAATGCGCGGTCTGCAACAGGTTTTTTCGTGATAAAGTTAATAATGCCGCCTGCAGAGCCGTTTCCGTAGATAGAGGTTGCCCCCTTAATCACTTCCACCCGTTCTATGACAGCAGGGTCAAGTGTACGGATATCACGGCTGCCGTTCATCAAGGGTGTTGACTGCGGGATACCGTCTATTAAGACCAATACTTGTCTTCCGCGAAGTGTCTGACCTGAATTTGTAGCTTTATTATTAGACGTTCCCAGTCCGGGGATGGTGTTTCCAAGGATGGCCGCTATTGATGGATTAACGTTGAGTTGTTCCTTGATATCGCGTGCGGTAAGAATGCTGACAGATGAAGGAACGTCTTTCAGACTTTCTGGTTTTCTACCTGCGGTAATGATCACTTCTGATAAATCATTTCCTGTTTGGAGCACAAAAGAGATTTTTGTATTGCGGTCTGTGGTAACCTGTACCTCTCTTGTTTCAGTTTGATAACCTACAAGACTAGCTGTGACACGCTGGGCGCCTTCAGATAGGCCATTAATGCTAAATTTACCCTGATCGTCGGTCTGGCTACTTTTACCACTGTTTACGGTGAGGGTTACGTTGCTAAGTAAACGGCCATCTACATCCGTAACTGTTCCAACGATAGAAAGCCCGGCACTACTGCGCTCTTGACCCCTAACAACAGCTGACTGACAGAAAATAAAAACTAAAGAAAAGAATAAGGAAGTTAGAAGTTGTCCACGTAAGGATCTGATGTTCAGATCAACTGGTAAATTATGTATAAGATGCGGCATGTATCGCTTTTGAGTGATTTGCTGCAAATATATTCTTATTTAGATTAATTACAAATTATAGACAATCATATACCTATTTACTAATGTCCATATCATGAAAATAAAGCGTCCTTGCATGTGAAGCCTAATCGCAGAAAATTATTCCTCATCATGATCCAGGCGGATTAAAACGCCTTTTCTCTTCACCAGGTTTTTGTAATCCCACTGAATTTCCTTAGACTTCACCAACCATCGGGTTACATCATCAACGTTGATCTGCTCAGCAGAAGTGTACGTTATTGACGCGTCTTTAAATTTGCCAGTGTTTATCTTTAGATCGGGTTCATCAAAATCAGCGCCGCTCCAGAACATCAAACGGACACCTGCTTTAAGTTTACTGTAACCAACAATTGGATTTCCATTAATAAACCAAACCGGGTGAGCATGCCAGATTTTACTCTCCCCTGCGTCAAGGTAATTGTTGATTTCAACAGATAACCTATTGCAAACTTCCCGGTCTGCAAGTGATTGCGAATCATTATAAGCTTGGATCTCCTTATTCATAACATCGGTTTTTAGTTTAGCTTTACATCCATTGTGAATCGCATCAGTATATGCTTTTACAATATAGAATCTACGATTAGGTAACAATATACTTAATATAGAGTTTCTTAAGCTGAAAGCTTTGGTTTTAAAAGTCATTATCATAAAAAAAGGGCCGCTTGCGGCGGCCCTTTTAACTGTTTTTAATGCTTAGTAGCTAGGATTTTGTTTCAAAGCCCCTTTACTTAAATCTATTTCATTTTGTGGAATAGGCTGGTATTCATTTTTACCTGGAACAAAAGCGGCTACCGTTAAATAGCTTCTTTTTGTTTTTTCAACAGCCAGGTAATTATTAATAACGGTTGCTGCTTCACCCCATCTTACTAAATCAAAAAAGCGGTGGCCTTCTAAAGCAAACTCCAATCTTCTTTCCATTTTTAAGGCATTCACAGCTGCAGTTTGGTTAGCAAAAGGCGCAGTGTATTCGCTAATTACATAACTAGCCGCATCACCACCAGTTAATTTCTGAACTTTTCTACCATCTCTTGCCCTGCGGCGAACCTGGTTAATAAACTGGCGACCAGTTTCCAGGTCTCCTGTTTCAATAGCAGCTTCAGCTCTCCAAAGCAACACATCAGCGTACCTGATCACATAGTAATTTAAATCATTTGTGTAAGGATTTACACGCAACCAGTGTGAAGATAAAGGAGAAACCAAACGTTTTTTCAAACTATATGGACCATAAGTGGCTAAATCTCTAATCCATGCCGTATTGTAAGTTTCAGGTAAATCTAAAAAAGGAATTCCCTGACGGGCAAGCGTATGGTCAATTCTAGGATCCACATTATCGGTAGCCGTTAAATCAACATTATCTCCTACAGGTAAACCAGTAGCCGTTGTTTTATAACTGTTCACCAGGTTTTGCGATGGACGCAAGAAACCATATTGAGCACCTGGCCAGTATGGACCACCTATTGGGAATAATCGGTCACCAATAGAACCATTATAGCTGTTTGGAGAACCATCATTGATGGAGTGCTGAACGGCAAAAATAATTTCCCTTCCATTATCATTTTCAGGTGTAAAGGTATCAGAGAAATTAGGCATTAACGTATAATTTCCTTTGGTAATCACCTCATTTGTCGCTGTAATCGCATCGGCCCATTTCTTTTGAAAGATATATGCTTTTGCTAAGTAAGCCCATGCCGAGAATTGTGTAGGTCGGGCAGGCTGCGCTTGCGTCAAAGGAAGTACCGTAGTACCCGCTTTAAAATCATCCTCAATTTTAGCCCAAAGTTCTGCAGAACTTAAATCGTTAGCCACATAATAATCATCGTTTTTGGCGGTATTTTCATCAATATAAGGAACATTGTTATAAATCTTCTTTAAATCGAAATAGAAATGGCCCCTTAAGAAACGCATTTCAGCAATACGCTGTGCACGCAATACATCATCGTAGCCTGTTGCTGCTTTAATTAATTTGATCGCTTCATTCGCTCTGTTGATTCCTTCAAAACAAGCCATCCATTTTCTTTGTGCATCAAGAGATGTTGCATCAACCGTAAAGGTTTCCATTTTATGGATGTTATTCTGATCTCCAGTACCCCCGCCGCCTTTATAGGCATCATCAGAAGTAACATCACCAAAAGACCAATTGGAAGCTGGCGAGTTAAACGCATTGGAAGCCTGATCTATTTGTCCGTTAAGCACACTGTATGCCCCAACGATAACGGTTTCTACCCCTCCTTTTTCAGCCAGCTGATCTTTAGAAAGTTCGCCTAGCGGTGGAGAATTTAAAAAACTTTTTTTGCAAGCCATGTTCGAAAGAACCAGGGTCATTGCTATGCAGGTAATTATCTTAAATTTCATAGTATTATTCTTTATCAATTAAAATGTCAAGCCTAAACCAAATGTGTAGGTGCGTGAATTAGGATAGAGACCACGGTCAACACCCATATCTAAGTTCCTGTTATCAGAACTGTAGTTTTGCATACCCACCTCAGGATCTAAACCCGTGTAGTTGGTAAAAGTCAGTAAGTTCTGGCCTTGTATAAATACCCTTAGTTTGGCTACGTGAATTTTTTCAGCAATTGCGCCAGGTAGCGTATAACCTATCTGTACATTTTTCAATCTTAAATAAGCACCACTTTCAATGAAATACGTACTAGGTCTCAGCTCATTATTTGCATCTACAGTGCTTAAAGCAGGTACCATTGAACCTGAATTGTCAGGCGTCCATGCATTTAAGATATTGGTGCTTTTGTTAAACTGATCGAAGAAAAAATCATTGTGGTACTTCATGAAGTTATAAATCTTGTTTCCGGTAACTCCCTGAAAGAAAACACTCATGTCAAAAGCCTTATAATCTGCTTTCAGGTTAATTCCATAAGTCATTGTTGGAATAGGACTGCCCAGAAAAGTACGGTCATTGGCATTAATGATATTGTCGTTATTCAAATCAGCATAACGGATACGCCCAACACCTTTACCAGTTTGCGAAGGTGCAGCAGCAACCTCTTCAGCAGTTTTAAAGATCCCAACAACCTGGTGTCCGTAAAAAGATGAAATTGGCTGACCCACAGTGGTACGTTGTAATTCTAACCCACGACTTAAGTTATTACTTGCCGGACTAGAAATATACGAGATATCGCCTGTTAAAGAAGTCAGTTTATTTTTGATGAAAGCAATGTTCCCGCCTATTTCATACCTGAAAGCTTTATTTCTGTCGCTTAAGTAATTTACGGCAATCTCAATACCTTTATTGTTCATGGAACCACCATTGATGTAGGGCGCAGAAGCTTGTCCGAAAACAGCCGGTTGTTTAGGTTGCACCAATAGATCTTTGGTATCCTTATTAAAGTAATCAGCAGTTAAGGTCACACGTTCATCCCATAAGCCTAAATCAATACCAAAATTGGTTTGCGTAGTGGTCTCCCATTTTAACTGGTCATTTCCATAACGTTTTTGCGCAATACCCGGAACCAAACTGGTGTTGCTCCCGTTCATGTCATAGGTGGTGTTATACAAGTCTAACCCAAACGAAGAATAAGCTGCATAAGGCGCAATTTCTTGGTTACCTGTTTGTCCCCAACCAAAACGAAGTTTCATATTGCTCACAAAAGGCAGGCTATTTTTGATAAAATCCTCTTCAGATAATCTCCAACCAGCAGAAAACGCAGGGAATACTTGTGTGTTATACCCATCAGCAAGTTTAGAAGAAGCATCTCTACGTACGGTTGCAGAAAACAAATAACGATCGTTAAAAGTATAGTTAGCTTTTGCAAACAAAGAGAAAAGGGTCGATTTTATACCAGAGCCAGAGTTTTTAGGTAAGCCCTGACCAGCATCGAGGTATTGGCCATCTAAAATATCAACAGGGAAAATATCACGGTATGCTGTAAAGAATTCCGAGTAATAACGGATAGCTTCAGAACCCGCTAATATATCAAATACATGTTTGTCGATGGTGGCATTATAATTTAAGGTATTAGACCAGGTCCAGGTTTTGGAAACGATGTTCTGCTGGTTTAAATTACTGATTGCCTGACTGGTAATAGGGCCTTCATTGTACTTAGAACTATAAGACCTTTGGTTAAACGTGTTGTAATCCATGGCAAAGTCGGTTTTTGCAGTTAACCCTTTTAATAGACTAACCTCTGCAAACACATTACCCAGAATTCTTAAGGTTTTACCTGTATTGTCTTTATTATAAAAAAGTGCTGCCAATGGATTTCTGATATCATTTAATCCACTTACCGGGCCAGCAAAAGCGCCATTAATGTCGTAAACATTAGTCATCGGATGCGCTTTATAAGCATCACCAGTTACCCCACCAATGGCCAGGTTTGAATTGGCACCTGTACGTTCAGCATAAGAAACGCCAATGTTTTCACCAATTTTAACGCGGTCCAGAATGTTATAATCTGAATTTAAACGAACAGAATACCTGGTAAAATCAGTATGTTTTAATATACCATCTTGTTTGTAATAACCAGCAGAGAAAGCCTGTCTTGCTGTTTCCGATCCGCTTGTTAACATCACGTTATGTGATTGTACAATTGCAGCACGGTAAATCTCATCAAACCATTTGGTATCGCCAGAACGGATGGTTTTTGCCGCATTCAAAAATTCGGGAACAACTGCATTAGCGCCATTACCGTATAATACGTGATTTGGCGTGATGCCACCATTTTTTAAAGCCTGGAAATAAGCATCGCCAAATTGCTGACTATTCAATAAATCGGGGGTATTGCTTACATTTTGTACGCCCACCATTCCATCATAAGCAATTTGGGTTTTACCACGAGTACCTTTTTTAGTCGTTACAATGACAACACCATTTGCTGCACGCGATCCGTAGATAGAAGCAGAAGACGCATCTTTCAAAACCTGGATCGATTCAATATCTGCCGAATTAATCATGCTGATGCCAGAAGTGGTAGGTACGCCATCAATAACATATAAAGGATCGTTGTTACCAATGGTACTAAAACCACGGATCCTCACAGAAACACCGCCACCTGGCTGACCATCGCCAACCACATTAACACCAGCAGCTTTACCTTGTAATGCCTGGTCTAATCCCGCCACCGGAACTGTTTTGGCTTCATTTACATTGATAATGGAAACTGCACCCGTTAAATCTTTTTTACGTTGCGAAGAATAACCCGTAACCACAATCTGCTCCAGGGTATTGGATTGTTCCTTTAATTTAACCAGCAGCGAAGCCTGCTCACCAGTTTTAAATTTGTAATTTCTCACGATATGAGATTCAAATCCGATATAGGAAAAAGTAATCGTATAAGTTTGCTGGCTATTTAAACTTTGAATTTTAAACAAACCATTTTCATTCGTTAAAGCGATTTTCCTTTCGCCCGTCACATCATTTTTTGCATCAATAGATACACCAGGTAAGGTGCCGCCTTTGTCGCTTTCCACTATTCCGGAAAGTGATGCGTTAGTATCCTGGGCTATGGCCAGGAAATTGTACCCTAATAACATAAAAAGGAGACATGTAACATGCCTCAACCTTTTAAAGGGAATTAAAAGTTGGATTTTTTTCATAAAACGGATTTATTAATTGGTTAGAAATGGATCAGTGCTTTTTGGTGATTTTATAGCCTGATTTTGTTTTTATTATATGTAGTTTATTTGTTTCAGAAAGGATGCGTAACACGCGGCCCAGGCTATCATCCTTTATGTTAAAGGAACCACTAAAATAATGGTCCTGTAATGCAGATTTAGGGTAGATCAGCTGGACTTGGTAAGCTTGTTCGACTGCCGCAAACACTTTTTCAATAGGTTCGCGTACAAAGTAGATGTTGAAATCTTTATGCTTCACCAGACTTTCTTTAATCAGTATCTGTTCTTTTAATTGCTCAGGTGATTTCTTGAAGTTTTGTAATAGGGTGAGCCCAGTTCGTTTTTCATAAATAAACTCCTGATTAGGCGCTAAATAAACGAGGTCATTTGCTTTTTTAAGCAGCGTGTTTAGTGAATTTATCCTCACACGCCCTTCAAAAAGTGCAACTCTAATCGTTGCATTTTCTTTTAATGCTTCGACTATAAACTGTGTACCCAGTGCTGTGGTAGAAACTTCGTCGGAAATGACTGTGAAAGGCCGCTTTTTATCTTTTGCGACCACAAAAAAAGCTTTACCGGTTAATTGCACTTCTCTTTTGTTGGTGGAAGCTGTTGCTGGATAGCTAATTTGAGAATTTGGATACAATTCAACCTTGGTACCATCTTTTAGGGTCAGGTGAATGAGTTTGGCGCCAGGGTTTTTAATCTGTTGCCAGGTGTTTTCATTTTGATGTAGTTTAGCCTGAAGCGGCTGTTTCTCCCCATCATTAAAATAAAGCCCTAAACCGAAAAACACAAAAAGAAGGATGGTTGCCGCTATCGACCACTGGTAAGGCAGTTTATTAAATGTTGAACGTTTAGTAATTTCCTGATTGATGTGATTAAACATTCTTTCACGTTGCACCAAAGGGAGCGGCTGAGTCGTTTTTGCTGTGATTTCATCCCATTCAGATTTCCCCATATACTGCGCTAAAGCAGCTGGATTTTCCTCCAAATACTTTAAAACGGCAGTCGTTTCTGCCTGATTGCATTTACCCAGAAAAAATTGTCGGATTAAATCTTCAGTTACGTTCATACATTCTCTAACCTACAATACGATCAGAAATTGAAATACACGTAATGGAGGAAAGAAATAAGGAAAAATAATAATTTAGATTTCAACTGTTTAATGGCAAGAGATATATGCTTTTCTACCGTTCTTACAGAAATGGCTAGTTTTACAGCAATTTCATGGTTAGAATAACCTTCATACCTGTTTAGTAAAAACACTTGTTTTCTTATGGGTGGAAGAGTATCGATGAGGTAGTGAAGCTGGTTTCTATCGTCAAATTCCCAAACGGGTTCAATATGATTGATTACTTCGGGTCTAACTTCTTCCACTAACCGCTGCTGGTTTGCTTGCTTTTTCAAAAAGTCGAGCATGGTAGTTCTGGCAATGGTAAAAAGCTGCGCTTCAATTGGAAGGCTAGTATTTAAGGTGTGTCTGAAATTCCAGAGCTTGATAAAAGTGAGTTGCACTAATTCTTCTGCCATGTAGGTGGAATTAGTTTTCAGCATAAAATAGGCGTAAATTTTGGCATGCCAGCTTAAGTAGGTTTTTTCAAACGCTACCTTATCGCTATTTTTTATGGCAAGAACCTCCATAGCTATCGTTGTATCATCTATAAGCTGTCGTTACCGAAGCACGTGATGGGCAAGTACCTTTTGTACTTCGAAGATATTCACTGATTTATTGAATTTCTTGCGGATGCTAGGCACAGTTTCACTGGATACCCAGATTTTCAGTTCTGCATCCAAATCAAAAGTTCCTGCGGTTTCTACGCTAAACCTGGATATGGACTTATATGCAACAGAAAGGAACTCGGTTTTGCTGCCGGTTAACCCTTGCACATCAACAATAATCAGCCTTTTGTTGGTGAAGATGAATGTATCCCTGATGAGTTTAAAGCCAAACTCTATTTCTTCAGTATCGGTTAACAGTAATCCGTAATTTTTCTTTAACTCATCCTGGTTGACTGCACCGGCATTGCCCATTAAGGCGGAGAATAATCCCATGGTTTTATTTTTTACTAATATATGCTTAAAGCTGAGTAAAGGGAATAAGATTAGGATTTATTTATGGTGAAGGTTAGCGCTAATCGTTCGGGGTTACCGCGTTCTTCTTTTTCATACTTTTGATGATCATATCCCGATGTTGGGTCCCCCACAATTGTAGCTCATTCAATACGCTTTTTAGGGTGCTGCTGTAAGGCGTGATTTCATAAATCACAGTAACAGGCGTGGTAGGATAAACGCATCTTTTCACAAAACCGTTTTCTTCCAGGTCTTTTAGTTCTTTTGATAATATTTTTGGTGTAATACCTTGTACAGCCTGCTGGATCTCATTGAAACGTCTTGATTTCTCCAACAGTGTAAAGATGAGCAGGAGCTTCCATTTCCCATTTAAAACAAAAAGTGCATCACGTATCGCGTTTACGTTTACTAAACATTCCTCCTTTGCAGGTATCTTCTCATCAAAAATCAATTTCATCATACAAAGCTAAGGACTTTCCTAAAGGATACCGCTATCCTTTAGGAAAGTAGTATCCTTTTTATATCGCTATAGAATAACTTTGAAGAAAAATAAAAGACATGAAAAAGATACTTCATTTAATATCAAGTTTTAGAGATGACGCTTCTTACTCCATTAAACTTGGCCGCTCTATAGTTGACAGGCTTGTTGAAGAAAATCCAGGTGCAGTTGTACAGGAAATCAATTTAATTGATGAAAACTATCCTCACCTGGATGCCCCACATTTCCAGGCATTTTTAACGCCTACTGCAGAGCTTACAGCGGACGACAAAGAAGCGATTAAATATTCTGACAAGGCGATCAGTCAGTTGATGGATGCCGATTACCTGGTTGTGGGATCTCCGTTTTATAACTTCAGCATCCACTCTGCATTGAAAGCCTGGATCGATCATATTGTGAGGGCTGGCGTTACTTTCCGCTACACAGAAAATGGTCCTGAAGGCCTGGTCAAAGGAAAGAAAGTTTATATCGCTATGGCATCGGGTGGCGTGTATTCTGATGGGCCAGCTCAAGCATATGACTTTAATGGGCCCTACCTGAAACACGTGTTCGGCCTTATTGGAATGACAGATGTGAAAATTATCCGTGCAGAAGGTATTAAAATCCCGAGCTTGGGGGAACATGCTTTAGAAAATGCTATTGCAAGCATTAGTTTGTAAGGTGATAAGTACCCGATAGTATTCACTGTTATATTTAAAAAAAGAAGCCTTAAATCTTTCGATTTAAGGCTTTTTCTATGATGACAACAATGGTTTAACTTTATTGTGAACCAGTAGCCTATATCGACTACACATTAGCCTAAATCGGCTACACCCTTGTTGACCAATTGCTGGACATTTGCTTAATCAAATTACACAAGATGGAAAACGGTGTTACAATAGAACACATATGCTGGTTTTTAGTGGAAGTCATCACCCCAGACAGTTATCACTATATTTCTTTTACCGCCTTCATCACGATGTTCACAAAGGTAAATCCCCTGCCATATGCCTAATGCGAGCTTTCCATTACTAACCGGCAAACTTACTGAACTGCCCAGAAGTGAAGACTTCAGGTGTGCAGGCATATCATCAGCTCCCTCATAATCATGTTCATAATCAGGATCGTTTTCTTGCACAGCTTTGTTAAAAAACATTTCAAAATCCTTTCTCACAGTTGGATCTGCATTTTCATTGATGGTGAGCGCAGCCGAAGTATGTTGGATAAAGACCTGACAAACCCCAACTTTTATTTTTTTAATTTCTGGTAAAGCGCTAAATACTTCCTCAGTGATGAGGTGAAACCCCCTCTTTCTTGCTCTTAGTGAAATTGTTATTTGAAAAATCTTCATACTTTAATTATTCAGCTTGCTTTTTATTACTGTTTTAAGCAGTAAGATTGCCAAAATGTTTTAAATTCTCTTTTTTAACTGCTTACTTGTTCGTTAAATTTTATTGTCAGCGAGACACGAACACAACAATATCTGCTCTTTCGCCCACTTACATGGCGTAATTTTCCTTACTGCATTTATTTACAGTGTAAGTATATCCTTCATTGTAAGGCATAAAGGGCAGTATAAGGCATAATAGGTGGTTAGACCTTTAAGGAAATCTTCACAAACCAGTATATTTGCGAATTAAAAAACAATCTATATCAAGACTTTTGTAGTCTTTTACCATTCAACACCTATGTTAAAGCGTTTATTTTCGAACCTATTATTTAAAATTTTTCTTGCCATAGTTCTAGGTATTGTTTTCGGACGCTATTTGCCCGAATCTGTAAACAGGATATTTACAACCTTTAATGATTTATTTGGACAGTTTTTAAATTTTGCCATTCCATTGATCATCATAGGATTAATTATGGCTGCTATTTCTGATTTAGGCAAAAGCGCTGGCAAATTATTATTGCTTACTGTTGCTATCGCCTATGGCTCGACTTTATTTTCCGGTTTTAGCACTTATTTTGTCACAGCAGGAATATTTCCAAAACTTTTGGCTACTCATGCAAATGATATCGCTCAGGTAGGAGGTTCCAGTCGTGAACTAACACCTTATTTTAGTATTAGCATTCCCCCTGCTTTAGATGTTATGACTTCTCTGTTTCTAGCTTTTGTTATTGGCTTGGGGGTTTCCTATCAAGAGAAATCAACCTTAAAATTAGTGGTGAATGACTTCCAGAAGATCATCATGCAACTCATAGAAAACGTAATTGTTCCATTATTACCATTATTCATATTGGGGATATTCACAAGTATGTCTTATAGCGGAAAAGTTGTTCCCATCCTCTCTGTATTTATAAGCATTATTGGAGTAATTTTTGCCCTACACATTTTATTATTATTAATACAATACCTTATTGCAGCAGCTGTTACAAAGAAGAATCCTTTTAAACTATTGCTAACCATGATGCCAGCATATTTTACAGCATTGGGTACTCAGTCTTCGGCAGCTACTATTCCTGTTACGCTGGAGCAGACTTTAAAAAATGGGGTTTCAGAAAGAATTGCTGGATTTGTAATTCCTTTATGTGCTACGATCCATCTGTCTGGAAGTATTATGAAAATTACGGCTTGTGCAATTGCATTAATGATTTTAAATGGAATGCCTTTTGATTTCACACTTTTCACAGGTTTTATATTTATGCTGGGAATTGCAATGGTTGCAGCACCTGGTGTTCCTGGTGGCGCAATTATGGCAGCTGTGGGAATATTACAATCTATGCTGGGTTTTAACGAAGAGATGATAGGATTAATGATCGCACTCTACATCGCAATGGATAGTTTTGGTACTGCATGTAATGTAACAGGTGATGGCGCAATTGCTTTAGTTGTTGACGAAATTACAAGCGCTAGCGAAACAAAATAGGCGCTATTTTAGGCGTTCTAAAACGCCTTTTCTCTTCACCAGGTTTTTATAATCCCACTATATATGCTTCGCCTTCTCTAACCAGCGCGCTAAATCATCAATGTTGATCTGTTCTGCGGAAGTATAAGTAATCGATGCGTCTTTAAATTTGCCCGTGTTTATATCTCCCGTTTTAGTCTAGTTGATAGTTTACCCACGGTTTTGAGCAGATGCTACCGGAGCACATGATGGGACAGTACCTTTTGAACTTCAAAAATATTCACTGATTTGTTAAATTTCTTGCGGATGCTTGGAACCGTTTCACTGGATACCCAGATTTTCAGCTCCGCATCCAGGTCAAAAGTTCCAGCAGTTTCTATAGAAATTTCAAGGGCTATACCCAATCCATGAAAGTAAGCAAGCCCCGGTAGCAGTATCATAGCCTTTTCACTTATACCGCAATTCCACGTAAATACTTTGCCAGGTATGGTCCGGTACGGCTAACTTTATTTTTTACAATGACTTCAGGAGTGCCTTGTGCTACGATCCGCCCGCCTGCCTCGCCTGCTGCCGGCCCGATGTCAATCACCCAGTCACTGGCGGCGATCACTTCCATATCGTGCTCAACCAGAATTACCGTATTCCCAGCGTCTACCAGGCGGTTCAATTGTAGGAGCAAACGTTCCACATCCGAAGGGTGCAGGCCTGTAGTGGGTTCATCAAGCACATAAAGCGTCTGTCCGTGTTGAACACGCTGCAATTCCGTTGCCAATTTAATGCGCTGAGCCTCGCCGCCAGATAACTCAGTAGCAGGCTGTCCCAAACGCAGATAACCCAGGCCAACCTCACGCACTACCTCCAGTGCCCGGCTAATTGACGGTTCTTCCTTAAAGAAGTCAGCAGCTTCGTCCACAGTCAGATGGAGCACTTCGGCGATATTTTTATCCTTGTAACACACCTCCAACGTTTTGGAATTATAACGAGTTCCACCGCAGGTGGGACAGGGTGTATAGACACTCGGCAGGAATAACAGCTCCACCATTACCATACCTTCTCCCTCACAATGTGGGCAGCGGCCCTTCACCACATTAAAAGAAAAGCGTCCAGCATCAAACTTCCTCGTTTTAGCTGCAGGAGTGGCGGCAAATAATTTGCGCACATGATCGAAGAGGCCTGTATAAGTAGCGAGATTGGACCTCGGTGTGCGACCTATAGGTTTTTGATCTACCACTACCAGTCTTTTGATTCCTGTCATTCCATCGACTATTCTGCCACCAACTGGAAGCATTTCGGTTTGCTCCATCAGTGGGTCTGTTTCCTTATCACCGGTCATATCCAACTGCAGGCCCAATTGTTCGGCAACCAATTCCACCAGCACCTGGCTGACCAGACTACTTTTGCCGGAACCTGAAACCCCGGTCACGCTGCATAACACCCCTAAGGGGAAAGCAACTTTTAGGTTCGAAAGGTTGTTCCGGGTAACGCCTTCCAGACTTAGCCAGGCCTTCGGAATTCTCAATTCGCTGGTCACCCTAACAGCGTCCTCAAAAAGGTAATGCCTGGTCAAAGATTCCTTTACTTCACGCAAACCTTCCGGTAGGCCGCTATACAAAACCTGACCTCCCCGCTCGCCGGCTTCAGGCCCCACATCCACAATCCAGTCAGCATGCCTGATTACATTAATCTCATGCTCCACAACAAATAAAGAATTACCAGAAGCTTTCAACTTATCTAAGGCTGTTAACAGGGCCTCTGTATCTGCCGGATGCAAGCCTGCTGATGGCTCATCCAACACGTAGACTACGCCAAACAGGTTGGAGTGTACCTGTGTGGCTAACCTCAGGCGCTGGAGCTCACCAGGAGACAAGGTCGGCGTGCTTCGTTCAACGGTCAGGTAACCCAAACCCAGATCCAGCATCACTTGCAAGCGGGAAAGAAAATCTTCCGCGATACGTTTTGCCACCACCACTTTTTCCGGATGATTTTTTTGCAGTCGTTTTAATACGCTAGCATCCCCAGTGGCATAAGGCGCAAAAATCATGGCTAGTCTATCCAGGGCCAGACGTGACAGTTCGGCAATATCGAAACCGGCGAACTTCACCGCTAATGATTCCTGGCGAAGACGCTTGCCCTTGCAAAGCGGACATTCGCTGCTCAGCATATATTGTGCAACCCGTTTTTTCATAAGGGCACTCTGGCTATTTGCAAAAGTGTGGCGTACATAGCTGCGCACGCCAGTAAAAGTACCCATATAATCTGGCTGGCGTTTATTCTTGATGAAGCGCAGAATCTCTTCATGACTATAACCGGAATAGACAGGAACAACCGGCTTCTCCTCGGTAAACAATATCCAGTCCCTGTCTTTTTTGGGGAGATCTTTCCAGGGAATATCGATATCATAACCCATCGTGATCAGGATATCCCGCAGGTTCTGTCCCTGCCAGGCCGAGGGCCAGGCGGCTATCGCTTTCTCGCGGATGGTAAGGGTATCATCCGGAACCATGGTTTTTTCCGTGATCTCATAAACGCGTCCTAAGCCATGGCATTCTGTACAAGCACCCTCGGGCGTATTCGGAGAAAAGGCTTCGGCATAGATGATCGGTTGCCCCGGCGGGTAATCGCCGGCACGGGAATACAGCATGCGTAGTAAGTTGGACAAAGTTGTAACGCTGCCCACAGACGAGCGTGTACTCACTGCGCCACGCTGCTGTTGTAAAGCTACCGCCGGTGGCAGGCCCTGGATCTCATCTACCTCGGGGATCGCCATTTGGTTAAATAACCTTCGGGCATAAGGCGATACCGACTCCAGGTAACGTCGCTGCGCTTCAGCATATAAAGTCCCGAAGGCTAGAGAAGATTTCCCTGAACCAGAAATACCAGTAAAAACCACTAATGCATCGCGGGGGATATCCAGGTTTACATTCTTCAGATTATGCTCCCGCGCGCCACGTACCCGGACAAAGCCGGAAAGATCCTTATCAGCTTTCTTCATAACGTTCAAACAGAAAACGGAGATCGATAGTTTGATAAAAAGACATAATCCTCCGCAATGCGTTTTACCTGCTGCTACATGTTCAAATCAACGATTTTGTATTTAGCCCCTCAAGTTTTCGTCTTTTCGTCTTTTAGACTACCACATTTTTGCGATATTTATAGAGTATAAAATAGATATAAGTTGAGAAAAATAATCGTTTTATCATTTATCACGTTAGATGGTGTGATGCAGTCGCCAGGAAGACCGGAGGAAGATCCATCGGGTGGTTTCCAATATGGTGGTTGGTCTTCTTCTTATGATTATGAGGATTCGGGTGAGACGATGGAAAAACAGCTGGAACCTACAGATTTACTATTGGGTCGAAAAACTTTTGAAATGTTTGAGGGCTACTGGCCATCACATGCAGACTATTGGCCAGATTTCCAGGAGGTCACAAAATACGTTTTATCAAAGACGCTAAAAAGTACAGACTGGAAAAACTCAGTCATCCTGGAAAGTTTAGCAGATATCGAAAAACTCAAAAACTCAGGGGATGCTGACCTAAAAATTTGGGGCAGCAGTAAGCTTGTTCAACTGTTGCTTAAACATGACCTGGTAGATGAGTTCTGGCTCAACATACATCCCATTATACTTGGCAAGGGCAAAAAGCTGTTTAACGACGGTGCCTTTCCAGCAACATTTACGCTGGTAGAAAGCCTGGTTACCGATTCCGGTGTCATCATGGCCAATTATAAACGTGATGGAGCAGTAAAAACAGATAGTATAGCGCCTTAAACATTCAATACTTCCTCCAATGGCGGAGGGCGATATACAGGCCAGGCACCACCAGCAACAAGAGCAATAGCCATCCTTGCCATGAACTGCGACTGGTCTTTACCTGCGCCTGCACTTTCTGCTGTTGTTTCAAATCCACATCCAAAACCTCTACTTTTTCCAGCGCCGAAGTCAATGTGAATTGTTGTTGCTGGGTAGCGGCACTTGTTTCCTGCCCATGCCATTTTAGCCGCTCAGCCTCCCCCACAAAACCATGTTCCGGCGAAAAGCTGAACCTGCCTTTCGGCCAAATTTCCAGCTGCGCATTAGTCACCGTAGAATCCTTTCGGTTCACCAAGTTCAGCAACAAGCGGTTTTCCTGTAGGTTATTTGACACCTTCAGGTCAAGTTCCGTTTCAGACGACAACTTCGCTGTCTGCTGCTCCTTTTTCAAACCAGTCATTAAAGCACATCCATGCATCAAGAGACACAAAAAGACTAAGAGCCCTGCCCTAATCATCGGTTTTAGTCCTCCAGTCAGCATAAGCATGCACCGCTTTCACATGCCTGCGTTTACGATAAACCCCATCACCATCCCTGCTGCCCCCACCGTTAGTATTGCCCTCCACAGTAAGCAGCCAATTGGGCGTTAAGCTGACCACAAACCCGCAATGGCCAATCCTTTTCAACTCCGGGTAATAGATGCCAAAGACCACCCCCGGTTTACTTTTTTTCACCAATTGGGAAGCAGGAAATAAGGCCGGTGACCAGCCCGTTCGGGGTTTCGGATAACCTGCCTGTTGGTACACCCAACTTACAAAAGCAGCACACCAGGGTTGCCCCTTTTTCAATCCGACTGCAGCAAGGTAAGTTTCCACCCGGGGGCCATCATTATTGCCGCTCAGTTCCCTTACCCCCAGCTCAGCCAATGCAAGCGGCAGGATTGGCAAGAGTGGCGACTGGGCTACCCCTCGAAGCGGTGCAACAACGTGTGCCGCAAGCACCGAAGGAGCGCTTAACAAATGCCGATCAGGCATAACACTGCTGCCAATAGAAGCAAAGCAAATGAAAGCCAGTAAAATCCTAATTGTTGCCATAACGTTAGTGTATTAAATTGTAAAACCATGGTGCCCAGGGCTGGTAAACCCAATGACACCCAAAACCTGTTCAATAACCACCAGCTTAAAGCGGCTATTAACATAAAGGAGATTAAAGAGAGTAGAATGAGGATCCAGATTCCCGGATCCACGATACCGGCTGTTTGGTCATAAAACCTAATCATTTTAGGAATCACCAGCCATAAGGCCATTAAAATTCCGAAGATGAGCGGGCCTATATAAGGCAGCCTTTGTTCAGCCTGCTCGCTGTTGTTAAATTTGAATATTTTCATGTTCATTTAAATTTGGATGTATAAAAAGTTAATTGATTGATATGATGGATTGATTAAAAGCTATTCACGTGATATTAGGGCAGCACCAAGATTGCGCCCAGGTACAAGGTATTTGACACCGATCCCAAGGAATAAGCTGACTCGATAATCAGGTAAGCATGGACGGTATCGCCACTAAACCCAAGAGAAAGCTGTAAGATGAAACCTTGGTCTGAACGGGTTACGGTACGAATTTGCTTGATCACAACATCATTAGCCGGATTGTAAACCAAAACGGTAACCAGGTCAAAGGCATTTTCATTTTTATCCTGGTCACCGGCGTAAGACCAGTTGAAAGACAGCTGTGCTTGTGGCATGCCATGTACCGCGGCCTCCTTTGGCAAAGCCCGGGATCCACGGCTAAAACTGAGTTTCGAATAGTCCAGGTGAAAGTTAGGTGCCACCCCAATCAGGGCATGTTTAAGGTTATCACCCATGGCCCGGTTCAAAGCCGTAGGTCTGGCATACGGATCTTTAAAGCCAACCTCAATTACTGACGCTACCTTAGTCAATAATTGACTGAGCAGCTTGAACTTCTTTTGGTGGTCCAGTTGTGCCTGGCTGGATAGCTTTGTAACTCGACGTGGCATACCACGCATCACATCCAGGCCACGCCAGCGCACACCAACTACAGCCCCTGTCTTATTTTGAAATCCTCCGAGGATCCCACGATTAATAATTCCCATGTTCTTAAATTTTTGTCTATTCGTTTAGGCTTGCTGTGCTATGGTTAGTCCATGAATAACAGCAGCATACAAATAGAAGAAATCAAGCGGGTATGGGTTAGTCTCAGGGGTATGAGACCCAGGGTTGTATTAGGGTTAATTAATGGGCTGAAAACGCTTTAAAGGAATATTAAAAAAAGTACGACATTTAACATGAACTATAAAGCGTTATTCAAAAATTCTAACAGGTCCTTCGTAAACCGCTCAGGATGCGCATAATGAATATTGTGTTCAGTATTAGGATAAACTTTATAGGTTATGTATTGCGGATGTACATTTCTCAATGCTTCATTCTCTTTTTCGAACGGCATCGGATCACCTTGATTAACAGCATCAAGAATCAAAACCGGTATGCGAAGATTCCTGAAAATGATCCGGGGTTCCATGGTTACCATAGACCTGGCAAAAAGCGGCACTTTTGATGTACGTAATACCAAATCAGTAAATTGCCCGCTGTTTTCAAGATTAAAGAGTTTCATCATGTCTGAATAAATGATTCCCCAATCTCCAGTCTTGTTCTCTTTTAATAAGGCAAAAATTGGAAATTGATTACTTACTTCGGTCGAATCGTACAAGGAGTTGAAGGCCTCAAGTTGTGTGGGATAAGTTTTATCCCATGGAGCAGCTTGTTTTAAATCAAACTTCTTTGCTATCTGTTCTAGTTTATGGGTGTCTAACTTATGATAGTATGTATTAGTGGCAACTGAGCCTCCATCCTCCAATATCAAACCCAATACATTTTCAGGATAGGAATCATAAAATGCTGTGGCAACATACCCTCCCCTGGAGAAACCACCAATGAAAGCTTTTTCAATGGAAAGTTTATCCATTAGAAATTTGATATCATCAGCTATATGGTAAATAGATACCTCATAATCAGGCATCGCGGTTTGACCGTGTCCATAATAATCAATGGCGATTACATGATATCCAGCCTTGACAAGGCTATCAGCTATATCCAAAAGCTCGTAGCCGTTATTCAAGCTCCCATGGGCCCAAATTAGACAAGGGTTGCCAGGATTTCCCCAACTTAAATAGTGCATGTTAACATTTCTAGTTTGTACAAACGCACCATGCTTCCGCTCGAAAGATAAAAACGCTTTCTTTGCATTTTCATAAATCTGAAGAGTTGAACTTTCTTTTTTGGATTGGGCATGTACTGCTTCAAATGGCAAAAGCAAGGTGAGGGAGAGTAAAAGGTGTTGTACTCGAAAAATCATTTTACAAGATGTAGTACTAAATAACTGTAATATTAAAAGTGTAAGTTATATCCGGCTGGATGAGCTTACAACTACTTTGGCTAATATAAAATATGTAAATCATTTTGCACCTGTTTAATATAGAATTCCGCCCTTTTTGATGCAAAGTTCTAATAACCATGCGAATGAATAGCTAATCAAGGATTTAGATTTTTCTTTATACTTGTAGCCAAGTAAACTTAATTTGTTCTGTCATCCTATGAAATTCATCCTAACCAGTGTTTTACTTTTATGCTTCATTTCTTTTAACTCTTTTGGACAGCCTTGTAATTGCAGCCAAGAATTTAATGATGTAAAAGATAAAATTGAAAAAAATTATGCCGGTTTTAAAGATAAGGTGAATGCTAAGACAGAAGCTAGATATCATAAACGCACAAAGGTTGCACTTAAACAATCGAAGTTAATAACAACACCCGCTCACTGTGTTTATTTAATTAATGAGTGGTTAACTTTTTTCAAAGACGGGCATATTCAAATAGGCAGAAATAGGATCTCGAAAGAAAAAGAAGAAGCTAAATTACAAGAGCGTATTCAAGCAATAGAACACATAAGCCTGTCAAACGAGGAGCTGATCAACCTTAAAAACACAAAAAGAATTACGGGCATATATTGGAATGAGGATTCCACATCCCGAATCGCAGTGATAAGAAACAAAACCGGCTTTCGAGATTATGCCGGGGTAGTAATTTCCTCGAAGACAGGTAAATGGTCGCCTGGACAAGTCGTGTTAGAGCTTAAGAGCGGGAAGGATACGCTTAAAGGAATCATGTATGATAAATATTATATCCCTACAAATGTGTCATTACAGATTAAGGAAAATGCTTTAGGCACTTTTAAAAGGGAAGGAAGTAAGCAATCGTCAACAGAACTTGTTAATGAAGCCACTATAGCCAGTAAAGTACTTTCCACAAAAACACTATACCTAAAGATTAGCACATTTAATCAGCGTAATGCCAAGAACATAGATTCCTTGTTTAAAGCAAATCAATCTAACTTAAGTAAAATGCCCTACTTGATTCTTGACTTAAGAAATAATGGTGGTGGCGCGGATTTTTCCTATAGGCCGATCACGCCCTATCTTTACACAAACACAATCAGACACATCGGTGCAGATGTACTATCTACAGATGACAACATAGCAGGTTGGGCTGCAATAGCAACAACAGATGGTCTTCCCCCTGATCAAAAGGTATTTATTAGTGATGTTATTGGAAAGATGGAACAACGTAAAGGAAAGTTAGTCTCCTTCTCTGATGACCGCAATGTCACTTTAGACAGCGTTACGCCCTACCCTCAAAAAGTAATAATTTTAATTAATAAAAACTGTGGAAGCACTACTGAAGAATTTCTCTTATTGGCTAAACAAAGTAGTAAAGTAACTTTAATGGGCGAGCATACTGCGGGTGTTTTAGATTATTCTAATATGAGAGGGGCAGATTTTAGCTGTATGCCCTACATGCTTTATTGGGCTACTTCCAGAAGCAGAAGAATTGATGAAGGGAGAGCAATAGATAACGTCGGCATTACGCCTGATAAAGTTTTAAGACCAGAGCAGAACTGGATTGATGAGGCGAAGTATTATGCTGAAAAGTAAAATTTACACCGTGGAGTAGCCTATTTTCGTACTAAATTTTATTATCAAAACTCATTATCAAAAATAGCAAAACCGGCTTTGATTAATAGAATGAGTTTATGAGAATCAGCAAAATAGATTATAGAATAACGTTGCTAATAAGGATAGATTTAATATGTTCAATCGCATTACTTCAAGGGCAAGACTTTATTGTCAAAAAATGAGGGAACAATGAGAATGCTTGCTTTCGAAGATCTGGTCAATCAGATCCTTCCTTACGGGTAAAGTTATTAGCTTCACTTGCAAGAAAACACTGTCTTTAAAATAAATTTTTATTTTACGTAACTAATTACGTAATTTGTAATATGGTACAAGGTTTTTATAATTCCGTAGGGAAAGCAGGTATTGGAAGCAGGCTTAGAATTTTGCAAGAGAAGATCAACGAAGATGCGACAAGTATCTATCAGATGTTTGACATAGATATGCAGCCTAAGTGGTTTCCGGTTTTCTATACGCTTCAGGAACGTAGTTATACGATTACCGAAATTGCACAGCATATTGGACATTCTCATCCATCGGTTAGTAAAATAGTGTCAGAAATGGTCAAAAAAGGCCTGGTTGTAGAAGGTAAAGATGCCAATGATAGACGAAGGAACGTTTTATCTCTTTCTGCACATGGAAAAGAGATTCAGGAGAAACTAAAGTTCCAGTTGGAAGATGTTGAAAATGCTGTCGAGGGTATTCTTAATGCTACAAGGCATAATCTATGGCTGGGTATAGAAGAATGGGAGTTTATGCTAACGCAGAAATCTCTTTTTAGACGGGTGAAGGAAGAAAGAAAACAGAGAGAAAGCAGGGATATAAGCATTGTATCTTATGAAGACAAGTTTAGCGAAGCCTTCAAAACTTTGAATGCCGAATGGATCAGCACCTACTTTCAAATGGAGAAGAAGGACTATCAGTCGCTCGACAATCCAAGAGAATTTATTATTGAAAAAGGCGGCGAAATCGTGGTTGCGCTTTTTAAAGATGAACCCATGGGCGTTTGTGCATTAATGAAGATGGAAGATACTGCCTATGATTTTGAATTGGCGAAGATGGCTGTATCTCCCAAAGCTCATGGTAAAGGCATAGGCTTTCTTTTAGGAAAAGCTATTATAGATAGGGCCAAAGAAAGAGGGGGAAAAATGCTATATCTGGAAAGTAATACCCAGCTTGAACAGGCAATTAATCTTTACCATAAATTAGGGTTCAAAAAGGTAGTAGGCAGGTCAACGCCCTACGAGCGCTGCAATATTCAGATGGAACTTGATCTGATGAACAGTCCATCACATCTCACCTTTTAAAAAAATATGGCCTATCAGTTAACAATAGAAGTATGTTTGAAAGAATAAAAAAAAGTTTTGACAAGCAGGGCTTAATGCAAACATTAGGTGCTGAGCTGGTAGTTGTAGAAGAAGGATTGGTGAAAATTTCCGTTCCTTTCAATCAAACGCTGACTCAGCAACATGGGTTTTTCCATGCAGGTGTAAGTACCAGTATAGTGGATACTGCTTGCGGCTTTGCAGCACTTACAATGATGGCCAATGATGCAGATGTATTAAGTGTGGAGTTTAAAGTGAACTTTCTTAAACCCGCTAAAACCTCCAAACTTGTTGCCAATGGTAAGGTAATTCAATCAGGTAAAACGCTATCAGTTTGTGAGGGTTACGTCTATGATTCATCAGAAAACATGCTGATTGCTAAGATGACTGCTACAATGATTACAGTAAAATCATGATAAACCTCATTGGATATATTGCACTTTCATTAAACCTTGTTTCAATGGGTATGAAAGAAATTTTGTATTTACGTTTTTGCTCTTTAATTGCTAACTCCATATATATCGTTTATGGAGCGTTATTGCAAGCAACGCCAATGATGATCGGGGGAAGTATCGCTGTAATTATTCAGGCCTATAGAATCTCTCATGTATTAAAAAATAACCCAAAAATAGAAGATACTCATGCCTCAAAAAAAGGAATTTAAGAAAATCACAACCCATAGCATCCAAAGTATGAAAGAAAAGGGTGAAAAGATCGCAATGCTTACCGCATACGATTTTTCGATGGCTACAGTGCTGGATCAGGCGGGGCTGGACATTATACTTGTGGGTGATTCTGCAGCGAACGTAATGGCGGGTTTTGAAACTACTCTTCCGATAACTCTCGATCATATGATCTACCATGCGCAATGTGTTGTTAGAGCTGTTAAGAGCGCTTTTGTGTTGGTAGACCTGCCATTTGGCACTTACCAGGGAGATGCTAATGAGGCTTTGCGCTCGGCAATACGTATCATGAAGGAAAGCGGTGCCCATGGCGTTAAGGTTGAAGGCGGTGAAGAAATTATAGCATCGGTTGAAGCGATCATCAGTGCAGGTATCCCGGTGATGGGGCACCTTGGACTTACTCCCCAGTCCATCAATAAATTGGGGGGCTATAAGATCAGAGCAAAGGAAGAACAGGAGGCAAATAAATTAATGGAAGATGCCATGATACTCCAGCAAGCTGGATGCTTTGCACTCTTACTTGAAAAGATTCCTGCTACCTTGGGTAAAAAAGTATCGGAAAAGCTTCAGATTCCCACGATTGGGATTGGGGCTGGAAAATACTGTGATGGACAGGTGCTTGTTATTCATGACATGCTTGGACTCAATATTGGCTTTAAACCCCGTTTCCTTCGACAATATGCAGAAATGTATCAAACTATGCTTGGTGCCGCCCAAACATATGTTTTAGATGTAAAGGCGAATACCTTTCCAAATGAAAGTGAGCAATACTAACCTCTTTATTACTGAAGATTTAAGTGTACAGCACTTACTTACATTTTCCGCTAACCCAATTAATCACTGAGAGTTAAGCTAAATTGGTTCTTAATCCTTTTTATTTTCAAGCAGCGTACCTGATGCATCAAACCGCAATTTACGTTTTTTATCATTTTTCACCTGGATTTCATAGATCGTAATCCCTTTATCAGTTACTTGCCTAATTTCACGCGTAAACCAGGAACCATATTCGGTATGCTTAAAGCTGTTCTGAATGATTTGGGAAAGTGCTTCGAATTGAGTTTTTTTATCAGTTTTATATACATCGCCTGCTGGTGTCAGATAAACTTTAAATTCATCTCCCTTATAAACAAATTTAGCCCGGTAATAATTATCCTTTTTGCTCCATTCCCAATCGTAGATATAAATATTATTGAATTTATCTTTTACGGACTTTACCACTGCAACGAGAACATCTTTTTCTTTGATATCATCACTCTCCGACATTGATCGTGCAATCTGCGATTGAGAGCTGCAGAAAACTAGTAGCGCAACTATAGAAAAAAATAGTGATTTTTTTAAAAGCATGAATTTCATATATCTGATTTATAAGTTTCAGAAAGTAAGGTTTTCAGATCTTGTGTAATTAACATAATTGTTGACGCTAATTGTTGGAGCATTCTTGCCCGCATATTTAATTCGTCTGCATTATATTCACCGCCTGTTCCAAAATATAAAATCTATTCGTTCTTGCCGCTCTTTGGAATTTGCATCTGAAAGCTGATCAAATGCCATCCATTTTTCAATCAACTGCAGACGGAGTGAAGATGATTTCTCCTTTGTATTTCTTGGATTATTAAGATAGAATCATATTGCAGGAGGGAAAAACTGTGCAGTATCACGACCTTCCCATATATCACGCAACTGGTTTCTATTGTGCAGGAATTCTACTTTTTTCTACCGCCAATGCTTTAACACCAAGTGTATCACCTCTAATCCCCCCGACAGTCCCAAAATATCAGGAAGCTTTGAATCGCCGCTGCTCAAACCTGCTGTGCTGGCGGCAATACCTAATACTGCACCTGACACAATACCTGCTACCGCATATATTTTCAAGATTTACTTTTTCCGAGATCTTCTGTTTTTCATGATCATAACGATCACGTAAAGCAGGTGTTGGAGTGAGTTGGTACTGTTTTTCAGTTTCGCATAGTGCTTTAAGTAAAGAATCGATATTTAAGGAGTAGGCCAAATAGAGGCTATTATCATTGATGCAAACCTATTCAAATAAATTTCCTCATCCCGCTGATCAGGTAAAGCTAATGTCAACATTGGATTAAAATTCGATTAAAACTACTTTATTAATTTCTAATTTATTCTATTTGTATATCATCTGAACGAAGAACTGATAAATTATATTGAGGTCAACCTACGTTTAAGGCAGCAATTAATAGAAGACAAAAATGAGTGAATCAAAGGTTGCAGTATTATATCAAAAAAGCCAGGCCCCTGTAAAAGATGGAATCCTAAAACCGATGAAACCGGGAGGGTATTCTGATAGCGGTGCAGATATTGCTTTTTCTTTGCAAGACAAAAATATAAGCATAATTACACCAGTGGAACAGCCCTCAGTAGATCAAGATTATGATTGGGTATTCCCTGATGATGTTGATGGAATTGAAACTGCCCTGGCAAAAGGCGCTAATACTTTCTGGCTAAATACCGTACTTTATGAAGGGCATCCCATCCAGAGTTATATTGGAAAGGTGGAAATAGTAGGACAGCGGCCCGGTGACACAGACAAATATGACGATAAGCTATTTGCTAATAACCTGCTTAGAAAAAACAATCTGCCCGTGCCGGATTCTTTTGTGATCGATGCTGATAATAAACACAACTACAGATTGGAATTTTCCTTTCCAGTGGTAGCCAAACCAATCAGGGGCCGTGGAAGTCAGGGCGTTTCATTGGCCAATAATCAGCTTGCCTTGGATAAAATTTTACAGGAAATGTTTGATGCGGATCTTTATGGAACTGCGGTATATGTTGAACCTTACCTACAAGGTCAGGAAGTGACTTTAACTGTTATGCCTCCCGGATCATACTTCATTGATGAACGGATGGTAATCAAAGACAAGCACTGGAGCCTTCCTACCGTAAAACGTTTTAATCATGAAAATGGCATTGCGCCCTATAATGGAGTAGTCGCTATCGTTAACAACAGTGCAGTTTTAGAGGAAAGCGAGGAAAACTCAGCAGCGGTTTTATTGGTTAGTCATGAATGTGCACAAGCAGGTTCAATTATAAACTCCAAAGCGCCGATCAGGATCGACTGCAGAGCCGATGATCAGGGCAAATACTTTTTATTTGACCTGAATATGAAACCTAACATGACTGGCGCCAGTCGCCCACATAGAATGGATCAAGATAGTTTAACTGCACTGGCAGCAAGAGCAATAGGCTGGGAATTTGGCTCATTATTAACTAATATGCTGGCGCAAAAATGGTCATGAAATTATAACAACCGCAGTATACAATTTAGGTGATTCTGCAGCAAACGGATGGAATTTTTTAAACGTCATCAATAAATGTTTCACCTCATTAACATCTGGAGAAATTTTCCAAGAACCTGGAGACGAGCCAATTTTGAAGGAC
This sequence comes from Pedobacter sp. CAN_A7, assembly GCF_015752175.1. Taxonomy (NCBI): domain Bacteria; kingdom Pseudomonadati; phylum Bacteroidota; class Sphingobacteriia; order Sphingobacteriales; family Sphingobacteriaceae; genus Pedobacter; species Pedobacter sp. CAN_A7. The sequence goes on along the minus strand of NZ_JADOUW010000001.1, from coordinate 121,584 downwards.
TCCATGAATTCTTTTCTTAAAATTTCACATTCATAACGTTCATTAATCATTTATTCAACTGTTTATGATACGTTTCACAAGAACCAAACAAGCCTGTTATAATAGCATAGCATTCTATATTGCTACGATACTATTTCTTTTCATTCAATAGCTTTTCCAATTTTGCTTTAGTCTCTGGAATTTCTGCTAACGTTAAAGCTTTTTTAAATGATGCAATAGCCTGCGTTTTGTTTCCCATGGCAACATATAAATCACCGATGGAGTCGAAACAGTTACCGTTAGTCGGATTATTGGCAATGTTGAGTTTAAATAGCGATTCTGCTTTTTTAAATTGTTTACTTGCGATCATTTGATAGCCCAAACTATTAACAAGGGTTTCGTTTGGCTTTACAAGGTAACCCATTTGCTTAGACACGTTGTTGTAATGTGCAACGAGCAGAGAATCCAGATTAAAATTTGGATTAGCCATTTCACTGTCGTATATCCTAAGTTTATAGAAATCAAAAATGTATCGAAGTGCATCATATTCTCCAATCAACCTTATTGATGGATGGTTGTCATCTTCATAGAACTTATAACTGTAACGCAACTGGTTCTGATTAGCTTTTTGAAGTTCTTTGATAAATTTTAAGTTAGCCCGAATGAGACTTGTATTTCCGGTTGTATCATTCTGCACACTTAATGTATCCACCCCTCTTTCCAAACGATTAGCCATAGCCATATACAGCGTCTTGCCTTTATAATTCTCAGTGGCTAACCTCGTTTTCGCTTCTTCTACAACCTTCGATTCATTCCACCACAATGCGCCATCCAGAGAGACATATGAATTGAACAAATTCGGTTTACTAAGTAATGTGTTAATTACGGTTAAACCTCCCACTGAATGACCTAAAATCGTTTTATAGGTTGTGGTTGGATAAGTTGAATCAATATGAGGAATAAGTTCTTTTTCAACAAAAGACATGAACTTTTCCCCATTACCTACAAACCCCTTAAATTCTTTATCAGAGCCGGTTGTTAATTCACTCAACCTATTTGAATGCACAATTCCTACTACAATCATTGGAGGGCAAAGGCTTGTTTCTTCCATATGCTCGGTAATACTTACAACACTGTTAAAGTTTTCATCACCATCCAACAAGTAAATCACAGGATAGTTTCCCCGGTCTTTTATTTTGCTTCCTCCATTACTATTAGGAATATGTATTAGGATTTTGCGATCTTCTCCTAATATTTTTGAAGATATTGTTTCTGAAAATCCAGTGGTGAAGCCGTTGTTATCTTGTGCTTGAACATAAAAAGAGAAAAGAAGTAAGACAAGAGCACAGTAAAATGATTTCATGAAGTTGGGTTGAGACATATTTTAATTTATGCTACTAAGATATTCTAAATGCCAATATGTTACACCCTCCAACCGACATTCCCAGGTACCATTATTCTTTATTATCAGAGACTGTTATTCTTAGATGATTCCAAAAACAAGGGATTATTAATAATTAAGGTGCAGCAATGGAATAATGTTTTAAAAAAAAGCAGGTGAAGTTATCGATAGATTAGCTGCCCTTTCTAAAAAACGTTAGTCGTTATGATTACCATGTTGATATTCAAAAATATCGCCGGGCTGGCAATCTAAAGCTTTACAAATAGCTTCTAACGTACTTAAACGAACCGCTTTGATCTTACCTTGCTTAAAAATTGATAAATTGGATAAAGTTATATTCGTTAATTCAGAAAGCCTGTTTAAAGACATCTTTCTTTTCGCCATCATGACGTCTAGATTTATTATAATGCTCATACGGTTAGCTTGTTCTCTTCTTCTAAATCCACCCCTATTTTAAAAATCTCGATAATCAAAAGTAGGAATATACCTGTAATTAGAAAACCAATACTCAACGAAGGTGAAAGCTGAAGGAATGGACCTAGCTTCAAGTTACTGAAAAGTACCTGATTAACGATCAGAGACAAAATGTATCGAATAATAGGAGCTACTATAATGATGATTGCAATTACTCTCAGGCGTTTGATATTGATTTTAGTAAAATGTTGATTGTGTTTAAAGTTTTCAAAAATTCCTTTCAACTGGTAAGTAACCGCAAGTATAACACTGAAGAGTAGTATGTATATGAAAGCCATAAACGATACGTTCTGTAAACTTGATTGGACATGAAAAGCCATTACACCAGAATAACTATCTAGCCTGGCATTCTCAAAAGTATCATTCAACGATTTTATTTGCCGCACATTCAATTGTGAAAAGTCAACCGGAAGCATCACTACAAACTGTTTTCTTATCATTGCAGAAATCAGGAACATTCCTATAAATGTGATAAATCCTAAAATTTCTAAATACCAGAATGCATTGATAAAATATGATACCCTAGTTAGCTTTAATTTTGCCTTGTCCATAATAATGCTTTAATTGATTGAACAAGTTTAATAAATATTTATTGATAATCAATAAATATTTATTAAATAATATAGTTTCATAAGTACCGTTGCGACAACTTTACTTTTACCTATTTGCTAATGCGGCTGCTTAAATAGACCGTGATTTTAGAAAGGCTATCTTAATGATAAGATAGTCTTGTATTAGCTTTATTGTTCTTAAGCAACAGTAAGAATAATCTTACCCTGAATGCTTCCTTTAGCTGCGCGCTCATGTGATTTACGAGCATCTACAAGCGGAAAGGTACTGTCGATGATAACTCGAATCGTTCCATCATTCAGTAAGTGGGCTAACTCCGCAAGTTGTGCACCGCTCGAGCGTACCTGCGTTGCAGAAACGGTTATACCCAGTCTTTCAGCTTCCTCAGCACCTGAAAAGCCCAAGGGGAAAATAGGAAATAAGGCTCCTCCGTGTTTAATCGTGCGTAAAAAGCGATCACTTGTTGGGCCTCCAACTCCATCGATGACCAGATCAACATCGCGAACAACATCTTCAACAGCAGTCTTAGTATAGTCAATAAATTCATCTACACCAAGATCACGCAAGAATGCTTCATGCTTCCCTGATGCCACTGCAGTAACATGTGCGCCCTTCCATTTGGCAAGCTGTACTGCAAAGTGTCCAACACCACCGCCTGCGCCATTTACAACGACTTTTTTGCCTTCCAGTGGAACCTGGAGGTGTGGGTTAGGCTGAAGGGGATTCGGTTCATCGTGTCCCAATTCGATCAGGAACTGCCATGCAGTGAGTAAGGACATTGGTGCCCCAGCCGCATGTACATGATCAATGCCTGCAGGCTTAAGTGCTAATTCCGACACAGGGACAGAAACATATTCAGCATAGGCTTTACTATCTCCCATCATTCCGGTGGGAAAGCGGACCATTGAATACACTTCATCGCCGATATGGAAAGCCGTAACATCATCTGCAACTGCATCCACTACGCCCGAAATATCTGTCCCCAGGATCATAGGAAAATTTACTTTCGGCTGCCATTCAGGAGGGAGTGCCCTATATCCGTCTCTTAAGTACCAATCGGGCGGATTGAGGCCAACTGCGTGAACGCGTACACGGACTTCACCCTGACTTACTTTGGGCATTGGAGCATCTTCATAAAGTAATACCTCCGGGCCACCGAATTCATACTGTCGAATTGCTTTCATAGTTGTAGTGCTTTCGTTGTTATTCGATATATCTTTTACTTGTTCCATGCTTGCATTTTTAAATTTCATCTGGGGCAAGTTATCCTGTTTCATTACTTTTGTCAAGTATGTACTTATTAGTATGTTACTTACCTTAAAGTATGTATTATTGATTATCAGAGTATTATAAACAAAAAGAAATGAAAAACAAGGCAGAAGTTCCTGAGTGTATCCAAAGATGTGGCGTTGAATATGCATTTAAGCGAATAGGAGGGAAATATAAAGGACGCATTTTGTGGCACTTGAGTTTAAAGACGATATTGCGTTATGGGGAATTGAGCCGGACATTGCCAGATATTACGACTAAGATGCTAACTCAAACATTACGCGAACTGGAGGATGATCAATTAATTATCAGAAAGGTCTATCACCAAGTGCCACCCAAAGTGGAGTATTCATTAAGTGACACAGGTTTGGAATTAATTCCCTTTTTAGACCATTTGCACAGTTGGGGACAGAAACAATTGGAAAATGAATTGACTGAGAACACTAATTAACTTGGGGGTTGAACCACAAAAATAGGTAATTCTAATAGATTATTATTCTTAACTAATGGTCAATTCTTTAGAGACATTTTTGCAGTTTACCAAATTAAGAGGAATAGTAATAGATAGTAATCTCCATTGCCAACCAATTGTACTCAGCTATCAGAGCACGAGAGATTGGGTGGTCTAGAATTAAGAATGATTTTAATGCTTAATCGAATCTCAATTTCAAAAGCTCTTTGTACGGATTACCATCCAAACCTAACAACTTTGCAAATGCAGGTTCTGTTTTTAATCCATTTTTTTTTAATTTGATAATCTCTTGTCTGAACTTCTCACCCTTCTCTATTAATACGCTATGCTCAATTATCATATGCTGATAAGCATCTTGCTGCATGCTTTCTAAATCTTGTCCGAAAATTTCAAATTCAAAATCTTCAATATAGAAGTTGGCTTTTACAGAATTAAACGCAGTATTTCTAATGATTTTGAATCCCTTCATATTTTGGAAATAATTAACCAAGGATTCAATGAACTGATTTTTATCTCTTGCATAACAGATAATATCTATGTCGCTGGTTTCTATATCTATATTGAGCGGAATAGTGCCAACAAAAATAGGAGTATAAGTCGATAGCTTTTCCATAATCTTATTTTCGACTAAAAGTTGGTAAACCTCTTGTTGCTTTTTGTTCCCAAACTTGAGGTATGTAATGTCGAGAAAGTCTATCCTTGGAGATTTTACGCTTTGCATTTCGTGCCTAGTACATTCGAGTTTTTCGAATCAAAACAAAGGTAAATTTTTTTATCAAAAATGGTTTAATGCTGAGGTGATCCCACATAATTAGAAATATAATTAATTCCGTCTACCGGCGATATCCGTAGGTTTTGGCAACCTATGTTATTGCATTGACACAAAATCTTCCACTTTAAATACCCAGGCATGTTCACTCGGCAATTTTCCGGGATTTAAAACCGGTGGTATAATAGTGAGGCTATTTCCTTTAAAGGATTTTTTTATATTGTTATTAACGCCAATCATACTTACCTTCCCTACCTTCTTTATACCGCTAATTGTTATTGGTTTATCAGGCCATTTTGTACAGATTACGTAGAGTTGATTTTTATTCATCGTAAAAAACACAGACTTATCACTTAATTGAGGCCGTTTTTCCCATGCAGAGCTACCATAAATAGCCTCTCCATTAATTTTTAACCACTTGCCAATAGCTATAAGCCTATCCTGCATTACTACCGGAATAAGACCATTGGCATCAGGACCAATATTCAACAGTAGATTACCGCCGTTTCCAACTTTATTGATGAGTAAATCAATTATTTTTTTTGAGCTGGAATAATCATCAGCGGTTTCAAATTTATTATATCCATAAGACATCCCGATACCGCGGCTTTCTTCCCAAGGGTGTGTACTCTTTTCACCTATTCCCTTTCCATTATTTACCACATCATATTCCGTTGTATAATACCCTCCGTGTTTACTTCTGGTTTCTTTGCCCCATCTATCATTTACAACGACAGTTTGTTTTACAGGAGATTCATTATACAACCAGGCAAGAAATTGCTCACTTTTAAATTGACCACTTGTATAGTCCCATTCCCCATCAGCAAAAATCACCTCTGGTTTATAGTTGGTTACTAAATCTTTCATTTGCGGAATCATATGCTCATCCACCCATTTATTCATGGTAGCCGGACTATAAAGTGGGTTGTTCCATTCCAATAAAGAATAGTATAATCCCATACGTAATCCCTTATTCCGTACCGAAGTACTGAGTTCAGCTATGATATCACGGTGCGGGCCTATGTCTACACTATTCCACTTTGGACTCTCTTTACTTGGCCAAAGGCAAAAACCATCATGATGCTTTGATGTTAATACCACATATTTTGCTCCAGATCTTTGAATCAGATCAGCCCATTTATCGGGATTAAAATATTCTGCCTTAAACATAGGCGCAAAATCCTGATAAGTAAAGTTATTACCATAATATTTGTGATGATGATTCATAAATAATTCATTTTTCAACAACAACCTATTTTCATAATGTTCAGCATATTTCTCATAAACTCCCTTAACATCAGTTGTTGGCGCATATGCGGGGACAGAATATAGGCCCCAATGGATGAAAATGCCAAATTTCGCATCATTCCACCATTCGGGAACAGGCCTCTTATCCAGCGATTCCCATGTAGGCTGATATTGTGCCTGAACATTTATAGAAATGGTTAGCATTGTAATTAGCATGATGCCTCTTATAGTTCTCATAATCTTTACTTTAATAATTTGATATTGATTCTTATTCATTATTATAAACAGACAAAATATTACCTATCTGTTTGGAGGTCCGAACTAAATTTTCATAGGTGTTGTCAATGGCTTCCAGGAGAGATTCGGGTTTGCTTCCAATACTTAATAACATAGTAAAATGCTGCTGCAGGTCTGCGGTTACTTCCCTTGGTACATTTCCAGCTAAGCCAATTACAGGAATATTTTCACCCAACGCATATTTTGCCACAACATAAGGCGCTTTTCCATTTAAAGATTGATAATCGATACTTCCTTCTCCTGTAATCAATAAATCAACATTGGATAAAGCTTCTTTAAAGCCGGTAATTTTACAAAAATACTCAGCTCCTTCCAGCAAATCTGCATTTAAATAGACACTTAATGTTGCGGATAAACCGCCGGCAGCGCCACCGAATTTAACTTTATCTAAAGATTTACCGAGTGTTTTTATGGTTAGCTCATTAAATCCCGACAAAAACTGTTCTAGTAAAATTACTTCTTTTTCAGTAGCCCCTTTTTGCGGACCAAACACCTTTGCAGCACCACGTTCCCCCAGTAAAGGATTATCTACGTCACATAATACAGTAAACTTACAGTGATTTGTTTTTTGCTTTAGTGCACTGGCATCTATACTACTTACCTGCGAAAAATTTTCGGGATATACATCGACGATGTGATGAGCTGCATCTAAAAATCTAACACCTAATGCAGTTAACATCCCTATGCCACCATCTATTGTGGCCGAACCTCCCAGACAAAGTATTATTTCACAGACACCAAGACTTAAAACATGATCAATTAACTGTCCCAGCCCTTTTGTGTCTGCACGTAAAACCCGTCTGGTTTCCCCTTGAATAGTTTTAAATCCTGAGGTTTCTGCCACTTCAATTATAGCTGTTTTTCCGTTGTTTGTAAGTCCAAAACAGGCATCTACTAAATCTTCATAGGCACCAAAAACCAGGTAATGGTTAAAATCACCTTTCAGATGATTTGTTAGTAAAAAAGCAGTATGATCGCCGCCATCACCTATCGGAAATTTGTTAGACTGAAACTTTAGTTTACTTTGATTTAATCCCCGTTCAATAGCATTAGCAACTTCATCCGCTGTAAGACTTCCCTTGAAACTATTAGGTGCTATTAAAATCCTGTACATGTTAGCTGAAATTTTTAAATTAAAAATATCCATTTACAGCCACATCACCATAGTTTAAGGCAATCTCTAACCGTTTAACCACAAAAGTATTAGGTGTCCTGGCAACAATGCTCACTTTGTTCTCGCCTTTAATCAGGCAATTTTTTGGAAGCACATAGGCAATCGTTTTCTCACCTTCCTTCAGACCATGATTTCTATCATAATCCTCCGGATATTTAGCCTGTACACCTGTAATCTTCAAGCCATTCACCTCAATTTCCATTCTAGCGGCACGGTCTGTACGGAGAAACAGGATGCTTTCTTTTGGATATTTTTTATCTATGGGATCTCCAATAAAAATGGACGCAGTACTTTTTTTCCCGACTCCACAAGCCATTGGAAGATCAGCAACCTGTAATACCCCATAAGAGTCGGTAACACCATCCGAAGCACAAAAAATTTTATTCGCTGTGTTCAGTTTATCTATAGTCCCAAGCACATTAAGCAAACGTGTAGATCTTGTACGGCAAACCAAGCCGCTAGGATTCAGGGCTTTTTGGTAATCAACTTTGCCGTAGTTGGCGAAATAAAAGTTGAATAAATATAATCCATCACCACCCTGACCAAGTATGTGCGAAGCCATTCCTTTGTACATCCCATCTGAAAAAGGTTCTCTCGGTAAATATCCTCCATCATCTATTGATCCATATACAGGGATCCTTTTATTTGATTTACCAAATAAGTCTTGTTTAAATTTTGCGATAGGCATAGCAGTCTCTCCTCTCCAATGAGCTCCAATAGAGATAAAATCAACAAGATCTTGCTTTACCCATTCTTTTACATCCAATCCTTTCCATAAAGTGCCCTCAACTGTAATAGGAACACGTACAGACAATAAGATTTTTTTTCCGCGAACCTTAGAAACAGAATCGACCATCGACTTCACTGTTTTTACAAAAGAGGTCATTAAATGAGCTTTAGAAGGACCTTCACCAGCCTTAAACAGCACAATAAAACGCATGAAATCTAAATCAAATCCATCAATCATTTCATATTTCTCCAACTGTTCCCGAATCAGCGCAAGCTTATGATCACGCACACCTTGATGCGTAAAATCCAATGCTCTTGAGCTATTCATTCCCTGATTATCCTCACCTATCCAATATTGCGGGTTATTAAACCAAAAATCGGGATACGATACTCTACAATGCGTTGCTGTATCTGCAAAATGAAGATCATTAACCCTAAATGTGATAAATGCTTCCATACCACGTTGCTTCGCCCGTGTTAAAGAAGCATCAATGATATCAGTACCCTGGGCTTCTAAGCTCTTGAAATTTTTAAAATATTGCTTAAAAGCTTTACGCTCAGATTCGCTTCCCTTACAATCGAGCGAATCATTCAGATCATCCCCAAATGGCCGCTCATATTTAGAGCGATAATAAACAAAATCGCTGCCAGTACACATCATGAATGTGGTTACGACTTTGCTTTCAGCAACCAGGTCGACATAATTGTTGATGTCTTCTCTTGTCAAATCTGGTTTTCTATTAAACCACATATTAGCCAGTGCATCGGTACCGTCATTATTATGGATGATCCTGAATTTTGGAGGTTTTGATTTGTAATCAGCTTGTTCTGCTGACGATAATACCGCTATTAAACTGATGGATATTAAAAATAATCCCAGTTTATTTATAATGACGTTAAATTTCATGTATTTAGAATTAGTTTTATGTTATAAGGGTTTTTTTAACTCTTTTTTTTCCGGCCGAACCAAAAACAATGCGATTGCAGCAAGTACAATTAAGACAGAAGCAAATTTGAAGATGGTACTTAGTTCAATATCTAAATCTCTCAATGCACCGCCAAAATACAATCCGAATCCACCAACCAAAGTGCCAAAGAAATTCAAAATTCCATATCCTGTAGCTCTATAACGGCTGTCGACGGTCATACTTAATATGGGCATTGTATTGGTATCTACAAAAGACTTACAAAAGGTGTACAGCATAAAACAGAGTAAAGAAATAGAAAGCAAATGGGAATAATTGGCCAAAAAGATTGCCGGTGCAGCAATACATAAGCCGATAAAAGGCACATAAATTCTTGCTTTAGAATTTTTCCTGCTCCATAAGTCGGTTAAAAAACCGCCTACCAGAACACCCACAATTGCCGAAGTAAAAACATACCCTGTGGAGTAGATCCCTGCCTGGGTCTGACTTAATTGAAATCTCTCCTGGAAATAAGTGGGTAGCCATCCGACAATGAGCCAGGAAACAATACTAATTAACCCAAAGAATAAAACAATACAAATAAAAGAGAAATTACTAAACAGCGCACGTAATGACTGTCCGAAACTGACCTTAGGCACCTTTTCTTCCTCAATTACTGCTTCTTTATCTGGCGCATCTTTAAGGAAAAAGAAGATGATCAAAGCATAACAGATCCCGAATATCCCTAAAATAGCAAAGGCGTAATTCCAGGTATGGTTTTCTGCCAGCCAACCACCCAGAAAGCCCAAACTCTGTCCAGCCATAATACCTGCCATATGGATTCCTGTTGCCAACGACCGTGTGGGTCCCTTATGGTAGTCCATAATTAAAGAAAGTGCTGCTGGAATATAACAAGCTTCACTGATTCCCATTAAGGCTCTTGTAATCAATAATTCCTCAAAACTACTTGCATAAGAAGTCATCCAGGTTACCAGCGACCAAATAAAAAGACTAAGAAGTATTATTTTACTCTTGCTATAACGATCTGCTAAAAATCCTGCTAAAGGGCTAAATAACCCATACACCCATAGGAATACTGCAGTTAGCAAGCCAAAATGAGCGTCTGTCATAGGAATTGAGCCTACAATTGACCCCCGCATGGTTGTAATCATTGTTCTGTCAATATAATTGAGCATAGCAATGATAAATAATAACCCTACAATAAGCCAGGGTTTAAAAGTGTTCACCGATGTATTTGTGGTAGCTAACTTCATTACGCCCTGTTTTGTCCCATATGTGAAAGCACATATTTTGCTTTTTCAATGGCAAAATCAATATCTTTTTCTGAATGTACGGCACTAATGTACCATAAACCACGACCTATGATCCTGACTCCTTGATTTTGCATACCTATAATGAATTCATTTAGTTTTAATTTATCAGCTTGCAACGTGTCCCGATAATTAAATACACCATCCAAATCAGAGAAAGAGGTTACTAATACAGGCCCTATCCCATATACTTTTAGATTTTGATTGGCTTCTTTCCCAGCATATTCAAGCGCCTTCATTAGCTTATCACCCAGTTTAAACATTCGCGGGTAAGGCTGCTCTTCTTCCAGAACGGTTATGGTGGCTAAGGCTGCAGCAATTGTCGGATTACTGGAATTCATTGTACCGGCATGGATCACTTCAGATTTGGAAATGCAGTCCATCCATGACGCTTTACCTACGATTGCACTTATTGGATAGCCACTGCCCATTGCTTTGGCAAAAATGGAAAGATCAGGAGTAACCTTAAAATAAGTTTGTGCTCCACCTAAGCCCAATCTAAAGCCAGTGATCACCTCATCGAAAATCAAGGCTATGCCGTGACGATCACAAATAGTTCTGATTCCTTCCAAAAAGCCCTCTTTTGGGAGTATACAACCATTGTTACACATAATAGGTTCTGTAATAATGGCAGCAAGCTCATCTTTGTATCGCTCAACTGTTTGCTCTAATAACGCTAAATTATTCCAGGGTAAAATAATAAATTCTTCCCTGCTGTTTGGCGAAATACCTTTTGACCAAGGATAACAATTTGGCTGATTTTCATCTCCGAGTGCTTCCAGTCCAGGGCTTGAAATTCCCCATGCTACATTATCTAACCAACCGTGATAATGCCCTTCAAAACGTAAAAATTTATTTTTACCAGTTTTGGCGCGGGCAACTCTAAAGGCCGTTTGCACCGCTTCAGATCCATCTAAACAAAAACGTACCAGTTCTGCTGAAGGGATATGCCGGCAAAGTTTTTCAGCCAGCTCGACTTCCTGGATATGTTGACCAGCGTACAGCTGTCCCAATGTCGAATAAGATTGTACCGCATCTAAAACTTTTGGATGAGAGTGCCCTAAGATCAAGGGGCCCTGACTTAAAGTAAAATCTAAATACTCGTTATCATCAACATCAGTAATTCTGGAGCCATTGCCGTCCTTATAAAATAAGGCATGTGGATGATTATATTTACGGAATTCCGAAGACACTCCTCCCGCTAAGACGTTACTTGCTCTTTCTAAAAGTCTTTGAGATTCATTATATTGGTTCATATTTAGTTAGGTTTAGTATTTGTTATTTTGAGTTCTTTAAATCGATAGCATATATTTTATTGGTTCTGGCTCCCGGCCCAATCTCACCGTTTATAAGTAAACATTGTCCCTGGTATATGACTGTCGGTACGGTTAGGCGAACTTCCTGTTTAGGCAATCGCCCTGCAGCTTCCCAGGTATTGTTACTCAGATTATACTGAAAAACATCTGGTAAGAAGCCAGGATGGGTTTTAGGATCTGCATACTGAGCCGTTTCCTGATCCAATCCGCCAAACAGTACAATATGCTCCTCATTAACAACCGGAGCAGGGCTAGGTCCCGCCGCCATTCCTCTTGGCATTTCAGCTAATTTTCTCCAGGTTCCTCCACTTAATTTTCCTGCAAGAAGTAAAGGAGAAAAAGAATAGGCATCGGTCAATATCTTACGCTGGCTCCCTTGTGCTGTAGGAGTAATCTGAATACCTGTAAATAGGTAAAACTTCCCTTTTGACGAAGCGCTCACGGCATTTATTCGGGCCGGACCCGGAATGTCTTCCAGAACTTCCCATTTATCTCCTTTAATATCATAAGCCAGGAAATTTTGTGTAGGCAATCCAGCGGTGTTTTCCGATCCACCAGCAATAAATAAATAATCACCAACTAAATCACCGCACATATTTGCTAATGCGACAGGCATGGAGGCCAGTTTTTTGATGCTGACTGCCCCATCTTTTTCCCTCAGCAGGAACACATCGTTAATATTTTTATTCCCCTCAGTGCAGCCGCCGGCTAATATCATTCCATTGCCATAAGAAACCGATACACCGTAGGCCATTTTAAGGGGTAACCTTTGAATCTGTTTTTTCCATTCCCCTACCTCGGGTTTAAAGATATAGATCGCATCAGAAAAGAATTTAACCCCACCATCCCAAGGCATCTTATCCAAAAAATTAGCCCCACCGGCCGCTATGACCTTACCATTGATCAGGCCTGCATACATGGCTGAAAATCCAGTTTTATCGGGCAATTCGGGAAAATTATTTCCGACATAAGCGGATTTATTCTGAGCATAAATAGTTGTATTTTGTAATATCATAATGGTTAACAATAATATTCTTCCAAATGTTAAATATTTCATGGCACTATCGGTTAATGATACGTACTCTGCCTGGACCAGGCTCCCGAACCCCTCCGGTTATAATAATTCTGTTATTATCTACGTGAATATTACTTGTCAATGGAATTAAACTCTCCAGGGAAAAGAGTTGGTTTTGCTGGAAATCGAAGCAATGCACTAATCCCATCCCATGGTGTGCTATCCACAAATTACCGCTTTCGTCAAAGGCTAAACCATCTGGCAAATTATCAGTTTCTCTTCCGGAAGGATTTTCGGGAAGATCCACCAATACTTGAACCAGGGGAGGACCCAAATGAAGGTCAATCATTAATATCCGGTTTTTAAAACTCTCGGCTACATACAAACATTTCTTTTTTGCATCATAAACAATACCATTAGGGTAATCCAGATTTCTCGCAATAAGCCGGGCTTGCCCTTCCTTATCAATACACACCACTGCACCATCATGCCGTACAGAATCTGTAAAGAAAATAGTATGATCTGGCTCTATCCATAAGTCATTCGGACATTGAATAAGATGATTGTCAACTTCTGCTATACGCCAGGTTTTTAAGAACTCACCATTCGGCGCAAAGCACTCTAATGACCCGGCTAAACTATTGCATATAAAATGATATCCATTTGCCGCGATAAATTGTCCATTTGGGCTTTTACATGCTGCCCACTCTTCCATATATTGATCATCAATCTTCAGAATTTGCCCTCCCAATAGGTTGGTAACGAAAACATTCCCCTGGCTGTCCACCACAGGTCCTTCCGTATAAAAAGGGGTATCGATTAATACATCTTTTTTAAATTTGTCTAGCTGGAGTATGTTAAGCATAGTTGTCGATTTGTTCGAAAGGAAACATTGGTTTTCTTCGATATTGATATTTAAATTGTGTTGCATCAGCATTGCACTCACCAGGTGTATGCACCTTAATATAAGTCGGACAAATTTCCCTGTAAGCAGCGATTGGTGCATTTACTCCTTTTGCAATGATCCAATCAAACTCTTCCAGAGCGATATTAAAAATTCGCAATTGCTCACTACTAAAAGGCGGTACACGTATAGAAGTGAGCACAATGACATTGCCAGATCTGGTTTTGACCAATACAGTTTGTCCCATGTCATAATCAACTTGTCCACCATGTCTGGGTGTCAGCTCTGTAAATTTCCCCTGTATTATTTCTTGTACACACACATCATAAGCTGCTTTCCGATTAGCGGAATTAGCTGCATTCAGATCAAGTAGAAGCCAGTCGCCCGGTGTATACTTAACTACTTTAGCAACCAGAGAAGCGTCATTGATACAAATACAGGCATTACTCAAACCTGCAGCTTCAATAGCATCCAAAAGAAAACTACTGTTGCCTTGAGCCCCACCCCCAACATTGTCGCCCATATCCAGCAACAACACAGGTTTTTCATAATTGTCTTTCTTCGCCAATACATCGGAAATCTCAATTTTAGTCCCAATAAATTGCGGAAAATAGCGTTGAAACAGCTTCATGATTTCAGTCTTCAAACCAGTCGTATCGAATGAAGCTTCACTGATTAAAATCAAAGCTGTACCCATCTCCTCTACATCAGCATATGGAAATCCAAGTGTAATACTATGACTGATTATTTCGTCCTGATGTAGCAATTCCTGTACTTCACGATAAAGAGAACGACAAGGATTTACATCCGTCTCTTGTTGTTCAATACTAATAGAGGCTGGAAATTGAATCAGCTCCTGTTTAATCCAGATATGATCAAACAGGATTTTTTTAAGTAAGTCAGCCCCTTTTTCACCTGTCATTCTCTGATCCAAATGAGGATTTGTAGCATAAGCGATCAATCCGTCTGTAGCATTTTGCATGGCTATACTTACATTCGCGTGAGGGTCTAATGAGCCAATTATTGGGGTTTCCTGACCTACTTTTTTCCTTAATGCTTGCAGCCAATCTCCATCTACATCTCTGATTTCTTCACTTACGGCTGCTCCATGTGCAGCAACGTAAATTGCATCTACAGGCAAAACGGGTTCCAGCGTTTTAAAAAGCTCTGCTTTCAATCGCTCATATGTCAATTTATCGATTCTTCCTCCAGGAATGATATCTGCGAAGAAGATCGGAATTAATTCGACATCAGCTGAAGCCATACCTTCAATAAATCCACCAATCTCATGATGTGCCTGCTCGTATCGGGCTATAATTTCGCTACCATAAAAAAGATGTCCGTCAGCAAAATCAGACCAGCTGGTTGTACCTAGGCTAAAAGTATTTGACTCATGATAGATACCCAATATGGCAACACGTTTTTTCATAATTTCTATTTGAAAAATGCCATTGCATCCACCTCAAACTTAAGCACCGAACCAATACAAGCCACCAAAGTAGTACGCGCTGGAAATGGAGCAGAAAAATACTCTCTATAGATTGCATTAAAGGCCGGTAAGTCTTTATCTTCAGCCACATAATTCCGTACTTGCATCACGTCAGACATTTCTAATCCTGCAGCATTTACAATATTTTTTAAATTATCAAAAGAACGTCTACATTCTTCTTCAAATGTTCCACTGATAATTTTTCCTTCCAAATCAACCGATGCCTGACCAGAAATAAAAAGGAATTGACCACATTTAACACCCGCGGAAAAGGGTAAATGACTATTTGGTACTTTTTCACCCTGAACAACTTCTTTTTTCATAATTTTATCTTATTTATTTAATTTATTCTCAATTATTGTCGTTGTTTGCAACATATCCTCTGCATACTCACAATCTTCTTTTGTGTAAATTTGATCCAGCGCCTTTAAATCCTTTGGACCATTCCCTGTAACCAAACAAACCACGGGATCCTGAGCACGAACTTCTCCTCTTTCCATGGCTTTTATCAAACCAGCTAAGGCCACGGCTCCGGCAGGTTCACAAAATATCCCTTCTTTTTGAGCCAGTAACTTCTGATATAAAAAAACCTCCTCATCTTCCACAATGGCTCCATTACAAGAATGGTTTAATGATAAATCATAAATAGCCTGAGCATCTAAAAGAGATGGAACCTGCAATCCACTAATACGGGTTGCACTCTCGACCAATGCTTTTATCATCTCTTTCTTTCCCATTAAAACAGATGCAATTGTATCATTACCTGAAGGTTGTACACAATACATCATTGGCTTGACCTGCTCATTTTCATTTGTTTGCCATTTTGAAAAGCCAAGCAGGATAGATAGGAATAGGCCTCCGCCACCGGCAGGTACAAAGACATGCTTTACCTCAGGCAGCGCATCTGCAATTTCGAAAGCTATGGTTTGCACGCCCTCCATTCCCACTGGTGAAAATTTATAGGCACTTATCTCTAAATTATAGTCTCTGGTTACAGCTAGTTCTTTCAAATGATCCATTACCTCTTTTGTTCGCAAGTCCTGGAGTCCAAACCCTTTGATCATCAACAATTCTGAACCGTACACGCCCATTTGCTGAATCTTTCCAAAGGGGGCACCATCAACTAAAGCAACAAGGCTTTTCAAGTCTGCAGCAGCCGAATAAGCTGCCAGAGCCGCACCAGTATTTCCACTTGAGGTAGCCAGGATACCACGTTTCCTTTGTTGCAGGCAATTTGAAACAACCATCGCTGCAAAACGGTCCTTATAAGAACCAGAAGGATTTAAGTTCTCTAGTTTAAAGTATAAATTCTCCAGTCCAAGCGAAGGACCAATATTCCTAGAGCGCAAAAGCGGGGTATTTCCTTCACCTAATGTGATTTGATTTATATCTTGTATTGTAGGCAATAAGTTTTTATATTTCCAAATTCCTTTCAAAATTCATTCGGTTTAAGGCGTTTCTTTAACGCGTAAGAATTAAAATTACGAAGCAAGCCTCCATCTATATCTAAAGTTGTGGCTGTAATAAAGCTGGCTTGTGGCGAAGACAGCCAAAATACAGCTTCAGCAATTTCTTTCGGATTTGCAGATCTGCCCAAAGGCGTACGTCCTTCAATTTCTGTCAGAATAGCATGGCTGATGTTTTCACCATCTGGATCAGTATAATCATTGCTTAAGCTCGTTGTTACACTTCCCGGTCTCAAGGCCACAGATCTAAACCCATGAGGACCATATAAGGTTGCCAATTCATAGGTCAGACTTTCTACGGCACCTTTGCATACGGTATATGCCGTTGCATAACCGGATACCATCTGTGCCATGATGCTCGACATATTTACAAAGACGCAATTTTTCTTGTTTAGCAAAAGTGCTTTAGCAACAAATTTGGATAGAAAGGCCGGAGCAGTAATGTTTACAGCTAAAGTCCGATTCCAATCCTCCAAACTGGTATGCGTTAAACTCTCCGGTTTCCGCCAGGCTGCATTATTCACCAGCACATCAATTTGTCCCCATTTTGCCATACTTTGATCCACAATGGCTTGTAAAAAGTTTATATCTTCTAAATTACCTTCCAGAAACAGATGATGTGATTCGGCATTTTCTAATAAGCTTCTTCTTCTTTCTATTTGACTGCAGTCAATATCTACCCAAACAACGGCATAGCCTTCATTTGTAAATTTATCCGCTATTGCCCTACCGATTCCTCCGGCAGCACCGGTTACTATGGCAACCTGACATTCTTCTTTCATCATCTACTTCAATTCTAAACTGATAAAATACCGCCTAGCGATTCATCTTTATTTACCCTTGGCTGGTTCCGTATAAAAAGAACCAATCCATCTGCATCAGCATACACCTTGTGAATTTCGTTAAGTGGCCAAGTATATATTAGACCCCACAACTGATCCTTTTTCACAATTTCGCCCACCGAAACCTTTGGCACAAAAATGCCATCTGCAGGGGAAAGCATTTTTTGCTGCAGAAAGCCACTGTCAGGCTCATTATCTTCAACTGTGTACTTTATGTCTTTCCCTTCCGGGTTGTAATCAGTTAACATGTCAAAATGTGCTAGAACGTTCAAACAGCCATTGATATAAGAATCTACTATTAATTCCCTAACCGGCCCCGGTCCGCCATATTCAACATAAATCGCCGGGATATTCGCATCTCTGGCTACCGACAAAGTACGGCCCTCAGGCAAAGGGTCTGTACCCCAAACCAAGGGTAAACCAAAAGCCTTTGCCATTTTCCGTTGCTCAACTAACACTGGTTTATTCGGATGAAGCATATATCCTGCTAGAGGAAATAAATCAAATAGCTGTCCCCCGGTATGCAAATCAATCAAATAGTCACATTCCAGAATCATATTCGATACGTTTGCGGCATCCTGCATAGTGGATGAACCTGATAAATGTCCAGGACAGCTTCTGGCTAGATCCAATTCATCAGTTCCACAGCGGGTTCCAGCTTTATAGGCCGACTTATTCACCACTGGAACGATCTGCACAGTCCCCTTTTTTAATTTCTCTTTTAAAATAACTGAAAGTTCAATTGCAGCCAATATCGGTTCATATTCATCACCATGCACCCCTGCAAGGATCAGTAATTTTGGCCCCTCTTGATCTGATTGAATTTCTATTTCACACGTTTCCATATATTAATTATAATACGAGCCCTTAATAATTCTTATAAATAGTTTTAAGATCAAGCAAAGCAATATCTGTCACAGAAAGATGTGTTTTTTGTTTTTGGCTTCCTGCACAATAACTTAACAGTACATTGTTTTTATCAAAATGGATTGCCATATAACAATACCATCCATCCGGATCTGTTTCTATATTTTTAACGTGTACCCAACTTTTACCATCATCTTTAGAAATTGCAATTGTTAAGGGGGTCCGCTGATCTTTCGCTTTAGGATGACGATCATCAATATTATTCCAAATGGCAAAAAGATCGCCAGTACCTGGAATACGCTCAATACTAGCCGGAGATAAAGGCGACTTTAGGTTATAAGGAACGGCATTAGTCCAGGTTTCTCCTTTATCTTTTGAATAGGACACGAGTTGCGTTCCACCAGTCGCCCGGATAAACATCATTACATCCCCGTTTTTCAATTCCACTACTCCGGGCTCTTGTGTTAACCTATCTTTCGGTCCCTTTACTTCTTGTCCGGTCTTCCATGTTCTGCCATTATCATCTGAATAATAACTAAACAAATTTCCTGACCCTCCCATGTATGCATTGAGATTCTTATGTAAGGCAACAGCGAATAACAGCCTACCGCTATTCAATTGTATAACCCGGTCGTTATTTAAAACAAAATAGCCAGTTTGATCGGTTATACAAGAGATTGGCTCAGACCAGGTCTTAGCTTCATCTTTTGAAATCCGCAAATAAGGGAGGCAATCCTTTGTTGTATTTTTTTTCAAATAAAACATGGCGATTTCCCCATTTCTTAAGCGCAACAGCGATACAGACATTACATTCAGACCACCCTCATTATTCAATACAACATTATCTTTATCTGTCCAGGTGCGCCCGCCATCTGATGAAAATCTACTAGCCAAAAAAGCTGGATCATGATCATCTCCGGTTCCGGAAGTATACCTGGAATAAACGAATAAAATGTTGCCATTTTTTAAGGTTATAAATGACCCCTCACTATTCCTGGGATTCCCAACTCCAGGTTTAATTTTAAGTACGACATTATTCTTCATTACCGGTGTCAACTGAGCAACAGCCTGGAATATATTACATATTTGTAATCCCACAACGGCCAGGCAAAAGCAAATAACACATTTTGTCTTCATCATAATTATAAAAGTTTAAAATAATACAACAAATACATATGTACTACATATATAGATATAAAGCTAAATAATATTTTTAAATAATTTCAATTATTTAAAAATAAACCCATAAGTAGCATTACATAACCCAAATAACCTCTTCACCAATAAATAAGTATTACTTATATTTGCAGACTATGAAAAAACTACAGCTTCAAGGAATAAAGCCAATAGAAACCATGTCTCAGGTTGATCGTATTGAAATTAATCTTTATGAATATTTTCGCAACGAGAATTTTATACCAGGTGATTCAATTCCCAAAGAAGTTGAACTAGCAGAAGCCATGGGTGTAAGCCGCACAGCCATGCGTGAAGCATTGACGAGATTTAAAACTTTGGGCATTATAGAATCCAAAAAAAACAGGGGAATGTCCATCACCCGACCTGATTTTTTTCAAAACATGAACCGGGTACTGAACCCACGTTTATTAACCAAAGAAACCATGCAGGATTTTTTTGAACTCCGTCTGGTTATTGAAATGGGCATTGTTGATTTGTTATTCATAAGGAAGACCAATAATGATCTGAAAAAACTGGAAGATATTATTGAAAAAGAAGAAGCTGCAAAGAGTAAATCTGACAAACTAAAATTAGATATTGAGTTTCATTCGACACTTTACCAGATTTCAGGCAACTATACCATTGAACGTTTTCAGAAAATTCTGATGCCAATATTTGACTACATGAATCATGACTTACATATCAGGAGTCAAGAAGAAAACGAGGACTACATATCACACCGTGTTTTGTTGAAAATCCTGGAAAATGGTAAAGCAGAGGAATTTAGAATAAATATGCACAAACATTTAATACAATATTTTGAACAAATAAAGTAAAAATATAGATTTAACTAATCTATAAAGCAATAAAAAAGGCTACATTCTAGAGTAGAATGCAGCCTTTTTTATTAAACACCTTGCTTAGTTATAGCCTAAATTCTGTTTAACTTTTGGCTCAAGACTTAGCGTACTTTCTGCTATTGGGAATAGCAAAAGGTTGTTATCAACTGGCTTGCTAGCTAAGGAAGGAACCAATTCGAAAGCTTTATTGAAACGTACCAAATCCCACCAGCGCTTTCCTTCTAGGGTTAACTCCAATAATCGTTCCTTCAAAATGGCTTTATCATTTTCAACAACTGATTGATTAACATAAGTGTGAGCTGGGAAATTAACACCGTAGGCACGCTTACGAACCGCGTTTATCGCGTCAGTAGGATCTAAACTTAAAGCATTTTGAGCTTCGGCTTTCATCAACAATACATCCGCATATCTAAACAAAACCATGTCGTCATAAAACTTTCTGGCACCACCAATCACCGTTCCACTAAATTTGGAAACAACTGATCCATAGAAAGTATTCGCACCATTTACTGTTGCATAGATTTCAATAAAGGTAGCATTACGACGTTGATCATCGGCAGAAAACTGATCCCGAACCAGCTTACTAACAGTAACGGCAGGTAGACCTCCAAGTACACCAATCAAATCTTTAGTGGTCTGATCTGTATTTTTATTCATATAAGCATTATCGATATACATATTCATAAACACGTTATCGGTTGCTTCAATATCCTGGAAGCGAACAGCCATCAGAATCTCTTTATTGCCTTTATTCGTGTAATCAAAAACAGCACTGTAATTATCTAACAGGACAACATCGCTCTTTTCAACCTCCTCTACAGCTTTTAATGAGGTACGAAAATCATCTTGCCCACCTTGCATTACCTTTCCAGTCCAAAGATATACCTCTGCTTTCAAAGCATTGACAGCGGGTCTTGACCACATATTCCTTCCATTTTTAAAAGCATTGTCTGGAAATAAACCTAGTGCCATATCAATATCTGCTTTAATCTGCGTCAATATGACAGCTTTTGAAGACCTTTCCTTCATAATTACATCAGGATTACTTCCTTCTGTAGGTTCGAGAACCAGTGGCAAGTCGCCCCAGGTCTTAGTCATAACAAAATAAGCATAAGCACGCATGGCATAAGCTTCTGCCAAGATCTGATTCTTAGTGGTCTCAGAAGAGAAAGAAATCTGTGGCGTCTTATTAATCAATAAATTTGCAGCATGCACTGCTGCATACATTCCTTGCCAGGTAGAATTTATTTTATTATTGGCTGCCGACACGCCCACATTCGACCTATTCAGTTCATTAAGAAAGAAAACTTGTAAGCCTGCCGTACCACCTAGACTACGGTCCAACACCTCTGAACGCGCTTCACCCCAGGCAAACAAATTACCAGCAGCTTCTGTACGCAATTTAACATACATACCATTTAATGCTCCAGTTGCATCATTTTCCGTTTTCCAGAAGGATTGATTAGAGATCTGACTGATGGGATTCAGTTCCAGTGTTTTCGTACAAGAAGTAAGGCCTACTGTAATAGCCGCTAACGTAAAAAATATATTTATCTTTTTCATAATCTTAATTAACCTAAAATGTCAAATTTGCACCTAATACAATTGTTCTCGGCACTGGATAACGACCATTATCCGTACCACCATCTTCAGGATTCTGCCCTACATAATTTGTAAAATAATGTAAGTTACTTCCCGAAAGATTCAGTCTCAACTGACTGATTTTCAACTTATTTAACATCTCCTGAGGCACTACATAACTTAATGTCACTTCTCTCAATGCTAAATAATCACCTTTTTCATAGTAATGTGAATTCCCTCTAAATATATTGCTCCTTGCCTGCTGGTCGGCCCAGTAAAATCTTGGAACATCGGTTATATCACCTTGTTTTTTCCATGATCGCAGTACAGTGGAAGAAAGACCATTTTCACCCTGGAATTGCCCTACACTAGCTGCTTCTGTGTAATTGTAGATGACATGTCCAGCAGTATAGTCTAAACGCACTAACAAGCCGAAATTTTTATAATTGAAATTATTGGTAAAACCACCAGTCCATTTAGGATAAATATTACCTACATAAACACGGTCACGAGAATCAATCAAACCATTGCCGTCCACATCTTCCCAATTTACATCTCCACCATATTTAGTCTTATCAGCTAGAGGAACCATAGTATCTGTTGGCCCTTTAGCAGCCTCTGCATCGGTAGCATAAATTCCTGCTTGTTTATAGGCATAAATATCTCCCGGTTTTCCGCCTTCCTGTAATCCCCCCATCCAGGCATAATCGCCAATTTTAGGATCATAGACATAATCGCCACCAATACGATTAAACGCGATACCATTATTTGGCAATTCCAGAATTTTGTTTTTGACTTTTGCTGCGTTAAATGAAACATTCCATCCAAAAGTTGAGCTTTGAGGAAACACGCGCGCTGACAACTCCAGTTCTATCCCTTTATTTTCTAAGCTACCCAGATTGGTCAGTATACTTGCAAATCCGGTTGAATGCGGCATAGACATATTGGTCAGCAAATTATCAGTTACACGACGATACACATCCAACATCAGGTTTAGCCTGCCGTTAAAGAAACCTAAGTCCGTACCAAAGTTTAAAGTTTTAGATTGCTCCCAAGTTAGAGCAGGGTTTGATAAAGCTGTATTTTGTACCGCTGCAGCACCGTTATACTGCGCCCCTACGGTGTATTGCCCTTGCGCATCATAATAACCTAACTGGCCTATATTTCCATTCACACCATAACTCGCTCTAAGCTTAAATTGTGATACTTTATCCGAAACACCGCTCCAGAAAGCTTCCTTATGCACATTCCAACCGGCGGAAATACCAGGAAAAAAGCCCCACTTTTTATCTCCCAAATTCGAAGCACCATCATAGCGAAGATTAAAGGAAAGCAGATATTTTTCTAAATAGTTATAATTTATTCTCGAAAAATAACCCATTATCCTAAGTTGACTTTCCAAGCCGCTCACCGAAACCGGCATCGCAGATCCATTTAATGTTGGTATTAGATCCGAAGCTGCCCCTCTTCCTGAAGCTAAAAGACTGGATTTCTCTGTCTGAAAGTAAGAAAAGCCTAATTTTGCCTCTAACTCGTGTTTTTCGAAAAATGTTTTATTATAAGAAAATACACCTTCTGCCTGATGTTGAAGCGTTTTGTTGTACCCTGCACTGGCTACTCTTGAATCGATATAACTGGCTGGTCCGTTATAATAAGCCCCTTGAAACGAACGATTGTCATCTGTTACCTGATAAATGGATACTTGTGGTGTAAAATTCAAATCTTTGGCGATATTCCACTTTCCACCAACAGAAACGGTTAGGTTATCTGTACTGTTCTTGGCGTCAATTGTTGACTCATAATAAAGCGGATTACCAATTGTAGCCCCCAAACCAGGTGCTAAACTACCATCCTCATACGTATATTTTGCAGTTGGCGCTAAAGCTAAAGATCTGCCAAACATATCACTTTCTTTTCCGAACACTTGTGTATTGCGCATGTTAGAGTATAATACACGGCCAAAAACACTAAGGTTATCAGTAGCCTGCAACTCACCGTTCATATTTAAAGTCAAACGCTTATAATCAGTAGAAATCGCAATTCCTTCATTATCCAAGTAACCTAAACCTAGATTGAATTTTGCTTTTTCACTTCCTCCAGATACAGAAAGGTTATGGTTGTTGGATTTTCCAGTACTGAACAACACATCCTGGAAATCCGTATTTTTGAAAATTATCGTTCTGGTAGGATCTGTAGGATCAACCATACTGTCCCAGCCTTCATTTAATTTATAGCTATTTTCTGGGGTTAGGTATTGGGTAGTGTAAGCTGATTTATTTGTTAAATCATTTCCAGCACCACCGCTGGTTGCGAGGCCTAATTTTACCAGCTGAGTTGGGTCCTGATCAGCACGTGCAGCAATCCCCATTCTTTGATAGTAAATGAAATCCCTGGCATTCAGCATACTATATTTCCTTTGTAGGCTTGATATCCCTAAGTCATATCCATAATTGATCTGAACAGTACCTGCTTTTCCTGATTTTGTAGTCACCAAAACAACCCCATTAGCTCCCCTTGCACCATAAATAGCAGTTGAAGCGGCATCTTTTAAAACCTGTAAAGATTCAATATCGTTGGAATTGAGATTATTAATATCAGTGCGTATAATACCATCTACGATATACAAAGGTGCAGCACCGTTTGGATTGTTAATAGAAGTTCCTCCTCTTATAATCACCCGTGGTGCGGCTCCTGGCTGACCAGAGGTGCTTTGCACGCGAACCCCCGGCAATGTCCCCTGTAAGGCAGTAGCCACATTGGCAAGAGGTACATTCTCTAATACACTCATATCCAACTTGGAAACTGATGTAGTGAGTTTTTCCCTGGATTGTGTTCCATATCCAATTACAAGAACTTCTTCCATCGTCCTGCTCTCCTCTTCCAGAACCAGATTAAATACCCTTTTATCTCCTACAACTAACTCTTGCGTCTTTTTCCCTATGTAATTAAAAGTTACATTGCTTTGTTCAGAGCGAACCTCCATAGCAAAATTCCCATCGTTATCCGTGGAAGTTAAATTAGTGGTCCCTTTCTCCGTAACAATCACCCCCGGAATACCTTGTTTTTGCTCATCAGTAACTTTTCCTTTTAATTTTACCTGGGAAAAGGAAACACTGGCAAAAAGAAGCATTGAAAAGGTTAATAATACTTTGTAAAAATTTTCATTCAATTTCATACTTATTTGGTTAATAACTTATTGGTTTATATTTGGTTAATTGCTGATAAACGTTGTTAATCTTGCAAAGTCTGATCTAATGAAGCTAGAATAGCGGAAACCTGACTTTCTGTCCAACCTAGTTGGCCACGACCTAAAGGAGATATTGTATTTCCTATATTAACCTGGTGCTTAATTAGCATTGCTTCTTTAAGAAAAGTCCAGATATTTGGCAACACCAGTTCGATAATCTCCTGAAACTTCAACATAAATCTGCGCGCCAACTGAAAATTACCTTGTTGAAACTCATGTAATACATATCTACATTCATGCCCCCAGAGGTTATAAAAAGTACCAATTGCCCCAACAGTACCAGAAAGCGAAGCCTGGCAGAATAATTCATCTGCCCCACTAAATAATTTTAGCTGATCTTTAGCTATATTATGTACGCGACTAATTTCCAGCAAATTTCCTGTTGTCAGTTTCATACCTTCGATAAAAGGAATTTTTAGAATAGATTGAATAAATTCGCCGAAATCCCCAGGAATTACACCCAATTGATAAGGAAAAAATGGTAGTTGTGCCGCTTTTGCGATTTCTGTATAATGATGAATTGCCATTTGCTGACCTCCAGCGAAATAGATCGGCCCTACTGAGGAAACCGCTGCAGCACCAGATAATGCCGCATGTTCAGCCAATCGAACCGACTCCCTGGTAGTTAAACAACCAAGTTGCGCCATTACTGGTATCCTTCCTCCAACACAATCTAAAACAACTTCCAATACCTCTTTTCGATCCTCTTCACCGAACAACACACCTTGCCCCGTTGAACCTAAGACATACAACCCATCTACACCTTGTTTTACCAAAACCTCACACAACTTGCTTAGTTCTTTTAATTCTGGCCTTTCATTATTACCAACAGGAGTAATTAATGCTGGCCATAGGCCTTTAAATAAATCTTCTTTATTCATATTACTTTATTTTATTTGTACATATGTACTACATATGTAAATATATATAAGTTACTGTTAGAAAAGAAAATATTTTTTTATGAATGGATTTATATTTTAATTTGGTCACGTTCGAACCGAGCAATATGAAATGCTTACTTTTCATCGCTCTGGATTTATTATAAGCCTCATTTTCACAGAGGACTTAAAATTGACAGGGTCAACTAGGTATGGCAAACCGGATATCACCTATATTCCCATGAAAAAGGGATTCATGTATATGATGGCAATTATTGATTTGAAAAGCCGGTTTATCTTGAATTGGAGTTTTTACATACTATAGACGCTGCCTGTACTTTATCCAATCCTTTAACTGTTAGTATATTGAGTAATACCTCGATATTTAATTTATTTTTCTATAAGGCGGATTTGGAATTTCAAGGTTCCCTCTTAGCGTATCCGCTTCATATTCTGTTCGGAATATCCCACGTTCCTGTAAAATTGGAACTACTAATTCAATAAAGTCCCGCAAGCCGTGCGGATGATCCTGCCGCAATAATAGCATGTCCATTGCTCCAGCTTCATACCATTTTTGGATCTGATTAGCAACTGTCTCCGCCGAACCGAAGAACAGAGGCCTTGGTAAACTGTTTCGGGGGCTAAGTTTCATCAATTCTAAATATTTTTCTATAGCCTCATTCTCTGTTTTACCAACGATTGGATTCTGTGATATGGATATAATAAAATCTTCCCGACGCCTGCCCTTTAGCGACAGCTTTTCTCTAATTTTGTCTGCCACTGCCACTGTATCATTTAAGTCTTGTCCATGAGTAAAAACACCATCAGTATAACTAGTTGCAATTTCCATGAAGGTTTCAGATGTGCCTGCTGTATAAAGAACTGGTCTGCCTTGAACCGAACGGCTCAGGTTTAAAGGGCCATCTACAGAAAAGTATTCTCCACGATAATTGATGTTGTGCATCTTATGATGATTAAAAAAAATTCCACTTTCTTTATCACGAATAAAGGCGTCGTCTTCATACGTATCCCATAAGCCTAGCACAATCTCTATAAATTCCTTATTCATGGGATACTGGTCTGCTTTACCCAAATGTCCCCGACTAAAATTGACCATTCCTCCAGGGTTTGAAGTAATGGCATTAAGAGAAGCCCGGCCTTTACTGAGTTTGTCTAACGATAGAATCTGCCTTGCTGCACTGTAAGGATCGCCATAAGATGAAGCAATGGTAGCAGAAAGACCGATGTTTTTGGTCTTCATACTAAGCGCAGACATTAAGCTGACGCCTTCAAACATACTCAAATAGTGAGGTATATTTCCTGGGCCCACGTGACTGACATCAACCAAAAATAAGGTATCAAACTTAGCCGATTCTGCGAGCTGCGCCTGTTGAATAAAGTAATCAATGTTTTCGCTGGCATCAGCAGGAATATCAGGATGTTGCCAGGCCATAAAGTTCCATCCCAACCCATCTAATACGGCTCCTAATTTTAATTTCTTCATATCATATCACAAAATGCAAAGTTAGATAAAAATACCTTTCCTTTTGATAGCGCTTACCTAAAGGAAAGCAAAAAGAAGCCAATATTGTCTTATACATCTCATAAATGACCATTAAATACAGTTTCTGAATAATAATTACTTTACTTTGTAAAGTACAATTGAAATGTGATTTATATTGTTTCAATCGATCACTTGCAAAGAAGAAATCATAATGAACAGAAAAATAGCGTATTCAATTTTAGAACTTGCCATAGTTTCAGAAGGCAGTAGTTTTAAGGAAACATTAAACAATTCGCTCACCCTGGCGAAAGTTGCTGAAGAAAATAATTACACAAGATATTGGTTTGCTGAACATCACAATTCCGATGCGGTTGGAAGTTGTGCCACGTCTATTCTGATCGGCTATGTAGCAGAAAATACAACAAAAATAAGAGTCGGATCAGGTGGCATTATGCTTCCAAACCATTCGCCGTTGGTTATTGCAGAACAATTTGGAACATTAGCGCAATTATACCCTAACAGAATAGATTTAGGCCTTGGAAGAGCTCCTGGTACAGATATACCTACTGCGCAAGCGATCAGGTCTGATTTTATGAACGCTGCCCAATCTTTTCCTTTAGAAGTGGAGAAAATTGAAAATTACTTTTCAGTTGATAACAAAAACTCAAAAGTAAGAGTTCCAATCGCTGAAGGTGTCAGCGTACCTATTTATATATTAGGGTCAAGTACCGATAGTGCCCATCTTTCTGCTAAAAAAGGATTGCCCTATGCTTTTGCCAGTCATTTTGCATCTACTCATTTACATGCGGCTTTAGCTATTTATCAAGAAGAGTTTCAGCCTGCAGACGGTTTAGAAAAACCCTACACCATCGCTGGGGTCAATGTCATCGTCGCTGATACAGATGAAGAAGCTGAAAGGTCCTTTACTTCTTTGATCAAAATGTTTGTTGGCGTACTGACGGGGAACTCGCAACCACTGCAGCCTCCAACAGCAATGACCAGTGATTTAAAGGAGATCTTAAAGCACCCCACAGTGCAGCAAATGTTAAAATATTCCTTTGTTGGAAGTAAAGAAGTCGTAAAAGAACAGGTGCGGGATTTTATTGAAGCGACGAAGGTTGATGAACTTATTATGGTTTCCAATATCTTTGCACTAGAAGATCGTGTGAAATCAGCAAAACTATTTGCAGAGATCATCAATGAGATTAATGATGAACAACCTATTCAAAAGCTTTAAGCAATCAACTTTATATAATGGCAAAGAAAAAACCTTACAACGACTGCTTCAATACGGTTAAACCAGTTAGAGATGCACTTGAAGTGATCAACGGAAAGTGGAAGCTTTCGATTATCATTTCCGTAGGCGTAGGAAATGAGCGTTTCACAGACATTCAAGATAGCATTCCTGGCATTAGCCCAAAAGTATTGGCAAAAGAGTTGAAAGAATTGGAACAGCACAAATTGATTAAACGAATCGTGATCGAGGATTATCCTGTCAAGATCGTCTATAAATCTGAAGAATATGCGGCAACACTAACACCTATCATCTATGCCTTAAAAGAATGGGGAATTAATCATAAGAAGGTTATTGTAAGTTAAACTCCTTACCCACTATCCGTTGCATCCTACCTAAAGCCGCATTCACATTCTTCGCTGTGGATTGCACCACTTGCCTATACTTAGACCCCAAACTATTAGCCGACAAATAAGCATTGCCGATCCCTGGCGTCTGAAAATGCCTTGCAATAAACAGCAGCAACTCCGATCGTGGACAAGCGATAATCACCTCCGCCTCAATAAGCAGCCTCAGCAGGTAGGCTAAAGCATCGGCAGATAAAGAAACCTTGATCCGATATTCAGGTAATTGTGGTGTCGCAATCAAACCTTTTTTCGTTAATGGCGGTTGCCCGAGTAAAGCGATCCCCTGTTTCTTTTGTAAGTATCGAATCTCCGCTTTAATAAAGGAAGATAAAACAGCTACCAAACTCGGGCTTTGGGGGTCAAAACTAGCGGCACCGCGCTCCTGCTGGCCTTTGATCACCTTCTCCAGGTGGTACAATAGCTCAAATTTGTCATTGCCATTATATACCTTATCAAGATTTTCCAACAACCGTGATTTGTAATAACCCTCATAACTTGCCGCATTAAAACGCAAATACAATAGATGTTCCATCACAATCCGGGTAAAATCTTCTGCCTGCACATCCCGGCAAAGGTTGATCAATGACAGCTGCATGTGCTTCATGTAGACCAGGCTTTCATAACTGGCCTTTCCAGATTTTAGGAAAGCATTAAAACACTTTAACATTAATTCCTGTAAAGGCAAATCAACCGATTTTCTTTTGAAACCCGTACTCAATAACTTCATCTGGTCTTCCATCTCCAACAACACTTGCTTCAACTGGCGATTTGGCACCTGGGCTTTTAAGCAGAAGAATTGGCAGTGGTGCGTTTCAAGATAAGCTAAAACGGCTACCAGTAAATTCACCATAGCTATTTGCAGCGGGCAGTTGCTATGCTCCTGCTGCTCCAATAGGTTGAGCAGCAGGAGACATTCATATTGGGTCTGCTGAAGATGCCGCTTCACCAGCTGATCCGTTTCCTGGCTAAACACTTCTTCCCGTATCGCCTGAAACAGACCGTCACTAATTTGCGTGATTTCCAGTAAACGTTTTTTTACCAGCGGCGCAGTCAGCGCTGCAACTTGTTCAGCAACCATCGATTCCTGTACCAGCGCTTTCAATTGTGTCATATGGCGGTTCATAGGGCAATAAATTTACCGAGGAACTGGCTATGCGACGCCATTCGCCTATTTAGGGAGTACAGCCCAATATAAACGGCAATCTCCTTTCCTATAAATTTCGAGCTAAAATTTATGGTACAATGCAGATCAGAACGCTCCGTAGCCCCTATAAAGCCATCTGCCAATTCAATTTCAGGACATAAAATGGCGACCATTACCTGGTCATCATAGGCGCAGTTACTTTTCCAATACTCCACGGACCAGGAAATCGCTAAGACTTGGGATACTGTCTGTGTGATCTCTACCTCATCAAGTTGGGATAAACGGCCCGCACTTATCGTCAGCTCACTTAAGTCTACCTGTAAATCAGGGTAAGTGCCAGAAACGACCCTATCGGAGGTCCGGGCGAAAGCGACATTAAGTTCCGATTTGTGGATTGCCAACTCGTTAAATCCTGCTTTAAAAAAAGGATTGAGCGGTTTGTTGAGCTTATGGACGAACTTGAATTTCTCTCGTATCGCAAGCTGTGCAGCAGTAGGCGGCTTATTGCTTTTATGTGGAGCCTGTCGCACATAGTTGATGCCTTTCCAGGTTGCTGTTACTAAATTGCCTATTTTTCCGGTAACGGGGCCAAATAGCCCTTGTTTTAAAATTGCCATAATAGTTAGTTGTTTGAGTGAAATAAATTTATTTGGGGCGTAGCTGTGCTGTACCTTAACCAGACCTTATTGTGATTGGCATTGGTGTCCTTTGCTAGTACCGGCCTCATATGCACCTCGCTTCGGTTTTGTGAAACAAGGTGCGAAGGAGGTGCAAGGCGGGTAGCCCTGTGAACGGCATATTTTATAAGCCGTATGCGAGTTATTCTCTTCATTATGTTATTCATTTTCTTTTGGATTAGAAATCGAAAGTATATGATAGCATGGAAGAAACCTAGTCAGCAAAGGGTAATGACCGGATTTGACTGGATATGACCGGATTTGACCGGTATATAGCCAGCATGTTTTTAACTAAAAAAAGATTTTTGGTAATTTATTTCACAAATTAAATAATTTACTTACCTTGAGAAGATTAATAACCAAATATTAACGCTCATGAATACTCTATTAATCAAGGCTACAATCCCTGTAGCTACAGAAACCGTTTTAAATCAGATTTCCGGTAATAGTGTTTATTCCCAATTATCTGATATTCGATAAGTTTTTCCTTTCTCCATCTAAATAATGTCTTATCACTGATCTGTAAAAGACGTTTGGCATCAGCATTATCTAGCAAATCATCATTTGGACAACTTTCAATGATTACCTGATTAATTTGTAAACGATCTTGAGTCTCGCTAACGATTTTTAAAATCTCAACAAGTAGGTTATATATTTTTAAAAGCATAAGACCGTCATCATAAATTATTAATTAATTAAGTTTCTTTATTACAAATAAATTTCTAAACAATAATAAATTAGTTATACCTAAATAAAAACCAATTAATATTATAATTATCGTTATGAATCCTGAAAAATTTATTAGCTATCTGAAAGCCCATGGTGGTTTGCCAAAAACGTTGGAAAGTGACCTGCTCAATCGCTGTGAACACTTTAGTGTGGCGGAAAGAACTGTGATCATTGAGCCAGGCCATCTTTCGAAATACATTCATTTTGTTAATGAAGGTCTATTCAGAACGTTCCGTAAAAACGAAGGCCTAGAAGAAACTATGGCCTTTACCGGTCCTAACCAATTCATAGGTACCGGGCAAGGTTTTCAGGATAGCAAATTCAATGAAATTGGCGTGATATGCCATGCAAAGGGCAATGGGGTGAAAATAAGGCAACTTGACTGGCAGTTACTTTGTGACGAAAATTCTATGTTTTTGGAATTATCCAGGAACCTTTTACATCAGCGAATGATAAAATTCGAAAGCGAATCCATCATCTATAGAACGGGCGAAACTGAGCACAAAGTGGATCAACTTACCGGACTGCACCCCGGCATTATGGAGGTCGTGGCCAGAAAGCACATTGGGAGTTTCTTCGGTGTAACCGAACAAGCCATCTCCAACCTTATTTGCCTCAAGAAGAAACGTTCTTAAAAAAATCTATTTAGATGATAAATAAGGAGATAGAAACATAATATAAATTGTTTTTTCGTTTTTTGTAAAAAGTCGTTTTTAAAAAAAACCAAGAGAGTGATCTATAATTTGAAATACTAAAATTTTTAGTATTTTTGCCTTTATGGGAGGAAGACCAGAAAAACCGCACAAACCATTATTAGGATATATACCAAACTATATTGAATCCGGTCCCAGGTCTATTGATCTGATTAGGATTGTTGTGAACAAGGCAAATGCCAAACGGTTATGGATATTTGAACCTAAAGTTAAAAGGTGGTGGACACCGGAAGAATTCATGTCACAGTATGAACGTTTTGAAAACCTTGACCCAAAATGGATTGAAAACCTGCAGGTACGAGATCCGTTGGAAGGAATTGAGGCGGCAGACGTACAGATTAAAAGTATCTTAGATCGTAAAGCTATCTTGATCCAAAAGATTGTGGACTACTGGAAAGGGAAGAAATGCTGAAATTTGCAAATAATAAACGACTCAGGCATCCTAACCCTTAAACACATTCTGCCGGTGCCAAATCAAACCAGCTACAGCTGGATAGTGGTTTTCATTAACAGGTAACAACATATCCTTTCCTGCTAATTGCTTGAGCCCATAGGGATGGGCATCATCTTCAATTACATGTGTGGAAACCAAGATTCGGTAATCATTACTTACACTTACTAATCCCCTATCAAATGCCCTATGCAGGTTCGGGCAAAGCGCTATACCATTATTAACCTTATCGTTATGCGAA
This sequence comes from Pedobacter sp. CAN_A7, assembly GCF_015752175.1. NCBI lineage: Bacteria > Pseudomonadati > Bacteroidota > Sphingobacteriia > Sphingobacteriales > Sphingobacteriaceae > Pedobacter > Pedobacter sp. CAN_A7. The sequence goes on along the minus strand of NZ_JADOUW010000001.1, from coordinate 88,224 downwards.
TAGCTGAAAGGAACAATGTGGCAAGCATCGATAAAATTATAATTAAATGTACTCGTTAATTTCATCCCAGTGAAACTACATTGGTTGTTATAAGTCTTTGGAACTAACTGTTTGAAGAGACCGCTATGAACAAACATATCTTCTTCTGTGTGAATACTTACACGTCTATATTGTGCTTCAGGCTCATTGAGCACATCGATAATCTGATCATGCAGATAGCCTTCGCCAGTCTGTTTCATTGATAAGTAATTGGCCTTATGTTCTGGGAAGTAATCATCCAACAATAAATGTTTAAGGCTAATTCTCGACTGCTTATTCATTAACAGTAAAAACAAGTCCTCCGCAAAATAGCCATAAGCACAAACCGCAGCTAAGGTGTTAACAGATTTGATATGGGCATTAATCTGACAGCCAGGGTAAGCCTGCAGAAACCAAAACGGAACTCCAGCTACTTTCTCGCTTTGTAAATAATAAAAAGGTTGCGTAAAATCCGCATGATGCAAGGTTGGCACGAGTAATTGCCAGTTCTCTTTGAAAGTGCCCACTAAATTAGCATTTACTTCGATGGCATTTCTAACTACCAGGCCCTTATCAACTAATTCGATGATGCTTAATAATAAGATAGGCTTATGAGGTGCAATCCCATATTTCGTATTTCCCCGTTTTAGTCGAGAAAATGCATTCATGTATTTTTGTAATAATTCTTCCAAGTCCTTGTGTATTTAACCTACTGCCAACTTCCCACTCTCTTTCCAAATGTAAGCAGGCATTGGCTCCTGAAGCTTCCACTCCACATTCATTGGCTTTTCCCCACTGGTTTTGATAAAATCAGCCTTACCCAAAAACACATAAGACATCGTATTCCCAAACTCGTCCTCATTCTGTTCCCTCACAAATATTAAGATGTTTCTACCAAGGATACGTTGAGTAATATAAGCTTTACCGGATGCGTTATCTGGCGATGCCCTGTTTTGAGACTGCCAATGGAAAAGCGATTCGCTAATGGCATAATTGTCATATAAGGTAGTTGGTGAATATTCCTTTTCTGACTTCTTTAACGTAACGAATAGCGCTTCTGTATTTAGTTGTTTATTCAAGGCAACTCCTTCCCTATTCGACGACTTTTTATCGAATCGATGGAACTGTAAAGCCGCTAAAATTTCATCGCGGTTATACCTGCTGTGCATTCGTAGAGGCATTTCGTAATCTAACTCGATCTCTTTCTCTATAAAATCAACTTTATTGATCAAGATGGCAATCACCTCTTCAAGTTCTGAAATCATCACAGGACATGTCAGCAAGGCTGTTAGGCTTTCATCGATGGAACCAAACTGTAACTTCGTTCCCGCATCAAGCCACATATCATAATGAAACATCAGTTGAAATAACTGTTCTTCTTGGCTAGGGTTTGATAAGATGAAGTTTTTAGCAATCAGTTTTTGTATGAAACTAAAGTAACTGATGGAATTACCTTGCATTAATCGCTTAATGCAACGCCCTATTTCCTTTTCATAAGGCTCATTAAAATCAGCTATCACACCTGCTTCGGCGCATAACTTTTTCCAGCTACTTCTTTTATATACCTGTGCCAATTCCAGTTGATAGAAAGCACAAAAATTAGCAAGGGTGAGCGCTAACGTAGATTGATGACCGAAGTTAATAATCTTGGTCGCCAATTGGTTCCTGTTTAAATTGATTGCCTTTTTGATGTTCTGAATAATGACATCCTTTGCCTTTTTCTCCAAAATAATCGAACAACCAAGCGGAAGATGAGGAAAATCATCTTCAATTTCCTTTATAATTGATGTATGAGTTTTCCCTACTAAAGACCTGAACTTATGTTCAAAATCGTATTCCGCTCTGGCCTGGCCCACAAAGTCTAAAACCGTTAGGCAGTCTTTATTATCCGCTAACCTCAATCCCCTACCCAATTGCTGCAAGAAGATCGTTAAACTCTCTGTAGGCCTTAAAAACAACACAGTATCTAATTCAGGAACATCCACCCCTTCATTAAAAATATCTACGACAAACAGGTAGTTGATTTCTTTATTTCGTAAACGTGATTTGGCGGATGCGCGTTGTTCTTTTGCGTTTTCACTGGTTAAATAGTCTGCTTTTAACCCTGCAAAAATGAACTTCTCGGCCATATATCGGGCATGCGCTGTGCTCACGCAAAAGCCTAGTGCCCTTACATCATTTATATCGGTGAGGTACTTATCACAGTTGGTCAGGATGTCTGTAACACGACGATCATCTTTAGTATAGATTTTGGTAAGCTCCTTACTTTCATAACGCCCATTTCTCCAAGCAACGGTATCTAGATCTATGGTATCCGATAAAGCAAAATATTGGAATGGGCAAAGCAATTTTCTATTCATTGCCTCTGGAAGTCTGATCTCTGCAGCAATAACATTACAGAAGTCTTTTAAGATGTTGTCGCCATCCATCCTTTCTGGTGTGGCTGTTAGTCCAAGTAAAAGCTGAGGAGCAAATTTCTCCAAAATTGGTCTGTAGCTAGTAGCCGAAATGTGATGCACCTCATCTATGATGATAAAGTCGAAAAAGGAAGCTGACAAATCGAGTTCTGCTATTCGATTATTTAAGGTTTGAACTGATGCAAACACATGGTCATATGATGCTGGCTCTAGGCCATCTACCCATAGTTCACCGAAATTCGCATCTCTCAATACATGTCGAAAAGTCTCTTGAGCCTGAATTAAAATCTCCTTTTTATGTGCGACGAATAGAAGTCTTGCACGGCTAGATTTGTCTTTAAATCTTTTGTAGTCAAATGCTGAAATGACTGTTTTACCAGTCCCTGTAGCTGCAACAAGTAAATTTCTAAAGCGTTGATGAACAAACCGCTCTGTTGCCAACTTATCTAAAATCTCAATCTGGTAAGGATATGGTTTGAGGTCAAAAAAAGTAGTAATACCTATAGCATTGCTGCTTTCTTTTGTAATGGCACGGTGTAAACGTTCCTTATCGACTCCAGATTTATAATATTCAAATTCTTTATCTTCCCAGTAAGTATCAAACGTCTTTTTAAACTTATCAATGATATGTCCTACTTCTTTGGTGGTAACTTTTAGATTCCACTCCAACCCATTCGTTAATGCTGATCTGGAAATATTCGAAGAACCAATATAACCAGTATCAAAACTGGAGTCTCTTAAAAACAGGTATGCCTTGGCGTGAAGACGCTCATGTGCAGTGTTGTACGACACCTTGATTTCCGTGTTTTTTAATCCGGCCAGGAATTCGACAGCCTTCACATCCGTTGCCCCCATATAGGTGGTGGTTATGATTCGCAATTTCCGCCCACTATTTGTAAACTCTTCCAATTCTTGCTTAAAAATGCGGATCCCGGAAAACTTTATAAAGCTAACGAGCCAACAGATCTCATCAGAAGATAGGATTTCCTTTTTTATTTCGCTTTCTAAGGATATGCCAGAGTTGCTTCCTGTGAAGAGCTCACTTTGACTTAACCTGGTATATGGCATGATTTGTTTTATCCTTTCCGCTAGGTCGGGATAAGGAAAATCTACTTTATTAAATACCGCTTGCAGGAGCTTGCCTTCATTCTCAATTAGATTTTCTGATAGCGTGAGGTCTGGTAATTCGCGAATCAGGACCTGCACTATTTTATTCGAAATTTCAATCTTCTTGAGAATGTCACCATCGCCCTTAATAGAGTTTAAAGCGAAGTTGATGGTTTCGGATAAGTACTGACTTAAGTATCTGGATGCCTCGGCTTTGTCTAAGGCTACGCTGCTCACATAGAAGGTATCTTGTTGAAGTTCCTGTAGCTTACTACTGACGATCTTGGTAATTAGTTGTTCGTAGATTCCTTCTTGTAATGGCATAGACTCTTTTTTAAACTATACTAGCTTTAAAATAATCACTCGTCTCTTGATCCGTACAATAGATATAACAGCCTTTCATTCCACGGGTCATTAAGGTACGATAGGTGTTTTTAATAATTTTATCTAGAATTTTGAGAGAACCCTTTGGATCTTCTTTCAACATCTTCTTATAGCCTCTTACCGATGAATCATTTTTAGAGCGCTTTGTTGGATTAGTCACCACCATACCATCCCTGATGACTAAGTCATCTCCTATGATCACACCTATATAGTCAACTTCCAAACCTTGGCAAGTATGGATACAGCCAATTTCATTTACAGAATTTGGGCTTAAAATCCAAAGGCTTCCATCTGTAGTCAAGTTCCAACGCATTGCAAAATCAAAATCCTGGAATACGATATCATATTCGTTAGGGTTTTTCTGACTTTTCCAATCCCAGCAGTAGCCAGCGACCATTCTTGCTTTGTTTTTAGCTTTATTTTTATCAAAGATCAAATCCCGCAATTCAGTTGGCGAGTCACATACTTTAAAGTCATAATCCTTATGATTCAAGACTGGGTTTGCTGTTTCTTTTATTTGTAAGGAATGATCTAACCATGCCAAATAGCCATCTGAACCATTACAACGAAACTGAGAACTTAAATCTAATTGATGAACTTTTGCACCAAGCGCTGATGCCCAATTGATAATTTCTTTTTTCTCACCAATATCATGTAGTGTTACTTTTTGATCCTCATCAATAAAGAATACCGAAAATTGCGATGACTTTATTATTTCTTTAATTTGATTTTCACCAAGGTTTTTAAACATCCCAGACTTTGCATTTAGCCGGTGGGCTTCATCAACTAATAAGGCATCAAATGTGTTTTCTGGAACATCTACATACGCGCCAGATCCCTTGAATAAATTTGAGATCACTGTCTTTCTAAGCGTTCCCGTCAATTTGCTTTCATAAACACTTCGCGGAGCTGCATTCTTAGTCACGTATTGGGCAAGCAGGCCTTTTTTAGTGAGTGCAACCAGTAAGTTAACGGCTACCACCGATTTGCCTGTACCAGGTCCCCCCTCAACAATAAGCACGTTTTTATTTGATGATGAAGATTGGGTAGTTAAAGCCAAAGCAGTTTCATAAACCAGCTTTTGGTCATCTATGAGAATAAACTCCTGATTGCCTTTCAGCATTGAAGCCAAGCCATCCGCTAAACTTTTAGAGGGTTTGATTCGACCATGGTCAATACGATACATGATATTGTTCTCGTCACCATATTTCACAAATTGCTTGATGAAATCCCTAAGCTTTATGGCATCAGGTTTCAAGAACAGGGGTGCCTTATTGATATACTCCCCATAAAATGGATGAGTGATTACCCCGTCATCTACATAATTATGGAGGTAAGCGCAGGGTTTAAGCTGAATATGATCTTCATATACAGTTTCGTTGAACCCGTTTAACAGGGCTGCATAAGACCAGACTTGGTAACTTGGATGTGGTGTTTCTGTAATCCTGTTTTGGAAATATGTTTTAACGATACTATCCTTTTCAGTTAATTCTGCAACAGACCACTGTTTTAGTTCAATGAGTACAGCGTGATCAACCCGATTAGCATCCTGACCGGTTAAAATAAAATCTAGACGTTTAGAGGTTTGTGGAATATGATATTCAATGGCCACACTGCAATTATCAGGAATAGCTGTGTCCTGAAGAACATTACTCATAAATTGCAAAGAATTACGCCAGGAATTTAGTTCTCCTAAACCGACTTTTTTATTTCCATAGGTCATCATTTCTTCCTTTACAATATTCTCTATATCGTTTGAAAGGATATCATAAAGGAAACCAGCCTTGGTAGCTTGGTATATGATCATTCGAGTTCGTTATATTTCTTAGAGGTACCTTTTGATTTATCAACCGGGTACTTTTCGGCGTTCTTTTTTATTTTATTTAGGACAATTTCATTAATATCAAACTTGTAGCTATCAGCTAATAACAAGGCGTACGCTAGAACATCAGCTAATTCATCTTTGACTTTTTGGACGTCTGCTTCCTCTGATTTCTTCCAAAGGAATAATTCGTTTAATTCTGCTGCTTCAATAGATAATGCCAGAGCTAGATCCTTTGGGTTATGAAATTGCTCCCAATCTCTTTCGTCACGAAAATCGACAAGTGCTTTTTGAAGATCATTCCAATTATTCATTGTGCAATATAACCCTTTCATTTTTCTTTATGTTATCGGAATTAATTTTCACAATCCTTTAATGACTAGACCAAATTAAAGCGAGTGAAGAAAGTCAATGCTATTTGCATTGGCTTTTTCATAATTTAGCTGTTAATAAAAAATATAACCAAATTATATTCACTTCACGGATCTGCAAGTTGTAATGCATTTTAACAAAAAATAGAATTATAAATGACAAACGACAATATTAAAAATTCTGTTGAATTATTATGGAAAACCTTTCTTAAAGAAAATCCAGAAAATAAATTAAAAAAAGAACCGATTTCTTTTTATTTCTGTGACAATGAGAATGATGCAAATGAATGTGCTGAATTAGTTGTTAAAGGGATTAAACAGGCAACAGCAACTTCACTTTGGTGGTATGAAAAGAATAATGAAAGATTACCAAAAGTAGGAGACCAATACATAATAACCGATTGGAACGGAAATGCGAGAGCAATAATTGAAACAACTAGAATAACACTTACACCTTACAATGAAATAACGACAGAATTTGTAAGGATTGAGGGAGAGGGCGACAAATCTTTAGAATATTGGAAAAAAGTTCATCTAGCATATTATACAAGAGAAATGGAACCTTATGGGGAAAATTTTACAGAAGATATGATTATCATTTGTGAGCATTTTAAAACAATTTATCGAAATATGTACTAGCCACTACTTGATCTGACAATAGGATGCTTTTTAAAACTGTCCGACTCGTTATCTAAATATAAAAAATTTCCTGCTGAAACATCGTAGGTCTTTTTACTGCCATATTTCATTGTTTTTACACTAAAAAAATGAAAATCAGGCCATTAAAACAAATTTAAAGTACTGTTTTATATTATAAAATATTAAAAATAAATATGCTATGAAATATTCCTTTAGTAAGTCTATTTTGATAGTTGAATATTAAGCCTTAGGAAGATCAGGATCGGGCAAAGTCCAGCAGAGGTAGATATTCGTGCTGATCTGCTCGCTTGACTGCCTTTATATAAACTGTTCGGGTATTGCCTGCTTCAGAGAGGTTGGCAGCTCCCCAGGAAAATGGCAGCATACCATATAGCTTTTCTATAATAATATCTGCCATTAACCTGCTGTGTCGCCCGTTACCGTTAGGGAAGCAATGAATACTTACCAGTCGATGTTTGAAACGTATAGCTATTTCTTCGGATGGGTAAGTATCGTTTTCTATCCAATACAAAACATCATCACAAAGGACTTTAAGTTGCATAGGAATTTGATATTTATCCACCCCTAAATTTTTATCCGTTCTTCTAAAAGTCCCTGCTCAACTCCATATATTGCCATACATACGGTTATGCAGGTTACAGATAAATTTTTCAGTAAATACCTGTTTGGGTTTGAATTTCTTCCCCATTACCCACTGTAAAGCTTCCTCTATATTTAGCTGTTCAAATTCGTCTAATTCGGCCTTAGTGCTGATCGTCTCAATTAATAGGCCCTCTTTTTCCTCCTCATCAATAGGGGTTTGTCCCTCGATATATTCTAAATCTAATCCCATAAAGATTTAGGCATTTCGTTTTTAATGATGGCTGTTCGTTCTTCGATAGCTTTTTGAAGTCGTTGCTTGGAGTTTTCTTGATCTTCCAACTTCATTGTGTTGGATGTTCTAGAAACAATGCGCAGTGCTAGTTCTTTAGCTTTACGTTCAATTAAATCCTCTATAGTGCCATCTTTAGGCACCAATCCATATACTAGCTGCATATCAAGCGCATTAGCGGTTTCCTTTAGATTGTTTAAAGTAATGCTGCCTTCTTTTTCCCTGGTTTCAATTTCTTGGACACTTTGTTTGGTAATAGCTAATTTGTCTGCTACTTGTTGTAATGACATCCCAAGGGAAATTCTCACCGTTTTTAGCCAGCCAATATCTGGATGTGGAATTTGAATAGCTGCTCTAAATCCCTTTAATTTATTGTCTAATTGTGCGATTTGTAATTTTTTCTTATTCATAATGTAAGGTTATAACCTGACAAGCAGTACTTAAAAGTAAGGCTATTACCTGACATATACAAGTAAAATATCAGGCTATAACCTGACAAAATATATGATTATCAATGCGAATCTTCAGTTCATCCATAATTTCATTGCTATTCTCATATTCAGAAATTAGATATAGATCACTAATAGATGTACGTTTAAACAATTTAAATATGATAGATGTACAAATGGTTTGAATAAGAAAGAAGAAATGGCTATAATTAATTGCCATTATAAGAGCTATGGTCGAGGATAAAGATAAGGCGCCAACGTTGTTTCAAGCATATTAACCAAGTCAGTATCCATATATTGATATTCATCAGGTATGTCCAATACAACAATCTGTTTACCATTTAACAAAAAAGAATATTTTTGATTCAACCATTGTTTATGATGCTTTTCCATCACAAATATCAAATCTGCCCAATTCACAAGTTTTTCATTTACCTTAATTCGAGCAGAACTTGAAGTACCAGCCGACCGAACGTTGAAACCTTCAATATTTTTAAAGATATCTTCTGCTGTTTTGCTTCGCCATTTATTTCGACTACAAATGAAAAGAAAATTGCTTACCATTTTACTTACTTACCAATACAGAAATTACAAACAACTAAACACCAATTGATTTCGAAAAATATGAAACAAAAATAGATTCAAATTTAACATCCGTCGTCTTCTCGCCAGTTATGTGGAAAACTTTGGTAAATATAAGCCATTGCAGGAACCTAGCTTGTATCCTTTCAATTTTTTCTTACAAATCATAAGAATTGGAATTTAGAAGATTACTTCAAGAATTAGGTACTGTTATAACCAGGGAAAATTTTTCGTTTAAGCTTTCCCTTCCCAAGTCAATAGTTATAGTTTTAAATTCCCAAGTTCGATGTATGTGTTCATTTTCAGCTTTAATCTCAGATTCAAAGTCAAAAAAAACTCTTTCATTACTATCGGGACCGAATATGTTAACCATCCTATCAATAATCTTTCCCATTTCCCGATAGTTGGGCTCAGAAAGGTAGGATGTATCACTTTTGCACAAGATATAACGAGTTGCCTTTTCAGAAATCTCTAAAAGGAAAGCGTCAAAAAAGTTAAAATATCGGGACATTTCTTCCAAACGATAGACTTCGCCCCCATCATCCAGTGTCCCTAGGTATTTTCGCTCGGAATTTTTCGCATCATAGTTGACCTTAGTGAAAAGATGAGAATGATCCACATCGGTGTCGATCCCAATATCCTCCAGCAGTTCATTACACTCCTGAACACTGACAATGTGCGTGGAGACATCATACATATGGTAAAGAATGGCTGATTTATCCCGAAGCCCCTTATCGTTAGTAACCAAGACATCACAGTACCTAGCGTAATAGGAATGAAGAGCATCATTTAACAGATTTCCATATCTGTTTTTCTTTCCTAGTTTCTCCTTACTAATTCCTAGCATATCTAGCACATGATAGGATAAAGTATAGAATTCATAATATGGAACCTTGCTTTTATCCTTCACATGAACCGAGTCTTTAATGAATTCTACAAAAGTCTTCTGAAAGAAGGAATCTTTGAAGTCATCATTTAAGGTGAATTTATTCTGCTTCATTTCATCTAATTGGTGCCCCAGCCCTGTTTCGATAAGATTACGAAGGTTCTTGTAGGTCATCCCATCGGTCATCATGTCCTTCGTCAGGTTTGCTAACCCCTTGGTAATATCCAAAAACGAAGGGTTGCCATCTTTACCATTGAAAAATCGATCGATCATTTCTTTCTCGACACCCGACTCTAACATGGCTCGTTCAACCTGTATTTCAGTCATGTCTAAGGTTGCTGAAAGATGTTTTTTAAAAGCAACGATCTGATGGTCATCGTCGTCTGAAGGCTCAAAAAAATTCAATAGTTCATCGAGCGATTCATCTACTTCATCATCAAACACCATTTTTGGCGTAGCCAAATAAAACGAGGAATGCTGATTGATGGCATGATAGGACAGATAATTATCACCAACAAGTGTTTCCATGAAGCTAAAGTCCTCAAATTTCATGTCACTGGAATCATTTTTCTTGTCCCGGATATGCGCATTTGAAAAAAACTATGTGACATTGTCTCTATACTTTTCCAAAAGCTCTTTCAGCAGCAAATGCGCAGGATCTTTTGGATCTCTCAGATTACTAAAGACATTTGAATCCAGGTAAATACGCGGCATAAGACACTAGTTTATTGTTAGCTAAATAGAATGATTGACATTCCACTCGCCTTTCTCTAGGTTAAAGATACAAAATCCAATATGCCCGAACTAATTAGGTACTAGACCACCTTAGTGGTATAAACGAATAACAGTATTCCCAATAGCACATTTACCACTTCATCTTCTGTGATGATATCCTTTAAAAAAATGAGGTCTACAGGATTTTTTATAGCGGAAAATCGAAGAGTCGCAGGTAGCTCACCAAATTCTGTTACAAGAGTCATATCCAAATCTTGCATCCCAACATTTGCATTTAAGTACTTAGAAATAGAGCTACCTTTATGATTAGGAGACAAATCGTTTGCAAGATCTGCCGAGATCTGGATGTCATTCCAAGAATTATAGATGGGAAAATGGAGAAGTACATTCCTTAGAAACGTTACAAACGCAAAGACAGGCACAATGATATTTGTTGGCTGAAATGTTGCGCTGACATCCGAAAATTGCTCAATCTCCGAAAATATTGCAAAAATCTCCTTCAAGCACAATAGTTTAATTGCTGGAGAAACGGAATCATCCTTTATTTTTTCTTGTATCGTTAAAAATCTTTCAAAAGCCTTTATTAAAAAATCGCTTCTTTGGTCACCCAATGCGGCTCTTTTGGCAGCGTCAAGTGTAACAGTATATTTGGCCATATAATAGTTTTGTACAAAACTACGCAAAACACACCTAGATGTCTGCTTAATTCAAATCGCGCTTATGTTTCTCAAAAACGGCAGCTTCAGCTGTATGGCTTGGCTTATGGATTTAGCCCCTCCAATAGCTACAAGGCCCAGGATACTATGCCGGAACGCAAATAAGATGCCGATAAAAAAAATCAATATGATAACTAAAATGAAGATCGACTTTATTCCTGGATTAGTACAATCAAGTTTGAACCCGAAAAATTCAATCTTAAACTGTTCTGTTTTCTTACAATGTTTCATATACTAGAGGTCTTTAAACAATGTAAAGGTCTAGCTCTTTCAGAGAGGAGAAAGGAACAGGACACCTCTATTTTTACCCGCCCTTGTACCTACTGATTTACAATCACTTAAGCACTACGTCTTCAATGACAGCTCGTGCCATTGCTTTACTTTCTCGGTAGCAAAACGTTCTTCGATCATTTGATTATAAAAAAAGCCAGACCTGATCAGCATGACACCAATGATTTCATAATACCTGAGTGAAGGAAAGAGGTCAAATTGACCAGGAGGGGATTCTACCAGCAGATAATCATAGAAAGACTTTACAAAACGGACCATGAAACGCTTTTCGGGAAGCGAGAAATCGCTTGATTTTTTCGTAGTAAAGGTATTGGCATTTCTTTGAACAGAGGTAAGCAACAGGTCGGTGTCGATCTCTACCCGCTGATCTTCCATGTAATATTTAATGGCTTCTTCCAGTTCATATAACGGCAGGCGCTGGCTAAATTCATGTTCAAGGGGATCACCTTCAAGCATAAATTTTAACGACGTTATTTTTTTTCCGGAATTAACCCCGTTCAATAACTTCTTAAAGCTCTCAAACTCCTTTGGCATGCTTTCTCCGGTGTCGCCTTACCTGCTGATCTGATGACCAATAAAAAAATTGATTTGCTGAAGGCATTGTGCAATATGGATCATATCACCTTCTAGCCTTTGCAGGTTAAATCTCTCGGCGATCAAGTAGCCAATGTTGATGGCGTCCAAACGTTTGACCTCTTCACCTAGGGCTAAAAACTCGGGTTCAAAATAATTCAGCAAGCGATCTTGGTCAAAAGGCACCTGTGCATGCGTCAAGGCTGGTTTTATCTTGTTCCGGCCGATCCAGTTGCGCACCTGTTTTTCCTTTACGGCATCCACTTCCCCGGGCTCTGCTACTTTGATCAAACAGAATTCAAGCAACTTCGCAATGCAAAGCATCAACCTATTGGGTGTCGGTGTTTTCTTATCAACTACAAAAAGGCCGGTCTTGGTCAATAAATTATATAGATTAAGCGTTAACTTATACTTGAACTTCTGGCCTTCAATTTCTTCAGTAAACACCAGCGGGAATCTTGCCAAATCTCTCCTCCAGTTCTTGAAGTGCATCCCATCATAGTGCCGTCTAAACTGATCAATAAATTCCCGACTCAGCCATGGATGTTCAAGCCGAATCGTCTCATCATTGAAAATAAAATTGATCCGCAGCAATTCAGAAGGCTTTGCCTTTGAATCCCCCTGATGATATGCCGTCTCGTCCAATTTTTCTAAAATCTTCAACGCCTTCGCCGTTTCTCTCGCCGCATTGGTAATGAGCTTTTGCTTTTCGGGCCTTTCCCAGGATGCTATTTCCACTGTATAGATTCGCTGGGCCATAGCGATCACCTCAAAGATCAAATCCTTTATGGGCAGCAGCTCAAAATCGTTGATAGTATTGATTATTAGCAAATACGTCTCACGCGGAAGGATCACCTTAAAAAATTTATGGCTGGGCATGTGCCCCTGCGCAAAAGATTGTTCCTGAAACACTTCTTTGAAAAAATCAATCAGCATCCCAAGCTGTTGGTTAGTATGTTGAATATGGAAATCATATGGCGGCGTTTCAGGTGACCGGAACAGCTCAACTTCAAAATAACTAGGATCGCCCGCTGCCTTTTTCAAGCGTTCATCCGACAAACTCAATTGCCCGAAAAAAGGAAAAAAATGCTGTTTTTCGTTATCGAAATAATTAAATACATACGTATAAGTCGATTTTCGAAATTTCGCATAATCGAACTTTCCCAATTCCACATCTCCTTTTTGATTTCGTTCTTCTTTCTTATTTTTCATACCCCTTTCAGCTAGCTAGTCTTTGAATGAAATACTATCTAACTTCAATGGTAGTGCTTTTAAAATCTGCGTTAGCCCCTCAAACTGTGATTTAGGATGCTTAAATACATACTGCTCAAGCAGCCTGGGAACCACCGGCTGCACATCACCGTCACTGATCACCAAGGTGATGATGCTGAACCGATCTGCTTTATCGTATTTTTGGGAGAGAGCATAATCTACTTCTGTGGCCAGGTACTTTTCATCGACATAGTTCTTGGTTACAAAAAAGACCACGGCGCAGGAATCCCGAAAGCCTTTTTCGATGCCCCGGTGAAGCTTGTCGCCTGCGATAAGATCATCTTCATCCATCCAGGGATCAAAACCGAGGGCTTTCAGCATATCCCTATAGGTCCTAACCATAGGCTTATCAGCCGACTTGTGGCTCAAAAAAATGCGTTTGGGCTGGTTATCTATCAACATATCGTAATTAAAAATAAAATTTACAGTTGTTCTGGTCCCCTTGAAAACATCTCTATGGAACACTTCAGGAGCGATCACAATAGTTCCATCAAACAACTCCAATTTTAGGCTTGTTGGATTATAAAAAGATCCACTGAAGATTCCTTCTTGCTCTTGACGCATTCCCTTTTTTCTCTCGATCATATTAACTATCCCTTCCTTAAAGATCTCCCTAAAGCCAGTAAGATTAATGATCCATTTTTTCTTGTCGAAGCTCAGCCACCCCCGCTCCTGATCCGGAAGGTGGGTTTTCAGAAAGTTGATGGCCTCCCGCTCATTGAGTTGCATGGGCAGTGGAAAGCTGATGGTCACCCCATCATCGATATAATCATCATCATACCTCATCAGTTCCCAAATGATCTTTTCCTCTACCAGCGTTCCATTGAAGTGTAACATAGATTTAAATTTGAATAATTATAGTTTGGTTATTTTGCGAGTAGTAATCCCTGCAATTCGATTCCGACAGGATCGTGCAGACTGACCAAAAATTCCACAAGTTCCTTGTAACTTTTAAACATGGCTTCATCAGCGCGAATATTCGCCTGATCGGTTTCCCAAATCTTGCTCAGAAAAGCAACCAATTCATCCAATGCGTAAAAGGGCTGGCGCACAGCCCCATCTGGTATGGACGTTTTGGAGATCTCCTGAAAATATTTGACAGCAAGGCCAATACTAAGTAACCCTATTTTCAGCAACGATTTGCCAGAAGGGGTCTTAACGAACCTACAGCAAGATTTGATTACGGGTGGTACATTCCATTTCTGCCCAAAGAACGCTTTATAAGCCGGGGATGCTTGAATAACGAACTTACTGTAATCATAGTCCCAAACCTGCATATTTCCAGGTTCTAGAAAAAACAAACTTAACGGAAGATACCGATCACTTCTGCCGCCCCTATACTTCCAGTTTTTATGAGGCAGGCAGTACTTAACAATGCGTTGCCACTGTGGAATAAAACGATCGTAACGGTCTTCGTGATCCAAATGCGCATGGAACATGCTTGCACAGTATATTTCTACCCAATGGGGGCATGTGTATCCAAATTTCAATAGCGGCTCAGCGAAATGATTAAAAAAATCCATGCCTAGTTCTTCTGTCATCAGGCCGGGCACCGCACGGATCACCCAGATATCAAACTCTCCTGGGAAATCATCAAATTCTCCGGCCTCATCTTCAGTCGTGCCGAATTGGTAAATCACCTGATCGAACGCCTGTTGCCATATGAAAACAATGTGGGCCCGTTCCACTACGCTATATTCTTCCAGTTTTCCAGCAGGTAACTGTTTGTAGGCAAATTTAAGCAGACCAAGGTCTAGTCCCGGTCTGAGCACTTCCAAATCATCCTCCTTCTTGCCGTACCTTCTTCGACCCTGTTTTTTCTCTAGCTGAACTGTCCTTAAAGACTCCCATTTTTGGGCCATTTTGCCCAACTTACCTGCAACAAAACGCACGCTCAAATCATCAAGCGCAGCTTTAAGATCAGACCGGTCATCATGTGGGTCAAGATTATCAATTTTGGCATAGACTAAGGTAAAATTCTGAAGCTCAACAAAAAGCTCATGGTTCCAGCCTAACTGTTTACCCAGCGTACCAAAAAGCCTGCTTACCGACTCTGGATGAAGATTGGTATAAACCGTTGTAATCCATTTCCTAATCAGTAGAGAATCTCCATCCTTCCATAAATAGGCAATCAGATCGGAGACAAATATATTCCAGCTGTACTGTACCGAGAAATTAGAAACCTTTACTTCTTCCTTTTCAATCCGTCCAAAAGTCAAAGCAGTATAGTCCAGAATCGTTTGATAATAATCCGGATGTGAATCTATCCAAACCTTCTTGAACTTTAGCATCAACACATAGCCTCCCAAGATGCTGTCCAGTGGGGTCTGAAGCGTATTAAACCAGTCCTTAACGTTTCTGTCTTTTAGTTTTTCCAGCAATTCCCATAAATTTTCTGCATCCGTCAAGGCCATTTGCTGATCCTTTTCCAGGACTTGAGATAGAGTGAATGCGCTCGGGCTGATTTCACGATCATCTATTGCCTTCCTGGCGGGTGCCATCCTTTCAGTAAGCTCTCCTGGCTCTACATACTCATAGTAGAATAGTCCTTCCTTATATGGCTTAACCACATAGTTTTCAGGCTTAAAAAATGACATTAGCCTATCCTGAAATAAGTCATAATTTTTTCGATGGCGCACTTTGCTGAGAGTCTCCTCCCATTTGGTTGTTATCTGTTCATAAATCGGGCGAAACCCCTGATGATTTAAAAGTTGGTTGATCATCAAATCGTCTAGGGCAGTGACGCGATGAAAGATCTTGTTCCACTCATTAGCTTCTTCAGCCTGCTCCATTGGAAGACTGTTTAGTCCGTATTGTTCAAGATGAAAGGATACAATGTTGTGCCGCTCCCAAATATAGAACTGCATGACATCTAGCATGGACCGTAAAACACCTTGGAAGAGTGCCGGGTAAGCTTTTCCACAAGACATCAGCATTCCGATAAATGCAAGGGATTCGGACCGGTCTAAAATCAACTCTATACACTGCTCCACCTTAGCGCTGTCTTCGTTCGTTTCATACAAATAACGTTCAACTGCCATTAGCGCACTAACGAGCGAATCTGGTGGAACACCAATTCCGCGGTACCAAAAAAACAGTGAGACGTCCCCATAGTACTTTTTTGAAACCCCGTTAAACTCAAGGGTTACAAATGGAATTTGCTGGCCATCTTCAAACTGCGAACACCATTGCATGGTCGCAAAATCCACTAGCTTGATAATTCCGTTAAGCGCAGCTATGGGATCCAGGTTCAGGAAATCAAAAAACGGACCCCTTCGATAGAATGCAGGACTCCAGTTACGTGGCACATTCAGGTCGAAGTCCTCCCTTCCCCTGTATTGGTAATAATCATCAACAGGTGCCTTGATCAATATAGCCAGCATCACCTCATTTGCCAATTGGGAATTAACTTCAAAAACCTTTTGCAGCATTCCCCTATTTAGGCAAACCTCGATAAATTCATCATCCGGATATACAAACGGCCCATCTGGCCATTTCTTCGCCTCCCTGAACCGGTAACTTTTTCTTGGCATTTCCGGTGAAGGTTCTGTTTTACGCATTGGAGGTTCCACCCGGCCGGCCAGTTTTTGAATCACTTCGCCGGTTAGCTCCGGCACTTCGCTATAACCCAGAAGCAGCCCTTCAAAAGCCTTTTCTTTCCACTCTTTGTTGGCATAAGAATAACGCTTTTCGTTAGATATGATGCTGGAAAGATCAGTAGCGAGTATAGCCATTTTCTTTCGGCCAGGTGTTTTCTCGGGCGTGAATAACAGCCAGTCCCTTGCTATCCTGGCACAATGGTAAAAATCATCTTTTATAATCATTTCCCGATGCTCAAACAGGAAGTCAAGGACAGCAAGCCAATAAGCATAGGCAGGAATCCTGTTATACACTGAAGCCTGTGTCAATGAAATTTTCTTTAGCGTCGAAGCAATCTTGAGTATATTGGGATTAACCGTTGTTGCCTTAATAAGGAACACCTCCAGCAACCGCTGAAGCAATACGCAACTATTCGATAAAAGATGATCTTTAAGGAGTTGAAGGTTATTTTTAGCCCCGGTACCGAAAATGACCGACTCCAATAAAATATTTTTAATAATCTTCTCTTTCGCCTCCTGATCATCAAATAAGCTGTACAGATTTAACCATCCTTGCTCACTCCCCTTGACTTCCAGCAGATAGATTCCGTACTGCCTGATCGCTTTGGTCCAAAGTGGAGAAACAATATCAATGGAGAGCAAAAAAGACTTGATCTCATGGCTATGAGATCGAATGATCTTATACCTCGCCCAGTCTCCGTACAGATCATGCTGGAAATAAAGATAATCTTCATATTCGTAAATCACATCAAGGGCACCCAGTGCCGTTAATGCCGATGCAGAGGCAGGATCGATCATTGAATTGCTTACGCCCATGCGCAATTGCTCCGCCTGTAACTTGGCGATCGATTTGGCAACATGGCTGTAAAGCATTCCATTGTTTCCCGACTCCACAATTTTCTTCCATAAAAAATCGATTATTTCGGACTCACTGATCTGCGCAAGTTCGCTCGCATTGCTTTTAGTCACCGCGTAGCTCAGTGAATCAAGGATTTTGATATTGGAAAGCAGCCCTTTGAGATCGGAATTGCGCAGCAGGTCCATCATATTGGGGAAATGCACAGCCAGGCCTATTAGATTGATTCCGCTGTTGCGTATTTCGATCTTCGCAAAATCCAGTTGCAGTATGCCGTAGCCGTATAAGCGGAGCAATACCTCATCAAAGTCTTCATCGATGCAAGTGAACAGCAATTTAAATTCACCTTTTGCCGCCTCCACGTCTTTTAAAAGCATGGCTAGATGTTGCAACTGTTCATCCGCATAAAACCGCTCCAGCCCATCGATTACAATAAAGAAACTGCCTTTGGTGTTGCCGTCGATAAGCGCTCCAACGCTATGGCGCAGAGCCAGTCTGGATTGAAGATCAACCTCAAAATAGCTCGAATTCAACCACAGTACGGTATTGGCAGCGAAAATCGATTCAACATACAATTTGGCCAATGCCGTTTTCCCATGGCCCGAGGGGGAAAGTATACTAATGCATGCGCTGGTCTGGAAACCTGTAGTGATGTCCGCAATCAGCGCAGATCGATCGATCGAATACGCCTGTCCGATGGTGGTCTTGATTATCGATAAATTTCGCTGCGTGGTCGAGGCAATTTTTTCCAGATCGGAGGCGAAAGATGGAAATTCGCGAAGTTCAAACGAGACTTTCAGTTCGCTGAGCAACTCTGGCAGGATGATAAAGCCGCCCTTAGGACGCAGGTCCCTGCAAATCTGTTGTAGTTTTTCATATAGTTGTGCAGCCTGGGAGACCGGGTTTTCACCAAGCAGCTGGGCTGCAAACTGCAACAGGTCATTCTCCGAGCTAGAGACCACTAATTCAAAATCAAATTCAAGTACGATCAACCGTGAAAGCACCTCGCCCGGCAAAAGTGATGGATTTCCCGCAGCATCGTCCAAACCGATAGGACAGGTAAAACTGTTATATAGTGCCAGCTTTTCCTTTGAGGTATACTTTGGGGTATTCAGGTTTACTTCCAGATCGGCTGAATCTTGTTCCCGGGCAAGATGAATCAGCGTATTGAGATCAGGAAAAACCGTACCGGTTAGCGGAGGCTGGGCAAAACAGAAATAATCACGATCAGCATCGAACTCGCGGCCGTTCAACTGCAAACGCTGCTCCCACAACAGATCACGCGCAGCGCCATAAATGACATTTGCCGAGAACTGCTGGTTACTTTTCACCGAAACACCGACCCGATATTCTGTGCCACTGTGCTCAAGAGTGACCAGGTAATCATCAAGCGCCCATCCTCCGGCACCCTTTTGCATATCGATCCTTTTGATCAGACCCAGGTCAGCTGAAAAAGGATTCCGTTGTAGCAACATACAGCATAAAAAGTATGCACCGACTTTGTCTTCGTAATTGAATCCCCCACCACCGGTTTGTTTGGGGGTAGCTATTTGAGCGCCTGTTGTCATGTTCTGAATTTACCTAAAGTATAAAGATAAAACATCCGGGTTATTAAAATACCAAATGTGGAAAACTGTAGGACATGACCGGTAAGAACTTAACTGAATAATTCCCTACTTTAGCAGATCGGATAATCTTCCAGCGAACCATTATGATCTATTTAGCAATTGATACCGACGTCTGGTTGTGGCTGAGCTACCACCGCATAGACAGCGATGAGAATTATTTCGACGAACTCTTATTCTGGCTCCAGAGCGGAGAGCTTCGCTGTATCGTGCCAGAGAATATCATTAGGGAATGGGAGCGCAACAAACAATCCAAGGTTAGCTTTATCAAACGCGAACTCAGCCGGGCAGCCCAGTTGAATAAAGATCTTTTTCGTGACCCAAAGTTTTTAAATACCGTCTATAAAGCAGACAAATTCGAGGCTTTTGCCAACACTAGGATCGAAAGGGTTGAAGAAATATTCAAGAAGTACGCCGATGTTGCCCCGTTAAATGACCAGATCAAGCTACTGGCTGCCGACAGAACCCTTGAAAGATTGGCCCCAAGTCACGACAAGGATAGCTTTAGCGATGCGGTGAATATGCTTTCGTTGATTGAATATGCACGCATGGAATCGCTTTCCCCCATAATTTTAACTACAAAAAACTACAAGGACTACTCAGACCCACTTAGCAGGCAAACGCCTCATCCGCAGTTGATCGAATTGTTTGATAGCATAGGATTAGAATATATATACGATACCGATTACCTGTTTGGCAAAAGATTAAGGCCTTTACTGCCTAACTTCAATCAGCATCTTGAACAGCAAAGGGCAAACCGCGCCAAAGAGAACCTAAAAAAAATCCAGGCCGCCCAAACAAATTTGGCCAATGCCGATCAGGATTTTATAGGCAATACACTCACCATAGATCACATCTTGGAGCAGGCAAAGCCAACCTTATTCCAGCAAAAAACCATCAAAGAACTGATTGAAAATGACTTGAATTGCAGGAAATACTTTTTTTCAAAGATCACTTCCAGCTTTTGGTTCTCGTTCCTACAGCAGCACAATTACCTAAATCCGGCCACCCATCCACTGCCCGAAGTTACCCCGGAAGGCACTTTTGTCAGTCGCTGGGAGGTTATCCCTTACCTGGAGCGATTGTCTGTCACTATTAGCCAGGGGCAAAGCCTCGAAACGGTCAGTCCATTACTGCAATTTATCGCCGACGCATCCCAGATCAGCTTAAATAACGACCTCACCTTTGCAGGCCTAATTAATATACTGAATAATTTGCCCAATGCACAAATCGATATCGAACTGCTGGATAAAGCCCAGATCTGGCTCACCACCAATTGTAACCGGATGATGTCAACTTCGGCCATCTGTTCAAAACTGCTGCCTAAATTCCTGGAAAGCGGGAGTCCAGCCGACAGCCAAAAAGCGGAGCGGATCCTAGTTCACCTGTTTGGTATTTCCAGATCGGGCATTTGGATCGATCATACGATAGAAAAAGGGGAACACAGCTATTTCCCAAATGCCTATCCAAGCATTTTAGCCAATAACCTGCTCACCGATAAACTAATCGAACCTATTGCCAAACACTGTTCCCTGCTTCCTTTTTACCAATTGGCCAGGAACCTTAAAGTGCTTTTACTCGACTTTCCAAAAGGAATGCATCTGAAAATAAAATCCAAAGAAGAGCTATTTACTGTACTCATCCAGGTTGAATTGCCCGTCCTGATCTTATCCCTCGTGCAATCTGAAAAAAACGAGCTCATTATAATCATCAAGGACTACGAGGCCCTTGAGCGCGAAGTCTTGGAAGAAAAAATCTGCAAGGCAATTACAGATCTCCTTCCCGATAGCAGTCTAGAAGATCCTGATATGATGCGTGGCCTGCTGTATGCACTGACGGTGGACAAGCAATCCATGGCAGGTTCACAATCCGTCCGCGAACTGACTGCAAGGTCACACTATCCTTCTAAGATGATCAATGTCTACAGCGTCATCCTCAGCAGGTATTTACTTGTTGCTGATAAACACCAGCCCGTCAAAACAAGTGAAATGTTGCATCAGCTATTTGACGACCCTTTGTATAAGCTTCCGATTTTCAGAAGGATCGTATTACATCACATCTCCATCAATTTTAAAAAGCGGAAAAATACCTTCTTCGCATTAATCGAAGGAAATGATCGGTACAGTCTTTTTTCAGATTACCTCTATCGCAAAGAAATGTTCGAACTGCTGAGAAACAACCAGTCCGAGTTAAACGCCAAAGAACGTAAAATACTGGAACAGACCCTTAACGCAGGCCCGAAGGAAAACCCGGATGATCCCGAAGCGAAAGCCCACTGGCAGGCGAGATGGGCTCTTGCCATGAACCAGACCCCGCCGTTTGACGCGCTGTACCAAAAGCTAAAGAATGAGTTAAAACTGAAGGACAAATATGTCGACCCTACAGATACGTTTGGATTTCGCAGTGCGTCGGTTGCCCCCATGAGCGCCGCTGAGCTGTCCAATATGGACGACCAAGCCATTGTTAAATATATGATTTCCTTTCGTCCAACAGACGACTGGGAAGAACCCAACATAAGCGGACTGGCCAGTATATTCGAAAAATCGGTCACAGAAAATCCAACGCGATTCTTAGCCTCTATAGACATTTACCTGCCCGCGCCTTACATTTATATCCACCACCTACTTTACACCCTGCTTTCGGAAGGCCAAAAAAATCCGGAAAATTTCAATTGGACTAAGCTTCTTCATTTCTGCAGCGATTATATACACCAAGATGACTTCATGTCTCCACAGAGAAGTTTAAATCAGGACAGATGGAGTGCCAACAAGAACTGGATCCTGGCGGTGGTATCGGTCATCATCGGCGAAGTTTGTAGACACGATGACCACCTCGCCGATCACAAACTACTTCCAGTGTGCAGAAAGGCCCTACTATATATCGATACGATACTCGATCCAGATCAAAATAGTAAACCACCGGACAATGATGACTATTTAAGCAGCTCGGTCAATTCAGATTCCGGTAAATTCTTTCGTGCATGTATGGATTATGATTTGGCCCAGGCCAGGGCATCTATGCAACAGCCTCCAGAATGGGATCAGGCCACTGCCTCCATCTACAACAAATACATCCTTGCCGGGGATTTGGACACCTTTACCATCATAGGATTTTACTGGCCCCAGTTCAGCTATCTCAACCAGAGCTGGATACATATGAAAATCAAAGATTTCCAAAACCTGGATGAAAAAACCTGGAAAGCCTTTATGGGCGGTTTCCTTTTCTCCAGAACTCCTGCAACCAGGGAGGTATACGAACTATTCTATCCGCATTACCACAGGGCAATCCAAACCAGGTTATCTATGAAAAACACTGGACACAATGGCCTTGCTACCCATGTGACCACCTTGTACTTCTGGGAAATGGAAGAACTTGAAGAAAAGAGCATTACACTGCTTTTCATCCAACAAATGCCCGTAGATGCCATTAAGGATCTTTTGCATTCGATTTGGTTCAACGACAGTTATCTGGAATCGCTAAATCCAGAGGGGAAGGAAACACTTGAACGACGGATCATCGCCTTAATCAACCGTATCCACGAATTGTATGCAACTTCCACGGAAACAGAATTCCTTGAAATGAGAAGAGAAACGGTCAACATCCTCTACCTAATCGAAAAACTGAATTCCCAAAACACCGAGGTCATTAAAACTGCCATACTGCTCAACTCCACACAATACCATTATACTGATTTATTTGAAAAACTGTTTAACCTGTTAGATAAAGGTGAACCCATGCAAACCGCAGTTCACCTTGCTGAAATACTAGAAGTGATGAATTTTGGGAACTACCTGATGGATGATGATCAGCAACAACTCGAGCAAATGATCCAGTTCCTTTACAATCATCAACAGAAGATAATCGGTGATAAACTGTGTAACCGCTTAAGCCAGTCCAATCACTTATTTGCCAAAGCGTTGTTCTTAAGGAATACAGCAATATAGGTGGGTATTTCGCCAAAAGTGGCCACTTATTCCGCATTTAAACTGACGCTCTTTTTCACTCCAAACTGACCACCTTATTTCGGGACAAGGTGGCCGTTATTAGGGCAATAATCCATATTTCCATCTAAAATTTCAAGGATTATTCTTGCTGGATGAGGCAGAATCGAGGCTTTAAAAAGCGCTACTCCTCCCCAGTGAGGGTCTTATCTACTTGACAGTCCTGGATCATTTATATCGTCTTATTTGAGGCCGCGGCTTGGATCTGGCGTTTAATACGGTCTGGAGAACGTTTTCCGGGGACAATCGAGCTGAAATAAAGTTGGATGAGCTTTTGCAGCTGTGGATGATAAGTCCAGAGTGTTGGTTATATTCGTTCAGAGAGAAGGGGACTTTTTTAACTTACTTGGCAATCTAATTTGCGGCCACTTTGCCCCGAAATGGAGGGGTTACTTTTACTGAAATGTGCAATCCGAAGCATTCTAAAATATCAAATGTTTCCGTCACCGATACTTATCAGGTTACTTTAAAGTAAGTAATCCATCTGCATTTAGAATATGACAGGAACCCGCTGGTCCCGTTCTCGGTAGATGCCGAAGGGCAGACCCCACCTTCACCAATCCCAGACCTGCATACCATTGCGGTAAAATAATTTTTAATACCGGAACAAATGACAAGATGGTAATTCTAAACGAAGTTGGACAGGACGAGAAGCTGAACAGACTGAAACGCAATCTGGAGCACAATCCAGATGTACTGTTTAATGAAGTATTTGGTCTCTTTTACATGCAAACCAGCGGCAGAATCATGGAAATCACCTTCACTGAAATGCCAGCATGACCTCGGACAACAGGTTTCAATTCGGTGATAAAGAAAAATTTTTTAACCTTATCTTTATCATACCAAATTAAACCGGAACATGTCAAAAGAAGGCGATAAAGAAATGCATTTTTTGGAGGCGACACACCTTGGGGAAAAGAATAAGGAACTTATTCCCTCTGTTAAGCAATGGTGCAAACACATTGCTGTATCCGGTCGGCTCGCGAGTATGATGGGGCAAATGATGAACATCCCAATGTCAACTTCAATTGGCTGCCGTCATGCAAAGAATGAAGCATACGAGGGTCCAAACCTAGAATGGAATGCCAGAGATTTTATTATCGAGAATTGCTTGGAATGCCCAAAGCACGAGCCGCTTTCAGGAAACAATTTCGGCCTGAAAACAGCGAATGAATATTATGAGCGCACGAGGCAGCAAGAGGCGGACGTGCTGGTTGAAGAAGATTTGAGGTTAAGGTTGCTTAATGATGCGGAAACACTGATTAAAAAAGTGAAGACTTCCGCGGAGGTTAAGATCTTGTCGATTATAAACCTGGTGCAAAAACTAAATGATCCTGAACAAGCCGCAGAAACAGCGACCAGGCTCCTAGAAGCTGCCAAGATTTCTCCTGAATTTTTCAGCGAGGCAGCGATCGGTTATCTCGCAATTTTCACTAAAAATAAGCAGCTTGAAAAAACAATTTTTGAGACCATCGCCATTCTTCAGCAAAATGGGCAACAGTTGTCACCTTTTACAATAAAGCTGATTATCTCCGCAATAGAAAATGAAATTCAGACAGACATTTCCGCGGGGATTTGGGCTCATGCAATCACTGATGCCGAACTGGTGGCCAGCGAAACACTAATGGAAGCGGTAATTAGCAATTGTGATTACCGTAGGATATACGGCTTTCATCCCGATAAAGCAGGATCTTATCCGCAAACCATCACTATCCTGGAGCGGTTTTATCAAACCGATCAGCCAAAATTCGAAAGCATAATTACCGGCCGGCTCAAAAATAAGGACAGAGAAACGCGGATCAACATTAACGGTTTACTGACGGACCTGATAGAGTCCGGAAAATGTGTCCTGCTGCTATTTGCACCTTTACTGATCCGCTCGCTGGAATTTAGCGACAGCTCACGCAGCGGCGATTCGGCAGACTA
Organism: Pedobacter sp. CAN_A7; assembly: GCF_015752175.1. Classification (NCBI taxonomy): domain Bacteria; kingdom Pseudomonadati; phylum Bacteroidota; class Sphingobacteriia; order Sphingobacteriales; family Sphingobacteriaceae; genus Pedobacter; species Pedobacter sp. CAN_A7. The sequence goes on along the minus strand of NZ_JADOUW010000001.1, from coordinate 63,063 downwards.
CAGAACGATAAAAACCCTGATAGCACTTTACAAAGTTCATCCTGTACGCATACAGGAAATCTCCGGAAATGAAGCCCTGAATTTATCGGGCTGGGGAAAAGCAGAACTGGTAAGACTTTACGAAGAGGTGATCATAGAAGATGAGCTTTATAAGGTCAATGCAGCATGCGCCGGAATTTTTCTTGAACGTCTCATTGAATACCTGATGCACTCAAAGTCTTCACAGGAGCTCAAAGAAGCTTCGATGCATGCAATTGAAAGGATTCAGCAAAGCCGGACAGAATTACTTGACCCCTATTTTGAATCGTTTGTCGGGCACCTAATCCTGTTGAATTCTGACCGGACGCAATTCAAATGGTACCGGGAAGACGCGGCAAACCCGGCCCGGCCTGCTGCTTCCTTCAATCCGCTTGTCGGCAAATCATTCCTGGACATTCAACACATAGAACAGGACATGCATAATTGTTTTCGTGGAACAGCCAATCTAATTACCAAATCTATAACCCGCCAGCCTGATAAACATTTTGAGGGAATGGCGGCAGTTTTGGAGAAACTGGATAGTAAAACTGAGGGGGCCTTTAAATCTAAGATCATAGAGATCTTACAGAAGGGCTTAAAAGACATTGTGAGCGTCAGCAAGCTATTGCCAGCTATTTATGGGTATTTACAGGATCCCGATTCTGAAGAAGTACGGGGAAGTGGCATGACCTACGTTATTCATATCCTTATCCACTTCCCTCAGCTGGCCACCCAAACATTCGTTGATCTGGTCAAGATTTTTCTGAAGGACCTTTCTGTTGGCGTACGCGGCAGGGCAATAGCCGCTTACGGACTTATCATCCGCGAGTTCCCGGAGTACGTGGAAGTTGATTGTTTTGAACACATCCGGTCGCTGCTGTTCGACAAATATGTTTTCGTTCACCATGCCGCCGCTGATTTTGCCTATAACGCTTATCCGTTTCTGGAGAAAAATGACCTTATGAACTGGATGAATGACATACTTACCCTGGAACATCATTACTACAAAGAGAAAGACCTATCGTACGGCCTGGAACTGACCAGAATCCTGCTGTTTTTGAGTGGGAAGCTTGCAGCTACCTGCAAAAACATAACGCAGCAAATCCTGATCAAATATTGTGACACCAAAGACTACCACACTGATCGTGACGCTCTGACGGAACTGACCAGCCTGGCCAGAAAAAACCAGGCGCTGGCAGATATCTGGATCAAAGAAGCGACCGGTTTTCTGACCAGATCACAACCTGCCCCTAACTCTTCGGGCAATGACGAACGTAAAGAATTCATAGACTTTTTTTATACCTTACCGGAAGATCTGATCCGCAAAAACAAAGAGCTATTGTTAGCCTTTGCCAGAGATAAGATCAGCAGACTGAAAGACCGGGTAATGATCGATCTGGTTGATATTTATGCCATCCTCGCCTATTTCTGCCTCTGGGAGGAACTGCTGGAACTGACCCGGTTCTTCAAAAAAACTGTACCTGATACCAAACCACTTGCGTATGCGCATAAATTTAACCAGCAAGCTGAAAGGATCTCTGTTACTGAGCATAAAGTAGCTTCAGCAAGTCTCGACCGTTCTCACATTCAACAGCTTATTCATGCACAACTATAAAAAATACGTACCAGAGTTGCTCAATAGGGAAGAATTCCTTCGGAATGAACTTCTAACCATTTATTATGGTTTCGACTTCACGAAGGCAGCAGCTTACCTGAAGCAGGAGCCCGGTGTAGAAGCGTTATTTGAGCAGATAAAGGAGCAAATTGAAGGCTCCGCTGATGAAACCTTTTTTAATCATTACCGCTATCAGGCAAAAACTATTTTCCACCTGATCCGCTGGATAAAGGCCACTCTGTCCGGCGCAGCGGAAGCGCAGGCTAACCTGCAGGCAGCCAAGGCCAACAGCAGCCTGATTGATTTGAACACCTACCCTTATCCGGAAAATTTCAGAGATGGGATCACCCGGTTCAAGCAAGAAATAAACGATCTAGGAAACGACATCAGTGTAGTAAAAAATATTTTTGAAGGCCTGGCAAAGCTTCCGTTCCCCTACCTCTATTGCATCGAAACCGATCCGATGGCCAGTTTCAAAAGGGACAGCAATGCTGTCAGCACACCTGAAACAAAGCAAGAACCCAAGGAGACAGTGGTATCCATTGAATTCCAGGTTGACGGAGAACCCTGGGCTAATCCCCAGATCCTTCAGCCGGATAAAATGTATGTGATCAAGGGAAGGATCAGAATCAACCAGTGGCCGAAGGACTGCGAACAAATGTTCTTGGTGCCTGTCTCCTCCCAGAATCAAAATACCTATGAACTGAGCCTGCCTCCAATTGATCCCTTTAAGACTTCCAGCACAGAAATTTCGGGTTACGTTGTGTTCAGATACCCCCAGCATAATTTCGATGACAATATGGTCATCAAACTGCTTTGTTACTTTCAAAAAACGGATGGCAAGAAGCTCGTGCCAGTAGTTATCGGCTACGATCAGCTGATTGCAAAAGTGCTGGATCCCAATTCCCATGAATTTATGACAGGATTCAGTTCCATGAACAGCGCGATCGCAGACATCCACACCAAACTAAGAACAGAACTGCCCAACCTGGATCAGACAGAGCTGAAAGACTTCCTGCTTCTTCTTCGCGGCATATTGAATTACCAGGGGTTCTGTCTTCAGCATGGTACCTATAAAAGTAAAAATAAAGTTTTGGAAAGCGTCTTCAGAGACCAGCTAATTCAGCACCTGGTGGGAATACCCTACCTCGGAGAACAAATTATTAAAGAAGCGCACCTGGCAGGAGGCCGTGTAGAAATTGGCTATAAAGGCATCATTGCCGAACTGAAATCGGAATCTAAAATCTCAGATCGACAGCAGCTGATCGCCAAATACGGCAAACAGCCAGTCGCCTACTCATCAGGCAACGGGAAGCAACTTTCTATACTGTGCATCCTGGAGCTCACAGAAAAAAACTCACCACCGGCCCCGCCCAGAAATAACATTAAACTGATTATTCCTGAAGTACATGGCTTCAAAGCAGCCGAAATGGAATTTCCTCCACGACAGGTTGTAGTGATCATAGATGGCAACACCAAAGATCCAAGCGCTTACAGTATCTAACAACGGCTTAATATAATAATCGACCACACGCAACCGCAAACAACAATGAACGATCATGACTGAGAATCAAGAAATAAGGAGCGTTTTAGTTATGCTTGGCTATGTTGTAAAATAAAAATCATAAACAACTGATAATCAACATAATATGTCTTTATAATTAAATTATTTGCCAATACAAAACTTGCTAAATATATTCTCTAACAAGTCATCGGTCGTCACCTGCCCTGTGATCTCGCCCAAGTAATGCAACGCCTGCTTAATATCAACCGACAGGAATTCCGAAGTCACCGGATTCGCTAAACCATATGCAACACTATCCAATGCCGCACGCGTCTTCTGAAGTGCTTCCACATGTCTGATATTCGTCACCATCGTATGGTTGTCCGTCAGCTGGTCGCCAACCGCAATCTCATACAAAGTTTCTTTCAATTCCTCCACATACTGGTTCTCCTTCGCAGAAATGGATATGAACCTAATTGATTCAGGTAAATCTAAACCAGAAAAGTCAAACCCCGAAGCGATATCTATCTTATTTGCTACCGCCAAAAACGCCATTCCGTCCTTGTACAGTTTCAATATATCTTCCTTAATCTCCTCCTTAGTTAAAGAAGCAACGTCAAACAAATAAACCAACACCGCACTCTGGTCAATCTTCTGCATCGTCTTCTCCACCCCGATCGCCTCAATCGTATCCTTCGCTTCACGAATACCAGCCGTATCAATCAAACGGAAGTTAATCCCGTTAATGTTCAACACCTCCTCAATCGTATCCCTTGTCGTCCCTGCAATTTCACTCACAATCGCACGTTCCTCATTCAGTAACGCATTCAACAAAGTTGATTTCCCGGCATTCGGTCTACCCGCAATCACCGTGTTTATCCCCTCCTTAATCACGTTCCCCAATTCAAAAGAACGGATCAGCTTGTTCAACACCACCGTAATCTTATCAATCAACGCTTGCAGTTGGTCTCTGTTAGCAAACTCCACATCCTCCTCTGCGAAATCAAGCTCCAGCTCAATCATCGAAGCAAAATGGATCAACTGCTCCCTTAACACCTGCAGTTCCGTGCTGAAACCACCACGAAGCTGATTCATGGCCACCTGGTGCGCGGCTGCAGAATCCGAAGAAATCAAATCAGATACCGCTTCAGCTTGGGAAAGGTCTAAACCACCGTTTAAAAAGGCACGTAAGGTAAATTCACCAGGCTTGGCTGCACTGGCCCCTTTCTTAATTAACAATTGGATAATTTGCTGGATGATGTAATTTGACCCATGGCAAGAGATTTCAACTACATTTTCTTTGGTATACGATTTCGGGGCAACAAACAAACTCACTACCACCTCATCAATCACCTTTTCGCCGTCTTTAATCAAGCCGAAATGTAGCGTATGCGAATCCTGCTTCTCTAAATCCTTCCCCGAAAAAACCGAGTTGGCTAGCACGATGGCATCTTTTCCGGATAAGCGGATAATACCAATCGCACCAATACCTGGAGGTGTAGATAAAGCAACTATAGTCTCATTTGTAATCATCTTTTGCGAATTATCGGGTAAAGCGCAAAACTAGCCAAACATTTCTTACCTTCCCGTGTTTGTTGTGTAAATTTAAAACAATACTATGTCAGAAATGCCGCTTACCGTAAAGAGATCTATTGAATTATTAGGCATTGTTTTAGTAGGCGCCATTTTCGTGATCGGAAGTGGCATAATCATGCCCATCCTGACTGCGTTTTTCATGAGTTTACTGCTCTTTCCTGCATTTCGTCTATTGCGCAGGTGGCATGTGCCTGAAATTTTAGCCATCATCCTTCCTATTTTGCTCGTGGCGATATTCGTCGGTTTAATCGGCTGGTTCTTCTCCTCACAGATGGGCACACTTATCCAGGATTTCCCGCAGATAAAAAAGAATGTTTCCATACACTTACATTCCCTCAGCGAATGGATTGGCCGCATTTCTCCATATTCAACCACAGAACAAACCAAGTTTATCAGCGATAAAAGTGCCGATCTGCTTAATTTTGCAGGTGGTTTAGCCAGTGGTGCTGCCCTTACCTTAAGTAACATATTCATCTTCGTCGGCCTATTGCCTATTTACGTTTACCTGATCTTGTTTTATAAAGATATTTTGCTGCGTTTCATCTTCATGTGGTTTAAACAAGATGATCACCCTCGCGTGAAAGACGCCATTTACCAAACAGAATCGATTATTAAAAGTTACCTGATGGGATTGCTGATCCAGGTGACCTATATGACCATCCTTTTAGGAGGCGTATTGTTATTATTTGGTATTAAACATGCTTTGTTAATCGGAGTAATCTTTGCCATCCTCAACCTGATTCCTTATGTAGGGGCCCTGTTTGGAAACATCATAGGGGTATTACTTACCCTGACTTCCTCTACTGAAATATGGCCAGTATTAACAGTATTAATTGTGATTGCGGTGGTACAATTCCTGGATAATAATATTCTGATGCCAAGGATTGTAGGTTCTAAAATTAAGATTAACGCACTGGTCTCCATTATCGGGGTCGTCGTCGGTGGAAGTATTGCCGGCGTATCCGGAATGTTCCTTTCCATGCCACTCATTGCGGTATTAAAAGTGGTCTTCGACCGTACTGAAATGTTTAAACAATGGGGTGTTTTATTTGGCGATGAGCGACCTGCGAAAAGTCCGATGACCTTCCCTATTTTCAGAAAGAAAACTTTGGTGACTACCAAAGAGGGTGCGCAGAAAGATGCCTAGACCTCGTTACTTTCCTGAGGTGTTACAGATACTGGTAGAGCTACTAGCGGAAGGGACACAAAGAATGTTGTTCCTTCCCACGGTATACTTGTAAACCATATGTTGCCGCCTTGCCGCTCTACATAATCCTTACACAGCACTAAGCCTAAACCCGTGCCTTTTTCGTTCGCTGTGCCGTAATTAGGCGCAATGTTTAAGCTAAAGATGACCGCTTGTTTTTCTTTGGTTAAACCGATGCCATTGTCCCTTACCGCGATGATACAATGGCCAGCTGCTACCGTAACACTGATCCCGATTTCTCCTTCCAGGTTAGTGAATTTGATGGCATTCGAAATCAGGTTCCGCAGCACTACTTTTAACATCTTTGGATCTGCCAGGATAGCCACCTCTTCAGCGAGGTCTAAGGTGATCTCTATGCCCTTTTTTAACGCCTTTGGTTCAAATAAACCAACAACCCGCTTAAGCAGATCGGCCACCGGTACAGGTTCCAGCACTACATGATTGACGTCCATTTGTGTCCTAGCCCACAACAGCACATTGTGTAACAGGTACTGTGCATCATCCAGGGTACGGTTCAGCTCTTTCTCCATCTCCAATCGTTCCCCAGGATTGACATCAATGCTTTGCGCCACATGAAGGTATCGTTTGACGGATAACATAGGTGCATTTAACTCTTTAGACAGGATAGACAGGACTTTATCCTTTTCATCATTTAATCCTTGCAACTTACTGGTCTGCAAAGCCGCAAGTTCTTTTTGCTGTTCATAACTCTTGCGCAACACGGTAAGGCCACCATATAGAATCAACGTGATGGTCAAATAGGTCATCCCCATATCTATGAAACGCTCTGCCCGACTGCTATAATGTTGCTGTACAACTACTGGATCCAGGTATTCCAGCGTGATCATCACAAGCACCAACGTAGTAATGGCCGTTAGCCAGATCCAGCCTTGTTTTTGGGGAGTAATCAGCAATACCAGGAACAGGCTGATGGCCGAAAGCAACAGCATGTTACCGCTTAATCCACCGTTATACAGGTAGATCAGGATCAGCATGAAAGTGAGTTTAATGGAGCTGAGCATGGCGGCCAGCAAGGATTGCCTTTTCACACGGCTCAGGTAATAAAAGCCTATTTCCAGCAGTAAGGCCAGGGCGCAAACCGTAGAGGCCAGCTGCAAACTGGTGAATTGGTAAAAAAGTGCTTTAATAAATAAAGTAAGGCCAATGAATACCGACATGGCATGAAACATCCTGCCGGCCATCGTAAATTCATCAGCCTTACCTACTAAGGTGTTAAAGCACTTTTTAAACATCAATTACATTCTTTCGGGAACGGTGATACCTAATAATTTCATACCCGATTTTAATATGTTTGCCGTTAAAGCACTCAGGTTCAAGCGGTGCTGTTTCACAGCCTCACTTTCTTCTTTAATGATCGGTGGCACCTCATGGTAAAACTTGTTGAACATCTTCGCCACTTCGTATAAGTAGTTGGCTAAGGTAGCCGGACTGTAGCCTTTGGCTGCTGCAGCAATTTCCACAGGGTATTTAGAAAGTAAGATGATCATATCCAGTTCAGTTGCGGTAAGCACAATCTTGATATCACTGTCTACCCCACTTTTATAACCTGCTTTATTCAATAATGATTTAATACGTGCATGGGTGTATTGGATAAACGGACCTGTATTTCCCTGGAAATCGATCGATTCTGCAGGGTCAAATAACAGGCGTTTTTTAGGCTCTACCTTTAACAGGAAGTATTTAAGGGCACCCATCCCAATGTTATAGTACAGCTGTTGTTTTTCCTCTTCTGAAAAGTCGTTTACCTTGCCCAGGGCTTCTGTTTTCTGTTTAGCGGTCTCAATCATTTCAGCAACCAGGTCATCGGCATCCACTACGGTTCCTTCTCTCGATTTCATTTTCCCGCTTGGCAAATCAACCATGCCATACGATAAATGGTGTAAGCCTTGTGCCCAGGTTTTACCCATTTTCTTTAAAATCAGGAACAATACCTTAAAGTGGTAATCCTGCTCATTTCCTACCACATAAATAGACTCATCCATTTCGAAATCATCATATTTCATCTGGGCAGTACCTAAATCTTGTGTGATGTACACTGAAGTTCCATCGGCACGTAACACCAGTTTCTCATCCAGTCCGTCGGCAGTCAGGTCGATCCATACCGAACCATCTGGTTTTTGAAAGAAAACACCTTTGTTCAGGCCTTCTTCTACTGTATCTTTTCCCAGCAAATAGGTATTGCTTTCGTAATAGTATTTATCGAAATCTACACCCAGGTTTTTATAGCTGATGTCAAATCCTGCATATACCCAGGTGTTCATCGTTTTCCAAAGGTCTATGGTAGCCGCATCACCCTTTTCCCAGGCCAATAACATGTCTTGTGCTTCTCTGATGAGCGGTGCGTTTTTCTTAGCTTCCTCTTCCGTCTGGCCGGCTAGTTTTAACGCCTCGATTTCTTTTTTGTATTCCTTATCGAAAATCACATAGTATTTTCCCACCAGGTGATCGCCTTTTAAACCGGTACTTTCTGGTGTTTCTCCATTCCCGAATTTCTGCCAGGCCAGCATCGATTTACAGATGTGTATCCCCCTGTCGTTAACTAGGTTTACTTTATACACTTCATTTCCCGCTGCTTTTAACAGTTCGGCCACCGAATAACCCAATAAGTTATTGCGGACGTGTCCTAAATGCAGGGGTTTATTGGTATTTGGCGAAGAGTATTCCACCATCACCTTGTTACCGTTTGGTTTAAAGGAACCAAAGGAAGGGTCCAGCAAATCGGTATTCAACAGGTTTAACCAGTAGTATTCTGCAATGCTCAGGTTTAAAAAGCCTTTAATGACATTGAATGCGGTCACCTCTTCCACATTTTCCACCAGGTATTCGCCTAAATCAGTCGCCGTTGCTTCCGGCGATTTCTTAGAGAAACGGACCACCGGAAATACCACTACCGTAATTTGACCGTCAAATTCAGCGCGCGTATCCTGCAGGTTCACCTGCTCTTCGGGCATATCCTGGTTGTATAGTTGTTTTACAGCAGCTACTGTTGCTGTAATTAGATTTCTTTCAATGTTCATAGTCTATTCGTTTCTTAACGCATTGGTTGCTTTAACCAAAATCTCGAAGGCATTTTCTGCCATCTTATTTTCACGGTCTAAAGTGGGGTTCACTTCCACTATTTCAAAGCAACATACTTTTTTATTCGTAATTATTTTAGAAATCAGCATGCCGGCTTCCTTTTCAGTAATGCCTTGTGCTACGGGTGTACCTGTACCGCGTGATGAACTTGGATCCAGCGAATCCACATCAAATGATACATAAATAAGGTCGCAATGATCCAGATACATCATCGTTTCGATCACTACCCGCTCCACACCCCGCTTTCTCAAGTCGGCCGTGGTGATGTTTTTTACATTATTCTTCGTCACCAGGTTCTCTTCTGGTTTCTCCATATCACGTGCAGAAATCAATACCAGGTCCTGATAAGTGATCTTTGGTGCAATATTGCCTACGTTTTTTAACTGAAACCAATAGTTAATGGTCTCCTGGTCCAGCTTGTTTACTTTTTCATTCAAATTGTCCTCATCCAGCACCATAGCCAGGGGCATGCCATGCATGTTTCCCGAAGGTGTGGTATAAGGCGAATGGAGGTCTGCATGTGCATCAATCCAGATTACCCCTAACTTTGATTTCGGAAAAGCTGATTTGATGCCCGAAATGGTGCCCGCCGCCGTACTGTGGTCACCAGCCAATACCATAGGAAATTCTTTGCGCTCCAGGGTGTCCTTCACCTCATCGTGCACCCTTTCTACCATGGTCAGGATTCCTGAAATACGCTTTGCAAAGGGGCTGCCAGTGCTTTCCAGCAACAAATGGTTCTCATTGGGAACCTCTACGGTTTTATGTTTCTTAAAAAACCTGCTTCCATAATCTAACGCCGCAATCTTAATCGCATCTACGCCCAGACTTGCGCCTCGGGTACCTGCTCCGATCTCTGATTTTACTTCTATTACCCTTAAAATTTTTGTCATAAAAAAAATTACGGCTGTTGTTTTATAAAAGGTTTATATTTGCCCCAAAATTAACTCATTTTAATTAGCTATACCTTTAATAATTGTTCAAAAATATAAAAAATGCAGAGTTACTCCGAATTTCTTGATCTAAGTGTAGGTTTTCCGCAAGAAGGCTATAGCATCATAGACGATGAATTGTACTTTCAGGACCTCAACTTAATGGAAATGATTGAAACTTATGGTACACCATTACGTTTCACCTATTTACCCATGATCAGTAAAAAGATTCAACAGGCGAAAATACTATTTCAAACCGCCATCTTGAAAAACAATTACAGAGGTGATTATAAATATTGCTATTGTACCAAAAGTTCCCACTTCCGTCACATTGTGGAAGAAGCCTTGAAAAACGGCATCCACCTGGAAACGTCATCGGCATTTGATATGCCCATGATTGAAGCACTGGAGAAAAAAGGTGCTGTAGACAAAAACATTACGGTCATCTGTAATGGCTTTAAAACCTACCAATACAAGCAATATATTATCGATATGCTGCATGATGGTTATAAAAACATCATTCCTGTATTAGATAACAAAGAAGAGTTCAACTTGTATGACGACGAGATTGAATTGGATACTCCATGTAACCTGGGTATCAGGATTGCTGCTGAGGAACAACCTGATTCACAGTTCTATACTTCGCGTTTAGGCGTAAGAATGGAAGACGTGATCGAATTTTATAACAACAAGATCTCCGTTAACCCTAATTTCAGGGTGAAACTATTACATTTCTTCATCAACTCGGGTATTACGGATAGCCCTTACTACTGGAACGAGCTGGAGAAATATGTAACCTTGTATTGCAAGTTTAAAAAGATTAATCCGGAACTTGATACTTTAGATATCGGTGGTGGAATGCCTTTCAAAGACTCTTTGGTATTTGATTTCGATTACGAATACATGGTGAACGAAATTGTGAAAAGGATTAAAGAAATCTGTGCAGAGCATGACGTGATTGAACCAGATATCATTACTGAATTTGGTAAATACACTGTGGCTGAAGCATCTGGTATTCTTTACAAGGTATTGGGTCGTAAACAACAAAACGACAGGGAAAAATGGTTAATGCTGGATGGTTCTTTCATTACCAACTTACCTGATGTCTGGGCCTTGAACCAGAAATATGTGTTGCTACCGGTAAACAACTGGGATGCCGAATATGAAAGGGTCAACTTAGGTGGTATCACCTGTGATGGCCAGGATTATTACAACCAGGAAGCGCACATGAACAGTGTATTTATGCCGAAAACGCGTAAAGTGCAATACCTGGGCTTCTTTAACACTGGTGCGTACCAGGAAGTTTTGAGTGGTTATGGTGGTATTCACCATTGCCTATTGCCTAGTCCTAAACACGTAATCATTCGCCGCAATCGCGATGAGACGTTCAACTTTGAGGTCTTTGGCGAGGAACAAAACAGTAAACAAGTGTTGAAAATTCTGGGTTATACCTCGTAATTTCCGACTAACATACAAAAGCCTGCTCATCTAAAATGAAGCAGGCTTTTTTTATGACTACCTATTCGATGCACCATGGCTTGACCAAGGATGCAGCTAAGCTTGTGCGAGTAGGTTACTTTCTGTATATCTCTTCTATATCTAGTGTACGTTTTACCGAACCGGATATAGAGGAGGTATACAGGAGTCTTATAGTTGATTAATATATAGATGCGATCTTGGACACCGTTAACTCCGTAAGCTTATTCTTCTTAGGACCATTGATCTTTAATATAGAAATCGTTTCAGCAGGGAAAAATACATCTGTCATTACCGTTAAGCCTTGATCTGCAAACAGCTCAACCGAAGCTGCATCTGCAATAAGCGTAAGCTGGATGCGCTTATCGACGCTGATCCGTGGTGCTAGATGTTTCTTGGCAAAACCCGCTTCAAAATCAGATTGACCAGCCTGGGTTCTATCAATGAAATATTGTTTTGCTTCTTTATCATAGCCGATGGTTAGTTTTTGTCCCGACTTATTGCTTAACAGGATGTTGAAACTCTCCTCTGCATTAAAAGTTAGATCTAGCCTGAACTGTCCTTTAGCATTAGCGATGTGTGAAGATAAGTCTATTTCCTTATTAAGGTTAAGCTTACTTTTTTCAAACACGGTCTGTGTAATGCGATCTAATTCCTTAACCGGGCTAGCGCTTAAATAGTGCTGACCATTGACCTGCACTAATTTCAAATCTCTTGGCAGCGTTGCCGCACCTCGCCATGCTTCGGTTGGAACTTCATTTGCATATTGCCAGTTGTTCATCCAACCCAGAAAAATCTTCCGATCTCCTGTATTCGACCAGGTAATACCGGCATAATTATCCGTACCATAATCGATAAACTTCGTTTGCGCTGAATCTGGCACAAAGGTCTTTCCATCAAAGGCTCCGGTAAAATACTGTGTTCCTGAGCCCCCATTTGGCGCGCCTGGGTTAATGCTCACCAGAAGTACCCAAACTTGTTTCCCATTGATATCAAGTGGAAATAAGTCCGGACATTCCCACACCCCACCATGTGCACCAAGTTTGCTTCCAAATTCACTTTCTTTCTGCCAGTCCTTTAAATTCGGGGAACTGTAAAAAGTAATCCTGTCTTTGGTAGCCAGCGTCATGATCCATTTTTTAGAGGCTTCATGCCACATCACCTTTGGATCCCTGAAATCTATAATCCCTGGATTTTCCAATACTGGATTGCCCTCATATTTAGTCCAGGTTTCTCCGTCGTCCAAGCTATAAGCAAGACTTTGGTACTGGTTTTTCTTTATCTTTTCCAACTCAGGTTTAGGACTGTGGTGGGTGAAAATGGCCACTAAAGGTGTTTCTCCATTTTTAGCAAATCCTGCGGTATTGAGCGAATCGACCACTGCACTTCCTGAAAAGATGTAACCTAAACTATCAGGGAATAAGGCCGTAGGTTTATGCTGCCACGATACCAAATCTTTACTGGTGGCGTGGCCCCAATGCATCGGTCCCCATTTAGTGCCGTCAGGGAAATATTGATAAAAAAGATGATAAACCCCTTTGTGATAAACCATCCCATTGGGATCATTCATCCATTTGGCAGCTGGAGAAAAATGAAACTGCGGACGATGTTTTTCAGTATAGGGTTGTTGTGCTGCAGCATTAAAGCTGCAGACCATCAATAGCAGTGTGATCAGGTAATAAACGTTGTTCCTTTTCATATTAGCAATTTAAATTATTAAAATCGATTAATTTTACCAGTTATTATTTTGTTTGTATAAACCCGAACTGAAGTTGATCTGGTTCAATGGAATCGGAAAATACTCATCACGACCCTGTGTAAATCGGGCATCTGCAAGGTGTGCCACCCTGGTCTTTTCCGTATTAAAATAGTCGTTCATGGTCTTGGCCGCAATTCCCCATCTCACCAGGTCAAAAAAGTGGTAACCTTCCGTAGCAAATTCTAATCGGCGCTCAAACCGCATGGCCTGCCTGGCGTATGCTGGTGTCCAATCGCAATTTATACCTGGCTGATAGAGTTGTATGTTATAGTTTGACGTAGGGTTTCCATTAGCCGTTTTAAGCAAGGCTTTGCTGTTATTTGCCCTTGCCCTCACCTGATTAATTAATGGAACTGCTTCTAAGGACCTGTTGAGTTCGATCAATGCTTCGGCTTTCCAAAGTAATACATCGGCAAAGCGGATAATCTGCCAATTTTTGGAACTTCCAATGAATGGTGGGATTTTCTGGAAGGAAGCATCGTCTGGAGTAACCGCTTCCTTCATACTAGCGAAAGCATCATAAATTGCAGGTGCTCTTGACCAGGTGCGTTGGTATAGAAAGCTGGTTTTATATTTAAAGGGTGCTCCTGGCTTGGCCACGGTATGATCTAAACGGGGATCAAAAGTAGAAGTCTGGAAATTTAGCGCCGCAGCCACATCAGTATTGTTATACGTGGTAAACATTGGCAAACCGCTCGCATCTGTTTTATAGGCATTGATCAGGTCGTGACTAGGCACATTAAAACCACAGCAACCATATTCCTGGTTCATTGGGTAATTTAGGGCGTGGCCATAATCTAATCTTCCTTTTGGCGTACCATCATCTTTAGAGTATTGGATGGCAAACACAGATTCAGGTCCATTCTCTGTCGCCGACTGGAAATTACTGGCATAGTCTGCACTCAAAGAAAATTTTCCCGAATTGATCACCTCATCACACAAGGTATTCACTTCAGTCAACAGTTGTGAATTGATGGCGGTAACAGCATGATTTTCTCCCTGCTCATAAGCCTGGTATAAAAGCACTTTGGCCAGGTAGGCTTTACCTGCGAATTTACTGATTCTACCCAATTCATTCTGACTTTCAGGTAGTCCATTTGCTGCAGCCCTGAAATCTTCTGCAATCTTAGTCCACAAAGCATCATTTGTGAGTGCGTTGTTGGTGATGGTAGGGTAATCTGCTTTCTCCACGTTCTCATCTATGTAAGGAACATACTTAAACAGGATTTTTAAGAGAAAATAAAAGTGCCCTCTTAAGAAACGCAGTTCTGCCTGTCGCGCAGTTTTTTGTGGATAAGCCTCCTCAGAAATGGCATTCACCCTTCTTAAGGCATCATTTGCCCGTCCAACGCCAACATATAGCCGAAACCATACCTGATCTAAAAGCGGATTATCAGGCCTGTTTAGCGAGAAGGTCTCAAACAAGTGGAATTCGGAGAGATCGCCCGGGCCATCTCCACCTTTATAAGTATCACCACCTCTTACACTGCCATAAGGCCACATGCTGGAATAAGGGGAAGTATAATGATCATTACCCAATGCGGAATATGCCGCAATAACCATTTTATCGATATTTTCTGGCGTATTCAACTCTTCTGAAGAGACAACACCTTGTGCCGGTTCATCTAATGTCTTTTCGCAGGACGCGAAAACAAAACATAAAATCAGGATTATATAATTTAGCTTTTTCATCTTGAATTCATTTATTAATTAAAGTGTAATATTTACCCCAACTGTACCGATAACTGGCACCGGGAAACCATAGTTAGGAATTTCTGGATCAGGTCCTGTAAAGCCTTTGCTCTTGATGGTAAACAGGTTACTGCCCTGAACAAAAATCCTTGCATTCGGAATGTTAAGTTTCAATGCATTTTTAAGGTTGTAGCCTATCTGCAGGTTTCTCAGTTTAACGTATGATCCGTTTTCGATGAAATAAGTGGAGAATCTTCCTTCGTTATTCCTGTCTACTAAGGTGAGTGCAGGAATGCTCGACGACATATTCGACGGAGACCAGGCATCTAAGGTTCTGCTGCCCCAGTTTGTTCCTGTCCATAGGGAAGAGAAATCTGTGTAAGTCTTGAAATCATTGACCACATCTACATTGATAGCCTGGATAAAGAAACTCATATCGAAGTTTTTATAACTCAGCGAGACATTAAGACCAGCGGAATATTTCGGGCTGTTATGTCCTATATAATCCCTGTCCAGGTCATTGATTACATCATCATTGTTTAAATCCCGGTATTTAATTCTTCCAAGTCCTTTACCTGGCTGAGCAGCTGAACCGTCAACCTCTTCCTGGGAGTTAAATAATCCATCTGCGATATAACCAAAGTAGGAATTGATGGGTCTACCCAGGATTGTTTTATCGGTACCGTTACCTGGATAAGAAGCCAATACATCATTTGGAAGGTAAGTCACCTTATTACGGTATAGGGAGAAGTTAGCACCAACATTAAATGAAAAGTCATTACCTATTTTTCCATCATAATTCACAATGGCATCCAATCCTTTGTTCTGTAGCGAAGCACCATTACGGTAACTATTGCCGCCATCTCCTAAAACAGCTAAGAAAGCAGGACTGATCAGGATATCATCCGTGTTCTTGATAAAATAATCTACTGAACCGGTAATCTTATTGTTGAATAAGCCGAAGTCCAGACCGAAATTCGACTCCTGCAGGGACTCCCATTTTAAGGCATCATTTCCCTGCTGGATCATGGTAAAACCTGATGCCAGTTGGCCTGAGCCTGCCCCACCGATATCATAGGCACCACCGCGGTCGAAATCCCATGTCGGATCAGTACCATAAATTGCTGAATAAAGAGAACGACTCGCATTGTTTGGAATATCCTGGTTACCCGACTTACCCCATCCGTAACGCAACTTAAGGTCAGAAATAAATCCAAGGTCTTTGATGAATTGCTCCTCACTCATCCTCCATCCCAATGAAAATGCTGGGAAAGTTCCATAACGATTTTCTTTACCAAAACGCGAAGAACCATCTCTTCTTAGGGTTACTGAGGCGATATATTTATCAGCATAAACATAATTCACCTTTGCAAAATAGGAAAGCAAGGAGTAAGCTGCACCACTACCACCGTTTAACGTATTGGTAGTTCCTGCATTCAGGTAAGCATAGTTGATGTTTTCGAGCGCAAGGCCTTGTCTGCTTGCAGAAAACTCCTGGTTAATGTTTCTCACATATTCCTGTCCCAAAAGCACTTCTCCACTATGTTTTCCTTGGGATACTTTGTAGTTTAAGGTATTCTGCCAGATCACATTTCCCTGGTATACCTGGTTATTGGATACCTGGTTAGCCGGATCAGCAAGAAACCCTGAGGTATAAGATTTCTTAAGCAACCTTTGATAGGTACCATTGTAATCTATACCGAAACTAGTTCTGAAATTAAGTTTTGGAATAATTTCATAGTCAGCATACGCATTTCCAAAAAGCCGGAAGAAATGAAATTGGTTTTGAATATTATCTTCAATCAGCCTGACTGGATTTTGTCTGTCCGTCATGCCCGACGCCGGTCCACCCCAACCACCATCAACAGTGTAAACGGGTACAATAGGCTGCTGAACGAGGGATGCAAACAGCACATCACTCGCTGGAATGAGCGCATTCTTGATATAACTTCCAGAGAAATTCTCTCCTATTTTAAGTTTGTTGTTTAGGAAACTATAATCTGCATTGAATCTTGCCGTATATTTTTGACTGTGGGATTCCTTAACGATACCTTTATTGTCATAGTAACCCAAAGAAAACAAGGAATTACCCTTTTCACCACCATTAGACATGGATATATCATAAGATTGGATAATGGAGTTCTGTGAAATCTCATCAAACCAATAGGTATCTGCTGGTCTCATGGTTTGTGCCGCATCTATAAATTCAGGTAAGATGACACTGTTAAGCACCGGATTGGTAAAATCATTGTTCCAGTCGTATTGGTAAATCTGGTTATTATTTGGGTTAGCGCGGTCGTTAACCGCACCTTGCCAATAAGCCCTTCCTCTTTCTTCTGCATTAAGCGTATTCAGCTTGGTTGCATAATTCTGGATGGAGGTGCTGGCATTGACGTCTATTTTTGAATAGCCATTTTTAGCTTTTTTGGTGGTGATGATGATGACCCCATTGGCAGCCCTTGATCCGTAAATGGTTGCTGACGATGCATCTTTTAACACCTGAATAGATTCAATATCATTTTGGTTTAATTGTTCCAAACCACTTTTGGTAGGTACGCCGTCTATGACATAGAGTGGGTCATTGTTGCCTAAGGTTCCAATTCCACGTATTCTTACTGTTGCCCCACCTGTTGGAGAACCATCTGTGGTAATGAGTACACCGGGAACTCTTCCCTGCAAAGATTTGATTGGATTGCCGGTGGGGATATCCTTAATCTCGGCCACATCAACCACATTGACTGCACCGGTGATATCCTTCTTACGTTCCGTTTGATAACCGGTGACTACCACCTCATTTAATTTATTAACCGAGATATCAAGTTTGATATTTACAATTTTGGTGTCGGCAGTAATGACAAAGATGCCAGGTTCTGCGCCCATGTAGAAAAACTTTAGGGTTTGGCCGGTAGCCGCTTCAATACTAAACTGCCCTTTCTGATCGGTCACTGTAGATTTCTGTGTTCCAACGACATTTACTGTCACTGCATCAAGCGGACTGGTACCGCTGTCTGTCACCGTGCCACTAATTGGCCTGGTTTGCCCGTAACTCCATCCTATGGCGGTAAGCCAGAGGATAAAGGATAAGAGAAATTTTCTCATAACAATTTGGTTTAAGATTTAATATTTGGTTTGTTTTTGTTCGTTTGTTAAGCCATTTTGTGATTCGGATGGGAGGTCGTAGCGCTCAATTTTCCGGAAACACCAGCCATAGCAGGGCCTGTAGAAAAAAATCTATTTCTATTAATGGGTAATTATTTACAGTTGCGTTACTGTTGAATTTGATTCAACCTTAAGGCGGTGAAAAATTAAGTCTTATCATAGATCCCTAATTTTTTTTTCCAGATAAATCTTTCCAGATCGAACTTGGAATATTGAGGACAGGCGCCTGCTTGCGAAGTGATAAAAGCACCCATGGCCACTGCATAATCTAATGTTATTTCTACGGGCTCATCGCCTAGTTTCATCGCTAAAAATGCGGCAAGAAAAGAATCTCCACTCCCAATAGTATCGGCTACATGGACCGAATAAGCCGGATAATCATAGCGGAACAATGAGGTATAATAAGTGGCCCCCTGGCTCCCTTTGGTAATGATGACCTCCTCTATATTGAATCGATCAAAAAGTACTTCGACACAATCTGCTTCTTTGACGCAAGCTTGATTATACCATTGTGCGATGAGCAATAATTCGCTGCTATTGAGCTTAACCAGGTTTGATTTTTTAAGCAGGGCTTCAATCACTTCAGGAGAATAGTGAGGTGCACGAAGATTGACATCAAACACACGATAAGCACTATGTTCCAACATTTGATACAAGGTATTTCTTGTAGCGGGGTTCCTGGTGCTTAACGTTCCGAAAACAAATGCCTGGGCCTCCTTTAATAGCGTCTCAAAGTTTGGCTGCCAGCTAATAAAATCCCAGGCCACGGGAGAAATAATCTCGTAAGTCACCTCATGATTATCTGGGTTTACACTGGCCTGAACTTCACTGGTGTCATGCGCACGATCGATCTGCACGAGATCAGTTTTCAACCCAATCTCCTTTAAAAAACCCATCAACTCCACGCCCGACTGCTCATCACCAATGCTGCTGATGAGCTGGCTATCAATGCCTAGTTTATGTAAGTGATAGGCGACGTTCATTGGTGCACCACCTGGTTTTTTACCTGTTGGAAGATTATCCCAAAGGATTTCTCCAAAACACACGACCGATTTTTTAGACTTCATATTTTTCATCAGCTTAATGCATAATTAGGTTAGATCCTATTTGCTCTAAAGACTTGCCTTTAGTTTCTGGCATTAAACGCCATACAAATAGCAATTGAAGCACCATCATACTCCCGAAAAAGAAGAAAGTAGTGGCCCCACCGAACGTTTCTGCCAGGTATGGAAAACCAAACGCAATGATGGCAGCCATGATCCAGTGTGTAGAACTTCCTAAAGTTTGTCCTTTTGCACGCATTTCATTAGGGAAAATCTCTGAAATAAATACCCAGATCACTGCGCCTTGGGAGAAGGCGAAAAAGGCGATGAAAATCATCATGTAAATGGGAATCACAAAACCACTGAAATCTCCGGTGTAAAAAGTGTAACTCACCAAAAACAGCGATACAATTAAGCCTACGGAGCCGATGAGCATCAGTACTCTTCTTCCAACTTTATCAATAAAATTAATGGCCAGCAAGGTGAACATAAAATTGATGAGGCCTATACCTACGGTAGACAATAAGGAAGAATGCGCCCCCAATCCTGCCATTTCAAATATGCGTGGTGCGTAATAAATGATGGCGTTGATGCCTGAAACCTGGTTGAAGAAAGCAAAAAGCACGGCCAGCATCACCGGTGTCTTGTATTTTTTAGAAAACAGGCTGTCTTTATTTTTCTTCGATTGCTGATGGTCCTCCGCGGAGTTTTTAATGGCGACAAGTTCTTCTTCGCAATTCAACGGATTAATGATGCGCAAAATCTCTAAAGCACGATCATATGCACCTTTTTTGAGGATTAACCAACGTGGACTTTCTGGGATAAAATAAATGAGGACCAGAAAAAGTAAGGATGGAAAAGCTTGTACACCTAACATCCATCGCCAGGAAGATTCCCCTCCCTGACTTAGCAGGTAATTTGATAAATAGGATATTAAAATTCCCAACACCACGTTAAATTGGAAAAGCCCTACCAAACGGCCTCTTCGGTCGGCAGGTGACACTTCTGAGATATAAATTGGTGCGGTTACCGAAGAAATGCCTACACCTAAACCACCTAAAAAGCGAAAGATTAAAAATACAGACCAGTTATCGGCCAGCGCAGTACCCAATGAAGATAGTAAGTATGCAATAGCGACAAAATAAAGGGTGTTTTTACGGCCAAAATGATCGGATGGCCGCGAGCCAATCAATGATCCAATTACAGTTCCTATTAAAGCGATAGAGATGGTAAAGCCGTGTTCAAAAACTGACAGTTGCCAAAATTGTTGAATGGACTTTTCTGCACCTGAAATTACAGCGGTATCAAATCCAAATAAAAAGCCTCCCAGGGCTACGACCATGGACCATGCCAGGACGGAATGTTGTTTCATACGTTTAGTTATTGGTTAGAGATTGCAAAGTAGGGCAAGCACAAAATTTTGCCTGCTATAATTGTTTCAAAAGTTTTTAAAATTGAAATATATCTCAATCACCTGATTATTAAGCTTATAAATTTAATTAGGAAGATTTATTTGAGCACACTTACAATTTTAAAACACCGTATCTTTAATTTTGATACATCGTTCGTCGACATTTCACCTTCATAAACCGGCCGTATTCTACAACCCTACATTTTTTTATAACTTTAAATTCCGATTGTTGGTAAGACAGTCCTTTCATCACCTAAAATGCAAGCCCTAATGATCAATCTTAAAAAGGCATTCTTCATGAAACTACAACTGTTGCGTTTCATGAAGCTTGTACTTTTCTTATTAATAGGAAGTCTCCTTCAGGGATGCAGTCAGAAAAAACAAGAACCTGAATACCTCATTGGCTTTTCGCAATGTATTGGCTCTGATTTATGGCGTAAAACCATGTTAGAAGAAATCAATATGGAGCTTTCCCTGCACCCTGGTGCCAAGCTAATTTATGCAGATGCCAACGGAGATAGTAAAACCCAGGTGGCTCAGGTGAAACGGATGCTGGAGCAGGGTATTAATTTGCTCATCATTTCGCCCAATGAAGCGCAACCACTTACGCCAGTGGTTGAAGAAACTTACCATAAAGGTATACCCGTTATCATTATTGATAGAAAAACCTCTTCTAACGCGTATACAGCGTATGTAGGTGCCGACAACTACCAGATTGGAAAAATGGCAGGGCAATATGTGGGGGCAGCACTTGAAGGCAAAGGGAATATTATAGAAATAATGGGTTTACCAGGGTCATCTCCTGCCATTGAACGCCAAAGAGGTTTTACGGAAGGCTTGAAAAAATTCAATAACATCAAAATTAGTCACCAACTTTATGGCGACTGGCTAAAATCAAAGGCTAAAAGCCAAATGCTGAAAGTACAATCATCTTTAAGTACTGTCGATGCTATTTTTGCACATAATGATGTGATGGCCAGTGGCGCTAAACAGGTGTTAAAGCAAGTGAAGGTTAACCGTCCCATAAAAGTGTTTGGCATAGATGCCCTTCCAGGTAGTGGTGGTGGCCTGCAAATGGTGACAGATAAGGTACTTGATGCCAGTTTACTTTACCCTACCGGTGGAAAAGAGGCCATAGTGACGGCCTTTAAAATATTAAATAAAGAAGCTTTTAACAAAGAAACCAGCTTGCCATCATTGGTGATCGACTCATCGAACGTACAATTGATGAAACTGCAATGGAATAAAATTAGTAGTCAGTACAAGGATATTGAACGCCAGCAAGCCCTATTAGAAGAACAAGACACTTTATTCAATAATCAACAAGTGGTGCTTAACATTACGGTAACTACCCTTGTGCTGGCTGTAGTTTTTGGAGGATTAGCCTTTTATTCTTTACAGGAAAACAGAAAAATAAACAAAAGGTTAGAAGCTAAAAACGTGGAGATTTTAAATCAACGAAATCAGCTGATAGAACTATCTGCGAAAGCAGAACGGGCAACAGAGGCTAAACTTAACTTCTTCACCAATATATCTCACGAATTCCGTACGCCATTAACGCTAATCCTGTCGCCTTTAGAAGACTTAATGCAAAATGAAAAACTAAAATCGATTGCTGGACGTAACCTTAATCATATTCATAAAAATGTTTTCCGCTTGCTGCGATTAATTAATCAGCTGATCACTTACAGGAAAATAGAAATTGAAAAAATGACGATTCATGCGGCTCCGAATAACCTCATTGAATTTATCAAGGACATCATGGACAGCTTTCAGCACAGTGCCAGAAAACTCAACATCGACCTTAGGCTCATTACTAAAGAGCAAAACCTTATGGTTTGGTTTGACGCTAATTTGCTGGATAAAGTGTTTTTTAACTTGTTATCTAACGCCTTCAAGTTTACCACGACGAATGGAATCATTCATGTAACGGTGAAAAAGGAACAGGACGCCATTTATATCGAAGTAAAAGATAATGGAATGGGTATGACTGACGATGAAGCGGCACATGTGTTTGAGCATTTTTACCAGGTAGATACCAATGCGACCAAAGGATCAGGCTTAGGTTTATCGCTATCAAAAGAAATCATGCTGCTACATCATGGTCATATCGCCGTTAACAGTAAAAAAGGACATGGCACCGCATTTTCTTTAAAGCTGTTAACAGGAAATGAACACTTTGATGCTGATGAAAAAACATATTCGACGACTGACAAAAAAGAATTGTATGAAACAGCAAAGATCTATACTTCAGAACTCGATGGCCCATTAGAGAAAGACCGCTTGCCTAGCCCAATTAAGCTACAAGAAAAGTCAATATTGATTGTTGAAGACAATTTAGATTTGCTGAATTACTTAAGCGATAAGTTAAGTGAACATTATGAAGTTTTCACAGCCAATACAGGCACAGATGGATTAGATGCGGCTTATGAGCAGGTGCCAGATTTGATTATATCAGATGTGGTGATGCCGGGACTCTCTGGAAAGGAATTAACGGAAAAACTGAAGTCAGATATACGAACATCGCACATCCCCGTCATTTTACTGACGGCTAGAGGAAGCATGGAACAGCAGATTCAAGGTTTAGAAAGTATGGCCGACGCTTATCTGGTTAAGCCTTTCCAGGCTGACCATTTATTGGCGAGTATTAACAACCTGCTAAAAAACAGGGTACTGCTCAAAGCACACTATATTAGTGACGTAAGTTCTTCGAGCAAATTACCCATCTCTAAAACGCTTGATAAAAAGTTTATCAATGATTTTGCCGGCATTGTGGAAGAGAACCTGGCAAATGAAAATTTTAGTGTAGATGATATTTGTAAGTCTATTGGTGTATCGAGGGTTCAACTTTACCGGAAAGTAAAAGCACTTTTAGATTGTAGTATTACAGACTATATATTGAGCAGAAGGCTAAAAAAAGCCAGGTATTTATTGATTAATGAAAATTACACCATTTCTGAAATTACCTATATGGTTGGGTTTTCTACACCTAATTATTTCTCCACCGTATTTAAAGCGAAGTTTGATTGTACCCCTAGCGAGTTTAAGAAAAATCACCATGCGTGACGCAAAACCTGATTTGGAATTAGAACATTGGTTCATGTGATATGCATTGTTTTAGAAGCATGAGGAGTGGTGGGCTGCTGCTTCTTGCAGCTGAAAATTTATGTATTTTATTAACCCTAATTCACAAAAAAGACCGGATCATCCTAAGGATGTCCGGTCTTTTTGCTGTTATTCAGCGGGCTGATGTTGTTATTCTGCGCGTTGATTAAGATACTTTGATCTCTCTATTTTGCACTTTGCTTTCGTCTTTTTTACCAATGGTGATGGTTAAAATTCCGTTTACATATTCGGCGCTGATTTTTTCGGCATCAATGCTTTCTGGCAAAACGAATGACCTGGCGAAAGAATAATAATCGAATTCTTTGCGGCTATAGTCTTTTTCTTCTCCTTCGGCTACTTTTTTCTCCGCCCAGATAGAAAGGTTATCTTTCTTTAAGTTGATCTGGAAATCCTCTTTTGTTAAACCTGGTGCTGCGACTTCAATCTGGTAATCGTTAGCACTTTCCAGGATGTTTACACCAGGAACTTTATTAACGGTTAAGTTTTTATTTAACGCTTCGTTAAACAAAGAATCAAATACAGTGTTAAAATAAGGTGCAGTGTTCCGGGTTCTGTTGTTGAATTTTACAAGTGTCATGGTTATTTCTCCTATTTTTATGTTAATATTTTAATTGCTTATTTGATTCAGCTTATTCAACTCTTATACCAAGCCCATATTCTATGAATTTTAAGACATTTTGGCGTACAATTACAAAACAACCAGACAAAAGGGCAGATGTCATCATCCCTTTAGACAGTTTTAAGTATAAAACCTCCGTTGACACCCGTTTTATAGATTTCGATATGATGGGTCATGCTAATAATTCAGTGTATTTTACTTACCTGGAAGTAGCCCGCACCAAATACTGGCACCACGCTATAAATTGGGATTGGAAAAAAACAGGCGTTGTCATTGCCAAGGCCTCCCTTGACTACATGGCCCCCATTTTTTTAGAAGATAAGATTATTATTTATGTACGCACTTCCCGGATTGGTAGCACGAGTTTCGACCTGGAATACCTGATTGTGAAAAAAGTGGGTGACCAGGAAGTGGTTTGCAGTAAAGGCAAAACGGTTTGTGTGGCTTTTGATTATACCACCAAAACTCCTACGAGAATCCCCGATACAGAACGCAGCAAAATGATTGCTTTTGAACAGCTTCTGGGCAGGGAACAAATATCCAGTTAATTAGCATTCGATTTTCTGATCATAACAGAATTACTGAGTTCAACTGGTTACCTGAATACAACTTGGTACAGATGACAACTGGTTACCTGATCACAACAAATTAAATAGAGATCATCAGTACACTGACAATTTTTCCAGGGGCACTGAAGTGCTGTCCATTTTTCAGGTGACAGAATTCCTGTTATTTCGCCTATAAATCAATAAAAAAACAGCAAAGCTGGAGATCCCTAGGGCTGCTTTGCTGTTTAATATCAGTTTTATAAAAAGTCTTTATAGGTTGAAGATTTTGCCTGGGTTTAAAATGCAAGCCGGATCAAATACCTTTTTGATGCTGCGCATTAAATTTAGGTTAACCTCGCTATATTTAATCGACATAAAGTCTTTTTGCACTAATCCGATGCCGTGTTCTCCGGAGATGGTACCGCCCAGGGCAGCGGTGAGTTCAAAAATCTCGACAATGCCGTCTTTCAGTCTGTTTTTCCAGTCCTCATCGCTCATGCCTGCTTTGATAATATTGATATGCAGGTTGCCATCGCCCGCATGGCCATAACATACGCTATCGAAACCATACCTCGCCCCTATTTCTTTGATGCCATTGATCAGTTTAGGCAATGCTGCCCTTGGGACCACTGTATCTTCTTCTTTATAAACAGAGTTGGATTTCACTGATTCGGCCATGGTTCTGCGCATGCGCCAAAGCTCTTCTTTCTGACCGGCAGTATCGGCTAATAAAACATCAGTACAGCCGAATTGCTCTAAAACAACATTGGTTTTTTCACAGTCGTTAAAAATAACATCCATATCATCGCCATCAAATTCAATCATCAGGAAGGCATTTACACCATCCTTGAGGTCGAACCTGATGTCATCATGTTCAATTACCCAGGCTACACCTTTGCGCTCCATAAATTCTAAGGCAGATGGGGTTACCCCTGCCCTGAAAATAGCGGAAACAGCTGCACAGGCTGCTTCATTTTCTGAAAAGGAAGCTAGCATCAATACACTTTGTGATGGTTTTGGGATCAGTTTGGTTACAATTTTTGTAACCACCCCCAATGTACCTTCCGAACCGATCATCAGTTGGGTTAAATTATAACCTGAGGAATATTTTAAGGTATTGGCACCGGTCCAGATCACTTCGCCAGTTGGCAACACCACTTCTAAATTTAGAATATATTCGCGAATGGTACCATATTTAACTACCCTTGGGCCACCGGAGCAATGGGCCACATTGCCACCAATAAAACAGGAACCTTTACTGGAAGGATCTACAGGGTACAATAAACCGCGTTCGCCTACCGCATTAATAAATTCTTCGGTGATTACACCTGGTTCTACCGTGGCCTGCAGGTTTTCTGTGTCGATGTCAATAATGGCTTTAAACTTCTCCATAGACAGTAATACGCCCCCAAATACTGGTAAAGCTGCTCCACTTAAACCTGTACCGCCGCCTCTTGGGGTTACAGGGATATGGTTTTCTGAGCATAGCTTTAATAAGGCAGAAATTGCCGCAGTCTCTAAGGGTTTAACCACCACTTCGGGGTAGTACATTAAATCTTCAGTCTCATCATGGGCGTAGTTAGCCAGAGATTCATCGTCAATAAAAACGTTGGAAGAACCTACAGCATCCTCAATTTGTGCCAGCAAGGCTGAAGTAATTTTAGTATAAGGCATGTTTTGGTAATCGTTATGATGTTAGCTAGTGTAAAATTTGGTCTTTGTAAATATGTTGATCTTAGTAAGCATTTGATTTACTAAGTCTTTGATCTATGTAGTTTTAATTTATAATTTTAGATGATGATGATGCTTCCCATTGAAACCTAGTCTTTGTAAGCATTTTGATCTTATTGGTTGCCGGTTTTAAATTTAGCATCTTCATGTTTTTGATCTGAGCTAGTTACAAGCTTCCGTTTTAGCATTTTAAATTTATTAATATTAGAATTCTATGTTTTCGGTCTAAGCTTTGATAAGCGTCAATGCTGTGCGCTGTATTATTTAATTTTAGAACGACGTGAAATAAGATGCACTTTGTATAGGCGCTGTATAATGTAATTGCACAAAAGAATGGCCTACTTCACCGCCCATACATGGGTTAAGCTTTTTAATGCCTACTTCTGCAGTAAGCAGAAATGGGAAGTTGCTCAGGGTGCTATTTAGCATATTTTTGACTACAGTTTCCAGCAGTTTCTGTGTACGCTGCATTTCTTCCTGCATGATGTGATTCAATACCTCATAATTAACGGTATGTTGTAAGGCTTCTGTATCCTCGGATGGCAGAAAGGTAACACAAATACTCACCATAAAATGATTACCTGCTACCTGTTCCTCAGGATAGTAACCATGTAAGGCGAAGAATTTAACATCTTTAAGTGCGACGGTTTGAATTAACATTTCCCTGATTCTTTCTGCAAATTTATATTTTTGAAGGGTTTTTGCGGCCCATCACGCTAAATTATTAACTTTGATCGTAACAAACGTTACAATTCAACCTAATTAAATTTTAAATTGGTGTTTATTTGAAAAGGCTTATGCTGGCTTGACTAATGTTGATTAAAACGACCTGTTGCATGTTGTGTGAAATTTGATTTTATAACTTCACCTGATCGGTTTAAAATGTCATCAAATTGGTTGAATGGTGATGATTGTATACAAGCATGGCCACAAGAACGGTTGGTAAAATAATAATCAATTAGGTTGAGTTGTGATAATTGAACACAAACATAACCACGAGTGACTGGTTAAACAGTTAATAATCAGGTTTAATGTTGATGATTAAGCATCTATTAACCACAAGCGACTGGTTAAACAGTTATGGTGACTGATAATAAAGAA
This sequence comes from Pedobacter sp. CAN_A7, assembly GCF_015752175.1. NCBI lineage: Bacteria > Pseudomonadati > Bacteroidota > Sphingobacteriia > Sphingobacteriales > Sphingobacteriaceae > Pedobacter > Pedobacter sp. CAN_A7. The sequence continues at coordinate 35,427 of NZ_JADOUW010000001.1, read as the reverse complement.
ATGATATTGACCAATACCTATCAATGAGTTTATATCTAAATGATTGAACAAACATGACCACAAGCGATTGGTAAAATAGTAATGCTGACTGGTAATACAGTAATGATTTTGACCCAAAACCTATATACGACCAAAGTAAACCAAATAAAAAGCAATGAGCAAATCTGGAAAAAAAGACCTTTACGAAGCGCCTGATTACTACCTTTTGGATGAATTATTATCTGAAGAACACCGCCTGATCCGTTCTGCGGCTCGCGACTGGGTGAAAAAAGAGGTAAGTCCGATAATTGAAGATTTTGCCCAAAGGGCGGCCTTCCCATCACACCTGATCAAAGGTTTGGGAGAAATAGGTGCTTTTGGTCCTACGATTCCTGCTGCTTATGGCGGTGCTGGTTTAGATTACATTGCTTACGGTATCCTCATGCAAGAATTGGAACGTGGTGATTCAGGCATCCGCTCTACCGCCTCGGTACAGGGCTCTTTGGTGATGTATCCGATATTCACTTATGGCACTGAAGAACAACGGGAGAAATACTTGCCTAAGCTGGCTACCGGCGAACTCATGGGTTGTTTCGGCCTAACGGAACCTGACCATGGCTCTGATCCAAGCAGCATGGTGACTAATATTAAAGAAGATGGTGATCATTACCTATTAAATGGTGCCAAAATGTGGATTTCCAATGCCCCCTTCGCTGATATCGCAGTGGTTTGGGCAAAGGATGAGACCGGTAAAATTCGTGGTTTAGTGGTAGAACGCGGCATGGAGGGTTTTTCCACTCCGGAAACCCATAATAAATGGAGTTTGAGGGCTTCAGCTACAGGCGAACTGGTATTTGACAATGTCAAGGTGCCAAAAGCCAACGTATTCCCTGAAATCAGGGGCTTAAAAGGTCCCTTAGGCTGCCTGAACCAGGCGCGTTATGGCATTGCCTGGGGTGCTTTAGGGGCAGCAATGGATTGTTATGATACTGCCCTGCGTTACTCTAAAGAGCGGATTCAATTTGGCAAACCCATTGGTGGTTTCCAGCTGCAGCAAAAGAAACTTGCGGAAATGGTGACCGAAATTACCAAAGCCCAACTGATGGTCTGGCGATTGGGCGTATTAAAATCGGAAAACCGCGCCACTGCCGAACAGATTTCCATGGCCAAAAGAAACAGCGTGGAAATTGCCCTCGACATTGCCCGCAACGCGCGACAAATGTTAGGTGGCATGGGCATCACTGGAGAATATTCCATTATGCGCCACATGATGAACCTGGAGTCCGTGGTGACTTACGAGGGTACTCATGATGTGCATTTACTCATCACTGGTATGGATGTAACTGGCATAAACGCTTTTAAATAAGAAAATTGCAGCGATCATAAAGTAGTCGGAATTTAGCTTTAGTAGTGATAATAAGCTGTAGTTAAAGCAACCTCGAGTAATTATAATAAACTGTAGTAAGAACAAACTTTGTAGTATTAATAAACTGTTGTAATACAAACCATCAGTAGTAAAAATAAGCTGTAATAAATTAACCTTTTACGGAAAACAGACTGTATATAGGAACAAAAGGATCTAAAATGAAGACATTTAAAAAATATTACGCCTTCCCGGCCCCACCAGAAGAAGTGTACCTGGCGATGACCAAAGAAATGAGCATACAACTGTGGACAGGCGCTGAAGTACAATTTATTGATGAACCCGGCACAGAATTCTCTTTCTGGGACGGTGACATTGTAGGTAAAAACCTGGAATTCGACTTTGGCAAAAAAATTGTACAGCAATGGTACTTCGGAGAAGACACAGAACCTTCCATTGTGACCATTAAATTGCATGCCGATAAAAAAGGAACTTCCCTGGAATTCGTCCAAACCAATATCCCAGACGAGGACTATGAGGAATTTACAGCAGGACTAGATGAGCACTATTTTGGAGGTTTACAGGATTTCTTCGAAGAGGAATAACCTAACATTGGGTGCCCTTTAAAAAATGTGAACATTCACCTAATAAACACTGATATGAACAAAACCGTAGGACTTATTCTAATCGCCATTGGCGCCGTCCTGTTAATCTGGACAGGCTTTACGTACACTAAGAAAGAAAAAATTGTGGATGCCGGCCCCATCCAGATCTCTGCAGATCGTGAAAAATCTGTAAACTGGTCGCCCTACGCTGGTGGAATCATTCTAGTCGCAGGAATTGTAGTATTAGTGACCTCAAAAAACAAATAAATCCTTTAACAAACAAAAAGAGCCCAATTCGTAAGAATCTGGGCTCTTTTTGTTTACAGTGTTGACAGGCCACTTTCAACACTGTCCCTGTATCCTGTGCTAGCTATTTTGAAAATGGCTTGTACTATTTAAGTACGCCTGTACGATCTGCTACCACTTTTAAAATCTGTTGTCGCTAGCTAACTTAAAATCTCTGTTTGTGCTAGCTAACTTAAATCTGCTTGTGCTAGCTAAAATTGACCTGTGCTACTTTAAACTTCTCCGCCCCTAACCACGGATAGCATAATCTACAATTTTCCCGAACTAGGATTCATGCTGCTTTTCCCGAGTCCCCTGCACAAAGAAAAATACACGTCCTGTTTGAAGACATACGTTCTCCCCTTCGAGAACGAGGATGAAAACAGGACGTGTGTTTTTCCTTACTGGCCCTCGCTAAAAACAACATTAACCGCTTCGCGCAAATTGTACCGCGACGCCATGACTTCGCCATACGCCCCCGTACTCCTTATCGCAATCAAATCCCCCCTATGCGTCTTCTGCAATTCCACTTCCTTCCCAAAACAATCCGTGCTCTCGCAAATAGGTCCTACCACGTCATACTTCACGTCTTTATCTACGAAATCTGTATTATATACGCTATCCTTACTTATATTGTCGATTTTATGATACGCCTGATACAAAGCCGGACGCATCAGCTCCGTCATTCCCGCATCCAGAATAATAAAGTTCTTTTTCTTACCATTTTTCACATACAGCACCGAGCTAATCAACGACGAGCATTGCCCTACAAGCGCTCTGCCCAGTTCAAAATGAACTTCCTGGTTAGGACGCACCTGTAAAAACTCATGGAAGATGTTGAAGTAAGCTGTGAAGTCAGGGATTTGCTGATCAGGGTGATGGTAATCAATACCAAGGCCACCGCCAACATTTAACACTTTGATCATAAAACCACGGTCCTCAAACCAGGTAGCGAATTCATTTACGCGTACACACAGGTTTTTATACACATCCAGGTTGGTAATTTGTGATCCGATGTGGAAGTGTATACCAATGAATTCCAGGTGATCACACTGCTTTAACATCTCTGCGCAATCCGTTAAATCCCAGGAATTGATTCCGAACTTATTTTCATCTAACCCTGTGGTGATGTTGTGGTGCGTATGCGCATCTACATTCGGGTTAATACGGATGGCCACTTTTGCCTTTTTACCCTTATGGGCTGCCAAATCATTAATGACACCTAGTTCCTGGATCGACTCCACGTTGAAGCAGAAAATATCATGGTCCAGCGCATCCTTAATTTCTTTATCCGATTTACCGACCCCTGCAAACACCACCTGGTTTTTATCAAAGCCAAGTTCAATGGCTTTATTCACTTCGCCACCACTTACACAGTCGGCACCAAAACCTGTGGCTTTAATTTTTTCCAGTACACGCTGATTAAAGTTAGCTTTCATGGCATAATGAACATGAAAATTATACACCTTTGCTGCAGAGGCGCAGGCAGCTAGTGTATTTTGCAACAAGGCAAGGTCGTAATAGTAAAAAGGCGTTTCTAGCTGCTCAAAGCGGCCTAAATCTTTATTAGAAAACATAATGTTTAAATATCTTATAATATTTGTTTTAATCGGATTACTGTTGATTTTTGCCGGCAATCGTTTCGATTTACATCGGAACAAGATCAACAGAAAAGAGTACAATAGAAGAAACCGCTTCTTTGTTGTACTCGTATTTATCGTTATTGCTATTCTTCTTTACATGAGAAAAAAGTAGGCAACAGCCTTGCTATTCAAATATGCGGTTATGTAAACTTCTTAAAGCTTCTACCTTGTCTTTCGAATTGATGAGCAGGGAGATGTTGTAATTACTGCCTCCGTAAGAAATCATGCGGATAGGAAGGTGTTTTACGGCATCTAAAACCCGATAAGCAAAACCATGTATTTCAGCATTAAAATCACCTACTACACAAACTATACTTTGGTCTGTATCAATTTCCACACTTCCGAAAGCATGTAACTCTTCCACAATTTTGTCCAGGTTAACTGTATAATCAATTGTTACCGACACTGCCACTTCAGAAGTGGTAATCATATCGATTGGTGTTTTATAACGCTCGAAGATTTCAAATACACGCCTTAAGAAACCATAGGCCAACAGCATTCTGCTCGAATGGATCTTAATGGCAGTAATGCCATCTTTGGCAGCGATAGACTTGATTTTACCTTTCTCACTTTCTGTGGATATTAAAGTACCCATGGCCTTTGGCTCCATGGTATTTAATAAACGGACCGGAATTTTATATTTCTGTGCCGGGAATACCGACTGCGGATGTAAGATTTTTGCTCCGAAATAAGCCAACTCTGCTGCTTCATCAAATGACAAGTGAGAAATTGGTTTGGTACCTTTTACAATTCTAGGATCATTGTTATGCATTCCGTCAATGTCGGTCCAGATTTGTACTTCTTCGGCCGTAATGGCTGCACCAATTAACGAGGCCGTATAATCACTACCTCCCCTGCGCAGGTTATCTACTTCACCAAAGCTGTTGCGGCAGATAAATCCCTGGGTAATGAACAACTTGTTACCCGCATGTTGTGCTAATAATGGTTTAAGGTGATGGGTAATGAAAGGAACATCAGGTTCGTTATCCTCATCGATCTTCATGAAATCAAGGGCCGGTAATAATACGGAAGGCACATTGATGGATTTTAAATAAATATGGTATAAAGTGGTTGATAACAATTCGCCTTGTGCCAATACCACACGTTCCTCAATGGGTGTGAAAATATCGTTCACTAAGGTGGCAATAAAGTTCAAGTGGTAATCCACAACTTCCTGTCCTTGTTCACGGTATTCTGTCGATGGCAACAGCTCTTCGATAAAGGTATTGTATTGTTGGTGCAGGGCGTTAATTAAAGTTAACGCCGATTCCTTATCTTCCTTTAAAAGCTTGCCAGAAATTTCTACTAAACTATTGGTAGTACCAGACACGGCCGATAATACCACAATTTGTTCTTCTGCAGGATTAATAATATCCAGCAATTTGGTCATCCGCTCAGGGCTTCCGACAGAAGTTCCGCCAAACTTTAATATCTTCATTTGTTTAATTGTTTTTGTCGTTTAAATTATGCTATTTAGAAATGTAGCCCATTAATATGTAGGTTTAATTCATATTTTTGGGCCAACGCTCCCGTTCTCGCGGTGAAAATAATTAAAATTTCATCGTATTTCACGAAACAGGAGGTAAATTACATTGTTTACATAAAAACTTTAAAAAGATATTTAGCTCATATGCAATTAGAACCTTCAACTTTAGACACCATCAACCAGTGGTTAAATGGCAATTACGACCAGCAAACAAAAGAAGAAATCCAAAAATTAGTTAACGAGGAGGCCTATACTTCACTTACAGATGCTTTTTACAGGAATCTGGAATTTGGTACTGGTGGGTTGAGAGGGATCATGGGCGCAGGTTCTAACCGGATTAATAAATACACCATTGGGACAGCTACACAAGGCTTAAGTAATTACTTATTAAAGAAATACCCGGGTGAAGAGATTTCAGTAGCCATTGCGCACGACAGTCGTAATAACTCTGATCTTTTTGCTAAAACTACTGCAGATGTTTTCTCTGCAAACGGTATCCGTGTCTATTTCTTCAGCGCTTTACGCCCTACACCTGAATTATCTTTTGCCATCAGGCACCTGGGTTGTAAAAGTGGGGTGATGCTTACCGCATCGCATAACCCAAAAGAGTATAACGGCTACAAAGCATATGACGCCAATGGCGGACAATTTACGGCGCCCGATGATACTGAAGTGATGAATGAGGTAGCCGCTATCAGCAGCATTGATGAGGTTAAATTTGAACGTAATGAAGCCCTGATCGAGTCCATCGGTGAGGAAATTGATAAATTATATTTAGACGAGATTACTAAACTTTCCGTTTCTCCGGAGGCTATTGCACGTCAGAAAGACTTAAAGATCGTCTTCTCTCCTATTCACGGAACAGGAATTACCCTGGTTCCTCAGGCATTGGCACAGTTTGGTTTCACCAACCTGACCCTGGTAGAAGAACAAAGCACACCAGATGGTAATTTCCCAACGGTGGTTTATCCAAACCCCGAAGAAAAAGAAGCGATGACCCTGGCCTTGAAAAAAGCGACAGAAATTGATGCTGATTTAGTATTAGCCACTGATCCTGACGCGGATCGCGTGGGTATAGCTGTTAAAAATAAACAAGGTGACTTTGAATTGCTTAATGGTAATCAAACTGGTGCTTTGTTGATCCACTATTTGTTAACCGCCTGGGAAGAAAAAGGAAAACTAGATGGTAACCAATACATTGTAAAGACCATTGTAACCACTAATTTAATTGAAGCCATAGCAAAAGCTAAAAACGTAACCTGCTACAATACCTTAACAGGATTTAAGTGGATTGGCCAGTTAATTACGCAATTGCAAGGCGATAAAACCTTTATTGTGGGTGGTGAAGAAAGTTATGGTTATTCTGTTGGCGAATTGGTGAGAGATAAAGATGCGGTTATTGCATGTGCTTTTATAGCAGAAATGACGGCCTATTATAAAGATAAAGGCAGCAGTTTATATGACGCTTTAATTGAAATGTATGCTACCTACGGTTTGTATAAAGAAGAATTAGTTTCCTTAACTAAAAAAGGTAAAACTGGTGCTGAAGAGATTAAAGCGATGATGGAGCAGTTTAGAAGTAACCCACCTGCGCAATTGGGTGGTGCTAAAGTAATTACGTTGAAAGATTACGAATTGGGTATGGAGACTGACCTGACAACCGGAACAACCAAGGCTCTGGAACTCCCTAAATCAGATGTTTTACAATTTGTAACCATTGATGGCAGCATTATTTCTGCACGTCCGTCGGGTACAGAACCTAAGATTAAGTTTTACTGCAGTGTAAATACTCCTTTAGTGGATAAAGCGGCTTTCCATGAGGTAAATGAATTACTTGGAAAAAAAATCCACCATATCATGGAGGATCTACAAGCTTAACAAATATTTGTAACTCAAAGAGCGGCCTTTATTCATCATAATGGCCGCTTTTTTGTTTTTAACATTTTTTAACAGTGATTTACCTAGATTAGGGCGATATTTGAATTACATATTAAAACAATTTATGATGAAATTTTCTACGAACACAATTCTTTCTTTTGGTCTGCTTTTTACATTGGCATTTTCGTCTTGTAAAAAAGATGATGATACAGATACGACTACACCTGATAGTGGGACCAGTTTCATTAGTGTCGTAAATGCTTCGCCAAGTCTGGCTACCTATAATTACTACATGGACGATGTAAAAATGAACACGGCAGCATTACCATTGGGCGGTACCGTTCCCTATGTACAGGTGAAATCGGCTACTTATGCCTCAAAATTCACTTCGGCAAGTACCACTGAAAGTTTATTATCCAAAAGCATTACTTTAAGTTCTAGTGGCGTATATACTTATTTTCTAGCTGGCCAGGCCGATAAACTGGAAGGTATTTTAGTTAAAGATGAAATCTCTGGTGTAACTACGCAGGGTGCAATACGTTTAGTAAACCTATCTCCTGATGCAACTGCATTAGACCTGGTGGTAAAAGGCGGTGCTACGGTAATTACCAACCAATTTTATAAGTCAGTTAGTGCTTTCGTAGCCATGGAGCCTAAGGTTTACACCTTAACTGTTGTAGAAAAAAGCACTGGTGCCGTTAAAGCTACCTTAACTGATGTCACTTTAGGTGCTGGAAAATACTACTCTGTATTGGTAAGAGGGATGGTGAATCCTGGCAATACGGACCACCCATTAGGCGCACAATTGATTGTGAATTTATAATCTAAAATAGCTTATTGGCCGTCTTAAATTTTGATTTAAGACGGCTTTTTTGTGCACTAATTTGTGATTTCAATTGTTTAAATTTACTGGCAGAAACAACACGCTATGGCATTTATCGACTATTATAAAATTCTTGGAATTGATAAAAAGGCTTCGCAGGAAGACATCAAAAAAGCTTATCGAAAGCTTGCCCGGAAGTATCATCCTGATGTGAATCCTGACGACAATGAAGCTAACAAACAGTTTCAGTTGGTCAATGAAGCCAATGAGGCCTTGAGTGATCCTGAAAAACGCCGCAAGTATGATGAATACGGCGAGAACTGGAAACAGGCCGATCAGTTTGAACAGCAAAGAAAATCTCAAGGCAGGCAATATTCCGGACGCAGCCCTTTTAATAGCAGCGGAAACCCATATGGTGGAGGCTACCAAACGGAAACTGATTTCGGTGGTGGTGGTTTCTCCGATTTCTTTGAATCGCTTTTTGGCAAACCTTCTGGTGGGCGCTCTGCTCGCGGCAATGGCAGAGCTAAAGGGCAGGATTACCAGGCCGAACTTAAATTGAGTCTACGGGAAGCCTATTCTTCGCATCAAAGAACGTTAACGGTAAATGGTAAACAGATCAGGATTACCATTCCGGCAGGCATAGCCCATGGCCAGGTCATTAAATTGAAAGGCCAGGGAGCGCCAAGTCAGGCAGGTGGCCCATCAGGCGATTTATTTATTACCATGGTGATTGGAGAAGATCCCGTTTTTAAACGCGTACAGAGTGATTTGATGATGACGGCTAACCTTGACCTTTATACTGCGGTGTTGGGTGGCGATACGACGGTGGATACCTTGAATGGTAAGGTGAAATTAAAGGTGGCAGCGGGTACTCAATATGGCACTAAAGTACGTTTGAAGGGCAAAGGTTTCCCTGTATATAAAAAAGAGGGTGAATTTGGTGATCTATACGTGACCTTTCAAATCCAGATACCTGATAAATTAAGTCCTAAACAGACAGAATTGTTTAAGGAACTGGCACTACTATCTCAAACATAAAAAAGGCGCTGTTACAAACCTTCTTAAGCTTTATACAATGCTTTAAATTGCAATAAGCTTAAGCTGTTTGTAACAGCGCCCCTGGCGTAAAACTTAAGGAGTTTATATGGTAACCCTACCCCCGGTTACGGGTATGGTAGCGCCGGCTATATAACTGGCTTCATCGGAAGCCAGGAATACATAGGCTGGTGCCACTTCAACAGGTTGTCCCGGTCGCCCCATTGGCGTATCCTGGCCGAAAGTTTCGGGATCAGGCATGGTCGACGGAATCAAAGGTGTCCAGATCGGCCCTGGGGCCACACAGTTTACCCGGATGCCCTTGCCTGCATCCAATAAAATCTGACTTAAATTAGCCGTAAAGTTTTGGATGGCACCTTTTGTAGCCGCATAAGGTAATAATTGTGCGGATGGTGAATAAGCATTAACTGATGTGGTGTTAATAATACTGCTTCCCGGTTTAAGGTGTGGTTCTGCTGCTTTACACAGGTAAAACATAGCATGGATATTGGTATCGAAGGTGTAGCGCCATTCTTCTGCTGGAATGTCCTGCAGGGTCTCTCTAGCCATTTGAAAGGCTGCATTATTGACCAGGATATCCAGCTGTCCAAATTCTTCCACTGCTTTTTCTACCAGGGTTTTGCAATGATCCTCCTTACTAATGTCGCCTTTAACCAGCACAGCTTTGCGACCGGCCTCTCGAATATAGTTAGCGGTATCGTTGGCATCCTCATCTTCCACATCATCAAGGTAAGAAATAAGCACATCGGCCCCTTCACGGGCAAAAGCTATCGCTACAGCCCGGCCAATTCCAGAATCGCCACCAGTAATGATTGCTTTTTTACCAGTAAGTTTTCCTGAACCTTTATAGCTAGTTTCGCCATGATCAGCGGTAGGCATCAATTGTTCTTCAGTTCCTGGGGTTTCCTGGTCTTGTTGCGGAAATGGTGGAACAGGATATTTAGTGTGGGGATTTGAATTCTTGTTTTCCATAAGCTAGGTTTTATAAACGTTTTATTTGTTGTTCAATCGCATCAATTAACTTGTTATAAGGGGCTATAAATTTTTGTATACCTTCTTCTTCGAGTTGTCTGGTAATATCATCGAGGTTAATGCCGGCGGCTTTTATACGCTGCAGGGTGTCGGTAGCTTTATCCACGTCAAACTCCAGGGTATTTGCCAGTGTACCTTCTTTTCGGAAAGCCTCGATGGTTTCCAATGGCACGGTATTCACCGTATCCGGACCAATTAAGGCATCTACATATTTTGTGGCCTTAAAAGCGGGATTTTTGCTACTGGTACTAGCCCAAAGCAGGCGTTGGGGTTTAGCACCTGCAGCTTCCAGCCTACGCCAGCGCTCCGTACTAAAAATATCTTTATAAAGCTGGTATGCGGTTTTTGCAGAAGCTATGGCCACTTCTCCTTTTAATTCGCCTAAACCTTTTTCATCTAACATGGGATCAACGAGCACATCAATCCGGCTGAGGAAAAAGCTGGCCACAGAAGCAATATTATTAATCGGTAGTCCCTGGTTATGGCGGGACTCCAATCCAGAAATATAGGCTTCGGTGACCGCCTGATAACGATCTAGTCCAAATAATAAGGTGACATTAATATTAATTCCCTGTTCAATGCAGTAACGGATGGCTTCCAGGCCTTCTTCTGTACCTGGAATTTTAATCATCACATTTTCACGATCTACTTCTTTCCATAACCGAAGGGCCTGTGCAATGGTACTTTGGGTATCCAGGGCGAGACGAGGCGAAACTTCCAGGCTCACATAACCGTCGGCACCTTCCACTTCTTCTTGGTTGTACAATGGTTTAAATAAGTCAGCGGCCTTTTTAATATCAGCAATGGCTAATTGATAAAAAAGTAGTTCAAGGTCGGCTTGCTCTGCCGATAACTGTTGAATATCCGCATCATAATCTGAACTTCCGGTAATGGCTTTTTCAAAGATTGCAGGATTAGACGTTACACCCCGCACCCCATCCTCGTCGATTAACCGTTGTAAGGCGCCGGATTTGATAATCTCCCGGTCAATAAAATCAAGCCAGATACTTTGGCCATAGTCGTGTATTTGTTTTACTTTATTATTTTCCATGTTGCTGAGCTTAAAAAGAAAAAACAATATCTATTATAAACAGTTTTCCTTATCTGAAATACTTTAATCAGAAAACCTAAAATTAGACCTATGGAAAGCCATATTCCCGAACAACAAGAAGGCAGCAAAATGGATATTTATGCCCAAACAGATTTTGATAGCACCGCAGCAGCGAAGGCGTATTATGCCATAGCTAAAAACAAGTTAATGGAAGTATACCGATGGTATGAAGTATGCGAAGTGCCTGTTTCTACTTTTATGCTTACAGACAGCACAGGGGAGGAAGTAAAACGGTGGGCGCAGGAAGGTGATTACCTAAAGATTGATATCCCTGGGCCGGGCACATCTACAGGTGAAGGTTACGACTGGGTAAAAGTAGAATCTGTTTTGGAAGAATCAACTCTGGATACGGATGTCACCTCCATCACGGTAAGGCCTGCCTCTAATCCGCTAAACGTAGATGATGATACAGCGCACTTTTTTGAAGATAGCGCCACTTCTACCTTTCAAGTGAAAAGAATAGGAACAAGTGTACATGCGGAAGTACATGGCCGGAATGAAAAAGCAAATACCAATACAGAACAACTGACAGATAATATTAGAAATACCCTGGTCGGCTGGTCGGCTAAACTGGGTTTATCCTTTCCACAATGGAAAAGCCTGGTTAATGGATTGGTTAAAACAAAAGAAGCGTAAGGGCTTTTCCCCTTACGCTTCTTTGTATAGCTATAGTTTAGTGATTAGTAAGGCCTAATCGCCTATTCCTGTCGGTATCGGGGATAGGATTCTTTTAAGCTTTGATAAGGAACGGGTGAGTTTTTGATCGTCTTTTGAATGACGTTTAATAAATGAGTCATGTCAAATGGTTTAGAAATAAAGGCGTCGCAGCCATAATTCCCTAAAGATTGAATGATTCGCTCGTAAGCTGAAATAATAATGACCGGCAGAGAACGGGTTGCCTGATTTCGCTTGAGTGCCGCACAGAGTTCTCCCCCATTTAAGCCGCCAATTAAATAATCTAAAATAACAAGATCGGGTTGATGTACATACACCATGGCGAATATGTCGTCTGTATAGGTACTTGTGACTACCTGATAACCATAGTAGGTCAAGGTAGATTCCATGACATCCAGCATAGCTACATCATCATCTATTAACAGTACTTTATTCATAGCGATATCGTTTAAATGCACTCTAAATGAATATTAAATTAACATCCATATCTGATGAGTAAATATAACAAAGTTTCTAATATAATAAAAGGTACAATTACGTAATAATCTTGCGTGAAATACTAATAAAGATTTTATTGAACAATGCCGTTTAAAACGGCATATTTAATCAAAGCTGCAGTATTGCGTGATCCTGTTTTCTCAATCAGGCTTTGGCGGTGCCCCTCTACTGTCCGCTTACTAATAAATAGCCGATCCGACATTTCAGAATTGGTTAGACCCTCTGCAATAAGGTGTAATACATCAATTTCTCTCATGGAGAAGTTTTTACTAATATCTACGCCGCCGTATTCCATGTTCGATTTTTGAATTAAACGATCCAGCTGCCTGATGGATAATTCGGTACAAAGGTATTTATTTCCGCTGGCCACATGTTTAATGGAAAAAATCAGCTCATCTGCGCTTACGCTCTTCAGCAAATAAGCAGAAGCTCCTTCCATAAAGGACTGTGCCACATATTTTTCATTATCCATCATGGATAAAATCATGACTTTGATGTTCTGATTTATCGACTTGATTTTACTAATCAACGCGATTCCATCAATTTCGGGCATATTGATATCGGCAAGAACAATGTCTACGACCATTCCTTTTTGGACCATCTCTAATGCCTCAAGTCCATTCATGGCTTCACCAACCACGTTTATACTCTTATCCATTTCCAACAGCATCTTAATGCCATTGCGAACGATATTATGATCCTCAGCTAATATTACATTCAACATCTTTATATTGGTTAGTTAATTTCCGTGTTTTTACCTACTTCCAACAGGAGCAATTTTAAGCGATCAATTTGTATATCGATTTCCTGAGACCTGGAGCTGCCTGAGGCCATTTTATTTAACAAATTTTTACGTTCTTCCATAATTCTTATCGCTACCCATAACGATTCTTCCACTGCTTTGATCTGCTTCAATTCCAGACTCTTTAGTGTAAAAGCATGCCCAGTATAACAACGGTAACGTATAAAACTACCATCCGTAATTTTAGCCAGGATACCACCACAATCCGGACAAGTAAACGGAGTAAGATCACCTAACTTAACCAGGTCATCAAAACTGCTGGTCATTTGCAGCGCAATTGACGTTTCTAATTTAATGTCATCTGGCACAGGTGCTGGCACACATGCGCCTTGTGCATACAGGTCTAGCAATATATAAATCATTTCATCAATGGACACATTGTAATCAACCTCCACTTGCTGAAGCACATTTTGAGCCATATCTGGAAATTCAGCTTCATCAGGATTCTGAACCATGCATTTGCCCCCACACCTTTTAATGGCCAGCATACCCGATGTTCCATCATCTAAAAGACCAGAAAGTATAATTCCCGTTACGCAGGAGTTGTAAGCTAAAGCCGCAGAACGAAATAAAACGTCTATAGCAGGTCTCCAATGGTTTTCATAACCTCCTTTTCTAACGCGTATGTAGTTCCGTTCTACCATCATGTGGTAATCTGTTGGCGCCAGGTAGATAGTTCCTAATTCCATCCTTTCCCCTTCTTTAGCTATTTTACATTTTAGAAACGTTTGCTTTTGGATAAAGTTTAAAATTACATCTGATTTTGACAAGGGAGACAAGTGGATGACCACAAAAATAGCAGCGTCCAGATCTGATTTAAAAGTGGAAGCCAAACGGGATACAGCAGCAATACCTCCAGCGGAAGCGCCGATCACGATAATATTTTTTACTGTTTCCGCTTTCATACATAATTGGTTAGATGCTGTCAATATCAGATAAGCCCTTATCGTTTCTAAAAACAATGGTTATTTTGGTTCCACTTACCGTGCTGTTCATGTCCATTTCCCCATCTAAAAGGAAAACACGGTTTTTAATACCTCTTAAACCTGATCCTTTTCTCAGCAGGTCGTCAAGATTACCCTGAAAACCTCCACCATCATCAGAAACAATAATCTTTACCAAATGCTGATCAATATGAACTTTTATTTCTGCCCGACTGGCATTAGCGTGTTTAATAGAATTATTAACCAATTCCTGTATAATACGAAACAAATACAACTGCACTTTGGGGTGCAATAAGTCGGCGGTAGTCTTTATATTAGTTTTAACCTCGAAACTTGATGTCGTTAATCGTTGGGCCATTTCTTTAATGCCTGCGGTAAAGCCAAAATCTTTAAGTACGGATGGGGTCAGTTCATAAGAAATCTGTCGTGTTTCCTGAATAGCCTGATCAAGCAATTGATTAATGTTTACGAAAGCATTGTTAAGGTCGTTTTTAAGCTGAATGTTTTGAAGATTTAATTTGATGCCATATAGAATCTGGCAGACGCTATCATGAAGTGCATTACTGATAGCCGAGCGTTCGTTTTCTTGTGCCATGAGGGTGGCAGATAAAATAAGACGTTGCTGACCATTACGTAAATCATCTGCCTCCTGACTTAAACGTTTCCGTTCGGTAATATCCATCAATATCCCTGCGAAACATTTTTCATCTTTATTGGCATTATCCACTTCGTGGCCTCGAGATAGGATGTGCTTTAATTGTCCTGCTTTAGTAAAAACCTTAAACTCCACATTAATCTCTTTTTCTTTGCCATGCGTTCTTAAGCTTTCTTTAATCTCATCCAGATCTTCAGGGTGTACTAATTTATAAAATGAACTGAGGTGCCCATCAAATTCCCATGGTTTTAAGCCGAAAATGGCATAACTATAATCATCAAAATAAACTTTATCTTTCGAAGTATCAACTGTCCAGGTGCCAGTTGAGGATGCTTTTAAAGTCATTTCCAGCCTATCCTTGGTGGCCAGAAGATTAATCTGCGCATCACGGCTTTCCTTAATATCAATTACGGCGATGTAATACTTTACCTGGGAAGGAACTATATTTTGCACGATAATTCCTTCCACACGAGCGTAGGTAAACTCATTGTTTCCCAATTGTAGTTTCATCTCGATCGATTGTCGGGAATCAGAGTTCTGCATTTTGTAGAGGAAACTGTAAAAATCTTCCCAGGAATCTGTTGTAATAAAACTTTGAAAGCGTTTCATGATCACCTGATTTTTCGAAATTTTTAACAGGTCTAAGCCACGTTGGTTTACATCAGTAATATGTCCTAAGTAATCCAGTATGAAATAGCCTACCGGGGCCAGGTCGTATAAACTGACAAATTTTGCACGCTCTTCTTCTAAAGACTGGTAGGATACTTTTAACTCATCATTCTGCATTTCGAGTTCCAGACGAAAAACCTGAAGCTCATTAAGCAACACCTTTACCTCATCCCTAGATATAGAAACATCAGCGGAAGCATCAAATTTGCGTAATATTTTTTCAGCCTGTTTGCCTATTGAGGAAGTTGTGCTACGTTTAGCAAACTCATTCCAATCCTTCACGATGTTGAGCTTTAAATGTTACCATCATGGCTTGAAAACTTTGCTCCTCGATAGCGTAAAATGGTTCTATCCGAACCGTAAACAAGGCTAATCCTTTTCCAGCAGTTTCCTGTTGTATGAGCGTTTCAAACGCTTGTGGCTTATTGTTTAACAGTAATTTATCAAATTTGTTTGTACGCCATTTTTTATGGCAAATGTCTGTAAAAAACTGTTCGATCAACTGCACTTCCTGCATTTGAAAAGTTTGTAAAAATAGCTGATTAACAACCATAATCTTACTTTCCTGATCCAGAATGAGGACACCTTCACTGCGCTGATCAATAATTTGCTGTGCAAAACTTTTTAACGTCGACAGCTGAAGCTCCATCTTTTTATTAGACGTAATTTTTGTGAATGTGAGCACCGCACCGCCAATGAAATTATCTATGGTACGATAGGGCATAATTCGTAAATTATACCACTCTTTTTCTTTTGTTTTAACCTGTATTTGTCTGCCATTTAATTTCTCAATGACCTCAGCAATCTTTTTATCCAGGTCAGGATAATCAAAATTAGTTACGATATGCATGATCGACCGCCCCACATCTGTGGGTATTAAATTAAACAACTTAGATACCTGTGGTGTAAATCGTAAAATATTAAGTTGATGATCTAAAAATATTGTTCCAATTTCAGTGCTGTCCAACAAGTTTTTCATGTCGTTGTTGAGTTGCGTACTTTCTTCTGCTTTGATCTGGTATTGCAGGTTAATCGTCATTAACTCCTCATTGAGCGACTGCATTTCTTCTTTGGTAGTCAAGGCCTCCTCATTAGTACTTTGCAACTCTTCATTCGTACTCTGTAACTCTTCATTGGTCGATTTTAGTTCTGCTAAAGAGGTTTCCATCTGCTCAATAGTGGTATGTAATTGCTGTTTAGTATAAATTAATTCTTTTTCCAATTCATCCAATGCGCCGCCATTAGCGTATTCGGTAGATTTTGAAGTATTCCGTAATTTTTTGTAAGGGCCCAAATCCTGGAAAGTGACCAACAGCAGGCCTTGTAAATGAATATCGGTGAGGTAATCGACCGTAATGGTTACTAATTCTATTTTGGAATCCAAATTAAACTTTACCTTATTAACGGAGATGTTTTGTCTTCGCTCATGTGCCTGATAAATCGCATTCCCTAATACATGTTTGAGTTCTTCCCTGATCATCCGATGAATATTCATGACTGCTTCGCCCGAATTGATTTGCAAATACTTGCCTACCTGTCCGCTGATGTATAAAATTTCTCCCTTATCTGTAAGTAATAAGGATGCCGGGGTGTACTTAGCTAATATAAGTTTGTTAAAAGTTTCTGAAATTGGACTTTTCTGTTTTTGTTGCAACTCCAATTTGATATTTTTAGTTTGATTGGAAATGTCAAATGGAAAGTCCGCAATTTTATTGGCCACTGATGAACCTTCTTTTTTTTCATATATTTTCCATTTAGCATCTAAGGTTACAAATGCGTCACTATACACGCCAAGTGATTCAGCTGGGCCGAGAAATAGCAGTCCTCTGTTTAACAACGAATAATGAAATATAGGGATTATCTTCTTCTGTAATTCTATGGTCAAATAGATCATCACGTTGCGGCAACAGATCAGATCTAGCTTAGTAAAAGGAGCGTCTTTAATCAGGTTGTGCTGTGCAAAAACCACTACTTCCCTTACCTCCTTTTTAACCACATAACCTTCGTCTTTTTTGATGAAGAAACGCTCCAGCCGCGCAGTGGAAACTTCTGAAACGATATTACCAAAATAGTAGCCTGCACGAGCATGCTCTATGGCATTTGCATCTAAATCTGTGGCAAAAATTTGTACTCTAGGTTTTTGTTTGATCTGCAGGCTATCCAGGTATTCAAGAACATAAATGGCGATAGAATAGGCCTCTTCCCCTGTAGAACACCCAGCAACCCAAACCCGGATTGGATCTGCCTGAGCTTTGATTTTAAATAACTGCTGAAGGTATGTTTTTAAGGTATCGAAAGCCTGATAATCCCTAAAAAATTTGGTTACGCCTATCAATAACTCATTAAATAAAAGGGATACTTCGTCGGGGTTTTCACGCAAATAGTTCACGTAAGAAGTATAATCAGGAAGTTGATGAAAGGCAATACGCCGTTCCAATCTTCTTGTAATGGTATTTTTTTTATATAGACTGAAATCGTGGCCAGTATGCGACCGTAACATCATTAGTATTTTTTGGAATTGTGTTGCCTGATTACGTTCAGAATCAAACGAACCCCCATTTAAAGAATTGATAGCAGGATGAGTTAAATATTGTATCAATTTCAAAGGCATATTTTGCGGCAGAAGCACATAATCGACCATATTTGTCTTAATAGCTGCTAAAGGCATACTGCTATATTCAGCACTTTCGGGATCTTGGGTCATGGTCATGCCAAGCTTTTCTTTAATCATCCGGACGCCGGTTTCACCGTCGGAACCCATGCCAGAGAATATGATCGCCACAGCCATGTTATTCCTGTCCTCAGCTAAACTCTGCAAAAAATAGTCAATTGCCATATGTGCCCCCCTTTTTCGTGTGGCTTGCATTAATAACAACTGACCTTTATGGATTCCCATATCCTTCCCAGATGGAATAACGTATACGTGGTCTGGCTGCACCTCCATGCCATCTTCCGCTTCCACAATTGGCATGGGTGTTGCCGTTTGTAATAATCCAGCCACGTCCATATGCTGACTGGGATCTAAATGCATAATGATAACATAGGCGAACCCACTCGGAACCGGCAAATGCAAAAAGAAAGTCTCAAATGCATGAAATGAACCTGCTGAGCCGCCCATTCCAATAATTGGGAATATTTGTCCTTGTGTTTTACTTGATGATACCATGCTTTAATCTACGATGTTTGCGCTAAAGTAAGGTAAAATAGACGATATATTTTGCCTGTTTTCAAATTAACAAACAGACAAAACATATCAATTTGTAGAGGGAATATAGAAAGAGAATTATTATAATTTGTCGTACTCGCTCCACTGGTTAGCACCTGGAGGTGTAGCCGCTTTAATCTCCCCACTGCGTTCTGCAGCAAGCATTTCATCAGCATCAGCCACCGTATTCATGGTACGGTCTGTACCTTTAGCTTCAAGGGTCGTTAAGCCATCGGTTTCTTTGACTAAGGATAATGGATCGGCAATATATTGCCATCCTTCACCTAATTGAGAACTGGTTCCCTCATTCCAGGGACCGCGAGCTTCCTGACCTTTAGACAGGTTATAATAGGTATTGCTGTGACGGGGATCACTTTGTAAAATGCCTGGAGGAAAGTTTGGCTGAATAGTGGCCAATGCAGCCTCAAACATTTGATAATGTGCTACCTCCCTGGTCATCAGGAACCTTAACGTATCCTTCACATAAGGATCGTCAGTGTATTTCATCAAATATTCATAAACAATTTTCGCACGTGACTCTGCCGCCATGTTTGAACGCATGTCTACCGTGGGATCTCCATTTGCATCTACGTATTGCCCAGACCATGGATACCCATTTGAATCTGTTACCGTAGGACCGCCACCGGATACGGCAAAAAAATGCGGATTAATCATCGCTTCATGGATGTAACTTTCTTTAGAAGCTTTACCATCCAGCAAAGTAGAAATATCGTCTTGCTCAGAAGCATCTTTTAACTCACCGTTTATTCCAGTCAATAACATCTGAATGGTTGCACCAACAATTTCAAGGTGGCTAAATTCCTCTGTAGCAATATCCATCAGCATATCGTACTTATCAGGAAAGGGTTGTTTGCAGGTAAAAGCTTGGGTAAAATATTGCATGGCTGCCTTTAATTCGCCATTGGCACCGCCAAACTGCTCCAGCAACAGGCGTGCAAACCGAGGGTCTGGTTGAGATACCCTGGCATTAAATTGTAATTCTTTAGCGTGATAAAACATAATGTTACAGTTTAAGGTCTAGTTATTCTGCTTGATCGTGCCCTTCAGTTTTTACAATTTTATTGTAAACGCCTAAAAGTAGAAAGGGTGCCGCCCACTGGCCAACAAATAAGGCATTATGTTTCTTTCCCAGACACTTTAGCGTTAAGGATACACCCATAGAGGCTAAAGCTGCCCATAAAAATAAATCTGAAGGTATTTTGGCCGTTTGTTCCTCAATGTTTCTGGCTATCGGCCCTTCTTTGTGTTTTGAATTTTCCGTTGCGTCCATTTTATTTAATTTTAATTATAGATGAATTAACTAACTGTATGACAGTACAATACTATTTTTTGTTTATAAATTAATCATATCAGGTATTTATACTAAAGCTTATGTGGCTTTCCCTTTATGTTCCCAATGGTCTTTGATGACTTGGCCATCGGTTGAAACTTTTAAACGACGGGCATAACGTTCTCCTTTGACATTTCCCTTTTCATCTTTTTGACCCATAAATAAAAGTATGGGTCTGCCTTCAGCATCTGTTTTAAAGGATAAGTCATAGCGCCCGAATGTGGTTTCGACCATTGTGGAAGGTTCGTATACTTTATTTAATATTTTTAAGACTGGATCTTTTAATGTCATAAGTATCAGGATGCATATTTTTCAGAAAAAAAACGACTTAAAGCATGGTCTAAGGTGGGTAAAATCAAGCCATGCCTGCTGGTTAATGCGCTAAAGTTTGGCCGCATCGCTGGATAGCCTAATTCAGCAATAGGGATGGGCTGCAATAAAGAAGCATTATAATTTGCACGGAATGCGACGTCCTTCGCTAAATCGGACCAACTTACCGTTCCATCGTTTACCAGATGCCAGATGCCTTTCTCATCATCAATTAATAGATCTAAACTAGCATTAACCAGATCAGGCACATAAGTTGGTGAAACATAGACGTCGGAAGCTACTTTGACCTGCTCGCCTTTACCCAGAAAATCAAGTATATGAGATACGAAATTATAATTGTCCCAGGGACTAAAGAAAGCACTTGTTCTGATGACCAATGCATGGGGATCATTTGCCAGGACTTCCTGTTCGGCAATAGCCTTGCTTGCGCCATAAACATTTAAAGGATTCACAGGGTCGTTCTCTACATAAGCTTCCTTTTTCTCCCCATCAAATACCAGATCTGATGAAAAGGTCAAAAACTTAATTCCGTATTGACGACAGGCTTTTGCCAGTTTAACCGGCCCTTCTGTATTACTTAGAAAGCAGTCTTCAAACTCAATCTCAGCATCATCGACCCTAACGAAACCAGCGGCATTAATTATCGCCCAGGGTTTATACATTTCAATCGTTTCCGCAATTTGAGTTGGATTAACAAGGTTTAATTCAGCTCTGGTTAAGGAGATATGAAAGATATTTCGCTGCACACAAATTTTGGAAAATGCTTTACCTAAGGTACCTGTAGCGCCAATAATGAGTACAGGTGAAGTAACTTGCGGCTGCAATACCGAAAAATTTATAGCTTGCGGATATAGCAGCCGACCTTGCCGTTCCCACCAACCTTTTCCCTGCATTAAGGGATGTTTAAAATCCTCTCCAGCGGCTAAACTTTTAACCAGATTTTTAAGTGCTGTAGGTCTGGGTTCCAGGGAGCGAATATCATACACACCGCTCTCATAATTACCATGTGCCTGTGTTAACAACCGGTCCCAACCATAGGCGCCAAAAATAGACCAAATGGTAAATGCCTGAATAGCTATACCCTCAGATTTAAGTTTTTTTACGGCGTCCCAGCTTGATTTAATCCAACGTAACTGATCTTCGCGGCCACAATATAAATGTGCTTCTGTTACAGCTAGTGGTAAGTGGAACCTATTCCAGGCCTCACGCAATAAATTTGGCAAGCCATCCAAAGTGATATCGCCTGTCCGTACTGCTTCTACATCCGCATAAGCCTGTCTGCTATTGCCACCATGACTAGATACAGGATATTGTTCTAATCTTTCATCCAGGTAACGCTCGGAAGTAACATAATAGTTAAAACCAAGAATGTCTGGTGGCATGGCATGATCAATAAAAAACTGAAGCTCCATTGCTGTCAATCCGTTGTCCATGCAATAGCGCCATAAGGGATGCACAGGCGTTAGGCGACCACATAATAAGTCTATACCTAACCAACGCCTTTCATTTTCAAAATCAGCCTGGTATTTTAGGTTCTTTGTGCTATGTACCTTCCCCAGATCTTCGGTATGGATCAATCTGGCATTGGGGTTCACTTTTCTAATGGCTTCCATTGCCATGATCGTCGCCTTACACTCCTGATAGAGAATACGTAGAAACGAAACATCATTACTTTCATGCGGATGCCACAGGCCATATAAACCACAGAACCGCGCTGTAGTAAGTGGCTCATTAATAGGCGTATAATAAGTTATCCATGGGAAGCGCCTCGCAACCTCCGCCGCAAAGGCTGCTAAACCCTCAGCAAAATTAACCTCTTGCAGGTTAACAAATGACGGCCCACTGCCATGATGAACCAATCCGGCAATCACCTCTATGTTCCGTGCTTTCAGCTCCAGTAAATTTGCTTCGATCACCCCCCACTGTGGCGGTTGGTGCTGCTGTAGTTGGTGGTACTCCCATAATATCGGGTACCTTAACTTTTTAATGCCTAAATCGTCCAGCAATACCAGATCGTTTTTTCGATCATAATGCCCCTGATAGTGCAGCTGGTTAAAATATTGATCACCAACCCTGTTTATGGTACATTCAATTCCACCCCATAACTCCATGTCTGTACATTTATGCTAAACTGTAGACTTTAATTAACCAGGATCTCTTGATTGATTATTTTTTTATAAACAGTCAAGGCCTGGGCAACCACCTGGTCCATGTTATAATATTTATAAGTGGCCAGCCTGCCCACAAAATGAGTTGCTTTCATCTTTGAGGCTAGGTTATGGTATTTTTGATAAATAGCTTGGTTTTCGGCCTTTGGAATTGGATAATACGGATCTCCTACTGCTGTTGGAAACTCATACACCAGCGAGGTTTTATGATGTTTTTGCCCGGTAAGGTGTTTAAATTCCGTAATCCGGGTAAAGGCATAATCGTTTGGATAATTAATGGTTCCGGTTTCCTGAAATACCTCCTGATCCAGTGTTTCAAACTTAAAATCAATCGAGCGGTAAGGCAGTTTCCCGTATTTGTAGTCGAAAAATTCATCTATAGGACCGGTAAAAATCAGTTCTTTAAAGACAAGGTCGCCCACCACATCACGGTAATCAGTATTGAGCATCACATGAATATTTGGATGGTTTAACATTTTCTCAAACATTCGTGTATAGCCATGTTGCGGCATGGCCTGAAAAGTATCCGTAAAGTATCGATCATCAAGATTGGTTCTTGTAGGCACTCTTGCAGTGACTGATGCATGAAGTTCTGAGGGGTCAAGTGCCCATTGTTTTCTGGTATATCCACGGAAAAACTTTTCATATAATTCTCTTCCCACCACTGATACCACCACATCTTCAGAAGTCAATACTTCATTTTTCTTTTCTGCTTTTGATTCAAAAAACTCCTTCACCTCAGTGCTATTCAGGTTTAAACCATACAGTTTATTGATGGTATTCAGGTTTATTGGAATCGGTAATAGTTGTCCGTCAACATTAGCCAATACACGATGCTGATAATTACGCCACTCCGTAAACCTTGACAAATAGTTAAATACTTCTTTACTATTGGTATGGAAAATATGCGGTCCGTATTTATGAACCAAAATCCCGTGATCATCGTAATGGTCATAAGCATTTCCAGCAATGTGGTTACGCTTGTCAATGATCAGGACTTTTTTATTCGATTGGTTAGCGAGGCGCTCTGCTAACACACTACCGGCAAATCCGGCGCCAACAATTAGATAGTCGTACATATATTTAACTTGCTATGGAAATACTATGATCATTAATTTGATTCTGAATGTGTCTGTTCATTCTCTTATAAGTGTCATCCCAGGATATGGTGTATAAAAAATTATCTACACTTTTTAACCATTTTTTACGTCCCGTATGCGACAATTCGGATGTTATGGCTTCGATAAATTCCCCAGCATTTTCACCGATATGAACTAATTTTCTAATTCCATACGGCTTCACCACATCCCTAATAGGTGTGGATACCACAGGAACCCCGGCGGCCAGATATTCTGGCGTTTTGGTCGGACTAATAAACCGCGTTGACTCATTAAGTTGAAAAGGAATCAATGCCACATCCCATCCTGATAAATAATCGGGAAGTTCCTGATAACTTTTCTGCCCCAGATAGTGTATATTTTTGTTTCTAGGTAACACATCTTCTGCAATTTTGACCACTGGTCCAATGAGTATTATCTGCCAGTCCGGGCGCCGTATTGCAATATCCCTGATGAGTTCAATATCAAAACGTTCATCAATAACACCGAAAAACCCCAACTTGATGCCCGCGATATCGGCTTGATCAGCTGGAGCCACCTGACAAGATCTCGCTTTAGCAAAATGTTCTTTTTCTATGCTGCTTGGAAATGGATAGATATTGGCATGTTGTTGCTTTTTAGCTTCATAAAGAGAATAACCCCCAGTAAAAACTAAATCTGCTTTAGCCATGAGTTTTTTCTCAAGCCCGATGAGCTCCGGAGGTGCAAAATCAAAAGCAGAAAGCTCGTCCATACAATCGTAAATAACCATTCTCGGCTTATATTTTTCAGTAAAAGCTAATGCCATTGGCGTGTAATACCAAAAAGTCCAATCGTCAAGAACTCCGGCACCAAGAAAATCATCTAATAATTGCACAAGTATCTGATTAATGGTTTTTCCGTCTAAACCCTGTGGAAGATGGGGTACGACTATGTCCAGCTGCTTTGCTCTGCTAGAAATATCCAGGTATGCATCACCCACGGTGTCGAATATGGGCTCTTCAAAAAAGTAGACCTGCATGTCTTTAGCAAATCTGGATAGTAGGTGTTGTGGTCTTTGAAATACAAAATCCCATCTTAAATGGGAAAAACAAAGGAGGTGGCGAGGTGGTGAAGACATATTATTTTTCATTTTGTTTACGCTATATGGTCTATAGTAACAATCAGTGACAATTGATGATTACTGCTTTTTCAACAAGCCAATAGCTAACATTGTTTTTCACATAAACTACTCATTTTGTATGCGTTAAATCAAAATTAAATGAGTAGAAATACTCAATATACAGTGATAATACCTGATTTTAAACTTTCCAAATCAATTGTATATGTGGTTCGTTTAACTATCACATGCCCATCAAAAATCACTTTAAATGTATACACTTGGAATTAACGCGGTTTTTCATGATTCTTCCGCATGCATTATTAAAGATGGCCAGCTTCTGGCTGCTGTAGAGGACGAAAGATTCACACATATCAAACATGGAAAACGTCCGGTTCCTTTTTCCACTTACGAACTACCTTTCCATGCCATTGACTATTGTCTGCAGGTTGCTGGCATACACCTGAAAGATGTTGACCATATTGCCTATTCCTTTAACCCTTACTTAGTGATACCTAAATCGCAGGTGAATGCTACTTCGATTAAGATTCCATTTTATCCTTCACTAGAGAATCAGGTTGTAGATAATTCATGGGATAACCTTTTTCTATCCTCCATCCTGAATGCGCCTGCGCAATTGGTAGATGGCTACCCTCACCATTTGCAAAACAGATTTAAAGGAACTACAGAAAATGACTGGCAGTGGCATTTTGTAGAACATCATATTGCGCATGCAGCCAGTGCTTTCCTTCCTTCACCGTATCCGGATGCAGCAGTAATTACTTTAGATGGCAGGGGTGAAATTGCCACTACTACCTATAATGTTGGTCATGGTACTACGCTCGATAGATTAGGTCAGGTTAACCTGCCTCATTCATTCGGACTTCTCTATGAGAAACTAACCACCTATTTAGGTTTTCTGCATTCATCAGATGAATACAAAGTCATGTCACTTGCTTCTTATGGAAAACCAGCGTTTGTAAATGACTTCAGAGAAATTATCCAACTAGGCAACCATGGGCAGTATAGCATCAAACAAGAGCCTTTTGAAGAATGGTTTGGCCCTGCACGCAACAGAGATGACGCCTTTACCAGCCACCATTTTAACCTTGCCCATTCGCTGCAAGTGGTTCTGGAAGAAAGTGTTGTAGAAATATGCAACTGGCTTCAGGAAACCACACGAGAAGATAATTTGTGCCTCGCTGGTGGTGTAGCACTTAACTGCGTGTTAAACGGCCGTATTCGGGACCGCAGTCGATTTAAGAACATTTGGGTACAACCAGCTGCCGGTGATTCAGGAACTGCCTTGGGTGCTGCCCTTTGGGTGGATACTAAAGAACGTAAACATGCTGCCAGATCATTCACCATGAACCATGCCTACTGGGGGCCTGAATTTACAGACCAGGAGATTGAAAAATTTCTTAACTGGGCCAAAGTACCCTATCACAAAATGGCTGACATTGCTGTGGAAACGGCACAGCTTTTATCAGAAAATAAGATTGTTGGATGGTTCCAGGGCCGCATGGAGTTTGGGCCCCGGGCATTGGGAAGCCGTTCTATCCTTGCCTCCCCGATTGATATGGAAATGCAAAGCCGCTTAAATGAAGTGAAAGATCGCGAAGATTTCCGTCCCGTGGCTCCCGTTGTATTGGAAGAGGATGCCGCTGAATGGTTTAATCACGCCCAAAGTTCTCCATTTATGCTTTTTATTTATGATGTTTCTGAACACAAAGCCGGACAAATTCCCGCCGTCACTCATGTGGATGGCACGGCACGCATTCAAACCATCAACGAAACTCAACATCCTGCTTATTATAAGCTGTTAAAAGCTTTTAAAGAGAAAACCGGAGTTCCTGTTTTAGTCAATACTTCTTTTAATACCCTGGGTCAACCCATCGTATGCAGTCCCCGTGATGCCATCGCTTGTTTTTGGAGTTCACCTTTTGATGCCCTGGTTATGGGTTCTTTTTTAATTGAAAAATATCATGATCGAAAAAATCACAGTGATCATTCCTACTTACAAAAGACCCAGGCTATTGATTAGGTGTTTGCAAGCACTTGAAGCACAATCGATCAATAAAAATGATTATAAGGTCATCGTGGTGAGCGATGGCCCTGATTTAATTACAAAAAATATTATCGAAAACTGGTTGACTTCTGTAAACCTCCACCTTAACTTCCTGCAGATCGAAAAAGGAGGCCCGGCAGCAGCACGGAATCATGGCTGGAAACAGGCAAAATCGCGCATTATTGCCTTTACAGACGACGATTGCGTTCCCTCGCCTCATTGGCTTGCTGCCTTCCTGCATGCTGAACAGGGTCAAACATTTATCGCTTACACCGGACAAACCCGCGTTCCTTTACCAGCAAAGAAAACCGACTTTGCCATTAACCTTGCGCACTTAACGCAGGCAGAATTTATTACAGCCAATTGTGCCTGCACACGAGCTGCTTTACTACGAGTTGGTGGGTTTGATGAAAGGTTTAAGATGGCCTGGCGTGAAGACAGTGATCTTCAATTTAAATTCATCCGTAACCTGGTAGAAATTGTGAAAGTAGATCAGGCCCTGGTTATACATCCCGTAAGGGCAGTTCCATGGGGCATCAGCCTAAAAGAACAAAAAAAAGGCTTGTACGATGCGCTGCTTTTCAAAAAATATCCAGATTTATACCGCCAGAAAATACACTCTTCCATTGGCCGATATTACTTCATGCTGCTTTTTTTAAGTTTACTCCTGTGGTGCATCATACAGCAACATCAATACTTAGCTGTCATCAATGCATTGTTATTTACACTGCTTGTTGGTCAATTCATTGGCTTACGGCTGCAAAACCGGCATAAATCTTTTAGTCAGGTTACAGAAATGATCATCACCTCTTTTTTCATCCCTTTTCTTTCCATTTTCTGGCGGGTATATGGATCTGTAAAATATCGCATAGTCTTTATATAATATGATAGATTCAACAGTAAAAACAATCGCAATTTTCCGAGCCCTACAATTGGGGGATATGTTATGCGCTATTCCAGCTATCCGGTCTTTACGTAAAGCACATCCTTCGGTACATATTACCTTAATCGGGTTACCCTGGGCAAAAGAATTAATACCACGTTTTCCTAATTATTTTGATGATTTCATCGCCTTTCCAGGTTACCCGGGTTTACCAGAACAGAACTTTAACCAAACATTATTTGATACTTTCTTAAAACGTGTACAAGCACATCAATTTGATATGGTGTTGCAAATGCAAGGAAACGGCACCATTGTTAACCAATTACTCCAAACTTTCGGTGCACGGTATGTCGCAGGATTTTCTCCAACTCCTCAGCCATTAAACCCTGGTTTATTTTTCATGCCTTACCCAAACCATGGACACGAAATTAACAGACACCTGGAGCTCATGGCTTTTCTGGGTATACCTTCAACAGGTACAGACCTGGAATTTCCAACAACCAAACAAGATGAAGATGATTTTCATCAACTTAAATTACCAGTAAATAATGGACGCTATATAGTTATCCATCCCGGGTCGAGGGGTAACTGGCGACAATGGCCCTCACTTTATTTTGCGTCGTTGGGCGACTATTGCCAGAAATCTGGTTATCAGGTGGTTATTACAGGCACTAAAGATGAAATTCCAATCATTAATGAAGTGATTAAACTCATGAAATATCCACCCATCGTTGCCGCTGGCAAAACCACCATCGGTTCAGTAGCCGTTTTAATCGATCATGCTTATGCTTTAATTGCTAATTGTACCGGTGTCTCTCATCTGGCATCAGCGCTGGCCACTCAAAGTGTGATCATCAGCATGGATGGGGAAACAGAACGTTGGGCTCCTCTTGACAAAAACCTACATGCCACCATCGACTGGACGAAAACTACAGATTATCATGCCGTGTTAAAAGAGGTTACTGCGTTGTTTTTCCGGTTATAGTTTTCAATGCTAAAAGTATTTCATCAGGCTCGGGAAAAGGAGCCGCTGCCGAATAAAGCTGTTGATCAACCCACCGCAGCACTTCATTCCTGCTTTTTAAATGGGCAGGTACACCGTATGGCAATACCTTATGATCCACTAACCAGGGAATATGCTGTGGATTGGTCTGCGCATATAAAACCACTACTGGTGTTTGCACTGCACTAGCCAGGTGTACAGTGCCGGTATTTACAGAAACTGCCGCTTTTGCATTTTCAAGCAAAGCTGCAAATTCATCTAGTGCCAGCAGTCCGGCAATGGGTGTACACCCCGTAGCTTCGGCAATAGCCCAGACCAACCCTGCTTCCGACTTATTGCCACTAAGAAGGACGGGCAGCGATTCTTGCGCACTTAACTTTCTTGCCAAGGCGATCCACCGTTCCTTGGGATATTTCCTTTTTTCTTCGCTTACGCCGGGATGTAACACATAATAGTTCTTTGCTGTAATGGCAACCCCAGTTTGCTTCATTTTCATTTGTACTTGTTCAAAGAGGCCAGGTTGCAGCTTAATCTTCAGCCGCTCATCCGTTGTGTATGCAGAAATGGCGGCCACAAGGTCTAAATCTCTTGTCACCTGGTGTTTAATTAATTGGTAAGGTTCAGGATCTGGAATCCAATGGCTTAGCAGGTGATAAGGATTTTCGCGGCAATATGCCAGACACAGTGGAATGGCCGATAGATAAGCTAGCAAAATGGCGGGCATAGGATTCTGACTGTACACGGTGAAAATAACACAGCCATCAAAGGTCCGCTCCCGTAGCTTAACCAATAAATTTAGGTAAGCCCCCGGGTCATGCGCTTCATCATTTTGTACCCATGGCACATCCACCACCAAAAATTCATCTATTTCGGGCAATAAAGTGTTAAGCCCTTGCGCCTTCGTTGATGTTAGCAGAGTAATTTTAGCGGAAAATGTTTCTTTTAGCGCCCTGATTGCCGGCGTGGAAAGCAATACGTCGCCCATGTTATCTGCCCTTACCACAAGGATGTTGCGACAAGCCTTCCACCCCTCCATATTAATTCAATAAGGATAACTTCCGGCGTGCCTGATCATCCATCCGGCTAATTACCTCTGTAGTAGATTGATTTGAAACATAAGGAAGAAAGGCTATTTCACACCCAAGTTTGCGGAGGGTTTCCGCTTCCGGAAGCAACCTGTTTTCATAATCTCCTCCTTTGACAAATACATCCGGCTGTATCATTTTTAAGAGCGAAATAGGGGTATCGTCTTTTACGGACCCAAAAGGGATAACATGATCTACGCAGGCTAAAGCGGCAAGCACAGCGGTCCTGTTTGGCAAGGTATTAACCGGTCGGTTATTTCCTTTTAATCGCCTGATGCTCTCATCCTTATTCAAGCCAACCACCAGAATATCACCCAATTGTTTAGCCTGATGGAGGTAACTTACATGTCCGCTGTGCAGAATATCAAAACAGCCGTTCGTAAATACAATTCGTTTTCCCTGTGCTTTATACTTTTTAAAAGTCTCTCGCACCAGTGTTGCGGACACCATAAATTTATCTGCCTCACCGTAAACTTCCTGCAATTCTGACAACGTGCATATCGAAGTATGCTCTTTTTCTATCCCAATGCTGGCGGCCATGGTTGCCAATTCTGCCAACTGTTCCATTGTTGCACCGCTGAGCAGGGCCAATAAAGCGGCACTGATATAAGTGTCGCCAGCCCCACTAACCTGCTGCCGGCTCATCACCGCAGGTGCAACACTTTCGTAAACGCAATCAGCGCCGTTAAACAACATGGAACCCTCACTATCAAGAGTCAGTGCCGTAACCTTCGCCTGCCCCAAACGAAACAATTCCTGGCCATAAGGCCTTAACTGCGCTTTTCTATGATCAGCCTCAAAAGATAAACCCAAAAGTTTTATGGCTTCTTCATAATTTGGCTTGATCAGATCGGGTTTTAAACCTGAGAAAGCTTCAATCCGCTTCGAATCTACAGCTATAATTTTTTGCTTTCCTGCTTTCAGGTTTCCCAGACAATTGATAACGCCACTGGTGATGATGCCTTTCCCGTAATCAGCGATGATAATAGCATCACACTGATCATATACATATTTAATGTGATCAAGGTATATGGTTTCTGTATCTGCAGTCAGTGGTGTGATTGTACCTTCATCATAGCGTAACAATGTTTGTCGGGGCGTAGAAATCCGGGTTTTCAGTAAGGTCGTTCGTTGGAGATCTGAAATCACTAGCCTATCAGGCAAACCTGCTTTTATTAACAATTGCCGTCCCATTTCGCCATGCTCATCACTCCCAATTACGGTGCAAAATATCACTTCACAACCCATAGCGCAAAGATTAGCTGCCACATTAGCGGCACCTCCTAGGCAATAATGTTTATGATGTATATCAATAACGGGTACAGGTGCCTCGGGGGCAACCCTGGTACAACTGCCTTCAAAATAAGCATCCAACATAAAATCGCCTATCACCAATACCTGGTGGTTCTTAAATCTAGCGCTGAGCTGCTGGTAATCCTTTCTCATCTTCATCCGTTCTTTTAATTTTGTTTAAAATGTACTTGGCCGCCGCATCAATGTTGTCAACCAACGCATCAGGTATACGCGCTGCATTCATTTCCCAGACAGTTTCATTACCGTTGTTAATCAATATGGCTCTGCAACCTGCCCTATGCCCAGCTTCAATGTCATGCAGAATATCACCAATCATCCAGGATTGGGATAGGTCAATCTGGTGATCAAGTCCTGCTTCTAAAAGAAGTCCAGGTTTAGGTTTACGGCAGGAGCAATCTTGCCTGTATTCCGCGATTTCACTTTCCGGATGATGAGGACAATAATAAAAACCAGCTAAACTCAAACCCTTAGCTTGTAATAAGCTTCTAATTTTATGCTCCACGTGTAACAAGTCATCATGATCAAAAAAACCTCTGGCAATACCCGATTGGTTCGATATGATCAACAACATAAAACCTTCTTCTTGCAGGGCAATTAAACCATCGATGGTATTGGCCGACAATGAAATTTTATCGGGGTCAACGTTATAGGGCCGATCAGGGATCAAAGTCCCATCTTTATCCAGAAATATGGCTTTTCTAACTGCCATAGTGCTGTTGAACTTTGTTGTTAATAATTACTTTAAATGGAAAACTTTCGCTGGCAGCTGGTTTCTGTACTGGTTGTTCGCCAAACATCCTTTTCTCAATCAAGCCGCAAAGCAGATGAACCAGGTGCAAATGAACTTCCTGAATACGTTGGGTACTAGGAGAAGGAACAATTAAATTCACATGACCCAGGCCTGCAGCCTCGCCTCCATCTTTTCCCAGCATGTTGATGCAAAACATACCTTGTTTTCGTGCTGTATGGAGTGCTTTGATAATATTAGGTGATTGGCCACTGGTGCTTAAACATAATAAAACATCACCTTCATTTCCATAAGCCTGAACCTGACGGGCAAAAATCTCTTCAAAGCCGAAATCATTTGCCCAAGCCGTTAGCAACGCATTGTCGGATGTTAAAGCAATAACTGGTAGTGCCTTTCGGTAAGGTATTTCAAACCTGCCGAGTAATTCTGCAGAGAAATGCTGACTTTCAGCAGCACTCCCACCATTGCCGCAAACCAAAATCTTGCCGCCATCCTGCAGGGCTTTACTCATCATTGCCGCAGCTTCACATACCTGATTACTCAAGCTAGCAGCAGACCTGTTAAAAGTGGCAGCAGCATCTTCGAAGGCCTGGTTGATCACCTGCAGTTCTGCTTCGCGTTGGCTGTCCTCCTCTTTGACAATCAAACCCTGGTATAAATCCAGCATCTTTGCCGCTACCTTTTCCCAAGTAAAATGTTGATGAACATGTTCTAAGGCCAGTTTACTCATGTGTACTACCAGACGTTGGTTATTTACCAGCAGTGAAATACGGTCAGCAAGCAGTGCCGGCTGTTTTGGGGGCACTAAAAACCCTGTTTTTCCATCAACAACGGTATGTTTTATGCCACCTACATTGGATCCGATCACGGGTGTACCACAGGCCATAGCCTCTAATGGGGTAATACCAAAAGGCTCATACCAGGGGGTAGTGATAAAGACATCTGCAGCAGCATAAAAATTTTGGAGCACTGCCCTGTCCTGACGGCCGTAAAAAATAACCTGTTCCTCCAGTCCCAACTGGCTTACTAGCGTTTTTAAACGGCATAATTCATCATGTGGTTCTCCAGCCTCACCTCCTACAACCATCAGCTTCACCTTTTTACCGGGCGTATGTAGTAATGGCAGGGCTCGGATAACGTTGTCAATTCCTTTACGTGGTACCATACGTCCCAGTTGTAAAATCAAAACATCCTGTTGCTGCAGGTTTAGCCGTAGTTTAGCCATGTTTTTATCCCCCGGGAAAAATTCATTTGGATTAAAGCCGCATGGAATAATCGCCAGTTTTGCAGGATCAGCGTGGTATTCATGGAGCAGGTCTTCAAAATCTTGTGGACATTCTGCGATGATACGGTCAGCCTCCCTAACTATTGCCTCTTCAATAACCAATCTCTCTGGAGGAAATTTATCTTGTTCTTTTTGATAGCGCATCCGGATATGCCCGAGAGCGTGAAAGGTAATTACAAATGGAATATTTAACAGTGTTTTAAGCCGCATGGCCACCAGGCCCGACATCCAGAAATTAGCATGAATAAGTTGATATTCCAGTTGCTGACTTGCGATAAATGCCAGCATATCTTGTTTAAACTCTTCCATCAATCCTAGAAGTTCTTCCTTGGCAATCCATTTCACTGGTCCAGCCTGAACATGGATAACCCGAACGCCTGGATGATAGTTGACCACCCTGGGTAAATTAGCATCTTCCCATCGGGTATAGATATCAATATCATATTCTTGATGAGCAAGCTGAATGGCCAATTGCCCAACATACACATTTTGTCCGCCAGCATCTGTCCCACCTAAAGATGCTAGTGGCGAGGCATGTTCGCTGATCATTGCAATTTTCTTTTTCATCATCATTTGATTTAGCGGTCAGGGCAATATTTTCGTGTATTCAGAAGCATAGTCGCCATCGATCACATGCTGGAACAAGGCTTCCCATTCTTGTGTAAACCGATTAATATTAAACTTTTCCAGTGCAATTTCTCTGGCGTGTTTGCTCATCGCCATTGCTGCAGAATGATCGTCTAATAAGAATTTCATCCGTTCAATAAGGTAATCGACGTCGGTGTGAATAAATCCCGAGTGCCCATCTTTTATAGCAACAGCCATCTCCGTAGTCGCCAGGCCAACAATAGGCATGCCCAGTGCCATGGCTTCACAAACCGCTAAACCTAAGCTTGTATAGCGGATGGGGTTAAACAGAAAGCGGTACTGACTCATAAATGCAGGCAAATTGGGATGTAACACTTCGCCGATACCATATTCTTCTGCCCCCATACCAACCACGTCTAAAGGAATATGCTTACGTACTTCGTTAAATATATCCAGTCCGAGCAAGCGGCCTCTGGTTGGCAAATTGTTGATGACCACCAGGCCGCGGTTCAAGGTTCCAGTATAGGTTTGCGCTGGCATAGTCACACCATGCATAATTACACGAGCGGTGAGGTGATGGTTATCCCACATGAGTTGGTTAAAATGTGTTACGTGAACAAGGATAACATCAGGATCATTTAAAGGATGGCGGCTATTGGTAGGATGCCCCCATGGTGGGTCATGTTCCAGGTAAACCCTGGGAAGTTTACGCTGACTTTCCGAAAGAATTTCATACTGGTCTTCAAAATAATTCTCATCGGTCTGAAAAAGGATCAAATCGAACTCCATATTTTTAACCTCAGCAGCAGGAACCTCCACAACGTTATCACCAAATGGAAATGTTTCCCCGCGTCCATAATAACCCGTTGATTTTTCATCCTTAACCGGAATGTAAAGATCATAATTTCCCTGCGACAGGTAAAACAGATAGCTACCATGAATATGCCAGGTAAAGACACGAAGTTTTGGTCGGCTTAGCGTACTTAACATAAAAGATCCTTTAAATTTCGCTTAAACCTATTAACGTTTCCATCTGCTGACTGATTTAATTAAACGTTTACAATCACCGCTTATTAATGAAAAATGGCGATTCGTTAATTGTTAAACAACTTTACTAATAAGGAGTTAGCGGAGGAAAAGGTTTAAAGAAACGAACGGTTTTATGAAAATAGAGTGTATATACGGACCGTGAAATAGGTACTTTCCACCTTTACCACAAAGTATTAAAACAAAAAAGGCTACAGCGTCGAATTGCAATGCCCCCAAAAAGTTAGACACTTTCTGGGGGCATTTTTATGATAAAGAAAAAGAAACACAGTTTTGAATTCAAATTAGATTGCTTAAAACAAATGATGGAACACCATCGTTCCGCAAACTCAATCGCTGAAGAATACGGAATATCATCCTCTTTGATTGAAGATTGGCTTCTGGCACACAAACATCTTGGGGCATTGGGTTTGCTTCCAAGAAGAGGGAAACGGAATTTTAGCTCATCCTTTAAGTTGAATGTACTTCAGGTAGTTCGAGAAGAAAACTTATCTTTAAGGGAGGCTCGCATACGCTTTGACCTTTCCAGTGATGCCATGATCCTTGGTTGGCGGAAAAAACTGGATAAGTTTGGATTGGTAGGATTGGAACCTCGTGCTAAAGGTAGAAAACCGATGATTAACAAAGAGAACCAACCCCATAAGCGGAA